>CAWHQP010000007.1:700000-1086926 GCA_963831535.1 uncultured Acidimicrobiaceae bacterium | reverse complement strand
TCATCCCCTAGTGACGTTTGAACGATTGAGCGCTGACTGTTTTCCAAAACGGCGAGCTTCAAACCGGCCGCATGGAAGGCCAACAATCGGGGCACGGCTGACCTTCAGCCCCTGCCTATCCTTAAACACCGGCTCGGGAACACGCCGAACGCCGGCTTGGGAACGCCGTCGAACGACCTATGTGCCGCGGGCCGATCACTACTTCGATCGTGGGCGAGGCCCATGCGCCACCTTTCGTTCGGACCGACACACGCCTGTCGGGACCGTAGAGGCGAGCGGGGCGGGTCCCGGGCGGCCGGGAGGCAACGACAGGTCGAATGGCGCCGAGCCGTGTCCGAACCCCCGTCACCCGCGGCGAATGATTCGATCGGCTTCCCTCCGGCTTCGCCGTCGGACGCCCGACCGGAGTTCCTTGATACGACGCGGTGTCGCTTCCACCGTGTCGCGTTCGCTCGATGGGCCGCTCCGTGTCCGCCTGGACGATTCCGCAGGGCATCTCGTTCGTTGTGGCCGATGAAGCCGTGCGGCGCTGAGGTTTGCGTGCTCGGTGACGAGCGCTGTCAGTCGCCGTGGCCATGCGGCCTGAGAGGGCTCATCGTTAGAGGATTGTCGAGTCAGCTTGGTAGTCGAGGATCAGTTCCGGTGGTGAAGCCTTCTTCGAGGGAGATTCCTGGACGCACTGACGTGGTCTCGAACCAGGAGTCGAACGGCTCGTCCGAGCGACCGATGACGGCGAAGGCGGCGTCGATGTCGTCCGCTTCCATGTAGACGACGGCGAAGTCGCCCATGGGCGTCGGCTGGATCCAGACTGATTCACGGGTGACACCGGCGGGTCGTCGGGCGTCCTCGTACGCCGCTTTGCGTTCGCCGCGCCAGCACAAGGCCATGGCGTCGCGTTCGGCGTCGGTCATCTCGGGCAATAGCGGGGCAACGAATCCGATGGTCGGCATGGCCCATCCCTTCTGGGAGTTGGTCTGTGGGTCACAGTGTCGTCTTCGCCGCCCGGCGAGACATCACTCGATCGGGTGAGAACACGCCTTCACGTCGTGAGACTCGCCCGGCGGGTCACTTCGGCGGCGAGGGCGGCTCGATTGGTGACGTCGAGCTTGTCGAACACGTGGCGCAGATGGGTGTTGACGGTGTGCGGAGAGATGTGGAGGCGGCCGGCAACTTCTTTGTTGGTGAGGCCTTCGGCGACGAGCTTGGAGACGGCGAGCCCGTGGCGGTGAGGCTCTCCCAGCCGGTGGTGGCGCGTAGTCGTGGTCCGCGGACGCCGCGTTCGTACACCGAGGCGCCTCAGTTCCGCGCCGGCCCGTGCGGCCCAGGCTGGGGCGCCCATGGTGTCGTAGTGCTTCAGCGCTTCGAGGAGCAGGGGCTTCGCCTCTTCCTTGCGTCCGGCGGCCGCGAGGACCGATCGGCATCCTCGCACGTGTCAGCGAGGTTCACTGGTCGGTCACCAGTGCGAGCGATCGCCACGGCCTCGAGCATCAGTTCAGGGTCACCGTCGACGAGGCCCCGACAACGTAGGGCGGCTCTGCACGGTCGGCACCTCGGCCAAGGCCGCGCCGTTCTCGATGAGTGCCGTCACCCCGTTGGCGAGCTCGAGGTCGCCTCGGGCCAACGCCAGCCGCGTGAGCGGAGGTCCCAGGTCACGGTGGAAGTAGCGGTTGTCGAGCTCCGCATCGTGGAGCCAGAAGTTACGGAGAAGCTCGTAAGCCCGGGCGTGGTCGTCGGCCGCTTCGGCCAACCGGGCGGCGGCGACCGCGATCGATTCGGCGCCGAAACAGGGAGTCTCGCTCGACAGCTCGGCTTCGAAGGCGCGAGCAGCTCCTCGGCCCGCCGCCGGTCGCCCTCTCCTATGGCGATGGTGGCGAGATGCGCGTTGGCGGGAGCGACCAGGATTCGCAGCCCTTGCTCCTGGGCCACTCGAAGGCCGGCGGTCAGCCCGATGCGAGCGTCATCCCACGCCCCGGTCAGGAACTGTGTGGTCGCCGCCATGATCATGGTGTCTCCCAGGAACCGCGGCGACGCGGCCCTCGTCGTACTCGTCGAGGGCGTCGTCGAACGCGGCGGACGCTTCGCTGAAGCGGTCCGCATCGGCGAGCGCCATGGCGTGGAAGTATTTGGGGTGGCGAAGCCGGGTGGCGAGATCCTGCGATGTCGCCGCCAGGGCAAGGGCGCGGCCGGTGAGATCGAGCGCCTCGCCGTATCGGCCTCGGCGCCCCACCGCCTTCGCGTAGAGTGGTCAGGCTCCAGACGATCAACTCGCCGTCATCGGCGTGTTCGGCGATGCTGAGCGCCCGGTGCGCGGTGTCCTCACCGGTGACGAGGTCTCCAGCGAGCTGGAGGCCGATGCTTGCCTGTGCCAGCACGAGCGCCTGAGCTTCCGCGGAGAGGTCGGATGTCTCGGCCAGCGTTGACTCGGCCCGAACGATGAGTTCGGGCAGCGCGGTTCTGCATCGACAACGCGGACACGAGCCGCAGGCGGAGTGGGACGTCGACATCGCCACGGTGCCGACGATCGAGCACCGCTTCGGCTCGTTCCGCGGCCTCGGCCACCCGCCCTGCCCGCAACAGCGCGTCGACGCAGCTCGGCGGACACCAGATCAGCGTCGTCGTGACCGGCCGGCAGCAAGGATTCGGCGCGAACCAGGACCTCGACGGTCACCGGTGGTGCCACCGGAGCTGTCTCCTGGGCGGCGCGCCGCCGCAGCCAGTTCACAGCCTCGAGATCGCCTCGGGTCGCGCCCCGGGCGAGATGATCAGCGACCTGCAAGACGTCCGAGCCGGAGTCGGCCAACGCGGTTGCCGCATCCCGGTGGAGGGCTTGGCGCACCGGCCGCGGCATGTCCTGGTAGACGGCGTCGTGAACGAGCTCGTGGCGGAACACCACATCCTCACCCCGCTCGCCGAGGACGCCGCTCCGGAAGGCCTCAACGAGGTCGGCCATGACGTCGCTGGCCGGCCGATGGGTGATCGATGCCAGATCGCGAACCGTCGCGGTGTCTCCCAGCACGGCCGTGAACCGCAGCATCTCCAGGGTCGCATCCGGAAGATATCGAAGTCGTCGCACGACGGTCTCGCGAGCGAATCGGGAAGCTCGTACAACTCGAGAGTCCCCGGCCCGTCACTGGCGGACCGCGAGCCCATTTCCGCGAGCGTGGCGAGGATCTCCCGGACCCACATCGGGTTCCCGGCCGCCTTGTCGAGAGCCCCGATCAGCTGTGGCCCGCACGGGCCGCCGAGCTCGGCACACCGCGAGCGCAGTCACTTCCTCCGAGGACAGCGCGCCGAGCTGCACGAGGTGAGCGTCGACCCCCAGGTCATCGAGGAGCTGGTCCAGCTCGGCGGACCGGGGTGACGGGCGCATCGACACGATGAGCACGAGCGGCTCGTGGACCACTCGATGCGTCAGCGTGCGCACCGCCAGCAGTGTCGAGCTGTCGGCCCAATGCAGGTCTTCGAGCACGAGGACGACCGGGCCATCGCCGCACTGCGCCTCGACGTAGGCGACGACGTCTTCCACGATCCGGTAGCGAAGATCCGTGAGCGAACCCGACGATACCTCGGTGATGTCCATCTCTCCCATCAACAGCCGGCCGATCGCTGCTTGCGACGGATCCGATGAGCCACGCCGCAGACCTAAGGCATCAGCGACCGCCCCAAACGGGCGGGAGCGCTCGAATGGATGTGCCGCGCCTGCAAGCACCAACGCCCCCCGGGCAAGGCTTTCCTCGACCGCGACGTCAACCAGGCTGGTCTTGCCGATGCCGGCATCGCCCTCCACGATCAACGTGGCTGAGCGCCCGTCGCCGAGACCATCGAGGAGGCGGCGCACCACGGCGATCTCGCGATCGCGCCCCACCAGCGCGATCTCGACCGAATCCGTCACAAGCCGACTGTACCGAACGACGGACCACCGGCTGGTGCCCGACTGAAGGCCCGGCTCTGTGCTGTCGTGTCGCCATTCGGGCCACAGCCGTTGCGGTTTGCGACCGTGTGGGTGTCGAGAATGTCATCCGACTACCTTGGCCAGGACTTTCCTGGAATGGCCCGGGAAGGCGAAACTCGGCCATGGCCCTCTCGTTCCTCTACCTCGCCTTCATCAGAATTCTCCAGTTGGTGCGGCCTGGGCCGGCGAGACGGGGACGAGTTGGCGATCGAGGTAGTCATGCTCCGTCACGAGGTGGCGGTACTCCGTCGCCAGGTGGTCCGGCCGGCCTTGGAGCCTCAGGATCGAGCACTATTCGCCGGGTTGAGTCGACTCATGGACCGAAGGCGTCGAGATGCTCACCGGGTTCGGGGCGACAGTCGTTGAGTACGTCGATGAACCCGAGGCCATCGGGTTCAGGCAAAGCGAAATCACCAGGTGCGAACGTTTGGCCGCCAAGGCTGCGGTTTCGCCCACGCCAGTGATCTGAGAAGGGCACAGCGGGCGGGACTGCCATGCAGATATTGCCTGCCCCTGAGCGGCACTTCCGGGCGCCCCCGTTCTGTGGTTCCACGGGTGATCGAGTCTGACCGACTGGCACATCGAGGCATGTGGATAGCGCCAGATCGGTCCTACGGCAGCCCACAAGCGCCGATCCGGCATGATGGAGCTATGCAGCGCCCGATCCCAACGAGATCGTGTCGGTTGACTTGAGTGACGTCGAGATCGACGTTCTGCAACAAGGTCTACATCAGTGGGGAGGTCCAGGCCGCTGTACTCCCGAACTAGCGAAGGCAATCGGATTCGACCCGGCCACCGACGTTTTAGAAGAATCGCTGCGCCTTGCCAACCGTCTGGAACCAACGACGGCGATGTCCCGCATCGACTGGCTGCGCACCCTCGCTTCTACCGAGATCGGCTTTGGCAGCGATATTTTTGGATCGGGCGTCGAGTGGGAGACGGTCACGGGGTTCCGGGACGAAATGACATTGGCCGTGATGCGTGGGCTCCAACGCAAGCTGATCGGCGTCGTCGCCGCGCTTGTGAGATAGCGGTTCAGGTTGATAGCCCGTTCATCTCGAAGTCTGCCCTCTACATGGACAGTCTGCACCGCTACTGGGTGTCTCCTAGCGCCGGGAAGGAGAGCGACGTCAGAGCCATAGCGGGAAATAGCCATTCCGGGCCATCATGTGTTTATGGCCAAGAGTCGGACGCCGGACGAGAAGAAGGTACTCAGCTACCAGAAGGATCGCCGTAACACGTACGGCGAAGCAGGTGCGAGGTCTCGCTACTCAATCCGACGCAGGAAGGCGGGCGTAAACCGCAGCTATCGGCACGCCGTGCGGGAACAGCTCACGTTGGCCGCATATGGCCAGGATCCGGGGGACGATCCAGCGGACGTGGTCGTCCGCAAGTACTGGAAAAAGTGTCCTGACGAGCCACTACGGGCAGTTGTTAGGCGCAAACACACTCGTAGGGAAATGAACGGTATCAATGCTGACCCGCACGAGGAGTCGCAGCTTCAGCGGGAAGCAAAACGACGTCAGCGTCAGTCTGGAGGCCGCTCGATGGAGAAGTGGTAGCCAACCTCCGATTCACCGCCGGGCCTGCCCCACAACGCCGGGTGGGTGAGACACTGGTGGGGTGGACGTTTCCCCCGAAGACCTGCGGATCGACGTGGCCAGGATGGTCGATGACGGCCCCTGTGCCGTCCGGGTGACCCACATGCCGACCGGCACCACGGTCGAGGTTGATGACCAGGCCACCACAGAAGACAACCGTGACCTTGCTGTGGCCCAGCTTCGGGAGAAACTCTCGGATCACTAGGGTGCCCCCGACCACCGGTTGGGTGGGGCAGCACGGCACTTTCGGGCGTAAGGACTACTCAGCAATTCCGGTCCGGACCGTCAAGTGACAGGTAACCCGCTACCGATCGGAGCTTTACTCGACCGCCGGCCGCCATTGGCTCCGGAGCAGCCCATACACCCATGAGTCCGATACCACACCGTTCACGATGCAGTCCTCCCGCAGCGTGCCTTCACGCAGGAATCCGAGCTTCTCCAACACCCTGGCGGATGCCGGGTTGCGCGGATCGACCTCAGCCTGGACTCGGTTTAGGTCGAGCGTGTCAAATGCCGACTGAAGAAGTGAGCGTCCGGCCTCGGTTGCATAGCCATGGCCCCACGACGCTTCTTCAAGGCAGTAGCCCATCGACGCGCTTCGATACTCAGGGTTCCACCGAGTCACTCCACACCATCCGAGGAACCTCTTGTCGGAAGTGCGGTCAATGGCCAGCCGCGCACCGCCGCCTTCCTCCGCCATGCGCCAGCAAGCGGCAATGAAGCTGATCCGCCTGCCCGCGTTCGCTCCAGGGGGGCGTGTCCAATATCGCATCACATGCGAGTCGCTGCGCAGTGCGAAGAGGTTGTCAGCGTCCCCATTGGTGAACGGCCGCAACACCAGGCGATCGGTTTGCAGCGTCGGGGCAGGCAAGGACATTCCTGCCATTGTGCCTGAGCGAGGGCCGGAAGCCTGCATCTATCCCGCGATCGCCGGCTGCGGGCTAGGAATCGCTGAGCCCCGCATGCCGAGCAGCGACAGCCAGGTAAAGGGGATTATGGGACTCAGTCCATCGGGTGTGTGCCGTGTAGATCAACTTTGATACATGCTCATCGTCACTAGATGCGCCTACTGCCGCTACGTCCGCAACGCTGGACTGATCAAGGCTCACGAACTCGTCCAGCCGCGACTGCGACCAAATTGGCGGTGCTCCTAGCGTGACGTAGGCAGCCAGCAAAGCTTGGGCCGTATACCTGTCGAGCGCCACCACGTCTTCCACCCATGGACGAATACTCGAAACCGCCGCCATGCCAGTGACTCCGTGCAGCGAGGTGAAGTCACCGGACGTGGCGAAGAGGCGGAGTGAGAACTCGGCGAGCTGGGACTCAGTGTCGTCGGTGAACTGCAGCGATCCGACGGCATCCTGGAACCGCTCGTCACCTGCCACCTCTCGCATCCGCTCTCCGATGTTCCACCCTTTGGGAACGGAGAGCGGCGGATCAGATCTGGACAGTGCGTTGGCGATCTCTGACACCCCGCCGGAGCCTAGGCGGCGATCAGGTAACGGCCCAAGGGCATCACCGACTTCAGCAAGGTAGGCCAACCCAGCTGCGATGCGCGCCGGAGAGGCGGAATCAAGGGCATAGGAGAGTCTGATGACCCCGTGGAATGCTCCGCCGCCAATTCCCGCCAGGAGCGCCGAGAGATGGGTTCGGAGCACCGCATCGACGCCATGCTCTGCGATCGATCTAGCGAAGTAGCGCCGGAGATCTGTCGCTGCGTCTCGTCGGCCGATCGCCGAGGTCCAATTCGATCGGTCGAGCTGGCGTTCCGATCCTTTCAGGGGTTGGAGCCTCCGCTGATACTTGGCTTTGAAACGCAGCAGCTCGTCGGCATCGGCGCCTAGCCGGCTCTTGGCGAGGAGTGCCATCGGAAGATGGTTGGTGAGTGCATCTGTCGTTGTCGGATCGAAGTTCAGCTCGTCATCGAGCAAACCCATGAGTGTCTGTTCGTCTGCGTCGCCCATCGATTCGATCGTAACGAGAAGCCGGTGCACCCACGACAGGACACCGGCTGCCCCTGATCGTTGGCTCGGCGACCGCCGCGACCCTGGTCACAGAGTGTCGCTGAGGCCAAGCCCCCAGGCAGCGACTAGGACAGTTTCACGCCTGAGTACTAGGACAGCCGCGTTGCCGACCGCATATGCGAGGGTGGCGCCAAGATCGTTTCTCGGCGACTCCGGGGGAGAGTATCCCTTCGAGATCGACCGCAGCTCTATGCGGGCTGCGGTCGATCTGAGTCGAGTGGATCGAAAAACTAGGCCAAAACAGCTTCTAGATCGGTTAGCTCGGCTGATTTGCGGCTGAGGTGTAGGCAGGGGCCTTGTCCTAGTAAAAGATCCCGAAATAGCGCAGACTCATGCCGTCTATTGTCGTGACCAACCTTGATTGTTGCAGCTCAGGCTGTGTATTGCCATCAGCTATCAACTGATTTAGGTATATAGAGGAGATTCACACGGCTGAGGTCGGAGGTTCGAGTCCTCTAGCGCCCACTCTGAAACCCCAGTTAGTCCGGTCGTGAGGTAGCGCGATGGCCACTAACGTCGTTGGGGACCGATATTGAGGGTCGGGGTTCCAGCACACACCTGCAACCAGATGGTGCTGCCTGCGGGTACGAAGCTGCCCTTACGTGACAGTCATAGATACTCACGCCGAACCCGCTGCGTCTTGCGAAAGACTGTCATTCGATCCAGGCGTCGCCCTGTGCTGCGGGTTCTTACTCGGTCCGCAACAGCAGCGCAGCCGGCGTACGGGCCGCGATACGTCCCGGAATGGCGGCGACCAAGTTACCGAGGACCAGGGCACCGAACGCGATGGCCACGATCGCCAGAGCGGGCTCGGTCGGGCTGGGCACGACGAAGATGTTGCTGGCGAACAGATCCCACAAGAACCTCCCGGCGACGAGCCCGAGCGGGACTCCGACCACGAGTCCGATCACCACGGCGATGCTGGATTGCCAGGCCACGCTCGCCCTTAGCTGCCGGCCCGTGAAGCCGAGCGTCCGCAGCATCGCCATGGAGCGGCGACGGCGCCGGACCGAGGCGACGAGGTTCAGGCCGAGGGCGGTCACCACCCCCGCCGTCAATCCGAGGCCGAGGATCAGCGGGGTGGCACCCATCGAGTGATAGTTGACGATCTCGGCCGGTCTCTCGACCCCCAGCACGTAGCTGCCATTGTTCCCCGGGGCCGTCACCTCCGCCGCGATACGGTTCAGCGGCCGGAGTGCGGTCTTGGCGTTTGTCCCGGGCTTGAGGCGCACGAATTCGGCGTTAGGGCCGGCCGGGGACACGCTGAACTGGTTGCGTACCGATGCGGGGAGGAGCTGGAAGGGCACGACCGCTCCCGTCCCCATGGACGCATGCCCCGTGACGCCACCGACGCCCACTGCGGGCATGGTGGCCGTGCCGACGATGCGGAGGAGGTGCGGGGTTGTCGTCCCGTAGCGCACCGATACGGAATCCCCGACCGCCTTGTGGATCTGGGCCAGCGTGCCTGGACCGAGCACGATCTGATCCGGCCCGTCGAAGCCGTGGCCGGTCAGGATCGGTGGCGCCACAGGTGCACCGGGTGACCCACCGAGGACGGGCACCGTCAGGCCGTCGATCTGCAAGTTGCCGAACCAGTACCCGGACCAGGCCTCCACGCTCGGATCGTGGTCGAGCAGCGTCGCCGACGGCGCGGCGGGAATGTCGCCGACCCCGCCTCCGGCCATCAGGGCGTAGTTCCAGTTCCATCCATAGAGGCGAGGGTGCGACACTAGAGAGTTGAGGCTTGAGCCGAAGATCACGGTGGCGATGATGACCACCACCGCCAGGGTCGTCCCCAGGATGGCCGCGCGCACCGGTACGGCCTCGCTCTCGGCCCCCGCCTCGAGCGCGAAGCGGATGCCGGTGACCGCCGAGACCGGCAGGCCGACCGTGGACGCGGCGTCGGCAATGCGTGAAGGTGCGCGAGGGCGGCGCGTCCCGGTACGCTGCGGCGCCCGCTGCACGGCTATCAACATCGCCACGGACCCCAGTACCACGACGAGCACCGCAGCGCCGAGGCCGAGCACGGTCCAGTCGAAGCCGACTCCGGGGTCGGGATAGTAGGGACGCACCGGGCCCAGCGGTGCCAGCGGGGAAAGCGCCACGGCCACGGCGACGGCCCCCAGCGCACCCACCACGACAGCCCCGGTGATTCCGAGCAGCCCGTCGCCCGCCGTCATGAGAGGGTCCGCTCCGAGGGCGCGGCAGGATCCGCTCCTCCTGAGCCCAGAAACCGAACTGCCGGCCGATCATCTGACCGGCGATGAGAATGGCAGCCAGCGCGGCGATAAGGCCGAACACCCCGAGTGCGATGGCCTCAGGTTTGATGGCATTCTGGGCCTTGGTGACGTCGATGGAGGTGTCGTAGAAGTCGTGGGGGAGTTTGGAGGGCATGACGCGCTCGAGCTCCGCTTCGACCGCCGGTACGCCGCGGCTCCCCTGGTCGAGCTGCAGGAAGGTGAACGTGTAGTTGGCACAGCAGTTGTCCAGCCGCCGTGTGAGGGCCGGCGTGAAAATGACGGTCGTGGGGCCGTTGGCATCGATCTCGTCCTGCACGACGGCGTTGTTGAGGACGACGGTCCCGACGAGGGTCAGTCTTTCGTGCAGCACGGGAGGTGTGTTCGCCGCCGACTCGAACTGGGAGTTGGCATAGGTGCCCCAGGTGACGGTCTGCCCGACGTGGAGGCCCAGGGCGTCGGCGACACCCACCGTCATCATGATCTCGTTGGCCCGCTTGGGGTCGGCCATCCGTCCCTGCAGGACCGTGACCCGGTCCAGGTTGAAGTAGAGCCCGTCGACGCTTCCGTTGACGTCGAAGTTGGCCTTCTCCGCCGCCGCCGTCGGTTGCCCGTTCGCTCCGATCGGCTCGCTGTAGATGCCCGAGTAGCTCTCGGCCCGCTTGACGAGGGGCAGGCTGGCGATTCTGGTCACAAGAGTGCCGTTGTAGCCGGTGGTGTAGCCGAGCGCGGGATTCCACAGTGCCGTGGCGACGCTCAGGTTGGACGGGTTCGTGCTGGCGAGGAACGTGGGGAAGGAGGACTCGGTACGCCGGGCTGCCGCGAGGGCACCCAGTGAGAGGCCACCGACCAGCCCGATAAGCAGGACGAGCGACACATAGGCGCCCCGGCGCTGGTGGAACGTTCCTTGGAAGCGGTACCGCGAGAACCGCACGAGCTGCATGGTCGCCGACCCGGCCCGCTTCACTGGTGGAGCCTCACGTCATCACCAATCGCCTCGTGCCACCTTTCGCTCTACGGCTGCAGTCTGCCCGAGGGCTGGACGGGGGCCAAGGTGGCTACCCCCACGCCGTGGCGTGGTACCAGCACTACACGAGTGGAGGCCTCGTCTATCCTGCCAAACCTCGGACGTAGAACTCGTGTTGGCGGAAACCACTGCCCCCTACCGGGAGCGGGACTCGTCAGAGCCCAGGGTCTTATTTTTCTGATGCCGGAGAACCGGACGAGAGTCATCGGCTTGGAGGCGGGTAGACGAACCTGGCAATAGTGACCGAGACCCAGGCGATGACCCATCCACCAAATAGCAAGAGCATGGTGTGCGCCTTTGTCACTCTTCCCCTGCGCTGCCACAACAGCCAAAATGACACCCCAGACCACGAAGCAGGCGATGCTGAATATCCAGTAGTTCCGATATTTCGTCATATTGCCAGTGTGCGCCTCTGGCCCCCTGCCCCTGGTCCCCGGGAGGCGGGCGCACTATCCGGGAAGGGTGGTTGCCACCTGCTGACCTCGACCGCATCTCTGCCACGGGCTCGGGACGCATCGTTGCTCGCGGGATGGGCACCCAGGGCACCCGCAGGGGACGACCTCGGTGATGAAGTTGCTCACCTCATGGCCTGGATCGCCGGCGCACGACGTCGCCTTTCACGCTGGTCAGGGCCAGGAAGGCCTTGAACGCTGGGACGACCGCGTGACAGTGCGCCACATGCGTGAGGGCTGCTTCCGGTTGGATCCTCTCGGTTTCACCTGCAAGGCATGATCGGCACACGCCTTGTGCGCAATCTCCTGAGATGACGGCGCGAAGAATTCGTGCATCGCGAGTGTCCACCGGAGGAACGGGTCGCATCCCGGTACCTCGCCGAGGGCACACCCCCGGCAACAGAGGCCACACCGGAAACGGAAGAAGCCATTCAGTGGTTTCGAGTCGAGCCACGAAGGTAGGTCTGCATGCGCGGCTGCTCGCCCTGACCGAGAGTGTCAACCAAGGTCAACAAAGATGACAAGGCCGATTCGCCAAGCTGGGCTCTCAACTCCATTTCGATGGCACGGGCGGCCGCTCGATGCTCCCGCAGGTAATCAGCACCGAGGTCGGTCAGAACGACTGACTTCTCTCTCTTGCTGATCATCGAGTCCGTAGCAACTACGTAACCACGGTCGCATAGCTGTCCTACGAGCTTGCTCGCCCCCTGGCGTGTGATGTTGAGTTCCCGTCCGATGGCAGAAATCGTCGATCCTGTATCCGAGCACAGTCGGAGTACCCGCCCATCGGGAAATCGTCGTTCGCCGAACCCGGCGTCCGCCATAGCGGTGTCGAGCCGATGTTGATAGCCGAGCCAGGCGCGTCGCAGGGCCGATCCGAGGCCGATGGCCGCCGAATCGTGCGGGCTACTTCCATCACCGGTGTTTGTCGGAGTCATATCGGAAGCCACAGGTGAAGATGTTAGTAAACTGTAAACCGAGTTGACAATCACAGCCCTTGGCAAAATACTCAAGGCATGCAGTTCGCGTCCATCTTGAAGGGCCAGGGGCCTCTGCTTGTGTTCGTATCCCTCTTGGGCTCGGCATTGCTGCTCACGGCTTGTTCTTCCGATCCTTCTGGTTCCATCTCCCATCCGTCAAGCAACTCCGTCGTCTACCGGTTCGGCGTGGTCGGCAACCACGGCGCCATAAGTCAGCTTCAGCTTGATCGACCGACTCCGGTCGCCGGCATCAGTGGCCGAGTTGTGCAGATTGCTACTTCCAACTCCGACGGGTATGCGCTCACCTCGGACGGAGTGGTGTGGGCCTGGGGGGTTGCGAGCTTCGGCGAGCTGGGCAACGGGACGCGACCCGTATATTCGACCCGTGCCGTCAAGGTCGACTTCCCTGCCGGTGTCAGGATCACCACAATGGCCAATCCGATGCCCTTTGACGGTGCCTTGGCCATCGACGCACAGGGTCACGCCTGGGGCTGGGGCCTCAATGCCGACGGCGACCTCTGCCTGTCCGGCCTCACCGAGTTGCGGCCGATCGAGCTCGTGCTGAGGGGCGTCACGCTAGCCACCGGAGCCCGAACGCACTCGCTTCTCGATTCGGGGGGCAAAGTCTACGCCTGCGGTTCCGGTGCCTACGGCGTCCTCGGCATCGGCTCGACTACCAACAGCTCCGTACCGGTCCCGGTCGTTGGTCTTCCGGGGACACTGTCGGTGACGGCCCTCACCTCGTCCTGGGAAGGTTCCGGTGCGCTCCTCAGCAATGGCAGCTACTACAACTGGGGGTACAACGCCGCCGGTCAGCTCGGAGACGGCTCGACCGCCAACAGCGATGTTCCCGTGCTGGTCCCGCTCTCCGGACCCGTGCGTCAGGTGTTCCAGGGCGGCAGCGGACCCAAGAACGGCCAGAGCGTCGCCATCTTGACCAACGGCGCCGTTTGGGCCTGGGGCGACAATGATCGCGGCCAACTCGGAAACGGCACGCGGACGAGTTCTGAGGTCCCTCTGCACGTCGATGTCCCCAACGGGGTGAACTTTGTCACGGTGAACTCCGGCGGGTTCGCCAGCTACGCCATCGACAGATCAGGCCGGCTGTGGGCATGGGGCGACAACAAGAGCGGTCAGCTCGGAACCGGGAGCGGAATGGCGATGACCACCACTCCGGTCAATGTGGGGATCCGTGCGGCCCAGGTCTCATCCACTGCTCAGAATGTTTCTGCACTCCGTAATGACGCCCGGAGTACCTGATGCACGTCATCGATTACATCATCTACAGCCTGTGGGTCGTCTTCTGGTTGGTCTGGCTGGTGGCTGGCTCGAGCGCCAAGCGGGCAGCTCACTCACGGGTAGGACAGTTCGTCGGCTTGAGGATCGGCATATTTGTCATCGCGTATTTGATCATTCGCTTCGGAGTCCTGAGAGGTCACCATGCCATCGTGAGCAGCCCGGTTCTCCAGGGTGTCGGGATGGCGCTGTTCTTAACGGGATTGGGGCTGGCCGTGTGGGCACGAGTCCATCTGGGGCGGAATTGGGGCACCCCCATGTCCGAGAAGGTGGACGCTGAGCTGGTGACCACCGGTCCATACCAGTACATCCGGAATCCCATCTACTCGGGAATCATCCTCGCCACCATAGGAACGTCGGTAGCCATCAACTGGTACTGGCTCGCCGCTGTCGTGTTGATGAGCGCCTATTTCATTTACAGTTCAACCGTCGAGGCGCAGACCATGGAACGCCTTTTTCCCGACATCTATCCGGAATACAAGCGCTCGACCAAGATGCTGATTCCCTTTGTATTCTGAGCCGATTATGTCGATCTGAACGTCGTGCTGGTCACCCGCGCGTGACGCTCTTTGGACACTGGGAGTTCCGTCGTCCGGCGTGGGCTACTTTCGTGTAGTTGGCGGTGCTTGCGTTTCTGTCGCCGTCGAGAGCCGTTCGGGATTCGTCGGCGAAGCAGCCACTTCGGCGATCACGACGGAAATGTTGTCGCGACCTCCGACGGCAAGAGCCCTGTCGATCAACCTCTCGACGATCACGGCCACGTCTTCGTCGCTCGCTAGAGCACGCCCGATTTCTTCATCGGACAGCTCATTGAACAATCCGTCACTACAAAGTACGAACCGATCCCCCTCTTCGACGCCGAGCGTTGTCTGGTCGATATCAACGTCGGACCCAACGCCGAGTGCGCGGGTGAGTATCCCATAGTAGGGATGCTGAGTCGCCTCCTCCTCCCGGAGATCCCCACGCCTGATCAGTTCGGCTGTCAGGCTGTGATCCTGAGTGAGGTGGGTCAGCAAACCCCCACGAAATAGATAGGCCCGACTGTCTCCGACATTGACGATCGCAAGGTGTCCAGTCGTGAGGAGTCCAGCCACGCAGACAGTGGTTCCCATGCCCTCCAGTTCAGCTTCAGCGGCCGAGCGTTCCCGAATTGCCCAGTTCGCGGCCCGCACTGCCGCCTGCAGCTCGTCAACCGATTGACCGGTAAAGGCCGTGGGCACCACGCCCGCCACGACTCCCGCTGCGATTTCGCCTCCCGGGTGACCGCCCATCCCGTCTGCGACGAGCGCAAGACGATCACTGACGGCAATGGCGTCTTCGTTGTTGTCACGAATCTGTCCAATATGAGTTCGACCAGCCGTTCGTAGTGTGATCATCAAACTCTCCTGGGGTTCCGGATCGGTAGTTAACGAGACTGGGTAGGCGGCCCTTGCAAGGAGATGGCGGGCGTGGGCGAGGGCTCCCTGGCGCTGGTTCACATCAATCTCAAGCTGTCTTGCCCAAGCGTCGAACAGTTCGCTGGAGGGTTGACGCCTGAACGCGCGAATGTCGGCGAGTGGCACGCCCGCCTGGCGGAGTGCATCTATCACTTGCGCGTCAGCCAGCTGGCCCGGCGAGTAGTAGCGATACCCCGAGCCGGGGTCCACCGCTGCTGGTGCGAGCAGGCCCTCGGCCCCATAGGTTCTCAGCCGTTTAGCTGAGAGGCCAGAGCGTTCCGAGAACTCTCCAATGGGCATGAGGTCGTCCACAGATGAAGCATGGACCCTTCCCGGTGGTGAGAGTCAAGTGGGAACGCCGACAACAGCTCGGCGTCCCCGGATCGACGGTTCGATGAGCGATGCCTTGGGCGGCTACGAGAGTGGGCCAGTGGCGATTACGAATCCCTGCGAGGTCGTCTCGTGCTCGAGTTCAGGTGCCCTAACGGCCGTGGTGCAGATCTTGAATCCCATGTTCTCCAGATGGCCGACGACCACTCGCACACTGTGTCTATAGCTGGTCAGTGGCATGCGGGTGCCGAATGCGTCCTCTCGGTGCACTGGCTCCCCTTCTGTCTGAAAGGCGAGGAGTAGATAACCCCCCGGGATCAAGACCCGTGCCATTTCTTCGAACGCCTCATCGAGCCGATCCGGCGGGGTATGGATAATTGAGTACCAGCAGACAGCACCAGCGAGCACTCCCGTTTCGATGGAAAGCGCATCGATTTGGCCCTCTTCGAACTCGATGTGGGGATGTGCGGTCCTAGCAATGGCGAGCATCGCCCGGGATATGTCCACGCCGACGACGTCGAGATCATGGTCCGCCATGAGTGCTGCGATTCGGCCTGGTCCGCACCCAACATCGGCAACCCGACAAATAGCTTGTCTCTTGATCGGATCGATGAAGGCCATGAGCAGTGACCGGTCAGTGGGGCATTCTGTCGCTGGGCTGATAGAAGTGCCTACGAACTGGACATACGTCGTCGCCGCTGAGTCATAGACATCTCGGGCGGTCGCAACGTGGTCTCTACTAGACACGTCTCAAGGCTAGGTGACCGCCCCGTGGTTCACGGCGATTGGCCGGTGTCCTGCCCCGGATGGCCGGTCGGTCGACGGATGTCCCGACGCCCGATCCACCTATTCAAGGATACGCGGCGATCCCGACGACCGGTGCATTCATAGCCTTCCCGCCCATCGAGCCCTCGAACGGAGCGCTGCCAAACGAGAACACGCCCCCGTCTGCCCCAGCCAGCCAGTACCCCTTGCCATCGGGCGCCGCGGCGATCCCGACCATCGGCGCGTTGAGGTGGGATGCAGCCATCGAACCGTAGAACTGAGCGTCGCCGAACGAGAACACTCCACCGTCCAACGCTGCCAGCCAATACCCCTTGCCATCCGGTGTCGCTGCGATCCCTATCACCGGAGCGTTAAGGCGTGCTCCACCCATCGAGCCGTAGAAGTGGGCGTCGCCGAACGAGAATACTCCGCCATCCCCGGCTATCAGCCAATACCCCTTGCCATCCGGTGTAGCTGCGATCCCGATCACTGGTGCGTTGAGGTGCTGATTGGCCAATCCGCCGAGCGGCACCGCGTCACCGCACCCCATCACGCCTCCGTTGGAAGCTGTCACGAAGAACCCGTTTCCGGTCGGCGTCGACGCAAGCCCCGTCCAGAATCCCATTGCCCCGTTCACACTCGTACAGCCGACTTGGAGGGCTTGAGCGGCCTGGCCGAATGCCGTGGCAGACCGGAAGGAGTTGAGGAGCCAGTAGCCGTTCCCGCTTGGCGTGGAAGCGATCGCCGCACAACCCATCGTTGCAACCTGGGTGCTTGGTGCTTGAGGCGAGTAGAGGCAAGCTCCTGGAGGCGTAAC
This sequence comes from uncultured Acidimicrobiaceae bacterium, assembly GCA_963831535.1. Classification (GTDB taxonomy): domain Bacteria; phylum Actinomycetota; class Acidimicrobiia; order Acidimicrobiales; family RAAP-2; genus Bog-756. The sequence goes on along the minus strand of CAWHQP010000007.1, from coordinate 1,070,009 downwards.
ACCCGAGCTGTAGAACGGGGCACCGAAGGAGAAGATGCCGCCGTCAGCACCTGCGAGCCAATATCCAGGTGGGGGTAGAAGCGTTGCCGCGTTGGCTGCGGTGCCTGCCGTCAGCACCCCGATGCAGGCGCAAGCCAGCACAGCCGCCACCGTCCAGCGGAAAGTCCTCATGGCAACTCCTCGACGTCCCTTGCGGAAAGGGTACTCGTCGAAGCTGGTACTTCAGGTGGTCTACGTCGATCTGTCTCCCCCATGCCGAGGAGCTTGCTCGTTCACGGCAACCGTGTCGGATACAGCGTCGGAATTCAGCTCGGTCGGGACTCCACCCGGCCCTGTCGATCGCTCGATGATCGAGCTCGGTCCGGTCGATCGAGCCGCACGTGCCGTCTGGGCAACCTTCGAGGGCAGACCGTGCAGTGGGAATGGATGCCGCCGACCCCTCTCTGGGGCGTCGACCTCCGCCGGATGCCGAGGCCAGTAGCGGACTCTCCACCCGGTTGTGGGAAGGAACCTAGCGTGTGCCTTCTCCCTGGCCAGCGGGTCGCGAACCCATCCTCACCTCCGTCGGACTGCCAGCGGCCCGCCTCACGCATCGTGAACCAGGCAATCGCAGTTGCATCGCCGCGTCTCCGTGGGCAGGATCTGGGGTGCGAGGGTCCCTGGGTGGAGGTGGCGGTATGGAGTACCCGACTGAGGACGAGGTCCGAGCCATGACGAACAGGGAGTTTGCCTCCCTGATCCGATCACAGGCGGAGATGATCGACCGACATCTGCGTAGGGAGGATGCCCCGGCGCACGAGAGCGCCGGTGGACCTTTTCGGGCCTAGACGTTCGGCCGGGCCTGACGGCGGGGCCGGCCACCCGGGTGCCGATGGGGTGCCCGTTTGTGCCTCTCCGCCCGCGGGAGGTGGCGGGGACAGTCGTACCTCCGACGTGTGACGTCAGCTCGACGGGGTCGGGCGGATGGATCGTCCGCCACATCTACCGGTCGTCGTCGGCTCGGCGCAGGGCCCGGTCGGATGAGACGTTGGGTCCGGTCGACCTCGGGCGTGGGGCCTTCAGAACTTGTCGAGGGCGCGCAGCCACGCCGTGGTGGCAACCAGCCCATCGTCCAGGCTGATCGGGCTGTAGCCCAACCGCTTGTAGGTCTTGGACTCCGAGAGATTGCGCCGCACCCGCTTGTCTTTGGCCGCTTTGGCGGCGATGGCAACCAGTGTCGGCCCGAACACCTTGGCCAGTTCGGGATCGTCGGACGGCTCGATGTCGAGGACGCGATGATCCATGCCGGCCAGTTCGCAGATCCGGCTGCAGGCCTCCGCTGTGCTGACCACGTCCTCGGGACGCCCGTCGAGCATGTACCGCTCCCCGGACACGCCCCGATCGAGGGCCAGGATGCATCCCCGGGCGATATCGTCGGCGAACACCCAGCTCACCGGAAACCGCAGGTAGGACTGGATGCGCTGGCGGAGGGCGGAGAGCAGAACGCGGTTGAAGCTGGTCTTTCCCAACGCGTTGCTGACCACCGGTGAGGGCCCGAAGATGGCCCCGGGGTGGGTGGTGACCACGTCCTGGCCGGCCGCGGCCCTGGCCATGGCGTCCTCGAAGGCGGCCATCTTGGTGATGGTGTAGGGATCAGAGCTGGGCTTGGTGGAAACGGGTGCGTCCTCCCGCTCGAGGCCGCCTGAGGTGTCGAAGAACGTACCGGTACTGACCGCGACGACGCGGCGCATGCCCAGAGCCTCGCCGGCATCGAGCACGTTCTTGGTACCGACCACGTTGACCGCCCGGAAGGGTTCGATGTCCTGACTGGCCCCGCCCAGCAGGGCGGCACTGTGGATCGCCGAGTCGCATCCCTTGGCCGCCCGCATCACGTCGTCGGCTTCGCTGACGTCCCCCGTCACCACATCGACGCCCAGCTCGATCAGGGGCCCCGTGTCGGCCCCCTCCCGGGCCAAAGCCCGGACCGGGTCTCCCCGTTCAAGCAGGAGCTTGCAGATGTTCGCCCCGGCCAGTCCCGTGGCGCCGGTCACGAAGACGGTTTCGCTCATACCCGTGCCTGCTCGGCGACTTCGGCGGTGTCGGGATACGCCGTGTCCACCTGGTCGGGATCGAAGGCGATCACCGGGGGAGCGGTACCGAACGGGTCCAGGGTGTGGATGAACCGGTGGGTACCCATGGTCGTGGCGCAGGTGAACCCCAGCTCGATGATCTGGGCCGCCGTGAAGACTTCACCCAGCCGACGGTAGGTCTCGTCGTCGATGGCGTGGTGGTCGGCGGACAACAGATCGAGGAACTCGACGGCCAGTCGCTCCTGGTTGGTGAGGTCCGAATGTCCTGGTGCGATCAGACAGGCCACGTCCTCGTCGGTGATGGAGTCGTGCTTGCGGGACTGCATGCATGGCTGGCACTCGCCGAGTTGGGCGCTCCGGATCCGGATGAGCTCGAGGATCCGTCCGCCGAGCAGGCTCTTCTTGCCCCAGGCCGTCCGGGCCATACTGGTCTGGATGATCTGGGCCGTACGGTAGGCGAAGATCTGCAGAGGGACCGGGGTGGCATAGGTGCCGTCGGCCACTCCCTCTTCGATGATCCGGCGTGGCTCCTCGGCCAGCTGGTCCATCGGGATTGGTTCGATGCGTGGCATACACTCCCCCTCTCGACCGGAGTGACCGATCGTTCTTCGTCCGTGATAATCAAGCTTCCGCTAATGAACCTATAAGGATAGAGGTCCCCTTGTCCATGAACCCCTCGTCCGTTCTTCTCACCGACCGTGTGGCTGTCGTGACCGGTGGAGGTGCCGGCATCGGTCGGGGCATCGCCCGTGGCCTGGCCGCCTTTGGAGCCAAGGTGGCCATCTGGGAACGGGATCCGGACACCACCGCCTCGGCGTCCGAGGAAATCGGTGGCCTGGGCATCCCCACCGACGTCCGCCAGTCCGACCAGGTGGACACTGCCCTGGCCCGTACCGTCGAGGAGCTGGGCCAGGTCAGCATCCTGGTCAACAATGCCGGCGGCGTGTTCTTCTCACCCCTGTTGGAAACGTCGGAGAACGGCTGGGACGCCCTGTACCGGGCCAACCTCAAACACGTCCTCCTGTGCACCCAGAGGGTGGCGCGCTCCATGGTCGATTCGGGTACGCCGGGCAGCATCATCAACATCACATCGATCGAAGGGGTCCGGGCGGCACCGGGGTACGCGGCCTATGCGGCGGCCAAGGCCGGGGTCATCAACTACACCAAGACAGCCGCCCTGGAGCTGGCTCTCTACGGGATCCGGGTGAACGCCCTTGCCCCGGACATCACGCTGACCGAGGGGATGCGGTCCGTGGCTCCTCCCGGGGCGGAGGAGCACTTCGGGCTGACCATACCTATGGGACGGGCCGGCCACGTGGACGAGATGGCGGGTGCCGCCGTCTTCCTGGCCGGTGAGTTGTCCAGCTATGTGACGGGGCAGACGATCCACGTGGACGGGGGCACGGAGGCCTCCAGCGGCTGGACCCACCATCCCGACACCGGTGCCTACATTTTGGGATCGGCCTGATCGCGTTGCCGTGATCCGGTCATCTCGGGCCGGAGGCCGCGACGATCCTCACCCGTCCTGGCCGGCGCTGCCCACGTGGGCCGACATGCCACCGTCGACAGAGATCATCTGGCCGGTGATATAGCGAGATTCGTCCGAGGCCAGAAAGACCACCAGATTGGCGATGTCGTCGGGCTCGCCGAGATGGGTGGTCAGAAGGGCCCGGCTGAGTCCGGAGAGGATGTCCTCGTTGAGGTGGGCGCGCACGGCGTCCGTGATGATCAGACCGGGCACGATGGTGTTGACCCGTATGTTCTGCTTGCCGTGGGACGTGGCCACATACATGGTCAGCGTGTTCACCCCGGCCTTGGACACTCCGTAGGCGGTACGCGTCCGATCACCTTTCAATGAGGCCCCCGACGACATGTTGATGATCGAACCGCCGCCGTGACGCACCATCTCGGGGACGGCGTACTTGCAGGTCAGCATCTGGCTGGTCAGATTGACCGCCAGCGTCCGGTTCCACACCTCGAGGTCCAGGTCCGTGACCGGGGTGTCCCGGTTGAGGAAGTCGGAGTCGGTGAGGGCGGCATTGTTGTGGAGCACGTCGAGCCGTCCGAAGTGGTCGACGACGGTCCGGATGGCACCGGCGATCTCTGCTTCTGCGGCCAGGTCGGCGAACACGGCGAGCGACTCGCCCCCGAGGGACCGGATCTCCCCGGCCACTCGCTCGCCCCCTTCCCCGTCGATATCCACCACGGCCACCGAGGCCCCATGACGGGCCAGGGCGTGCGCGGTGGCTCCGCCGATACCGCCAGCTCCGCCGGTGACGACAGCTACCTTCCCGGCGACCCGCCCCTGTGGTTCGTGGCTCATGTCGTTCCTTTCCATGATCGTTCCGGTCCGGTGGTGCGTGGTTGCCCCTCGCTACCGGGTCGGGTCTCGTTCGTTCCCGGTCCGCCCCGGTGGCCTTCGTGACTACGGGGCCACCAGCACCAGGGAGAACAGGAGGAACGTCATCGTAGCCAGGAGGAATCCGGACACTGCGGCCACCGTCCCGAAGGCCGCCGGACGGACCCACCGGGCGAACGCCACGATGAGGGGGAAGGCGGTGAGGAGTACCCGGGGACGGGCTCCGACCATGTTCGAATCGAAGGCGGAGACCAAGATCCCGACGGTGTAGATCCAGACGATCACGGGTGGCCGCCATCGGACCATGAGGTACAGCCCGGCCAGGGCGACGAGGAGGCCGAGAGCCGGAACTACGGCCTCGAGATCATGGGGATGGGTCACCGATTGGCGCAGGACGAAGACCGTGTCGTGGTAGAAGCCCGTACCACCCCACTGGTCCCGCTCGGTGCGGTACCAACCGAAGAAGTCCCCGGTGGTGTTCCACAGGTAGCAGAAGTAGCCGAGGACGCCGGCCAGCGACAGGACCGGGGCCATCAGCGCCCACCAGTCCCCGTCCCGCCGCACAGCCACTCCGGCGGCCCACAGACAGCACAGCACCAACACGATGGCCTCGGGGTGGACACCGGTGGCCACCCCGGCAGCCAGGCCGGCCACCAACCACTGCCGTTTCAGGAGGGCCAGTAGGCACACTGCACACAGCAGGATGGCCAGAGCCTCGGAATACACCATGGAAAGGACGACGGCACCAGGGAAGAAGGCCCACAGCACGACGGATCGATCGGCTACGGCCTCGTCGCACAGGTGGCGCACCAGGAACCAGATGGCCACGGAGGCAGCCGCGCCCACCACGAAGGCCAGGCCCACCCCGACCACGATGGGCGTCAGTCCCGTCAGCTCCGACACTCCCCGTAGCAGTAGGGGCCAGACCGGGAAGAATGCCGTCGCCGCCCCGTGGGCCATGGGGAACTGGGCCGGAGGGGGGAAGTAACCGTGGCCGGCGATGAGCAGGTACCAGCTGGCGTCCCACGAGCCGAGGGCCTGGAAGAAGAGCGAAGCCTTGGGTGGGGTGGGCCACGGACCGGTGAAATGGTGGGTGGCCATTCCCTGGTTGATGACGAGGACCGAACCCAGAGCCATGGCCACGACCAGGCGGGATACGGTGAACGTGCCGATCGTGCGGGCCAGCATTCCCATGGACCGGCCGTGACGCCGGAGCCACGGAGCCTCGGCCCGCCGGCGTTCCATCCTGGTCGGGGCGGGCCCGCGTCCGGGGACTGTGGACGCCGCAGGGTCGGCACCGGCCGGAGCGAGGCCGGAAGCGCTGACTCCCGTGCCGTCGTCGGTGGTCGCACCGGTCACCCGGTCACCCTAACCGCCCCCCTCCGCGGATTTGATGACCGACCGCCCGGTCAGTCAGCGGCCTCGGCCAGCGCCTCGGCCAGGGTCGGGTGGACGAGCATGGATTCCACGATGTCGTTCACACCCAATCCACCCGTCACCGCCACGGCCAGCACCGAGATCAGCTCGGAGGCGTTACGACCCACGATGGAGCCTCCCAGGATGACGCCGGTGGCCGGATCGGTGATGATCTTCACAAAGCCGCGCGAGTCGTTGTCGATCAGCGCCCGAGAACTGGCGGCGAACGGGACCTTGGTCACCCGGATCTTACGACCCTCGGCGAAGGCATCGGCCTCGGCCAGCCCCACGTCGGCGATCTCGGGTTCGGTGAAGATGGCCGAAGGGGCGCTGTCGTAGTTGGGGTGCCGGTGGGTCACCGTGTGTCCTCCGACGACGTACTCGGCCACCTTCCGGCCCTGCATGGAGGCCACCGATGACAGCGGGAGCTTGCCGGACAGATCGCCGGCGGCGAAGATATGGGGCACATTGGTCTGGCAGTGTCGGTTGATGGGGACGTACCCGTCCTCAGCCACTTCCACGCCGGCCTCAGCCAGTCCGAGTCCTTCCCAATTGGGCACCGAGCCGATGGCCAACAGGGCGTGCGAACCCTGAACCACCCGACCGTCGTCGCAGTGGACCACGACGCCGTCGACGCCCTGGTCCACTCCCGTCGCTCGGGCCCCTTTCAGCAGGTGGACCCCACGGCGGGAGAAGTCGGCCTCCAGTACCGCAGCCACCTCGGGATCCTTCTGGGGCAGGACCTGCTGGCGGCTGACGATCAGTGTCACCTCGCATCCGAGGGACGAGAACATGTGCACGAACTCGACGCCGGTCACGCCGGAGCCGATCACCACGAGGTGTTCGGGTAGTGCCTTGGGGGGATAGGCGTCGCGAGTGGTGAGGAGGCGGTCGCCGGTCAGATCGGCCCAGGTCGGAATCCGGGGGCGGCTTCCCGTACTGACCAGCACAGCGTCGGCCTCGAAGATCATCGGGCCGTCGGCCGTATCCGCCACCACGGTGTGGGCGTCGACCAGGCGCGCTGTACCCCGGATCACGGCGACCCGCTGGGAGTGGAGGATCTTCTCGTTGGTCTGCTCGAGGTGATCGACAATGGAGGTGATCCGGTGGCGCAGCCGTTCGAGGTCCAACTCACCACCGGCCCCGACTACACCCATGCCGTCGATCCGGCGGAGATAGGACATGGCCCCGCCCGTGGCGATCATCGCCTTGGAGGGAATGCAGTCCCAGAGGTTGGCCGCACCGCCCACCACGTCACGTTCGATCAGCGTCACGTCCACACCCAGGCGGGCGGCGTGGGTGGCGGCCTGGTTTCCGGCCGGCCCACCGCCGATGATGACGAATCGCATGGTCCCAGGCTACGCCGGTGAGCGCATCGGCCGGATGCCGGACCGACAGCCCCGGGACCGTGGCGATCGTGTGCCCGATGCCACCACTTCGGATGCCGACCTAGGTACCATTCCACCAGGGCCAAACGGCGTCATTTCACCGGAGGTGCCCCCACTCCCGTCGGTCGCGTGCCCGGGATGACCCGTCGATCCGTCAGGTAGCTCATGGTGCAACGCTCCAATCAGGACAAGGGTAACGAACGCCGACGGCACGCCATCCGACGTCGCCGCCGTGCCCTCAGAACCGGCCTGTTGCTGCTCGTCGTCGTGGCGGTAGGCGTCGTCGTCCTGACCAAACCGGGGATCTCGGCGCCGGAGACGTCGGGCCACCCGCTCGACCCGACCGAGTTCGCCGACGGCTCCTGTCTGGCCTTTGCCCCCACTGCCGGGGACCGCGACGTGACGGTGTTCTTGGACGCCGGACATGGAGGAGTTGACCCCGGTGGGGTGGGCACCACCGAGTCGGGGGCCAAGATCGACGAGGCCACGGAGACACTCCCCGTCGAGCTACGCGTCATGGACCTCCTCCGGGCCAAGGGGTTCCGGGTGGTGGTCTCCCGCACGACGGACAACACGGTGCTCCGCCTGGTGCCAACCGACCTGTCGGATGGCGAACTCTCCCTCATCGGGTCTCACGACGATGTCGCGGCTCGCGACGTGTGCGCCAATGATGCCCACGCCCAGGCACTGGTGGGCATCTACTACGACGCCGGGGCTTCGTCCGATGATGCCGGAAGCCTTACCGCCTATGACGCCGATCGGCCCTTCTCCGCCGCCAACCTGCGTCTGGCCACGTTGGTCCAGCACGACGTGGTGGCGGACATGGATGCCCAGGGATGGGCGATCCCCGACGACGGGGTGCAGACCGACGCGAGCCTGGGCTCTTTCGTCGGTGACGCCGACGGAGGTGGCATCGCCAGCCAGGCGGCCGACTATCAACATCTGCTGCTACTCGGACCGGCCGCGCCGGACTTTTTCACGACACCCAGTCAGATGCCCGGGGCGGTCATCGAGCCCCTGTATCTCACCGATCCCTACGAGGGGTCCATCGCCGACTCGAGCCTCGGCCAGCAGGTGATCGCCCAAGGCATCGCCACCGCCATCGAGCAGTACTTCGCCCCGGCAAATACCCCGACGGGGACTGCGGCCACCGGTTCGGCCGGCTGACCCGAGCGACGCAGGTTCAGACGGGCAGGCCGGCCTTGGTGGCTTCGGGCACCTCTACCAGCCGCCCGGTGGTCACGTCGTAGATGTAGCCGTAAATGGGAATACGACCGGGCACTAGGGGATGGGAACGGATGCGGGCGACGTCCTCGGTCACGCTCTGGGCGTTGTCGGCGATGGTCAGCCAGTCGATGTACCGGGCCTCGGACGAACCCGGCCCTTGGCCGACATCGTGGAAACCGTCCTCGCCGAGAGCCGCTGTCTCGAGGCTGTTCGCCAACAGGTCCCGTATGACCTCGTCAGTGAAGAACTCCATGCCGCAGTTGGTGTGGTGGATGACGAACCATTCGGCCGTGCCCAGCAACTTGTAGGAGATCACGAGGGAGCGGATGGCATCGTCACTGGCCCGTCCGCCGGCGTTACGGATCACGTGGGCGTCACCCTCGCTCAGGCCGGCGTACTTGGCCGGGTCGAGCCGGGCATCCATACAGGTGAGGATGGCGAACCCCCGTGCAGGGGGTAGGGCCAACTGCGACTTGTCACCGAATGAGGCGGCATAGGCATCATTGGCGGCGAGCACGTCATCGAGCACGGTCATGGTGGGTCTCCCTTGATTGGGCGGCCGGCGGTCCGCCGCCCGAGTGGGGGAGCGACGACACCGGTCTGTCGGGTGCGACTACTCATCATACCCACCTAAGTCCATCGGACAACTAGGTAATGGGGCCGGGTTGCGGAGGTCTACACTGCGTGTGGCGGAAGGGATGGCCGAGGACAACTGGGAATGGCCGCCCCTGCCCGGCGGTGGAGGTACGCCGCTCGCCGACGGCGACGTTCACCGCCCGCTCCGCCCGCACCGTGCGGTCAGCCCGTTGGGGCCGAGCCTGGCGGCTCGATCGGACGGTTTTCCGGTCAGATCACCGGGGTCCGCTCGGGGAAATGGCACGCAACCGGGTGGCCACCCCCCCGGTCGACCAGGGCTGGGACCTCCTCGGCGCAGATCTCCTGGGCCTTCCAGCACCGTGTCCGGAACCGGCAGCCGCTGGGAGGATTGTCGGGACTGGGTACGTCACCCTCGAGGACGATGTGCCGACGCGACCGCTCCCTCCGCGGATCGGGTACGGGCACGGCGGAAAGCAGCGCCTGGGTGTAGGGATGCTCGGGGCGGTCGTAGACGTCGACGCGGTTGCCGATCTCGACGATCCGTCCCAGGTACATGACAGCCACTCGGTCCGAGATGTGCCGGACAACCGAGAGATCGTGGGCGATGAAGAGGTAGGCGATACCCAGTCGCTCCTGAAGGTCCTCCAGGAGATTGACCACCCCGGCTTGGATGGAGACGTCGAGCGCCGACACCGGTTCGTCCAACACCAGGAGCTTCGGGTCGAGGATGAGGGCCCGGGCGATCCCGACCCTCTGACGCTGGCCGCCGGAGAACTCATTCGGGAACCGGCTGGCGTGCCGGGGCTCGAGACCGACCAACGACAGGGCCTCGGCCACCCGTTCCCTTCCCGAGACGCGGTCCCACAGGCGGTGGATGTGGAGGGGCTCGGCGATCGAGTCGCCGACCGGCATCCGGGGGTCGAGCGATGCGAAGGGGTCCTGGAATACCACTTGGATGTCCCGGCGGACATCCCGCATCGGCCCGTCGCCCAGTCCGACCAGTTCCTTTCCCCCGAAGCGGACCGATCCCGACGTCGGCTCGACCAGTTGGAGCACCGACCGACCTGTGGTGGTTTTGCCGCAGCCCGACTCGCCCACCAGTCCGAGAGTCTCTCCGTGGGCGATGTCGAACGAGACGCCGCACACGGCATGCACAACGCCGGACTGTCGGCGGACGAACGAACCGCCTCGAGTGGCATAGTGCTTGACCAGGTCGGTCACCGACAGCAGGGGCCGATCCGGATCGGTAGCGCCCGGATGGGTGACGCCGGCCCGGTCGGGTCGTGGGTCGATTCCCCCCCCTTTCCGGCCTCCTCTTGCCCGGATCACGGTGCTTCCGCCTCGAGGTCGACCGAGGTGTCCGGGAACATCGAAGCCACCGGCAGACGCACCACGTCGTGGGCGAAATGGCACGCGGCAAGGTGTACCGGCATCTCGGCGGAGACCGCCGTTCCGACCGTGGGGGCCCCGTCGCCGTCGACGGGCACTGCGGGCGGCCCAGGTCGAGAGACCGGCCGAAGTTCGGGCTCCTCCTCGGTGCAGATGTCGGCCCGCATCGGACACCTCGGGGCGAACGGGCACCCGCGTCGGTGGCCGACCATCGACGGCGGGGAGCCGGGGATCTGCCGGAGTCGTTCCGTCCCTTCGCTGTCCAGCCGGGGCAGCGACCCGAGGAGACCGTGGGTGTAGGGCATGGCCGGCTCATAGAAGATCTGCTCGACGGTGGCGATCTCCACCGGTCGGCCGGCGTACATAACGAGCACCCGGTCGGCGAGACCGGCGATCACGCCAAGGTCGTGGGTGATCAACAGCAACGACGCCCGGGTCTCCTCCAGCGCCTTCTTGAGGGAGCTGAGTACCTGGGCCTGCACAGTTACGTCCAGGGCGGTGGTGGGTTCATCGGCCAGGATCACGGCCGGGTAGTTGGCCATGGCGATGGCGATGACCACCCGCTGGCGCATCCCCCCAGAGAACTCGTGGGGATAGTTGTCGATCCGTCCCGCGGCGTTGGGAATGCCAACCATCTCGAGCAACGTGACCGCTTTGGTCAGGGCCTCCTCTTTCGACACATCCTGATGGGCCCGAACCGCCTCCACGATCTGCCATCCGACCGTGTAGACCGGGTTCAGGGCGGTCATCGGATCCTGAAAGATCATCCCGATACCGATGCCGCGGACAGAAGTCAGCTCCTTCTCGCTGAGCCCGAGCAGTTCCCGCCCGGTGTAGGTGATCGATCCGGTGACCCGGGCACTCTTGGGGAGGAGGCCCATGGCGGCCAGAGCGGTCACCGACTTGCCCGAACCCGACTCGCCCACGATGCCGAGGACCTCTTGGCGGGCCAGGTCGAAGCTGATCCCGCGCACGGCGTGGACGGCATCGTCTCCGGACCCGAAGTCGACCGCCAATTCCTTCACGCTCAGGGTGATGTCGTCCATGTCAGGCCCGCACTCGATTCTTCTTCGGGTCCAGCGCTTCGCGCAGGCCGTCTCCGATGAAGAACACCGACAGGATGAGCACGATCAGGAAGACCACGGGGAAGACGAACAGCCACCATTCCGTGGTGGCCGAGTCCTGGCCCTGATCGATGAGCAGCCCCAGGGACACGTTGGGTGCCTGGATCCCGAGTCCGAGGAAGGACAGCGTCGACTCCAGCGTGATGCTGAGAGCCACGGTGATCGTGGCGTTGACGATGATCGGACCGAGGGCGTTGGGCAGTAGGTGACGAGTGATCAGACGGCGGTCGCTGGCCCCGAGGGCGCGTGACGCCTCGACGAACTCTCGCTCCCGCAGGGTGAGGAAGTCGGCTCGGACCAACCGGGCGATGTAGGTCCACGACAGAGCCCCGATGATGACGGCCAACCAGAACCAGTTGTCTGCCTGCTTGGCCACGATGTTGGCCAGCACGATGAGGACCACCAGTACCGGGATGACGAGGATGAGATCGACCAGGCGCATCAGGGCGGAATCGACCCGTCCCCCGTAGAAGCCGGCGACTGCCCCCACCAGAGTCCCCAGAACCGTGGCCATGACCGCCACCAGCAGGGCGATCTCGATGTCCTGGAGGGTTCCCCGCATCACCTGGGAGAACATGTCGCCCCCGATGCTGTTGGTGCCGAACGGATGTGACCACGACGGGGGGGCGTTCAGGGTATTGGTGATGGAGGTGATGTTGTAGGTCCAGAACCAACCGGTGAGCAGTGCGGCCACGGTCAGTGCAGCGAAGAGGCTGAGACCGATCACGGCCTGGGGATCATGGATAAAGCGTCGTGCCACGGTGACCAGCTGACCCCGTGCCTCACCGGTCATCCCGTGCTGGTCTTCGCCATCCCCATCGTCAGAGGCGGCGGCCGGTGCCACCGAGGGCAGCGTGTGCATGCCCGCCTCCGTGGTGGCTACTCGCTGGCGTCGTTGTTGACGCGGGGAGAGATCAGTCATACCGGATCCGCGGATCGAGAAAGGCGTAGAGCACGTCGGCCAACAGATTGAAGAGGATGACGAACACCGCGGTGATGAGCAGATAGGCCAACGTGATATTGATATCGAGCGTGGTCACGCCGGAGAGGAACCATTGCCCGAGGCCCTGCCAGCCGAAGACGATCTCGGTGATGACGGCTCCACCGAGGACGCCAGCGAAGTCGAGGGCGATGACCGTGGTCACCGGGATGAGGGCGTTGCGGAGCACGTGGCGCATGAGTACCCGGCGGGGGGAGATCCCCTTGGCCCGGGCCAGCCGCACGTGGTCACTGTCCATCGTCTCCAGAATCGACGCCCGTTGGTAGATGGCCCACGACGAATAGGTCACCAGGATGAGGGTGATAGTGGGGAGGACGGTGTGGGCGGCATAGTCCGGGAGGCGCTGGAGGAACGAGCCGGAAAGGGTTGGGCTCTGCTCGCCGTTGGTGTAGAAGACGATTCGGTTGAGATGTTCGTTTATGGGAATGGCCACGAACTCCTTCAGCAGCAGCCCGACCACGAAGACCGGGGCGGCCAGGAAGATGAAGTTGGTCACGGTGGCCACGTGGTCGGTCACCTTGCCCTGGCGGAGTGCGGAGACGACACCGACGGCCACGGCCAGCACAATGGAGAGCAGGGTGGCGAGGATGACCATGCGCAGGGTCACCAGGAGGTGGGCGGTGAGCTGCGGGCCGACCGGCTGGCCGGCCACGGTGGAGCCGAAGTCACCCCTGATGGCGTGCGAGAACCAGATCCAGTACCGCTGCCACAGTGGGTCGTTGAGATGGAGGAGGTCCTCCCGGGCCACGATGGTCTTGTGGGAGATCTTGGGGTTGGCCCGCAGGATGGCCAGGGGATTGCCCGACTCGGCCACCAGCAGGAAGACCAGAATGGTGGCCAGGAACAGCACGACGACGCTGATCAACAGGCGACGTAGGACGTAGGAAAGCATCAGGGTTGTGAGGAAGGGTACTCGGGCCAACGACCAAGGGACGGGCCAGTGCCCGTCCCTTGGTCATGCCGCATCGGTGTGATGCCGCCTATGAGGACTTCACTCCCCAGAGGTTGGCGTTCCATGGGATGCCCACGTCCGAGGTGTTCGGGATCAGATTGGCGTACTTGCTCGACCAGGCGAAGTACTGCGGCTTGTTGTAGAGGGGCAAGGTGGCCATATCCGACCACAGGATCTTGTCGGCGGCGTTGAAGTCAGCCGCTTCGGTGGCCAGTGACGTGGCTTGCACGCCCGACTTCATCAACTGGTCCACCTTGGGGTTGGCGTAGTGAATCCAGTTCTGGCCGCAGTTGGCCGCGTTGGTGTACGAGCAGTAGATCGACTGGTTCGCGGAGGCGAACGGCGTCGGCACCCAGGCGAACTCGGCGATCTGGTACGTGCCGTCGGGGAGGTTGGTCCCGAAGAAGGTGTTGGCGTCGTAGTTCTGGATCTCGATCTTGATGCCGATGGCCTTCATGTTCGCTTGGAACAGCTGCTCGGTCTCTGCTCGGATGGAGTTTCCCGAGGTCGACTGGATGGTGAAGGTCAAAGGCTGGCCCTTCTGGGGGCCGTAGTTGGGCTGGAAGTACCCGCCGACCTTCTTGAAGCCCAGACCCGTGAGCAGCGACTCCGCCTTGGAGACGTTGACCGCGGCGTACTGGGAACCGTCGTTCACGTACTGGGGCTGGGTGGTGGCGAACATCCGGTTGCCGAGCGGCTTGATGCCCGGCGATACCTCGCCCACCGTGTGCGAGATGATCTCGGGTCGGTTGGTGCCGTAAGCAATGGCCTGGCGGACCGGCAGCTTGGCCAGATAGGGATCGGCCTGGTTGAAGTCGAGATGCTCGAACTCGAGACCGGGCACCGTGACCTTGGTGGTGTCAGGAACCTGGGCTGCACTCTGGACGATCGAGGTGCTGATGGTGGCCGGGTTGATGAGCTGGACCTCGCCGTTCTGGAGCGCCGGCACCTCCTGGGTGTCGTCGGAGAAGAACTGGAAGACGATCTTGTTCAGCGTTCCCGGGGTACCCCAGTACTTGGGGTTCCGGACCAGCACCACTGACTGGTTGTCGTTGTAACTCTGGATGGAGTACCAGCTACCCGAGATGGTCTCGGAGGCTCCCGAGAAACCGGTGTTCCACCCGACGGTCCGGGCGATGTGGGCCGGCACCAGGTTGGTGAATAGGCTCTGCCAGTCGGCGAAGTTGCTCGAGTACTTGACGGTGACCGTTGTCCCGTTGGGGCACAGTCCGAGGTTCCGGTCGGCCGTCGAGCCCGGAGCGCAGGCGGCGCCGTTGGGGGGATTCGAGCCGGTTACTGAGGCGATCTGGTTGTACCCCGTGGTGGAGGCGCTGTCGTAGGGCTGGTTCCCGAGATCTGTGTACTGGGAGTTGCCACTCTGGGCCTGCCAGTTGTAGATGAAGTCGTCGGCATTGATGGGCGTGCCGTCCTGCCATACCGCTTTGGGGTTGAGGTTGTAGGTGATGGTCTCCGGGTTGGTGGCGACCTTCACGCTGGATAGGAGCTGCTTGTTGAGCACCGGCTTGAGACCGGAGTTGATGATGTAGGGCTGAGGCCAGACCACATCGAGGATCTCCTGGAGGACGAACTCGTTGGCCGCCGAGGTGTTGATGTTGAATCCGGCCAGGTTCTCGTCGAGGGCCATGGTGAGGGTCCCTCCGGACTTGGTCGTGCTGGCCGCACCGGCCGTGCCGGCGGTTGCCGCCAGGGTGCCCATGGCCATTCCCACGACGGCCACGACAGTAATCAATCGGGTGATTCGTCTCATGCACGCTCCCACGTTTCGGTCGCCTACGGCGCTCGATGGATGCCCAGTTCATGAATGGGATGCCGCATTCACGAATGGCGTAACCGCATTTCTCAGTTACGTCTCAGTAACCCGGGTGGAGAAACCGTAACCCATCTGTAACGAGTTAGGGCGCAGGAATCCGTTGTCCAGAGTGGATGACCGAGGGAAACCGCGAGTCCCGGTTGATCGCAGTCCCGTGCTTGTACCCCTTGTTAACTGGACCTTCACGCCCATTCGGAGTTGAAGCTCCGACGAACGGATGCCGCAGACCGACACGCGAATTCGGTGCCAGAAATATATTGCGATCTGATGAACACGCCCGGGAACCAAGGGGTTTCACGACACTCCGACGGGTTGACCGCCAGATCCGTTGGCCCCGTGGGCCGAGACGGGAGACCGACAGACCGTTCCTCAGACCGTGATGCCGGCCTGCATCCTCTCGGTGGCTTCGACGTACTCCTCGACCATGGAGAAGACCACGTCTTTGGCCTTCCGCACTGACGTGGCCCGACCGATGACCTGGCCACAGGGATTGAAGTTGACGTCCTTGGCCGCTTCCGGATAGCGGTGACCCCGGGACACCGCTTCGATGGCCACCATCATCTGCAGCGGCATGGGCAGCGGATCCGGGGTGTCCTCGGCCTCCCAGGCGTCGGTCCAGTCGTTCTTCAGCATGCGGCACGGCTTCCCGGTGAAGGAACGAGATCGCACCGTGTCACGACTCGAGGCGGCCAGGTAGGTCTCCATCTGCTTCGGCGGGATGTCGGCTTCCTCCACCGTCAGCCACAGTGTCCCCGACCACACCCCCTGGGCTCCGAGAGCCAGGGCCGCAGCCATCTGCCGGCCACTACCCACACCCCCGGCGGCCAGTACCGGGATCGGGGCGACGGCATCGATGACCTCAGGCCACAGCACGATGCTGCCCACATCCCCGGTGTGACCACCGCCCTCGGAGCCCTGACAGATGATGAAGTCCAGGCCGGCTTCTTTGTGGTTGAGGGCGTGCTTGACCGATCCGGCCAGGGCCCCGATCATCAGCCCGGCCCCCTGTACCCGCTCGACCACGTCCGGCGGGGGAGTACCGAGTGCGTTGGCAATCAGCTTCACATTGGGATGGCGGAGGGCCACGGTGAGCAGGCCGGCGGCATGGGCCGCGGTCCAACCGATCATGCCGTTGGAGTTGCGCTCCTCCTCGGGAATCTCGGGCACGCCGTGGTCGGCCAGGATCTTCATGGCGAACTCCTTGTGCTGGGGTGGCACCAGCCCCCGGATCTGGGCCTCCAGCTTGTCCGGGTCCATTTCGTCCATACCCTCGTACTTGGCCGGGATGACGATGTCGACGCCGTAGGGCCGGTCCCCGACGTGCTCGTCGATCCAGGTGAGCTCCACCTCGAGTTGCTCGGGCGTGAAACCGATGGCGCCCAATACGCCGATGCCCCCGGCGTTGGTGACCGCGGCGACCACGTCGCGGCAGTGGGTGAAGGCGAAGATGGGGAACTCGATGCCCAGCTTCTGGCGGATCTCGGTGTTCATGGTAGGGCTCCTTTGGTGGTGACTGGCTGATCGGACGTTGTCAGGATGAGTGGTCCGCATCGACGATCGATACATCGACTGCGGCGGTCGGGGGTGGCACGGTTCGGTCGGCCCACCCAGGGAACGACCGTGGCGAGCGGGAAGTCCGGGTCATCGGGTCCGCTCCCTCGGTGTGGACCGGCATCCCGACCAGAGCGGCGAGACCCCGCACGGCGAGGTCGTCACCGACCGAGCTGGGATCCAGGCGTCGCTGCATGGCCAAGCCGGTCAGGAGGGCCTTGACCAGGATGGCCAGGTCGTCGGGGTCGGCCACCGGGGCGGCGCCCACGGCGGCGGCCCATCCGGCCAGTTGGCTAGCACTGAACCGGCGGGCCTCGGCGTCCCGTTCCCGGAGCACCCCGGCCACGTCGTCATCCCGGGCGGCACGTAGCCGGAGTTCCTGTTCGAGAAGCGACCAGCTTCCCGAGTGGGCGTGATCGGTGCCGGCGACGTTCTCCCACACCGCGGCCAGCTGCCCAACCGGCGACTCGGTGACCGCCACCTCGGCCAGCAGCACGGTGAGGACGGAGTCCTTCCAGGAGTCGAGCAGCGCCAGCAACAGGCCCTGTTTGCTGCCGAAATGGGAGTAGACCGCCCCCGAGGTGCGTCCGGCGGCCTCGGCCACGGCATCGACCGACACGGCGTCGATCCCCTGTTCGGCGAAGAGCGTGGCCGCGGCGGCGAGTAGGCGCGCCCGTGTCTCGGCCTTGCGTTCCTGTTGGGTCTGCGACACGTTCCCCCCGGCTCGCCGGACACTCGGACACTCACGTCTCTGTGGGCACTGTAGTTATATTGGAATCGTTACGCAACGTGCCTCCGTGAGCGGAGGGGGACGAGCAGGGCGAGGACGCCGACCGTCCGGATCGCACCGTGGGTTCGTGGACAGGCCCGGTCGCGTTCCGGTGCCGGCACGTACAGTGGCGGGTGGCACACCAGGATCTACAGCACGGGAGGATCCGCCGATCGAACCGAGCCGCGGAGACCGGAAAACCGGTGAGCCGTGGCTCTGGGCCACAGGGAGGTACCACGATGGAACCGATGGACAAGGACGTGCGTGACAGGCTCTACATCGACGGCCGATGGGTGGCCTCGTCCGGGGTGGGATCGATTGACGTCATCGACTCGACCAGCGAGGAGGTCATCGGCAGCGTTCCAGAGGGGACGGCCGCGGACATCGATGCTGCCGTCGCCGCGGCCCGGCGGGCCTTCCCGTCATGGTCGTCGACCCCAGTCGCCGAACGGACCGCCCTCCTGACCAAGGTCGGCGAAGCACTGGGGGCGCGCATGGACGGCCTGGCCGACCTCATCACCCACGAAGTGGGGATGCCCTACACGCTGTCCCAGTTGGTCCAGGTGGGTCTGCCCATGGCCAGCTTCGGCTCCATGGCCGCCATCGCCGAGGAGTTCACCTGGGAGAAGACCGTAGGGAACTCTCTCGTCGTCCGGGAGCCGGTCGGCGTAGTCGGGGCCATCACCCCGTGGAACTATCCCCTCCACCAGATCGCGGCCAAGGTGGCTCCGGCGCTGGCCGCAGGCTGCACCGTGGTGCTCAAGCCCAGCGAGGTGGCCCCGCTCAACGCCTTCGCCCTGGCCGACGTCTTTGACGAGGTCGGGGCCCCTCCTGGGATCATCAATGTGGTCACCGGATTTGGACCGGTGGTGGGGGAGACCATCGCCGCCCATCCCGGGGTGGACATGGTCTCCTTCACCGGGTCGACCCGGGCCGGCAAGCGAGTGGCCGAGGTGGCATCGGCCACCGTCAAGCGGGTCGCCCTCGAGTTGGGGGGCAAGTCGGCCAACGTCCTGCTCGACGATGCAGACTTTGCCAAGGCCGTGCCCGATGGCGTGGCCAAGTGCTTTGCCAATTCCGGGCAGACCTGCAGTGCACTGACCCGCATGCTCGTGCCCCGAGAACGGCTGGCCGAGGTCGAGACACTGGCCCGTGAGGCCGCAGAGTCCTACGTCCCGGGTGACCCCTTCGAATCCGGCACGCGGTTGGGCCCCCTGGTCTCTGCCGTACAACGGGACCGGGTCCGGGGCTACATCGACAAGGGTCTGGGTGAAGGGGCCGAACTGGTGACCGGCGGCACCGAGGCACCCGACGGTCTGAACCGGGGCTTCTTCGTGCGGCCGACGGTGTTCTCCTCGGTGACCCGGGACATGACGATCGCCCGCGAGGAGGTTTTCGGTCCCGTGCTGGTCATCATCCCCTATGACTCCGAAGAGGAGGCCATCGATATCGCCAACGACACCGACTACGGATTGGCCGGTGGCGTGTGGTCCGGTGACCCCGCCCGGGCCCAGACCGTGGCGCGCCGACTGCGAACCGGACAGGTCGAGGTCAACGGTGGCGGCTTCAACGCCCTGGCCCCCTTCGGTGGCTACAAGCAGTCGGGCAATGGCCGGGAGTTGGGCACCTTCGGGCTCGAGGAGTATCTCGAAGTCAAATCGCTCCAGCTCTAGGAGCGGGCGTGGGGTGACGGTGCCCGCGGGCACCGTGTCACAGCCCGAGCTGGTCCTCGATGAGGCCGAGGTGGATCTGGGCGGCGTCGGTGTAGGTCTTCTCGCCAATGAAGACGTGCTGGGTACCTGTGTACATGTCGCGGAACGCCCGCTCGAGTCGGCTTCCCTCGCGGATGGCGGTAGTACCGGCGGCCAGGTGGGCCCATTGCACGATCTCCCGGCTGGCCTCGGTGGCATAGGTGGCTGCCACCCGCATTTCGGCGCGGAGTCCGGGCGTGAGGTCCTGGCCGTTCTTCACGGCCTGCTCGGCATCGGTGAACGTGGTGAGCACGAGAAGCCGGGCCGCCTTCCACATGGCCAGGTGGTGGGAGAGATTGCGTTGGAACGAAGCCTTGTGGGCGATGGAGGCCTCCTCGCCCATCCGCACCTTGGTCAGAGCCAGCTCGGTGACGTCGTCGAGCATGGACTTGGCCACGCCGAGGGCCCAGGAGGCGTGTCCCGCCGCGGTGATGGGCATCAGCCCCATCCGGAACGCCGGTGAACCACCCCGTCGGGGCGTGCGGCAAAACAGCTCGAAGGTGCGGTGTGTGGGGACGAAGAGATCCGTCACGTTGTAGTCATAGGAGCCGGTTCCTTTCAGCCCCTGGACGTGCCAGCCGTCAGTGAAGACGATCTCGTCACGGGGGATCACCGCCACCAGGAGGGGAGGGATCCCACTGTCATCTACCACCAGCTCGCCGTTGACCGTCGGCATGAAGCCGGCTGCGACGTACTGGGCGTGTCCGGTGCCGGAGCCGAAGTTCCAGGCACCGGTGATGCGATAGCCACCGTGGACGGTCTCGCCCAACCCGTTGGGGAAGAACTGTCCACCGGCGGTGACCTGATTGTCGTGGCTGGTAAAGACCTCGTCGAACCCCTCGTCGGGGAGGTAGGCAGCGCAGGCTGCCGCCGACGGCAGGTTGGCGATCCCGATCCATCCGAGCGAGCCGTCCTGCCAGGCCAGTTCGATCCACGTGTCGATCATCTCGGCGAAGGACGGTTCGCAACCGCCGGCTTCGGTCGGATTGCTCCACTGCATGAGTCCGCTGCGCCACAGGGCATCGACCGTGACCGGGTTGAGGGTGCGGATCCGCTCGGAGTCGGGCGACTGCTCGGCCACCAACTGCCGCAGGGTCCGGGCCGCCTCGGGTCCGTTGACGGTCACTGTGGCCATAGGTCTCCCCCTGCACTCACGGTGGGCATAGGTCTCCCCCTTCACTTCGACGGCCTGAGGGAACGTAGGGGTCGACCGTCCTGGCGGTCAAGGCCACGTCGTGCGGGGCGGAGTTCAGGTCGGGATGTTGGACAGCATGTGCCTGCTCACGTCACCGACCAGGTCGATCAGGTAGCGCCGCTCGGAGAAGGTCCAGGTGCCGTCGACCCGCAGGAACCGGTCGTGGTAGCGCCCGGCCAGGATGGGCTGGAGGGTCAACCCGGGAACGGCCTGGAGGACCGTCCAGTAGCTGCGGGCTGAGGCCAGGCCGGCCTCTTCGTCGATGTCGAGGATGAGGTTGGTGGTGACGTGCTTGGTTCCCGGGGTCCCGTCGGGATAGCGCCGGGTGGTCGAGGCGAACATGGCGAGGATGGCATCCCGACCGGTCAGCAGTCGGACCGGCGTGTGGGCCGCGCCGACGGCCGCGCCGTCGCCGACGGCCGCGCCACCCAGCAGGTCGGCCACGCCGTCGAAATCGCCCAGGTCGATCAGTTCGGCGTAGCGGGCAATCAGATTGCTGACCGCAACGGTGCTCTCGGTCACGGGGTACTCCTCCTCAGCCGAAGGTGATATCGGCGTCGTCCCAGTAGGCATGCACGGACCGGAATAGTCCATCGTCGTCCACGGCGAAGACCTCGATCCCGTCGATGGCCATGGAGGTGCCGCCGCTATCGACGGCGATGGCGAAGTCCACGGCCACATGATCACCGCAGGTGTGCACGGCCTTGGCCTCGAACGTCCACCCGTCACTGGCGCCGATGCCGCTCTCGAAGAAGGCGACAATGGCGGCCCGTCCCAGGTTGGGTGGATGCGAAGCTGGATCGGCGTGGACGGCGTCCTCGGTGAAACGTGCGGCGATGGCCTGGGGATCCCTCGAGTTGACGGCCTGCACGTAGTCGACGACCCGCTCCCGGACCTGGTCCGTCGTGAGCACCGCTCAGGCTCCGGTGGCGTGCACGCCACCGTCAACGTGGATGATCTCACCGGTGGTCATGGGCAAAAGGTCGGAGAACAGGGCCACACACGCCCGGGCCACCACGTCGGTGTCGAGGACGTCCCAACCTAACGGGGCCCGGTCGGCCCAGGTGTCCTCGAAGGTGGCGAAGCCGGGGATCGACTTGGCTGCCAGGGTCTTCACAGGTCCCGCCGCCACCAGGTTCATGCGGATCCGGTCGGGTCCGAGATCCCGGGCCAGATACCGTGACAGCGATTCCAGCGCCGCCTTGGACACGCCCATCCAGTCGTAGGACGGCCATGCCACGGTGGCGTCGAAGTCGAGCCCGACTACCGACGCCCCGGCTCTCCCGTCGGTTCCGGCCGCCACCAACAGCGGTCGGAAGGCCTGCACGAGCGCCTTCAGCGAATAGGCCGAGACATGGAGCGCGACCTGTACCTCGTCCCACCCGGCCTGGAACATGTCCCCCCCGAGGCATTCGGGCGGGGCGAAGCCGATGGCGTGCAACATGCCGTCCAGGCGGTCCCACCGCTCGCCGAGCAAGGAGGCCGCCGCAGACAACTGCGCCGGCTCGGTGACGTCGATCTCGAGCACCTCGGCCTCATCGGGGAGCTTCCGTGCCGTCCGCCGGGTCAGCGACAGACCCCGTCCGGCCCCCGAGAGGACGACCTCGGCCCCTTCACCCTGGGCCTGGCGGGCCACGGCGAATGCCAGTGATGCGTCGGTCAGCACGCCGGTGACCAAGATCCGTTTACCCTCGAGCAGTCCCATCAGCGAGTCAGGTTATCGTCATGCTCCCGCCCCGCTGTTGCGGGACGGTGTGGAAGGGTAGGCACATGCGAGTCGGAATTCTCGGAGGCACCGGCCCGGCCGGACGCGGGTTGGCGGTCCGTCTGGGCGCCGTCGGCGAGGAGGTGGTCATCGGGTCGAGGGACGCCGAACGGGCCGAAGGCATCGCCCGGGGACTGGTGGACGCCTGGCCCGACCATCTCCTGGACATCACCGGTGCCTCGAACGAGGCCGCGGCGGACGCTGATCTGGTGGTGGTGGCAACGCCCTGGGAGAGCGCCATCGCCACCGTGAAGCCACTGGCTCAGGCCCTGGAGGGCAAAGTGGTGGTCTCGATGGCCAACGCGCTGGCCAAGGAGGGACGTGAGTTCCTCGCCCTGGTGCCGCCCCGTGGTTCGGTGGCCGCCTCGATCCAGGCGGTGCTGCCCCGGTCGCGGGTTTCCGCCTCCTTCCACCACCTGCCCGCCTCGGAGATGGAGAAGCTGACCACCCCACTTATCGCCGACGTCCTGGTCTGTTCGGACCACGCCGAGGCCAGCGAGGCCACCGTGGCCCTCGTGGACCGGATCGACGGTTTGCGTGGGGTGGATGCCGGCAGCCTGGCCCAGGCTGCGCCCATCGAGGCGTTCACCGCCGTGCTCATCACCGTCAATATCCGCCACAAGGTGCATGCCGCCGTGCAACTGGCCGGCTACGGCGACCGCTGATGACGGTGTCGGACTGACCGGTGGCGGGAGTGGGAGTGGGAGTCGGAGTGTCCGAGACCGAGAGCGGCGGGGTGATGCAGCTCTACGACACGGCCCGCCAGGCCATCGCCGCCCTTGAGGTGGGTCCGGTGGTGACCCTGTACTCCTGTGGCATCACGCCCTACGACTCGGCCCATCTGGGCCACGCCCAGGTCTATCTCACCTTCGACATCCTCCAACGGCGTCTGCGGGATCTCGGCCACGAGACCCGGTGCGTGCGCAACGTGACCGACGTGGACGACGACATCCTGCGTAAGGCCCGAGAACTTGGAGTCCACTACCTCGATCTGGCTGCCGAGGAGATCGCGCGCTTCGACGCCGACATGGCTGCCCTCGGGCTGATCCCGGCCTGGTCGGAGCCGCGGGCCACCTCGGCCATTGCCGAAATCCTCACCCTGATCGGTTCGGTCCTGGACTCGGGCCGGGCGTACCAGGCCGGCGGCGCCGTCTACTTCGACGTGACCACCTACGATCGGTTCGGGTCGGTGAGCCACTTCGATCCTGGGACCATGCTGGCCATGGCGGCCGAGCATGGCGGCAACCCCGACGATCCGAACAAGCGGCACCCGCTGGACTTCGTCCTGTGGCAACCGTCGCTACCGGACGAGCCCTCCTGGGAGTCGCGCTGGGGGGCGGGGCGGCCCGGTTGGCACATCGAGTGCTCGGCCCTGGCCCTGCGGGAACTGGGGGAGACCGTCGACGTCCACGGCGGTGGACGCGACCTCGTCTTCCCTCACCACGAGTGCGAGACGGCCCAGTCCGAGTCGGTCACCGGGCGACCGTTCGTGCGGCACTGGCTCCACGTGGGCCTGGTCGGTCTGGACGGCACGAAGATGTCCAAGTCGCTGGGCAACCTGGTCTTCGTCGGTGACCTCCTCAAGGAGTGGGAACCGGCGGCCATCCGCCTGGCGCTCCTCGACCATCACTACCGGGCCGACTGGGAGTGGGGTGATGGTGACATGCCGCGGGCTGCCCGGCGTCTGGCGGCCTGGCGGGCCGGCCCGACCGGTTCGGATACCGATGCGGACGGGAACGAGAAAGGCCTCAGACGGGTGCGGGGCCGCCTCGACGACGATCTCGACACACCGGGAGCCCTCGCTGCTCTCGACGAGGAGGCGGCCAGCGGGCGTCCGGTGGTCCGGGGCGCGGCCCTGCTGGGCATTACCCTGTAGTCCGAAGCGCCCCGGTTCGATCGTCTCCGTTCCGTCGGGGACGGTTCGGTTGGCGGCGGGAGACCGGGCCGCCCGCTCCGGCTACGGAACCCGGCTCGGTTACCTCGGCGCTCCACGACACCACCAACCCGGCAAGAGAGAGAATGACCATGCCAGCCGTCACCGTCCACCTTCCCGATGGATCGACCAGGGAGTTCGACGCCGGTACCACCGCGCTTCAGTTTGCCGAGTCCATCGGCCCCCGCCTGGCCCGGGCGGCGGTGGCCGCTTCCTTCGATGGGGTGGAGGTGGACCTCGACACCCCTTTGGCGGACGGGACCCAGGTGAGCGTGATCACCGCAGACTCCGATGCTGGCCGAGAGGTGCTTCGCCACTCCACCGCCCACGTCCTGGCCCAGGCCGTCCTACGACTCTGGCCCGGGGCCCACTTCGCCATTGGTCCGGTGATCGAGGACGGCTTCTATTACGACTTCGAACTGCCCGACGGGGTTCACTTCAGTGACGAGGACCTCGAGCGCATCGCCGCCACCATGCGCGAGATCATGGCCGAGAATCAGCCGTTCATCCGTCACGAGCACACCATCGACGAAGGGCTCGCCCTCTTCGACGATCAACCGTTCAAACGGGAGATCATCGAGGCGGTTGGAGCCGGACACGACGAGGTGGACGCCCCGGCGGAGGGGGGCGAGGCAGCCCAGGTCTCCACCTACTGGAACTCGCCGACTTTCACGGACCTGTGCCGGGGACCTCACGTCCCGTCGACCAGCCGGTTGGGCCACTTCGCCCTCATGCGGGTGGCCGGGGCCTACTGGCGCGGCGACGAAAAGCGTCAACAACTGCAGCGCATCTACGGCACGGCCTGGGAGTCGGAGAAGGCCCTCGCTGACCACCTGCACCGGCTGGAGGAGGCCGAGCGTCGGGACCACCGCAAGCTCGGCGCCGAGCTCGATCTGTTCTCGTTCCCCGAAGAGATCGGCTCCGGGCTCGCCGTCTTCCACCCCAAGGGCGGGACCATCCGTCGGCTGATGGAGGACTACTCCTACCAGCGGCACAAGGCTGCCGGCTATGAGTTCGTCACCACACCGCACATCACCAAGGCCGAGCTGTTCGAGACCTCGGGGCACCTCGACTGGTTCGCCGACGGGATGTTCCCGCCCATGGAACTCGACGGCGGTCAGCAGTACTACCTGAAGCCGATGAACTGCCCGTTCCATGTGCTCATCTTCAAGAGCAGCCAGCGGTCCTACCGCGAGCTCCCGATGCGCCTGTTCGAGTTCGGGACGGTGTACCGCTACGAGAAATCGGGTGTGGTCCACGGCCTTACGCGGGTGCGGGGCATGACCCAGGACGACGCCCACATCTTCTGCACCCGGGAACAGATGGCCGATGAGCTGCACACCACCTTGAGTTTCGTCCTCTCCCTCCTCCGCGACTTCGGCCTGGAGGATTTCTACCTGGAGCTGTCGACCAGGCCCGAGGGCAAGGCGGTGGGCTCGGCCGAGGAGTGGGAGGAGGCCACCGAGACCCTCCGAACCACGGCGCTGGCCATGGACCTCGACCTGGTCCTCGACGAGGGTGGTGGCGCCTTCTACGGCCCGAAGATCTCGGTCCAGGCCAAAGACGCCATCGGCCGGACTCACCAGATGTCCACCATCCAGCTGGACTTCCAGACCCCCCAGCGGTTCGAGGCCGAGTACATCGGTTCCGACAACGCCCGCCACCGGCCGATCATGATCCACCGCGCCCTGTTCGGCTCCGTGGAACGCTTCTTCGCCATCCTGCTCGAGCACTACGCCGGAGCGCTTCCCACCTGGCTCTGTCCCGAACAGGTCCGCGTGCTCGGGGTCAGGGACGATCACGAGGCCTACGCCCACAAGGTGGCCGACCGACTCCGGGCGGTGGGGGTCCGGGTCTCGGTGGATCCGGCCGACGAACCCCTCGGGGCCCGGATCCGGCGGGCCAAACTCCTGAAGACCCCCTACATCCTGGTGGTCGGGGACGAGGACGTCGCTGCCGGCACCGTCGGGGTCAACCGGCGGGGGAGCGACCGCCCCGAGCGGGGTGTGGAACTGACCGGCTTCACCGAGATGCTGGAGGCGGAGATCGCCGAACGCCGTCTGCCCGAAGTCGGGACGTGAGCCTCGACCACCTCTGGGCCGGATGGCGGAGCGCCTACGTGAACTCGGTCGGGGCGCCGGTGCCGCCCCAGGACGCGGTGCCAGCGGCCGACGATCCCGACCAGTGCGTGTTCTGCCGGATCGCCAGCAGCGGCCCCCCCTCGGCCGACAACGGCGTGCTGTGGGTGGGCCCCGAGACGTTCGTCGTGCTCAACGCCTACCCGTACGCCAGCGGTCACCTCATGGTCCTGCCCGTCCGCCACGTGGGGTCGCTCGGTGAGCTGACCGCGGCCGAGGGGGCCGAGATGTGGTCGGCCCTCCGGCACGGGGTGTCGGCCCTGGAGTCGGCCCTGGCGCCCGAGGGGATCAACCTCGGGGCCAACCTGGGCCAGGCGGCCGGTGCCGGCATCCCGCGGCACCTCCACCTGCACGCGGTGCCCCGTTGGCTGGGCGACACCAACTTCATGACCGCGGTGGCGGGGACACGGGTGCTCCCAGAGACCCTGGCCGTGACCTGGCAGCGCCTGTACGAGGCGTGGCCGCGGTAACCGGGTCCGGACCGGTGGGACAGACCGGAATCGAACGGCCAGCCGGGGTGTTCCCCTGACGGCGGGAGTTTCTCGCTCACCACGGTGAGGGTCGGGACGGGATCGCAACGAAAACCAGAAGGGACGCAGTCATGGAAATCAAGGAGCTCGGGCACCTGGTGCTGTACGTGAAGAACGTCGAGCGGTCGGCGGCCTTCTACCGGGACGTGTTGGGTTGGGATGTGGCGTTTCCGTCCACTCTGGGGATCCCGGCCGCGGCGTTCACCTCGGGCCGGACCCACCACGAACTGCTCCTGATCGAGGTGGGGGAGGGGGCCACGCCCCAACCACGGGGCCGCCACCTGGGTCTTTACCACTTCGGCCTCAAGATCGGGGACACGGACGAGGAGTTGAAAGAGGCTCTGGCCCGGCTCGAGGAGGCGGGCGTGCCCATCGTCGGGTCGAGCGACCACACCGTGACCCACAGCCTGTACATCCTCGATCCCGACGGCAACGAGATCGAGCTCTACATCGACGTGGCCGGCGTCGACTGGAAGTCCGACCCCGACCTGATCATGGCGCCGATCAGGCCCCTGGCCCTCTGATGCCCTGAACGAGCCAGGGACCCTGTCCCGGACGGCCCGGCGCCACCTGGCTCGTTCCGCCTTCCCCCCACCGGGCGGCTCCCCGGCTGGGTATCCCCTGCTCACTCCAGCTAGCAGATGGTAGGGTGGAGAGACCATTCTGGAGGATCCGTATGTTCGACGGGCGATGGCGCGACGCAATTGACCGGAGTACTGGTCCCGTCGGCCACAAACTGCAACGCATGGGTGTGACCGCCGACATGCTGACCGCCACCGGGCTGATTTCGGCGACGGCGACGGCTGTGTCGGTGGCCACCGGCCACCTGCACCTGGCCATCGTGCTGCTGATCCTGACCGGACTCCACGACCTGTTGGACGGACCGGTGGCCAAGGCCTCGGGGACCTCCTCGGTGCGCGGCGCCTTCTTCGATTCGGTGACTGACCGGGTGTCGGACGCCCTGATCCTCGGTGGCGTGGCCTGGTATCTGGTCTCAACCCACCCGGGTCACTTGGTCCTGCTCCCCTTCGCCGTGCTCGGTGCCACCTCGCTCGTGTCCTACCAGAGAGCCAAGGCGGAGTCGCTCGGTATCTCGGCCAAGGGCGGACTGATGGAACGGGCCGAGCGGATGATCCTGCTAGGCATCGGCTTCCTGGCTCCGTCGTTTCTCGTCCCGGTCCTGTGGGTCATGCTCGGCTTGACGATGGCCACCGCAGTGGGACGGTTCGCCAAGGTGTGGCGGCTGGCCGAGGGACCGGTACCGGTTGCCACGCCACGTCGGCAACGGCGCACCCGGACCGGTGTGCGCTCCGGGGCCAGGAAGTCGTCGACCACACCGTCGCGTTGGCGGGCCCGTCGCCAGGGTGAGCTGGCCAGCCGCTCCGGACGGACCTGGCGCGCCAGGCAGGCCCGCCAGGCCTCCCGGCAACGCACCGGTCGACGTCACACCTGAGTCGGTCCATCAGAGAATTCATCGAGGACGAGGGCTCGTGAACCAGGGAACGATGGTGTTTCGGACCTACACCACGCTGGCGCGCTGTCTGGCCGCACTTCCCGAGCCGGTGGCCCTGAGCCTGGCCAACCGGGTCGGCGACGTGCTGTTCTCCGTGCGCGCCGACCAACGAGAGATGGTCACCGCCAACCTGCGCCGTGTGCTCGATGCCGGGCAGGACGACCAGGCCCTGCTCGACCGGTGGGCGCACCGGTCGTTCCGCGCCTACGCCCGCTATTGGGTCGAGGGTGCCCGGCTGGGGCGCACCTCACCGGCCGAGGTGGAGGCACGCACATTCGTCCAGGGCATCGACTACCTGGCCGACGGCGTCGCCTCCGGTGATGGCGTGATCATGGCGCTGCCCCACATCGGGAGCTGGGAGTTCGGAGGGGCCTTCCTCGCTACCCAGAACCTGCCGATGACTTCGGTGGCCGAGCGTCTCGAGCCCCCGGAGCTGTTCGAGTTCTTCGTGGAGCAGCGGGCGGCCATGGGCTTGACCATCGTGCCCCTCGACGCGTCGTCCGGCGGTTCGGTCATGGCCACACTGCGCGCCGGTGGCCTGGTCGGTCTGCTTGTGCGATCGGGATGTGGCCGGAAACGGTATCGAGGTGGAGTTCTTCGGCGAGACGACGACCATGCCCGCCGGGCCGGCCACCCTGGCCCTTCGCACCGGCGCCCGCCTGGTTACCGGCGCGGTCTACAGCGGGCCGGGCCCCGATCACCGGGCCCTGGTGGAGCCGCCCCTCGACACCACCCGTCGGGGTTCGCTCCGTGCCGACGTGGCCCGCCTCACCCAGGAGATCGCCACCCGTTTCGAGGGGTTGATCCGGCGGGCCCCCGAGCAGTGGCACGTCTTCCAGCCCCTTTGGCTGTCCGATCGTCCTGGTGCGGCGGCATGACCAGGTTCGAGAGCCGCTCCCTGTCCGGCGACGCCGAATTCGAATTGTCCGGGCGGACCGCGTCGACCGGGAGGCCTCCCTCGGCTCCGAGCGATGCCGCCGACCTCGACCCGGCGCCCGCCAACGGCCATGTCGGGGCGACACCTCCCGGTGGGTCGGCACGCCATGGCACCGGCAACCTCCCTCCGCTGGTCGGGCCGGTGTTCCGGTCGCCGTCCGAGCACGAGTTCGACGTGGTGGCGGCGGTGGACGCCGAAGGCAGGTTCATCTTCATCAGCGCCTCGGCGGAGCGGCTGCTCGGCTACGACATCACCAACGCAGTCGGCCAGGACGTCTTCAGCCTGTTCGACGCCCAGAGCCTCCAGTCCGTTCCGGAGCCTCTTCGGGGACCTGGTAGCCCGCCGACGACTGTCGGTCGCTCTCGAGATGCAGACGGTGCGGGCCGACGGAACCACCCTCGATCTCGACGTGGTGGCGTCAACCATCTCGCCGATCCCATCGGCGGGATCGTGGTCAACATCCGCGACGTCACCGCACGCAAGCAGCTGGAGCAGCGGATCCGCGAGGAGGACCGTCGCCAGACCACCGTCATCGACTCGCTGGCCGACGGCGTGATGATGGTGGACGCCGGCGGGACCGTGGTGCGGGTGAACGAGTCCTTCGAGGTGATGTTCGAGGCCCCGCGTATCCGGGTGGTCGGGCGGCGCCTCGAGACCATGCTGGCGCACGGGGAGGCCGAGGGCATCGTGCTCGTGGACGCCGACGGCAACGACGTCCCTGTGGCCGACCACCCGGTGCTGGCCGGCCTGCGCCACGGCCGACGGGCCGTCGGCGTCGTCCTCGGCATCCTGCGGGAGGGCCGCCGACCGCATGTGGGTCCGGATCAACATCCAACCCATGGTCGGCGCCGACGGCGTGGTCACCGGCGCCGTGGCCTCGTTCAGCGACATCACCGCGCGCCCGCCAGGCTGCCGCCGAGCTCCGGCACGACGAGCAGTTCCTCCAGGTTCTGCTGGACACCCTCGAGGAGGGCATCGTGGCCTGCGATGCCGACGGGACGGATCACCGTGTTCAATCCCGCCGCCCGACGCCTCCACGGGCTGTCCGAGGACTCCGATCCCATCGGGACCATCCCGGCCGACCAGGGACTGTTGGGGGCCGACGGGTCTCCCCATGGATGCTCGGGAGGATCCGCTGCTCCGGGCCATGTCGGGCGAGCAGCTGCGCGACGTGGAGATCGTCCTGGCCTCCGAGGCCGGGCGACCACCGCAAGGTCAGCGTGAACGGACAGGCCCTGGTCGACGAGGACGGGTGGATGCTGGGGGCGGTGGTGGCCATGCACGATGTCACCGAGCAGAAGCGCAACGAGGAGCGCCTGGCCGAGATGGCCCTCCACGATCCCCTGACCGGGCTGGCCAACCGGACCCTCCTGGCCGAACGCCTCCAGCAGGCCATCGACGGTCTGGCCCGCTCGGTCGTCGGCTGACGTCGGCCACCGGCGATCGGTGACGGTCAGCACGGGGTCGCCGTCTTCCTCCTCGACCTCGACGAGTTCAAAGAGATCAACGACGGGCTCGGCCACGACGTCGGGGACGACATGCTGATCGCCGTGGCCAGGCGCCTGTCGGCCCTGGTCCGCCCCTCGGACACGGTGGCCCGGCTCGGCGGCGACGAGTTCGTGGTGGTGTGCGACATCGAGAGCGGCGAGGAGGAGATGCTCCTCATCAACGAGCGGATCTCGTCGGCCCTGGCCCGGCCCTACCGGATCGACGGGCGCACCCTTTCGGTACTGGCCTCGGTGGGGGGTGTGTTCGTAGACAATCCCGACACCGATCCCTCCAAGCTGCTGAGCCGGGCCGATGACGCCATGTACGGCGTCAAGTGGAGCCGGCGCAGGGAGCGCCGCTCCACTGTCGACTGAACATCCGGTGGACCCCCGCGGCACGGCCTCCCCGGCCCGCACCATCGCCCTCGTCTGTCCCTACAGCCTCTCCCGACCCGGGCGGTGTACAGGGCCAGGTGGTGGGGCTGGCCCGCGCCCTCGGCCAACGGGGCCACCGGGTCACCGTGTTCGCCCCGCTGGATGCCGCCGCCGACGCCCCGCCGGGGATCCGCCTGGAGATCACGGGCACGGTCGGTCTCCCTCCCGGCCAACGGCTCGGTGGCTCCGGTCACCCTCTCGGTTCCCGCCGTGGTGCGGGCCCTGCGGACCCTGCGCACCGGTGGATTCGACGTGGTCCACGTCCACGAGCCGTTCACGCCGGGCGTTCCCTATGGGCTGCTGCTGGGTCGGCGGACTCCCGCCGCTGGTGGCCACCTTCCACCGCAGCGGGCCAGAGTCCGTTCTACCGTGCCCTGCGGCCCCTGACCCATCGCCTGGCCCGCGCGCTTCGCCGTCCGCTGCGCGGTGTCGCCGGCGGCCCGCGACACCGCCGAGCGTGCCCTGGGTGGGCACTACGAGGTCGGGTTCAACGGCGTGGAGATGGACCGGTTCGTGCACGTCGACCCGTGGCCCCGGACCGGGCCGACGATCCTGTTCCTCGGTCGCCACGAGGAGCGCAAGGGTCTCGGGGTCCTGCTCGCGGCCTTCGACGGCGTACGCCGGTTGACGGCCGGATCCGGTCGGCGGCCGCCGGTCTCAGCCGACGCTGTGGGTGGCGTGGCGACGGTCCGAGACCGACGCCCTGCGGCAGCGTCATCCCGAGGCCGGCCGACCTCCACTGGCTCGGGGTGCTGACCGAGGAGGAGAAGATCCGCCGGCTGGTGGCCGCCGACGTGGTGGCCGCACCCTCGCTCGGCGGAGAGTCGTTCGGGATGGTGCTGGTCGAGGCCATGGCCGCCCGGACCGTGGTGGTGGCCAGCGACATCGACGGATACCGGGAGGCCGCCGGCGGCCATGCCGTCCTGGTCCCCCCCGGTGATGCCCACGCCCTGGCGGACGCCCTGGCCCAGGTCCTGGACCTCCCCGGGGTGGCCGGCCGGACCCTCCGGGGCACACGCCGGCCCGGCCCGGAAGACCTGGCTGGACGACGGCTGGGCATGGGCCTCCCACTGGTCGATGGAGCGCCTGGCCGAATGGTACGAGGCCCGGTACGACGCGGCCGTGGTTCGGGCCGAGGCCTGAGCGGCCCTACACTGCTTCGACCATGGCCCCGACCGAACAGAACGGCCCGGCGAGCGCGCCGAGGTCGGCGTCCTGGCGGTCGTTCCGGGCGGTGACAGGCGCGCGGCGCCACGGGCGGGGCGGTGGCGGTTCCTCGAACCGGAACCGCAACAGGAACCGCAACCGGGGTCGGGTCGACAGCCGGCGGCAGCAACCGGGGCGGCGGAGGCGGTGGTGGAGGGGGTCCTCGCGGCGGGCGGATCCACGTCCGCGGAGGCTCCGGTGGCGCCGGGGCTCCGGAGGGAGCCGTTCCCGGCGGGCGGCGGGGGAGGCGGTTCACCGGGGAACCGCCGACCGTCACGATCGGGATCGTCACGGTCCGGGGGGCAGAGGCAGGGATCAGGCGGGCAGGAGCCGACCGGCGTCACCCGCCGTCGCGGCCGCCGCAGTCACCACCGTCGACCGGAGCGCCGAGGGAAGCGAGGAGGCCGGCGCCATCCGGACCAACCAGCGGCGGGCGGTACGGCTGTGCCTGGTGCCCGGACTGGTCCTCGGCGTGGTCATCGGCGTGGTGCTGGCCGGGTCGGGCTGCCCGTCTATGTGGCCGCCGTCGGTGTTCGTGGTGGTGGCCGGCCGGCGGTCATGGTCGTGCTGTGGCAGCGGGCCCCCGGGCCGGTGCTGCGGGCCGTCGGGGCCGCGACCCAGCCACGAGGCGATCGGCCCCGGCTGCACAACCTGGTGGACGGGCTGTGCGCCACCATGGGCCTGCCCCAGCCGGCGATCGCCGTGGTGGACAGTCCCGTACCCAATGCCATGGCCCTCGGCCGGGACCCCCGCAGCGCCACCCTGGTGGTGACATCGGCACTCGACCAGGTCCTCACGCCTGGTGGAGTTGGAGGGGGTGCTGGCCCACGAGCTGGTCCACATCAAGCGCCACGACACCGTGCTGGCCACGGTGGCCGTGCTCCGTCGCGTCCCCGTTGTCGCTGGTGATCGGCGTACCGCCGGGCCACCGAACGGATCCACCGGATCGGGAGCGGTCGCGAGTTCGCCGCCGACCAACGGGCCGCTGTCGTGGTGCGCTACCCCCCGGGTATCGGTTCGGCCCTCGCGACCATGCTCGACGGTCCCGACCGGTCCGCGCCCGTGGCCCCCCGGCCAGGGGAGGACGGCCGCGCTGACCCGGTGGCTGTGGATCGATCCCATGGTCGGCATACCGTCCGCGTGTCCCTGGAGGGGAACCTCGACGACACCCGGGTCGGGCGGCGGCCCAGGCCCTCTACTGATGGCCGCGACTCGAGCGCGCTCTAGCCGTTCACTCGACCCCGGGGCAGGCCGTCGCCGTCGTCGTCGTGGCTGAGCGCCCACTCGGCACCGCTGTCATAGAGATGGTCACGGAGCCGGCGCAGCAGGGCGGCCAGCGTCTCCTCCTCACCGGGCGTGAAGAGATCGCTCAGAACCTCGTCGATGTGGGCGACGTGGTTCGGAATGGCACGATCCATCAGTGCCTGTACCCGCCGGGGTCAAGAAGGCGAAGGAGCCCCGTCGGTCCTCGGGACAGACCCGGCGCTGCACCAGTCCCTG
The DNA here is from genome assembly GCA_963831535.1 of uncultured Acidimicrobiaceae bacterium. Taxonomy (GTDB): domain Bacteria; phylum Actinomycetota; class Acidimicrobiia; order Acidimicrobiales; family RAAP-2; genus Bog-756. The sequence continues at coordinate 1,035,947 of CAWHQP010000007.1, read as the reverse complement.
GTCCTGGAGCCGGTCGACCGAGCGGGTCAGGCCGCTCGGGGTCAGGGAGGTCTGTGCGGCCAGCTCGCTCATCCGGAGCTCGTGGCCCGGGCTCCGGGCCAGCCGGATCAGCACGTCGAACGACTGGGCGGAGAGCGACTGCTCGTCCTCGAGACGGCGCTGGAAGACCCGCCGCAGGCCGGCGGCCGACTCCATCAGCAGCCCCACGGTGGTCAGTCGCTCATCGTCGAAGGTCTGCGCTCGTGCCATGGAGCCATCCTACAAGTCGCCGGCGGGGTAGTTGCGAACACAAATATCTGTGCTATAGTTGTTTGTGCAAGCACACAAGGCGCACGAGGCGCCCGATGACGAGACCCGAGGAGTGGCCATGTCCCCAGAAGCAGAAGTAGTGAGCCGGACGGTAGATGGCGTGGAGTACCCGGCGGTGGGGACCTATGCCATCGATGTGTCGCACACGACGTTGGGATTCACCGTGCGCCATATGGCGGTGTCCAAGGTCCGGGGTGCCTTCAACACCTTCGAGGGCACCCTCCAGTTGGCCGAGAGCCCCGAGGACTCCACCGTCTCGGTGACCATCCAGGCCGGCAGCGTCGACACCCGGGACGAGAACCGGGACAACCATCTGCGGACCAATGACTTCTTCGACGTGGAGAACCATCCGACGTGGACCTTTGTCAGCACGTCCATCAAGGCGGAGGGACCGACCGAGTGGAAGGTCGAGGGAGACCTCACCATCCGTGGTGTCACCAAGTCGGTGACCCTGGACGCCACACTCGAGGGTGTCGTGAAGGACCCCTACGGCTTGCACCGGGTCGGCTTCAGCGCCAGGACCACCATCAACCGTGAGGACTTCGGGGTGGCCTTCGGTGCCGTCATGGAGGCCGGTGGTCTCGTCGTGGCGAAGAAGGTCGACATCGAGATCGAGGCCGAGGCCACGCTGCAGGCGTAGTCGTCACACCGCATCGACCGCGCTCCATCGCCGGTGACCGCCCTTGAGGGCGGTCACCGGCGCGCCCGGCCCACGGTCGCCCGGGCCGGACAGCGGCACGCCGCCCCGGGCGGTCACCAGGAACGACGGGAGTAGAATGGGCCCCATGCCCGATTCCCCGAACGACTCCCGCACCAGTGCCGACGCCCGTCCCACCGGGACCTTCACCGTCAAGCGGGGCCTGGCCGAGATGCTGCGCGGCGGCGTCATCATGGACGTGGTCGACGCCGAACAGGCCAAGGTGGCCGAGGATGCCGGGGCGGTGGCGGTCATGGCCCTCGAGCGGGTGCCCTCGGACATCCGCCGTGACGGGGGGGTGGCCCGGATGAGCGATCCCGCCCTCATCGAGGGGATCAAGGCGGCCGTGACCGTGCCGGTGATGGCCAAGGCTCGTATCGGTCACTTCGCCGAGGCGCAGGTCCTGGCCGCCCTCGGGGTGGACTACATCGACGAGAGCGAAGTCCTCACTCCGGCCGACGAGGCTCATCACATCGACAAGTGGGGCTACGAGATCCCGTTCGTGTGTGGAGCCACCAACCTGGGCGAGGCTCTGCGCCGGATCTCCGAGGGCGCCGCCATGATCCGCTCCAAGGGCGAGGCCGGTACCGGCAACATCGTCGAGGCCGTGCGGCACCTCCGTTCCATCCTCGGGGACATCCGTCGCGTCACCGAGGCCGATCCGGCCGAGCAGTACGGTTGGGCAAAGGAGCTGGTGGCCCCTATCGGCCTGGTGCAGGAGATCGCCACCACCGGTCGCCTGCCGGTTCCCTTGTTCTGTGCCGGCGGGATCGCCACCCCGGCCGACGCCTCATTGGTCATGCAGCTCGGCGCCGAGGCGGTCTTCGTGGGTTCGGGGATCTTCAAGAGCGGTGACCCCTCGCGGATGGCCCGAGCCATCGTCGAGGCCACCGCCCACTACACCGATGCCGATCTCGTGGCCAAGGTGTCCACCGGGCTCGGTGACGCCATGCCCGGTCAGGAGATCTCGTCGCTCGGGGTGCATCTGGCCGAGCGTGGTTGGTGACCGGCCCGCGGGCCGGCCACGACGGGGACCGCGACGGTGAGCGTGGGGGTGCTGGCCCTCCAGGGTGATGTGCGGGAACACGCAGCGACCCTGGCATCCCTCGGTTCCACCGTCCGCCTGGTTCGCGAGCCTGTTGACCTGGACGGGCTTTCGGGGATCGTGCTGCCTGGAGGGGAGTCGACCACCCTCTCGCTCCTGCTCGAGTCCGCAGGACTGTTCGTCCCGCTGTTGGAGGCCCTCGGCGCCGGCCTGCCCGCCTTCGGGACCTGTGCGGGGATGATCCTGCTGGCCACCGAGGTGCTGGACGGACGGCCCGACCAGCGCCGGTTCGGCGTGATCGACCTGACCATCCGGCGGAACGGGTTCGGCCGCCAACGGGCATCATTCGAGTGCGACCTGGATGTGGCCGGCGTGGGAACCGATCCCGTCCATGCCGTGTTCATCCGGGCTCCCGTGGTGGAACGGGTGGGTCCAGGGGTCGAAGTCCTGGCCACGCTGCCCGCCGTCCCCGGTGGGACCGTCCCGGGCCAGCCCGTGCTCTGTCGTCAGGGAGCGGTGCTGGTCAGTTCGTTCCACCCGGAGCTCACCGGTGACCGTAGGCTGCATCAGCTGTTCGTGGAGATCACCAAAGAGGAGAGGCGCTAGGCATGTCGGGACACTCCAAGTGGGCCACCACCAAGCACCAGAAGGGGGCCAAAGACGCCGCCCGGGCCAAGGTGTTCGCCAAGATCATCCGCCAGGTCGAGGTGGCCGCCCGGGAGGGCGGAAGCGATATGACGGCCAATGCCAGCCTGCGCACCATGTACACCAAAGCCCGCGACGCCTCGGTACCCATCGACACCATCGAGCGGGCCATCAAGCGGGGCTCCGGTGAACTCGAGGGGGTGCGCTACGAATCCATCACCTACGAGGGGTACGCCCCGGCCGGTGTGGCGGTCATCGTGGAGTGCCTGAGCGACAACCGCAACCGCACCGGCGCGGAGATCCGCAATCTCTTCTCCAAGAATGGCGGGAGCATGGCGGAGCCGGGTGCCGTCAGCTGGCAGTTCGAGCGCAAGGGCGTCATCGCCGTGCCCCGCACCTTCGACGAGGACCGAGTGCTCGAGGTGGGCATGGAGGCGGGAGCCGAAGACCTGGCCGACGAAGGGGAGCAGTGGCTAGTGACGAGTGCCCCGGCCGAGCTGACCGCCGTCCACGCCGCCTTGGAGGAGGCCGGCCTCCAGCCCGGGGCCTCTGAGCTGTCGATGGTGCCCACCACCACCGTCGAGGTGGCCTCGGAGTCGGAGGCCAAACGGGTCCTGCGGCTCCTGGAGGCGCTCGACGACCATGATGACGTGCAGAACGTGTACGCCAATTTCGACATCCCCGATGCGGTCATGGCCGCCTACGAGGGGTGAGGCGCCCTCCGAGCATCCGTCCCCCGGCGACGCCGGCAGGGTACCATCGAACGCATGTTCGTCCTGGGGATCGATCCCGGTTTGTCCCGGTGCGGGTACGGCGTGGTCACCCGACGGGGCGGATCCCTGGTTGCGGTGGCCGGCGGGGTGATCTCGACCGAGCCCACCGTCCCTCTGCCCGAACGGCTCCGCACGCTCTCCGACGAGCTACGGTCCCTCGTGGCCGAATTCGCCCCGGAGGCGGTCGTGGTCGAGCGGGTCTTCTTCCAGGTGAATGCCCGGACGGCCATGGCCACCGGCCAGGCCGCCGGTGTGGCCATGGTGGTGGCGGCCGAAGCCGGATGCGAGGTGGCCCAGTACACCGCCAACGAGGTCAAGCAGGCGGTGGTGGGCTACGGATCCGCCACCAAAGAACAGGTGCAGCGGATGGTGGCCTCCCTGCTCGGGCTGGCCGAGGCACCCAGGCCCCCTGACGTGGCCGACGCCCTGGCCCTGGCCGCCTGTCATCTCACCACCCAACCCCTGCGCCGGGCGGTGGCCGCCGCCACCACAACCTCGGGGGAACGGTCATGATCGGCTCGCTGCGGGGCACGGTCTTGGACCGCCCGGCCCCGGGCGAGGTCATCGTGGAGGTGGGAGGCGTCGGCTATCGCACCTCGGTGACCACCTCGCTCCTGGCCGGTCTGGGCCCCACGGGAAGTGACGTCTTCCTCCATGTCCATACCCATGTGCGTGAGGACGCCATCGTCCTCTACGGGTTCGCCCACGCCGACGAACGGCGGTGCTTCGAGGCCCTGCTCGGGGCCCACGGGGTCGGGCCGTCCCTGGCCCTGGCCATCCTGTCGTCATTGTCGCCGGCCGCCCTGTCCACGGCGGTGCTGGAGGACGACATCGACACCCTCTGCACGGTGCCGGGCGTGGGGAAGAAGACCGCGGCGCGGCTCCTGCTCGAGCTCAAGGCCCGCCTGGACCTCCCGACCCTGGGCGAACCCGGTCCGATGGCCACGGGCGGCGGCTCGTCCCGCAGCGAGGCGCGGGCGGCCCTCACCGAGTTGGGCTACGGACCCGACGAGATTCGTGGCGCACTCGAGGCGGTGGGCGAGGACGGTTCGGTCGAGGACCTGGTGCGGTCGGCCCTGCGCGAACTGGCCCGCAACCGATGACACCCGAGGCCCGACGCGAAGTGCTGGCCGCCGACGCACCCGGTGACGGATCGGGCGGGGACGTCCGGCCCGTCGACCCGACGATGGCGCCGACCGAGGAGGTGGAGGACGCCGGGCTGCGCCCCCACACACTGAACGAATTCGTCGGACAGCGACAGCTGACCGAGCATCTCCGGATCGTGATCGAGGCCGCACTGAAGCGCAACCAGCCGGCCGACCACCTCCTGTTCGCCGGGCCCCCGGGCCTGGGCAAGACCTCACTGGCCGGCATCGTGGCGGCCGAGATGGGCGTGGGGCTGCGCATCACCTCGGGCCCCGTGCTGGTCCGCGCCGGTGACCTGGCCGCCCTCCTGACCGACCTCCAAGAGGGTGACGTCCTCTTCATCGACGAGATCCACCGGCTCCACCGGTCCGTGGAGGAGATCCTCTATCCGGCCATGGAGGATTTCAAGCTCGACATCCTCATCGGTAAGGGGCCCACCGCCCGGAGCATCCGGCTCGACCTGCCCCGGTTCACCCTGGTGGGCGCCACGACCCGGACCGGACTGGTGGCCGGTCCCCTCCGGGACCGGTTCGGCTTCGTCGGGCGACTCGACCACTACGACGTGGAGGAGCTCCGGACCATCGTGGACCGGTCGGCCGGCATCCTGGGCGTCCCGGTGGATCCCGAGGGGGCGCTGCGTATCGCCGAACGGTCCCGGGGCACACCCCGCATCGCCAACCGTCTCCTGCGCCGGGTACGGGACTTCGTCGAGGTCCGGGCCGAAGGCACCATCACCGCCCAGGCCGCCGTGGCCGGACTCGAGGTCTTCGGGGTGGACCGGTTGGGTCTGGACAAGGTGGACCGGGCCATCCTCGACGTGCTGTGCATCCGGTTCGCCGGCCGCCCCGTCGGCCTCACCACCCTGGCCCAGTGCATCGGCGAAGAGCCCAACACCATCGAGGACGCGTACGAGCCCTACCTGCTCCAACAGGGCCTCCTGCAACGCACCACCCGGGGCCGGGTGGCCGCCCCCCGGGCCTGGGCCCATCTCGGACTCACCCCGGTCGAGCCGACGCTCCTCTAGTCCGGCACCACCACCTGACCCGCGGACGGGCCCGGCCCGGTCTGCCACCATGGTGCGCATGTCGGAGCGCATGGGGGAACGGATCCACCCGGGTGGTGGAGCGCCGGCGGGGACACCGATGGCGGCCTACGACTACGGGCTGCCCGAGTCCGCCATCGCCCAACGTCCACTCGAGCCCCGCAGCGCCGCCCGTCTGCTCGTCGGTCCCGGCCTCGGAGACGGGCCCGGCATCGAACATGCCACCGTGGCCGATCTGCCCCGGCTCCTGGGACCCGGTGATGTCCTGGTCGTCAACGACACCCGGGTGATGCCGGCCCGGCTGACCCTGCGGAAACGGTCGGGAGGCCGGGCCGAAGTCCTGCTCATCGAGCCGGTCGATGGAGCGAAGGCGGTCTGGGAGGCCCTGGTGCGGCCGGGGCGCCGTCTTCGGTGTCCCACCCTGCTCTACGAACCCGGCGCCGCCGCCGATGCCGATCCGGTGGTCGAGGTAGGACCGGCTCTCGGGGAGGCGGACGACGGACGGCGCTCGGTTCGGGTGCTCGACCCCGCGGTGGTCGAGCGCTCCGGGACCATGCCCCTCCCGCCCTACATCCACCGGCCCCTCGATGACCCCGAGCGGTACCAGACGGTGTACTCGACGACCCGGTCCTTCGGGGACCGGTCGACGGCCGCCCCCACCGCCGGTCTGCACTTCACCCCGCGACTCCTCGCCGACTGTGCCGCCGCTGGGGCCACGCTGGCCCGGGTGGACCTGGCCATCGGCCTCGACACCTTCCGGCCGGTGACCGCGGCCACCGCCGAGGAGCACGTCATCCACAGCGAGCGCTACACCGTGCCCGAGGAGACCATGGCCGCCTGTGCCGCGGCACGCCGGGTGGTGGCGGTGGGCACCACGACCGTCCGGGCCCTGGAGTCGGCCGCGGTCTCGGGACGGCTCGACAGCCGTACCGACCTCTACATCTACGGGGGCTATCGCTTCCGGGTGGTCGACGTGCTCATCACCAACTTCCACCTGCCCCGGTCCAGCCTTCTGCTCCTGGTCGAGGCGTTCTGTGGACCGGGCTGGCGACAGCTCTACGCCACGGCCCTGGCCGAGGGCTACCGATTCCTCTCCTTCGGTGACGCCATGATGGTGGGCCGGGCCGTCGGGCGGTCGGAGCACCCGAAGGACGGACCCCTGCGTCCACCGGTGGGTGGCGCATGACCCGGGCGCGCATGGAGGTGGTGGCCACCGACGGGCAGGCCCGGGCGGGCACGGTGTGGACGGCGAGGGGCGGCTACGCCACCCCGGCCTTCATGCCGGTGGGCACCCGGGGTGCGGTGAAGGCCCTCGACAGCGTGGACCTCGGCGCCCTCGGGGCGGGCGTCGTACTGGCCAACGCCTACCACCTGATGCTCCGGCCCGGGGTCGAGACGGTGGCCCAGCTCGGGGGTCTCCATCGGTTCACCGGCTGGGATGGCCACACCCTGACCGATTCGGGCGGCTATCAGGTGCATTCGCTCGGTCCGAGCGTCGACGACGACGGGGTCACCTTCGCCTCGGTCTACGACGGGAACCGGGTCCGTCTCACCCCGGAGTCGGTCGTCGAAGCCCAGGGGCTGATCGGAGCCGACATCCAGATGGTCCTCGACGTCTGCGCCACGCTCCCGGCCCCACCGGAGGTGCTGAGAGTGGCCGTTGAGCGCACGGCGGCCTGGGCCGGCCGGGCCCGTCGGCACCACGACCACCTCGAGGCCCGGCCGGAGGAGCAGGCCCTCTTCGGCATCGTGCAGGGCGGGACCGACCCGGTCCTCCGGGCCGAGAGTGCGGAGCGGACGGTCGCCATCGGGTTCGACGGCTACGGGATCGGCGGACTCTCCGTCGGAGAGCCCCGCGCCGCCATGCTCGAGGCGTTGGCGGCCACGGTTCCCCATCTTCCGACCGACCGACCCCGGTACCTGATGGGGGTGGGCGACCCGGTCGGACTGCTCGAGGCGGTGGCCCTCGGGGTGGACCAGTTCGACTGTGTGGCCCCTACCAGGATGGCCCGGCACGGAACCGTGCTCACCCGGGCCGGGAAGCTCAACCTGCGCAACGCCGTGTACTCCGAGGACGGCGCCCCGCTCGAAGAGGGATGCGGTTGCCTGGCCTGCTCGGGGTGGTCCCGGGGGTACCTGCGCCATCTCCTGGGGGTCCGGGAGCCCACCGCCTGGCGCCTGGTCAGCATCCACAACCTGGCCTTCGTGCTCGGACTCATGTCCGATGCCCGGGCCGCCATCATCGAGGGACGGTTCGCCGCCCTGCGGGCCTCGACCGCTGAAGCCTGGGGAAGCGCAGCCGTCTAGCGGCATCAGTTGGCGGTGGGGCTGGGCTACAGTCGGACCGCTGTGCTGACCCCCGACCCCCCATTCCGTCACCGATGACTGGCGCGCTCACCGCCGTGGCCTGGACGGTCACCGCCGCCACGGCGAAGAAGACCAGTGGGATCAGCCCCATCATCATCATCTATGCCGTGATCGCCGCGGGGTTCTACTTCCTCTACTACCGGCCGAGGAAGCGCAAGGCCCAGGCAGCCAAGGAGCAGGGAGCGGCTTGGGAGGTGGGCGACGAGGTCCTCACCGCCGGCGGGATCGTGGGATACATCATCGACATCGACGGGGACCGGGTGACCCTCGAGACCAGCGTGGGGGCCTCCTTCGTGGTCTTGAGGCAGTACGTGATCCGCAAGATCGAGCCGGTCGTACCGGCTGATGACGAGTTCGACGACGAGTTCGACGACGACCATGATGACGACGACGAACCGGAACACGACGGGGCGGTCGAGGACGGACACGACGGTGATTCCGACGATGACGAGGACGTAGACGAGGACGCTGACGACGGGACCGACGATCACGACGATGCCGGCACCACCACAGACGAGCCTGCTCCCGGAACGGGCAACCGCCGGGCCCGGCGCCGAGGCTTGCGGCCCAAGGCCACCGAGGTCGAGGACCCGGGTGGCGACGATGCACCGCCCATCGTCTGACCGATCATGAAGAACAAACGCTCGCTGTGGGTCAGCCTGCTCACCGTGGTGGCCATCGCCGCCATCGCCCTCGGGGCCACGCTGGCCGCCGGATGGTCCCCGAAGTTGGGCCTCGACCTCGACGGGGGACTTTCTGTCGTCTACCGGACCCACCGACCGGTGAGCAAGGCCCAGTTGGACACCATCGTCTCCATTCTGGACAACCGGGTCAATGCCGGTACCAGTGGCGCCACCGTTGACAGCCAGGGTGGGAACCAGATCTCGGTGTCCATTCCCGGCGAGAAGAACACCCAGCAGGTCCTGGCCACACTGGGGAACACCGCCCAACTCTTCTTCCGACCTGCCCTCTGCTATGCGCCGGCCCTCACCGTGGCCAAGGGGAAATTGCCGTCCACCGGCCCGCTTCCCACGTGTGCTGCTGGGACCGCTCTCACCGCCACCAACATCGGTGTCCAGATCGATTCGAGCAACATCAACGGCTACACCAGCAACCTGTCCAACATCCAGGCGGATCCCCAGTTCGCCACCTATCCGTCCACCTCACCGCTGAAGGACAACAAGAATGACGAGGTGCTGTTGCCGGCCACGGGTGGGGGTCGCTACGTGCTCGGACCGGCGGGTATGACCGGTACGGCGGTCAAGTCGGCCAACGCCCAGTTGAACAGTGGACAGTGGGCGGTAAACCTCAATCTCACCAGTGTGGGAAGCGCGCAGTGGCAGGCCCTTGCCACCAAGCAGTTCCACGCCATCATCGGCATCGATCTCGACGGGCAGGTCATCTCGGCGCCGATCACGTCACCGACCTCGTCGACACCCACCAACTTCAACGGCCAGGTGCAGATCTCGGGGAGCTTCAGCGAGACCGAGGCCAAGACCCTGGCCACCGACTTCACCTACGGGGCCCTCCCTGTCAAGCTGGACCGCCTCACCGTCCAAACCGTCTCGCCGTCACTGGGCAAGTCCTCCCTCCGGGCCGGACTGATCTCCGGCCTGGCCGGCCTGGCCCTGGTGATGCTCTACATCATCTTCTACTACCGGCTGCTCGGCCTGGTGGTGCTGGCCGGCCTGTTCGTCACCGCCGCCCTGTTGTGGGCCACCATCGCCTTCATGGGGGAGAGCCTGAACACCACCATTGACCTGGCCGGCATCATCGGGCTGATCGTCTCCATCGGTATCACCGTCGACTCCTACATCGTCTATTTCGAACGTCTGAAGGACGAGACCCGTTCGGGTCGGACCATCCGGACCAGTGTGGATCGCGGTTTCGCCAGCGCCTTCCGCACCGTGCTGGCCGCCGATGCCGTCTCGCTGCTGGCCGCCATCGTGCTCTACCTCTTCTCGGTGGGTGACGTGAAGGGCTTCGCCCTCTTCCTCGGGATCTCGACGGTCTTCGACATCTTCATCACCTACTTCTTCACGAGACCGTTCGTGATCCTCCTCGGCACCAGCGGACGGGGATCCGAGGTGCGGGGCATGAGCGTGGCCAGCGGGCTCGGCGTCACGGCGGGGCAGCCGTCATGAGCCCACGGCGCAGCAACCGTGGTCGGAGTGGCGACGAGGGCGGGACGGACGACGACCCCGACGTCACCGGGACGGACGCCGAGGACGCCGCCGCGGTGCTCGAGGAGGACTTCGCCGAGGAGCTCGAACTGGCCGAGGAGGACTTCGAACTCGAAGCGGCGGGGGAGAAGCGCCCGAACGTCTTCGTCCGCCTCTACCGGGGCGAGACGTCATTCGACTTCATCGGTCGCCGCAAGGTGTGGTTCGCCGCCTCCGCCGTGGTGATCCTGCTCGGGATCGTCTCGTTGAGCACCCGGGGTCTCAACCTGGGGATCGACTTCAAAGGCGGTCAGTCGTGGCTGGTCACCTCATCGACGCTCACCGTGGCCGAAGCCACGGCGGCGGCGGAGTCGGCCGGTGTAGCCCAACCCACCGTCGTCCAGCTGACCAACCAGCTCAACCACTCCAAGCAGATACTGGTCACCGTCGACCTCAACTCGAAGTCGGTGAATGACCGGACCACCATCGAGAACAACGTGCAGGACGCCCTGGCCCGGGCGGCCCACACCACGCCGGACAACGTCAACTTCAACGACGTGGGGCCGACGTGGGGCTCCCAGGTCACCGACGCCGCCATCAAGGCCCTGATCATCTTCTTCATTGCCGTCACCATCTACATCTCGGCCCGTTTCGAGTTCAAGATGGCCCTGGCCGCCATCGTGGCGGTGATCCACGACATTCTGGTCACGGTGGGCATCTACTCCCTGGCCGGTTTCCAGGTGACCCCGGACACGGTGATCGCCGTGCTGACCGTCCTCGGGTATTCGCTCTACGACACCGTGGTGGTCTTCGACCGAATACGGGACAATGCCAAGGGACTCGGCGCGTCGGGGCGGATCACCTACTCCGAGATGGTCAACCTGTCGATGAACCAGACGCTGGCCCGCTCCATCAACACCTCGCTGGTAGCGATCATCCCTGTACTCTCGGTCCTCGTGGTGGGGTCATTCATCCTCGGCGCCACCTCGCTCCAGGACTTCGGCCTGGCCCTGGTCATCGGTCTGACCAGCGGGGCCTACTCATCGATATTCATCGCCTCGCCCCTCCTGGCGTGGATGAAGGAGCGCGAACCCCGTTACATCACCATCCGACAACGGCTGGAGACCCGGGGGGACCGGGACGCCGTGCTCACCCCGGCCATGGCCGCGGCGATGGCTGGTGCCGCCGGAGGGGGACGGGGTTCGGGGCGGAATCGACCGCAGACCACCGGGGTCATTCGACCCGGGGCGGCGTCGGCGGCCCGCCGCTCCAGTGGTGCTGTCAAGTCCGGATCGGCCGGAGGAACCACGAATTCGAACGCTGCGGCCAGCACGAACGGGTCCTCGGGCCCGGGGGGCGGTAGCGGTACAGCCGGTCCGGGGTCGACCGGACCCTCCGGAAACCGGCCCCCACCCCGGCCCCGCAAGGGCAAGGGCAGGGGTGGCAAGGGGAAACGCCGCTGAACCCGGGGTCCTGACGGGTGTCGGCCCCGGCCGGCAAGGTACCGATGAAGCCCCGTCGACGGGTACCCTCTAGAGATGGCCCTGGCCGCGCCCGTCCCAGCCGAGGGGACCGCCTCCGGCGAGAACGATCTCGCCGACTCCACGCTGCCTGCAGACGAGTCCGCCCTGCTGGTGCCGGTGATCCAGTCGTTCCTCCGCCGGCACCCTGGAGACGACACCTCACTCATCGTCCGGGCGGCAGAGACGGCCACCGTCGCCCACGCCGGACAACTGCGACGCTCCGGTGAGCCCTACATCACCCATCCCATCGCCGTGGCCGGGATCGTCGCCGACCTGGGGCTCGACGCCATGACGGTGGCCGCGGCCCTGCTCCATGACGCCGTGGAGGACACCGGGGTGACCACCGAGGTCATCGACCGGGACTTCGGACCCGCCGTGGCCCTGATCGTGGACGGCGTGACCAAGCTCGACCGCCTGCAGTTCGATTCCAAAGAGGCCCAACAGGCGGCCACGGTGCGCAAGATGTTGGTGGCCATGGCCGATGACTGGCGGGTCCTGATCATCAAACTGGCCGACCGGCTCCACAACATGCGCACCCTGTCGGTGATGCCGGAGTGGAAACAGCGTCGTTCCGCCCAGGAGACCCTCGACATCTACGCCCCGTTGGCCCACCGGCTGGGGATCCAGGAGGTCCGCTGGCAGCTCGAGGACCTCGCCTTCGCCACGCTGCACCCGAAGCGGTACGCCGAGATCGAGCAGATGGTGGCCAGCCGTGCCCCGTTGCGGGACGAGTTCCTGGCCCGTGTGCTGGTGTCGGTGCGCGAACGACTGGCCGCGTCGGGGATCAACGCCGAGGTGACCGGGCGCCCGAAGCACCTCTGGAGCATCTACGAGAAAATGGTCGTCCGGGGCAAGGAGTTCGACGACCTCTACGACCTGGTGGGGATCCGGGTCATCGTCGAAGCGGAGAAGGACTGCTGGGCCGCGCTCGGCTCCATTCATGCCATCTGGCCTCCGGTCCAGGGCCGCTTCAAGGACTACATCAACTCGCCCAAATTCAACCTCTACCAGTCGCTGCACACCACGGTGATCGGTCTCGACGGGAAGCCCATCGAGGTCCAGGTGCGGACCCATGAGATGCACCGCCGGGCCGAGTACGGGATCGCGGCCCACTGGGGGTACAAGGAGAACCCGGGACGTCCGGCCACAGTACCGAAGCCCGGCAAGGAGACCGGGACGATCACCAAATCCCGGGGAGACAAGGTCGCCGCCAAGCGGGGGCCGTCCGGCGGTACTTCCGAAGGGACCAAGTCCGATGGCGCCAGGGGGGGGTCGGCCAAGAAGTCATCGTCCATGACGCCGGCCCAGCGGGCTGAATTGGCCGAGCGGGACCGTCGCGCCGAGCGACTGGCACTGGCCAAAGAGACCTCCTCCACCACGGCCGAGATCGAGTGGATGCAACGGATCGTCGACTTCCAGAACGAGACCACGGACCCCATCGAATTCCTCGAGGCCCTGAAACTCGACCTCGAAGAGGACGAGGTCTACGTCTTCACCCCGAAGGGCAAAGTCATCGCCCTTACCGCCAACGCCACGCCGGTGGACTTCGCCTACTCCATCCACACCGAGGTCGGACACCGGTGCATCGGCGCCAAGGTCAACGGGCGTCTGGTACCCCTCGACACCCGGCTCAACTCCGCCGACACCGTGGAGATCTTCACCTCCAAGGCGCCTACGGCCGGTCCGTCGCGCGACTGGCTGGGCATGGTGGCCTCCTCGCGGGCCCGGACCAAGATCCGCCAGTGGTTCTCCCGTGAGCGGCGGGAGGACGCCATCGAGTTCGGTCGGGAGGAGTTGATCAAAGAGCTGCGGCGGGAGGGCCTGCCCGTCCAGAAGCTGGCCTCCGAACGGGCCCTGGGCGACGTGGCTACGGCCATGAACTACGCCGACGTTGACGCCCTCCATGCCGCCATCGGCGACAGCCGGGTCTCGGCCCGGGCCGTGGCCCAACGCATCCTGCGGGACCTGCGCGGCGGCGTCTACGAAGAGCAGCTCCCGGTTACGGCCCGTCAGCAGCCCACCGCCCCTCGTCCCGGCCGGGGCTCGGCCGTCGGGGTCTACGTGGAGGGTCTGGACGATCTCATGGTGCGGCTGTCGCGCTGCTGCACCCCTGTGCCCGGTGACGAAATCGTGGGCTTCGTCACCCGAGGCCGAGGGGTGTCAGTGCACCGGGCCGACTGCGCCAATGCCGCCTCACTGGCGAGCCGGTCGCGGGAGCGCCTGATCGAAGTCGAGTGGGACCACCGCTCCTCGGGGGTGTTCGTGGCCACCATCGAGGTGGTGGCCATCGACCGGTCCCGCTTGTTGACCGATGTGACCAAAGTGGTGTCGGAGCATCACCTCAACATCGTGAGCGCCAACACCCAGACCGATTCCGACCGGATCAGCCGGATGCGCTTCGACGTGGAACTGGCCGACCCCGGCCACCTCGAGTCGGTCCTCAACCTCATCCGCCACCTCGACGCCGTCTACGACGTCTACCGCATCCTCCCCGGCAAGAAGGACTGAGACCGCGGTGACCGACGACTCCCTGGCCGCGCGCGCCCCGAGCGGTACCCATGACGTGCTCTTCCCCGAGTCGGTCCGGTGGGAGGCGCTGCTGGCCGCCTTCGCCTCGATGGTGGAGCGGGCCGGGTACGGATTGGCCCATACCCCGATCTTCGAGGACGTGCGGGTGTTCCGGCGGGGTACCGGCGAGGGCAGCGACGTGGTGGGCAAGGAGATGTACGAGTTCGAGGACCGGGGTGGTCGGGCCCTGGCCCTGCGCCCCGAGGGCACGGCCCCCATCGTGCGGGCCTATGTCCAGCACCGTCCACCGCTCCCGTGGAAGGCCTGGTACGCCACGCCCGCCTTCCGCTACGAGCGGCCCCAGGCCGGCCGGTATCGTCAGCACCATCAGCTCGGGGTGGAGGTCATCGGGACCGAGGACGCCGACCTCGATGTGGAGGTGGTGTGGCTGGCCGACGCCTTCTACCGTGCCCTCGGACTCTCCACCTTCACCCTCCGGATCAACTCCATGGGTGACGGCGTGTGCCGTCCCGACTACCTGAAGGTGCTCCGGGACTACCTGGCCGCTCGGCGGGACGAACTCTGTCCCGAGCACCGGGAGCGTCTCGAGACCAACCCGCTCCGCGTGCTCGACTGCAAGCGTCCGGCCTGCCTGGCAGCCACGGCGGACGCCCCTGCCCTGGACGACCATCTCTGCGACCCCTGCCGTGCCCATTTCGGTCGGGTCACGACAGGGCTGGCCGCGCTCTCGGTCCCCTTTGCCATCGACCACCGTCTGGTCCGGGGGTTCGATTACTACACACGGACCACGTTCGAATTCTCCTCGGAAGCCCTGGAGTCGGCGCAGAACGGCATCGGCGGCGGCGGCCGCTACGACGGCATGGTGGAGCTGTTGGGTGGCCCCCCGACCCCGGGGATCGGATTCGGCCTGGGAATCGAGCGCATCCTGCTGGCCTGCGACGCCGAGGGGGTGTTCGCCGTGTCGCCCCCTCCGCTCGACGCCTTCGTCGTGGATGTGGCCGGCGGGGAAGCGGCGCGGGACCTGACCGCCGAGTTGCGCCAGGCCGGTCTCCGGGCCGACCGGGCCTTCGACGTACGTTCGCTCAAGTCCCAGATGCGGTCGGCCGACCGTTCCGGCGCCCGTGTGGCGCTCATCGTGGGCCCCGACGAGGCGGCGGCGGGCACGGTGGTCGTCCGGCCGCTGCGCGGTGGCGGCGACCAACACACCGTGACCCGACCGGAGGTGGTGGAGGCGGTGCAGGGCGTGAGCCAGGATGCAGCACGCCGAGGCGAGACGGCCGCCGCCCCCGGCGGCGGCCCAGCCGAGGATGAAGGGGTGGGTCGATGATCCGCTCGAGTGCCCCTACTGTGTCGCTGGTCCCATGATCGGGTCCCGCCCCCGAAAGGATCTCCCGTGACCGTCCCCGCTCCCTCCCAAGCGACCTCGATGCGGACCCACCTGTGCGGATCCCTCGGGATCGGGGATGTCGGCGCCACCGTCACCGTCTGTGGCTGGGTGGCCAAACGCCGCGAACACGGGGAGCACCTGGCCTTCATCGACCTGCGCGACCATTCGGGCATCATCCAGTGCGTGATCCCCGGGACGGTGGATGTGCGCAGTGAGTACGTCCTTTCCGTGGAGGGTACGGTCCGCCCCCGTCCCGAGGGCACCGTCAACCCCGAGCTCCCCACCGGCCAGGTGGAGCTGGGGGACTGCACCGTGTCGGTGCTCAACCGGGCCGAGCCCCCGCCGTTCGCGGTGGACGATCGCGTCGAGGTGGACGAGGTGATCCGGTTGAAGAACCGGTTCGTGGACCTGCGCCGACCCCGGATGCAGCGCAATCTGAGGGTGCGGGCCACCATCAACCGTGCCCTCCGGGCCGCCATGGACCGCCAGGACTTCGTCGAAGTGGAGACCCCGCTTCTGTGGGCCCCCACCCCTGAAGGGGCCCGTGAGTTCGCCGTACCCAGTCGCCTGACCCCCGGCAGCTGCTATGTCCTACCCCAGAGCCCGCAGCTGGCCAAGCAGTTGCTGATGGTCGCCGGTGTTGACCGCTATTACCAGATCGCCCGCTGCCTGCGTGATGAGGACCTCCGCGCCGATCGCCAGTTCGAGTTCTCCCAGCTGGACGTCGAGGCGTCGTTCGTGACCCAGGACGACGTGCTGGCCTTCGTCTCCGAGGCGGTCCTGGACGCCGCCGAAGCCGTCACCGGTGATCGTCCGGCCACCATACCCACCATGACCTGGGCCGAGGCCATCGACCGGTACGGCACGGACAAGCCCGACCTGCGCTTCGGCATGGAGCTGGTCGACCTGTCTACCGTGTTCGCGGGCACCGGGGTCAGGGCCTTCGGGGCACCCTGTGTGAAGGCCCTGGTCCTCGCCGGGGGGGCGGCACTGACCCGATCCCGACTGGACAGCCTCACCGACCGGGCCCGGTCCCTCGGGGCCAAGGGGCTGGCGTGGTTCCGGGTCGCCTCGGGTGACAACGGATCCCTCGGCCTCGACTCGCCGCTCGACCGCTTCCTCGACGATGAGGAGCGGACCGGACTCCTCGCCGCCACCGGGGCGAGCGACGGTGACCTGGTACTGGTGGTGGCCGACGAGTACCGCCTGGCCTGCACGGTCCTCGGGCACCTGCGGGTCGACCTCGGAGGACGCCCGGTGAGCGAGGGTCCTTACCGCTACCTGTGGGTGGTCGATTTCCCGATGTTCGACGGGGTGGACGACGCCGGTCATCCGGTGGCTGCCCACCACCCCTTCACTATGCCCCACGCCGACGACATCGACCGACTGGAGCGCGATCCCGCCTCGGTCCGTTCCCAGGCCTACGACTTGGTCCTCAACGGATGGGAACTGGGTTCGGGCAGTGTGAGGATCCACCGGGCCGACATTCAGAGTCGGGTGTTCTCCGTGCTGGGTATCGGAGACGAGGAGGCCGAGGCACGCTTCGGTTTCCTGCTCGGCGCCTTCCGCTACGGTGCACCGCCCCATGCCGGGTTCGCAGTGGGAATCGACCGCCTGGCCGCCATCTTCGCTGGCGAGGACTCCATTCGTGAGGTCATCGCCTTTCCGAAGACACAGTCAGGATCCGATCCGATGACGGGCGCCCCGCAACCGTTGGCGCCCGGGGTGCTGGCCGACCTCGGACTGCGGACGCTTCCGCCCCGGGACTGATCCGGGCATCGTGGCCGGTGACGATCTCTTCTCCGGCGCCGCCGACGAGCGGCTGGCCGCCCGCGCCCCCCTCGCCGCCCGCCTCCGGCCCACCACGCTCGACGAGATCATCGGCCAGCAGCACCTGGTCGGCCCGGGCGCCCCGCTGCGGGCCCTCATCGAGGCCGATCGCCTGACTTCTGCCATCCTCTGGGGGCCGCCCGGCACCGGCAAGACCACCCTGGCGTCGGTCGTGGCCGCAGCCACTTCCAAGCATTTCGTCCCCCTGTCCGCCGTCAGCGCCGGGGTGAAGGACGTGCGCGAAGTCGTAGAAGGGGCGCGTCGACTCCTCGGGGAGCAGGGCCGGGGGACGATCCTCTTCCTCGATGAGGTCCACCGGTTCAACCGGTCCCAACAGGATGCGCTGCTGCCGTCGGTGGAAGAGGGACTGCTGGTCCTCATCGGGGCGACCACGGAGAATCCCTTCTTCGAGGTGAACGCGCCGCTGCTCTCCCGCTCCACGCTGTGGAAGCTGGAGCCACTGTCGCAGCCGGAGCTGGAGCAGGTGGTCGCACGGGGACTGATCGCCGAGGGATCGGAGGCGGAGCCGGACGCAGTGGCGGCGTTGGTGGGCCTGGCCGACGGGGATGCCCGGGCGGCCCTGACCACCCTGGAGGTGGCCGTGGCTCTGGCCGGGCAGGCACCGGTCACGCTCGGCGATGTGGAGCGGGCCAGGCACTCCCGACTCCACCACTACGGCGAGGACGACCACTACGACCAGGTCAGCGCCTTCATCAAGTCGGTCCGAGGATCGGATCCCGACGCCGGGCTCTACTGGCTGGCCCGGATGCTGGAGGCGGGGGAGGACGCCCGGTTCATCGCCCGCCGCCTGGTCATCCTGGCCAGCGAGGACATCGGTGAGGCCGATCCCCTGGCCCTGGTGGTGGCCGATGCCGCCGCCCGGGCCGTCGAGTTCGTCGGACTGCCCGAGGCCCAGCTCAATCTGGCCCAGGCCGTGGTCCATCTGGCCTGTGCCCCAAAGTCCAACCGGGTCACGGTGGCCCTTGGTCGGGCCCAACGCGATGTCCGTGTGGGCCCGAGGGGCACCGTGCCCGCCCACCTCCGGGACGCCCACTACCGGAGTGCGGGATCGATCGGGCACGGCGAGGGCTACGTCTACCCCCACGACCTCCCCGGTGCCTGGGCCGAACAGCAGTACCGGCCCGACGAGTTGGTCGATCACCGCTACTACGAGCCGAGTGACCGCGGGCATGAGGCCGTGGTGGCGGAACGCCTGAAGCATCAGCGGGGTGATCACGGGTCCGACGCCGGAGCCCCCCCGGCACCGGGACCCGAAGGCGAACGACGAGGCCACGGTGACGAGACCGGTGACGCAGCAACTCGCGCGGAATAGGTCAGACTGTCGCCCATGAACGAGCCGGGTCGGAGGCGAGGCATGTCGGCGCGGTCCGGCCTGGTGCTGTCCCTGGCCGTGGTGGCCGCGATGGTCGTGGGGACGGGCTCGATGGCCGGGGCCGCCGGGGTGGCGGCGCCGACGGACCTCGGACCCTCGGTGCGCCTGGCCGGTCCGACCCCCACCCTTCCCGCGGGCTCGGCAGTCGAGGGCCCGGCCGACGCCTCGGCCAGCGTCACCGTCGACGTGGCCCTCCATCCCCGCGACCAGACCGCCCTGGACGGCTTCGTGGCTGCGGTGTCCACGCCGGGATCGCCTGAGTACCACCACTACCTGGCGGCCGGTCAGTTTCTCCCGATGTTCGGGCCCACCGCGTCCACGATCGCCGCCACCCGATCCTGGTTGACCTCGGCTGGCCTCCAACCCGGGCCGACATCCCCTGACGGTCTCCTGATTCCGGTCACCGGCTCCACGGCCCAGCTGGAACAGGCCCTCGACGTGTCCCTCGTCTCCACCCGACTGCCCGACGGCCGGGTGGCCCGGTTCACCCCGCAGCAGCCCGCCGTCCCCTCGTCCCTGGCCCCGACGGTGGCCGGGGTGATCGGGCTCTCGACGGTGGCCACCCCCCAACCCCAACTGGTGACCGATCCGGCCGGCGGCTCGACGGCTCCTGGGGGCACCGAGGCGGCGCGGGCATCCGACGCCGTGCCCTCGGTCGGGCCGGGATCCTGCCTGGCCGCCGCCAACACCGGCGCCTATACCGCCGGGCAACTGGCCACCGCCTACGGGCTCAGCTCGCTCTACGGTGACGGCCTCGACGGGACGGGTGTAGGCATCGGGGTCTACGAGTTGGAGCCCTACACGCCGAGCGACATCACCAACTACGAGCAGTGCTACAACATCAACACCTCGGTCACCGACGTCCCCGTCGACGGCGGTCCGGGCACGATGGTCCAACAGGGCGAGGCCGCCCTCGATATCGAGGACGTCATCGGCCTGGCCCCGGGCGCCACCGTCAAGGTGTACACCGGCCCCCAGACGGGTACTGGACCCATCGACACCTACGAGCACATGGTGAGTGACACCTCGCTGAAGGTCATCACCACCAGCTGGGGTCTGTGCGAGCCCCAGATGGCCATGCAGGGAGACCAGCAGGCCACCGAGTCCGCCCTCTTCGCCGAGGCCGCAGCTCAGGGACAGACGGTGGTGGCGGCCTCGGGTGACTCGGGATCCACCGACTGCTATCCGACGCAACCGTCCACCGCGGTGACCGTGGACGACCCGGCCGACCAACCCGACGTCACCGGGGTGGGGGGGACGTCACTCGTGTCGGCGGGATCCCCACCCGCCGAATCGGTCTGGGACGACTCCTACGGGGCCGGGGGTGGTGGCGTCTCGTCGGACTTCGCCCAGCCGTCGTGGCAGACGGGGCCCGGGGTCGACGACCCGGCCGCCCTGGCCCAGTGCGCAGCCCTCGGCCGCTCCAGCTGCCGGGAGGTACCCGATGTCGCCGCCTCGGCCGACCCGGCCCACGGTTACGCCGTCTACTGGTCCTATCGCGGAGGAACCTGGGGCGTGGTGGGCGGCACGAGCGGCGCCTCGCCCCTGTGGGCGGCCATGATCGCGGTGATCGACCAGCGCCTGTCCAGCCCGGCCGGGATGGTCAACCCGGTGCTCTACGACGCCGGATCGTGTGCCAGCACCCCGTTCAACGACGTGACGGCGGGAACTAACGCTCTGCTCGCCTCCAGCGAGGGGAGGTATCCGGCCACGGCCAACTACGACGTGGCCAGCGGATGGGGCTCACCCGTCGGGTCGCGGCTCCTAGCCGTACTGACCTCGCCCCCCGTGTGCCCGGTCGTGACCGGTGTGCTGCCCACCAAGGGCCCGCTGGCCGGGGGGAATTCGGTGACGGTCAACGGCTACAACTTCAGTGGCGTCACCTCGGTGCGGTTCGGCACCACCCCGGCCTCCTTCTCGGTGACGTCGGGCACCTCGCTGGTGGCCCGGGCGCCGTCCGGTGTCGCCGCTGGGTCGACGGTGGACGTCTCCCTCACCAACGCCGACGGCTCGAGTCCGGTGGTGACCGCCGACCACTACACCTTTGCCGGTGCGGGGTACTGGCTGGTGGCCTCCGACGGCGGCATCTTCTCCTTCGGTCATGCCGGCTTCTCCGGCTCCACCGGCGGGCTGACCCTCAACCGACCCGTCGTGGGCATGGCCGCCAGTTCCGATGACGGTGGCTACTGGCTGGTGGCCTCCGACGGCGGCATCTTCTCCTTCGGTGACGCCGGGTTCTACGGCTCGACGGGGGGGATGCACCTCAACCAGCCCATCGTGGGTATGGCGGCAACTCCCACCGGAAACGGCTACTGGCTGGTGGCCTCCGACGGCGGCATCTTCTCCTTCGGTGACGCCGGGTTCTACGGTTCGACGGGGGGGATGCACCTCAACCAGCCCATCGTGGGCATGGCCGGCCACCCCCACCGGCCACGGCTACTGGCTGGTGGCCCGGGACGGCGGCATCTTCGCCTTCGGGGACGCCGCCTTCTCCGGCTCGACGGGGGGCATGCACCTCAACCAGCCCATCGTGGGTATGGCTGCCGACCACACCGGAAACGGCTACTGGCTGGTGGCCCAGGACGGCGGCATCTTCTCCTTCGGGGACGCCGCCTTCCACGGGGGTACCGGCGGCCAGCACCTGAACCAGCCCATCGTCGGAATGGCTGCCGATCTCACTGGCGGTGGCTACTGGCTGGTGGCCCGGGACGGCGGCATCTTCTCCTTCGGGGACGCCGCCTTCTCCGGTTCCACCGGGGGCATGCACCTCAACCAGCCCATCGTGGGCATGGCGTCGACCTGAGTTCAGGTCCGGGCGCTGGACCTTCCTCGGGAACCGGGCCGGCCGGCCACACCCCATTGAGCCGAGACCGGCCGGAGAACGTCGACGATCTACACTGACCGGATCATGTCCGCCGGCCAGATCGCTGTCCTCATCGCCTCGATACTCTGCTTCGTGGCCGTGGGCGGTCTCCTGGTGGCGCTGGGCTCGGTCCAGCGTCAGGTACGGGCGCTCCGGCGGGTGGCCGACGACCTCCGTCGCCAGACCGTGCCCCTCGTAGCCGATGCCCAACGGGTGGTGGACCAGGCCGCCACCGAGATGGAACGGGTGGGCGCCGTACTGGACTCGACCGAGTCGGTACATGCCACCGTGGACTCGGCGTCCAAACTGGCCTACCGGGCCTTCGCCAATCCCGTGGTGAAGGTGCTGGCCGTACGGGCGGGGGCGGCCACCGGGATCCGACGGCTGGCCTCGGGTCAGGAGCGGAACGACCACGCCGGCCCGTCGGTTCCTCCGTCCCGCAACGGGAGGACCTGACCGGTGCCCAAGCGCACCTTCTGGTTGGTCACCGGGGCGGCCATCGGCGCCGGATCGTCGTTGTGGGCCGAGCGCCGGGTTCGGCGAACGGTGCAACAGGCCGCCGCCCGCCTGCAACCCGACGCCCTCGTGGTGGAGGTGGGTCGCTCGGCGCGCCAGGCGGCCGGTGGGGCCGGGGACCGGTTGCGCGACGCGTTGACATCGGGTCGGGAGGAGATGATGCGGCGGGAAGAGGAGTTGTGGTCGGGCCTGGCCGCTCAGGGAGTCACCACCGATCTCGGGATCCCCGCCGCGCCCACGGCCTCGAATCCGCCGATCATCCCGAGAGCGCCGGCGACCCACCATGAACCGGACCGCGGCGGTAGGCCAACCCGGAGGCGCAAGCGTTCGGCGAAATCCCCCTCCGACCTGGCCCGGTAGGATTCGAGGTCGTGACCTCCGCCACGGCGCCCGACGCCGATCACCTCCGCGGTGCCTTCACCCGGTTCTTCACCGAGCGCGGCCACACGTCCGTGGCGTCGGCCAGTCTGATTCCTCACGACCCTTCCGTACTCTTCACCATCGCCGGCATGGTGCCGTTCAAGCCGTTCTTCCTCGGGGACGAGGTGCCACCGTGGCCTCGGGCCACATCGGTCCAGAAGTGCTTCCGGACCGTGGACATCGACGTAGTGGGTACGACCGAGCGCCACTGCACGTTCTTCGAGATGCTCGGCAACTTCAGCTTCGGCGACTACTTCAAGTCCGAGGCCATACCCTTCGCCTGGGAACTGGTCACCGAGGTTCTCGGCATCGACGGCGACCGGGTGTGGGTCACGGTGTTCGAGACCGACGACGAGGCCGAACAGATCTGGCGCGACATCGTCGGCGTCCCGCCGGAGCGGATCCAGCGCCTCGGCGACGACAACTTCTGGAAGATGGGCGATACCGGCCCATGCGGCCCGAGTTCGGAGCTCTTCTTCGACAAGGGACCCCGCTACGGCGACGAAGGGGGACCGGCCTTCGGTGGGTCGGAGCGGTTCGTGGAGATCTGGAACCTGGTGTTCATGCAGTACAACCGCAACGGCGACGGTTCCACCGACGAGTCTGCCCCGACCGAGTATCGACACCGGTGCCGGTCTCGAGCGCATCCTCCCCGTCATCCAGGGAACAGACTCCATCTTCGCCACAGACCTCTTCTTACCTATGATCGAGACGGCCCAGTCGATCACCGGACGTACCTACGGAGACGACCCCGCCGTGGACGTGGGCCTCCGGATCCTGGCCGACCACGGACGGGCCATGTCCATGCTGGTGGCCGACGGGGTCCTCCCGGCCAACGAGGGACGGGGCTACGTGCTACGACGGATCATCCGCCGGGCCGTCCGCCGGGCCCGCCAGCTGGGATTCGACGGGGCGGTGACACCGAGGCTGGTCGATGCCGCCGTCGGGATCCTGGGCTCGGCGTATCCGGCCCTCGCCGAACAGCGCCATCTTCTCCTCGACGTCACCGGGCGTGAGGAGGACGGGTTCCTCCGCACCTTGGCCACCGGCTCGACCATTCTCGAAGAGGAACTGGCCTCGGGGGCCGGGGCGGTCTCGGGGGATCTGGCCTTCCGCCTGCACGACACCTACGGCTTCCCGGTGGAGCTCACCGTCGAGATGGCCGAAGAGGCCGGGGTGTCGGTCGACCTCCAGGGATTCGAGGCGGCCATGGAGGCCCAGCGGACCCAGGCCCGGGCCGCGGCCCGGTCGGGCAAGACGCCGGCCGGCGAAGCGGCCTACCGCTCCGTGCTCGACACCGAGGGCCAGACCGTGTTCGTCGGGCAACGCCCCGACGGCTACTCCGCGCCGGCTCGAGTGGTGGCGGTACTGGTCGATCTGGATCCAGACCACGAGGGTCAGGCCGAGATCTTCCTCGACCGGACACCGTTCTACGCCGAGGGCGGCGGCCAGGACGGCGACACCGGCACCATCGTGACCGAGACGGGTACCGCCACCGTCTTTGACACCGTCTCGGCCCTACCCGGACTGACGTCCCACCGGGTGCACATCACCGGCGAGATCTTCGCCGGCCAGGACGCTCTGGCCACGATCGACGGCGTCCGGCGCGATGCGCTCCGGCGCAATCACACCGGCACCCACCTGCTTCACGCCGCGCTGCGGACCGTGCTAGGCGACCACGTGCGCCAACAGGGGTCGCGGGTGGCCCCCGACTATCTGCGGTTCGATTTCAGCCATCACGGCAACGTCGGGGCCGAGGAACTGGCCGCGGTGGCGTCGCTAGCCAACGGCGACGTGCTGACCGATGCCGAAGTCATCGTGGAGGTGACCACCAAGGCCCAGGCCGAGGCCATGGGGGCCCTGGCCTTCTTCGGGGACAAGTACGGCGAACAGGTGCGGGTGGTGCGGGCCGGGCCCCACTCCATCGAGTTGTGCGGCGGGACCCATGTCGGGGCGCTGGGCATGATCGGACCGATCACCATCACCTCGGAGGCATCCATCGGCTCCAACACCCGACGCCTCTTCGCCGTCACCGGCACGAGTGCCTTCGACCGGATCGTGGCCCGAGAGGGACTGCTCGCCGAGGCCGCCGCCCTGCTGCGCACCGAACCCGAGCACGTCCCCGAGGCCATCGACCGGCTCCTCGAGCGGCAGCGGGCGGCCGAGCGCTCGCTCGAGCAGTCCCGGAGTCGTGAGCTCCAGGCCGAGGCGTCGTCGCTGGCCGCCGAGGCCGTGGACGGAGTGGTCGTCGGCCGCCGGGACGGGCTCGAGCCCGATGGGCTCCGCGACCTGGCCCAGGCCACCCGGACCACGGGCGGACTGCGGGCGGTGGTGCTCGGAGGCAGTCCCGATGGGGCCAAGGCCTCGCTGGCGGTATCGGCCGACCGTTCGGGGATCGACGGTGTCCACGCCGGTGACCTGGTCAAACAGGTGGCGCCGTTCCTCGGCGGCGGGGGAGGAGGATCGCCGGAGATGGCCGTGGCCGGCGGTAAGGATCCGAGTGGGATCGATCGGGCCCTCGACGAGGCACGGCGGGTCCTTCGTGGTGACTGACCGGTCATGACCCACGACGAACCGACCCGTCGGGGTCGGGCCGTCGGTATCGATCTGGGCTCACGTCGGATCGGAATCGCCGTCACCGATTCGGCGGGAACCATGGCCCTGCCCCGCACGACCCTGATCCGGTCCGGCGACGCCGCGGCGGACCGACGGGCTCTGGTCGACCTGATCCTCGACGAGGGGGCTGTCGTGGTGGTTGTCGGACTCCCCCTGTCCCTCGACGGAAGACGGCGCCGGGCCGCCGACGAGGCCGCCGACGAGGCCGACGCCCTCGAGGCACTGCTGGGGCCCCACGACATACCCGTCGAGCTGTTCGACGAACGCCTGACCACGGTCACCGCGCACCAGTCTCTGGCCGCCGGAGGAGCCGGTGGCCGGAAGCGGCGGGGGATCGTGGACCAGGCGGCGGCGGCCGTCATGCTCTCGGCGTGGCTCGACTCGGGGCCAGGGCGACCGTGACCACGAGCGGTCCCAGCGAGCCGACCGATCCCACCGGACCCAGCGGTCGGGATCCTTCCGATGACGCAGGAGCGCCCGGACTTCCCGACGGTGTCGGATCCCAGCCCGATGCCGGCCCGGCGCGGTCCCGGACGCCGGTCCACAGCCACCGGCGCCGGCGTTTCCTGTGGCGGCGGGTGGTGGTGGCGGTGGTCGCTCTGATCGTGGTGGTCCTCGTGGGTGGTTTCCTCTGGGTCCAGCACGAGGCCGATCCCGGAGGCGCGCCCGGGGGCCAGGTCATCGCCACCGTCCGTGCCGGGAGCGGGACCAGCCAGCTGGCGTCGACGCTCGCGGCCAATGGGGTCATCGGAAGCTCCCTGGCCTACCGGATCTGGAGCCAGTTCCACGGGTCCCCCACCGTGCTGCCCGGCTCCTACGCCTTCCGCAAGAACAGCAGTTTCGGCACCGTCGACAAGATCGTCGCCGCGGGGCCCAACGTCTATCCCATCGAGATCCCACCCGGCTTCACCGTGTCCGAGGTGGCCACCCAGGTCGGGGAGATACCCGGACACACCACGGCCGGCTTCAGCTCCGTGGCCACGAGTGGGAGGGTGCGCTCGCCGTGGCAGCCGGCCGGGTCGACCAATCTGGACGGCCTGCTCGGTACCGGCCAGTACGTCGTGGTGCCGGGGGAGACCGATACCCAACTGCTCACGACCATGATCGACCGCTTCGACCGTCTGGCCGACAGCCTCGATCTCCAGGCCGGAGCGGCCAAACTCGGGATCACCCCCTACCAGCTGATCACGGTGGCCTCGATCGTGGAGAAAGAGGGGGTCATCCAGAAGAACCTGGGCCCGGTGGCCCGGGTGATCTTCAACCGCCTGGCCAATGACATGCCCCTCCAGATGGATTCGACGGTCCTCTACTCCGAGGGCAGGGATGGAGGACCGGTCACCTCGGCTGACCTGGCCATCCACTCCCCGTACAACACCTACCTGAACAAGGGGTTGACGCCGACCCCGATCTGCTTCCCGTCCAAGGCCTCGCTCGAGGCGGCCCTCGACCCCCCGCCCGGGTCCTGGCTGTTCTTCGTCGTGGTGGAGAACGACGGCACCGAGGCCTTTGCCGACACCTTCGCCGAGCAACAGCAGAACGAGGCCCTGGCCCAGCAGCGAGGACTCGGATGACCCCGGGAGCCGACCGCACCGTGGAAGGGACGCCGGTTCGTCCCGTCGCCCTGTCCGCCGCCACCGCCGTGGTCGGGGTCATCGGTGACCCGGTGACCCACTCCCTCTCGCCCCACCTGCACAACACGGCGTTCGCCGAGCTCGGCCTCGACTGGGTCTCGGTGGGATTCCCCGTCGCTGCGGGGCGGACGGCGTCGGCCCTGGACGGGGCCCGTGCCCTCGGTGTGCGGGGGCTGTCGGTAACCATGCCTCACAAGGACGCGGTGGCCCGCCTGGTCCCCGTACTCTCGCCTCTGGCCGAACGGTTGGGAGCGGTCAACTGCGTGGTCGACGCCGGCGGGGCCTGGCGGGGCGAGAACACCGACGGGGCCGGACTGTTGGCTGCCCTCGGTCACCGGGACGGCTTCGAACCCCGGGGGCTCCGCTGCCTCGTGGTGGGGGCCGGTGGAGCGGCCCGAGCCGTCGTCGCCGCCCTCGCCGACGCCGGCGCGGCCGAGGTCATCGTGGTCAACCGGACCCCGGAACGGGCCACATCGGCCCTGGCCCTGGCGGGTGCGGCGGGCCGGGCCGGCCGGGCCGAGGAGGCCGCCTCCTGCGACCTGGTGGTCAACGCCACCCCGGTGGGCATGGCCGGCACGACCACCGGCGCCGACAGCACCCCCTGGCCGGTCGATCCGTCCCTGCTCCACGCCGGTCAGTGGGTGGTCGACCTCATCTACCACCCGCCGGAGACCCCCTGGCTGGCCGCGGCCAGGGCTCAGGGCGCCACCGTCGACAACGGACTCGGGATGCTGGTCCATCAGGCGGCCCTCCAGCTGGCTGCCTGGACGGGACTCGAGCCCCCCGTCGAGGCCATGTGGGCGGCGGTCCGTGACCGGTAATGCCGACCGCGGCGAGGAGGCTCGGGGAGGCGAGTAACCTTCCCCGGTCAGAGTCCCTTGGTGAACTACGCCCCTGCAACCGTCGCCGCCCGGCCTCGGATCCGGAGCCTGAGCGCCCGGTTCGACGTGGTCCTGGTGGGCTGCACCGTCCTCCTCGGTCTGATCGGGGTGGTCACGGTGTACACGGCCACCAAAGGGAAGCTGGCCCTGGCCGGTGAGGACCCCCGCTACTTCCTGAAGCGCCAGGCCATCTTCTTGGTCATCGGCGGGGTGGCCATGGTGCTCATGGCCCTGTTCGACTACCGGCGGCTGGAGCAGGTCAGCACCCTGCTCTACATCGGTATCCTCGTCGCCCTGGTGGCCGTTCTGGCCACACCGGCCCGACTGGGAGCCCAGCGCTGGTTCCCGCTCGGCCCCATCCAGCTCCAGCCGTCTGAGTTCGCCACCGTGGTGCTGATCATCGCCATCGCCACCTACTGTTCCCGACGACCCGAGGGCCTTGAATTCCGCGACCTGGTCCGAATGGTGCTCATGGCCGGTGTGCCCATCCTGCTGGTCTTCAAGCAGCCCGACCTGGGCACCGCCATCGTGATGTCGGTCATTCTGCTCGTCATGCTGGCCGTGGCCGGCATGCCCGGGCGCTATCTGCTCGGCCTGATAGCCGCCGCCGTGCTGCTGGTCCTGTTCGCCGTCAACGTGGGGCTCCTCCAGAAGTACCAGATCGACCGGCTCACCAGCTTCATCTCGCCCAACGGGGCCAGCCAGGCCGCCACCTACAACGTGGCCCAGGCCAAAGAGGCCATCGCCCACGGTGGCGTCTTCGGAAGGGGACTGGGCCACGGGGCCCTCACCAATCTGGCCTACGTTCCCGAACAGCAGACGGACTTCATCTTCTCCGCGGTGGGCGAACAGGTGGGTTTCGTCGGCGCCAGTGTCCTCCTCGCCATCTACGGAATCGTGGCCTGGCGCATCCTCCGGGCTGCCCAACTGGCCCGGGACAGCCTGGGCCGGCTGCTGTGCACCGGCATCTTCGCCCTCCTCGTCTTCTCCGTGTTCGAGAACGTCGGCATGAACATGGGGATCATGCCGGTGACCGGCATCCCGCTCCCGTTCCTGTCCTACGGCGGGTCGGCCATGATCGTCTTCATGGCCGCCATCGGGGTCACCGCCAGCGTTAACGCACGGAGCACACGATGACCGAATCGGCCTCGGGCCAGGTCGGCCTGCCCGTTCCTCCGGCCGCCACGGAGCTGGTCACCGAGGAGGACACCGCCAGCGAACCCACCCGGCATGCGGCGACGGAGGAGTCGGACGGTGCCGTTCAGCCGGCCGATCCGGATGGCGGTGTACCCGAGACCGGTGACTCCGTGCGTGATGTCCCCGAAGGCACCGGTTCGGCCGGTGGTGAACCGGACGGCCCACCCGCCCAGGCGCCGCACCAACCGATCAACCCGGCACCGGCTTCCGGGTCGGCCATGGGCGACTACCGCATGGCCCTGATCGCCGCGGTCAACGTCGACCTTCCCAACCAGCATCCCACCGTCGTCCTGCGGGAATCGGAGTCACCCCGGAGACAGCTCTCCTTCTCCATCGGTCTTCAGGACGCGGTGGTCCTGACCCATGCGATGCGTCGGATCCCGACCCCCCGACCGCTGACCCACGAACTCATGAGCCAGGTCCTGCAGGGCTTCGACATCGACGTCGTGGCGGTGCGGCTGGTCGGTCGTCAGGGTTCGATCTACTTCGCCGAGTTGGACTTGCGGGGTCGAACCGGTCGGTCGGTGTTCTCCTGTCGGCCCTCCGACGGCCTTACCATCGCCCTCCTTCAACCGGTCAGCGTGCCCATCCTCATCGACCGGCGGCTGTTCGAGGTCGACGGCGACGTGACGCCGCCGGGACCGGGGGCACCGCCACCGGCATGACCGTTCCGCCCCGACCGAGGCGGAGCCGCGGATGGGGCGGGCCTACGCGCCGGTGAGCAGCCGCTCCCGCCGTTCCTCGGCTTTGTCCCACTGGTCCTGGTCGGCGGCGTCGGCGGCGGCACCACCCTCGTCGGAGATGCGCATGAGGATGGCGATCAGGACGTAGTTGGCGATGAGCGCCGAACCACCGTAGGAGACGAAGGGGAGGGTGATACCGGTGAGCGGAAGCAGCCGGAGCACGCCGCCGATGATGAAGAAGGCCTGGAACCCGATGATCATGGTCAGGCCGACGGCGGTGAGTTTGGCGAACTCCGAGCGGGCCGCCTGGGCCACCCGAAGACCGGCCCCCACCAGCAGCAGGAAGGCAACCACGACCATGGTCGAACCCAGCAGCCCCATCTCCTCGCCGATCACGGCGAAGATGAAGTCGGCGTTGGAGAAGGTGATCAGGTAGGCCCCCTGGCCGAGGCCCAGGCCGGATCCGCCGATGCCACCGCTGCCCAACGAGTACCAGGACTGGACCAGTTGCCGGCCCGATCCGTTGGCGAGCTTCCACGGGTCGAGCCAGTCCTCCACCCGGATATGGGTCTGGCTCAGGTACCGCCCGGCGAAGTAGGCACCGGCGGCGAAGAGGACCACCCCGAGGAGCAGGTATCCCGTGCGGCCGGTGGTGACCCACAGCAGACCGATGAACAGGGTGAACAGCATGGCCGAGAAGCCGATGTCGTGTTCGAGGCTCATGACCCCGATGGCGAACACCCAGGCCACGACGATGGGCACCAACGGGCGCGGATCGAGAACGAGCCGATTTCCCAACCGGGCCGTCGGGATGGACAGCAGCTCCCGCTTGTCGGCGAAGTAGGAGGCGAAGAAGATGCACAGCAGGATCTTGGCGATCTCCACGGGCTGGAACCGGATGGACCCGAGCTGTACCCAGAGGCGGGCGCCGTTGATGTTCCGTCCGAAGTGCGGAACCAGGGGGAGCAGGAGGAGAATCACCCCGGCGGCCAGCAGGAGGTAGCGGTAGCGGTCGAGATCCCGGGATCTACGGACGAAGGCCAGGGTCAGTACGTAGGCGCCCACCCCGATTGCCGTCCAAGCCGCCTGTTGCGGCGCATAGTGGGGGGGAGGGTGGCCAGGTCGATCCGGGTGATCATCACGTAGCCCAGCCCGTTGAGCAGGAAGGCGATGGGGAGGATCACCGGGTGGGCACTGGGGGCAAGGATACGGTTGGCGATATGTGCGACGGCGCCCAGGGCGAGGATGGCGGCCAGGAGGGGGCCCACATCGGTCGGCACTTTGGACGTGTTCCCGAGGATCATCAAGGTGTAGGCGGCGATGATGATGACCGAAGCCGTCACCAGCAGCCCCAACTCCGTGCGGCGGCGGGCCTTGAAGGCCCGATGGGGACGTTTGGTCGTGGAGGATCGCAACGTCAACACGGGCATCCGGGCGAGCCTACCGGCGCCGGAGCCGATTTCGGTGGAGCCGGGTCCGGTGTGTCCCGGCTCCGTGCCCCGGGCCGAGGACGGCCCGGGTGGCCCGTGTTTCCGAGGGATCGGGCGTGACCGATCCGGGCATCACGCTGCCGCCCCTCCCGCTGCCGTCCGAGCCCGACGGCGACCGTCGGCGCGGTTCCCCGGACCGTCGACATGGACCCCGCTTCACCCTCTCCGACCGGGTCAGCGACACCGCCCGGGGGGACCGGCCCCGTCTACCCGGGACATCCACCACCGGCTCCCTACCCACCCTCGCCGATCCGGAGCGGTTCATCAACCGCGAGCTCTCGTGGCTCGATTTCGGCGCACGGCTGCTCGATCTGGCGGCCGACCGGCGTATCCCCCTACTCGAGCGGGTTCGGTATCTGGCCATCTTCGCCGACGGGCTCGACGAGTTCTTCCAGGTTCGGGTGGCCGGGCTGGAGGACCAGGTGGCCGCGGGTCTCCGGGCTCCCTCGCCCGACGGCCTGCGCCCCGCCGACCAGCTGGTCGCCATCACCACCCGGGCCTCCGAGCTCATGGCACGGCACAGTGCGCTGTTCCTCCGCCAGGTGCGGCCGGCTCTCACCGCCGCCGGCGTCGTCCTGGCCGATTGGCACACCCTCGACACCCACGACCGTGCGTCGCTGGCCGAGGTGTTCGACCGGCGGATCTATCCGATCCTGACTCCTTTGGCCATCGGCCAAGGACATCCCTTCCCCGCCATCGCCGACCTCTCGCTCAATCTGGTGGTGCGGGTGGTCGACCCCCTGAGCGGCCAGGAGCGGATCGCCCAGGTCAAGGTGCCTCCCGCGCTCCCGCGCCTGCTTCCCTTGGCCGACGGCAAGCGGTGGGTCCTGATGGAGCAGGTGGTGGCCGCCCACCTGGAGCAGATCTTTCCGGGGATGGAGATCCACGAGCACCAGGCGTTCCGGGTGGCGCGGAACATCGACCTCTCGGTGGACGAGTACGAGACCGACGACCTCGTGGCCGCCCTGGAGCTCGAACTCCACCGGCGCCGGTTCGGGCAGGCCGTGCGGCTCGAGGTCTCCTCCGCCATCTCCGCGGACCTCCTCGACCTGCTGGTGGCGGAAGTCGACGTTCCCGAGGACAGTGTGTATCTGGTCGAGGGCCCCCTCGACCTCAGCGGCTTGGTCGCACTCACCGCGCTGGACCGCCCGGACCTGTCCGCAGAACCGTGGACCCCGGTGGTGGCGCCGGCATTCAGTGGCGACGCCGACCTGTTCTCCGTTCTGGCCGAGCGCGACGTGCTCGTCCACCACCCCTATGAGTCCTTCACCGGTTCGGTCGAGGCCTTCCTGGGCGTCGCCGCCCAGGACCCCGACGTGCTGGCCATCAAACAGACCCTCTACCGGACCGGGCACGACAGCTCGATCGTGACGGCGCTGATCGGAGCCTCGAAGGCGGGAAAACAGGTCACCGTGGTCGTCGAACTGCAGGCCCGGTTCGACGAGCGGACCAACATCGCATGGGCGCGGGTGCTCGAGGAGGCCGGCGTGCAGGTGATCTACGGGCTGGCCGCCCTCAAGACCCACGCCAAGATCTGCCTGGTGGTCCGCAAGGAGGGTGCCGACGTTCGTCGGTACTGCCACATCGGGACGGGCAACTACAACGCGGACACGGCGCGGGCGTACGAGGACCTGGGCCTGTTCACGTCAGACCCCTCGATCGGGGCCGACGTCGGTGAGCTGTTCAACCTGCTCTCCGGGTCGGGTGATCCGCCGCAGTTCCGGAGCCTCATGGTCTCACCCCTGACCACGAGATCCGGACTCATGGATGCCATCGAGACCGAGCGCCGGGCCGGGTCCGACGGCCGGATCGTCATCAAGACGAACGGCCTCACCGATCCCGGCATCATCGACGCCCTGTACCGGGCCTCACAGGCCGGGGCCTCCGTGGACCTGATGGTGCGGGGCCGGTGCTGTCTGCGGCCCGGGGTCCCCGGCTTGTCCGAAGGAATCCGGGTCCGGTCCATCGTCGGCCGGTACCTCGAGCACTCCCGGGTGTTCTGCTTTGGGGGTCGGGCCGGGAGGCCGGTGAGGGTGGCCTTCGGCTCCGCCGACCTCATGGAGCGCAACCTCGACCGCCGGGTGGAGGTGGTGGTGCCCATCGCCGATCCCACCCTCCAACGACGCGTGGCCGGGCTGCTCGACTGGGCGCTCCTGGACCAGGCCAACTCGTGGGAATTGGGGCCCGACGGCCGCTGGGTCCGGACCGCCCCGGACCTCCCACCCCGCAGCCTCGGCCTCAGCCTGCAGGCTCAGTTCCAAATGCAGGCCCTGGCCGCACGCCGGACTCGCCTGGACGCGGGCCCGAAGATAGCCAGGACCCCGGGGCCGCTGCCGGCGTCGGTTCCCGAGGCCCGCGTCGTGCCTGCGTGGCCCCCACCGGGGGACGCGCCGGAACCGGGACCGTCACGGCCGGTGGGCTCGGAACAGTGGTTGCAGCCGGAGCAGCGGGAACCACCGGATCAGCCGCTCCGGTGGTGGCGCCGATGGTCCCTGCGGCCGCGGTGAGGCCGTCAACCGGTGCCAGGTCGTCGACGGTGGACCGACCCTCCTCGGTCCTGTCGGTGGTCACCCCGACCGTCTCCGCTGCGACCGAGGCCGTGACCGGGGCCCGACGCCGCAGGCCCACTCGCCGAAATAGGAATTCCTGCAGCTTCCGGTAGCTCGGCCTCCGCTCGAACTCCAAGGAGGCGTAGGCCAATCCCCCGAACGGGATGGGCAGCCAGAAGTTGACGGCCCGGTAGGCGAGGACGGCCGAGAGTGCCTGACCCGCAGTTGGACCGAAGCCGGTGATCATGGACACCAGCACGAACTCGACCACGCCGAGTCCGCCGGGCGTGATGGGGATGGCGGCCAGGATGTTGGCCAGCCCGTAGGCCATCAGGAGGTCCACCGGCGAGATGAAGTGGCTGAAGGCGGCCACGAACACCCAGAGCGACGCCGCGTCGAGCAGCCAGTTTGCCGCGGCCCATCCGATGGCCCGGCGGGTCAGGGACCGGTCCTGCATGAGCGCCGCGAAACGCTCGGCCAACCGCTCGACGAGGGCGGTGGTGCGGTCCGCGTCGAGGAACCGGATCCGTCCGGCGACCCGCCGCACGATGCGGCTGGCCCGCTCCTGTCCGCGGGTCAGGAGATAGAACAGGCCGCCGAAGGCACCGAGAAGGATCACCCCGACCCCAGCGGCCACGATGACCAGAATCGAGGCCGACTGGGACTGGCCGCCGTGATGACTGGAGGGGACATGGAAGCCGTGGGTGACCAGGAAGGCCACCAGCGAGCACCAGAACATGACGTTCAGCACCACGGCCGATCCGATGCCCTGGGTGCCGAGGGCGAAGCCGGCGTCGGACCCGGACACTCCCGACTGGGTGAGGAGGCGGTAGCCGAGTGCGGCCCCAGGAGCGGTGCCGCCAGGGGAGACGTGGCTGAGGGCGAGGGTCGACATGTTGATGCGGAACAGCCGGACCCGACGAGGGCCGTCCGGGGGGAGAACAGCGTGGGTCAGCTGGGTGTAGGCCACGAGGGCCCCGATCTCCAGCAGCACGCCAAGGGCCAGGTAGCCGATGTTGATGTGGGCCAGGGAGTTGACTTCGGCCCGGTGGCTGGCCAGCAAGGGCAAGGCCACGTAGAAGACGAACAGGAAGACCAGCAGGGTCCCCACGCTGAGGCGGACCTCACGGCGGACGAATGGTCCGCGGTGCCACCACCGCCGGCGTGACCGGGACGTCACGTCTGCCTGCTCGCCCTCCATTCTCACTATGTTGACACGCCCGACCTCGTGGACCTGACATGCTGGCCGGGTGACGGAGCCGGTCCAACGGGATCCAGACCCGAACCGAGACACCACCGGAGACCCTGGCCAAGGACCTAACGGAGCCCGGCCCGGCCCAGCTGAGCCAGGCGCGCACGCCTATCACGACCCCGTGGCGGTGTCCCACATAACGGGACCCGGCACCACCACCACCGTGATCAGCGAGACCACCGTCGAGCGTCAGGACCGGGAGGTCGGCCCCGAAGCCACCCGGCGGGAGCGCCTGTTCGCCACGGCCTCGGCCAAGGGGGTGCCCCTCCGGACCATCCTGACCGTCGACGCCGTGGTGATCATCACCTGGGTCCTCTACCGGCTTCTCGGGCGACTCCGCGAGGTCATTCTGTGGATCCTGATCGCCGCCTTCATATCCCTGGTGCTCAATCCCGCCGTCAACTTCCTCCAGCGTCGCCGCCTGCGCCGGGGCACCGCCGTGGGCGTGGTCATGGCCGTGGCCCTGCTCGTGTTCATGGGTCTGCTCGGCCTGCTCGGCTATCCGCTGGTCAACTCCCTGACCCACGTGGCCGGACGTCTGCCCACCATGGTCGACCAGGTGGAAAAGGGCCACGGCTGGCTCGCCCACACCCTCCAGCGGTTCCACCTCCTCTCCTGGGTGCAGAAGAACGCCCCCAAGCTGAAGACGGCGGCGAACAACCTGGCCAAACCGGCACTCAACGCCGGTGAGGCCGTGGCCTCGACCGTGCTGGCCGTCACCACCATCGGCTTCCTGAGCCTGTTCATGCTGCTGGAGGCACCGAAGTTGCGGGCCGGGCTGCTCGGCGCCATGCGCCCGGACCGCCGCCAGACGGTGGTGGACGTGGCCCACCGGGTGTCCCGGTCGGTGACCTCCTATGTCCTCGGGACCGTGTCCCTCTCCCTCCTCTTCGGCGTGGTCGTCCTGATCACCCTGCTCATCCTGGGCGTCCCCTTTGCCCTCATCATCGGCTTGTGGGTGGCCCTGGTGGCGATGATCCCGCTCGTCGGCGGGTTGATCGCCGGCGTTCCCAGCGTGCTCATCGCCTTCCTCCACTCGCCGACCGCGGGCGTGGTGATGGCTATCGTCTTCGTGGGATTCCAGCTGGTCGAGAACCACTTCCTCTATCCGGTGGTCATGAGCCGCACGGTGCGGATGAATCCACTCTGGGTCCTGCTGGCCGTGCTGATCGGAGCCAATCTCGGTGGCGTGTTCGGCTCCACCCTCGGTGGTCTGACCGGGGCCCTGGTGGCCATCCCGGTGGCCGGCGCCGTCCAGGTCATCTCCCGTGAGGTGTGGCAGCGCACGCGGGCTCTCGACCCCTTGACCGGGGAGGCCCTCCCCGAACCGCCCTCCGCAGACCCCGCGGACCTCGGAGCCACAGACTCCGGCTGACCGCCGGTCCGCTGGTGCACCACGGTTATGGGTTCCGGTCTCCTAAGCTGGTCCGATGAACGTGCTGGTGGTGTTGCCCACCTACAACGAGGTGGAGAACATCGACCGGGTGCTCCGACGGATTCGGGCGGCACTGACCGAGGCCACGGTCCTGGTGGTCGACGACGGGAGCCCCGACGGCACGGCCGATGCGGCCGAGGTGCTGGGCAAGGAGCTGGGCAACGTCGAGATCATGCGGCGCCACGGCAAGTCCGGACTGGGTAGTGCGTACCGGGCCGGCTTCCGGTGGGGACTCGAGCAGGGGTTCGATGCCTGCGTCGAGATGGATGCCGACCTGTCCCACGACCCCGACGCCCTGCCTGACCTCATCGGGGCGCTCTCGGGCGGCTGTGAGCTGGCGGTGGGGTCCCGCTACGTGCCCGGCGGGATCATCCCCAATTGGGCCTGG
Source organism: uncultured Acidimicrobiaceae bacterium (assembly GCA_963831535.1). Lineage (GTDB taxonomy): Bacteria > Actinomycetota > Acidimicrobiia > Acidimicrobiales > RAAP-2 > Bog-756. The sequence continues at coordinate 999,178 of CAWHQP010000007.1, read as the reverse complement.
CACCGTCGTCTACTGTCGAGGGGTGGAAACGTCTACGCGTCGGCACTCCTCGGACTCGGGGTGGCCGACTCCACGTCGGGGTTCCGGGCGTACTCGGCCTCTGTGCTCCGGCGAATCGACCTCGACCGGATCCGGGCCGACGGGTACGGGTTCCAGATCGAGATGACCTACCAGGCCAAGCGGGCCGGGGCTTCGGTGGTGGAGGTGCCCATCCGGTTCATCGACCGTGTCGACGGTGAGTCGAAGATGTCCATGGTCATCGTGGTGGAAGCGCTGGCCCTGGTCAGCTGGTGGGGCCTCCTGCGCCTGGTGGAGGGCGTGCGGGGACGGCCCACCCTGGCCCAGGACACCACCCCGCTCCCGTGACCGAGCCCGGACGCGTCCTGGTGGTGGACGACGAGCCGTACATCACCGACGTGGTGACGGCCGCCCTCCGCTTCGAGGGTTTCGCCACCGAGGAGGCCGCCACGGGGCTGGCCGGACTGGAAAAGGCCCGGTCGGGGCGGTGCGACCTGATCGTCTTGGATGTGATGCTCCCCGACATCGACGGTTTCGAGGTCTGCAACCGACTGCGCGCCGAGCACATCGAGACCCCGGTGTTGTACCTGACCGCCCGGGATGCCACCGCGGACAAGCTGGCCGGGCTGGCCCTGGGCGACGACTACGTCACCAAGCCGTTCAGCATCGATGAGCTGGTGGCCCGGATCCGCGCCGTCCTGCGCCGGACCGGTCCCGAGGAACTCCTCGATGTCGGCCGCCTCGAGTTCAGTGATCTGGTGGTCGACGTGGGTACCCATGAGGTCTGGCGGGGGGACCACGTGATCGACCTCACCGCCACCGAGTTCAAACTCCTCTACTTCCTCCTGCACAACGCCCGCCAGGTCCTGTCGAAAGCCCAGATCCTCGATGCCGTCTGGGATGAGGGATTCGTCGGCGACTCCAACATCGTCGAGATCTACATCTCCTACCTCCGCAAGAAGGTCGACTGCTACGACCCTCCGCTGATCCACACCATCCGGCGGGTGGGGTACAGCCTGCGCGAGCCCCGACGGTGAGGCTCCGCCGCCGGCTCCTGGTCACCATGATCGGGTTGGTGGCGGTCGGGCTTGCCGCCCTCGACATCCTCACCCTGACGTCGCTGCACTCATACCTCTACGGTCGCGTGGATGACCAACTGAGTGCGGCCAGCCACCAGTTGGCCAACTACGTGGTCCGGGCGGACACCCGCGGCTTCACCATCACCCCGGCGTCCATCAGCACCCACGTGGACCCCGAGGTGTACGTGGAGTTGATCGATCCCACCACCCACGTCGTGGTGTCCCGTCCCTCGGACTCCCTCGGCGCCTCGGACCCCGCACCGACCCTGCCGGCGACTCTGCCGGTCGTCCCCGTCGGCCGCGCCGGGTCCCCCCGTTCGGCCGACCACGTCTACCGGCCGTCGTCCGGTTCGGTGACCGTCGGATCCGATGGTGGTCACGGACCCCTCTACCGACTGCAGGCGGTGTCGGTCCACGGCAGGATCCTCGTGGTGGCCACCTCGCTGACCACGGTCAACGCCACCCTGAGCTCACTGCGCACCATCGAGCTGGCCGTATCCCTCGCGCTGCTCGCCGCGCTCCTGGTGCTCATGACCCTGCTCATCCGCCAGGGCCTCAGACCCCTGGAGGCCATGTCCAAAGAGGCCGATGCCATCGCTGCCGGTGACCTGACCCGTCGGGTGCAGCCCACCGAGGGCGATGGGGAGATCGCCCGCCTGGGCCGTGCCCTGAACGGGATGCTGGCCCAGATCGAGACGGCGTTCGCCCAGCGGGCCCGCTCCGAGGAGCGGCTGCGGAGCTTCTTGTCCGACGCGTCGCACGAACTGCGCACGCCGCTCACCTCGATCCGGGGGTATGCGGAACTGTTGCGCAAGGACGCGCTCGATGACGACCAGGCCCGTGACCGGGCCCTGTCCCGCATCGAGAAGGAAGCGGCCAGGATGGGCTCGCTGGTCGGGGACCTCGCCGTCCTGGCCCGTGAAGGGGAAGGCCCCGAGCCTTCCCGCCACCCCGTCGATCTGGCCGCGGTGGCCGCCTACGCCGTGGAGGACGCCCGGACCACCGACCCCACCCGACCCATTGACCTGTGGGCTCCTTCGGCCGCTCTGGTCTCCGGCGACGAGTCCCGACTCCACCAGTTGGTCCACAACCTGCTCGACAACGCCCTGGCCCACACCCCAGAGGGGACCCCGGTCCAGGTGGAGGTGGCCGTGCGGGGGGAACAGGTCCTGCTGTCGGTACGGGACCAAGGTCCGGGGATGTCCGCCGAGCAGGCCCTGCACGTCTTCGATCGCTTCTACCGGGGCGACAACGAACGTCTGGACGGCGGGTCGGGACTGGGGCTGTTCATCGTGGCCACGTTGGCCCGCACGTTCGGCGGTTCCGCCGGCGTGGACACCGCCGTCGGACGGGGCTCGACGTTCACCGTCACGCTCCCGGTCTACCGGAGCGTCGACGCCGGCCCCGGCGACGGTCACCGCACCGGTGCCGACTTCCGTCCCGGCCCTGAGGAGGCCGACGGTCAGGTGGGCGCCGCCAACCCCGAGCCCGCCAACCCCAAGCCCCCCAACCACGGCACCAATGGCACCAACGCGGGCGCCGGGAGCACGGCCCCGGGGGACGGCGGGTCGGCGGTCCCCATCGACGGATCGGTGGCCTTGGGAGGTGGGAGTCCCCGGGATGCTGGCGTCCATTGACCGGGGCTCGGGGCGTCCGGTCGTGCTCCTCCACGGCCAACCCGGCTCCGGGGCATCGTGGGAGGCGGTCATCGAGCTACTGCATCCGGAGTTCCGCGTGCTGGCTCCCGACCGGATCGGTTACGGAGCGACGACCGGTGAGGCCCGGGGCCTCGCCGACAACGCCGCCATCCTCGCCGACTTCATCGTGGAACGCGGAGCCGCACCGGCAACGGTGGTGGCCCACAGCTGGTCGGGCGGCGCCGCCGTGCTCTTGGCCAGCCAGCGACCCGACATGGTCAGGAGCCTGGTGCTGGTGGGCGCGGCCTGTACCCCCGACAGCCTGAATGCCCTTGACCGGTGGCTGACCCACCCGGGACTCGGTGACGCCCTCACCGTGGTCGGCCTGGTGGGCATCGGTGAGATCCTTCCCCGGCTGCGCCGCTTCACCGGCCACCTGCCCGCCCGCTACCGCCAACAGATCGCCGCCGCCCTCCCCGATGAGCGGGTCCTCGGGGGCGGGCGCGGCGCCCTCGGCCGCCACCGGAGGACGTTCATGATCGAGCAGCGGGCCCTGACCGAGGAGCTACCCACGGTGGTGGCCGCACTGGGCGGGCTGAATCTCCCGGTGGCCGTGGTTTCCGGTCAGTGGGACCTGGTGGTGCCACCCCGGGCAGCCGAGACCCTGGCCCGACAGATCAAGGGGGCTGAACTGACCATCCTGTCCGGGGCCGGACACTTCGTGGCCCGTGATGACCCATCGGCCCTCGCCGAGATCATCCGCTGGGCCGACGGCGCCGGATCGGATCGGGCGTCGACGGTCAGCCCACCGCCTCGTGAGCCGGAGGCCCGTCCGCGGTCGTAAAGGGGACCCCGGGGGCCAGGGCATCGAAGGCGGCCTCCAGTTTGAGGGTCACCTCGTCCAGCTCCGTCCGGGGGTCGGATCCCTGGACCACCCCGACCCCGGCGGCCAGGAGCGCGTCGGGACCGCTCACGGTCATGGCCCGTATACCGATCATCCACCGTCCGTCGCCCCGGGCATCCACATAGCCCACCGGCCCGGCGAAGTGCCCCCGCTCCTCCGGCTCCAGCCGGGAGATCAGCCTGAGGGCCCGGTCCCGGGGGACCCCGCCCACGGCCGGGGTGGGATGGAGCTCGGCCACCAGTTCCAGAGCCGTGGGCGTGGAACCGTCCGAGCGTGGGGCGAGAGTCCCGACCACCGAGGTGCCCAGGTGGGTGATGTTGTGCAGGTGGACCAAGTCCGGCTCCGCGGGTACGTCGAGATCGGAGCACAGGGGGGCGAGGACCTCGCCGATGGCCTCCACCACGAGGCGGTGCTCGGCACTGTCCTTGGTGGACGACAGGAGCTCCCGGGGCAGGAGGCTCGCCGTTCCCTGGGTCCGGTCGGTGGTCCCGGCCAGCGGCCTGCTCCGGACCCGCTCGCCGTTCCGCTCCACCAGCAGCTCGGGACTGGCTCCCACCAACTGACCCCGGGACGTGGGCATGGAGAAGAGTGAGGCCGTGGGCTCGAGCCGGTGCCAGCGAGCGAGCAGGTCAGCCACATCGATGGGCTCACCCATCCGCACGTCGACCTGGCGCGACACCACCACCTTGGCCACCTCGTTGCGCTGGACGGCCCGTACCGACTCGGCCACCATCGATTCGAACGACGAGTCCGACGTGTGCGGCACGATGGTCGGGTGCCGGCCGGCCGGCCGGCCACGGGACGGGACGGGACGGGACGGTGATCGGCCCACGAGCCAGGTTCGCAGTCCGTCGGAGCCATCGGGGAGGCCGGAACGATCCGGGGCCAGCACGGTGACCCACTCCGCCCCGGATGATTCGGTCCCGTAGATGATCTCGGGGACGACGAGGGTCCCCGGCCGGGACCGGTCGAAGGGGAGCGCACCGAAGGCGATCACCCCTGACGTTTCCGGGTCGAAGCGGTCCTCACAGGTCACCCCGGCCAGGGTCCGGGCGAGATCATCGACAGCCGCCGGGTCCTCGAGGCCGTGGGGGAGGGTCAGGGTCAGGAACCGGCCTAGGCCGATCAGGGTTCGCTCGGCCGTCCGGAACACGATGCCTGTCGACCCGGCCAGGGCGAAAGGATCGATGGGAGGTCCCGGATCAAGGGGGAGCCGGACTGCGGTCCTGTGCTCGGCGGGGACGGTCACGGCCGACCCGACCGGGTGGCGGTGATGAGCTGACTGAGGCCCCCGGACAGGGGGCGACGGTTTACCGAGGAGAACCCGGCCGCGGTCAGCATCGAGCGGAGTTCGGTGGTGGCGGGCAGATAGGCGGTGGACCGGGGTAGGTAACGGTAGGCGGCCCGGTCCGAGACCAGGCCCCCGATGACCGGGACTACCCTGCGGAACCAGATCCGGTGTCCGACCAGGAGCGGACCGTGGTCGGGTTCGGCCACTTCGAGCAGGCTGATCCGTCCGCCGGGGCGGACCACCCGTCCGAACTCCTCGAACACCGTGCCGAGCTCGGTGAAGTTCCTGAGGGCGTAGCCGCAGGTGATCCCGTCGACCGAGGCCGTCGTGAGAGGTAAGGCAGAACCGTCGGCCTGGGCCAACGGCAGCCCGGTGCGGTTGGCCTGGAGCATGCCCCACGAGAGATCAATGCCGAAGGGGGCAAGGCCCGCGGCCGAGAGGATCTGGAGGAAGTCGCCGGTTCCGCAGGCCAGGTCGAGTACCCGAGCGCCCGCCGGCAGCCCGAGGGCCCGGGCGGACTGCTTCCGCCAGCGGACGTCGAGTCCGAGGGTCATCATGCGATTGACGAGGTCGTACCGGGGGGCGATGGTGTCGAACATGGAGCGGACCAGGGCCGTCTTCTCCGCACCGGTGGGCAGGTCGGCCTCGACAACCCGGGCGGCGATGTCCAGATCCGGAATGTCGCCGTTGACGGTCGAAACCCCCTGGTCGAGGGTCAAATTCCCGGCCGCGTCGGGACTCCGGGGTGAGCCGGCTCCCACCGGACCCGGCGGTCCGCTCACGACCGGCCCGACAGGGCCCGGTCGCCAGGAACCCCGACCGGGCCGGCGGACCCTTCGGCTGGGCCGTTCATCTCGACACCGGCCTGGTCGCCGATGGCCCGTCGCTCGGCGTCGGATCCCACCTGGTCCACATGGTCGAGCGCCACGCTGATCAGTGTCCGAGTGAAATGGTGGCCCACCAGGGTGTTGACCGCGGGCAACAGTTCGGCGTACGCCTGCAGGAGGCGATCGATATGGGGCTCGTTCCCTGGTCCGACCATCGGTTCGACCCCGGCTGGCGGGTTCTCGGTCTCTCCGGGGTATTCGGTGCGGAGCCGCCCTCGGACATAGGTGGAGAACATGGTCACGGCCTCACGGGCCACCGCCTCGGTGGCCTCGTGGTGGCGACGGGCCAAGTCGAGCAGGGCGGAAAGGGGAATGCCCCACTCCAAGAGGAGGAGCCCGGACCGGGCGGCCTCCACGTCGGCCTCCGTGTAGCGGTCGCGGCCGGTGATGCGCCGGGGAATGAGCAGACCCTCGGCCTCCACCGCCTTCAAGAGGGCCAGCGGTACGCCGGTGGCCTCGGCCAGCTCCTCGAGCGTCAGCGTAGGGCCCGCTTCCGCGTCGATCCGGTCCGAGCCGATCCGGTCCGCCGCTCGGTCGGGATGACGTTCGTCCCCGGTGACGGCGCTGGCAGGGTCCTCCGGTGCCGAGGTCTCGTCCCGCCAGCCCGACAACTCGCCGAGCAGGGCCTCGTCGGCGGCGTCGAGATCCCCCGACACCAGGCGGGCGATGGTCGCCAAGGTGAAACCGCGTCCCTGGAGGGACCGGATCCGGCTCAATCGCTCGAGGTGGCGCTGCCCGTACCAGGCCACTCGGCCCTCTCGCCGCGGCGGATCGAGGAGGCCCTTGCTCTGGTAGTAGCGGATGGTGTCGACGGTCACGTCGGCCCGGGCGGCCAGCTGCTCGACGCGCATCTCCATGCCGTCCACTCTAGGAGTAAACGCTCGTACGGTTGGAGCGCGGACTTCCCGAGGGTGCCACGACCGGGAGAGACCCCCGGTGAGCTGGGAGAACCGGGCCGGAACTACGGGCAACCCCTCAGTAGAAGTAGCGGTAGACCACCTCGGCCACACAGCTGGGCTTGGTCGAACCCTCAGTTTCGAAGGTCACGTCGAGGACCACCTGGACCCCACCGTTGACGTCCTCAGCTCCGGCCACCGTGACGCCCAGGCGGAGGTTGCTGTCGACCGGCACGGGGGCGGGGAACCGGACCTTGTTGCATCCGTAGTTGACGCCCATCGAGGCACCCTCGACGACCAGCACCTCACCGAGGAACACCGGGGCGAGGGACAGGGTCAGATAGCCGTGGGCGATGGCCGTTCCGAAGGGACCGCTCTTGGCCCGCTCGGGGTCGACGTGGATCCACTGGTGGTCCCCGGTGGCGTCGGCGAACTGGTTGATCTGGGCCTGGTCGATCCGGTGCCACTCGCTGTAGCCGAGGTGCTGTCCGACCAGGTCGTGGAACTTCTCGATGCCCTGCACGGTGGTTGCCATACTCCAGACTGTACGGGAGTCCGGCGGGCCCGACCACCCGGCATCGGCGAACTCCGGGCTGGGGTGAGGCGGTCCTTCGTGCCGGTGGCAGCGCGTCCTTACCCGGGAGCGGTCGGTACGCTGCACTCCGTGGACATGCGACACAACCACCGCAACCTCCAAGGTGGCGGCGCCAGGGCCGCGGTGTTCGGGGTGAGCGACGGGCTGGTGTCCAACGTGGCCCTCATCCTGGGCATGGCCGGGGCTCATGTATCGGCCCCGGCGGTGCGGTTGGCCGGCGTGGCCGGCCTCATCGCCGGGTCGTTCTCGATGGCGGCCGGTGAGTACGTCTCCATGCGGGCCCAGTCCGAACTGATGCAGCGAGAACTGGACGTGGAGCGCCAGGCCATCCGCCACGAACCCGAGGACGAGCGTCGTGAGCTGGCCGCCATCTACCGCAGCCGCGGTCTCGACACCGACATGGCCGAGGAGCTCTCGGTCAAGATGATGAGCGATCCCGAGCTGGCGCTCGAGACCCACGCCCGCGAGGAGTTGGGCATCAATCCCGAGGAGACCGGCAATCCGCTGCAGGCGGCAGCGTCCTCGTTCGTGACCTTCGCCCTCGGGGCGTTCGTCCCGCTCATTCCCTGGCTCTTCACCTCGGGAACCACGGCCATCCTCTGGTCGGTCGCCCTCACCGCGGTCAGCGCCTTCTCCGTGGGTGCGGCGCTGGCCGTCTTCACCGGACGGTCCTGGCTGTGGTCGGCCTCGCGGCAGTTGCTGATCTCCGCCATCGCCGCCGGTGTCACCTACGGCGTGGGTCATCTGATCGGCTCCCGCTGACCCACCCGGCGCATCGACCCGTCTCCGCAGTCCCGCCCGGATCACCCCCCTCCGGGACGGTCCCGAGGGCCGGGCCCCTGCGGCATCACGGCTCAGGCGGGATCGACGCTCCGCCGATAGGACCGGTCCACGTGGTCGTCGGTGAAGCCCATGGACCGGTAGAGACGCACGGCGGCACGGTTGTCGGCGTCCACGTAGAGCATGCCGACCGTGAGCCCCCGCCCAAACAGCCATTCCAGACCGGCCCGCGTCAGGGCCCGACCCCATCCACGACCATGGAAGTCGGGGTCTACGCCGATGACGTAGATCTCCCCCATGGGGGGATCGGTGAGGGCGTGGATCTTGGTCCAGCACGATCCGGCCATGCGACCGTCGGCCTCGAGGACGAGGAACCCCTGCGGGTCGAACCAAGGCTCCCGCTCCCGCTCTTCCAGCGTGGCTCGGTCCCACTGTCCCTGTTCGGGATGGGACTCGAAGGCGCGGTTGTTGACCGCCAGCCAGGCCTCCTCGTCGCCGCCGGGGCGGAACGGCCGGATGAGGAGCGGGTCGTCGCGCCCTGACCACCCGTCCGCCCCGAGCGCAGGGAGAGGCAACGGGCAGCGCATCTGGATGAGATCGCGCTCGGACGCGAACCCGTGCTCGGCGGCCTGGGCATCGTCGGCGGCGGACGCCTTCGGCACCCAGAGGCGGACCGTTCCTCCGCCCCAATCCGCCACCTGACCGAGGGCCGCCCTGATCAGGGTGTCGGCCACGTCCGGAGCCCGGTCGACCCGGGGATCGACCAGGAACTCGACGGCGTAGTCACCTAGGGCGTGGTCCCGGTTCACCTGGGCGTACCCGGCAGGAAGGTCGTTTCCCCTGCCCGTCACCACGATCCCCACCGTCCGTCGGCCGGTTTCCTCCCCGGATCCGGGCTCCCACGAATCACGGGCCAGGACCATCCGCTGGTGCTCGCTCAGCGGTGGGTGCGCACTGCGGGCCTCGACCAGCGTAGCGAGCGCCTCGACGGCCACCCTCAAGGCGGAAGTCGGTTCGTGCGCCACGCCGAGCTCGAGGGCCACCATCGACAGCACGCTACCGGTAGTGTGCGGTCGATGGCCCGACCCCGAACGCCGGCCGGGCGAGCCCGCCGGACGGCGGAACGTCTGGCCGTGGAGTTTCCGGGATCGGCCGGCGACCTCTGTGCCCTGGACCACGCCGACCCGTTCCAACTCCTGGCGGCCACCATCCTGTCGGCGCAGTGCACGGACGAACGGGTGAACCTGACGACACCGGCACTCTTCGCCCGGTTTCCCGACGCCTACGCCCTGGCCGCCGCCGACCCCGAAGAGGTAGAGGACATCATCCATTCGACGGGGTTCTTCCGGGCCAAGGCCCGGAACCTGATCGGGATGGCCACCACGGTGGTCGACCGATTCGGGGGCGAGATCCCTTCGTCCATGTCCGATCTGGTCGTGCTTCCTGGAGTCGGGCGGAAGACGGCCAACGTGGTGCGTAGTGTGGCCTTCGACCTTCCTGGCCTCCCGGTCGACACCCACGTGCAACGACTGTCGGCCCGGCTCGGGCTGACCTCGGAGACCGACCCGGTGCGGGTAGAAGCGGTCCTCGACACCATGATCCCGGCCTCGCAACGGGGTGTGTTCAGCCTCCGTCTGATCCTCCACGGTCGGGCCACCTGCACAGCCCGGCGTCCCCACTGCGAACGGTGCGTCCTGGCCGATTTCTGCCCGTCGGCACGCGCACCTTCGGGGGCCGGCGACGGACGCCGGGTGGCTCCCGCCGAGGCCACGCCACCCGCCGGACCAGGAAGATTCCGGACCGCGACCCCTCGCTGACGTGCTTCGTCGAAAAGACCGCCACGAGCAGGACATTCGCCACGGGAGATTCCCCGGCGGTCCGCTGAGCAGGTGAATTTTGTCGCTGGTGACTGGCAATCCGGCCGAAAACGTGATGATCTAGAGGTCTCGGAACCGGTTCCCGCCAACTGGTTCCGCAGAGCGGTGTTCGGGATCCGCCGCCCGACCCGCTCGCGCGAAGGCACCCTCCGGGGTGCCTTCGCCGCGTCCGGGGTCGTGATGGCCGGGATATGGTCCACCCCGCTCGGCGCCGGTGGGTGCCGCCAGTGGTCAGATCCCGGACGAGGCGGTGGTCAGCGCCTGCTCAAGGCCAGCGACAGCTTCGCCAGCCGACGGTTGGCACTGTTGAGAGACCGTTCGATGGCGAAGAGCTCCCGGGCCGTCTCTTCGTCCTTCATGGCGTCCGCGGCGTCGGCGTGCACCGTGATCCTCCGGCTGAGTTCATCAAGTGCGGTGGCGAGTGAGGAGAGCTCGGCAGAACTGGTGGCCATGCGACGATCATGACACCGACCGATGGCTCCGGCACGTCGACAGGGCCACGGTGCCGGCGGTCTCGCCGCCGGTCTGGGCCGGTCGTCGGTCCGGTAGCATCGACGGGCTATGGCTCTCCGTCGCCTCGACTTCCGTGGCTTCACCGGGAACCGCAGAGCCCTGCGGGACGCACTGCCGCGTCCCACCGACGAGCAGGACCGGTCCTCCGAAGCGGTGGTCGGCCATCGTGGCCGAGGTCAGGAACGGGGGCGACACGGCGTTGCGCCGGCTCACCGAGGAGTACGACGGGGTCACCATCGAGGAGCTCCGGGTACCCGAGGCGGAGATCCAGGCGGCACTGTCCCGCATTCCCGGGCCGCTCCAAGAGGCACTCGACGTGGCCCACGACCGGATCCTCGCCTACCACGCCCACGAGTCCGCCGACCCCGAGACGAGCGACTTCGTCTCGGGCGGTATCGACGTGCGCCACCTGGTCCGTCCGGTGGCGAGGGCCGGCTGTTACGCCCCGGGGGGACGGGCCCGGTATCCCTCGACCGTGCTGATGTGCGCCGTGCCGGCCCAGGTGGCCGGCGTCAAGGAGATCGTCCTGTGCGTACCGCCGGGTCCGGACGGACAGATCGACGACGCATCGCTGGCCGCGGCGGCGGTGGCCGGGATCCACGAGGTCTATCGGGTCGGCGGGGCCCAGGCCATCGCGGCCATGGCCTACGGCACCGAGTCCATCGAGCCGGTCGACGTCATCGTCGGTCCGGGCAACCGCTATGTGGCCGAAGCCAAGCGCCAGGTCTCGGGAGTCGTCGGCGTGGCCTCCGCCTTCGCCGGTCCCTCCGAGGTGGTGGTGGTGGCCGGCCCCGGTACGCCGACCGAACTCGCCGCCATCGATCTGGTGGTGCAGGCCGAACACGGCCCCGATGGCCTGGCGTGGCTGGTGACCTGGTCCGAGGCCGTCGCCGAGGCGGTGACCGCCCAGGTGGACCGCATCGTCCGCGACTCGCCCCGCCGGGCCGACCTCGAGGCCACGCTCGAGGCTGGGGGGTACGCCGTCCTGGTCGACGGACCCAAGCAGGCCATGGCCGTGGCCAACATCGTGGCCCCCGAGCACCTCGAGATCCTGACCCAGGATGCCGAGTCACTCCTCAGCCAGGTCACCTCGGCCGGAGCGGTGTTCCTCGGACCGTCGTCACCGGCCAGCGTGGGCGACTACCTGGCCGGTCCCAACCACGTCCTTCCGACCAACCGGACGGCCCGGTTCGCCAGCGCCCTTCGGGTGGACGACTTCCGCCGGCATATCCACGCCGTCAGCGTCAGTGAGAAGGCCCTCGAGGTACTCGGTCCCCACGTCGTGACCTTGGCCGAGACCGAGGGACTGCCTGCCCACGCCGAGTCGGTGCGCCTGCGATGGCCGCGATAGCGGCGCCCGGAGCCGGAGCTTCCGACTCGGGAGAACCGGGTATTCCTCCGGTGCGTCCGGACCTGGCCGAACTGGTCGGCTACCACTCGGCCCAGGTGGAGGTGGACGTCCGCCTCAACACCAACGAGTCGCCCATGCCGCCACCCGCAGGGTTGGCTCGACGACTTCCGCGCCGGACTGGCGGACATCGATTTCAACCGCTATCCGGACCGGGAGGCCGCGGCACTCCGCAGTGCGGTGGCCGACGAGTCACGGGATCGACCCCGGGCGGGTCTTCTGTGCCAACGGCTCCAACGAGGTCCTCCAGTCGCTGCTGCTGGCCTACGGCGGACCCGCCCGAACGGTGGCCCTGTTCGAACCCACCTACACCCTCCACCGGCACATCGCTCGCACCACCGGAACCCGGGTGGCCGCCGGGAGCAGGACCGACGATTTCGCCCTCGATCTCGACGAGGTGCGGCGGGTCGTCGGGGCCGAGGACCCGGTCATCACCTTCCTGTGCTCGCCCAACAATCCGACCGGGAGGGCCGACAGCCTCAAGCAGATCCGATCGGTGCTGACGATGGTCCCCGGACTCCTGGTGGTGGACGAGGCCTACGGCCAGTTCGCACCGTCCTCGGCCCTGGATCTGGTGCGAGAGGCCGGGCACGGCAGCGAGCGGGTGGCCGTCGTGCGGACCTTCTCCAAGACGTGGTCGATGGCCGGGATGCGCCTGGGCTATCTGATCGCCGCGCCCGAGGTCGTCCGGGCCTGTGAGCTGGTCGCCCTGCCGTACCACCTCGATGCGGCGAAGCAGCTGGCCGGCCGGTTGGCCCTGGACCATGTCGGCGAGATGGAGGCCCGGGTGGCGCTCATCAACGAGGAGCGCGGCCGGATCGAGGCAGCGCTTGCCGACCTCCCGGTGCGAGACGTGGCCCTCCGACGCCAACTTCATCCTGTTCCGCCCCCTCTCCGTTCCGGCCGGGGAGGTGTGGACCCACCTCCTCGATGCCTCGGTGCTCGTGCGAGACTGTTCGGAGTGGCCAGGACTCGCCGGATGCCTGCGGGTGACGGTGGGTCTCCCGGAGGAGAACGACCGGTTCCTGGCCGGACTGGACGAAAGCCTGCGATGACCACGACCATCCCGACGCCATCCGCACCGAGGACCGGGACCGCCCTCCGGGCCACCAAGGAGACGTCGATCGAGATCAACCTCGACATCGACGGGTCGGGTGTCACCGAAGTGGAGACCGGTCTGCCTTTCTTCGATCACATGGTCAGCCAGCTCGGCCGCCACGCCGGCTTCGACCTCACCGTGGCGGCCCGTGGGGACCTCGAGGTCGACGCCCACCACACCGTGGAGGACGTGGGGATCACCCTGGGCGAGGTGCTGGCCGAGGCGCTGGGCGACAAGACCGGGGTCAGACGGTTCGGTTCGGTGGCCGTGCCCTTGGACGAGGCCCTCATCGACGTGGCCCTGGACCTCTCTGGTCGGCCCTTCCTCGTCTACGACATCGACTTCCCCCCCGAGACCAACCCGCTGGGGAACCCGCCCTTCGACCCGCAGCTGGCCGAGGAGTTCTGGCGGGCCTTCGCCACCGCGGCCGGGATCACCCTGCACATCCGGCTGCGTCTCGGGGAAGAACACCCACCACATCATCGAAGCCTCGTTCAAGGGGGTGGCCCGCGCCCTGCGGGACGCCGTGCGCCTCGAGGGCGGCGGCATCCCCTCCACCAAGGGCACGCTGTGACGCGCCCCCGATCTCCGGTGATCGCCGTCCTCGACTACGGGATCGGGAACCTCCGGTCGGCCGAGAAGGCCCTCCAGCACCTGGGGGCCGATGCCCGCCTGGTCACCGATCCCGACGAGGCCGCCGAGGCCGACGGCGTGGTGCTGCCCGGAGTCGGGGCGTTCGGCCGGTGCGCCGAGGCACTGCGGGCCAGTGGACTCGACCGGGCCGCTGCCGCTGCGGTGGACCGGGGCATGCCCCTTCCTCGGCATCTGCGTCGGATTCCAGCTCCTCTACGAGGGGTCCGACGAGGATCCCTCCCACCGTGGTCTCGGCATCCTGGCCGGTGTGGTCCGTCGGCTGCCCCCCGGGGTCAAGCACCCCCAGATGCAGTGGAACCGCCTGGATCCGGTCGACGCCCCATCGGCCGACGACGGTTCGGACACCGGGACCGGATCCCGACTCGGGCTGCTGGCGGGGATCCCCGCCGCCGCGTGGGTCTACTTCGTCCACTCCTACGCCCCCGAGCTGAGTCCGGACACCTCGTCGACCTGTGACTACGGCGGACCGGTGACGGCATCGGCCGAGCGGGGTGGGGTGTGGGGCACCCAGTTCCACCCCGAGAAGTCCGGATCCGTCGGGACTCGGCATCCTGTCCAACTTCGTGGACGCCGTCCACGTCGCCGAACGGTGATGGAGCTCTATCCGGCCATCGACATACGCGACGGTGGTGCGGTGCGACTGACCCAGGGCGACTTCGATCGTCAGAGCCGAGTACGGGGACCCGCTGGACCTGGCCCGCCGCTTCGTGGCCGACGGCGCACCGTGGCTCCATGTGGTGGATCTCGACGCCGCCCGTCTCGGACGCGCCGTCAACCGGCCCTCGGTGCTGGCCATCGCCCAGGCCGTCGATATTCCGGTCCAGATCGGCGGGGGCGTCCGGGCCGAGGCCGATGTGGTCGAGCTGCTCGAGGGCGGTGTGACCCGGGTCGTGCTCGGGACGGTGGCGCTCGACCGACCCGAGCTCGTTGGCGAGCTGTCCGCGGCCTATCCGGGACGGGTGGCCGTGGGTGTCGACTACCGGCGCCTGCCCGACGGTCGGACCGAGGTCGCCGTCCGAGGGTGGGAGCAGGGGAGCGGCCGCACTGTGGCCGAGCTCCTCGACGAGCTCGCCGGGGCCGCCCTGGCCGCGGTGATCGTCACGGCCATCGACCGGGACGGGACCCTGGAGGGACCGGACTTCGACGGTCTCACCGACGTCCTGGCGGCCTCCTCCCTCCCCCTCATCGCCTCGGGGGGCGTCGGAGCGGTGGGAGACATCACCGCCCTGGCCCGGCTCGAGGTGGCACCGACCCCCTCGGGGAGGCCGCGCCGACTGGCCGGTGCCATCACCGGGAAAGCGCTGGTGGACGGCCGGATGACCGTGGCCGAGGGGGTGGCCGCGTGCGCTCCGTCCGGGTGATCCCGTGCCTCGACGTCGATGCCGGCCGGGTGGTGAAGGGGGTCCAGTTCATCGACCTCTTCGATGCCGGTGACCCGGTGGAGCTGGCCGCCCGCTACGACGCCCAGGGCGCCGACGAACTGGTCTTCCTCGACATCACCGCGTCGTCCGACCAACGGCGCACCATGGTGGACGTGGTATCCCGCACCGCCGAGATGGTGTTCATCCCGTTCACGGTGGGCGGGGGCGTCCGCTCGGTGGAGGACGCCCGCCTCCTGCTCCGGGCCGGGGCGGACAAGGTCGGCGTCAACACCGCCGCTGTCGACCGTCCGCACCTCATCGCCGAGCTGGCCGAGGAGTTCGGCAGCCAGTGCGTGGTGGTGGCGGTGGACGCCCGCCGGCACCGGGGATCCCCAGGCACGGAGCAACGACCGGGCTGGGAGGTCTTCACCCACGGTGGCCGCACACCCACCGGCCTCGACGCCCTGGAATGGGCAGAGCGCTGCTCGGTCATCGGCGCCGGCGAGATCCTCCTCACCTCGATGGACCGGGACGGGACGCGGGACGGATTCGACCTGGAGCTCACCCGGGAGGTCAGCCGCCGCTGCCCGGTCCCGGTCATCGCCTCGGGGGGCGTCGGCACCCTCGACCACCTCGTCGAGGGGGCGGTGGCCGGCGAGGCCGACGCCGTGCTGGCCGCGTCCATCTTCCACCTGGGCGAGTTCACCGTCGGCCAGGCCAAAGAGCACCTCGTGGCCGCGGGCGTGAACGTCCGTCCGGCGTGAAGCTCCCACTGGTCTTCGCACCGTTGCGGGGGCCGGGCCGGCGCCGGGATCGGGTGCGACCGCCCCTGCGGTAGCCTTTCCCTTGTGGCCACAACAACCTCCGAAGCGCCGACGACCAGCCAGAATGGCGAATCCAGCCCGGCCAAACTGGCCATCAGCGTGTTGGCCGACCGGGTTCTGGTCCAGGTGGGACAGGCCGACGGCGAGCGCCGATCGCGGGCCGGAATCCTCATTCCGGCTACCGCCCAGGTGTCGCGCCGCTTGGCCTGGGCCGAGGCGGTGGCCGTGGGCCCCCACGTACGGTCGGTCAAGATCGGGGACACCGTGCTGTTCAACCCCGAGGACCGGTTCGAGGTCGAGGTCCAGGGCGAGGAGTACGTCATCCTCCGGGAGCGGGACATCCACGCCGTGGCCGCCACCCGCGTCGACGGTGGGACCGGCCTCTACCTCTGACCCCGGGAAGTCCCGGGCGACCCGACCCCGCGTACGACAGACATCGGCCCAAACGGCCGGCCAGGGCCAACGACCGACCACACCGACAGAGACCACACCCACAAAGACCACATCCACAAAGACCACACCGGACCCAGCACACCAGGGAGCACCACCCGTGACCACGACCGAGTCAGACGAAGTCTTCGAGACGACCCCGATCGCCTTCACCGAGGACGACCTGGGTCAGATCGCCTACAACCGGGACGGCCTGGTCGGGGCCATCGTCCAGGACGCTTCGGACCACGCCGTGCTCATGTTCGCCTGGATGAACGCCGAGTCCCTCCGCCGGACGCTCGAGACCGGGCGCACCTGGTTCTGGAGCCGCAGCCGCCAGGAGTTCTGGTGCAAGGGGGAGACCTCCGGCGACCGGCAGTACGTCCGGAGCGTGCACTACGACTGCGACGGAGACGCCTTGCTGGTCACTGTGGACCAGGCCGGCGCGGGCGCCTGCCACACCGGCAACCGGAGCTGCTTCTACCGCGCCTTCGGTGACGGGTCCCAGAACCGGTGACGCCATCGGTGGGTGAGTACCCCGAGGGGCCGGGGCCGGCGGGATTCCGGGCACTGGCCGCCCGGCACCGCATCGTGCCGGTGTGGAGGGAGTTGGTCGCCGACACCATCACCCCGGTGGCGGCGTTCCTCCAGATCGTGGAGTCCGACCTTCGCACGGGCTTCTTGTTGGAGTCGGTCGAGGGCGGCGAGCGGTGGGGGCGGTACTCGTTCGTGGGCCGCAATCCTCTCGCCACCATCACGGCCCGGGGCACAACGGTGACCACCGATGGGGAGCTCGACCTCGACGCGGCCACCGGCCAGCAGGTGAGCGGACACGGGGGCATCCTCGCCGCGCTCGAGGCCATCCTGGCCACCTTCGATTCGCCCGATCTACCCGACCTGCCGCCGCTCCACGCCGGCCTCGTCGGCTACCTGGGCTACGACGTGGTGCGGGAGGTGGAGCTCCTTCCGGGAACACCCCCCGACGACCTCGGACACCCCGATGCCGTCCTGGCCGTGATCGGCCAACTGGCCGCCTTCGACCACTGGCGACAGCGGGTGGTGCTGATCGACAACGTGGTGATCGACCCGGCGTGGGCCCCGGATCAGTTGGACCGGGCCCACCTCGAGGCCCTGGACCGGCTCGATGCGTTGGCCGACGAATGCTTCCGACCGCTCCAACAGCCGGCCCGCCTGCGACCGGCGCGCATCGGAAGTCCCCCCGACGTCACCCGCACCATGTCCGACTCCTTGTACGAGGACGCCGTGCGGGCGGCCAAGGAGCACGTGACGGCCGGAGACATCTTCCAGGTGGTCCTGTCCCAGCGGTACGATCTCGACTCCCTCGGAGTGGATCCCTTCGATGTCTACCGCGTCCTCCGACTGGTGAACCCCAGTCCCTACCTGTACTTCCTCCGGTTCCCCGAGGTGACCGTGGTGGGGGCGTCCCCCGAACCCATGGTGCGCCTACGGGACGGGACAGTGGTGTCCCGTCCCATCGCCGGATCACGACCGAGGGGAGCCACTCCCGCAGAGGACAGCCGCCTCGAGGGCGAACTGGTCGAGGATCCGAAGGAAGTGGCCGAGCACGTCATGCTGGTGGACCTGGCCCGCAACGACGTCGGCCGCGTCGTCCGCTTCGGCACCGAAGTGGTGGAAGAGATGATGGTCGTCGAGCGCTACAGCCACATCATGCACATGACCTCCCAGGTCTCGGGCCGCCTGGCTCCGGGCAAGGGTCCCGTCGACGTCCTGCGGGCCACCCTCCCGGCCGGCACGCTTTCCGGTGCCCCGAAGGTCCGGGCCATGGAGATCATCGACGACCTCGAGCCCACCAAGCGTGGGGTCTACGGCGGCGTGGTCGGCTACCTCGACTTCTCGGGCAATCTGGACACCGCCATCGCCATCCGCACGATGACGGTCAGCCCGGACGGCCGGGCGTCGGTCCAGGCCGGCGCGGGCATCGTGGCCGACAGTGACCCGGCTTCGGAGAATGCCGAGTGCTCGCACAAGGCTGCCGCCATGCTCTCCGCCGTGGCCATGGCCCGCGCCGCCATGGCCACGGCCCGGTCATGAGCACCGGCGACCCCGGGAGCGAGCCGATCTCCGAGAGCACGGCCTCCGGCCGGGAGGACATCGAAGCCGTAGCTGCCGACGGCGGGATGGCCGCCTACCGTGCCCTCCATACCGCCGCCGCCGTGGCCCTGGTGGCCCGCGACGCCATCCGGGTGGCCGGTCCCGACGCCGAGTCGTACCTGCAGGGCCAGTGCAGCCAGGACGTAACCGGCCTCCCTGTCCGTCAGTCCGTCGAGTCCCTGCTGCTCAGCCCACAGGGCAAGATCGAGGTCTACCTGCGGATCACCAGGGAGGCGGGGGACCGATTCGTTCTGGACACCGACGGAGGATTCGGACCGGCCATGATGGCCCGACTGGAGCGCTTCCGCCTCCGTACCAAGGTGGAATTCGAACCCCTCGACTGGGTGTGCGCTGGGGTCCGCGGCCCAACCGCCGCGGCCGGCGTGACGGGACAGCCCGAGCTGGTGCTGCCGGTGTCCTGGCCCGGCCTCGAAGGAGTGGATCTCCTCGGCCCACCTCCCGACGACGGTGTCGACCGGTGGGTGTCCGATGCCGTCACCCGGTGCCCCGCCGGAGTCTGGGAGGCGGCCCGTATCGAGGCCGGCATACCGGTCAACGGACGGGAAGTGAACGAAAGCACCATCGCCGCCGAGGTCGGTCTCGTGGACCGCACGGTCTCCTTCACCAAGGGCTGCTTCACCGGACAGGAGCTGGTGGCCCGGCTCGACGCCCGGGGATCCAAGGTGGCCCGCCATCTGTGGGGTGTGGTGATCGACGGTGGCCGTGACGATCGCATCGGCGGCGGAGCGCCACGGTCGGATACCGCGGCGACGCTGGTGGGTTCAGTGGTACACACCGCTGACGGCCAGCACGAGGTCGGGCTCGTGACGTCGGCAGCCTGGTCTCCGGGCTTCCATCGAGTGGTGGCCCTGGCCACCCTGCACCGTCGGGTCGAACCGCCCGATGATGTGCTGGTGGCGTGGGAACGGCCGGGGAGGGCAACCACCAAGCTCCCGGCCGAGGCCCGTCCTCTGCCACTCGTCGCCACCTGACCCCCGTCTCCCGGCCACCGGTCACCAGCTGGTAGACCTGCAGTCCGAATTGATGGCCACAGTCGGGGTTCGGACCGGGAGAATCATGGGTACGGAGATGTCGGGGAGCACGGAGATGTCGGGGAGCACGGAGATGTCGGGGAGCACGGAGATGTCGGGGAGCACCGAGATGTCGGGGAGGTCCGGGCCCTCGGGGGCCCACGGCACAGCGTCCATCGACGTCGATCACATCACCACCACCACCCGGGATCCGGCCGAGACCACCGGGTTGCTCCAGGAGTGGTTGGCCCGAAGATTCGGCCCGGGCAGCTGTCCGGTAATCACCGGGGTCACCAGCCCCGACTCCAACGGCATGTCGTCGGAGACCGTCCTGTTCACCGCCACCTGGACGGACGGCGACGAGCGGGTCGAACACCGTTTGGTGGCCAGGATCGAACCGCCCGAGACCGCCTATCCGGTCTTCACCGGCTACGACCTGGACATGCAGTTCCGGGTCATGCGTCTGGTCGCCGAGCACACGCGGGTGCCCGTGCCCCGCACCCACTGGTACGAGCCGGACCCGTCCGTGCTGGGAGGTCCCTTCTTCGTGATGGACCAGGTTGACGGACTGGTTCCCCCGGACGTCTTGCCCTATACCTTCGGTGACAACTGGGTCTTCGACGCCGACACCACGGCTCGGCGCGCCCTGCAGGAGTCGGCCGTCACCGCGTTGGCCGGGATCCACTCGCTCACCGCCGATCGGTACGATCTCGGATTCCTCGACATCGACGCGCCCGGGGACACCTCACTGGAGCGGCTCGTCCACGACTGGAGGGCGTACGCCACCTGGGTGGCACAGGACAGGACATCCCCGTTGCTCACGGACTGCTTCGACTGGCTGGAGGAGCACCTTCCCAGCGAGTTCGGTCCGGACGCCTTGTCCTGGGGTGATGGCCGTATCGGGAACATGATGTTCCAGGACCACCGGGTGGTGGCGGTGCTCGACTGGGAGATGGCGTCGGTGGCGCCTCCCGAGGTCGATCTGGGATGGATGTGCTACCTCCACCTGTTCTTCCAGGACCTGGCCACCGATCTCGGGGCCCCCGGGCTTCCCGACATGTTCCGGCCAGTGGACGTGGCCCGTTCCTACGCTCAGGCCTCGGGGTACACGCCCGCCGACCTGACCTGGTTCGTGGCCTTCGCCGCCGTGCGGCACGGGGCCATCATGCGGCGGGTCACCGAGCGGGCCGTCTTCTTCGGGGAGGCGGTCATGCCCGAGGACGTGGACGACCTCATCATCCACCGGTCCACGCTGCGGGGCATGCTGGACGGCACCTACTGGAGCGGTGTCGCCCTCTGACCGGGCCCACCCGGGCACCCCAAGCGGACACCGAGGGCTCCCGGAGCCGGCCGCCTCGTCCTACCAGAACGACGACGCGGCCGTCAGGCCCTTGTCCGGAAAGGCACCGCACATCATCGGCTGGCAGTTTCCCCAGCCCTCCGCGCCGGTGTCGAGATCGCGGACGTGGATGAAGGTGTCCCGGATCTGGTGCAGTTCACGCACCAGGTCGGCGTCCCGGCAGTCGGCCAGTCGCTCACCGTCCACGTGGAGTTCGCCACGCCACTCGCCGTGATGATGGCCCCGCCAGCCGAAGTACAGGCCCGCCCCGAGGTGGAACCCGGTGTCGGTCGGAACCTCGATGTCGAACCGCCGCACGTCACCGCCCTCCAGCGTCACCTCGACACGGCCGCCCAGCAGCCGTCGGTTCACCGGGTCGTAGGCCAGGTCAGGTCGGATGTCGGCCATCCGGGCCACCGACCCGTCGACCTGTTCGATGGCACCCATCACGGTGCGGTGGTGGTGACCGAAGCCGGTCATGTCCACCAGGTGCATGAACAGTCCCCACGGGGTTCCGTCGGGGTCGGTCATGAGAACCGGTGACCAGATCATCTGGAAGTCCATCGCCGCCACCGGGTTGAACGGGTCCACGTCGGTGGCCGGCGTGCCCACGTCGTAGCGCACCCCCCAGGAGTGGTCCCGGGTCGAGACCCACTCGTCGGGGTCGATCACCTGGCGTTCCCCGTCCAGCTCGACCCAACCTGACGCCCTTCCGATCTGGTGGTACCGAACCAGCTCGGCGCTTACCCGGTAGCCCAACGGAGTGCGCTGGTGGGTGCGGTCCTCTGCCGACGGCGGCAGGACCGCCTCGTAGATCCAGTCGAAGGCCAGCGGCTGGCAGTCGTTCCGTTCGAGGGAGAACCGGACCTTCTCCATCGGCTCGAGCACCTCGTAGCGGATCGGGCCCACCGCCGACGTCTCGGGATCTGGGTAGAGCCGCCGGCTACCCCGCACGGTGATCTGCTCGGCACCCCGGGACAGCCCGGCATAGCCGTCCAGCACGTTGCGGTTGGTGTACTTGCCCATCCCGAATCCCAGTTGCAGGCTCCCGTCACGGCGGGCCGCCATGGCGCACACCTTCTCCGTCCACGAGGGATCGCTGACCCCCACCGTGGCGAAGGTGTCGGCGATCTGGTGGTCGAAACGCTCGTCCGCTGCGCCCAGGGGTCCGAGGGGATTGGCCATGACCTGCCTCCTATGGCTCCCCGCACCGTGGTGCCCCGGGAGCCCGACGTCGTGATCAGACGCCGAGGCTACCCTTGGCCGCCTGCTCGAAGAGGCGGTAGGGGAGCAGACGCTTCGCGGTGATCCCGATCCGCTCGTCCAGCTTGCCGACCGACACCCGTCGGGGGGGGCGCCTGGCCTCGAGTACCCGCCGGACGGCATCGGCCACCGCCTCGGGGTCGACACCGCCGGCCTCGTCCTCCGCCATCTTGCCCACCGCCTTGGCCGCCGCGGCCTGGTAGGCCGATCCCGCACCGTCCGGGTCCCCACCGTGGCCACCGGCTTCGGGAACGACGTCGCGGCGTGCGGCGGTGAACCCGGTGCGGACGTTGCCCGGCTCCACCAGGGTGACCCCGATGCCGAACGGGGCCACCTCATAAGCCAAGGCCTCCCCGTACCCTTCGACGGCGAACTTGGCTGCGCTGTAGAAGGCCTGGTACGGGAGCCCGAGGACCCCGCCGATGGAACTCATCAACACGATGCGGCCCCGTTCCTGGAGCCGCATCACCGGCAGGGTCCGCTGTACCACCCGAACCGTGCCCCAGAACAGCGTCTCGAACTGGTCCCGGGCATCCCCGAGCGGGGTCTCCTCGACGGACCCGGCCAGCCCCCAGCCGGCACAGGTCACCACCGCGTCGACCCGTCCGTGCTCGGCCACCAGCGAGTCCACGCCCTCCGCCACGGAGGCGTCGTCGTCCACGTCCATCACCACCGGCGTCCATCCTCCAGTGGAGGAACCCCGCCGGCTGGCACCGATGACCGTCCACCCCCGGGCGTGGAGCAGATCGGCGCAGGCCTGGCCGATGCCCGACGAGGCGCCGGTGACCAGCGCGACCTCAGCCATCGGCAACCGATCCGTGGTGACCGTCCGGTCCAACCGGGCTACCCGGGTGACCGCTGGAACTGCCCATTCCCTCCGCGGTACCCGCTCCGCCCGTGCCGCCGACAGGCCCAGGCGGTGGGGGGCCGACCGGGGTGGAACCCGCCCGCGCCGTCGCCAGCCGAACCGAGGGAGGCATGCCCGGCGTCCCCGCCGCCTCCCCGTCCGCCGCGCCCCGGGGGTCCGGTGGGTCGGACCCGACCGGGGGTGCCGCGGGGTGGAACCAGACCTGCATCCGGGTGCCCCCGTCCCCGGAAAGTGGCGACTCGACGCCGACCCCCGCCCCCATGGCCGCGGACAGCTCCGAAACGATGGCCAGACCGAGCCCGGACCCCTTACGCCGTCCTCCACCCCGGTCTGAGGTGAAGTGGCGCTCGAACACCCGGGGGAGCTGGTCGGCTGGGATGCCGGGGCCGTCGTCCACCACCCAGATGGTGGGAGTTCCGCCCACCTCCCCGGCGCCGACGGCGATGGCACTCCGGGCGAAGGACGAGGCGTTCTCCACCAGGTTGGCCACCACCTGGGCCAGGCGGTCCGCATCGGCCACCACCCAGACGGCCCGGGCCGTCTCGGGGGACACGGACAGAGCGATGCCCAGTTCCTCGGCCCGGGGCCGGAACCCTTCGGCCACCTGGGCGGCGAGCGCCGCGGCATCGACGGTCTGCATCTCGAGGCCGAACCGGTCGGCCTCCAGCCGGGCCAGGTCGAGCAGGTCCTGGACCAGCCGCTCGAGACGTCGGGACTCGGCACTGATGACCGAAGCAGCCGCGGCCACGTCGTCCGCGGTCCCGTCGAGCACGGCGTCGGCGTAGCCCCGGATGGAGGTGAGGGGGGTCCGGAGTTCATGGGAGACAGACAAGAGGAACTGCCGCTCCTGGTCGCGCGCCCGGACCAGATTTGCCCCCATGGTGTTGATGGACTCGGCCAGCTGGAGGAACTCGGGGTCCTCGTGGGGACCGACCGGCACCGTGGCGTCGAGGTCGCCCGAGGCGATCCGCCGGGTGGTGGCCACCGCCGCAGTGAGGGGGCGGGTGAACCGTCGGGCCAGGGCCGCGGCCACCAGGGCGGCCACGGCGAGGGCGATCACACCCACCCATACGAAGTACCGGAGTCCATTGGCCGGATTGTGGATCTGGCGCGTGATGACGAGCACGGGGTCGTACCCAGTCACGCCCTTGATCGGGGTGGGGACGGCGGAGAAGGCCAGTTGGGCCCGGGTGTGTCCAGTTACCTGCCGGCCAGACTGCAGGAGCGGGACGTCGAGGTCGGCGATCGTGATCCCGTCGGGAAGCCGGCCCCTGTAGGTGCCGTCGGGATCGAGTCCGATGAAGCTGGCACCGGCGAAGTTTCCCGCATCGGTAATGATCTTCTTCTCCCGGACAAAGTTCACCTTGGTCCTCGTCGTGTCCGAGAAGGTGGTCGAGATGGCCTTGGCCTGGCCGGCCAGCTCGTTCTGGGTGGTGGAGATTCCTGCCCGCCGGATGAAGAAGTAGCTGCCGACGGTGGTGACCACCAACGTCAGGGCTATCAGCACCAGGACCGAGACCGTCAGACGGCGTCTCATCCCAGTCGGTAGCCGACTCCCCAGACCGTGGCCAGGGGTAGGTCGTCACCCAGCTTCTTGCGGAGCTGACGGACATGGACATCGACGGTCCGCTCATCGCCGTACCAGTCGTCGCCCCACACCCCGTTGAGCAGTTGTCGGCGAGACAGGGCCAGGCCGAGGTTGGCGGCCAGGTAGGCGAGCAGATCGAACTCCCGGGTGGCCAGGGGGACCACGGCCCCGGCCCGACGCACCTCCCGGCGCCCGGAATCCACTTCGATGGCACCGAGGGTCACGACCGGCGGGGCGCCGCTCGCCGGGTTCACCTCACTGCGTCGGAGTATGGCGCGGACCCGGGCCACCAGCTCCCGTGCCGAGAACGGCTTGGTGACGTAGTCGTCGGCGCCGAGTTCGAGGCCGAGTACCCGGTCGACCTCGTCGTCGCGCGCACTGAGGATGAGCACGGGTATCCCCCCGGTCCCGTCGACGGTGGAGCCGGGCCGGTGGCGGGCCCGAAACGTCTCGCCCCGCAGCCGCCGACACACGTCGAAGCCGTCGAGCTCACCGGGCAGGCCGACGTCCACGATCACCAGGTTGGGGCCCTCCCGCTCCACGAGGGCCAGGCCGGCCTCGCCGTCGTCGGCCTGCAGCACCCGGAACCCGTCCCGACGCAGGTACATCGCCACCAGGTCCGAGATGTGGTGATCGTCCTCGATCACCACCACCATGTCCTCACCAGCCACCATGCCCTCCAGCCTGCCATCGGGAGGTCATCATCGCCTGCCATGGTTAGGAAACTGTGATCCCGCCCGGACCCGGTTCCTCGGCGGTACCCCATTGATCCTGGCTCCGCCACCCGGGCGTCCGACCTTCCACGCTGTCCACCACGGGCCGGCCACCTCGAAGCTGCGATCCCAATCGGCTGAGACCCCGGTCTCCCCATCAGGCGGAGGGCGAGGCCACGGTTGGTAGGATCCGAGGGCCATGCCGGCGTACCTCGACACCATCATCGCCGCCCATCGAGCCGGGGCTGCCGGCGACGACCGCCAGCTCGACGAGCTGGTGGAACAGGCCGCTCAGGCCGGCCGGGTGCGTCCGTTCCGTGGAGCCATCGTCGACGAGGCGTCCCGGCGGGGCATGGCCCTCATCGCCGAGATCAAACGTCGATCCCCCTCTAAGGGCGACCTCGACCCCACGCTCGATCCGGCCGGCGTGGCGAAGGAGTACGAGACCGGTGGAGCCACCTGCCTCTCGGTGCTGACCGACGCCGAGTTCTTCGGGGGAAGCGTCGAGGATCTGGGTTCGGCCCGGGCCGCCTGCGCCCTCCCCGTCCTCCGCAAGGACTTCACGGTGGGCCCGCTCGACGTCTGTGACGCCCGATTGATGGGAGCCGACGCGGTACTCCTTATCGTGGCGGCGCTCACCGACACCGAACTGGCCTCCTGCCTCGATGTGGCCCGGCGGTGCTCGTTGACCGCCCTCGTCGAGGTGCACGACGAACTCGAGCTGTCGCGGGCCGTCGACAGCGGTGCGGACGTGATCGGCGTCAATCAACGCGACCTGCGGACCTTCGAAGTCGATCATCAGCGGGCCCTCCGGCTCGGCGAGACGCTGCCCGGCGACGTCACCGCGGTGGCCGAATCGGGCATCGGAGGGCCCGACGACGTGCGCCGCCTGGCCGAGGCCGGCTACCAGGCCGTGCTGGTGGGAGAACGCCTGGTCCGGGCGGGGGACCGTCGCACCGCCGTGGAGCGGCTACTCGGAGTGGGGGCGTGACCCCCTCGCCGGTCACCGGGATCGGACCCGACCACGACGGCGACACCGAGGGTCTGTTCGTCAAGATCTGCGGCATCACCTCGGAGGCCGATGCGCTGTTGGCCGTCGGGATGGGTGCCAATGCCGTCGGATTCATCTTCGCCCCCTCGCCCCGCCAGATGGCGCCGACGGCCGTAGCCGACATCGTCAAACGGCTGCCCCACGGGATCGTCACGGTCGGGGTGTTCCGGGACGAGGCCCCTCAGCGGGTGGTGGACATCGCCAACCAGATCGGCCTGGGCGCGGTCCAGCTCCACGGCGTCGAGTCCATCGAGGACACTCAGTGGGTGAGCAGCCGCACCCGCTGGACCATCAAGGCGTTTCCGGCCGGCCACCGGAACGTCGAGCGATTCGGCGAGTACGGCGCCCAGACCCTGCTCATCGACGGAGCCAACCCCGGCTCGGGCGAGCTCTTCGACTGGCGGCTGGCCGAAGGAGTGGTCGATCCCACCCGCCTGATCGTGTCGGGCGGTCTCCGACCCGAGAACGTGGGCGCCGCCATCGAGCACCTGCATCCCTGGGGGGTCGACGTGGCCTCGGGGGTCGAGATTGCCCCCGGCATCAAGGACCCGGGCAAGCTGAAGGCGTTCATCGCCGCCGCCCACGCTGCGGCCAGGCTGGTGGCGGCCACGGCCGGGGAGGCCGCGGCCAGTACCTACACCGGGGCGTCGGGGAGTTCCGGTAACGGGAGCGGGCTCTTTGACTGGCAGGACGACGAATGACCGAACGACTGCACCCGGTCGGTGCCGAGCCCGACGCCGCCGGCCCCATCATGGGCGATCCGGGCCCAAGCGGGCGGTTCGGTCAGTTCGGTGGTCGATTTGTTCCCGAGGCATTGATCCCGGCCTGTACGGAGCTCGAGGCCGCCTTCCGCTCGGCGTGGGCCGACCCGTCGTTCCATGCGGAATTCGACGAGATCCTCCGTCACTACGGCGGCCGACCCACCCCGGTCACCGAGTGCCAACGTCTGTCCGACGAGCTCGGTGTCCGGCTCCTGTTGAAGCGGGAGGATCTGGCCCATACCGGCTCGCACAAACTCAACAACGTGGTGGGCCAGGGACTCCTGGCCCGACGCATGGGCAAACGCCGGCTCATCGCCGAGACGGGGGCGGGGCAGCACGGTGTGGCCACGGCCACGGCGGCGGCCCTGTTCGGCATGGAGTGCCTGGTCTACATGGGTGAGATCGACACCCGACGTCAGGAGCTCAATGTGTTCCGGATGGAGCTGCTGGGCGCCGAGGTCCGGTCGGTCTCGAGTGGGAGCCGGACCCTGAAGGACGCCGTCAACGAGGCGCTGCGGGACTGGGTGGCGTCCGTGGGGGATACCCACTACTGCCTGGGATCGGTGATGGGACCGCACCCCTACCCGTGGATGGTGCGTGAGTTCCAGCGGGTCATCGGGGACGAGGCGCGCCGGCAGTGCCGTCAGCTGCTCGATGGCGTCGATCCCGATGTGGTCGTGGCCTGTGCCGGGGGCGGTTCGAACGCGGCGGGAATCTTCGCCGGCTTCGCTGACGCCACGTCCTCGGCCCTGGTGGCGGTGGAGGCGGCCGGAGGCGCGGCCATGACCACGGGGATTCCCGGCATCCTCCACGGGATGAGGAGCGCGCTCATCCAGAACGAGGAGGGCCAGATCCTCGAAGCCCACTCCATCTCGGCCGGACTGGACTATCCGGGCATCGGTCCTGAGCACGCGTATCTCGGCGAGCTGGGCCGGGCCCGCTACGAGTCGGCCGACGACGTCCAGGTGCTCGAGGCGTTCCAGCGATTGGCCCGAACCGAGGGCATCATCCCCGCCCTCGAGTCAGCCCACGCCCTGGCCTGGGTGATCGACCGCGCCGGTACTCCGGATCTCCCGAGCGGTTCCACGGTGCTCGTGAACCTCTCCGGGCGCGGCGACAAGGACGTCGCCCAGGTACGCGAGCTGCTGCGTCCGTGACCACCATGCCCCCCACCCCCGCAACGCCGACTGACGGCCTGCGACCGTCGACCGCCGATCCGATCCCGTACCGAGCGGGCCTGCTCGAGTCGTGGCTGACCGCCCGCCGGAAGGGTGGCCACAAGCTGCTCGTCCCCTATGTGACCGGCGGCATGGACGACGAATGGCTGCTCACCCTGGAGGCCCTCGCCGGGGCGGGTGCCGACGCCATCGAGGTGGGCATTCCCTTCTCGGATCCGATGATCGACGGACCCACCGTCCAAGAGGCATCGCTCCGGGCGCTCGAGCGGGGCACGACCCCCGACGGCATCCTGGCCGATCTGAGCCGCATCGACGTGGGCGTCCCGCTCGTCGTGATGACCTACTACAACGTCGTCTACCGGGCCGGGCACGACCGGATTGCCGGCATGATGGCCGAATCGGGAGTCTCCGGCGCCATCATCCCCGATCTGCCCCTCGAGGAACTGGGTCCGTGGGCCCACGCAGCCGATGAGGCCGGTGTGGCCAGCGTCCTGTTGGTGGCCCCGTCGACACCCGAGGGACGCATCGCCGCAATCTGCCGCCGGTCCCGCGGGTTCGTCTACGCCGTCGGGCGCATGGGGGTCACGGGGGAGCAGGCCGAGCTGGCCGACTCGGCCCGCCAGGTGGCCGAGCGGGTGGTCCAGGCCACCGAGCTACCCGTCTGTGTCGGGATCGGGGTCTCGACCCCCGAACAAGCCGTGGCGGTGTGCCAGGTGGCCGATGGCGTCGTGGTCGGTTCGGCCCTGGTGCGTCGGCTTCTCGAGGGCGGCGGACCCGACGGGGCGGCGACCTTCGTCTCGTCCCTCCGTCACGCCCTCGACGAGGGCCACCCGGCGTAGTCGCCGCAGTCGGTCCGGTCAGCTGCGGTCGGGGCGGATCACGCGGTAGAGGGCACGGACGAACGAGCGGCGGCTGGCGTGCTCGGTCCGATCCTGGAGTCGCCGACGGATCAGCTCGCGCCGCTCCTGGAGGTCGTGGAAGGTGATGGGGTCGGACTCGTCCGGGAATCCCATGGCGGCGCGGTAACCGTCGAGGTCGATGGGGGTATCGAGCAGCTCCACACCGACCTCACGGGCGATCTGGTCCCCGTGATGTTCGGTGAAGTAGGTCACCACTGCCAGGATCTCCCCCAGGATGTCCACGTCCGGTGCCATGGTGGCCATGGCGCCGTTCAGAAACAGAATGTCCTTGACGAAGAGCATGAGCTCTTTGGGCATGCGGGCGCCGTAGGCCAGGAGGGCCTTGGTCACGTCGCGGAGCTCGGCCACCATCTCATCGGCGGTGAGCGTGGTCGGGTCGAGCGGGGGGCGGTCGAGGCCCAGGTCCCGGATGACCGCCTCCACGTCGGAGTCGGCGGGAAGGGCCCCGAGGTCGCGCAACGCCTCGACCTGGACGGACAGGTTGTTGGTGGTGGCCCCCATCTGCAGGCGCAGAAAGGCCAGGCGTTTGCGTTCGTCCAAGCGGCCGGTGATCCCGAAGTCGAGTAGGGCCACGGTCCCGTCGGTCTGGACCATGAGATTGCCTCCGTGCAGGTCGCCGTGGAACACCCCGTAGAGGAGCGCGCCCTCGAGAAAGGCGATGAGGCTGGACCGCAACACGGCGGCGGTGTCGATACCGGCCGCCCGCATGCCGGTCGCGTTGCCCCAGGCGAATCCGTGGAGATGCTCCATGACCAGGACCCGCTGGGTCACCAGCTCCGGGTGGGGCCGGGGCACCACGATGGACCGCTGGCCGCTGGCCGCGAACACGGCGGCGATGTCCAACATGTTCTGGGCCTCGAGCCGGAAGTCGAGCTCCTCCACGATGGTCTCGGCGAACAGATCGACCAGCGCCGGGGGGTTGGTGAGGGTGGCGATGGGAATGCGGCCCACCAGCTGGGGGGCGATCCACGACATGGCGGCGATGTCCAGGCGGACGAGCGAGGCCACCGTGCGTCGCTGGACCTTGACGACGACGCGCTCGCCGGAGCGGAGGGTCGCCGAGTGCACCTGGGCGATCGACGCCGAGGCGATAGGCACCCGGTCAAAGGAGACGAAGACGTCGGCCAGCGGACGGCCGAGATCCTCCTCGATGGTGCGCCGGACGGCGTCGAAGGGCTCGGGCGGAACCCGGTCCCGCAGAAGCCGGAACTCCTCGACCAACTCCTCGGGAAAGATCCCCTCACCCGACGAGATGATCTGGCCCAGCTTGATGTAGGTGGGACCGAGACGCTCGAAGGCCGGGCGCAGCCGGCGGGACAGGCCGGACCGTGATGACGGGGTGCCCCGGTCGCGGAACCCCCAGCCGAGCAGGGCCGAGCCCAGTCGGTAGCCCACAGTGGCCACCCGGCGCACCGAAGGGAGGTGCTGGGGGCGGACCAGTTGGCTGGCCAGGTGGGCGGCCTCGGTCCGCAGGACGTCGATCCCCGGCGAGTCGGCCGACGGGAACCGCCAGGACATGGCGGAGGGATCCACGGTCCAGGGCCCGTGGGGGGTGAACGCCCCTATGGCCAGGTCCGGCCGGACGCCGCTGGTACCCGTGCCGCCACCGCCGTTGGTCCCCCCGGGGGCGGGCAGACCGCCGCGGCCTCGGGTGCGGCCGTCAGGCACCGGATCGGAGTCGAGGGAAACCACGTCGTCGGTCATGGGAACCCAACGCTAGGGGCTGCACCCACGGGACGATCCGGTCGGGGGCCGGCCGGATCCCTGCCCCGGCGGTCGGACGGCCGGTGCGGTGGAAGGCCGGTCAGGCCGGAGAGATCACCAAACAGCCGTTGTGGCCACCGAAACCAAAGGAGTTGGACAGGACCGGCGCCGGGTCCCAGGGGCGGGCGGTGCCGGCGACGATGTCCAGATGGATATCCGGGTCGGGCTGCTCGTACCCGGCGGTGGGGGGGATGAGACGGTGTTCGATGCTGAGCAGCACCGCCACCGCCTCGATGGCCCCACAGGCACCCAACCCGTGGCCGGTGATGCCCTTGGTCGAGGTTACCGGGGGAGCCGCGACACCGAACACCTTGGTGATGGCATCCGACTCCGCCTGGTCGTTCAACGGTGTGGACGTACCGTGGGCATTGATGTGCCCGATCCGGGTCGGCTCGACCCGGGCGTCCTCCATGGCCAGGGTCATGCAGGCCGCGGCACCCGATCCGCCGGGAATGGGAGCGGTAATGTGGTGGGCGTCGGCGGTACTGGCCGAACCCGACAGCTCACCGTAGATGTGGGCGCCCCGGGCCACGGCGCGGTCCCACTCTTCGAGGACGAGGGCGCCGGCTCCTTCCGTGATCACGAACCCGTCACGTCGGATGTCGAACGGCCGTGAGTTCCCCGAGGTCGACAGGGCGGTCATGTTGGAGAACGCGGCGATCCCCACGCCGGTCATGCCCGCCTCGGCGGCTCCTCCGATGGCGACATCACAGCGCCCCGAGGCCACCAGGCGGGCAGCATGACCGATGCTGTGGGCGCCGGCGGCGCAGGCGGTGGTGATGGTCTCGGACGGACCGTGCCAGCCCAGTCGGATGGAGACGGCGGCGGCTCCGGCGTTGGACATCATCATCGGCACCAGTCGGGGGGAGACCCGACGGGGGCCTTTCTCCCCGAAGATCAGGATCTGGGTCTGAAGGGTCTCGAGGCCGCCGACACCGGTACCCATCACCACGCCGGACCGGCCCGGGTCGGCGTCGAGTTCACCGGCGTCGGCGAGGGCCATATCCGCTACGGCCACCGCGAACTGCGCGAACCGGTCGACCTGCCTGGCCTCTTTGGTGGTGAACCACTGCTCGGGGTCGAAGTCACGGACCCGGCGCTCGCCCTCGGGGGCGTCCCGTTGAGCCCGGTCCACAGCGCCTCGGTACCCATGCCGCAGCACGAGGCCACCCCGAGTCCGGTGACAGCGACCCGTCTGCCGGCCACCGGGCCATCGGGACCGATACCCAGGAGCATCAGAGCTTGGCGGCAATCAGGTCGAAGGCCTGCCCGATGGTCTCGATGCCCTCGAGCTCGGTCTCGTCCACCGAGACGTCAAAGGTCTCCTCGAGCGCCATGACCAGCTCGACGAGGTCGAGGCTGTCGGCGTCGAGGTCCTCGGCGAACCTCGCCTCTCTGGTCACCTTGTCGGCGGGCACCTGGAGAACTTCCACCGCACACTCCGTGAACTTCTCGAATGCCTCGTCGTTAGTCACGCATCTGCTCCTTTGTCATGGTTTTCATCGATGAATCGACTCTCCGGCCTACCGACACCCGGGCCACCGCCACCCCACGGCGGCCCGGCCCCACTGACCTTCCTGGACGCCTGGCCCGGGCCACTCACAGGCCCATACCCAGGCCACCATCGACCGGCAGCACGGCACCGGTCACGTATGCGGCACCGCCCGAGGCCAGGAACCCGACGGCCTCGGCGACCTCGTCGGGCTGGGCCACCCTACCTAACGGGACCTGGGACGAAAACTCCCGCAGCCGTTCCTCCCCGAGAGCTGCGAGCATATTCGTTTCGACCAGGCCGGGGGCGACCACGTTGACGGTGATGGAGCGGCTGGCCACTTCGCGGGCCATCGAGCGGGCCATCCCCACCAGGCCGGCCTTGGATGCGGCGTAGTTGGCCTGGCCGGGAGAACCGATGTAGGCCCCCACCGAGGAGACAAAGATCACCCGGCCGCGGTGGAGGCGGATCATCTTGGACAGAGCCCGCTTGGCCACCCGGAAGGCCCCCGAGAGGTTGGTGTCGATCACGTCGGACCAGGCCTCGTCCGTCATCCGCAGCACCAAGGTGTCCCGGGTGATTCCGGCGTTGGCCACCAGCACCTCCACGGGCGACCAGGTCTCCTCGACCACGCTGAATGCCGCATCGACCTGGGCGCCGTCGGTGACGTCACAGGTCAAGGACAGGAACTGCCCGGGGGCGGCGGGCACCTCGCCCTCGACCTCCCCGGAGCGTGAAGTCACCGCCACGCGGTCACCTCGGGCCAGGAACCAGTGGGCACAGGCCAGTCCGATACCCCGGGTCCCGCCGGTCACCATGACCACGCGGCCTTCGTCGCCATCACCGTCAGCGCTCACGAGTCGCTCCCCGGAGTGCGTATCCAGGCCACCGGTTGGCCCTCGACCACCCGCTCGCCTCGGACGGCCAGCCAGCGGACCAGGATTCCGTGGAAGGGAGTGCGGACATCGGTGAGGCCCACGGTGCCCACCCGGTCGCCCACGGCCAACAGCGAGCCGGGTTCGATGCCGTGCCCGCTCCCGGGGGCGGCGGTGGCCTCGGCCAGGGCTGTGCTCTCCAATGCCGCCAGCTGGACATCGGGCTCGAACACTCCCGGGGTGGGGCTGACGATCACCCGCTCCGACGTGTACAGGTGCTCCCCCTGGTGGACCGGGGACGACGCGGTCCATTCGTCGGTACCGGCGACGGTGTCCATCAGCTTGTCCAGGTCGGCCGGGACCGAGACGGCCACGCCCCGGACGTCGGGGATGGTACGCCGGACCATCCCGGTGAGCACGCCTCCTGGACCCAGCTCGGCCAAGACCGTCGCCCCCCGTCCACCGAGCGCCTCGAGCGACTGCCGCCAGCGGACCGGGCTGCACAGTTGGGCCGAGAGCAGGCCGGGCCACTCGGCCGGATCCGTGTGGACCCTGGCGTCGACATTGGCCACCACCGGGACTTCGGGGGAGTGGAAGGTCACCGCGTCGAGGGTCTGGCGGAGCCGCGCACGGGCCGGAAGCATCAGCTGGGTGTGGAAGGCCCCCGAGACCGGGATGGGCAGGACCTTGCGGGCCCCCAGTTCCTTGGCCCGGTCGGTGGCCGCGGCCACGCCCTCCACGGTTCCGGCGATGACCACCTGACCCGGAGCGTTGTAGTTGGCCACCCAGACCTCGGCCTCGGCCCGCTGGCAAGCGGCTTCGGCATCGTCATCACCGATCCCGATCAACGCGGCCATGGTGCCCGGACCGCTCATCGGCGGCCACCTGCATGGCCTTGCCCCGCTCCAGGACCAATCGGGTCCCGTCGGCCAGGGATAGTGACCCCGAGGCCACCAGCGCCGTGTATTCGCCCAGGCTGTGGCCGGCGGTCGCCGCCGGGAACAGTCCGAGGCGCTCTACAGCGTCCAGGACCACCAGGCTCATGACAAAGGTGGCCAGCTGGGCATTGGCAGTGAGGGTGAGCTCCTCCATGGGGGCGTCGAGCAGGAGGCCGGTGAGGTCCCGTCCGGCGATGTCCGAGGCCTCGGCGATGACCTCCCACGAAGGGTGCTCGACCCAGGCATGCCCCATTCCTGACCGCTGCGATCCCTGTCCTGGGAAGGTAAAGGCCAGCACCTGCCAGCTCCTCTCGAATGGGTCCTCACGGTTCGTCGGGGATGGATCTCGTCCCCCACGTTTCCGATGGCCGGACAAGTGTGGCACGGCAGCCACACCAGCCGGTGCTTACCCCCGGGTCACTGGGCGTCGACAGGCTGACGTCGACAGGGAGACAGGGACCCAGCCCTTCGGTCTACCGCTGGCGCCGGGACTGAGCCCCCCGGGCCGGAGCCCCCGAACGCCCTGTACCCTGCGGCGGTGCGGCGGAACACCATCGAACCCTGGGAATCAGAAGCGCGGGACGCCACCGAGCGCTTGCGGCAGGCACTGGCGGCCCTGGCGGCTCAGGAGACGGCCCTGGCTGCCGGCACGGTGGACCGGGACCAGTTCTCCGAGGGACTCACCCGTACCGATCGCATCCGGGAATCGGTCGACGAGTGGCGCCGGGATTGGAGCGTCCGGACGGACAACATCAGGACGTCGCGAGCCGTGGCCCTGGCGGTCTTTCGGGGCTGTCTGCCTCCGTTGGTTGGTGCCGTCGACATCTACAGCCAGTCGCTGACGATCCTGGCCCTTTCACCTGACCCCGACGGGGGCGACGGAGATCTGGCCGGCCAGGGCATCCGGGCGGCCAAGCTCGTGGCCTTGTCCACGTTGCAGTTCCTCGACGACACCCCTGTGCTCCGTCCGGTGGACCGAGCGGCCGTCGATGCCACGCTGACCGGCCTGGAGACGCAGTCCACGAGCCTGATTGCGCTGGTCGAACGTATCGGTAGCCGCGTCCGTGCGTTGCGCAGCGAGGGAGGATGCGTCGGGTCCTGAAGTGGACCACCCACCTGTTCTAGCCGGCGCCGTGGATGGACGCCCGGCGCCGGGGCAAAGTGCGAATTCCGGACGGAGGACACCGCCCTTCCGTGGATGTGCCAAGACATGGGAGACCGGTGCCGAGGAGGGTCTCTTGTCGAGGGGAGGGTCTCTTGTGGATATGAGCCGGTTAGTCATCGAGATGCACCCTGCGGACGGCCAAACCGATCACGGTGGCTGGCCCGGGCCCTCGGTGTGGATCCGAGTTGGTCCGTTACGTCGCTCCGCCGCTACTGGCCGGAGGGGTCCCGCCGGGCTCGAGCCCCGGAGTTGGCCAGAGTGATCGCCGTCTCGGATCGTCGATCGTCACGAGGACGAGATCGTGGCCCCGCGCCAGGAGCCGACCGATGCCGGCTTCGACGCCGAGGCGGCCGATATCTCGCGACATCACAGCGTGCCCGGGGCGGGATTCGAACCCGCACGCCCTTTCGGACAGTGGATTTTGAGTCCACCACGTCTGCCATTCCGTCACCCGGGCAATGTGCCTCTGATCTGGACTTTGTCCCATCAGGGAGTGATGATGCAGGGGAATCCCAACACGATCAGACACTGGACGAGTGACAAGGATGTCAACGTCTCAGCCCGTCAAGGCCAACCCAGGGGAGCATGGTATCCGTCCGATCGGACCTCGTAGCCGCCACCTGGACGTACCCTCCTTCGGAAGCGGAACGGCCCGTCTCGGGGCGGTGGAAAGTTCCTCGTTTCTGCACCGTAGGCTCACGGAATGGTGCCCGGTGCCGTCGACACCCCCAATCCGACCTTGTCCGAGCGTTGGTCCGACGTGGGCCACCAGGCGACGGTCACCGTGGAAACCGTCGAGTTGTGGACGGCGGAACTGCCGTTCATGGACCCGGTGGCCACGGCCAGGGGCGTGCACCGGCGTCGGCCGCTGGTGTTGGTCCGGATCGTAGGCGAACACCGGTCCGACGGCGCGGCGACGGCCGACCCGGTGGAGGGATGGGGTGAGTGTGCGGCCCTGGTCGACACCGCCTTCGACGAGGAGGATGCCGCCCGGTCCCTAGAGGTACTCGGCCACCATCTCGTACCTTCGCTGTTCGAACAGATGGCATCTGAGCACGGGACACTCCCGGGTCCGTCCGACCTCGGTGGTCTCCGTCGGGCCGCACCCCGCGCCCCGTTGGCCTTTGCCGCACTGGAAATGGCGGTGGCCGACACCCATCTCCGGTCCGAGGATCAGTCACTAGCCGGGATACTCGGCGTGGCGGGCCGGACGGTCGAGCCCGGTGCGGTGGTGGGTACGGCCGATACCGTCGACGACCTCCTCGGACGGGTCGGCCACTTGGTGGACCAGGGATACTCGCGGCTGAAGATGAAGATCGCCCCGGGGTGGGACGTGGAGCCCGTCGCCGCGCTGGTCGAGGCGTATCCCGACCTGAGGATCCAGGTCGACGCCAACACCTCGTACCGCCCAGGAGGCACCGGGAGTGGGAGTGGGGACCGTCTGCTCCGACTGGACCCGTTCGGACTCCTCTGCATCGAGCAACCGTTCAACCGTGCCGACCTCCAAGCCCATGCGCGGCTGGCCAGCCGGATGTCCACCGCGATCTGCCTCGACGAGAGCCTCGACTCTCCTGGCCGGGTGGACGAGGCCCTGGCCCTCGGGGCGTGTTCGGTTGTCTGCGTGAAGCCGGCCCGGCTGGGAGGTCTGGGTGCGGCCCTCTCGGTCATCGACCGCTGCCGGCAGTCCGGGGTCCCCCTGTGGATGGGGGGCATGTTCGAGTCGGGCTACGCCCGCGGGGTCAACGCCACTCTCGGAGCATTGGAGGGGATGTCGTGGCCAGGCGACCTCAGTCCGTCGCGCTCATATCTCGGGGACGACCTCGTTCCTGACGACCGGTCCGCACCCGCGGGTCCGCAGACCCGACCGGACGGATCCCATGCCCCACCGGTACGTGCCCTTCCGAGCGGGGCGGGGATGGGCCCACCCCCCACCGCCATGGCCCTGGCCCGGCACGGCACCCTCCGTCAGGTGATCAAGGCGGCACCAGGTTGACCGCACCGGCCCGCCAAAACCGGGTCGGCCCCGGATCCGGGTGGACCTATCCGGCCGCGACACCTCCCCCGAGCTGGGCCCAGAAGGACACCGGCCTCACGCTGCTCCCGTCCGGCGTAGAATTGCCCTTCCATGCATAGGACCACCATCGAACGCCGCCTCAGTGACGCCCACGACCAGCTGGTCCGGGCGCGTGCTGAGCTGGCCGTGCTCGACGAGCAACTGGTTGTGGTGGAGGAGATCGCCGATGACACCCGGCTCCGGGCCATGGTCTCCGAGACCCTGCTGGCCGCGAAGGAGTACGACGAAGCCAACCGCCAGGCCACCGTCATGCGACAGACGCGGGCGGTAGTGGCCGAACGGGTTGTTGAACTCGAACGTCGCCAGGATGAACTGCTCGACCGACTGGTGGTCGATCCCGGTTGACGGTCACACCAGTGTTGACATGGGGCCGCCTGACGAATTCCCCCTTCCCGGGAACCTCCCTCGGTGCGGGGGGTCCCTGCCGACGGTCGGAGCCGCGGTCGGACCCCGGACCGGAAGGACCTGAGACATGACCAGACGCGTGGTCATCGCCGAGGACGAAGCCATCATCCGGTTGGATCTGAAGGAGATCCTGCTGGACGAGGGGTACGACGTGGTGGGGGAGACCGGTCGCGGTGACGAAGCCGTGGATCTCGTCCGCGACCACCACCCCGATCTCGTCATCCTGGACGTGAAGATGCCGGGATCCGACGGTCTGGCCGCAGCCCGGGCCATCCGGGACCTCGAGTTGAAGGTGGCGGTCCTGATCCTCACCGCCTTTAGCCAGCGAACGCTCATCGACGAGGCCCGGGAGGCCGGCGTGGCCGCCTATCTGGTCAAGCCGTTCCAACGCATCGAGCTCATGCCGGCCATCGACCAGGCCATGGCCCGGTGCGAGCAGGAGTGGGCCATCGACGCCGAGGCCAAGCAGGCGGTGGCGGAGGGCACCACCGGCCCCCACTCCAGCGCCGAGGACAAGCTGGAGACACGCCGCCTGGTCGACCGGGCCAAGGGCGTCTTGATGGAACGCTCCGGCATGACCGAGTCCGAAGCGTTCGGCTACATCCAGAAGACGGCCATGGGCACCCGGTCGCGCATGATCGACGTCGCCCGCCAGGTCCTCGACGGCTCACTTCCATAGGGCGGGGACGAGCCACCGTGGCCGCCGCCCCGAAGACACCGATCACGACGGAGACAGCGAGGACAGCGACGGCGTCGAAGCCGGTCGACCCGACCGAGGGTCGGCGGGATCCAGGCTCGCCCCCCCTCATCCTGTTGGACGGGATGTCCCTGGCCTTCCGGGCCTACTTCGCCCTCCCGCCCGATCTGTCCACGACGGCCGGAGTGGTGACCAACGCCGTCCATGGCTTCGCCTCGATGGTGGTCAACCTGGTCCGGGACCACCGTCCCGTGGGTCTTGCCGTCGCTTTCGACCTGCCCGGGAAAACCTTCCGGGACAGCATCGTGGAGGAGTACAAGGGAGGTCGGGCCGTGACACCCCCCGACCTCCCGCCACAGTTCGACATGATCCGGTCCCTGTTGAGTTCGTTGGCCATCCCGGTGATCACGTCCGAGGGCTACGAGGCCGACGACGTGCTGGCCACACTGGCCACCGAGGCCCGGGACCGAGGCCATCCGGTGATCATCGTGACCGGCGACCGTGACTCGTACCAATTGGTCGAGGACCCCTATGTGCGGGTTCTCTACAACCGGCGGGGCGTCAGCGATTACGCCCTCTACGACGAGGCCGGCATCCATGAGCGCACCGGGGTCCCTCCGGAGAAGTACCCGCTCCTGGCCGCCCTGCGCGGCGACCCGTCCGATAACCTTCCGGGCGTCCCGGGCGTGGGGGAGAAGACCGCCGCCAAACTGGTGAACGAGTACGGCGACCTCGACTCTCTCTACGCGCATCTCGACGCCCTCTCGCCCAAGCTGCGGGAGAACCTGACGGCCAGCCTCGAGCAGGTGGAGAGGAACGCTGCGGTCATCCCGCTGATCCGCGACGTACCCCTCGATGTCCATGTCGACCAGTTGGTACTGGGCGGATGGGACTACGAGGTGGCCCACAAGACCTTCGACGAGTACGAGCTGAGGTCGCTGTGGACCCGCTTCACCACCTTGATGGGCGAGGGGGCCTTCGGCGCATCCGCGCCGGGCTCCTCGGGTCCCGTTGGCACCACCGGCTCGGCCGGCTCGGGCGGTTCGCGGGAGAGTCAGGCCGGGGACGAACCGGACTGGCTCTCCCACCTCGAAGCCGACCAGCCCCTCGACGCCGCCGCAGCCGCCGCGGCAATCGCCGGGCTGGTGACCGGCGCCCGGAGCGGGACCGGGGTCGTGGCCCTGCAGGCCCGCTGGGCGGGTGATCCCGGGCGTTCTCCCCTGACGGCTCTGGCCCTGGCCGCCGAACCAGAGTCCGACGGGGCCTCCCGACCGGTGGTGCTGCTCGGCCTCAGCTCCGAGGGAGAAGGCGGCATTCAGCTCCTCGAGGATCCCACCGTGCTGGCCGCACTGGCCCAGGGCCTCGGACCCGACGGTGTGGAGGTGGTGGCCCACGACGCCAAGGAGATCATGCGCTCCCTCTTGCCGGCGGGCGTGGACATCGCCCGTCTGGCGCTCGACACGGCCGTTGGTGCCTACCTGCTCGACCCGTCAACCGACCGTTACCGGGTCAGCGACCTGGCCGACCGGTATCTCGGGGTCGAGGTCGATGACGGTTCGGGGCCCAAGGGGCAGGGGGCATTCGTCCTGGATGCCCCGGGCGCGGCCGACGATCACGACGACGGGTCCGGACTCGATCCTGCCGGTGTCGACACGGTACGTCTGGCCGCCGTGGTAGCCCGGCTCCGCCCACCCCTCCACGAGGCCCTCACCGCCGTGGGTGCGGACCGCCTCAGCGCGGAGATCGAGCAACCCCTGGTGCGGGTCCTGGCGCGGATGGAGGTCGTCGGGATCCCCGTCGACCGAGACGTGCTCCGGGCTATCGCCGCCGCACTGGCCGAGGAGGTGCGCTCCCTCGACGTGACCATCCAGGACCTGGCCGGTGAGCCGTTCAAGATCAACTCGGTCCCCCAGTTGCGCACGGTCCTCTACGACAAGCTGGGCCTGACCCCGGTGCGCAAGACCAAGACCGGATTCTCCACCGACGCCCGCACACTCGAGCAGTTGCGGGGTCAGCACCCCATCATCGAGGCCCTGCTCCGCTACCGCGAGGTCGAGAAGCTGCGCTCGACCTACGGGGAGAGCCTGGCCGCCGAGGTGGCTGACGACGGGCGGATCCACGCCACCTTCCGTCAGACCGTGGCCCGCACCGGCCGGCTGTCCTCGGACCGGCCCAACCTCCACAACATCCCCGTCCGCACCGAGGAGGGCCGGCGCTTCCGTGAAGCCTTCGTCCCGTCCCCGGGACGGCGCCTTCTCGTGGCCGACTACGACCAGGTGGAGCTTCGGGCCATCGCCCATCTGTCCGGAGACCCCGGCCTGACCGCGGCCTTCGCCGCCGGTGAGGACATCCACCGGACGGTGGCGTCCCAGGTCTTCGGGGTCGACCGTGACCAGGTCACCCACGCCCAACGTTCCACGGCCAAGATGGTCTCGTACGGCCTGGCCTACGGCATGGAGGCCTACGGGCTCTCGCAGCGCCTCGGGGTACCGGTCGAGGAGGCCCAAGGCATCCTCCAGGCCTTCTTCGCCGCCTTTCCGTCGGTACGGGAGTACATGGAGCGGGCGGTGCGCGAGGCGCGCGAGGCCGGGTACACGGTGACCACCTTCGGGCGTCGGCGACCGTTACCTGACCTGGTCTCGACCAACTACCAGGTGCGCCAGGCGGCCGAGCGCCAGGCCATGAACGCCGGCATCCAAGGGCTGGCGGCCGATCTGTTCAAAGTGGCCCTCATCCGACTGGACTCCGGACTCGAGGACCGGGGGCTCGCCTCGGACCTGGTCCTCCAGGTCCACGACGAGGTCCTGGTCGACGTGGACCCCGACGAGGAGGACGAGGTGGCCGCCCTGACCGAGGAGGCCCTTACCGGCGCCGCCCGGCTCTCGGTTCCCCTTAAGGTGGCCATGGCCTGGGGATCCTCGTGGGCCGAGGCCAAAGGGGCCTGAACGGGCCGGGCCCACTGATGCCCAGCGCCCAAGGGGAGGGGGGCGGACGGGACGGTGGTGGTCGGAGGGCTCAGGTCGGTTCCGGCGCTGCGCCGCCGGCGGACCCTGTCGAGTACGATTGACTCCCGGTCGCAACGGTGTGACCCTGATCTTCACCGCCGTACCCCCCGTGGGGCGCGGCGATCTGTCCGGAAAGCGAGCTACCTACCACTATGTCTGACACGCACGTCGTACCCGACGGCACCGCCCTCCTGTCCCCCGAGGCCATGGGGACCTTCGACGAGAACGGGGTGTACATCCCGCGTTCGGTGACCGAGGACGATCTTGGGGGCGCCTCCCTCGAGGACGCCATGGCCGGCACCATCGTCGAGTTCGAGGACGGCGACCTGGTCGAGGGGACGGTCGTCAAGATCGACCGGGACGAGGTGCTCCTCGACATCGGGTTCAAGTCCGAGGGCGTGATCCCGGTCCGCGAGCTGTCCATCCGCAACGACGTGGACCCGTCCGAGATCGTCACGTTGGGTGAGGCCATCGAGGCCCTCGTCCTGCAGAAGGAGGACAAAGAGGGGCGCCTCATCCTCTCGAAGAAGCGGGCCCAGTACGAGCGGGCCTGGGGCACCATCGAGAAACTGAAGGAGTCCGACGAGGTGGTCAGCGGACCGGTCATCGAGGTGGTCAAGGGTGGCCTGATCGTGGACATCGGCCTGCGGGGCTTCCTGCCGGCGTCGTTGGTCGAGCTCCGACGCGTCCGCGAGCTCCAGCCCTACGTTGGTCGGGTCATCGAGGCCAAGATCATCGAGCTGGACCGGAACCGCAACAACGTGGTTCTGTCCCGGCGGGCCTGGCTGGAGGAGACCCAAAAGGAGCAACGGGGCGAGTTCCTGGTCAACCTCAAGCCCGGCGAGCGCCGCAAGGGTGTGGTGTCCTCGGTGGTCAACTTCGGTGCCTTCGTCGACCTCGGTGGCATGGACGGCCTCGTCCACGTCTCCGAACTGTCGTGGAAGCACGTCGACCATCCCTCATCGGTGGTTTCCGTGGGTGACGAGATCGACGTGGAGGTCCTCGACGTCGACCTGTCCAAGGAGCGGATCAGCCTGTCACTCAAGGCCACCCAGACCGACCCGTGGCAGGAGTTCGCCAACTCCCACCAGGTGGGCGAGCTGGTCTACGGCCGGATCACCAAGCTGGTGCCCTTCGGGTCGTTCGTCCAGGTGGGCGACGGCATCGAAGGTCTGGTGCACATCTCGGAGATGGCCGGGCACCACGTCGACCTGCCCGAGCAGGTGGTCACCCCGGGCGAGGAGCTGTGGGTCAAGATCATCGACATCGATCTCCAACGCCGCCGCATCAGCCTCTCGATCAAGCAGGCCGCCGAGGGCGGCGAGGTCTCCGAGGAGTACCGGGAGGCGTTCGGCGAGCACGCCTACGACGCCGAGGGCAACTACGTCGGACCCTTCGAGTTCGCCGAGGCTGAGTTCACGCCGGAGACCGAGGCCCAGGCGGCATGGGCCGACTACGTGGCCGAGCACGGTCCCGGCGAGGGCGGGCCGGAGATGCCGGCCGGCGAGATTCCCGACGCTGCGGCGTCCGCAGTGCCCGAGGCTCCCGGGACCGAGGCCGCTATCGCAGAGGCGTCAGCACCCGAGGCTGTTCCCGAGGCGCCGGCGGTCGAGGCAGCTGCTGCACCCGTGCCGGAGGCAACGGCCGCAGAGGCCGCTCCCGCTCCACCCGAGGGGTAGCTCGACCCGACCGGCCGGGCGGTCAGACCCCGGCGGTAGAGGGAACCGAGGGGTCGGATTCGGACTCCCCGGTGGATGGGTCGGCAACGTCTGGTCCGGTGACGAGCGGGAAGTGGCACGCCACCTGATGGCCGGGAGCGATGTCCCGGAGCGGCGGCTCCTGTTCGGCACAGAGCTTCTGGGCGTAGGGACAGCGGGTGCGGAAACGGCAGCCCGAGGGGGGATCGAGGGGCGACGGCAGTTCGCCGGACAACGCCTTCTGGTTGGCCCTCTGATCGGGGTCCGGCTCGGGGATCGAGGCCAGCAGCGCCTCGGTGTAGGGATGGGCCGCCGATCGGTAGAGATCGTCGGAACCGGCGATCTCCACCAGCTTCCCGAGATACATGACAGCCACGCGGTCACTCACGTTCTTCACGACGGCCAGGTCGTGGGCGATGAACACCATGGTGAGCCCGAACTTCTCTTTCAGATCGGCCAGGAGGTTGAGGATCTGGGCCTGCACCGAGACGTCGAGGGCGGAAACCGGCTCGTCGCAGATGAGGAGATCGGGCTCGGCCATGAGGGCTCGGGCGATGCTGATGCGCTGGCACTGTCCACCGGAGAACTCCTGGGGCCTCCGGTCCCCGGCCGCATCGGGATCGATCCCCACCGCCTCCAGCATCTCCCGCACCTTGGTGGCCCGCTCCTGCTTCGTCCCTCGACCCCAGATGCTCAGCGGTTCGGCCACGATGTCTCGGACCCGCCTACGGGGATTGAGGGAGGAGATCGGATCCTGGAAGATCATCTGGATCTTCGTCCTCACCCGGCGGAGCTCCCTGCCGGAAAGCGAATCCAACACCTGTCCCTTGTAGGTCACATGGCCCGAGGTCGGCGGCTGCACCTGCACCAGGGCACGGCCCGTGGTCGACTTGCCGCAACCGGACTCGCCCACCAGTCCGAGGGTCTCGCCGGTTCGGACCGTGAAGCTCACCTCAGAGACGGCGTGCACGGTCTGGCGCCCGCTCCGGAACTCC
Source organism: uncultured Acidimicrobiaceae bacterium (assembly GCA_963831535.1). Taxonomy (GTDB): domain Bacteria; phylum Actinomycetota; class Acidimicrobiia; order Acidimicrobiales; family RAAP-2; genus Bog-756. Next base: position 954,974 of record CAWHQP010000007.1, on the reverse strand, counting down.
ACGACCAGTCGGTCGACCGACAGCACGACGTCCTCCCGGGAGCCGGACATCCCTGGCCGCTCCGAACCCCCGGGATCGTTTCCGTCCAGCGTCACGGTGCGGTCACCGTTCCGGTGGCGGTTCCGACGCTCCCGGTTGCCGCACCATTCGACGATGGGGCGGTGGATACACCATTGACCAGGGGAAACCAGCAGGCGAAGAGATGCTCCGGGGATCCTGCCGTGCGCAGCGGAGGATCGCTCTCGCGGCACTTGTCCTGGACGTAGGGGCAGCGGGGGGCGAACCGGCAGCCCTTCGGGGGATGGATGAGGTCGGGAGGACGCCCGGCAATAGCGTGCAGCCTCGTCCCGCTCGGGTCGGCCAGGCGGGGGATGGAGTCCATCAGGGCCTGCGTGTAGGGCATGTGGGTGTCATGGAAGAGGGTGTGGGTGGGCGCCCGCTCCACGATCCGACCCGCGTACATGACCACGATCTCGTCGGCGCGGTTGGCCACCACTCCGAGGTCGTGGGTTACGAGGATGACGGCCATGTGCCGTTCCCGCTGCAGTTCGGCCAACAGGTCGAGGATCTGGGCCTGCACCGTCACATCGAGGCCCGTCGTGGGTTCGTCGGCCATGACCAGTCTGGGGGCGCAAGCCAGAGCGATGGCGATCATCACCCGTTGGCGCATACCCCCCGACAGCTGGAAGGGGTACCAGCGGATCCGCTCCTCGGGCGAGGGGATGCCGACCGAGCGCAGGAGCTCGATGGCCGTGGCGTCGGCCTCCTTGCGGTCCATGTCCACATGGAGTCGGAGGGACTCGGTGATCTGCTTGCCGATGCGCTTCACCGGGTTGAGGGCGGTCATCGGGTCCTGGAAGATCATGCTCAGCTCGGCGCCCCAGATCTCCCGGAGCTGTTCGGGGCTCATGGCGGTGAGGTCGTGGCCGGCGAAGTGGACGGTCCCGCTCCTGATCACGTCGCGGGGAGGGAGGAGGCCCATGATGGAACGGGAGAGCACCGTCTTGCCCGACCCGGACTCACCGACGATGCCCAGGGTCTTGCCCCGGGATACCGATAGCGAGACCCCGTCCACGGCGTGGACTGTTCCCCGTCCGGTCCGGAACGACGTGTGGAGGTCGTCCACGACGAGCAGAGGCTCGCTCGACTCCCCGACGTCTTTGAACTCGAGCGGACTCCTTCCGCTGGACCCACCCTGGCGTCCCTTCCGCCCGATCACAGGAGGCCCTCGCGGATGTCGAACCGTTGACGGAACCGGTCACCGATCAGATTGATGGACAACAGGAGGAGGAACATGGCCAGCACCGGCCACAGCATGATGTACGGGTTGGTCTGCAGGTTCCCGTTAGACGAGCCTTCGGCGATCATGTTGCCCCACGATGCCGTGGGGAGCGGGACCGACAGACCGAGGAAGGCCAGGGACCCCTCGATCACGATGACCCCGGCCACCGAGATGAGCCCGAAGGTGACGGCGACGGGCACCACGTTGGGGAGGATCTCCCGGAACACGATCCGAGACGAGGTGGCCCCCAGGGTTCGGGCGGCGATGACGAAGTCGCGGTTGGCGAACGACAGGCTGGAGGCGCGCACGACCCGATAGAGCAGCGGGATGACGGCCACACCCAGGATCAGGGTGATCTTCCACAGCGACGAGCCCCAGAAGGCCACGATGGCGATCACGGCCACGATGGCCGGAAAGGCCAACAGCACGAACGAGCCGGCGTTGAGCGATATGTCCAGCCGCCCGCCCTTGTACCCCGAGATGAGCCCCAGGGTCCCACCGATCAGGAGCCCGATGGCCACCGAGACGAACCCGACGATGAGGGATACCCGGGCACCGAAGATCAGCCTGCTGAGCAGGTCCCGTCCGAGATCGTCGGTGCCGAGCAGGTGATGGATGCTGGGCGGGGCGTTGATGGCCGAGTAGTTCTGGAAGTTGGGGTTGGGCAGCGGCAGCACGTTGGCCAGGATGGCCAGGATCACCACCAGGCCGACCCACCCCGCGGCCAGCCAGAACAGCAGACCGAGCGGCTTGCGCTCCAGGATGTCCGCCGACTCCAGGGCCTCGCTCTGCCGGGACACCACCAGCTCGTCCACGGCGGCCAGTCCGGGGACCTGGTCGGAGAGGAGCCTCCCGGAGTTTCTGGTGTCGGTGAGCTCGCGGTCGTCAGGCATCGATCACTCCCGGGTCACTCTCGGATCCACCACGGTGAAGAAGAAGTCGATGATGAACTGCAGCACCACATAGGCGATGGCGATGACCAGGGTGATGCCCTGGACCACCAGATAGTCCCGTTGGTGCACGGCCTGGACCAGGGAGAATCCCAGTCCGTCCAGGGCGAAGAGGTACTCGACGATGAACGTCCCGGCGATCAGGGCACCGATGTTGACGCCGGCCGCGGCCAGGAGGGAGAACGACGAGGGCCGGAAGGCGTGGCGCCACATGATCCAGCGGGACGACAGGCCCTTGCGAGCGGGCCATGGTGATGAAGTCCTCCTGCAGGGTGCTGATCAGGTCCGATCGGAACAGCCGGTAGTAGACGGCGATGGAACCGGCGGTGATGGCCAGCGACGGGAGGATCATGTCGTGCAGGTTGGTGGCCGGGTCCTGGGTGAAGGGCACGTAGCCCGTGGCCGGGAACCAGTGCAGTCCCACGGCGAACACGGCCACCATGACCGGGGCGATCACGAAAGGCGGGAGGGCCAGCATGCCGAAGGTGCCGGTGGTGGCGGCGTTGTCGAGGGGCCGGTTGGGCTTCCGGGAGGTGACCAGGGCCAGGGGAATGGCCACGGCGAAGGCCACGATCTGGGAGATGATGATCAGTTCGAGGTCGATGGGCCAACCCTCGGCGAGGATCTGGGTCACCGGCTGGTGGTTGAGGTACGACTGGCCCAGATTGCCGTGCAGGACCGAGCTCAGCCAGGTGAAGTACTGCTGGACCAGCGGCTTGTTGAGACCCAGCTGCTTCAGCAGGACGGCGCGGTTGTGGACCGTGTCGTTGGCGCCGAGGATGATGGTGGTGGGGTCGCCCGGGCAGCAGGTGGACCAGCAGGAAGACCAGCACCGAGATGATCAGGGTGACCACCACCAACTGGATGAACCGGCGGATCAGGTACTTGGCCATGGTGAGGCGGGGAGCGGTTCCGGTCGCCCGAGCCGCTAGCTCTTCAGCCAGATCTGCGTGGGGACGAAGATGCCCTCGTCGAAGGCGTACTGCGGCTTCCCGGTGGGCAGGGTGGGGTTGGCGAAGTTCTGCACCCGGCTGTCGCCTACCTCGGAGAAGACGTACTGCTCGATCCACAGGTAGGGCAGCTGCTTGGCCAACTGCTCGTTGACGGTCCGGTAGGCGGCCACCCGGGTCGACTGACTGGTGGTGTGCCGACCCTTGAGCATGGCCGCCTCGATGACCGGATCCTCGAGGCGGGTGAAGTTGAGACCGATCTTGCCCACCGGGGAGACGGTGGTGGTGCTCCACCACACGTAGTTGAGGTCGGGGTTGACCGCACCGAACTGGTAGGAGGTCACCGCCTGGAAGTTGCCCAGCACGAAGTCGTCGATGATGGTGGCCTGCTGCGACCTCGGAGAGGGTGACCGTGAACCCCACCTCCTCCCACATCTGCTGGAGGGCCTGGACGATCTTGATCTCCAGCGGGACCGGTATGGTCAGCAGGTTGAGGACCGGCGTCCCGTGCTGGGCCTTGTACGCCTTGACCAGCGCCCTGGCCTTCGACGGGTTGTACGTGGGGTAGTGGGTGTTGCTGTAGTAGGGCGAGTTGGGGAGGAAGATGCCGGTGGCCGGCTTGGACGGCGGGCCGCCAGCGACTTTTTGGATCTCGGCCTGGTTCATCCCGTAGGCCAGGGCCTGACGGATGCTGAGGTCGTTGGTCGGGGCCACCGCCGTGTTGAGCATGATGAAGGAGAAGGAAGGTTGACCGATGACACCGGTAGCGGTGTCGACCAGCTGGTAGCCCGAGCCTCCCGAGCCGGAGAAGTTGGTGATGGTGGTGGGGTCGACGGACTGGATCATGTCGACGCCCCCGGTGCGGAGGGAGGACTCCCGCTGCGTAGTGTCCGGAATCGGCTTGAAGGTGATCTGGTCGAGGTAGGGGAGACCTTTGCGCCAGTAGTTGGGGTTGCGGGTGGCGGTGAAGTGGTCGTTCGGCTGCCAGCTGGTGTAGATGAACGGGCCGGTGCCGATGGGGGTCGGGGCGGCATTGGGATGGGCGGCGGCCTGTTCGATCATGGCCTCGCCGACCACGTAGCCCACCTGGGTGGTCAACCCCGACGGGAAGGTGGGGTTGGGACCGGTCAGCTTGTAGACCACGGTCATGGCATTGGGGGTGGTGACCGTGGCCACTTGGTCCAGGGCCACCCCGGTGAGGGCCGATGCCTTCAGCGCATTGAAATTGGCCAGCACCACCGCCGAGGTCAGGGCCGAGCCGTCGCTGAACTTGATACCCGGCCGGAGTGTCATGGTCCACGTGTCGAAGGTGGCATTGCTGGTCATGGACTGGGCCAGATACGGCTGGGTGGTGCCGTCGGCCGCCACCGCCATGAGCGGGTCGTAGATGGCGTTGGCGTAGTTGAAGCCGTTGGTGTCCCAGTGGGCGGTGCCCGGATAGAACCCGTCGATCTCGGCGATCACGCCCACGATGAGCTGGCCCCCGCGGACCGGCTTGCCCGACCCCACGCCCGGTTTGGTGCCCGACTTGGAGGTGCTGGCATAACTGGTCCCACTGGCCGAGAGATCAGCCAGCGTTCCGGCCCCGGCGGCTCCCAACGCCACCAGTCCGCCGGTGGCGGCCCCCCGGGAAAGGAAGGATCGACGACTCAATTCGTTACCCGATGTCACAGAGTTCCCCCATCTCGCCCTACCTGCTGCCGACGCTCGAACCACGGACGTCCGAAGCACTCTGCCACAGCCGGACCGTGCCGTGCGGGCAGGTTACTCCCCGGTACGGCCAGGATCCATGCATCGGGGTGGAGATCACACCTCGTGGCACCGCCTGGGTACCATGCGTGCCATGGATGCCCCTTCTTCAGGTGCCACCCCCGTGGTCGAGCCCGAAGAAGGGATCCACCCTCCCGAGGCCGAGGTCGACTCCCGCCCGCGGACGAGTGCGGACCGCGACACCGACAGGGGACGCCCCGAAGTGCCCGACGACCCCGAGGGCCCGCCCTTCTCGCGGGCCACCGTCTCGTTGTTCGGGGTCGGCGTCGTCCTCGTCATGGTGGCCGCGCTGGTCCTACGCTTCTGGACGCGTTCGGACCTGTGGCTGGACGAGGCGCTGACCGTCAACATCGCCCGGCTCCCCGTCCACGAGATCCCCTCCTATCTGCGCCGTGACGGGGCGCCTCCGCTCTTCTATGTGCTGTTGCACTTCTGGATGGGGTGGTTCGGCACCTCCGACATAGCCGTCCGTTCGCTGTCCGGTGTGATCGGTGTGGTCACCGTCCCCCTGGCGTGGCTAGCCGGGAAACGGCTGGGTGGACCGAAGGTCGGCTGGGCGGCCATGCTCCTCGTGGCCACGTCGCCCTTCGCCACCCGCTACGACACCGAGACCCGGATGTACTCGCTGGTGGTGCTGCTCACCGTTCTCGGGTTCCTGGCCCTCGAGCGTTCCCTGCGCCAGCCCCGGGCCGGCAACCTGGTCGCCGTGGCGGCGGTAACCGGACTGCTCCTCTACACCCACTACTGGTCCCTGTACCTGATCGGCACCACCATGCTGTGGCTGGCTTGGGAGTCGTGGCGCGGCCGTCCCGAGTGGATCCGGGGGGCACGGGCCTCGCTGGCTGCCGCGGTTGTGGGGTGCCTCACCTTCGTCCCGTGGCTCCCGACCTTCCTGTTCCAGTCGAAGCACACCGGCACGCCGTGGGCCACGCCGGCCAACTTCTCCGCCATGGTGAACGCGGTGTCGTCGTTCGCCGGCGGGAGCACCAATCAGGGCCGAGCCCTGGCCCTCATGTTCTTCGCCCTGGCCGGACTGGGCCTGTTCGGCGTGGCCACCGATCGGCGCCACATCGACCTGGACATCCGCACACGACCGCTGGGCCGACCGTTGGCCGTGGCGGTCATCGGCACCCTGGGTGCCGCCATCGCCGGGGGCTTCCTCACCAACAGTGCCTTCGACGCCCGGTACGCCTCGGTGGTGTTCATCCCGCTCATCCTCATGGTGGCCATCGGCATCCTGACCCTGCGCGACCGACGGGTCCGGAGCATCATCCTCACCTTGGCGGTCATCGCCGGTCTGGCCGGGTCGGTCACCAACATCACCACCAACCGGACCCAGGCCGGACAGGTGTCACGGGCCATCGCCCACTACGGACATCCCGGCGACATCGTGGCCTACTGCCCCGACCAGCTGGGTCCGGCGGTCAACCGACTCCTCCCGCCCAACCGCTACATCCAGACGACGTTCCCCCGTGGCACCGGGCCCACCTACATCAACTGGGTGGACTACGGCGCCGCCACGGCGGCCGGGAACCCATTGACCTTTGCCGAGCACCTGGAGTCACTGGCGGCCACGTCGGGCCGACAGATCTTCCTCGTCTGGGCGCCGGGCTACCAGACCTTCGGGGTCAAGTGCGAAGGCATCGTCCAGACCCTGCAGGGCGACCCCCACTTCCATCCCCAGGCGTTGGTGGGCGCCAACGACGTGAGCTTCTATCAACCGATGTCATTGGTCCGTTTCACCCCGGTGTCGCCGTCACCGGCCTCGGGCTGACGGCTGACCGTGGACGGTGGCCCGCCCGTTCCCTTCGGTCAGGTCCCGCAGGGAAGGTCGGCGTACCACCACGGTTGGGCGATGTCGGGGAGGGCAGGGCGGGACAGGCTGGACGGGAGATTGGCGTGGGACCGTCCCAGTGCCACCAAGGTGGGCAGGAGGTGGGCACCCACCAACTCGCCACCGGGGACCGTCATGTGGACGCCGTCGGAGCACCGAGTGTCCACGCCGGCGACGGCAGAGTCGAACTGGTTGCCTGGCGAGAGGAGCGAACCCAGATCGAACACCGAGGCCGTCCCGGCGTTCAGACGGGCCGATGCCGCCAGCAGCTGGTTGTCGATGATGACCCGCGACGGATCGTTCTCCGGCCACGGTGAGCCGTCCGGCTCCTCCCCACTGTCGTAGTAGGGCGACGTCAGGAAGACAACCTTGGCCCCGCCCGAACTCAGGGCGGTGATGGCCTCGTCGTACCGCGCTTCGGCCCAGAAGTCGAACGTGGGCTCACCCAGGTGCTGCCACGAGCCGTTCAGCTCCGTGTCGAGCGTGTCGCCGCGCGCCAGGTAGACCACGACGTCGGGATCGAACTGCTGGACCAGGGCCCGGTAGGTGTCGATGAGCTGGGCTGGATCGGCAGACTGGCAGGGAGCCCCCGGGGGATCGGTGAACCACAGCACCCGCACCTGTTGGGCCTCGGCCAGGGAGCAACCCGGAGAGCCATCGTTCAGGATCTCGGCCCCGTAGCGCGCGGCAACCTGTTTGAGGCCCACCCCGAGGGAACCGGCCATCGAGTCTCCGACCAACAGGATGCGCACCGGACGGGTCGGCGTCACGATCGCCGCCCCGGCGGCCCCGGCCGAGGCCGGGTGGGCGAGGGCGGCAGAATCAGCGGGCGGGAGGACGGGAACCACCGCAGAGGCCGACGGCACCATGAGCGGGAGCAGGGAAACGACGACGGCCGCCACCGGAACGGCCACGAGCGACCGCCAGCCGGCCAGGCGGCCGCGGCGGATCGGAGTCTCGATCAGGTGGAAGGACAGGGCGGCCACACCCACGATCACCGCCAGCCGTGCGGCGAGGAGACCCACTCCGTGCAGGTGGGTCCGCTGCGACGTCATCACCAACAGGACCGGCCAGTACCACAGGTACATGCCGTAGGAGATCCTCCCGAGATAGACCAACGGCGGCAGGGAGAGGAGTCCGGACACCGGATGCCGGGTCAGCAGGGTGACGCAGGCGATCACGCCGGCGGTGGCCACGGCCAGAAGGGCGAATCCTCCGTGGAAGGTGAGGGCGGACGACTCGGGGACGATCCTCCACATGGTCACGACGCCCACGGCGCCGGCGATCCCGATCACACCGAGCAGACGACGTCCGACAGCCGTGCGGACGGGTCCCCACCAGAGACACACCGCAGCCAGGGCCGCCCCCACCAGGAGGCCCTGGGCCCGGGTGTCACTTCCGTAGTAGGCCCGATTGACCGAGGTGGCGCCGACCGGGGTCAGATAGGCCATGGTCAGTGCCGATGCCACCGCTCCCACCACAGCCACCCCCGCCACCACCATCAGACGGTTCCGGCTCCGCTGGCGAGAGGGGCGTCGGAGGCCCCGGAACCCCCCCACCAGGATCAGCAGGATCAGGGGCCACACCAGATAGAACTGCTCCTCGATGGCCAGGGTCCAGGTGTGCTGCAGGGGCGAGGGGTTGCCCACGGTGGCGAAGTAGCTGGTGTTTGCGGCGATGAAGTGCCAGTTGGCCACATAGCCCACCGTGGCCAGGGTGTCCCCGAGCAGGCCTGGCGACCCCAGCACACGGGGAAGGAGCACCGAGACCGTGCCCACCACGGCCAACATCACAAACAGGGCGGGCAGCAGACGTCGGGCCCGGCGTCCCCAGAAGGCCCGGAGCCCTACCCCGCCGGTGCCCTGCCACTCGCCGAGCAGCAGTGAGGTGATGAGGAACCCGGACAGGACGAAGAACACGTCGACACCGAAGTACCCACCGACCGCCCAGCTCGGGTTGGCGTGGTACAGAATGACCGCCATCACGGCGAAGGCCCGCATACCGTCCAGGGGGGGCACCCGATGGCCACCGATGGGGGAGTACGGCACGGACTCGAGCGGGGCCTGCCCATGGTCAGGCGGACGATCACTGTCGGGCGCGGGTCGGTCCCCTAACGGCGTCTGACCCTCGTCGACGGCGGGTACCGCCAGCGGCGTGCCCCAGGCCTCGATGAGCCCTGTCGCTGTCACCATCTACCGTTGCCCCCCTCGGGATCCGACACGGCGTCGGCTCCCAACCCTCGGTTGCCCATCGTTGCCCCGGCGTCGCATCGGAGAGGCTGCCCAAGGGCCAGCGGGACCACTCGGCGACACCTCCCCGGTTCGCAAAACGCCGGAGATGACAGCATAGAGTGGTCGTCCATGGTAGGCACGGGGAGACATTCCGCCCGCGCCTGGTGGGGGTGGCTCGGCCTATGGACCGCCGTCGGTCTGGGCATCCGGCTGGTGTCGCTGTTCGGCCCAGGTCGAACCGACCGAAAGCCTGGTGGCGACAGCTATTACTTCCACAACGCGGCGAACTTACTCGTGGCCGGAAAGGGCTTCGTCAACCCGTTCATCTACTACTCCAGCGCCGCCCATCACCAGGTGCAGACAGCGGCGTGGCCACCACTCTTCGTGTTCGTGCTGGCCGTCCCCTCCGTTCTCGGACTGAAGACGTTCTTCGCCACACGCGTGTGGTGCTGCATCATCGGAGCGGGCGCCGTCGTGCTCAGCGGCTACGCCGGGCGGGAGATCGGCGGCCGACGGGTCGGCCTCATCGCCGCGTTCCTGGTGGCCGTCTACCCCAACCTCTGGATGAGTGACGAGCTGGGTCTGTCCGAGGCGCTCTCACCGCTGTTGGTGGCCCTCGTCCTCTGGATGGCCTACCGGTTCTGGAAGCGTCCCGGCCCCTGGCCGGCCGTCGGCCTGGGCGCGTCCATCGGCCTCGCCGCGCTGGGCCGCGACGAACTCGCCCTACTGGCCGTATTCATACTCGTCCCGTTGACACTCATGGCCACGGCTCTGCGTTGGCGGCGGCGTCTCGGTCTGCTGGCCGTCGGCGGACTCACCGTGCTCCTCGTGATCGGGCCCTGGGTGGGCTACAACATGAGCCGGTTCGAAGACCCGGTGTTCATCAGTTCCGGCTTCGGCGTGACCCTGGCCTCGTCCAACTGCCCCCAGCTGTATCAGGGCCCCTATGAGGGGTACTGGTCCTTGGAGTGCGCCGTGGCCATCAAACAGAAGGTGTACAACCCACGGTCGGACGAGTCCGTGCAGGGCGCGGCGGCCCAGGCCGATGCGCTACGCATCATCGAGGCCCACAAGAACCGCATCCTGCCCGTGGAGATGGCCCGACTGGGGAGGGCGTTCGCCCTGTTCCATCCCCTGGAGCAGATCCGCCTGGACTCCACGGTGGAGACCCGTCCCTACCGGTGGGCCCTGGTCGGGCTGGGGATGTACTACGCCCTGGTGGTCCTCTCGATCGGCGGACTGGTGATCCTCCGTCGACGGAGGATCACCATCGTTCCCCTGGTGGCCATCGGACTCGACGTGTGCGTATCGGTCGCCCTCACCTTCGGGCAGACCCGCTACCGGAGCACGTTCGAGATCGCCCTGGTGCTGGCGGCCGCCGTCCAGCTGGACTGGGCGTGGACCCGGATCCGAGGCCGGGCGGACGGGAGGGGAGGCGACCCCGTCTCACCTGGTCGCGGGAGAGACCGGGTCGCGGAGGGGGCTAGCGGCTCCCAGGACGGCGCACCGGAAGAACGGGGGGAATCCGGTTCGGATCCCACCGGGTTGGTCACACCGGTTCCGTCCGCCCCATGACGTGCCCACGGTTCTTCGCCCACCAGCAGGCCACCGAGGTGGCCCGGCGGCCCGGTGATCGGTGGACCGGGCCCGGGTACAACGATCCGGGGAACCGAGCCGCTAACCTGCGTGACGGTGCCTGTCCGGGAGCAGGGGTGCCGGGAGTAGGGGTCCCATCGCCGGACGGACGGAGGGGCGCAGGATGGAAGCGGACGGTCGGGGTCGGTCTCCGTCAGTATGACCGGACGACGTGACAGGACCGTACGCAGATGACGAGAACCCAACCCATGAGACAGTGCACCAACCCATGAGACGGCCCAACCGATGACCGGACCCGACAAGGAAGCGGCCGGTACGGCCGAAGGTGACGCGTTGCACCTCACCGATCCGGTGCTGGTGATCGGGGCCGGGCCGGCCGGCCTCACCGCCGCCTACGAACTGGTGGAGCGGGGCGACCCGGTGGTGGTGGTCGAGGCCGACTCGGTGGTCGGCGGGATCAGCCGCACCGTGGAGCGTGACGGCTGGCGTTTCGACATCGGCGGTCACCGCTTTTTCACCAAGGTGCAGCCGGTGGAGGAGTTCTGGCACAAGGTGCTTCCTCCCGAGGACTTCCTGCTCCGTCCCCGCATGAGCCGCATCTACTACGGCGGCAAGTTCTACGACTACCCGATCAAGTTGGGGAACGCCCTCTCCAACCTCGGGCTGGTCGAGGCGTTCCTGTGCGGCCTTTCGTTCCTCTGGGTGCGGATCCACCCGCCGAAGGATCTCACCACACTCGAGGGGTACATCGTCTCGAACTACGGATGGCGCCTCTACAACCACTTCTTCAAGACGTACAACGAGAAATTGTGGGCCGTCTCCGCCTCCGAGATCTCCGCCGACTGGGGCGCACAGCGGATCAAGGGGATGTCTCTGTGGAACGCGGTGTGGGAGCCGATCCGAGCCTCCCTGGCCGGATCCCGCCGCGACAAGTCCAAGCAGGTCACCAGCCTCATCGAAGAGTTCCAGTACCCCAAGTACGGCCCGGGCATGATGTGGGAGCGGTGCACTGAGCAGATCGAGGCGGCCGGGGCCTCGGTCCGGATGGAGACATCAGCCACCACCGTTCATGTCGAGGACGGGAGGGCAGTGGCGGTCACCGTCTCATCCGGTGGCCACGAGGAACGAATCGAGGTGTCCCACGTGATCTCCTCCATGCCCTTCACCTCACTGGCCCGCATCGTCGACCCCCCGGTGCCCATGGAGGTTCGTCGGGCCGCCAACGACCTCCACTACCGCGACTTCATCACCGTGGCCCTGGTCGTACCCGTGGAGCGGGGATTCCCCGACAACTGGATCTACATCCACGCTCCTGACGTGAAGGTGGGCCGGATCCAGAACTTCGGGTCATGGTCGCCCTTCCTGGTCAAGGACGGACGGACCTGTCTGGGCATGGAGTACTTCGTATTCGAAGGGGACGAACTGTGGAACTGTTCCGACGACGAACTGGTGGCCCTCGGCACCAAGGAGCTGGCCACCATCGGGTTGGTGGAACCTTCGGACGTCGAGGCCGGCTACGTGGTCCGGATGCCCAAGGCCTATCCGGTCTATGACGACGTCTACCGGGACAACGTGGAGGTCATCCGGCGCTGGTTCGAACAGCACGCCCCGAACGTCCACCCGGTGGGGCGCAACGGCATGCACAAGTACAACAACCAGGACCACTCCATGTACACGGCCATGCTGACCGTCGAGAACATCCACGGCACCCACCACGACATCTGGTCGGTCAACGTCGAAGAGGAGTATCACGAGGAGGACGGCTCGGGCAGCGAACGGCCGTCTAGCCGGCATGGAGGGACGGGGAGGGACGCTCCGATCCTCCCTCGCGCCTCGACAGGTTGACGTCACCCGCTGACCGGATGGACTGACCCGACCCCTCCAGATAGCGGCGGGGGCCGCAGCGTCACCGAACCGCAGCGTCACCGAACCGCAGCGTCACGTAGCTACTGCTACGCAGATCACGTGGTCTCGAGGGTCCTGTCGTCGAGATCCTTCCGGAGAATCGCCACCTCTTCGGCTAGCGCCCGGCTGTGATCCTCCAGTCTCCCCACCTCCCAACTGAGCCGGACACACACGGTGAGGAGGAAGAGCGCGGCCATCACGGTCAGCAGGTCCGGCGGGTTCTTGACCCCGAAGGAGTGGGCCAGGGAGTTGAACAGCCCCGGGAAGACGGCGAAGACGGCGATCACCAGCGCCACACCCAGCCACATGATGGCGTACTTTTCGTGCAGATGGCGCCTACGGGAGAGTTCGATGATCACGGTGAGGGTCACGAGGGCGCTCACGAGGGCGATGATGTGGACTCCGGTCATGTGGTCTCCGTCCTGCGGGTTCGGTTGGCATTGGAGTGCCGGCGGAACACCGAGAGCACCAGTACCATCATCACCCGCAGTAGGTAGAGGGCGGCCCGCAGCGGCGACTGGCTGGGCGACCCGGCCAATCGGGCGCGCATGGTCACCGGGACCTGATGGACCCGTCCTCCGGCGTCGGCGGCGATGATGAGGGACTCCACGGTGTCCGAGAGATAGTCGGCGGGATAGCTCTGGGCGAAGAGCTCGATCCCGGACCGGTTGTGGGCACGAAAACCCGACGTCACGTCGGTCAGTTTGGTCCCGGTCACCCGGGACAGGTAGCGGGCCAATAGGCGCATGGCCAACCGACGGGCCCTCGGCACGGCGAAGTCCCCCTGCCCGGCGAACCGCGCCCCGATCACCACCTGGGGTCCCGGCTCATCGTCGAACGCAGCCAGCAGCAGCGCGATGTCCCGGGCGTCGTGCTGGCCATCGGCATCCACCTGGACGAGGACGTCGTAGGCGTTGGCCCTGGCCACCCGGAAGCCCACCCGCATCGCCCCTCCCACGCCGAGGGTGAACGGATTGGTGATCACCTCGGCCCCGGCCTCCCGCGCCTCGGCAGCCGTGTCGTCGATAGAGGCATCATCGACCACGAGGACGGTGGAGTCCGGCAGGGCGGTCGCCACCTCCTTCACGACGACTCCCACCGACCGCTCCTCGTTGAGCGCCGGCAGCACCACGAGGATCTTCGGATCGTTGGTCATCTGGGTCTCGTCGTCCTAGCTGTTACTACGTGGTCGAGGCGGCCACGCCCGGCTCCTCGTCGGCCCGGTCGGTGGGCACGGTGCCCACCGGCGGCTCGGTTGCGGACTCGGGGGAGCGGAGTTCAGGGTCGGGACCCTGCGCGGTTTGAGCCTCCGAGCCGGTTCCCCCCCGCAATCGCGACCAGAACCACTCGAGCTGGACGGCGGCCAATAGTACCAGTGAGACCTCGAACGTAGTCCGGTAGCGGGTCTGGCCGAAGGTGAGAGCCACCGAGCACACCACCTGGAGGCCGATGGCCCACAGGGGGAACGAGGGGATGCGGCGCCGGCGGAGCACCACGGTCCCTCCGAGAGACAGGGCCAACAGCACGTAGTAGGACACCAGTCCGGTGACGGCCCAACGGTAGGGACGGGTCTCCACGTAGGAGTCGAGGAAGATCTGTTGCATGGGGTGGAAGAACCCGAAGGCCCGACCGAGCTTGGCCAGGGTGACCGGGATGAGCCGGTTCTCGTGGGCCCGGACGTAGTTGAGGGCAAGATGCTGGAGTTCCGCACCCTCCACCGACTCGTCGGCATGGACGTTGACCGACGGTTCGGCGGCGTAGGCCAGAGCGCACTTCATCGACCAGTAGCCCTCGAACTGTCCCGAATAGGTGGTCGGACAGTCGGCCGACGCCAACGTCACCCCGAGTCCGCTACTGATGAACACCGGTTTGTCGAACCGGCTCATGTTGTACCCGACCCACGGGGCCACCACCACGGCCACCGTCAGCAGCCCGATGCCGAGGGTGGCGGCCCGGCGTCCCCAGCTCAAGGCCCTGGCCAACAGGACGATCGGCACGAGGATGAAGACGATGAGGACGGTCAGTTCGTCCCGTCCCAACATGGCCACGCCGATGGCCGCGCCGAGCCCGATGGCCCGGGGGACGGTGGGGCTCTTCCAGAATCGGTAGGTGAACCAGAGCACTCCCGCCACCAGCAACGGGGCGATGGTCTCGGACAGGGCCAACTCGTCGGTCATCCAGATGTTGGGGTAGACCGCCACCAGGAAGGCGGCGATGAGACCCACCCGTCGGCCGCCGATCTCCCGGCCGGTGTAGCCGCAGGCCACGATGGCGGCCGCTCCGAGTAGGCAGCACCACACGCGTTCAGCCAGGAAGCTCTTGAGGCCAACCGCCGGGAGGATGGCCACGAGGAAGATGAACAGCGGAGGGAACGACGCTGACTGCACGGCGTGGTGGGCGCCGTGGGGGATGTAGAGGTAGGGGTTGATGAATCCGTGCCCGCTGACCAGCAGGTTGGCGCCGTAGTGGTAGAAGTAGGCGTCGCCCCCGGCGACCTTGTCGGGTTGGCTGTAGACGGTGATCAGCCGGATGGCCAGGCCCAGTACCGTCCACAGCCCCAACCACAGCCACCACCGCAGTGGGGAATGGCTCCGGCGGCGCATGAGCGGTCAGCCTATGCCGCCCGAATGGGCGCGACGGGATCCCCCGGCTCGGGTCCCGGATCCGGGACTGCCCCTACCCGGACGCGCGGACGTGCAACGATCGGCAGCCGTGACGACCGTGGACCTCGCGTCCGACCAGGAGCCAGAGGTGCCCGCCCCACCGGGCGATCCCGACCTGGCGCCCGCCGCCGGGGAACCGGCCCGTCGCTCCGGGCCCCACGTGGCCGGCCTCGACGGGATCCGGGCTCTCGCCGTGCTCGGCGTCTTGGCTTTCCACGGCGGCGTGTCGTGGGCCGGTGGCGGCCTGCTCGGGCGTGGACATCTTCTTCGTCCTGTCCGGCTACCTGATCACCTCCCTCCTGGTGGGGGAGTGGACCACCTCTGGGACGGTGCGTTTCCGACGGTTCTACGAACGACGGGCCCGACGACTCCTCCCCGCCCTGTTCCTCACCATGGCCCTCGTGGCCGCCTACGCCCGGTGGTTCGCCCTTCCCAGCACTCTGAGCTCCCTACGGGGGGACGCCTTCGCCACCCTGGCCTACGTGGCCAACTGGCGGTTCATCGCCACCGGGGCGAACTATTTCGTCCGGTTCGGCCCGCCCTCACCGCTGCTCCACACCTGGTCGCTGGCTGTCGAGGAGCAGTTCTATCTGGTGTGGCCGGCGCTGGCCCTGTTCGTCATGGGCCGACGGGGGAGACGGGGGCTGGCGGTGGTGGCGGCCGCGGGCATCGCCCTGTCGGCCACGGTCACCATCGTGCTGTTCCACCAGGGTGTCAGCGCGACCAGCCTCTACTACGGCACCCAGACCAGGGTGCAAGAGGTGATGGTCGGGGCCCTGCTGGCCGTGGCCATCCCTCGGATCTCCCGGTGGTCCCGACCGGCCGGCATCGACGTGGATCCGGCACCCACCGGGGATCCCGCCTCCCCGGTGGGTGCCCCGATGCGCAGGTCCTTCGCCGTCGGACACCCCGGCTGGCCCATCTCGGTGGTGGGGGGTGTCGGACTGGCGGCGCTGCTGTGGGCGCTCCATGTCGTGAGCGGGCAGAACGGCTTCCTCTACGACGGCGGCTTCCTCCTGGTGGCCGGGGCCACGGCCGCCGTCATCCTCATGGTGGTGGTTCGACCCGAGGACATCCTCTCCCGGATCCTGGCCGTCGGCGTGCTCGGCTACATCGGCCGCATCTCCTACGGCCTGTACCTGTACCACTTCCCGATGTTTCTGATGATCGACGGCCAGCACACCGGTCTCTCCGGGACGCCACTGCTCCTCGTCCGATTGGCATCCACCGGTGCCGCCGCCGTGGCCTCTTACCACCTGGTGGAGATGCCGATCCGCAACCGTCGGGCCCTCCGGGGCTGGCATCTCTCGGTGGCCATTCCGGTCGGGCTGGTCATCGTGGTCACGGCCCTCGTGTTGACAACCATCCCGCCACCGCCCCAGGTCGTCCTCCGGGCCCCGAAGAAGGTGGGCCTGTTCGCGGTTCCTTCCCATCCGCCAACCGGTCTGGCGCCGGGACACCACGTGCGGATCCTGCTCGTCGGTGACTCGCTGGCCGAAACCCTGGGTGTCGGTCTCGGCGTGGAGGCGGCCTCCTGGGGGGCGACCCTGAAGAACGAGGGCATCGTGGGGTGCGATCTCGACCCGGCCACCATCGTGAACATCGAGGGCTCAGTCACCGAGGCCGCCCAGGGCTGCGTCGACTGGCAGCGGACCTGGAAGCAACGGATCGACCTCCAGGATCCCGACGTGGTGGCCGTCCTCCTCGGTCGCTGGGAGGTCTCCGACCGGATCATCGACGGCCGGTGGACACGGATCGGCGAGCCGGCCTGGGACCAGGTCTACGCCGGCGAACTGGGTACCGCCATCAAGATCCTCTCGTCCCGAGGGGCCCACGTGGTCATCTTCACCCTGCCCTACATCACCCAGACCACCGAAGCCCCCGACGGGACCCCGTGGGACATCAACCAGCCCGTCCGAACCAACCAGTACAACGCCCTGGTGCGCCGGACCGTGGCCAAGTACCCCAAGGTGGCCTCGGTCGTCGACCTGAACCGCATGCTCGACCCCGGTGGCGTCTACCGTTCGACCATCGACGGCGTCCCGGTCCGAGACGATGACGACGAGCACATCTCCCTCTACGGGGGGATGCTCCTGCGGCCCCAGATCCTCCCCACACTGGTCCAGCTGGGACTTCCCCACGAGCGGCTCCGGACCGGACCCGGGCCCACCCCGACCACCGGCTGACGGCCACCCGGACCGGGTCCGCAGGCGTCGTCGTTCTCGCCACCGGGGTATCGTGTGGCGCTCGTCCCGAACGGGAGGGCCCCCGGGACGACGGTCCTCGGACGCCGGGTTCGGTCCGTTCGGCCCGCTGAATGCCGGCCGTAGTGCGGGGTGAGGTCTGGGGCCGTACGAGGGACGGCGGACCCCGCAGACCCCGAGGACGGAAGGAAAGGGTACCGATGCGAGGTCCGGGCGACGACGTAGTGATGTTCGGCTCGCCTTCGTCGGTCGGTCGGCCCCCTCCAGGCGGGTCCTGCCTCCCGGCCGGGCCCAGGCGGGCTGCGGCGGTTTGATGGTCTGGCGGCTCCTGAGAAGCCGGCTCCCGGGTGGCGACCCCCGTGAGCCAGGTGACCATGCCGGTGGGACGGGCGGGGTGGGTGCGGCCGAGGACGTCTCGCCCCAACCCCGGCCCGACCGACCCGATGACCGGGTCGCCACCGGGGACCACGGCGCCCCGACGGTGGCCGGTGAGCTGAGGGTGGCCGAGGACTCCCTGGTCGACACCATCGCGCTCACCCCGACTGGGGGTCTGATGACCGACCCGTTCCTCGCGCCGGCGCGCCAGTCTGCGGCGGCCGGCCCGGTCGAGGCCCGGTCCGACGACACGGGCGACCGGGCGGAAGCGACGATTGGAACCGACGGCACCCCGGAGTCCGGTACCCGCGAGTCCTTCGTCGGTGGCGTCCTCCAGGCTGGACCCCTGGCCGTCGGGGGACTGGTGGCCAACGGTCTCAACATCGTGGCCACGGTCCTCGTGGCCCGACTCCTCACCGCCCAGCAGTACGGGGGCGCGGTCCAGCTGCTCGGACTGTTCTTCATCCTCTCCATGCCCGGATCGGCCCTCCTGGTGGGCGTGGTCAGGCGGATCGCCGCGGCCACGGCCGTGGGTGGCCAGGAGGAGATGCACCGGTGGACCTCAACCGTCGCCCGGCGCTGTCTCGTGGGACTGATCGTGTGGGCGGTGTTCGCCGCGGCCATCGCCGAGCCGCTGGCTTCGGCCCTGCGGGTCCCCAGCACCGGAGGTGTGGCCGCCGTGCTCGTGGCCGGGGGCGTGTGGCTCGTCCTATGCCTCTACCGGGCCGTCCTCCAGGGCCACCGCCGGTATGCCGGGCTCGGACTCAACCTAATCGTGGAGATCGCCGTGCGGGTGGTGTTCATCCTCGGCTTCGCCGCCGCCGGATTCGGCATCACCGGCTTTGCCGTCGGCCTGCTGCTCGGCGAGATCGTCGCCGCCGGTCACGCACGGATACTGGCGGGCCGGGCGTGGCGCTATCCGGCCGCCGACCCGCTACCCGCAGACCTCGAGGCCAGGGACCGGACCTTCTCCGTCGACCTGACCGCGGCACTGGTCGGCTTCTCCCTCCTCGGGCTGCTCCAGAACGCCGACATCATCCTGGTGGGGCGGCTGGACCCGGCCAGCTCCGGCCCGTATGCCGCCATCTCCGTGGCCAGCAAGTCGCTAGTGTTCGGAGCCATCCTCCTCGGCAGCTACGTCCTACCCGAGGCCGCTCTCCGATGGCACCAGGGCCAGCACGCCCTGCGCCAGGTAGCCGTGACCATGGTGTTCCTCCTCGTGCCGGCGTTGGTCCTGCTGGGCGTGGCCCTGGTAGCGCCGGAGTGGTTCCTGACCACGTTCTTCTCGGCCAAGCTCAACGGAGCCGCCCCGGCCTTCTCCACCCTGGTGGGGGCCATGGCCTGCCTCGGGGTGGTGGTCATCTTGACCAACTACCTCTTCGGCGCGGCCCGCCGGTGGATCGTGGCCCTGCTGGCGGTGGGCGTGGTGGTGCTGCTGGTCCTGATCCACCTGGCCCACGGGGCCATCGTGGCCACGGCACGGGCCGAGCTGGCCGTTCAAGGTGGACTGGCTCTCGCCGTGGCCGTCGCCTTCGCCGCCGTGCATCTGCACTGGTGGCGGGGCACCCGTCCCCCAGCACCCGAGGGTGACCTCAGTAGTATTGGCCGACGCGATCTCGGGGGACCAGTGTGACCACAGGCATCGAACGGCAGGGCGGGCGGTCCCGGGGCGACGGTTCGGCACGAGGACGTCGAGGGACTCGACGACCCCGAGCCGAGATCTGGCCGATCTCGAGGTGCGGCGGGCCGAGAGCCGTGACCGGCTCGGAGCCATCGCCGACCGGGCCGGTCTGCGGCGGGTTGACGTGGTGGCCTGGCGGGACCTCGACGATGCCGAGGCGGGCGGCTCGGAGTTGCACGCCCACGAGATCATGTCCCGATGGGCCGATGCCGGCGTCGACGTCCGACTGTGGACGTCGAGGGTCGACGGTGCCGCCCGCTACATCCATCGGAGCGGGTACACCGTGAACCGTCGGGCCGGTCGCTACGCCGTCTTCCCCCGAACGGCGGTGGCCGGGCTGCGCGGGCGGATCGGCACGGGGGACGGTCTGGTCGAGATCTGGAACGGAATGCCGTTCTTTTCACCGGTGTGGAGCCACTGTCCCCGGATCGTCTTTCTGCACCACGTCCACGCCGAGATGTGGAACATGGTCCTGTCGCCCTCCCTGGCCAGGGTGGGGTACAACCTCGAACACCGGGTGGCGCCTCCGTTCTACCGCCACAGCCAGATCGTCACCCTGTCCGACTCGGCCCGCGACGACCTGGTGCGACGGCTCCACTTCCCGCCCCAGCGGGTCACCGTCGTGCCGCCGGGAATCGACAGCCGGTTCGCTCCCGGTGGTGGGATCGACCCCGACCCGCTGGTCGTGGCGGTGGGGCGCCTGGTACCGGTCAAGCGCTTCGACTGGTTCATCGAGGCCATGGTCGCCCTGAAGGATCACCGACCCCGGCTGAAGGCGACGATCATCGGGGAGGGTTACGAGCGGCCGGCGCTCGAGGCCATGCTGGCCGAGGCCGACGCTGGAACGTGGTTCACGCTCCCCGGCCGCGTACCCGACACCGAGCTGCTCGATGCCTACCGCCGGGCCTGGGTGGTCGCGTCGACTTCGGTGCGGGAGGGCTGGGGCATGACGCTGACCGAGGCGGCCGCCTGCGGGACACCCGCTGTGGCCACCCGCATCGCCGGCCACCAGGATGCGGTTGTGGACGGCGAGTCGGGCCTGTTGATCTCCTCGGTCCCGGAGCTGGTGGAGGCCACCGCGTCGATCCTGGACAACCCTCTCCTGCGCCGTCGGTTGAGCTTGGGGGCACTGCGGCGCGCCGACCAGATGACCTGGGAACGCACCGCCGAGGTCACCTTGCAGACGTTGGCCGCCCAGGTCTCCCGGCGGCGATGACCCCGTCGCCGGTCGGCACGTCGACCGGTTCATCGCCGTCGAACTCCGGTCCGCCGGTTCCCTCCGAGTCCTTCGGGCGCGGCGACACGCCCGAACCGGCCCATGGGGTGGCGCCATCCGACGTGGCCGTTCCGTCGGAGGTCGCCGTTCCCCCGGACGTCGCTGTTCCCGAGGCGGTCGAAACAGGGGGGGCGGCCCACCGGGTCGAAGTCCCGACCTCGGAGGCCGGCCCCGCCTCCGGCCCCGCCCTGGCCGCCGGCCCTCCCGATCCGCGTCCGACCCCCGGTCCGGCCGGCCCGTCCCTCTTCGGCGTGTGGCTCACCGCAATCGCGGTGCTGGCCGGAGGTATCCAGGTCCTGTTCATCCACGCCATGGCCCGTCGCGTCTCCCTTCCCCCTGTCGCCGCTTACGACACCATCCAGGCCCACTATCTGGTCAGAGGCCAGTGGTTCATCGACCCGGTGAAGGCCGCGGCCGCGGCCCACCACTTCGTGCCGACCGCCGCGCACCCCCCCCTGCCCACCCTGGTCCTGGCCGTCGCCGACGTGGCCAGTGCCACCGGCTCGACGGCGCATATGGTGTTCCTGGCCCTGGTGTTCGTGGCCTCGGTGATCGTGGCCGGCATCACCGTCCGCGACCTCGTGGGGGAGCGGGCCGGCATACTGGCCGCAACGGTGTTCGCCACCTTCCCCCTGCTGTGGGTCAACCCGGCCACCGTGGGCCCCGAGACGACGGTGATCGCCGTCACCACGCTGCTCGTCTTCGCGTCGGTGCGCTTCTGGAGCCGACCGAGCTCGGGGCACGCTGCCCTGGTCGGGCTGGCCCTCGGCCTGTGCGCCCTGACCCGCACCGATCTGGTGGCCCTGGTGGTGCTGGTCGGCCTCCCGCTGGGGCTACTGGTCAAGGGGGCGTCGGGCAAGGTGCGGCTCCGGAGCCTGGCCGTCATGGGGATCATCGCCCTGCTGGTCGTGGGCCCGTGGGTGGGTCGGAACCTGTCCCTGTTCGGGCACACCGTCGTCCTGTCCGAGGAGTACGGACCGGTGGTGGCCGGGGCCAACTGCGCCGTCACCGCCTCCGGTGGGCTCGAGGGTTGGTGGAGCCACACCTGCTTGGCCCGTGTCCCCGCGACCGGCCAGGACCCCTCGGTGACCACCGCCGACCAGGTCCATGTGGGTCGGGTCTATGTCACCGACCACCTCGGGTCCTCGGTGGGGGTGGCTGCCGTGCGGCTGGGGCGGGTGTGGAACGTGTACCGGCCCCTCCAGGGGGTGAACCTCGAGGTGGGCACGGGCCGACCGGCCTGGGTGTCACGACTCGGCCTTTGGTACTTCTACGTCCTCGTCCCGGTGGCCGTGCTCGGCGCGCTGGTGCTCCGGCGGCGGCACCTCCTGGTGTTCCCCTTCGTGGCGCTGATCCTGCTGTCGTCGCTCACCGCCGTGCTGGCCTTCGGCGACGCCCGGTTCGCCGTGGAGGCGGACGTGGCCATGGCCATGCTGGCCGGCGTGGCCATTGACGCTGTACTCATCCGATTGCGAAGCCGGTGGTCGTCGGGTCCGGGAGCCCACTCGATCCACCGGTCCGCGGCCACACTATGACGGCACTGGTCGACTCCATCGAGACGCCGCTCGAGCAGCCACCGGTGATCGAGGTCGGCGTAGAGTCGCCCGCCCCGCGGCGCCCGCCCCGATTCCCGGCCTTCGACGGGTTGCGGGCCATCGCCGCCGTCACCGTGGTGGGCGTCCACGTGGCCTTCGTCTCCGGTCTCACCCCGAGAGCCCGGACCGGGGTAGGGATGTACACCGCCCGGCTCGAGATCGGCGTCTCGGTGTTCTTCCTCATCTCGGGCTTCCTGCTCTACCGACCCTTCGTGGTGGCCCACCTGGCCGGGGTCCGGAGACCCCGCACCGGAGCCTTCTGGCTCCGGCGTCTGCTCCGTATCGTTCCCGCCTACTGGCTCGCCCTGTTCATCACCACCTCGGTACTCCACGCCGGTCCGGGCATCGGGCCCGGCGGTTGGAAGGCCTATGCCTCGCACTACCTGTTCCTCCAGATCTACTTTCCCTCCCAGGACCTGAGGGGTATCACGGCGGCCTGGTCACTGTGCGTGGAGATGACCTTCTACCTGTTCATCCCCCTGTACGCCGCAGTGCTGGGTCGGCGGCGATCCCGGCGGAGTGACCGCCAGACCCTGCGTCTCGAGCTGCTCGGCCTGGTCACCCTCATGGCCATCAGTTACGGCTGGCGCCTCTATGTCCTCCGCTTCCAGTCGCACCACACGCCCTACTACCGCCTGGCCACGGTATGGCTGCCCGCCTATCTCGACCTGTTCGCCCTGGGCATGGGGCTGGCGGTGGTGAGCGCCTGGATGCACCATCGTGGCCGCGAGACCCCGTGGCTGGGGTCCCGATGGTTCCCGTGGGTGTCGTGGGCCTGCGCCCTCGTCTGCTTCTGGGCCGTGTCCAACATCGGCTCACCGGTGATCCCGGTGTACTTCGAGTCCGATCTGGACATGGCCCGCCAGGCCCTGTACTCCCTGTTCGCCTTCTTCCTGCTGCTCCCGGCCGTCTTCGGTCCCCAGGGATCGGGGGGGATCCGTCGATTCCTCCAATGGTGGCCCATGGCCTCGCTGGGGGCGATCTCGTATGGCATCTACCTCTGGCACGAGACCTGGATCTACCGCATCCTCGACGCCGGTGGCTACCGCGACTTCACGCTGGAGTTCTGGGCCTTCTTCTTCTCGGTGCTCGGTCTCACCATCATCACCGCCAGCTTGAGCTACTTCATCGTGGAGAAACCGGCCCTGCGACTCAAGAACTCCATCGCCTGGTGGCGACGGCCGTCGCGGAGGCCCCGTCAGGTCGGGCCCACGGACGGACCCGCCCCCGTGGCCCCTGGACCCGACATCCTGGCCACCCCACCGTCCTGACGCCGTCGATTGGCTCGCCCGATCACGACGGCCGGTCCCCGTGAGTTCAACCGGGCGGTCCGCGCCGATGTCGCACCCAGGCCACGACCCCGTCCGCGGCCAACAGGAACACGGCGATCCACACCAGCGAGTTGGCCAGCCCCATGTGGGCCGGCCAGTTGATGTCCGGGACGAAGACGGTGCGGTGCTGGTGGAGGGCCACGTAACCGGCCGTGGCCACGAGGAGGCCCACGGTGGCTACCACCACCACGATCCTGCTCCGGTCGACCAGGAGCTCGAGCAGGAGGACGGCGCCGACGAGCACGCCGGCCAGCGGCGCCACGAACAAGGCGGCGGCCAGACCACCGAGAACGGCGATGGCCACCGCCCTCGGCCAGGACGGCGAGTGACCTCCGGAGCGGAAGGGCGACGCGAGTTCGGGCCGCAGCGGGTCCCCACCGGGGAGGTGGGCGTGGTCCGCGGATCCCGTCCTCAAGGCAGTCGTGGCCGACACCCGGGCCGACGTCGACCCGTCGGCCTCCCGGTGACCCCTCCGCCGGTGACGGCGCGTCCGACGCCGTCGGCCGAGGGGTCCGAGCCCGGTGGCCGGCACGGCGATGAGGACCACGCTGATCAGCAGCGTGGCCGCCGACACCAGAATGGCCACGTTGACCACCCGCTGGGGTGTCCAGGTGAGGGTGATAGTGGTCGGTCCCCGGGCCACCGAGCCCGGCACATACCAACCGTTGGCATAGCCGTCGATCAGGATCGAGGACGACAGGTGCACTCCCGACGACGTCGTGGCCTTCCATCCGTTGCTCTGACTCTGCCCGAGCACCATCCAGAAGGGCGCGCCGGTTCCGGCCACCCTGACCGTGAGCGAGGTCCGGCCCTGGTGCAGCACGGTCACCTTGGGTGAGGAGTGGGACGGGGGCGCAGTGAGGAGTCCGTCGGCGGTCAGGGGCTCGGCGGCGCCGCCGGCCGAGGATCCGAGGCTGAGGGCGTCCACGTCAAGACCGGTGGCCTGGTAGGTGGCGGTGGTCACGGTGTGGGTGCCCGGCCCGAGGGTGATGCCCTGGGCGGCGTTGCCACAGCCCCGGATGGTGAGGCCCCCGTTGGCCAGAGCGGTCGACACCGATCCGGAAACCTCGATGTCGACCGGTCGCCCGTCGACGGCCAACAGATCGGAGTAGCAGCGTTCGGGGATGGTGGCCGGCGTCGTCACCGGCGAGACGCCGGGGATCCCCACCTCGGCCAGGGCCACCGGATCGGTGTTGGTCCCGTTGGACAGATAGTCCAGGAAATTGTGGGGCCGGACCGAGTCCACGGTGATCTTCACGTCACTGCCGGTGAGGGCGGGAAAGCTCACCGGTACCGAGGTGACCGAGCCCTGGGACCGTCCGTTGCCGTCGGCGATGGGCGGAAGCGTCACGGTCCGGGATGCGGTGGGGGTGCTGACGGTCAGCGAGGTGGGGATGGAGTGTCGGCCGTCGGCCACGACCTGCAGGTTGAGATGGTCGAAGGTGATGGGTGAGCTCAACTGGTACTGCACCCAACCCCCAGGCTGGGGGCCCAGTCCGGGGGACCACGAGGTGGTCGGGTCCCCGTCCACGGCCTGGGCCGCTCCGGCACTCAGGTCACCGGGCAGCCGACCCGACGAGTTGGACGAGATCACCGTGACCGCACCGGGGGTTCCGGTTCGCCCGAGGAGCCTGTCGATCACCGGATCGGGGTCCAGGGTGGAGATCCGTGCCGTGCCCCCGACGGAGAAGCTCCGCGTGGTGGGCAGGGTGAACTGGCGGACGATGGAGGCCTCGGGGTCGGAGCGGGGCGGGGTGACCTGGGTCCGGATGCGGTTCATCAGGATGTCGAGTTGGTGGTGGAGCGACGAGGCCCCGGTGGCGGCGAGCAGGTCGGTGGGGAGACGGAGGGCTTCGGTGGCCGGCGGGACACCGGGGATGGTGATCTCGGCGAAACCCACCGCGCTCTGGCTCCGGTAGTCCTTCTGCACCCCGGCACTGGTGTCGTTGATGGTGACGGTGAGGGTCCTAAAGGTTCGTCTCGGGAACGTGACCACCTGGCCCGGACCGGTGACCGAGGCGGCACCGAGCGGGACAGTCACCGGGGAGCCGCCGTCGAAGGTCAGGGTCACGTTGGTGACCGTGCGGTTCCGGGGACCGGTCTGGGGCTGCAGCAGGGTGATGTGGTCCGCGGTCAACCGGGTGGACCAGCTTCACCTGGATGGACTCGTCGGTGGCCGGGCTGAACGCCCCTTCCGTCCAGGCCGTGTCCGGGTTCCCGTCGGCGGCGTTGAGGGGCTGGTTCTCGGCGGTGTTGGTGATCGGGTTGGAGTAGGCGGTGGCCCGCACCGAGGACACCCCGTTGACCGCGGCCACGGTCTGGGTGTCGCTCCCGGCTCCACGGAAGATGGGCATCGCCTCCTCGGCCGGATTGGACACCAGGGGAGTCTCGTTGGCCTGCTCCACATAGCCGTAGTTGTCGACGACCGTGCCCCACGTGTCGAGCTGCTTCTGGTTGGAGTCGGTCACCACCAGCACGGCGCCGTTGTTCAGCTGGCGGTCCAGACCCTTGCGGTCGCCGGCGAAGGTGGCTGAGTAGAAGATGGTGGGATTCGAGGCCAGCAGGCCGGCGGCGGCCGCTTCGACCAGGCCCTGGCCGTCCCCGGCCACCACCAGGGGATCCGAGGGGGACTCGGTCCGGGTGATGGGTCGGGCGTCGGGCACCGGGAAGACGGCCACCGGCGGGGGTATGGAGGCGTCGGTCGGGATGGCCAGCTGGGTCTCGTCGGTCAGTGGGTACTTGATGGTCGGGTAGAGCTGGGGTCTCCCGAAGGTGACCGGCTTGCCCAGCCCAGTCCCCGGTGTCGTTGAAGATCAGCCACGTCGGCTGGGGCCGGGCCGTGCCGAACCGCTCGAACTGGACGTCGGACTCGTAGAGGATGTCCCCGGCACTCAGCAGCCCGGCGATCGGGACCAGGGTGGACGGCACGAACACGCCGTCCTGGAGCGACTCGTCCAGGGCCTGGACGAGGTTGACGCTGGCCGGCTCACCCGCCGGTTGCGCCGCCCGGATCACATAGGGCCGGGTCATCAGGCCCGGCCACACCGGGTCCGAGGTGACGCCCCACCGGTAGTAGGCGAAGTCCTGGCCCGGGAGTTGCAGGACCCGGGTGTCATGGCTCTGGGCGTTCATGTAGTCGGCGGCGTCGTAGATATAGGCGGGAATGGTCGAGGGGCGTTCGAGGTTGGTGGCCACCAGGCTCCCGTCCCACAGGGCCGGGAGGTCGGCGGCGATGAGGGCGCAGGACAGGGCCAGCACCACCCACCCGATCCAGCGACGGCGCAGGGTGAGGGCGGTGATCCCCGCGCCCAGCAGCAGGGCCAGACCCAGCAGCACCAGGGGCACGATCGCGGTTGGTCGAGCGCAGGGCCAGTTCGGCAGTGGAGTCCGGGCCGGCCGCCTTGATGAGGGCGCCGAACGGCGTGGGGTCGGTGAAGGGATAGGTGCCGACAGCCAGGACCACGCCCACCACGATGAGGCCGATGGCGAAGGTCCGGTACCGCCAGCGGGCCACCATGGCCCCGGCCACGCACAAGGTGGGCACGAGGAAGCTGACGGCGATCAGCCAGGTCCACTGGAGATAGCCGAGACGACGCCGCCGTCCACGGTCCCAGCTTGTCCGTTCCGTAGAAGTACCAGTAGCCGAGACCGCGGAACACCTCCGACGAGAGGGAGGTCGACGAGACCGTCGGCACCGTCTCGGTGTACTTGAGGACGTTGAGACCGTAGGCTCCCTCGGCCCAGAAGCCGGCCATCCACCACACCGAGACGCCGAGGGACAGAATGCCCAATCGGACCAGGGCGGCCAGTGCCGCCCTGATGGTGGCCTCGTGGGTCCCCCACACCGAATAGATCACCCAGAGCAGGGGAGCCAGGCCCACCAGCAGGATAGACGTGGCGTTGACCCCGCCCACCAGGGCGATGACCACGGCGAAGAGGGCCGGATAGCGCCAGCCCCCCTTGCGCACGGCCAGGACGGTGAACGCCATCATCCAACCGAGGGCGGCCCAGGGCATGACGATGCCCGAGATGCGGGCGATGTAGTCGAGCACGTAGGGCGTGAGCATGTAGGCCAGCGCCGCGGCCAGCCGCCCCGAGCGGGTCAGTCCCAACAGCCGGCCGAGGTACCACACCCCGGTTCCGGCGGCGAAGAACAGCGACCCCATCCAGAACCGCTGCCCGATCCACATGGGGATGTGTAGCTCGGCGACCAGCCAGTAGTACGGGCCCATCGGGAAGAGGAAGCCGATGTTCTCGTGGGTGACCGTGCCGGCGCCGAAGTCGGGGTCCCAGGCGGAGATGGCGCTCTGGATCAGGCGCCCTGGGTCCAGATAGAGGTACTCCTTGGTGTCGGCGGCAATCTTCCCGGGCTGGGTGAGGAACGAAGGGATGTAGCTGATGGCAGCGAGGAACACCCACACGGCCACGTCAACGGCCTCCGGGCGACGACGGCCCCGGCCACCCGGTCAACTCCCGCGGGTCCACCGTTCTCACCGGCCCCCGCTGCCCCGGACGCGGCGACAGCACCCTCCCCGACGCCGGGTCCGCCGTCCGCTGGCGCGGTCGGCGGATCGCCGGCAGTTGCGGCGGCCGAGGGTGGGCCGGCGGCGGGCGGAGGGTCGGAAGGGGATTCGCTCATGGGTCGGCCGGCCCGCAGGATAGCGGGGTTCGATTCGGGTGACGGGGGCGCGCCGGACAGATTGCCGGCGCCGCACCACCGGGGAGTAGAGTCGGGCCCGTGCTGGCGGTCGGTCTCACTGGCGGCATCGGGGCAGGCAAGTCCACCGTGGCCGACCTCCTGGTGGCCCACGGGGCCCGTCTGGTCGACGCCGACCGCATCGCCCGCGAAGTGGTGGCCCCGGGTGGCCCGGCCTACCAACCGCTGATCGACCGCTTCGGCCCGCAGATCGTCGATGGCGACGGAACCATCGACCGTCCCGGCGCTCGCCGCTCTGGTGTTCGGCCATCCCGATGCCCTGGCCGACCTCAACGCCATCACCCATCCGGCCATCGGCATCGAGATGATCGCCCGACGGGACCGATACGCCGACACCGACGACATCGTGGTCCTCGACATCCCCCTCCTCCGGGCCATCCATCGGGAGACGCTCGATCTGGCCGCGGTGATCGTGGTCGACACGCCCACCGACGCTGGCCTTCGAGCGGCTGGTGAACCACCGGGGCATGCCGCCCGACGACGCCCGGGCCCGCATCGACTCCCAACCCGACCGCCAGACCCGCCTGGACGGCGCCGACCTGGTGGTCGACAACTCCGGGCGACCGGCACCACGTCGAGACCGAAGTGGACCGGGTCTGGACCGAGCTGCTCGCCCTGCGTCGCCGCCACCGGGGGTCCGCCCCGCCGTCCGCCGGCGCCGACTGAGCCCATCGGATCCGGGTGGATCTGGTCCCGGGCGCGACCGGTACCATCGAACACGTGCCCGAATTCGAGGTGGTCTCGCCGTTCCGCCCTGCCGGCGACCAGCCCCAGGCCATCGCCGGACTGGTCGAGGGCCTCGAGCGGGGTGACCGCTACCAGACCCTTTTGGGCATCACCGGGTCGGGCAAGACCGCCACCATCGCCTGGACGATCGAGGCCGTACAGCGGCCCACGCTGATCATCGAGCCCAACAAGTCCCTGGCCGCCCAGCTGGCCGCCGAGCTGAAGGAGTTCTTCCCCCGCAACCGGGTCGAGTACTTCGTCTCCTACTACGACTACTACCAGCCCGAGGCGTACGTCCCTTCGTCGGACACGTACATCGAGAAGGACTCGTCCATCAACGATGAGATCGACCGGCTCCGTCACGCCTGCACCTCGTCACTGCTGCTCCGGCCGGACACCATCGTGGTGGCCTCGGTGTCGTGCATCTACGGCCTGGGCTCACCCGACGAGTACCGCGACCGGATCGTGGCCCTCCGGCCGGGCGAGATCCACGATCAACGGTCCCTGCTCCGCCGTCTGGTCGAGCTGCAGTACTCCCGCAACGACGCCACCCTGTCCCGGGGCCAGTTCCGGGCCCGGGGTGACACCGTCGAGATCCACGCCGCCTACGAGAGCCAGGCCGTCCGCATCGAGTTCTTCGGCGACACCGTCGAGCGGATCCGGCCCTTCGACGTCCTGACCGGCGAGATCGGCGACGAGCTCGACGAGCTGGTGGTCTTCGCCAACACCCACTACGGCACCGGGGACGAGCGGATGCGCCGGGCCGTCGAGAGCATCGAGGCCGAGCTCCGGGTACGCCTGCCCGAGCTCACCGGGGCCGGCAAGCTCCTCGAGGCCCAGCGCCTCCGGATGCGCACCGAGTACGACCTCGAGATGCTGGCCGAGACCGGGGTGTGCAGCGGGGTGGAGAACTACAGCCGGCACCTCGACGGACGGCCAGCCAGGGGAGGCGCCCTTCACCCTGCTCGACTTCTTCCCCAAGGACTTCCTGGTGGTGCTGGACGAGAGCCACGTGGCCGTGCCCCAGCTCCGGGGCCAGTACGCCGGGGACCGGTCGCGCAAGGAGACCCTGGTCGACCACGGATTCCGGCTGCCGTCCGCCCTGGACAACCGGCCCCTCCGTTTCGAGGAGTTCGTCGAGCGGACCGGCCAGGTCATCCTCCTCTCGGCCACTCCCGGACCGTGGGAGCTGGAGCACAGCGCCAACGTCGTCGAACAGGTCATCCGGCCCACCGGACTGGTCGATCCCGAGGTCGATATCGTGCCCACCACCGGCCAGATCGACGACCTCCGGGCGCGGATCGACAAGACCGTGGCCGGGGGCCACCGGGTGCTGGTGACCACCTTGACCAAGAAGATGGCCGAGGACCTCACCGACTACCTCGCCGAACAGGGCGTCCGTGTCCAGTACCTGCACTCGGACGTGGACACCATGGCCCGGATCGAGATCCTGCGTGAGCTGCGCCTCGGCGCCTTCGACGTCCTGGTCGGCATCAACCTGCTCCGGGAGGGACTCGACCTGCCGGAGGTGGCGCTCGTGGCCATCCTCGACGCCGACAAGGAGGGCTTCCTGCGGTCGGCGTCATCCCTCATCCAGACCATGGGCCGGGCCGCACGCAATGTCAACGGCCGGGTGGTGATGTACGCCGACACCGTCACGGACTCCATGCGCAACGCCATCGGTGAGACCCAGCGACGGCGGGCCCGACAGATCGCCTACAACGAGGCCCACGGGATCGACCCCCAGACCATCACCAAGTCGGTCACGGACATCCTCGAGCGCGTCCGGGGTGAGGGCGGGGGATCGGCAGCCATCACCTCGGGGGCCAACGAGCGCGCTCCCGGCGCTCGGGGCGGGGGCAGCCGGGGTCGGTCGGGCCGCAGCAGTGTGGATCCCCGGGCCGCAGCGGCCGAGATGGCCCAGGCCCTCGGACCCGACGCCGATGAGCTGTCCAGCCTGATCCACCGGCTCGATCTGGAGATGAACAAGGCCGCCGAGGAGTTGCGCTTCGAAGAGGCTGCGCTCCTCCGGGACGAAGTGGCCGAACTGCGGGCGCTGCTGGTGCGAGACCCCGTGGACGGGTCTCCGGTGCTGGTGGGTGACACGGCCGACGTGGACGCCGGCACCGGCTCCTGACCGGGCGCCGGACCCCGCCCCCCACACCGGTATCCTCAACCAATGGCAGATCGTCTGGTGGTCCGTGGTGCGCGCGAGCACAACCTCCAGGATGTCTCGTTGGACCTGCCCCGGGACCGCCTGGTGGTGTTCACCGGGCTCTCCGGCTCGGGCAAGTCGTCCCTCGCCTTCGACACCATCTACGCCGAAGGTCAGCGACGGTACGTGGAGTCCCTCTCGGCCTACGCCCGCCAGTTCCTCGGCCAGATGGACAAACCCGACGTGGACTTCATCGAGGGGCTCTCCCCGGCCATCTCCATCGACCAGAAGTCGTCGTCGCGGAATCCGCGCTCGACGGTGGGAACGGTCACCGAAGTCTACGACTACCTCCGGCTCCTCTACGCCCGCATCGGCAAGCCCCACTGTCCGACGTGCGGGCGACCGGTGGTCCGCCAGAGCCCCCAGCAGATCGTCGACCGGATATTGGCCATGGACGAGGGGACCCGCTTCATGGTGCTGGCCCCGGTGGTCCGGGGTCGCAAGGGGGAGTACGGCGCTCTCCTCGACGACCTGGCCAAGCAGGGCTTCGCCCGGGCCCGGGTGGACGGGGTCACCGTCGAGCTGGCCGAGCGCGACCAGCTGGACCTGGCCCGCTACGAGCAGCACACCATCGAGGTGGTGGTGGACCGCCTGGTCCGGCGCGATGACATCCGGCGCCGTCTGACGGAGTCGCTCGAGACCGCGTTGTCCCTGGCCGAGGGGGTGGCCGAGGTGGTGGTGGTCGACGCCGACGGCACCGAGGAGGAGGCCATCACCTTCAGCCAGCACCTGGCCTGCACCTACGACGGCCTGAGCTTCGAGGACCCCGCCCCCCGCAACTTCTCCTTCAACTCGCCCTACGGGGCCTGCCCGGCCTGCACCGGCCTCGGGACACGGTTCGAGGTCGATCCGGATCTGGTCGTACCCGACCCCACCAAGTCCCTGGCCGAGGGGGCCCTGGCCCCGTGGGCCGGTGCCCGCAGTGAGTACTTCACCCGGGTGGTGGCCGCCGTGGCCGAACTGGGCGGCTTCTCCGTCGACGACCCGTGGGAGAAGCTGAAGAAATCCGACCAGAAGCTGGTGCTCTACGGAGCCGGGGGCAAGCAGGTCCACCTCAAGTACCGCAACCGGTATGGCCGGCAACGTTCGTTCCACACCGCCTACGAAGGCATCGTGCCGTGGCTCCAGCGGCGCCACACCGAGGCCGACTCCGACTTCCTGCGGGACAACCTCGAGAACTTCCTCCGTGAGGTGCCGTGTCCGGAGTGCGGCGGGGCCAGGCTGCGGCCCGAGTCCCTGGCCGTCACCGTCGGGGGCTACAGCATCTTCGCTCTGTGCTCGCTGTCCATCGGCAAGGCCGTGGACGTGGTGGCCTCGCTCGATCTGTCCGACCGGGACCACCTCATCGCCGACCGTGTCTTCCGGGAGGTCCGGGAGCGCATGCAGTTCCTGTTGGACGTGGGCCTCGACTACCTGACCCTGGCCCGGTCGGCCACCACCCTGTCCGGCGGCGAGGCCCAGCGGATCCGACTGGCCAGCCAGATCGGCAGCGGACTGGTCGGGGTCCTCTACGTGCTCGACGAGCCGTCCATCGGCCTGCACCAGCGGGACAACCAGCGACTCATCGGCACACTCAAGCGCCTCCGGGACCTGGGCAACACCGTGATCGTGGTGGAACACGACGAGGAGACCATCCGGGTGGCCGACCACGTGGTCGACGTGGGACCCGGCGCCGGTGAACACGGGGGCAGGATCGTCCACTCCGGGCCGGTCACCGGACCCGGCGGCCTCGAGTCCAATCCCGACTCCCTCACCGGCCAGTACATCTCCGGAGCGAAGTCCATTCCGGTGCCCGCCCTCCGCCGGCCGGGCAGCGGCGAATCCCTCACCGTGGTGGGCGCCCGCGAGCACAACCTGCACGATGTCGACGCCGAGTTCCCCCTGGGGCGGTTGGTGGCTGTGACCGGCGTATCCGGATCGGGCAAGTCGACGCTGGTCAACGACATCCTGCTGCGGTCCCTGGCCAAACAGGTCCACCGGGCCAAGACCCTGCCCGGCCTCCATCGGACCATCACCGGGGTGTCCCATGTGGACAAGGTGGTGGAAGTGGACCAAGCCCCGATAGGCCGGACCCCCCGGTCCAACCCGGCCACCTACACGGGGGTCTTCGACCACATCCGCAAACTGTTCAGTCAGACCCAGGAGGCCAAGGTCCGTGGCTACCAGCCGGGACGGTTCTCCTTCAATGTGAAAGGTGGGCGGTGCGAGGCCTGCTCGGGCGACGGCACCATCCGCATCGAGATGCACTTCCTGCCCGACATCTACGTGCCCTGCGAGGTGTGTCACGGAGCCCGGTACAACCGGGACACCCTGGAGGTCACCTTCCGAGGCAAGACCATCGCCGACGTGCTGGAGCTGTCCTGTGAGGAGGCCCTGGCCTTCTTCATCCACCAGCCTCCCATCGCCCGTCACCTGCAGACGCTGGTCGACGTCGGTCTGGGCTACATCCGCCTGGGCCAGCCGGCCCCCACCCTGTCGGGTGGGGAGGCCCAGCGGGTCAAGCTGGCATCCGAGTTGAGCAGGAGGTCCACCGGCCACACCCTCTACGTCCTCGACGAGCCCACCACCGGCCTGCACTTCGACGATGTCCGCAAACTCCTCGACGTACTGAGCAGGCTCGTCGATCAGGGCAACACGGTCATCGTCATTGAGCACAACCTCGATGTCATCAAGAGTGCCGACTGGGTCATCGACCTCGGACCCGAGGGTGGTGATCGGGGTGGATCCATCGTCGCCGTCGGGACCCCCGAGGACGTCGCTGCGGCGCCAGGCAGCTACACCGGGGAGGTCCTCGCACCCCTGCTCGGCATCACACGGACAAAGGCCACCCGAGGCCCGGTATCGCCACGGGCCACGGCCCGCACGGGTACGGGGTCGGGATCCAAACGAACAGCCAAAGGACGTGCTGCCACGAAGTCGGCGACCACCGCATCGGCCACCGACAAGGCCCCCGCCCGATCATCGGCGGCCAAGAAGGCCGCAGCCGGCGTGAAAGTCCCGGCGAGGACCCGGGTGGCCGCCACCAGCTGAGCCCCCCGCCCCCGGCCCGCAGGTGCCCGGCGAACTCAGGTGGTGGCCAGCATGCGCTCGAGGGCCACACGGGCCCATGAGGCCGTCTCCTCGTCCACGGTGATGCGGTTGCGCACCACCCCGTCGACCAGCCCTTCCAGCACCCAGGCCAGGTGGGCGGCGTCGACTCGGAACATCGTCGAGCACGGGCACACCAGGGGGTCGAGCGAGACCACCGTCTTGTCCGGCGTCTCGTCGTCCAGTCGTTTGACCAGGTGGATCTCGGTCCCGACGCCGATCACCGACCCCGGGGGGGCCTCGGCCACGGCCCGGATGATGTAGTCGGTGGAGCCGACCTGGTCAGCCACCTCCACGACGTCGTGGGAGCACTCCGGATGGACCACCACGATCCCCTCGGGGTGCTCGGCTCGAAAGGCGTCCACATGGGCGGGCCGGAACCTCTGGTGGACCGAGCAGTGGCCCTTCCACAAGAGCAGGGTCGACGACTTGAGGGTCCGATCGTCCAGCCCGCCCTGCTCCTGCCGGGGGTTCCAGACCGCCATGTCCTCGGCGACGTAGCCGAGGTCGAAACCCGTGTTGCGTCCGAGATGCTGATCGGGGAAGAACAGGACCTGATCACCCCGGCTGTGGCCCTCCGCGTCCCGTCCGAGAGCCCAGGTCAGGACGGCCCGGGCATTGGAGGATGTGCACACCACGCCCCCGTGGCGGCCCACGAAGGACTTGAGGGCCGCCGAGGAGTTCATGTAGGTCACCGGGACCACCCGCTCGGTATCGGTCACCGCGGCCAGGGTCTCCCAGGCCTCCTCGACCGAGTCGATGTCGGCCATGTCGGCCATCGAGCAGCCGGCATTCAGGTCGGGGAGCAGCACCTGCTGATGGGCC
Organism: uncultured Acidimicrobiaceae bacterium; assembly: GCA_963831535.1. GTDB lineage: Bacteria > Actinomycetota > Acidimicrobiia > Acidimicrobiales > RAAP-2 > Bog-756. The sequence continues at coordinate 919,761 of CAWHQP010000007.1, read as the reverse complement.
CCGGTGAGGATGTCGGCCGACTCGGCCATAAAGTGGACACCGCAGAACACGATGAACTCCGCCTCGGCCTGGTCGGCGGCGATGCGGGACAGCCCGAAGGAGTCGCCCCGGGCGTCGGCCCATGCCATGACCTCGTCCCGCTGGTAATGGTGTCCGAGGATGAAGACCCTGCGCCCGAGGGTCGACTTGGCCTGGTCGATCCACGTGGCCAGTTGGTCGGGACCCGCCGTCGTGTAGCGGTCGGGAAGTGCCGTCTGTAGCCGGAGCATTCTGGGTATGACCCCCTATGGAGGCGCTCCGGTCGTGGCCGGCGGGGACAGCCTGGTCGCCCATCCGCGGGGATGTCGGCCCCGGAGCGGTAGATGTCGCCGGAAACCAGGCCGGCGTGAAACCATTCTATGCCCTCCCGCCCCTGTCGGTGCGGTGCATCGGATCCGGGCCGGACACGGCACACTGGTGCAGTGGTGACACGACCCCTCCCCGGCTCGATTCCCGAAGGGCCCGGCTCCTACCAGTTCCTCGACAGGGACGGCCGGGTGATCTATGTGGGCAAGGCCAAATCCCTCCGGCAACGGCTGAACTCGTACTTCCAGGATCCGGGGGGATTGGCGGCCCGGACCGCCCAGATGGTCAGCCAGGCCGATCACGTCGAATGGATGGTGGTGGACTCGGAGTCCGAGGCCCTCCTCCTCGAGCACAATCTGATCAAGGAGTTCCAGCCCCGCTACAACGTCCGCCTGAAAGACGACAAGAGCTATCCCTGGCTGGCCGTCACCGTCAACGATGAGTGGCCCCGTCCCGCTGTGGTCCGCGGTCGCAAGCGCAGCGGTGTCCGGTACTTCGGCCCCTATCCCAACGTCGGGGCCATCCGCGGCACCCTCGACCTGCTGTTGCGGTCGTTCCCCGTGCGCACGTGTTCGGACACGAAGTTCCGCCGGCACGAGCGTCTCGGCCGCCCCTGCCTGCTTTACCACATCGAGCGGTGTTCAGGACCCTGCGTGGGGGCCGTCACCCATGAGGACTACGACCGGCTGGTGGACGACCTGGTGTCGTTCTTGACCGGAGATACCAGGTCCCTCGAGCGGGGCATCGAATCGGCCATGCAGGAGGCCTCCCGGACCCTCGAGTTCGAACGGGCCTCGGTGCTCCGCGACAAGCTCGAGGCCGTCCGGGCCGCCGACGCCGTTCGCCAGATGGAGCTGGCCAGCCGCGAGGACCTCGACGTCTTCGGGATGGCGGGAGACGAGCTGGAGGCGGCCGTCCAGGTGTTCCACGTCCGTTCGGGGAAGGTGGTGGGCCGCCTCGGGCCTGTTCGTGGACAAGGTGGAGGATCTGACACCCGGGCAGTTGATGGAACGGGTCCTGGTCGACGTCTATGCCGACCCGGTATCGGGAATTCCTCGGCAGGTACTCGTGCCCACCATGCCGGAGGACGCCGGTGCCGTCGAGGCCTACCTGACCGAGCGCCGGTCGGGCCCCGTCGCCCTGCGCATCCCCCTCCGGGGAACCAAGCGCGATCTCCTCCAGACCGTGGAAGCAGAACGCCAGGGAGTCCTTCGTCCGCCACCGCCTGCAACGCACCTCGGACCACAACAGCCGGGCCCGGGCCCTCGAGTCGCTCCAAGAGGAGTTGGGATTGCCGATGGCCCCCCTCCGCATCGAGTGCTACGACATGAGCCATCTCCAGGGGACCGACTACGTCGGATCCATGGTGGTCTTCGAGGACGGCCTACCCAAGAAGAGCGACTACCGGCACTTCCGGGTGGCCACGGTGGCCGGCAACGACGACTACGCGGCCATGGAGGAGGTCCTGACCCGTCGACTGACCTCCCTGTTGGCCGATGACCGGGCTGCGGCCGCGCCAGAGGATCTCGCCGCCACTGGATCGGCCGGGGCCGGCACCGGGGACGGACGGGGAGAACCGGTGACCGGGTCCGCGGCCAAGCGCCGGTTCGCCTACCCGCCGCAGCTCCTCCTCCTCGACGGCGGTCTGGGTCAGCTCAACGTGGGGGTTCGGGTCCTCGAGCGCCTGGGATTGACCGAACGGATCCCCATCGCCTCCCTGGCCAAGAGCTTCGAGGAGATCTACCGGCCGGGACGTTCCGAGCCCTACCGCCTGTCTCGGCAGTCCGAGGGGCTCTATCTGCTCCAGAGGCTGCGCGACGAGGCCCACCGGTTCGCCATCTCCTACCACCGGACCCTGCGTGGCAAACGCATGACCCTCGGGGCCCTGGACGGGATCAGCGGGCTCGGGCCCAAGCGCCGCGACCGGCTCATGGAGCAGTTCGGGGGGCTGGCGGAACTGCGAAAGGTATCGAGGGAGGAGCTACTCGGCGTATCGTGGTTACCGGCCGAAGTGGGTGCATCGGTCTTCGAGCGACTGCACACACCCATGGCCCCGAGTGGACCTGCCCAGCGGTAGGCAGAGGTGGATCGATGAGTGAATACCTGGTGGTGACCGGCATGTCCGGGGCCGGTCGATCGACGGCCGGGGCCACCCTCGAGGATCTGGGATGGTTCGTCATCGACAACATGCCGTCCACCCTCATCTCCAAGGTCTCCGAGCTGGTGGACGGCACCGGCTCGGAGTTGAAGCGGGTGGCCTTCGTCGTGGGCCGCGGCGGGGGAGGCCTTGATGACGTGCTTCCGGCCGTGGACACCCTGGAGGCATCCCGCCACCGGGTGCGCATCCTCTTCCTGGACGCGGCCGACGACGTGTTGGTCCGGCGATTCGAGGGAACCCGTCGGCGGCACCCCCAGGCGGCGCGGGGTGTGGTGGACTCCATCGCCGACGAGCGGCTCCTGCTCAGCTCCCTCCGGGACCGCGCCGACCTGGTGATCGACACCGGCGATCTGAACACCAATCAGCTGCGCACCCGACTGATGGAGGTGTTCGGCGAGCAGGAGCCGGGCAGCACCATGCAGACCTCCATCGTCTCGTTCGGCTTCAAGCACGGCATCCCGAGGGACGTGGACCTGATGTTCGACTGCCGGTTCCTCCCCAACCCCTACTGGGACGAGTCCCTGCGCAGCCACAGCGGCCTCGAGCCTGAGGTGCGCAAGTTCGTCCTCGACCGCCCCGAGACAACCGAGTTCCTGGCCAAGCTGGACGATCTCCTCGCCATGCTCATCCCGTCCTACATCCGCGAGGGCAAGTCGTACCTCACCGTGGCCATGGGCTGCACCGGCGGTCGGCACCGGTCGGTGGTCCTGGCCGAGGAGTTGGCCCGGCGGCTCGACGACCACGGCATGCCGACCACCGTGTTCCACCGGGATGTCGAGCGGTGAGCGAGAGGTCCGGCGACCGGGTGAACGGCCAACCCTCGGTGGTGGCCATCGGGGGAGGCCACGGGCTGGCCGCCACCCTGCGGGCCGTTCGCACCTATACCGACCGGGTCACCGCCATCGTGTCGGTGGCCGACGACGGGGGGTCGTCGGGACGGCTCCGGGAGCTGCTGCACATCATCCCGCCCGGTGACCTCCGCAAGTGCCTGGTGGCCCTGGCCGAACCCGGTTCCCTCCTGGCCTCGGCGTTCGAGTACCGCTTCGACGAGAGAGGAGCTGGCCGGGCACGCCCTCGGCAATCTCATCCTGGCCGGCCTCATCGACGGGACCAACGACCCGGTGGAGGCCCTCGACGAGGCCTGCCGGCTCCTCGGGGTGAAGGGCCGGGTCCTCCCGGCCACCACCGACCCGGTGGTCTTGAAGGCCGACGCCGACGGTGGCCCGGTGGCCGGGCAGGTAGCGGTGATGGCTACCGACAACATCCGTCGGGTCTCCCTCGTGCCCGGCGATCCGGCGGCCCCGTTCCCGGCCCTCGAGGCCCTGGAGCGGGCCGACCAGATCGTCCTCGGCCCGGGATCCCTGTTCACCAGCGTGCTGGCCGCCATCGCCGTGCCCGAGGTCCGGGAGGGCATCAACCGCTCCCGGGCCACGAAGATCTACGTGTGCAACCTCCGTCCCCAGATCCCCGAGACCGAGTGTTTCGACGTGGCCATGCACGTCGAAGCGCTGGTGGCGCACGGTGTGGACGTCGATGTGACCGTCTGCGACACGTCGTCGCTGGCCCTGGGGAGCCCCCGGTTTCCCGTCGTGGATGTGCCCCTGGCCCGGAGCCAACGGGATGGCCCACGACTCCTCCAAACTGGCGTCGACCCTCGCCGATCTGCTCGGATGATTCCATGATGCGCCGAGATCGCCTAGCGTGGTCGCCGGTCTCCGTTCGTTGGAGGGGCATCGGGTTTCGGCGTGGCGAGGACACGCGCAGAAGAGTGAAGAGCGAGGCGCACAGGCAATGACCGTACGGATCGGGATCAACGGCTTCGGGCGTATCGGCCGGAACTACGTCCGCGCCGCCCGCAGCATGGGCGCGGATGTCGAGATCGTCGCCGTGAACGACCTCACGTCGGCCGAGACCCTGGCCCATCTTCTCCGCTACGACTCTACCCACGGTCGGTTCGGAAGTGACATCAGGGTGGAGGATGGCTCGATCGTCCTCGACACCGGACCCATTGCCGTCCTGGCCGAGCGGGACCCCAAAGCCCTCCCGTGGGACCGGCTCGGCGTCGATGTGGTCATCGAGTCGACGGGGCTGTTCACCACCCGGGATTCGGCAGCTCGGCCCATCTCGAGGCCGGAGCCACCCGGGTCATCGTGTCGGCACCGGCCACCGACGTGGACGCCACCTTCGTCGTGGGGGTCAACGACGGGGACTTCGACCCGGCCAAGGACTTCGTGGTCTCCAATGCCTCCTGCACCACCAACTGCTTCGTACCCATGGTCAAGGTTCTCGATGACGCCTTCGGGGTCGAGAGCGGCATGATGACCACGGTTCACGCCTTCACCAACGACCAGAATCTGCTCGATCTGCCCCACAAGGATCTGCGACGGGCCCGAGCCGCCGCCGTCAACATCGTCCCCACGTCGACCGGCGCAGCCCGCGCCACCGGGATGGTCCTCCCGTCGATGAAGGGCCGGCTCGACGGGGCGTCGCTCCGTGTCCCCGTGCCCGACGGATCGATCACCGACTTCACCGCGGTCATCCCCGGCTCGGTGACCGTCGAACAGGTCAATGCGGCGTTCGCCGCCGCCGCCTCGTCCGGCCCGCTGGCCAAGGTGCTCGTCTACACCGAGGACCCCATCGTCTCCTCCGACATCGTCGGCAGCCCCGCCTCGTGCACCTTCGATGCCGGGCTGACCATGGTGATGCCCTCTGCTTCGGGCATCACCCTGGTGAAGGTCGAGGGCTGGTACGACAACGAGTGGGGGTACGCCAACCGCCTGGTGGACCTGACTCTGGTGGTTGGCGGTTCCGTCTCCTGACGGGAGCGGAAGACATCGTGAGCAGGCCGAGGGGAGACGGGCGATGAGCAGCGACGGAGCGAACCCACTACTGGACGGGCTGCCCCTCCTGGGCGATCTTCCCCCTCTCCACGGAGCCAGCGTGCTCGTCCGTGTCGACTTCAACGTCCCCCTCCGGCCGTGCGAGGGCGAGCCCTCGGTGGTCACCGACGATTTCCGCATCCGGGCCGCCCTGCCCACCCTGGAGTACCTCCTGGGCCAGGGGGCCTCCGTGACGGCCTGCACCCATCTCGGTCGGCCCAACGGTGCGCCCGATGCCCGGTACGACCTCGGACCCGTCCGGGAGGAGCTGGCCCGGCTGGCCCCCCAGGTGGAGTTGATGGAGAACCTGCGATTCGACCCCGGCGAGGAGCAGAACGACCCGGCGTTCGTGGACAAGCTGATCAACGGACATGACGCCTACGTCAACGACGCCTTCGGCGTCTCGCACCGGAGCCATGCTTCGGTGGTGGGACCGCCCTCCCGCCTGCCCAGCGCTGCCGGGTTCCTGCTCCAGCTGGAGATCGAGGCCCTCGGTGGCCTTCTGGGCGCCCCGGCCCGGCCGTTCGTGGCGGTGGTCGGGGGAGCCAAGGTCGCCGACAAGCTCGGCGTCCTAAAGGCCCTCCTCCAGCGGGTGGACGTCCTGGTCGTGGGTGGAGGCATGGCGTTCACCTTCCTGGCCGCGGCCGGACACGATGTCGGTGGTTCGATGATCGATGTGGACCGGATCGGGGACTGTGCCGCCCTGCTGGAATCGGGTAAGCGGATCCTGTTGCCCACCGACATCGTGGCCCTGGAGCCCGGTGCCAACTTCGGCTGCGACTGCAACGAGGGCGAGGTACGGGTGGTGGGCAATGACATCCCCGCCGGTTGGCACGGCCTCGACATCGGGCCGGCAACGGTCGAGGCCTACGCCGAAACCATCGGGAACGCAGCCACTGTGCTGTGGAACGGCCCCATGGGTGTCTTCGAGGACAGCCGCTTCAGCGCTGGCACCGCAGGCGTGGCCCGCGCCGTGGCCGGGTGCGAGGGCTTCACCGTGGTCGGGGGAGGGGACAGCGCCGCCGCCGTCGACGAACTGGGACTGGACGGACAGATCGATTTCATCTCCACCGGTGGTGGCGCCTCGCTCGAACTCCTCGAGTACGGCGACCTTCCGGGGTTGGCCGCGCTCCGCGCCGCCCCCAACGCTCCCGCCCGATCTTCGTCCACAACGGTCCCCACCACACCGTGAGCGCGGCCAGGTCCGGTCGCCGCCCTCTGATCAGCGGCAACTGGAAGATGAACTTCGACCACCACGAGGCGCTGCATGCCGCCCGGGACCTCGGCCTCCGACTCCAGCCTGCTGACGTCTCCCATCTCGATGTCTCGGTCCACCCACCCTTCACCGATCTGCGCACCGTCCAATCGGTCCTCGAGCCCGATGGCATGCCCGTGGCACTCGGAGCTCAGAACTGCGCCGTCGAGGATGCCGGCGCCTTCACCGGTGAAGTCAGTCCGCTGATGCTGGCCAAGTTGCACGTCGACTACGTAATCGTGGGGCATTCGGAGCGCCGTCGCCTGTTCGGCGAGACCGACGAGATCGTCCGAGCCAAGATGCGGGCCGTCATGCGGAACGCCATGACCCCCATCTGCTGTGTGGGGGAGTCCGCCGAGGAGCGGGAGAACGGGGTCACCGAGGACGTCCTGGCCGGTCAGGTCAAGGCGGCGCTCGACGGGACGGCCCCCGAAGCCGTGGCCGGCATGGTCATCGCCTACGAGCCGCTGTGGGCCATCGGCTCGGGTGCTGGCGGCCACGCCGGACGACGCCCAACACGCCTGCCGCTGGATCCGGGAGGTGGTGGCCCAGTGCGCCGACGCCGATGCGGCCCGGAGCGTCCGGATCCAGTACGGAGGCTCGGTGAACGACGAAAACACCGAGGCCATCCTCCGAGAGGTCGGATGTCGACGGGGCACTGGTGGGCGGGGCCAGCCTCGATGTGGGGAAGTTCCTGGGCATCATCCGGGCCGCGTCACGCTCCCAGCAGTGAGTTTGGTAGCGTCTCCCTCGGTCACGAGGCACAGGAGGAAGATGACGTGCTGACCGCAATCATCGTGGTACTCCAGATCCTGGCCTCCCTCGCGCTCATCTTTCTCATCCTCATGCACAGCGGCAAGGGCGGTGGGCTGTCCGACATGTTCGGTGGCTCGGTGGGGTCGGCGGCGGCCGGGTCGACGGTGGTGGAGAAGAATCTCGACCGGATCACGGTCACCGTGGCCGTCATCTTCGCCTTCACCAACCTGATCCTCATCCTGCGCCTGCAGTGAGTCCGCACCGGCGCCGGGGACCCCGGACGCCGCCCCCGCTTCGCGTCGCTCTGGCGGGAGCACCGCGCCCGGTGGACGCTGCCCCTGGTCATCATCTTCATCATCGGGCTGGTGGCCGTCGTCGACCACGTCGGCTCCGCGGCGGATCAGCCAGGTCGACGCCCCGAGCCCCACACCGCATGGTGGCCGGCCACCGGTGGATCCACGACGGTCGAACTCGACCGACCGTGGTCCGGGTTCAACCCGAACACTCCCGGCCGGTGCGGCCTCCTCGACGCCCACCCTGCTGTCGTCGGTGCTGCCCAGTGCCTACGTGCTCAACCCCAAGCTGATCCCGGAAGTCAACACCGACCTGTTGGTGAGCGTGGAGGCCATCTCGCCCTCTCCCCTGATCATCCAGTACGTGATCAACCCCAAGGCCGTCTGGTCCGACGGCGTGCCGGTGAGCGCCGACGACTTCATCTACGCCTGGCAGTCCCAGAGGGGGGACGGGACCGACGTCAACGGCCAACCCGACCAGGTGGCCTCGACCCTCGGCTACCGGGACGTGGCCTCGGTCACCCCGAGCAATGACGGCAAGACGGTGACGGTGAAGTTCTCCACCCCGTACACGGACTGGCGGCTGATGTTCGACCACATGGTGCCGGCCCACATCGCCGAGCAGGTGGGCTGGAACCACGGATTCGACACCTTCAATCCGGCCGTCGACCTCTCCGCCGGACCGATGAAGCTGCAGTCGGTCTCTGCTTCGGGAACCGCGGTGCTGGTTCGCAACCCACACTGGTGGGGGACGCCTTCGGTGCTGGACAAGGTCACGGTCAACGTGGCGACCCGGTCGTCCACCTGGGCCGCCTCGCTGGCCAAGGGGAATCGACACGGTGACCCAACCCGACGACTTCGACCTTGACTCGCTCGACGCGGTGTCGTCCCTGCCCAACACCCAGAGCCAGGTCAGACCGTCCCTCCGCCTCTTGGACCTCGAGTTCAACGTGACCTCGCCGCAGATGTCGCGGGTGACCATGCGCCAGGCCGTCGCCCATGCCATCGATCGCACCGACCTGCTCAACCGCACCTTCGGCGCCATCGAGCCCGACCTGGTGGTCAACCAGGACCATCTGGCCACTCCGTATCAGACCAGCTACAGCGCATCATCGGCCGCGGGCGAATACAGCGTCGCCGATCCCGCCGCCACCGACCGGCTCCTCAAGTCGATCGGCTATCACCTGAACCCCGCCGGGTCCTACGTCGACCACCTCCGACGCCCCGCTGACCCTGCGGATGGCTGTCGAGACCGGAGATCCGTGGATCCTCGGGGTGGCGGCCCAGATCGTGGCGCAACTCCGGCAACTAGGGATCGCCGTGGTCACCGTGCCGGTGAACGGGGCGGCCGGCATGGCGGCCGCCGCCGCGGCCAACTCCTACGACATGGCCCTGGTCACCCGCCTGACCAGCCCCTTCCTGACGACCACGTCGGCGTGGTACTCCGACGGCCAGGGTGCGGTGGGATCGGACGGCACCCAGGACTGGAGCAACTTCGACGACCCTCAGGTCGACCAGCTGTTCGCCCAGGCAGCCCAGGATCTCAACCCGGTCACCGGCGGCACCGTCTACGCCCAGATCGACGACCAGCTCTGGGACCAGATGGTGGGGCTGCCCCTCTTCGCCGAGCCCGGGCTCGAGGCCAACGGGGTGCAGTTGGCCAATGTCGACTACAACCCCTCCGTCGACGGGATCCTGTGGAATGTGGCCCTGTGGACCACGCTTGAAGCCGGGCCCAGTCGGCCAGCAGGCCTAGTTCACCGGCACGTAGCGCCCCAACTGGAGTTCTCTCAATGACAGCTGGCATCGCGCTACCATGCCAGTCGCCCCGGTAGCGATATCGGAGCCACTTCGTCGGAGTGGCGGAATAGGCAGACGCGCTAGCTTGAGGGGCTAGTGCCCGCAAGGGCGTGGGGGTTCAAGTCCCCCCTCCGACACCACCGTTGTCCCTGGTCAAAGGGTTGCAATGCCCCGAAGTTGGCCTGTTGTTCCGCCATTGTTCCGACAAATGGCCCGACAGGCATCCCTTAGTTGCCGGTATTGACCGTCGGCGGGCTCACCACGGCCGAGATCGCCCGAGGATTCCTCGTCACCGAGTCCACCATGGGTCAACGGATCTCCCGGGCGAAGAAGACGCTGTCGGAGGCCCATGCCGAGTTCGAGCTGCCGGTGGGAGCGGAACGGACCGACCGGCTCGACGACGTGATGGCGGTCATCTACCTGATCTTCAACGAGGGGTACACGGCCACCACGGGTGAGGACTGGATGCGCCAAGACCTCGTGGACGAGGCAATCCGGCTAGCGCGGATGCTGGTCGACCTCACTCCCGACGAACCCGAAGTGTTCGCTCTGGAGGCCCTCCTCGAGATCCAGGGCTCGCGGATGCCGGCCCGCCTCGACGAGCACGGGATCCCGGTCCTGCTGGAGGAGCAGGACCGTAGCCTCTGGGATCAGGTGCGCGTCCGGCGGGGACTAGCGGCCCTGGGGCGAGCGGAGGAGTTGGCCGCGACCGGGGCCTCGGTTGGGCGTTACTTCCTGCAGGCCCTGATCGCGGCACAGCACGGGCGCGCTGAGCGCGCAGAGGAGACCGACTGGCACCGGATCGCAGCCCTCTACGACGTCCTGTCCCGCACCGCGCCCGGGCCGGTCGTTGAGGTCGACCGGGCCGTCGCCCACGGTCGGGCGTTCGGTGCCGACGCCGGTCTTGCCGTCCTGGAAGAGGTACGCGACGAAGCGCTCGGCGAGTCACCGTTGGTGCCGAGCGTGCGTGGAGACCTGCTCGAGCGGGCTGGTCGGCACGATCAGGCGATGGCCGCGTTCACCGAGGTGGCGGCACGTTCGGCGAATGCAGGTGAACGCGCCGTACTGGTGCGCCGGGCGGACCAGAACCGGCCGCCTTCCTAGTACTGCGCCTCCGCGTGGGGTGGAGGCTGGGATCGATGCCCGTCCGCGATGCCTACCCGGCAGCGAGGATTGATGTTGCTCGCTGCTGGTCCACCACTCCGGACGGAGAACTGGTCAGCGTGTGGGTGAATGCCCGAGCAGGTCTGACTCCTTTGATACCGGCTGACGTCCTTTCGGACTGTCCTGAAGTCGATTCGTCGGCCTGGCTCGGACACTCACCCGACACCGACCGGTCGGACGGAGTGACCTCATCGGAGCCTGCCGCACAGGCCCATCGCTGTCCTGTCCATCGTCTTGCTGGTGCCTGTCACCCACCCAAGCGAAAGGAACAGATGACGATGACCACTATCGCGCGCCGAATCACCGGAGGGGTCGACACACACCTCGACACCCACGTGGCGGCCGCCCTCGACGAACGAGGAGCCCAGCTTGGCGTCCAGAGCTTTCCGGCCACCGCCGCTGGCTATCGGGAACTGTTGGACTGGCTCGAGGGTTTCGGGACCGTTGAGCTCATCGGTGTGGAAGGGACCGGCAGCTACGGGGCCGGGCTCACCCGCCATCTGCTGGGGTGCCACGTCACCGTCGTCGAGATTGACCGGCCCAACCGCCAGCGTCGCCGGCGCACGGGGAAGTCCGATCCCCACGACGCCGTGGCCGCAGCCCGGGCCGCTCAAGGTGGCGAGGCCACCGGATCGGCCAAGACCAGGGACGGAAACGTCGAGGCCATGCGGGTATTACGGGTAGCCCGGCGCTCGGCCAGGGCACCCGGACCCAGGTCATCAACCAGATGCGCAGCCTCATCTCGACCGCTCCCGAGGAGCTCCGGGCCGAGCTGCGGAATCTCTCCATCTACAGAGTCCTCACCGTGACGAGCGCCTGGACGGACCGACGTTGCGACAGTGACCAAGCTCACCTTGCGCACTCTGGCCCGACGGGCCCTCGCCCTCGAAGCAGAGGTCAAAGAGATCGACCGGCTGCTGAAGACCCTCGTTGCCGAGACCGCTCCCGAGCTCAACGCCATCGACGGCGTGGGCACCGACGTGGCCTCGGCCATCTTGGTGGCCGCCGGCGACAATCCCGAACGACTGAAGACCGAATCAACCTTCGCCAAGCTCTGCGGCGTTTCGCCCCTCGATGCCTCGAGCGGCAAACAGCACCGACATCGGCTCAATCGCAGTGGGGACCGTCAGGCCAATTCAGCCCTGTGGCACATCGTCTTCACTCGGATGGTGTGCGACCCGAGAACCAACCACTACATCGAACGCCGGATGAAGGAAGGGCGGACCAAGAAGGAGGCCATCCGCTGTCTCAAGCGTTACGTCGCTCGGGAGGTGTTTGCAGCGCTCCCAAGGTCAGAGTTCGTGCTTGACAGTCCATAGGAGCATCGGTCTGGGGCACTCGGATGACTTGATCAGGCGTCCCAGGTGATTCGCCCATCGGGGAGATGCTCCGCCTCAGCGACCGCCTGGGCAGCTCCCGTCATATCGCTTACCAGTTTGGCAAAGGTTCTGCTGGCCCCCGCACCCGGCGTTGGGACGAGTCAAGTCGCAAAAGCAGATGGTCGACATGGCCATGAGCCTTCGTTACGGTGACTCCATGAGAATCGTGATCCTTGGAGCAGGCTTTGGTGGCCTCGAGTTGGCTACACGGCTGTCTGACGAAATTGGTACCACGGCGGAGATCGTCCTCATAGACGAGAAACCCGGGTTCGTCTTCGGCTTCTCGAAGCTGGATGTCATGTTCGGGAAGCACAAATCAGAGTCTGTGTTTCATCCCTACGGGGCGATACACAAAGTGGGAGTCAGCTTCATCCAGGCGACGATCAGGTCGATCGACCCAGAGCGAAAGTCCGTTACGACTGACGCCGGGGAGTTCGACGCAGACGTTCTCGTCGTTGCCCTCGGTGCAGATCTCGATCCGTCAGCAACATCAGGTCTGGTCGAGTCGGGCCACGAGTTCTACACGGTGCCTGGTGCATTCGCCCTCCGAGACGTGCTCGATTCGTTCGAGGGGGGAGATGTCGTTGTCGGCGTGACGTCGACCCCGTTCAAGTGCCCCCCGGCACCGAGTGAGACGGCACTCCTCATGCACGACTTCTTGACTCGGACTGGCTACCGGGCTAAGTCCACGATCACGCTCGTGATGCCCCTTGGTGTCCCGATCCCGCCGTCACCAGGGGCCTCCGCCGCCCTGCTGGCGGCGTTTCAGGAACGCGAGATTGGCTGGCGCCCGGAGCGTACGGTCACGGCACTCGACGGGGACCGCAAGTTGGCCGTGCTCAATGACGGCGAGACCCTTCCGTTCGACCTGTTCCTCGGCGTCCCCGTGCACAAGGCACCGTCAGTCGTCGTCGAGGCGGGGCTCACGGTCGACGGATGGATTCCCGTGGATCCGCACAACCTCAAGACCGCGTTTCCCAATGTCTACGCAGTCGGTGATGTCACGAGCGTCGGCACGCCGAAAGCCGGCGTGTTCGCTGAAGGACAGGCGTCGATCGTGGCGGATCAAATCATCGCAGAATCCCAAGGCCAATCTTCTGGAAGAACGTATGACGGCCGCGGGATCTGCTATCTCGAATTCGGAAGTGGCATGGTCGCAACCGTTGACGTGACGTTTCTCAGCGGAGCGGCACCTGTGGGTGCGATTCAAGGACCCTCGATAGAACTGGCTTCCTCCAAGGCCGAGTTCGGATCGAGCCGCGTAGAGCGATGGTTCGACCAACGCTGGATCCCAGGTGCCGACGTGGACTGATGCAAGTCCCCGGCGTCGACGAAGCCCCGAGCGATTGAGTCGCGCCCGGCGATCTCGGGCAGCCCGAGACCTTCAAGCGTCGGCGGGGTTGATCAGTGCATGAAGGTGCATATCGTGCCAGCCGTCGGCATGTAGGAGTGAGCTCCTCGGGGTGCCTTCGGAAACAAACCCTGACCGTCTGGCCACACCACAGGACGGCACATTTTGAACGGAATGCATCAGCTCCAATCGGTGGAGTCCCAGGCTTCCGAATGTCCATCGGCTCACAGCCGTTGTCGCACTGGACGCAGCCCCTCGCCTCCGCTAGTGAGACGCTACCCAATAGGTATCCTCTGCTGAATCTGCGGGCAAGAATATGCTCCTCAGAGCGACCCGACCGACGACTGAGCGGTCAGACTGTTTCGCAATGGCCCAAGCCGCATCGGTCTCGGCGGTCCATGTAGCGGACAACGAACTGATCCACTCATGAGCTTCAGCCTCATCGATTGAATGTAGGTTCCAAGCCTGGACGTCCGGTTCGGCGTAGGCAGCAACGACGGCCGGAACGTCTCCATCGTCCCATGGACGCAAGAGCAGTTGTTCATCAATGAAGATTTCTGGTTGCTGCGTGCCTGATAACGTCCCCGCTTGGACGACAGGATCAACCAATCTCGTCATGATCCAAGTATGCCCGTGGTTTCTCGGAGGCACTCACTTTGTCGGCCATCTGGTCGATGTCGGGCGGCCGGCGATCATGGGCATTCTCCACGGGCATGGTTCGCTGGATCTGGGTGCCCGTCCCCATGCACATCTTCTTCCCAACTTGGAAGCAGCCATTCAGGGCGTGCTGGTCCCCTGTCTCCCGTACGCATCGGCCAGCCTCACAACGTCGTCAAGCTGGGAGGTAGATGCCTCCAGGACATCAGCGTCCTCAATCGCCTCGATCGTGTGGACGAGTCCAGGCGTATTCCGCCAGGCATGACCTTCCGAGATCACGGTCTCGCTCAGATGCTCCGCCGAGGTGCCCTGCGTAAGCAGCAGCTTTCCGGACAGGAGGTAACAGCTCTCGTCCTTTTCGATGTGGTACTGCAACGAGAGCCTGTGGCCGGCGTTGACGTGGAGAATCTTGCCTGCGTATTGCTCAGTATGCGCCCACCAGATTTCGTAGCCCCAGGGCTTCTCGATCCGGCGAGGTAGTTCGTTCCCCATAAGCCACAAGCTAACCGGTGGCATTGTGCGAGACCACAAGTGGATCGCCCCGGGCTGATGCGCTTGGTATGTTCGGACCTGTGGGTCATCGACCCGGCGATCAGGGGCAGGGAACGTTCCAAACCAGCGTGGAGCGGTCAGAACGTGCCGGGCACGTCCACAACATCCAAGATCGATACCTCTGGCTCACCGACGATGTCTGCTCCGCTGAGGAACTCAGCCATCCGTGTGGCACCTGCGAAGAACTTGTTGAACGCTTCTCCGTCCGACCACTCGTCGATTACGACGAGATCCTCCCCATCGGTCAACGTCCTGTGCCCGATCTGGCCCAGGCTCTTTCCGTATGCCGTGATGTCCTCGGGTACCTCGGCGTTGGCCACTGGATGCCGTCGCACGCTCACTCAAAACCCGCCCTCGACAGACGCTCGACTGGATGCCACCATCAAATGCGTGCGCCGACGCCGTTGCGATGACCGATTGAGGACACAGCCGATTAGAGATACCCCATAGTTCTACTGGACGACGTAGTCAGCGAGCTTCTCTAACGAGGATTTCATCCCTGCTGCATGGTCCCGTGCCGAGACTGCGTCAGGGACGTTGTCGGCTGTGATCTTGACGAGAGTGCCGCCATCCGTGTCAGTGACCTCCCACTTCATGGTCATCGCTTCGCCGTAGTCGGGATCGTCGGATTCAAAGTTCACCGAGTACACGACCCTTTCATTGGGAACAAGCTCGGTGAAGTGCGCCTCGATCACATCAGTATCTGAGGTCGTCTTGCCCGGGGATGGAGAGTGTTCGGGATACCTCAACACCATGCGATAAGAACCCCCTGGATGGGGCTCGAATCGTTCGATTGTCCCGGTCATGTCCCCCGGCGGAACCCACGCAGACAGAGCTTCTGGATCGACCAGAGCTGCGTAGACGTCGGAGATTGGAGCCGGGATCATCCGAGAGCAAATGTCTGTTCGAGGCACAGGCCCGATGATATGAGCAGCATCGGGAACGCTTCAATGAGGCTGCCACCCTCCCGGCGTAGTGGGATGCCCGGCGGCACCAGATCTGCTGGCTGGAGCACGGCGGTCGCCGAGCCTTGAAACGACAAGGTTCGGCAGATTGAGTGATCGGGTTACAACAGACCTCCGACTGGGGATAACCCCAGGCCCAATCACCTCCTAGCCTGATTTCAATCAAATGCGGGACTTCTACGCCGGGGATGAGTCGTCGCTTGATCAATCAAACAACGTTCCACGTCACCTTGGGGGTCATCCCCGGGTCAGGTGAGGGTTTTCCCTCATTGTCAGGACCGCGGTCGGGGAGGAGGATCGACGCATGCAAGCACTCGCCCACTACGAAGGGGGATCCGACCGATGACCGTGGCACCCGCTCACCGACTCGGGTCTGCGAGCACCGGTAGCGACTGGGCTGTTGAGACCCGCGGACTGACCAAACGTTTCGGGGGAAACACCGCCGTCAACGACGTCGAACTCCTCGTCCCCCGGGGGTGTGCCTTCGGTTACCTGGGTCCTAACGGCGCCGGCAAGACTACGCTCATCCGGGTCCTGCTCGGGCTCACCCACGCCGACGCCGGCACCATGTCCCTCCTCGGCCAACCGCTCCCAACCCACCGGTCCGAGGCGCTGGCTCGGGTAGGCGCCATCGTCGACGAACCGCGGTTCCACGGTCACCTCACGGGTAGGCAGAACCTCCAGATCCTGGCGGCGGCTCGGGAGCCGGTCGCCCGAGAGCGGATCGGCGCCGCCCTCGACCGCGTAGGCATGGCCCGCCGGTCCGACGACAAGGTGTCGAAGTACTCGATGGGCATGCGTCAGCGGCTCGGGGTGGCGGCCTGTCTGATCGGGGACCCCCAGTTGCTCATCCTCGACGAGCCCATGAACGGGCTCGACCCGGCGGGCATGCAGGACATGCGCGACATGATCCTGGGGCTCGTCGCCGAGGGTCGCACCGTCATGCTCTCGTCCCATCTCCTCGACGAGGTCGAGCGGACCTGCGACGCGGTGGCCATCGTCGACCGGGGCCGGGTCATCCGCCAGGGGTCCATCTCCCAATTGCTGTCGGGCTCGTCGGTCCGGGTCGAGGTCGAATGCTCCGATCCGGTGACGGCGTCGGCGCTCCTGGGTGCCACGGTGCCTGGCGCCGATTGCGAGGTGGGACCCGAAGGGATCGTGCTCACCCTCCCTTCGGGCACCGAGCGGAACGTCATCGCCGAGGTCAACCGGGTGCTGGTGGAAGGTGGAGTCTCGGTATACCGCCTCCAGCTCGTGCAGGCTTCCCTCGAATCGTGGTTCCTACAGGTCACCAGCCGACTGGGGGAGTCCTCATGACCACCACGGCCCCCGTCGACGCCACCGCCTCCGGGTCGGCACCGGTCCACCTGAGCCACCGTCCGGACCACCGGGGCTCGTGGATCCCCACTGGGAGCATGATCGGGACGCGGTTCATGGAACTCCGCCGGCGGAAAGGCCTGATGATCACCCTCTTGCTGGTGAACATCGGGCTGCCGGTGGTATTCCTCGCCTTCCGTCTGGTCTCCCACGCCGTTGACCCGAAGTCCTACGGACCAGCCGGTGGCTACAGCATCTTCACGACGCTCGTCGCCGGGGTCATGTTTATCTTCGGGTTCATCGTGGCCGCCACAGTCGGCTGCACGGCGGGGTCGGTCGACCTCACCGAGGGAATGTTCCGACACCTGGTGATCACCGGACGATCGCGGCTTGCCCTCTATCTGGCGCGTATTCCGGCGGGGCTGGCAATCGTCCTCCCGATCGTCGTCGTCGGCTTCGCCATCGTGTGCACGGTCTGCATCCTGGCCGCACCGACCCAGCTCAACTACGACGGGGTGAAGGTCCCTGCCGATTTGTCGCAGCCCGCGTTGGACAGCTGGGCGACGGCCCACGCCGACGAAGTCATTTGCAACTTTGGGTTCGGCATCGGGCCGAACTCGAACCTCCTCCAGGTGGTCAACAGCGTCCCCTGTGGCAACGGTCCGGGTGTCAAGGTTGGCGCCGGAGCCCCCACCTCGACTTCGGTCACTCACGCCCAAGTGGAGGCCGCCGCCCGGCAGATCGCCAACCTGGATTACGTCGACTACCACCATAACTTCCTCAAGCCGCCGACCAGCCTGATGATCGACTCCGGTCTGTGGGTCCTCCTGGAGGCGACCATCGGCTTCGTGGTGGGCCTAGGGTTGGCATCGCTCATGGGTCAACGGACGGTGCCAGTGATCCTCATGATCGTCCTTGAGGTCATTCTGACCCCGGTGCTGAGTCGAAACGTCATCTCCCACCTCATCAATGCCCAACGCGGCATTGTCGGTCTCGCCATGAGCCATCTGGAACCCGCCGGCCTGCCGTCACCCTTCGGGGGAAACGGGCCTACAGGGCGGATCATGCTGGTGCCCGAGTCGCGCACGGTGGCCGTGTGCGTGATCGTCGGTTGGCTAGTGGCGTGGACGGTGCTCGGGGCCTGGCGGATGGTCACGCGGGACGCCTGATGCCGGGGCTCGTGTAGTCGCCGATCCTCCGCCGCGGTCCAGGGCGACATCGGTCCACCGCGTCGGCGAGCCATACTTCCGGCACTTTGAGTGCCCCAAAGTGCCTAGTTGAGACTTCTTGGCAGATGCTTCGTTCATTCGTAGCGTTTAGAGGTCCAGACGGAGCATGCAACTATCGCAAGCACGAACGGAGATTTTCGATGCTTTTCGAGGGTGCTGTGTTACCGGGACCGCACGCTCGCAGACCTATCGGTCCTGGTCCCAGGGTCGGATTCGCCATTCGGGTTTAGTGGTATCCGGCCCTCCGACACGACTGATACCCGACCCCTTCATGCCAACGTCTTGGTACCGGACGTGCGGTGGAGGCGCTCCGCACACATTCATGTCCAGGCCGGTCAGTATCGGCACGGCGGAGTGCGAGTCGCCATCCTCTCGGAAGGGATGACGGTTCGAGCAACGTCAGCCACCGGACTCGGTGAAATGATCCCACAGATCTTGGCCGATAAGGGGGGAATAGCGTAGCTACGTCGACTCACACAGATGGCCGCTCCTGAGGATGCGGCTCGACGACGGAGGGGTCGCCACATCACCGGTGCACCCGGTGATCGGGTCATTCTCGTCAGGGAATCACGAGGGTAGTTGAGGCGCAGTGGGAGGACCAGGTGATCCTGGTTCGTGAAGTCGGCGTGTCCTTCGGGCGGACTCCACCTCAAACCACAACCTTCCCCGTAGGCTGAAAGCATGACGCTCGATCCCCCGGCGACGACTCAAAACCCTTCAACTGCGCCGGCCTCGCCCCCGGCTCAAAACGGGGCCGGGAGGGACAGCGGTGCCGAGACCGATCGGAGCCCGACGCGAAAGTTGATTCTTGGCCTGCTTCTCATCCTCCTCGTGGTGGGAATCGCCCTGGTCATTGCGTTCTTCGATGCCGTGCGACATTGGCTGGCGCTTCACACCGGAACACTCCACGGGGGGCCGGACCTTTACTACAACTTCTGGTCCGGCTTCGGTTCCGACCTTGGTGAAGCGACGCTGATCAGTGCGGTCGGCGTCGGGGTGTATACAGGCGTCCGTAAGGTCAACTGCCACACCAAGGGGTGTTGGAGAATCGGACATCACGCATTAGAGGGCACGCCGTATATCTTGTGTCGCCACCACCACCCAGGCGTGCCCAGCAAGGGTGCCTCGCACGAGCACATTCTTGAGCAACACCGAAAGTACAAGGAAGCCCACAAGGAAGCTCCATAGAGCTTTGGCCAGATTGGGCGGCCTTTCCGGTGCTCCCCGGGCGTCGCGGGAGTAACCGGGCCGTTCAAGTCCACGCTCTAGTCACCGTGATTAGAGGTCGGTCTTCAAAACGAACGGAAGTGCCGGTCGGCCCCAGTCCACAAACCTTCGACGAACCCGTGGGCGATGGCTGACAGAATGCTTGGCTATACCGTTGCCCTCCACCGGAAGGGGAGACAGACATGATCGATGGAGGTGACGCGCCGGGCCCGGACCAGGTGCCACCGCACCAATTGAGGGATGCGCTCGACCTGACCGGAGTCCCCTGGCGACGGGAGGGTCGGCCGCCGACGGTCGGGGAGGCGCGTGACTACTTCGACGCCCACGCCACCGGGGGTGGAGACGCCGGGATCCTGCAGGAGTGCGAACGGGTGCTCGACGCGACCGATCATCGGGGCAAGCAACCGTCCCCGTTCCCTAGGCCGTCCGAGGATCAACTCGAAGAGGAAGGCTCGGACTAGGCGGTCCATTCCACAGGCAGCTAGTGGTCAGCACTCCGCGGACACTATTTCTGACCTGCGAATTCCCTTGGTCGAGCCGGCAGTTGGCCGGAACAGATTGTTCGCAACCTCTAGTCGGGCGACGAGATCCGTCATTCGTAGGCCGCCCACATGCCGCGGGAGGCCCGCCCCGAGATCAATGAGCGAGCCAGGGTCGGTCACCCCGCCTGATGCTTGAGGGCTCCCTCCGGTGCGTCACCGTTCGCCGCATCATGGGGCTGACACCGATGTCAGGTCGAACCGCCACCGCGGCGGACGATCCCGTTGCAGTGCCGGCATTCCTCCCGGCTCACGACCTCCCGGCCCACTACCCGACCCGGTGTTTCCAGAGCACGGTGGTCTTACCATTGGTGAGGACGAGGATCTCCTGGTATTTGCCGAAGGCCGATTCACCGAGGTTGTCGGCATAGAGCGCTCCACTGGGCGAGAAGGCGAAATCCTGCAGGTAGAAGCAGCATCGACCACGACCCGTGCCAAATGAGTGAGAAGGGACCAGCTGATCGCTGGCCGCCCGGACCACCGTGCCTCCGTCTCCTGCGTACCCGGTGTCGCCTGGGCCCAACTGAACGTCCGCCGTTGTGCCGCCACTACCTCGCGCGATCCCGAGATTGGTCGCCACGCCATCAGGACTCACTCGGTATACCGACCAGCCGGTGAAATCCGACGACGCGTAGATGTCCCCCTGGCCGTCGACGGCGATCTGCCCGAATCCAGTAATCGTTGCGAGAGTCTGCCCGGTTCCCGCGGCATCGACGGTCTCGCCGATCGCCGTGACCGGCTGGAGTTGATTGCTCGGAGTGAGTCGGTAGATCTGGACTGGAGTTGCCATGTAGACGACGTTGGTCGGACTCACCGCGACCGAGGCGATCGGGGACTCCGGTGAGGAGCCCGGAGCAGATCCGCGCGTCACGAGTCCGTTGGCCGTGCCCGGTGACACAACGGTGTCGATGTGGCCTTGCCGGTCGATCACCCGGACCCGCCCGTTGTCAGCAAGATAGAGATCGCCATTGTGGGCAAAGGTGAGATCGGTGATGTCAGACAGCTCGGCCTCCGTGGCTGGACCTCCGTCTCCGGCGAATCCGCTCACTCCGTCACCGGCCACCACCCGGAACTTTCCATCGTTCAGCCGAACCAGGATCTGGTGACTTGTCTCATCGACCACGAAGAGCGATCCGGTGGCGTTGACGGCAAGGGGCCCGGCCTGGCGCAGGGACTGGAAGGCACCGGTGGGCAGCCCCACCGATCCTGGCCGTGCCGACTTCGGGATTCTGGACAGAGCCACGGACTTGCTTGGCGAGGCCCCAGAGGCGGCCACCACGGCCACGATGGCCGCAACCACGATGAGAACGATGCTGGAAATCATCCACTGTCGCCGACGGCGGCGGCGAGCCTCCCGAAAGAGGACCTGAACGTCTTCACTCCCAAGTGCGCGTACGGGTGCATCGGTCAGCGTCATGAGTGCCACTGAAGTCCGACTAGAGCCCCGCGGCAATCGTCTGCGCCTGACGCTGGGTGAATCCACCGCTGATCTGGAGCTGTCCACCGAACGACGTGAATGAGTCCTGGGTGGGCTGCATGATGGGGGCCGAAACGACATGGCCGTTGATCACCACGGCACTGATCTCGTGGAAGGTGCGTTCGGCAAATGAGTCCCACTGGGCTGACCCGTGGCGAGTAAGCACGAGGTCGACGGCCCATTGCCCACTGAACTCGGTGACTCGGGCGTGGGCGATTGCGCTGCGATTGAGGCCGACCGGCCCGAGCACATACCGAGACGGGCCATCGGCCAGCGCACCGGGCAGGAGTACCACCTGCCCCTGCTTGTTGTTCGACGACGTGGTCGAAGGATAGGTGGCGAACTGGGGATCGGCGCTGATTTGGTCGCCGCGGTACGTGTAGCCGGTGACGATATTGCTGGCCGGCTCGACCTGCAGATTTGTGGCCGTGAGCGCGGTCGAGGCTGAGCATGTCGGCAGGGGAACGTTTGTGGGAGCAGCGCCGGATGCACCGGAGTAGGGAGGTGCGAAACAGAGCACCGGACGGATGCTGAAGGCCGCGTCCGCCGCCACCGCTGCTGGAGGAGGGGCGGGGGCGGGGTTGACCTGGGGACGAGACGAGCGGCCTCCCCCCTGGGCTACCGACAGCCCGACAACCATTCCAACCACTACGAGGAATGCCAACGTCGCAATCCCCGAGATCAGCCACCGCCGTCTGCGCCGTTGCTTCGCTTCCCGAAAGAGAAGCTGCAGTTCATCGACCTCGGCAGTGTGGGTCGGGGAGTCGGTGATCGTCACGGTAGTCCTGGCAATGCCCCATGCATAGGACTACTATGAATGGCACCATGTTCCCTGTCAAGGTCGACCGATCAGATCCCCTCGCGCTCCACGACCAGGTGGCCGCGGAGATCCGCCGGGCCATCGCCGATGGTGAGGCGGGGGCGGGGGAGCGGCTACCCCTGGCCAAGGACATGGCGGCCGTTCTGGGGGTCAACAAAAACACGGTGCTCCGGGCTCTCCGCATCCTCCGGGACGAGGGATTACTCGACTTCCAACGGGGGAGAGGGATCACCGTGGCCGGGACGCCGGAGCGAAGTGCGGTTGTGAAGCGAGTGCGGGACCTGGTCGATTTCTGCCGGACCCAGGGCTATCGGCCCGATGAGGTGATCCGGATCATCGAGGGACTGTCGTGACGCCGCCGAGGGTGGGTCGGTCACCAGGTAGATCATTGGCGGTCCGGTAACACCAGTCCGCGACGAAGGCTGGCTACAGCTTATGGGGCCATGCCGTCCCCAAGACCTGGCAAGCCGATTGAGATAGCGTACCGACGGATATGCCATCGACCAAGGCGATCATTCGCGACGTCACCCCACCCGTCCTCCTCCGCCTCGTCCGGCGGTCCACTGCGCGGCCGGAGACGAGCGTCCTTCAGCACGAAGCAGGGCCGGAGTTCTACGACGATTCGTTCGAAGATTTCAAATTCTGGCGTTGGCACTATTCACGGTCGCCCTGGTATTACATCTGGACCGTGCTCGGCGACCGCCTTGTTCAAATGGGAGACCCTGCCGTGCTGGATGTCGGCTGTGGGCCCGGCCAGATTGCCGAAATGCTCAAGGACATGGGAATTCGGTCGTATACGGGCTTTGATTTCAGCAAAAAGCGAATTGAATGGGCACAGTCCAATTCTCCCCAGTTCAGGTTCGAACTTGCCGATGCCTACACAACGACACTGTTCGACGATGTCGACTACGACGCCGTCGTATGCACCGAGTTCCTCGAGCATGTCGAAGGAGATCTCGACGTCCTGCAACGCATCCGGCCCGGAACGCGATTCCTGGGCACCGTGCCCGATTTCGGTGGTGGCTCACACGTGCGCTTCTTCCAATCATCCGAGGAAGTCGAGGAGCGGTATGCCGCCATGTTCGATCCCTTTAACGTGGCAACATTTGTTCGGCCCGGTGGCCAGAGTCGTCAGTTCCTGATCGATGGCGTGACGAAGCCGCAGTAGCCCAGCGCGTCCCGATCCGGACCGATCCGACATTCTGAGCCCTTCTCTGGGTGATCTGCCTGGAGGATACGATCCGCGACGATCCGGAGCGTCAGCCGGTCGGCATATCCTCAGGCATCGTTGGAGATCGGAGTCGACCGTGACAGACAACTTCGAGGACGACCGGGCCCGAGCAGTGGCGGAACGACTCCTCGGTGGCCCGCTCGATCTTCCCCTCGGACCCGGAGAGCCGGAATCGGGCAGTGACTTCACGCGACTGGCAGCCAGACACACGTTCGGCGACTCGTGGGCTCGGACGGGCCTGGACACCCGGAGCCGAGCATTGATCTCGGTGACGATCGCCGCAGTCCTCGGCACCCATGCCCCTCTGCGAGGTCAACTGAGAATCGCTCTCAACAATGGTGTGACCAAGGAGGAGATCGTGGAGCTGTTCATCCACGTCGAGGCCTATGCGGGGGCGGCGCGAGCGTTCGACAGCTACCAGGTAGCCAGGGAGGTGTTCGCGGAGACTTTGGCGTAGTTCTCGTGGGCATCGTCAAGCCCGGCTACGGCGCGTTGCAGATCCGACGCATCGCACCGGCCCGCTGGCCACCAGACGGCGCCGGCGGCAAATCCTGGCATGATTGGTCCCACGGCGTCCCAGTACAGCAACCACGGTGGAGCACGCCACGGTCGCGTTGCACCCCGCTCCACAGGGGGAAGGAAACTCCAGTGTTCACATCTCGACGCTCGTGCCTCGACCAATGAGCACGTTCAAGAATCCGGCCTGGCTCCCGTTCTCGGTGAGCGAGGCGGCCACCGCCGGAGAGGCCACCAGCCAGGATCTCGACACCGGCCTGGCCTGGAACCATCTGCTGGACGCACTGAATCGGGCCGGCGATGTCGTCCTGGCCGATTCCGTCCCCCACGGGCCCGTGGACCGGGCCTCCGGGTTCCGACACCTGCTCGTCCTGCTGGGCGTGGGAATCGACGAATTGCTGCGACGCGGCCTAGACCACGTCCCGGGGGTGAAACCCTCCGGCATGGACGCGGCCTACAAGTGGGGAATGGAGTGCCCCGACTGCATCTACGTCGGTTCGGGTCTCAAGGGTGGCATGTCCTACCGGTTGTGGGGCAACCGGGGTTCGGCACGTTATCTGGGCATTCAGGTCATGTCCGGGATGGCCTCCAGCTTCAACGCCCTGGTCGATGAGTTCGATCTGGGACCGGACGGGGACTTCGAGATCATCCTGTCGGCCGAGCCCCACGACGGCAACTGGATCCCGCTTGACGAAGGTGCCACCAACCTGGTCGTCCGTCACTTCTTCTACGACTGGGAGCACGAGACACCGGCCTCGCTCTCGATCGAGCCGTTGTCCGATCAACCCCTGAACGCCACCACGACCAGTGGTGATCCGAAGGCCACCATGGCCCGCCAGGTGATCGCCCTCGGCGACTTCCTCGAGGAGAATCTGGCCTTCTTCCTCGCGTTCTCGAATCCCGAATCACCCAATACCTTCCTACCTCCGCTGGACGGTACCGCCATGGGTGCGGCGGCCGAGAACCGACCGGTCATCGGTTCGTGGAAACTGGCGCCCGACGAGGCGCTCATCATCGAGGTCACACCGCCCACCGGTGTGTACTGGAGCTACTCCCTGGGCAATGTCTGGTGGGAGACCATCGACTACGGCAACCGACAGTCGAGCCTCAACGGGTACCAGGCCGTGGTGGACGACGACGGGAAGGTGCGGGTGGTCGTGGCTCACGAAGACCCCGGCGTTGCCAACTGGCTCGACACGGCCGGCCACAGCGAAGGACCGATCATCTTGCGCTGCGTCCGCACCGACACCGCGCCGGTGCCGACGACCAAGGTCGTGCCGTTCGACCGGTTGACCGAGGAGTTGCCGGCGGGTACACGATTGATCTCCCCGAGCGAACGGTCGGCCACGATCGATATCCGTCGCCGGGCCGTGAGCAGACGCTTCGCCCGTTGAGTCTCCGGCTCGAGCCACTCCGAACCGAAAACCGTCCGGGGATCGGCCCAACGGCGGCCCGTCCCCGCGAATTGAGCCGATTGACCTGAGAATCGGCTGAGTTTCACCCAAGACGTGGCTGAGATAGTTCGCATCCAGGCACATCCGCCAGCGTTGGGTCATCCTTCGTGAACTCTTCGCTTCAGTCGGATCGGTCCGGTGACGACTTCTTCACAATGGCTATCGACTCCTGCCCTCTGAATAGCCGGTTGCTGACCCTCCGTGACCTCGCCCCGGCGGCGGTGAAGGCATGGAAGGAGAATGCGCTCCGACAGCACCGCGGGCACCTCCTCCAAAGGTCTGAATCCCATGACATCGCTGCTTGACGAGAGCGAGCTTCTGAGCGTCTCCGCGCCACCGGCCCGGCAAGGCACCGCGCTGGCTGAGATCGACCTTCGGTCGGCCGTGCTCACACTCCCGGCCGAAACCACCTGCCCCCCGTCGCCCACCCGCGCCACCCGGCGCCTCCTCGAGGGTGCTGTCCTGTCCGTACCGCTCGTGGTACTCACCTGTCTGGCATGGACCCACAAGAACCTGTACGCCGACGGCTACATCTATCTCCATGTCGTACAGAACATCCTGGCCGGGCACGGACCTGTCTTCAACGCCGGCCAGCGCGTCGAGGCGGTGACGAGCCCCCTGTGGACCTACACCCTCTCGGTGGCCGGCCTGCTCACACCCTTCCCGCTGACCTGGCTGGCCGCCGTACTGGGCATCCTCGGTACGGTGGGTGGTGTCACCGTGGCCCTCGCCGCCTCCGGACGCCTCGTCCACCGGGCGGCTCCCGGCACATTCCTCGTGCCCCTCGGCGTGTTGGTCTTCGTAGCCTTACCTCCGGTCTGGTCTCTGGCCTCGACCGGACTCGAAACCGGGCTCGAGTTCCTCTGGCTGGGTGGGTGCCTCGCCTTCTTGGTCCGGTGGGGTAGGGACGAGGATGGAGCGGTGCCCCGCATGGGACTCGTCGTCCTGGGTCTGGGCTACCTGGTGCGCCCCGAATTGGCGATCGAAAGCGCTGTGTTCGTCAGTGTGGTGCTCGTGGTCGATCGCCAGGCGATGACCTGGCGAGGCCGAATGCGGGTGATGGTATGGGCGTTCGGCACCCCGCTCCTCTATGAGCTGTTCCGGATGGGCTACTACGGTGCGCTGTTCGCCAATACCGCCGTCACCAAGGAGGCGGCCCTGCCCACGCCGGGCCGGGGCCTCGGCTACTTCGCCGATTTCGTGGGGCCCTACTGGCTCTTCATCCCCATAGGCGCCCTGCTGATCGGCGCCTACTACCCACTCGCAGCAGCGTTCCATCGCCACCCACGGGACCGGCGCAGCCATATGACGTTGTTGGCCTTTCCCATCGCTGCCGCCCTCAACGCCGGATACATCATCATGATCGGGGGTGACTACATCCACGCCCGCCTGTTCATGGCGCCATTCTTCGCCCTCTGTGCGCCTGTCGCCGTTGTCCCGTTGGCCCGACGGAATCTCGTCGGACTCATTGTTGTGCCCTGGGCTTTGCTCTGTGCACTGACCTTCCGGACCACGGACAGCACGCCGTGGGCCGGCCCGGCGGTCATCAGCATCAACGGGAACGGTTCGTTCTCGTCGCCGTCCGCCATCTCGACCCCTGCGGCCAAAGAGGCCCTCCTGGGCCACGGCGCGGCGGTGTACGTGCAGCTGTCCGGGCCGACCACCATGAACAGACTCAGGGCCTCGCCGGCACCCGGTCTCCACCAGCCCATCCTCGTCACCTCGTGGATCGGGCCCGAACCTTACGAACTCGGCCCCGATGTCCAGACCTTCGACCTCCTCGGACTGGCCGATCCTCTGACATCACATCTGCACCTGGCCCGGCGCGGGGAGGTCGCCGGCCACGAGAAGCCGCTGCCCACCCCGTGGATCGCCGCCGTCCTCACGGCCCCAGGATCTTCGACGGCTCAGCTGAGCAGGCTCCAGAAGCTCCGACCCCAGGAGTACACCCCGCTCATCCCGGTGTCATCGGGACGGGCGTTGCGAGTCCAGACCGCATGGGCCAGGGCGGCACTCGAATGCCCGGCCATCAAGGACCTGCGCCAGTCGTCCACGACACCCTTGTCGATCCGAACCTTTGTGTCGAACATCATCCACTCGTACTCCCGGACGAGGCTGCGGATCCCTCCAAACCCCAAGACGGCCTACCACCAATTCTGTGGTCCCGGGACTCCGACCCAAGTCAGCGGGGTCATTGATCATCGTTGACCGGTGGAGTCCTTCCCAACGGTCGGCGGGCGTCGTAGCCATCGGCTCCCGGGTGCGTCCGCCGGGGAGTGTCGATGGGTGGTCAGCACACCGTTTCCGGGTCGTCGGCCGGACCGACCAGTCGCCATACCCACTGGACCAGGGAGTTCTCCTGAGCTTCTCCCGACCACGGTCGCCGGCACAACCCCGTGACACCGCTCAAGTTCGCGCTGTGACGCGCCGATCATCATCATGTGCCCCAAGGTTCGACTGACGTCCTGGTGGATGATGATCGTGACAAGGCCATCGTGGGCATGCTCTACGAGCGGGTCATGAATCACATCCCCCTCCAGTACGAGCTCCAGCACGGCACGTGCGCCGGCTGCGCGAGGGACCTGCCCACCCCGGCAGACGGCCTGCTGCGGATGAACGGTGAACTCGAGTGCATCTCGTGTGCCGTCAGAGGTCACGACACACCGTCCTGAGCGACACCCGACGGGCCACGCGACCACCGGTCCACGGTCGCCGGCCCACCCGTAGCCCCTCCTCGCCGTTGAGCGCTCCCCACCGTGTGCCGTGAGCGGTTCCGGGAAACACCGAGCCCTACGGAACACAACCGGGCGGCCGCTACGGAATCGGTAACTCCCTGGGAGCAATCCCTTAAGGACGCTCCAGAATCAGCCGACCACTCAGACGTCCCCGCTCCCCATGTCGCGAAGGGTGGAACCAACCCGCATGACCAGTTCGCTACGACACGGCATCGTGCGCAGAATCGCCCTCGTCGTTCTCGTCGTCCTGTGCACGGCACCACTCATCGGTGCCACCGTCGACGCCCAGACGGCGCCGGTCGGATCACCCGCTCCCCGTGCGGCTCTCGCCGACACCGCGCCGGAGGGGATGTACGCCTACTACTACCTGTGGTGGGACACCTACCACTGGCAGACAACGCTCGGTGCGAACTACCCGTTCGGCGAGTCACCGCTGCCGCTCCCGGCCACGCTCGACGCCAGCGGGTGCAATCCCACCAGTCTCTACCCCGGCAACATCGAGACGGACGTCCCGACCTCCCTGTTCACCGAAGACGATCCCTCCCAGATAACCTACGACGTCCAGAGCGCCGTCGCCGCCGGCCTGTCCGGGTTCGCGGTGGACTGGTACGGTACCGGATCCGCCGCTCAGTCCCCATCCTCGGACAACGAGAATCAACGGCTCGACCTGTTGGTGCAGGCCGTCGACCAGGCCCAGGCCGAGGGACATGATTTCCACCTCTGGTTGTCCTACGAAGCTTCGTCGACCACCCTGACCCAGACCGCCATCAGTGGCGACCTCACCTACCTGACAAACCAGTACGGGAGCAACCCGGCCTTCGACCGCAGCAACGGTGGTCGGCCCACGTTCATCTGGGTCGGTTCGTACAAGTATCCGGTTTCGATGGTGGCAGCTATCAGCGACCAGTTCCGTTCGAGTTGGTACTTCGTCGGCGGTTACCAGTACAACCAGTGGAACGACACCGTGGCCCCCTACTTCGACGCTGACAGCCCCTACTGGTCAAGTCAGGATCCGTGGACCAATAGCCAGAGCTTCCAGCAGCTGACCGGGCTGGCCGCCACCTTGCACGCCGAAGGCAAGAAGTACTTCGCCCCACTCGCTCCGGGATTCGACCGACAGCTCGACGGCTCGACCGACTGCGTCCCCCGTGACAGCGGCGCCACCCTCCAGGCGCTGTTCGACGGCAATTCCAGTGGCGATCCGGATGGTTGGCTGCTCATCTCCTGGAACGAGATCACCGAGGGCACCTACGTGACGCCGGAACTCCAGCGCTACGGCGGCAGCTACGGCGGACCGGATGGCTTCATCCACGATCTGGTCACCGGCACGGCCTTCGCCGACGGAGGGGCGGGCGACAGTGGCCCCGGCTGTGGCAGCGACGCCAACCAGGTGGCTGCGGACAGCGCCGTGGCCATCGCCGCCTCATCCGGCCCGGGCGGATGCCCGGGCTACTGGTTGGTCGACACCGCCGGTCATGTGAGCTCGTTCGGGGGCGCACCGGTACTCGGGTCCCTGACCACGGCGCCCAACGCCCCC
Source organism: uncultured Acidimicrobiaceae bacterium (assembly GCA_963831535.1). Lineage (GTDB taxonomy): Bacteria > Actinomycetota > Acidimicrobiia > Acidimicrobiales > RAAP-2 > Bog-756. The sequence continues at coordinate 890,125 of CAWHQP010000007.1, read as the reverse complement.
ATCGTGGGCATCGCGTCCACCCCGGACCACGGTGGCTACTGGCTCCTCGGCGCCGACGGTGGGGTCTTCTCCTTCGGTGACGCGCGGTTCTACGGCTCGACAGGAGCACTGCACCTGAACGCTCCAGTCATCACCATGACCCCCACAGCCGACGGCGGCGGGTACTACCTGGTCGCCCGGGACGGCGGGGTGTTCACCTTCGGTGACGCCGTCTTTCACGGGTCCACCGGGAACCTCCGGCTGAATGCACCAGTGGTGGGCATGGCCGCCACCCCCGACGGCACCGGCTACTGGCTGGTGGCGGCCGATGGTGGGGTCTTCTCCTTCGACGCCCCGTTCCTCGGATCCATGGGAGGCACCCGCTTGAACCAGCCGGTGGTGGGCATCACCGCCGACCCGGCCGGGCGGGGCTACCGGATGGTGGCGGCCGACGGAGGCATCTTCTCGTTCGGCGCACCCTTCTACGGATCCCTGGGCGGCACCAGGATCTCCGCTCCGGTCCGGACCATGGCCTCGTCCATCGACGGCGACGGCTACTACCTGATGGGCACCGACGGAGCTCTCTACGCGTTCGGTGACGCCCCCTATCTCGGCCGGACAGTGCCCTGACGGACCGCGTCGGCGGGAGTGACCAAGTGGTGTGACGAGTACTCGCCCGCTCAACCCCGCCGTGGTAGAACCCGGGCCATGACCACAGAGACCGAAGCGGCGTTCTCCGAGCTGCTGGCCGAGCTCGGGGTTCAGCACCGACGGCTGGTCGAGGTCCTGTCGGGCCCCGACGATGCCCAGAGCCTGCTCGAAGCGCACAAGTGGCTCTTGACCATCCTCCAGGTGGCCACGGACACCCAGGTCTGGGCCGACTCCTCCCATCCTCGCTTCGTCGACATTGTGGGTCCGTACAAGAAGTGGGGAGGGGACAACGCCGACGCCTTCTACTGCTTCGCACCGGTCGATCCGGCCCGCACCTACCGGGTGGCGGTGACCCCGGGCGACGCCGTCTACCTCTCCCTCACGGTCTACGGCGGACCCGACGACGGTCGCTACTCCGAGCGCATCGTGGGCAGCCTCAACAGCCGTCAGGCACCCCCGGGGCCCGACGGCAGGATCCAGATGGTCCTGTCGCCCGAGGACCCCGGTCCGGAAACGCCGTGGATCAAGCTCGATCCCGATGCCGTGGCCATCATCACCCGTGACTACCTGGCCCGTCCCGGCCAGGACACCCGGGCGACCTGGGCCGTCACCGCCGACGATCCACCCACCACCTACCGGGAGGACGACGCCTCCCTGGCCCGACGGTTCCGTGCCGCTCTGACCTGGGTGCGGGAGCAGTCGGCCATGGTCCCCCTGACCATGGGTACCCCCAACGCCATCGACCCGCCGTACCCTGTGCCCACCACCACCTTCGGCTGGGCTGCCGGTGACGCCGCCTACGCCATGGGCACCTACGACCTCAACGAGGACCAGGCCCTGGTGCTTCGGGGTCGTTCCCCGGCGTGTGCCTTTTGGAACCTGTGTCTGTGGAACCCTTTCCTCCACACCTACAACTACGACGTTGAGCGGGTGACCATCAACGGGAGTGAGATCCGCTACGAGCCCGACGGCTCGTGGGAGATCGTCATTGCCCCCCGTGATCCAGGCCATCCCAACTGGGTGTCCACGGCCGGACACCACCGGGGCTGGGTGTGGTTCCGGTGGTTCCTGCCCGAGCACACCCCCGAACAGCCCACCGCGGAGGTCACAGCCACCGGGCCGTCTCGGTGACCGGTACCGACCGACCCACTCCGATCACGCTCGACGATCTGGTCGAGCCGCGCTTCGACACGGCCGTCCGGACCATCTTGGACCTGATGGCTGAGGCCGGGGCCGCCGTCGATCTCCGACCCGACGCCTTGATGGCCGCAGCCACCGACGAGACAGGACTCGACGGCTTTGGGCCCGACGACTTCGTGGAGCGCCTCGACGTCCTGTGCTGGTCCCTGCGCCACGAGGCCGGTCTCAACAACGCCGGTCTACTGGCGCAATCCATGCTACTCACTGGTCTGCTCCGCAACCGGCTCCTCGTGGAGCAGCTGATCACCGGGCACCCCGAGATTTTGGCCGAGCCCATCGTCAGCCCGATCATCATCTGCGGACTGCCCCGGACCGGCACCACCCACTTGCACAACCTGATGTCGGCCGATCCCGCGCTGCGGTCGCTCCCGTACTGGGAGAGCCTCGAGCCGGTCCTCGCCGATGCCGAGCAGCCGACGGATGGACAGGCCGACCCGAGGATCGGGCGCTGCGACGCCGCCCTATCCTTCGTCAACTCGGCCATGCCGGAGTTCAGGCGGATGCACGAGATGACCACCGACCACGTCCACGAGGAGATCCAGCTCCTGGCCGTGGACTTCTCCTCCATGCTGTTCGAGACCATCGCCCCGATGCCCACCTGGAGAGACCACTACCTGGCGCGGGACCAGCGATCCAGCTACGCCTATCTGAAGAAGATCCTCCAGGCTCTGCAGTGGCTGCGGGGTGGAACCCGATGGGTGCTCAAGTCCCCTCAACACCTGGAACAGTTTCCGGTGCTGGTCGACATCTTTCCCGACGCCGTCTTCGTGGTGACCCACCGGGACCCGGTATCGGTGACGGCCTCCATGGTGACCATGCTGGGCTACTCGGCACGGCTGGGCCAGGACCGGGTCGACACCGTCCGGATCGGGGAGTACTGGGCCGACCGCCTTCGACGGATGCTGGCGACCTGCGTAACGGACCGCCACCTGCTTCCGGCCGAACGGAGCATCGACGTGCTGTTCGACCGGTTCATGGAGGACGATCTCGGCATGGTGCGACGCATCTACGAGCTGGCCGGCCAGCCCACCACCGACCGTTCGAGAGAAGCCATGGCCGCATTCATGGCGGACCATCCCCGGGGTCGCCACGGGGGCGTGCTCTACGACCTCAGCCAGTTCGGCATCGACAGAGACGAGCTCCGGAGGTCGATGGCCTTCTACGTCGATCACTTCGGTGTGGGGCTCGAGCGCTGAGATGGAGGCGCGTCACCCGGCGCTCTCGGGGGGCGCGTCACCCAGGGTGCTGACAGCGGCTATGGCCGCCGCCGCCGCCCGCTCTGTGGCTGCACGGGCCCCTTTGGCCATACGGGCCAAGGACGGTATCCGACCGGGATGACGCACCACGTAGGACGCCACGGCCTTGACGTCGGGCGTGCCGTCCTGGTGGCTGAGGCGGAAGACCTCGTCGTCCACCGTTCCGTCCGCGGTCCGGTCGCTGACGGCCCGGAACACCGACCACGGGATGGCATGTCGTCGACACACCGCGGCCACCGCGGCGGTCTCCATGTCCAGGGCCACGACGTTGTCGCGCCCGAGACCGGCCAGGACGGTGGGATCGGTGATGATCGAGTCCGAGGTCCACAGCGTCCCCCTCGGCGATCCGTCCCCCAGGGCATCGGGCCGGAACTCCGCTCCGGTGGCTCCGTCGACCACCCGGTCGGGGAGTACGAGAGCGCCCACGGGCAGTGTGTCGCCGAGGGCCCCGGTGATCCCCACCACGACCACCCGCTCGACGGGGACCGTGGCCATCAATTCCTCGACCCCGGCCGCGGCCAACGAGGTGCCCATGCCCGTGACCACGGCCACGACCGGACGCCTCCCGATCCGGCCCCGTGCACCCTCGAGGGACCCCACCGACTGGCGGGCCAGACCGAGCAACCGGACCAGGGGGACCAACTCCATCGGCATGGCGCAGACGAAGGCGACGGAGGGGGGTGTCGCTGATCCGGGCACGACTACCGGTCCGGGCGGGGGGACGATCCCGCCGACACGAAACTCATGGTGATCAGGGCCGTGGCCACGAGCAGGTCCTCCAGCCCGTGGTCATGCACCCGGACCTCGATCACCCCCTGACGGCCTCCCACCCGGAGCGGTACGGCCGAGGCGCGCAAGGGACCTCCCGTGGCTGCGGCCAGGTAGCTGAGAGTCACGGTTGAGGTCACGACACTCCGACCGCTGGCCTGCACGGCGGCATAGGCACCGACCCGATCTACCAGGCTGGCGATGATGCCCCCGTGGACGGCGCCGACCGGACCCCGTATCTCGTCGGTGATGTCGAGCTCGACCATGTGGGCCTCACCCTCGTTATAGGTGCGGTGGGGGAGTTGGTCGAGAAGTGCGCAGCCCATGGACATGGCGTCATGGTAGGTGGGGCAGAGCCCACCAGCCGGATCCGTGCCCCGCTGAGCCCGGTGGCCACACCCGGCCCGGTCTCGTCCCTACCGCTAGCCTCGTCGTTCGCCACGCCCGTGGCACCCAGACGGACCGACGCCACCGACCGCGGTGACGTGGCCGACCACGCAGCTGAGCAACGTCACCCCGAGAGAGGATCAGGCTATGGGACTACTCGACGGCCGGAAGGCCATCGTCACTGGAGGCGGTTCCGGTATCGGGAGGGCGACAGCCCGGCGTATGGCCGAGGAGGGTGCGTCGGTGGCCGTCGTCGATATCAACGGTGACGCAGCCGGTGACTGCGCCAAGGAGATCGAGGGCACGTTCCACGTGGCCGACGTAGCCGACCCCGACGGCCTGCGCGACGCCTTCGACGCAGCCGCGGCGGCCATGGGAGGGATCTCGATCCTGTTCAACAACGCCGGGATCGGCGGCATGTCACCACTCGCCGAGTGGGACCCCGAGGAGTGGCACCGGCTGATCACCGTGAACCTTACCGGCGTGTACCTCGGATTCCGGGCCGCCATCCCGCACATGCTGGCAGCGGGCGGGGGCAGCATCGTCTCCACCGCATCCATCAGCGGGACGAGGCCGGCGGCGGGGGAGGCGCCCTACTCCGCGGCCAAGGCCGGGGTGGCCGCCATTACCGCATCGGCGGCCCTCGAGTACGCCCCGGACATCCGGGTCAACGCCGTGTCGCCCGGAATGATCGAGACAGCTCTGACGGCGCCCTTGCTGCAGTTCGTTCCCGACGCCCAGGATCGCTACGAGAAGACGACGCCGGTCGGCCGGGTGGGTCAGCCCGAAGACATTGCTGACGTGGTGGTCTTCCTGTGTTCCGACCTGGCCCGCTTCATCACCGGCCAGAACCTGGTCGTCGACGGGGGGATGACCCTGCACGGCTCGGGTGTGGACGGGATCTTCGCGCAGCTCTTCGCTACGTGAAGATCACCCGGTCCGGGCCTGTCCTTCGACCTCGGTCCGACGAGCTGAGTCTCTCCAGCCTCGAGCTTCAGGTGTACATGAGGGAGCCCGGCGTCGTGAGCAGCTGTCCGGTCTCGAGCCACGTCTTCAGTCCGGACAGGATCATCGGCCACCCGCCAAACAGCTCGTCGTTGGCACCCTCGCGGAGTTGATCGTGGACCACCGTGAGGTGACAGGAGTCGCCGACTGGCTCGATGGTCCACGTGACCCTCGTCGCCCCCTCCCGCTTCACGTCGTCGCTCCACAGCGCGGTCATGGAGTGGACCAGCCGATGGGGGGGATCGACCTCCAGCACCTCGCCCTCCCCGAGCAATAGCTCCCCTGGGGCGCCCATGTGCACAGGTGAGCCCGGGGTCCACGCCGACTCCACCCGTGCCCCGAAGTTGTACTTGCTCCGGATGTCAGGGTCGGTGATCGCCTCCCACAGCCGCTCCGGTGAGGTGTGGATGTAGATCTCGTAAACCTTCTCCATGGTGGTCTCCAATCGGTGCTTGATGTCACTGAGCACGGCGGCCCAGGGCTCGGTGTACTTGTCGATCCAGCGGTCGTAGATCAGACGGATCGGCACCGGGTTGAGAAAGTGCAGCTTCTCCCGCCCGGAGCGCCGAGTGGCGACGAGTCCCGCGTCCTCCAGCAGGCCCAGATGCTTCATGACCCCGAAGCGGGTCATCGCCACCAGACCCTCCAGTTCGGAAAGCGTCTGCCCGTCACGCTCGTAGAGCGCATCGAGCAGCAGGCGTCGGGTGGGATCGGCAAGGGCCTTGAACACCGGTGTGTCGTCCTCCACACCACGATTATATGTGACTCTTTGGTCACCTGTCAAGGGCCGTGCCAGGGCAGGGTGACGCGACATTCGAACGGCGGGCCCCGAGCCAGGGCGGGCGGCGACGCGGACCGCCCCGGGTCCAGGTCCGTGGGCCGGGCCGCGGCGGGCAGTGCACGTCGGCGGAGGGCTCTGCCCAGCCCTTCCGCCAGCGTGCCGGCGCCCCTCTGAACACGGCGGGCAGGCTCGTGCCTGCCGTGCTCAGTGCCGGGTACGTTCTACTCCCGCCGACGGAGGAATTGGTGTCGCCACCGGTAACTCAGGCGGCCAGGTCCTGCCAGACCAGTGAGGAGATGGCGTTCGCCGTGTCGATGCCGTACTGCTCGGTCGGATTGCCGTCGGTCAACACGGCGATCAGATAGTCGCGCCCTGCTCCACTTACCCAGCCCGTGGTGTTGATCTGCCACCCGTCGATCACCGAGAACCCGTTCTTGAGGGCGACGGTGACACCCGGGGGAACGCCACCGGTGGCACCCCAGTCCTGGGTCGGCGTGATGTTCTCCATGAGATCGAGAACGTAGGCACGAGAGGCGTCGGTCAGCACGCCGTTGGGCTGGACAATGGTCCGGATCATGGCCAGCCGGTCCAGCGAGGTGGTCGTGGTGGTACCCCAGACACCGTCCGTCGCCGGTGTGGTGGCGGTCATCCCGGCCGACTGCTCGAACTGCCCCACGGCGACGGGGCCCAATTGCGTCCACAAGGCATCCGCCGCGCTGTCGAGGCTGTCCTCGATCATGGGAACGGCCAGGTCCTGCTCATCAGGGGTCAGGGTCCGACCTGCCGTCTGCGCCTGGGCGAGGAGGGTCCCCAGGATGTCGACCTTGAGTGTGCTGGCAGTGTGCTCCACCACGCCGGGTCGGTATTGGATGATCTGACCCGAGAGCAGGTTTTGCACGGCGACCGTGATGTTGTCCACCCGGGTGCCGGCGTACGACCCAATGGCGCCGATCAAGGCGGCGGCCGTGTTCTGGCCGTACGCGATCCAGTACCCGCTGGCGTCGGCGGCCATCCCCACGGCCGGAGCCCCGTGGGGTGCACCGCCGTCCGAGCCGAAGAACCCGGCGTCCCCGAAGGTGAAGATCCCGCCGTCGGAGGCCACCAGCCAGTACCCACCGCCGTCCGGGGTGGCGGCCATGCCCACCACGGGTTGGTTGAGATGCCGGCCACCGGTCGAGCCGAAGAACCCGGCGTCCCCGAAGGTGAAGATCCCGCCGTCGGAGGCCACCAGCCAGTACCCACCGCCGTCCGGGGTGGCGGCCATGCCCACCACGGGTTGGTTGAGATGCCGGCCACCGGTCGAGCCGAAGAACCCGGCGTCCCCGAAGGTGAAGATCCCGCCGTCGGAGGCCACCAGCCAGTACCCACCGCCGTCCGGGGTGGCGGCCATGCCCACCACGGGTTGGTTGAGATGCCGGCCACCGGTCGAGCCGAAGAACCCGGCGTCCCCGAAGGTGAAGATCCCGCCGTCGGAGGCCACCAGCCAGTACCCACCGCCGTCCGGGGTGGCGGCCATGCCCACCACGGGTTGGTTGAGATGCCGGCCACCGGTCGAGCCGAAGAACCCGGCGTCCCCGAAGGTGAAGATCCCGCCGTCGGAGGCCACCAGCCAGTACCCACCGCCGTCCGGGGTGGCGGCCATGCCCACCACCGGAGCGTTGAGGCCGGGGGAGGAGCGCCCCGGCGCGGACTGGGCCGCACTACCGAAGGCGGTGACGGCGTCTGGTCCCGGTATGCCCGACTCACTGGGAGCACCCGACGCCGCACCGGCCCGCGGCGCGTGTGGCACCGTAAGCGGGAGCATCGTGGCGAGGCCCACGGCTACTCCGAGAACAGCGACCGAACGAGCGATTCGGTATGGCCTATGCGCATCGAGCCGGCTGACACTCACCGGTAGGACGCTACCCGGCCACCGCAGCCCCGGCCGGGTGGTGGGCACCGGTCCGGGTGACGGGAACGGTCCGTCTGCTAGACACCGGGGATGGCGACCGGAACGGAGCACCGACGGGCCCTGGTCACCGGAGCCACGAGGGGCATTGGCAAGGCCACGGCCGTCGCCTTGGCCGCCAACGGTTGGGCGGTCGCCATCACTGGTCGCACCGTCCGGTCCGGTGAGGGTCGGGACGACTCGGACACCGGTGAGGGTCGGCCGCTACCCGGCAGTCTCGAGGAGACGGCCACCCTGGTCCGGGGTCACGGGGTCGACTGCCTGGAGCTGGCCGCCGACCTCCACGATCTCGATGCCCTCCGCTCCGCCGTGTCCCGGGTCATCGACGCCTGGGGAGGGGTGGACCTGCTGGTCAACAATGCGGTCGACACCGGTCCCGGTAGCATGGTCACCGTCCTCGACCTCACCGTGGCCCAGTTCCTGGCCAAGCTAGAGGCCAACGTGGTGGCCCCGTTCGTCCTGGTCCAGGCGGTGCTCCCCGGGATGGTGGAACGCCGAGGGGGCACCATCGTCAACGTCACCTCCCACACGGCCACCGCCGACCCCCCCGGGCCGGTCGGGAACGGCGGGTGGGGACTGGGCTACGCCGCATCCAAGGCCGCCCTGCACCGGATGGCGCCCATGGTGGCCGTGGAGCACGGGGATCAGGGCATCCGGGCCTTCAACGTCGATCCCGGCTACGTCGAGACCGAACGCCAGGTGGTCAACGCTGCCGCCCTGGGCCTCGTGGGCCACTACACCGGCGCACCCCCGTCCGTACCCGGCTCCGCCATCGCCTGGCTGGCCGGCAACGCCGAGGCCGTGGACAACGGCCAGACCGTTCGGGCCCAGAAGTTGGCCCTGACCCACGGGCTCCACCCCGAATGGCGCCCCGGCCGCTGACGAGAACGGCCTCCACACGCCGGTGTGCTCAGTGCTCCGATACGGCTGGCGCCGGGTCGGCGAGGACCCCTCCCCGATACCGAACGCTCCGGTCCCGGAGGGACGGGACCCGAGTTCCGCCGAGTACCGTGCCGGTCAGGTTGAGCGGATCGGCCCCCGACACCGTCACCTCGTCCCCCCGACGGGGATCACTTCGCACGTCAGCCAACAGCGACGCCGCCTCGGGGGAGGCGTACTGCTCACCGGAGATCCCGGCCACGAACCGTCCGCCCAGCGCCTCGCCCCGGGCCTCCAACCGACGGAGGGCCCGCACCACATCTCGCCACGGTATCCGGTACGACTCCCTGGCCCACAGTTCCCAGGCCACCACACCCCACCGGGCCAGGAGTTGCCAGGCCACCGCCTCAGCCACCTCTTCGGAGGCCGGCCCGCTGTGCGGGCCGGTGCCGGCGGCGTCGGGCTCGGGCAGCAATGACCAACGTCCTTCGCCCACCCCACTCCCGACCCGAGCCCGTTGGCGGCCCAGGGCGGCCCGTCGCGCCGTGCCCGGCCGGTAGGCCGAGCGCCGACGCCTGGTGGACAGCAGGGAGCGGACCGCCGAGAAGGCGTCGGCGGTGACCATGCCCCGGGCCACGAGGTCCCAGAGTCCCTCGTCGATCTCGGCGTCGAGGCGGCCCGACGCCGTGGACAGCTCCGAACGGAACCTGGCCCCGCCGGTCCGCAGCACGCCCAACACGTCGGCCGAGGCCCCCGATACCGGCTCGACCACCCTCCGGTCGGTCCGGACGGCCGCGAGCATCCAGGTGAGGTCGGGCCGGGTGACGATGGCCAGGGGCGTGGCCGAGGACGGCGTGGCCGATCCTCGGTGGCCATGGCGAGCGGCGGCCGCCTCGGGCGAAACGGTGCGGGCAAGAGGTGGAGGGCCCTCCGAGGACAGGGTCTCGGGGGAGGGAGTCTCCGGTCGCGGCGTCAGCCTGGCCCAGGCCACCTCGCCGGCCAGGCAGAGCTCGTCGAGCCACCGGGGGTCGTAGTCGGCCACCCGGGCGGGAAGCACCGTGCGTTCCCATTCACCCGCCGCCACCTCCAGACCCTGGAGCTGTTCGATCACCGACAAGAGGCCCGACCGACCTTCGGCTCGCGTGCCGGCCGCCACGTGCTGCCAGCACGCCACAAAGCGCATGAAGTCGGACATGGTGGCCGGCTCGACATGGCGCCGGCGGCGCCCGCGACTGGCGGCGTGCAGTCTCACGAGCAGGTGACGGGAGCACCAGCGGCCGTCGGGCAGGGCGATGGCCGATCCGGCCGCCTCGAGACGGCCCAGACCGGTCCGGGCCCGGGCTGCCGTCAGTGGTGCCCCACGGACCGTCCCCGTGGGTAGCGCAGCTTCGGAGACCAGCTCGTCCACGCTGACCGGTCCGGCCACGTCGAGATGGCCGCCCACGCACTCCGCCAGGGACTCGTCATCACCGGCCAGGGGATCGGTCAACGAGCGGTCGATACCCTCGCCCGCGTCGCGACGCTCCGTCGCCGCCCACGACGCACCGACCCATCCGGCGCGACCTTCGGCGCACAGCTCGTCGAACCAGGGCCGCCAGGCGGCAACCGGGCGGCACAGGACCAGCGAAAGGAGCAGGTCGTGGAGCTCGTCTCGGTCGCGGGGTCGGGGTCGTACCTGGTCGAGCACCTCGGCGGTGGCGACCGGATCGAGCGGGCCGAGCTCGGAGGCCGCCACCGGCAGTCCCGGGGGCAAGCCGTCGGGACCGAGCGCGCCCAGTCCTCGCGTCACGGGGACGGCCCGTGTCCGCCGCTCCTCGAGGGGCGCCCCGTCGAGGAACGTGAAGGGGCGTCCGGTCAAGATGCCGTGGGACAGGGGCGACGCCTCCACCGACTCCACCAGGTGGACACCGACCCGACCACACTCCACTTCGCCGAGCAAGGCCACCAGGCCTTCGGCATCGAGCGGCTCGGTCAGACAGTCGGTCACCGTCTGGCGCACCAGCACATGATCGGGCACGGGGACCGGACCGGGGCCGGCGTTCTCCTGGCAGGCGGCCAGTGCCGGCCAGCTGGCCGCCAGCAGGTCTTCGGCCTCCATCCGCTGCAAGTGGATGGGCCGACGCTGTCCGCCACGCGACCGGGGCACCACGAGCGCCCGGTTGAGATTCCAGCGCCACCGTGCCGCCAGCATCGGGTGGGGGAGAACGGCCTGGGTCAGCACGTCGGTGACCGTGGCGCTCTGGAGCATCGTCTGCACCTGAGTCAGGGGGAAGCTGTGCTGGGGTCCGAGGGACAGGACGACGGTGTCATCGTCGGCCGCCGCCTGCAGCTCGAAGTCGAAGGACACGCAGAAGCGTTTGCGCAAGGCCAGCCCGAGGGCCCGGTTGATGCGACCGCCGTAGGGGGAGTGGATGATGAGCTGGGTCCCCTCACTGTCGTCGAAGACCCGCTCGACGACCAGGCGCTGTTGAGTGGGTAGGGCGCCGAGCGATGTCAGCCCGGCGGCCAGATAGACCACCACCTGGTCGGCCACCTCGCCGGACACCCCGGCCCGCTCGCGCACCAGCGCCCGGGCACCCACGCCGTCGCCCCGGGCCAGTAGCGGCTCGAGACCGGCCCGCAACGCCCCCACCTCCTCGGACAGCTCGGCCGACCGGGCCGGCGCCTCGCCCAGCCAGAACGGGATGGTCGGGGGCAGGTCGCCGGCGTCGATGACCCGGACGGTGCCCGTCTCGACCTTGACCACCCTCCAGGAATGGGTGCCCAGCAGGAAGATGTCGCCGGCCGTGGCCTCGACGGCGAAGTCCTCGTGGACCGAACCCACGGTGATGCCGTCCGGGTCCAGCACCACCCGGTAGTCACCGGTCTCCGGGATGGCCCCGCCACTGGTCAGCGCGGCCAGCCGCGCCCCCCGACGGGCCCGCAACCGGCCGTTGACCGCGTCGTGATGGAGGTGCGCCCCCCGCCGGCCGCGCCCGGTCCGGATCCCCCAGGACACCAGTTCGACCACCTCGTCGAAGGTGGACCGGGGGAGGTCGGCGTAGGGCCCGGCCCGACGGACGAGCTCATAGAGGGGGTCGACCTCCCACTCCTCGACCGCCGCCACCTCCGCCACAAGCTGCTGGGCCAGGACGTCGACCGGGGCCACCGGCGGGTGGAGAAGGTCGAGGTGGCCGGCGCGGACGCCGACCAGCAGGGCCGTGCATTCGACCAGTTCGTCGCGAGTCAGGGGGTAGAGGCGACCTGACGGCGTGCCCTCCAGATGATGGTTGGCCCGGCCCACACGCTGGAGGAAGGTCCCGATGGCCCGGGGCGAGCCGATCTGGCACACCAGCTCCACCGGCCCCACGTCGATGCCGAGCTCCAGTGAGGCCGTGGCCACCAGCGCCCGGAGGTCGCCGGCCCGGAGCCGCTGTTCCACGATGCGCCGCCGCTCCGCCGACAGGCTGCCGTGATGGGCCGCCACCTGCAGGGCGGCATCAACCGGGTCCGCAGCAGCGTCGCTCCCGTCCGGTCCTGTCGGAGACCCCTCGGTCCCGAGGCGCTGGGCCAGCTGGTGGGCCACCCGCTCGGCCATCTTGCGCGTGTTGACGAAGATGAGGGTGGTGCGGTGCTCGAGGACATGGCCAGCGATCCGGTCCAGGACTTCGGACAGCTGGCCACCGCTGGTCACGGCCTCGAGTTCGCTGTCCGGCAGCTCGATGGCCACATCGAGCTGGCGCCGGTGCCCGCAGTCCACAATGGCGGTGGGGGACCGGGCCGGATCCACCCCGGACAGCAGGCGTGACACCACCTCGAGCGGCCGCTGGGTGGCCGAGAGGCCGATCCGTTGCAGACGCCCACCGGCCGAGGTGACCAGGTGATCCAGCCGCTCGAGGGTCAGCGCCAGGTGGGCGCCCCGCTTGTCCCGGGCCAGGGTGTGCACCTCGTCGATGATGACGGTGTGCACGCCGCCCAGTACGGCCCGCGACGACGGGGCTGTCACCAGCAGGTACAGGGACTCGGGCGTGGTGACCAACAGATCCGGGGGTGAGCGGCGCATGGCCGCCCGTTCCGAGGCCGGGGTATCGCCCGTCCGCACGGCCACGGAGAGCTCGGGGGCGGCATAGCCCCGTCGGACCGCCTCGTCGACGATTCCGGCCAGGGGCACCTGGAGATTCTCGTGGACATCGGTGGCCAGGGCCCGCAGGGGGGAGACATAGATCACACCGGGACCGGCGGGGGCCGGGGACGACAGGGAGCCCGACGCCTCGGCCCGGTAGGCGGCGTCGATGGCCACCAGGAACCCGGTCAGGGTCTTGCCGGTGCCGGTGGGCGAGGCCACCAGCACATTGCCACCCTGCGAGATCAGGGGCCAGGCGGCGCGCTGCGGCTCGGTCGGCCCGTCCGGGAACCGACGGAGGAACCAACCGGCCACGGCGGGGTGGAAGGAGCGCAGGATGGAATCCGGTGGGAGCCCGGTCAGGTCCACCGGCTCGCCGGTTCCGGCCGTCGGCCGCGAACCGGACGCGTCGGAGCCCAACGGCAGGGGCTCCATAGGGGCCCGGTCGAACGGCAGGGTGGTGGCCACGTGTCCAGTCCAGCCTAGGGGTGTGACACCCGGGGTGCACCCGAAGGCGCGGCAGTGGCCAGGTTCGGGGACCAACCCCGACCGGCGTGTCAGCCGTGCGCCGACAGGGATTCGGACTCGGTGCCCGGCACGGCGGTGTTGGGGTCACCGGGGGAGGTGTGGGGGTCACCGGGGGAGAGGTGGCCCGCTTCCATCAGCCGGGCCCGGCTGCTCACCACGTGGCAGTGCTCGATGAGCCGTTCACCGTCCACCTCACCGACCGGCGTGAGGGTCCCCCCCATCCGCCACCCAAGATCCGGAGCGGGCCGGCACGACCGGACAGTGAAGAACACCTCGGTCCCGTGGGCCACGCCGTGGACGTCGGTGAGGTCGAGGTGCAGCGTGAAGGTCGATCCGACCTCGACCGGACCGGGGGCGATGATCCCCGCGCCACCGGGGGTGAGGTCCACCACCCGGACCAGGGTCCCGCTGATCACGCCGGCCATCTCCACCGGCACCCGGTAGTGGTGGCGGAACTGGTGCCGGCGACTGACCTTCCACAGGGCCGCCCCGATCAGGGTGAGCTCCCAGACGGCGAAGACCAGTCCGGCCACCACGGCCAGGCCGCGCAGAGGGGGGAGGATGATCACACCGGCCATGCCGAGGCAGCGCACGACGACCGCACCGACCAGCACCGCACCGGTGGCCACCACTAGTCGGAGCTGTCTGACCGCCGACCATCCGCCGTCGTCGATGCCGTCCTTCGGGGTCACCTTGAACGAGGCCCGGAACGGGTGGACCAGGGCCAGGACGGCCCGGGTGAAGATCTCACCGGTGAGGTGGGTCGAGTACGCCCCGTCCCAGAGGCTGGCCTGTCCCCGACACAAGGCCGCCGACGCCACCAGGTTGAGGATCATCCAGGGGAGCCAGAACACACCGAACTGCCAGGCGGTGGCATGCAGGGGTAGGGCACCGGTTACGAGCATGGCCACCAGTACCGCCAGCATGGCCAGTCGCTGGAGCGGGACGAAGTAGGCGAGCAGGGATGCGAGGTAGCTGGCCCGCTGTTTCAGGGTGAGCCCCGGCGCGACCACGGGATTCTCCCGGGTGCGGAGCACGGCCAGGTTGCCCCGGGCCCACCGGTCCCGCTGCAGGAGGAACGAGGCGAGGTCGTGGGGCGCGAGCCCCTGAACCAGGATCTCGTCGTGGTATTTGGTATGCCAGCCCTGGCCGTGCAGGCGGATGGTGGTGTGAAAGTCCTCGGCCACCGTCTCGGTGGCTATCCCCCCGATACCCTCCAGAGCGTGCCGCAGGATCACGGCGGCCGAGCCGCACCAGAAGGCCCCGTCGTGGCGGTCCTTGCCTGGCATGAGCACTTCGAAGAACATGCTCTGGTCGTGCCGACCGGTTTCGAAGTGCTGGAACGAGTCGTGATTGCCGAAGTCGTGTGGGGTCTGCACCAGCGCCACCGACGGATCGTCGAAGTATCCCACCGTGGCGTCCAGGATGTCCGGCTGGGGAACGTGGTCGGCGTCGAGGATCAAGATGAGCTGACCGTCCGTGATGTCGAGCGCGTTGTTGATGTTGCCCGCCTTGGCGTGATCATTGTTGGGACGGCTCACGTAGCGGGCGCCGAACCGATCGGCCAGCTGACGGACCTCGTCCCGTCGCCCGTCATCCAGCACCCAGGTTGTGTGGGGATAGGTGATCCGATCACAGCCGACCAGCGTGGCCCCCAGCACGTCCAACCCCTCGTCGTAGGTGCAGACCATGACGTCGACGGTCGGTCGCCACCCGATGGCCGGTCGCCTCGACACCGGGATGCGCCAGGCCAGGAAGGCGAACGACGCCAGCATGACCAGACCGAAGACCTCTGCGGCGTACAGGGTCCAGAACATCGCCGGTTCGGCACCACGACCCGTGTCCCACACTCGCCACACCAGGTACACGACGCCCCAGACCAGGGCCACGGCGGCCAGCACGCGCACCAGCCGGTCGCCTCCCTTGTAGCACGGTTGGGCCCCGGGGGCAGGCACGGGCATCGCCCGCGGTATCGACCAGCAACGGCCCGGGCTTGAGTCGGACGCAGCGGAGCGCCGGGGCGGGAGCGGCCGTCCGCGGGCCCGGTCGGCCCGCACCGGTCGATCCCGGGCGAGATCAGCCGTTCCGGGCCGGTGTCACGCCACGTCAGCCGGTGTTGGCCACGTAGCGCTGGGCCGGGGTTCCGGGCGGGTGGGTGACCCCGGCCACGGCGTCGGGATTGTCCACGCAGACTTCACCCTCCAGACCGTCGGGATCGCGAAAGAAGACGCTGAGGACGGGGCCGAAGTCGGTGACGAAGGCGTCGCTCGCCCCCCGGGCCATCAGCCGCTCCCGGATCGTCTCGAACGCAGCCAGCGACGCCGCCTGCAGAGCGAAGTGATCGAGCCGGCCTCTCCCGAACATCGGCACCTGGCGGTCGGCTTCACTGTTGCCGGCGATCTGGAAGACATTGAGCTCGGCGTACGGACCGATCTTGATGATCGACAACCGGACGGAGTCGTCACCATCCACTTCGGGCGCGTCCCGCACCACCTCGGCCTCGAACACCTCCTCGTAGAAGGCGTGGAGGCGGGCGGCGTCGTTGGTCAGTGTGGCCACGTGGTTGAGCCCGACCGTCAGCACCCCGGCACCACCGGGGTCATCGGAGGACGTCGACGAGGTCCACGATGAGCAGAATCAGCACCATGGTGCCCACCACGGCGTAGAGGGCGGTGAAGGCCCAGCGCTGCCGGTGATCGGCCAACCAAAACCGTCGGATCCCGAGGAAGTCGAAGGTCAGGGCCAGGATGCCGATGGGGATGCCGATGGCCGGCCCGACGCCCCGGGCCAGTCCGATAGCCGGGAGCACGAACGGAAGGACGATGTAGCTCAGGAGGCACCGGAGAGCGGACAGGAAGATGGAGGCGCTGAAGATCCGGTGGGTCTCGGACTCGTCGATGGGCGCCCGGTCCTCGGGCACCCGCAGCAGGCGGCGCATGGTCTGGTCGGCCCTCGAGCGCTCCGGCGCCACGACGGTGCCGCTCTCGGCCACGACCAACTGATCCATGCACGCATGCTACGTCGTCGGGGTCTCGGGGTCACACCGCCGCGGCCATGGTCCCGGCCCTCCCCGCCAACCACGTGGCCACCGGACCCGCGGCGCCCGGCCCGGCGACCTCCCGCATGAGGTGCCAGCCGGTAACGTGCCCGACCATGGGAATGAACCCGTGACCTCGAACGCGTCCAGGCGGGTACGGGCATCGGCGGCCGAGACCGACGCCGCTTCGGCGTCCACCGACACGGGGTCCATGTGGCAGGTACGCCGGGCCGACGGCAACATCGCCACGGGGTGGTACCTGGTACCCCTCCGACTCTTCCTCGGGGTGACGTTCCTCTTCGCCGGATGTCAGAAGCTGGCCAACCCGGACTTCCTCCGCTCCTCGAGCCCCATCTCCATCCACGCCCAACTGGTGGGGGCCGAGCATTCCAGCCCCATCCACGGCCTCCTGTCCCACCTGGTCTCCATCGCCCCGGCCCTGGGGCTGGTCATCGCTCTGGGCGAGGTGGCGATCGGGTTCGGTATCGTCGTAGGACTGTGGACGCGGGTGGCCGCCGTAGCCGGCATGCTGCTCTCGTTCGGCTTGTTCCTCACCATCAGTTTCCACTCGGCGCCGTACTACACGGGTTCCGACATCGTCTTCTTCTTCGCCTGGACCCCCTTGGCCCTGGCTGGAGCGGCCGGTGCCCCCGCCCTCGACACCTGGTTCTTACGGCCCCCGGACACCGACAGCGAACGCCCGGACTCTCTGCCCCGACGGGAGGTGCTGTCCAAAGGGGCGCTGACCGGAATCGTGGCCGGTACCTTCGTGGTGGCCAGTGGGCTGGTGGCCGCACTCGGCCGGCTGGCCGGCGGTTCGTCCACCACCACGCAGTCCTCGAACACCCTCAGCACAGGCGGTTCCACGGGCCCGAGCACCACCACTGCCGGCACGTCGACCACGGCAGGTGCGGGTGCCACCACCACCTCACCACCACCGTCGGGAACGGCCGTCGGCCCGGCGACCAGTGTGCCGGTCGGTGGCTCGGCCGCCTTCACCGACCCAGCCACCGGAGACCCGGGTCTGGTCATCCAGCAGACCGCCGACGACTTCGTGGCCTTCGATGCCGTCTGCCCCCACGCCGGATGCACGGTGGCCTATCAGCCCGCGGCCCAGATCATTGCCTGCCCGTGCCACGGATCGGAGTTCAACCCCCGAACCGGTGCGGTGGAACGCGGGCCGGCCACCACTGGCCTGACCTCTATCCGGGTGACCAAGGCGGCCAACGGGAACCTCTACGTACCCACATGAACCGCCAACGAGGCCGCCGGACCGCTCCGCGGACTCCGGGTGTCGAAGTCCGATCCGATAGCATCGCGGCGTCGTCGTCCCGTGGCGGCGGCCCCCGCCCATGAGTGCAGCCACCACCGTGCCTTCCGACCCCGACGTGGGACAGGAGCGCGCCGTCAGCACCGACCGGACGGACTGGGTATCGGCCCTGCCCTTCCTCGGGGCTCACCTGGTGCCCTTGGCCGCCTTCTTCGTGGTCGTGACCTGGCAGGACTGGGTGCTCTGCGCCGTGCTCTACGTCTCCCGGATGTTCTGCATCACGGCCGGCTACCACCGCTACTTCTCCCACCGCAGCTACCGCATGGGCCGGGTCACCCAGTTCCTCATGGCCCTCGGCGGCACCACGGCCCTGCAGAAGGGCCCACTCTGGTGGGCCGGCCACCACCGCCTGCATCATCGCTACACCGACCTCGACGACGACGTGCACTCACCCCGTGACGGATTCTGGTGGAGCCACGTGGGATGGATCCTGTCCACCCGGTACAAGGCCACCGACACGTCCACCATCAAGGACTTCGCCGCCGTTCCCGAGCTGCGATTCCTCGACCGCCAGTGGTGGATCGGCCCGACTCTGCTCGCCGGGGGGTGCTTCCTCATCGGGGGCTGGGGTGGCCTGGTGGTCGGCTTCTTCCTCTCCACCGTCCTCTTGTGGCACGGCACCTTCGTGGTCAACTCCGTGGCCCATCTGGTGGGCCGGAGGCGGTACGCCACGCCGGACACCAGTCGGAACTCGATGATGATCGCCCTGATCACCGGGGGCGAAGGGTGGCACAACAACCACCACTACCTGCCGGCCTCGGCCCGCCAGGGATTCGCCTGGTGGGAGTTCGACCCCACGTGGTACGCGCTCAAAGGGCTGGCCGCACTCCACCTCGTGCGCGATCTGAAGGACCCGCCGGCCCGACTGTTGGACCAGGCCAAGGTGGGCGACGGCGCCTTCGACATCGGCATGTTCCGCTCGTATTGGGAGCGGGCCGCCCGCGTCGCCGGGGAGCGGATCGCCGATCTGAGCGCCCGTCCCGTGCCCGCCTCGGCCGAGGCCGTCGACCCGGCGGACCCGACGGAGCCAGTGGGCGGCGACGTGGCCGCAGCTGCCGTGAACCCCGTCGAACCGCTGTCCCACCTCTCCGGGCTGATCACCAGGGTGCTGGAGTCGGCCGACCAGTTGGCCGACTCCACCCGGCGCACCCGGCGGTCCGACGCGGGGGAGAAGGTGTCCTCGACCGAGCCCAGGTCCGCCGACCACGACCCGGAATGATCCCGGCGGGGGACTCGTCCCACCCGGCCTCGTTCGGCGCGGCCTCCCTCTGGATCGTCGACCTCGACGGCGTGGTGTGGCTCACCGGCGAGCCCATCGGGCCCGTCGGCCACGCGGTGGCCGCCCTCCGGGCCCGTGGGACCCGCGTCGTGTTCGCCACCAACAACTCGGCACCCACCACCGACGACCTCCTGGCCCGGCTGCGTCGGATCGGGATTGAGTCGTCCGCCGGCGATCTGGCCACATCGGCCGCCGCGGTGGCCTCACTCCTCGAGCCGGGCCAACGGGTGACCGTCCTCGCTGAGGGGGGTGTCCACGAGAGCCTGGCGGCGCGGGGTGTGGAGATCGTGGATCCCGGGGTCCCACCCGACGGCCCTCATGCCAGCCCGTCCGAGGCCGCGGTGGTCGGGTGGAACCGCTCGTTCGACTTCGACTCCTTGGCCGTCACGGCCGCCGCCGCGCGCCGGTCGGGACGGCTGCTGGCCACCAACGAGGATCCTACCCATCCGACACCTGACGGTCTGATGCCGGGGTCAGGGGCGTTGCTGGCCGCGGTGGCGACGGCTTCGGGCGTGGTTCCCGAGATCGCCGGCAAACCCCATGCGGCCATGGCCGCCCTCATGCAAACCCGCTTCGGATTCGAGGCAGGTGATCCGTCCGTTGTGATGATTGGCGACCAACCGCGGACCGACGGTCGCCTGGCCGAGCGGCTCGGCATCCCCTTCGGCCTCGTGGACTCGGGCGTGACCCCAGCCGGCACAGGTGGCTTCGATGTGCCGGTGGCCATCAGGGCCGACGACTTCGTATCGCTGGTCCGCACCTGCCTGAACACGGCCATCTGATCCCATCCACCTGATGGAGACGGTCCCGGTAGCATGAGGGCGTGGCCGCTAAAGATGGATTCCAGAAGTACCTCGATGCGGGGATCGCCTTCACCAATCTCACCCGCACCAAGGCCGAAGAGCTGGTCCAAGAGCTCGTCCAGAGCGGGGAGTTCCAGAGCAGCGACGCCCGGGCCCGGGTCGAGGAGTTGCTCGAGCGGAGCCGCAAGGGACGGGAGGCGTTCGCCGCCCAGGTGCGCAAAGAGGTGGCCCACCAACTCGAGAGTGTAGGGATCACGTCCCTGGAGGACCTGGCCCAGCAAGTGGCGACCATGATCGGGCGCACGGCCGACGCCGGCAAGGCGGCGACCGCCAAGTCGGCGAAGAAGGCCCCGGCGAAGAAGGCCCCGGCCAAGAAGGCGGCGGCGAAGAAGGCCCCGGCGAAGAAGGCCCCGGCCAAGAAGGCGGCGGCGAAGAAGGCGGCGGCCAAGAAGGCCCCGGCCAAGAAGGCCCCGGCCAAGAAGGCCCCGGCCAAGAAGGCCCCGGCCAAGAAGGCGGCGGCGGCGGAGTCGTCGGACTGACGAACTCCCCTCGACGTCGACTCGACCGGGCGCTCGTGGAGCGGGGTCTGGTGGCTACCCGCCCACAAGCCGCGGCCTGCATCGAACAGGGCCAGGTGCTGGTGTCGGGATCGGTGGCCGACAAGGCCTCCCGGATGGTGGCGCCGGCCGAGCCCATCGAGTTGGTGGGCCTTCCGCCCCGCTTCGTCAGCCGCGGCGGCGACAAGCTTCACGCCGCTCTCATCAGGTTCGGCATCGACGTCGGCGGCCGGCGTGCCCTCGACGCCGGCGCGTCGACCGGAGGCTTCACGGACTGCCTGCTCCAGGCGGGAGCGCACTCCGTGGTGGCGGTGGATGTGGGTCGGGGCCAGCTCCACCCCCGCATCCGGGGCGACGGACGGGTGGACGTCCACGAGCGTCTCGACATCCGAGATGTCACGCTCGAGACGGTGGGTGGGCTGCCGGTCGATCTGGTGACGGCCGACCTGTCGTTCATCTCGGTGACCCGTGCCGTCCCCGCGTTGGTGGGGGAGGCGGTGGTGCCGGGCTCGCCGCTGGTGATCCTGGTCAAGCCACAGTTCGAGGCGGGTCGGGTGGAGGCGTCGCGGGGGAAGGGGATCATCCGTGATCCCGGCATTCACCGGAGGACCCTGCTCGAAGTCTGCGGGACGCTGTCAAGGGCCGGCGCGGACATCGTCGGGGTGATGCCGTCGCCCTTGACCGGTTCCGCCGGGAATCTCGAGTTTCTGCTCTACGCCCGTACCCCGGCGACGGACCGGAGCGGTGCGGACCCGACCGATACCCGAGACGGTGTCCCCGATCTCGTCGACCGGGCCGTGGCCGAAGCCCATGACAAAAAGGGGTCAGGATAGGGACCATGGCCGTCATCGCCTTCTATACCAACCCCCACCGTCCCGAGGCCACCGCCTTGGCCGCACGGGCGGCCGAGTGGCTGTCCGAGCGCGGCCACCGGGCCGTGTCGGCCCTCTATCCGGATGGCTCGGCCTCGGCCGAGGGAGCCGATCTGCTGGTCAGCCTGGGCGGGGACGGCACGCTGCTCCGATCGGTGGAGACGGCACTGGCCGGGGCCATCCCTGTCCTGGGTGTCAACATCGGCCGACTGGGGTACCTGACCCCGATCGAGCCGGCCGGCCTCGAAGACGCACTGGCCGCATTCCTGGCCGGCACCCACCGGGTGGAGGAGCGCATGACCCTGTCGGTCCGCGTCAGCGGACCTGACGGCACGGAGGTCGCCCGGCGCACCGCTCTCAACGAGGCCACAGTGGAAAAGACCGTGCCTGGGCACACCGTCCGCATCGCCACCTCGATCGACGACCGCCCCTTTGTCACCTACGCCGCCGACGGACTGCTCGTGGCCACACCGACGGGTTCCACCGCCTATAACCTCTCGGCCCGGGGCCCGGTCCTGTCCCCGCGCCTCCGAGCCATCGTGGTGACACCGGTCTCGCCCCACATGCTCTTCGACCGCCCACTGGTGCTCGAACCGACCGAGAGGCTCCGATTGGACGTCGAGGAGCCCCGCTCGGCGGTGCTCGTGGTGGACGGCCTCACCGTGACCACGTTGGCCCCGGGCTCCTCGGTGGAGTGCCGCGAGGGCGACCGGCCGGCCCGGCTCGTCACCTTCGGGTCCACGGACTTCCACGCCATCCTGCGGGCCAAATTCCACCTCGCCGATCGTTAGGACCCGGAGCGCCGTGGGACCCCAACTGGTCGAGATCAGGGTACGCAATCTCGGCGTGATCGACGATGTCACGGTGGCCCTGGAAGCAGGGATGACCGCACTCACCGGGGAGACCGGTGCGGGCAAGACGCTGCTGGTCGAGGCGCTCAGTCTCCTGCTCGGGGGTCGTGCCGACTCCTCGGTGGTCCGGGCCGGCACCGACGAGGCCGTGGTCGAGGGCCGGTTCTTGGTCCCCGTCGGTCACGAGCCGTTCCCGAGCGGGACCGCCGAGCCGCCGGGGGAAGGAGCCGCCGACGATGCAGCGGACGGGCCCGTGGAGGTCATCCTGTCCCGTGCGGTGCCCCGGAACGGCCGGTCCCGGGCCTGGATCGACGGTCGCATGGCCACCATCGGGACCCTGGCCGAGGTGGCCGGCCGGCTGATCGAGCTCCACGGCCAGCACCAGCACCAGTCACTCGTCCACACCGACGCCCAGCGTCGGGCCTTGGACACCTTCGGGCGGGTCGACCTCGACGCCTGGACGGCCGCCCGTCTCCGGCTCCGGGTGCTCAACGAGGAGTCCGCCACCCTCGGCGGCGACGCCCGGGCCCGGGCCCGCGAGGTCGACCTCCTCCGCTACCAGATCGGCGAGATCGAAGGGGCCGGTATCGAGGACGGCGATGAAACAGGGCGGCTGGAGTCCGAGGAGGACCGGCTGGCCGAAGCGGCCGGCCACCGGCAGGCCGCAGCGGCGGCGCTGTCCGCCGTGTCGGGGGCCGAAGGGACCAGCGCCCTCGACCGACTCGCCGAGGCCGCCGGAGAACTGGACGGTCGGGTGCCCCTCGCCGGCCTGGAGACCCGGGTGCGCACGGGCATGGCTGAACTCTCGGATCTCGCCACCGAGCTACGCACGGTCGTCGAGACCTGGGAGGACGACCCGGAGCGGCTCGACGACATCCGGGCCCGCCGGCAGCTCCTGCACCAGCTCCAGCGGAAGTACGGCGACTCGCTGGACGAGGTGCTGGCCTTCGCCGACGATGCCCGTCGGCGCCTGGCCGCGGCCGAGAGTGAGGAACAGCGGGCCCAGGCGCTCGACGCCGAGATCGCCGCCGCCCGGGCCGACCTGGACGACGCCAGCCGTAAGGTGGCCGAGGCCCGCAGGGCCGCCGCGCCACTCCTGGCCGCGCGCATCCGGGCCAGCCTGCACCGGTTAGCCATGCCATCGGCTCGGTTTGAGATCGCCGTGGAGGGGGAGGGACCGGCCGACCAGGTGGCCTTTCTCCTCGGCGCCAATCCTGGTGAGCCGCTCGCGCCCCTGGCCTCGGCGGCCTCCGGGGGTGAGCTGGCCCGCACCATGCTGGCCATCCGCCTCGCCATCACCGACGCGCCCGGGGTGATGGTGTTCGACGAGGTCGACGCCGGTGTGGGTGGGGAGGCGGCCATCGCCGTGGGCTCGGCTCTGGCCGGACTCGGCGCTCACGGACAGGTTCTGGTCGTGACCCACCTGGCCCAGGTGGCGGCCCAGGCCGACCATCAGGTCGAGGTCCGCAAGGACGAGCGCTCGGGCCGTACCCGCTCCGAGGTCACCGCGCTCGAAGGGGAGCACCGCGTGGTCGAGCTCAGCCGCATGCTGTCGGGCCATCCCGACAGCGCGTCGGCGCGCCAGCACGCACGGGAGCTCCTCGACGCCGACACCTGGGCGTCACCGTAGGCCTGCCCGTCCGCTCCCCGCGTCCAGAACCGCGCGCGCCCGATGGCAACCGGGGTCCGCACGGAGGCCACTCCGGTTCCGCTAGCCTCATCAGGTGCCTGACGTGGATGGCCCGCCGCAACCCTCCGGGGGAGAGCCGACGGTCGATCCACCCTCCAGGACGGCGACGGACACCGGGGAACGCGCGAGCGCGCCGTCCCCCGAGTCCGACCCCCGGAAGCGGGCCACCAAGTACATCTTCTTCACCGGCGGTGTCTCGTCGTCCTTGGGCAAGGGCCTGACCGCGTCCTCACTGGGACGACTGCTCAAGTGCCGGGGGCTCCGGGTCACCATGTGCAAACTCGACCCGTACATCAACGTGGATCCCGGCACGATGAACCCCTTCGAGCACGGTGAGGTCTTCGTCACCGAGGACGGGGGGGAGACCGACCTCGACCTCGGCCACTACGAGCGGTTCATCGACGAGAACCTCAACAAGAACTCCAACGCCACGACCGGCCGTATCTACTCGTCGGTGATCGCCAAGGAACGCCGGGGCGACTACTTGGGCAAGACGGTCCAAGTGATCCCGCACGTCACCGACGAGATCAAAAAGCGGGTCCTCGCCCTCGGCACCGACGACGTGGACGTGGTCATCGTCGAGATCGGTGGCACGGTGGGTGACATCGAGATCGTCCCATTCATCGAGGCCATCCGGCAGTTCCGCCGGGACGTAGGCCGGGACAACGTCTGCTATGTCCATCTCACCCTGGTGCCCTACCTCGGGCCCTCGGGCGAGCAGAAGACGAAGCCCACCCAGCACTCGGTGACCGAGCTACGCAGCCGCGGCATCCAGCCCGACGTGATCGTGTGCCGCTCGGACCGGATGATCTCCGAAGACCTGAAGCGCAAGATCTCGCTTTTGTGCGACGTGCCCATGGAAGCCGTCGTCTCCGCCGTCGACGCCGACAACATCTACCAGATCCCCCTGGTGCTCCACGAGGAGGGGCTCGACAGCTACATCCTCTCGCTCCTGCGCTTCGACGAGACGGCCCACCCCATCGACCTCACCACCTGGGAGCGGCTGGTCGACCAGGTCGATGCCGCCACCCGGCCGGTGCGCATCGGGATCATCGGCAAGTACGTCGACCTTCCCGATGCCTACCTCTCGGTCGTCGAGTCCCTGCGCCACGCCGGATTCCACCATGGCGCCAAGGTGCTCATCGAGTGGATTCAGGCCGCCACGGTGCCCGAGCTCCTGGAACGGGACGGACTGCGGGGATTCGACGGTCTGGTCATCCCTGGCGGCTTCGGCGAGCGGGGGGTCGAGGGCAAGATCGCCGCCGCCGGCTACGCACGGGAACACGAGCTGCCCCTGCTGGGCCTGTGCCTCGGCCTTCAGGTCATGATCATCGAGGTGTCCCGGTCCCTGGTCGGGCTGGAGGGGGCCAACTCCCGGGAGTTCGATCCCACCACGCCCCATCCGGTGGTGGACCTGATGGACGACCAGAACGACGTGGTGGACAAGGGCGGGACCATGCGCCTCGGCTCCTACAGTGCCCAGCTGATGGCCGGATCCCAGGTGGCCAAGGCCTACGGCACCGAAGTTGTCTCCGAGCGCCACCGTCACCGCTACGAGGTGAATCCCCGGTATCGCTCCCGCCTCGAGGAGGTGGGCCTGGTCTGTTCGGGCCTGTCTCCCGACGAACGGCTGGTGGAGTTCATCGAGCTGCCCGACCACCCGTTCTGGGTAGGGACCCAGGCCCACCCCGAGTTCAAGAGCCGGCCCGACCGTCCCCACCCTCTCTTCCGTGAGCTGGTCTACGCCGCCCTCACCCGGGCCGAGGGCCGTGACCCCCGCCTCCCCGACATCGCCGACGTCGGCTGAGGTGCCCGGGGACCGCGAGCACGGGGCGGGCACCCCCGACGATCTGCCGCAATTCCGGGCCACCGGTGAAGTGGTGGTCCATAAGGGGTGGGCCATCAGCCTGACGCGAGCTGGCTTCGTCGATCCCGCTGGCGTGCCGTTCGAGCGGGACGTGGTCCGTCACCCCGGAGCGGTGGCGGTTGTGGCCATCACCGACGACGACTCGGTCGTGCTGGTCCGTCAGTACCGTCCCGCCCTCGACGAGTGGATCCTCGAGATACCGGCGGGCACCCGAGACGTAGCGGGTGAGGAGGAGCTGCGGACGGCCGAGCGCGAGCTGGCCGAAGAGGTAGGCCTCGCCGCCGGCCGGATCGTCCTGCTAACTCACTGTGCCATCACCCCGGGGTTTTGTGACGAGATCACCGCCGTGTTCCTGGCCACCGGGCTGACACCGGTCGACCTCGACCCCCAGGGCATCGAGGAACGGTACATGAGCATCGAGCACGTCCCGCTGTCCGAGTTCGACGTCATGGTGGACGACGGCGCCATCGTGGATGCCACCACCATCCTGGGCGTGGGACTGGCCCGGCGCCGGCTCATCTCGTTGCCACCCGGAACCGCCGGGCCATGAGCCGGGCGCTCTCCACCGGCGCCGAGGAGTATCTGTCGTGGCTGGCCGTGGAGAAGGGCCGGTCCCGCAACACGCTGGCCGCATACCGACGAGACATCGCCAGTTGGGAGCAGTGGGCGCGGTCCGCCGGCATCGATCCCGCCACCGCCGACACCGGCGCCATCGAGCGTCATCTCGCCCAGCTCCGTGAGGAGGGACGGACGCCGGCGTCGATGGCCCGCTCCACCTCGGCACTACGCGGTCTGTTCCGCTTCCTGGTCAGCGAAGGGGACCTCGACGCCGATCCCAGCACCGACCTCCGTTCGCCCCGGATACCTCGCCGGCTGCCCAAGGCCCTCGACGAAGATCAGATCCTTGAGCTGTTGGACTCGGTCAGCGGGACCGAACCGACCGACTACCGGGACCGGGCCCTCTTGGAGGTGCTCTACGGCACCGGGGCCCGTATTTCCGAAGTCGTCGGCCTGTCCCTCATGGACCTCCAGGGTGACGACGGACTCCTCCGGGTCTTCGGCAAGGGAGCCAAGGAGCGGTTGGTCCCTCTGGGCGGGCCGGCCCGGATGGCCCTCGACCGGTGGTTGGCCCCGGACGGACGGCCGCGCATGACCCCGCACCGCTGGGCCCGGCGAGCCGATGCCGAAGCCGTCTTCCTCAACCGACGGGGCAGCCGGCTGTCTCGCCAGGGGGCCTGGGCCGTGGTCCACCACCGGGCCGAGCGCGTCGGCCTCGGCGACGTGGTCAGCCCCCACGTCCTCCGGCACTCCTGCGCCAGCCACATGCTGGCCCACGGCGCTGACATCCGGGTCGTCCAAGAACTCCTCGGTCACGTGTCCATCGCAACCACCCAGATCTACACCCGACTCAGCCAGGACCATCTCCGGTCCTCCTACCAGCGGGCCCACCCGCGGGCCACTGCGCCCCAGCTCAAGTAGGATCTTCCCGTGCCGAGCGACGCCCCCACCATCGACTACCGCCAACTCCTGGAGGACGAGCGACGCCAGCTCCAGTCCGAGCTGTCCGAACTCGGCCACGGCGAGGGCGGAGGGCTCGACTACGACCCCAACTTCGCCGACACCAGCCAGGTCACGGCCGAGCGGGGTGAGGCCGATGCCCTGGCCGGTCAGCTCCAGGAGACGCTGGACGAGGTGGCACGGGCCCTCCAACGCCTCGAGGATGGTACCTACGGGATGTGCGAGGTGTGCGGTGTGGCTATCGCACCCGCCCGTTTGGAGGCCATGCCGGCCACCCGGTTCTGCATCAATCACGCCAACCGGCCCTGATCGGGCCGGGCTCATGGCCTACGGAGGCTACGGGGGAGGCTCGGGCGGAAGTCGTCCCCGGCGGAGGTTCCAACCCGACCAGCGGACCCTGATCAT
Organism: uncultured Acidimicrobiaceae bacterium; assembly: GCA_963831535.1. Lineage (GTDB taxonomy): Bacteria > Actinomycetota > Acidimicrobiia > Acidimicrobiales > RAAP-2 > Bog-756. The sequence continues at coordinate 862,432 of CAWHQP010000007.1, read as the reverse complement.
CGTGATCGTGGCGGTGGCCCTCATCGCCATCCTGCTGCGCACCCACAGGATCTCCAGCGCCAACATCATCTACTTCTGCGTCCTGATCCCATCGATCATCCTCCACGAGGTGTCCCACGGCGTCGTGGCCCTGGCCTTCGGCGACGACACGGCCAAGCGGGCCGGGCGCCTGACCCTCAACCCCATCAAGCACGTCGACCCGGTGGGGACCCTGCTCGTGCCGGCGGTCCTCTCCCTGTCGGGGATCGGGGCCTACGGCTGGGCCAAGCCCGTGCCGGTCAGCACCAACCGGCTGCGCAGCCCGCGCAACCACACGGTGATCGTCTCCCTCGTCGGCCCCCTCACCAACTTCGCCCTCGCCGCCATCTTGGGCGTGTTGGTGGTGTGGACGACGCCGCACATCGTCCTCGAGGAGGTCAACTACTACTGGAGCAACGGCGCCGCCGCCTATCCGCCGTCCCTGCTGAGCGAGGTCCTGTTCATCGCCGGCATCGCCAACATCGTGCTCGGGGTGTTCAACTGCATCCCGTGTCCGCCCCTGGACGGCGCCGCCGTACTGGAACGGTTCTTGCCCGCCCGGATGCTTCCGCAGTACTACAACCTGCAGCCCTTCCTCATGTTCTTGCCCCTCATCTTGATCCTGCTGTTCCGCAACCAGTGGTCGGAGCTGATCACCCACGTCATCAGCTGGTGGTCGGGTCTGCTGGTGTGATCGAGGCATCGGCGACCGCCTCCCGGCGACGGGTGGATCCGACGTCTCGCTCGGTTCCCTTGAGGATTTGACCGCGGCGTCGGCCCACCATGAGTCCTCCTGAGATGAGTTCCACCGACACCGGCCCGGCCCTGGACACGGTCGGACCGGCACGTTCCCGATCCCACGGCGTTGCCGCCTGGGTGCGGACGCACCCGGGGATGACCTTCGCCCTGGTGCTCCCGTTCGCCGTGTTCGGCATCCCCCAGCTCTTCGGGATGACCTTCCTCTCGGGGGACAACTTCATCCAGAACCTCCCCATGCGGGTCTTGGTGGGGAAGGACCTCACCCACGGGGTACTGCCGCTGTGGAATCCCTATCTGTTCAGCGGCACACCGCTCCTCGGTGGATTCAACGCCGGGGCCGCCTACCCCGTCACCTGGCTCACTGCGGTCCTCCCCACCTTCACCGCCTGGACCCTGACGCTGGCCGTGGCCTACGACGTCGCCCTCGCCGGGATGTACCTCTTCCTGCGGCGTCAGGGCATCTCGTCCACGGCCGCCACCTTCGGGGCTGTCACCTTCGCCTTCGCCGGCTACATGACCGCACAGATCGTCCACATCGACCTCATCGAGGGGGCGGCGTGGCTGCCGTGGATCCTGGTGGCGGTCCACGGTCTCACCGAGCGCCCGGAGCCCGATACCGGCGGCGTTCCAGCCGAGCCACGGTCGGCCCGACGCCAACGGACCCGGTGGTGGGTGCTCCTGCTCGCCCTGGCCCTCGGACTCACCCTGCTCGCCGGCGCCGCCGAGGCGATCATCGACAGCGGGGTGCTGGTCGTCATCTACTGGATCTGGCGGACGGCCTCGGCGGGCCTGCTCCGCCGGGGCGCCGGACAGGCCCTGGCCAGGTCGGTGGGTGCGGTGGTCCTCGGCCTGGTCGGCGGTGTGGCCCTGGGTGCGGCCCAGTGGCTCCCCGGCCTGCTCTTCCTCTCCCAGTCCCAACGGGCCACGGCAACGTACACCTTCTTCACCAGCGGATCGCTCGACAACCGGTTGGTGACCCTCGTGGCCTCACCCTTCGTCCTCGGCACCAACCAGGGTTGGCCGGAGACCTACCTCGGGACCTACAACTTCCCCGAGGTCACCAGCTACGTCGGCATCCTGGCCCTGATCGCCGCCTTCACCCTGGTGCTGAAGCGGTGGCGGTCCCGTCCCGAGTCCCGCCAGTGGTGGGTCTGGTACGTCATCCTCCTGGTCGGGCTCCTCTCGTCCCTGGGCAACCAGACCCCCTTCGCCCACCTCATGTACCTGATCCCCGGAGTCAGCAGCGAACGGCTGCTCAACCGCAACCTGCTCCTGGTGGACACGGCGCTGGCCGTCCTGGTGGCCTGGTGGGTCCATCTGATGCTGGCCGATCGGGTCCAGCCGGCGGACCCGATGCCCGAGCCGACCTCGGTGCGGGAGCGGTGGCGCTCCGGCCGACGGGCCGAGGTGGTGCTCACCTCCCTGCCCTTCACCTTCATTGCCGTGGTGGCGGTGCTGCTGTGGGTGGCCGGGCCGTTTCTCGAGCGGATGCTCGAGATCCTGTTCCCCTTGAGTACCGCGGCCCGCCTCCGATTGGCCGGCCTGGTCACCGCGGGCGCCGTGATCGCCGGTGTGGCCACCTGGACCGCGCTGGTGTCGGGTCGGTTCTCCTTCCGTCAACTCCGTCGACGGCTGGCCATCGTGCTCGTGGTCGACCTGTCCCTGTTGAACCTGTTCGTCATCAACCCACCCATCACCGAGGCCGCCGCCCAGGGTCACACTCCGCAGGCCGCCCAACTGGCCACCGAGGTAGGGAACGGACGGTTCATCATCTACGACCCGAACCTCTTCGACATCAAACAGCTCTATGCGGTGGGCCAGACCGACCTCAACATGTACCGGCAACTCCCGAGCGCCCAGGGCTACACCGCCCTGACCGACGGCGCCTACTACAACGCCACCGGATCCCATCTCCTGGCGTCGCTCGACCCCACCACCCTGGCCGGAACGGTGTGGGACAGCCTCAACGTGACCACGCTGCTCGCGCTGCCCGGCTACTTCCTGACGCCCCTCCCCGCCTCGTCCACCCACCCGGACACCTTCCCGGCGTCCGCCGGGGTCACCGAAGGCCCGCCGGTCCAATTCCCTGCAGACCCGGCCGGTCAGACCGCAACCGCCCTCGGCGGGCCGTCCTCGTTCGCGCTCCAGCCCGGTACGGCCCGGACCTGGTACTTCGGGGGAGCGCTCACCCTGAGCCGATGGGAGGTCCCTGTCGATCAGGGCGACGCCGGCCACCTACAGGTGGGCCTCGTCACCCCCTCGGGCTCCGACCGCTGGCTACCGGCGAGCGACGTCATCCTGACCGGCCGCGGCACCAAGCGTTCGGTGACGGTGGCATTGCCCAGGCCCGTCACCTCGGGTGGTCTCGTGGTGCGACCCACCACCGGTCGCGTCACGGTCGGCATCCCCACAGCCCTAACCGCCGAGGCGGGGGCGGTGTCCCTCAACGGCCCCCTGCAGTACGGTGTCGTTCCGCCGCACTGGACCTACACGGGCATGGTGGGCGTCTTCGGTTCCTTCCATAGCGACGCCGCCCGGGGCTGGGCTCGGGCTCGGGCCCCTGGCGGAGGACCGCCCCCGGCAGGCACCTCGGTGAAAGCCGGCGCTCCGGGACCCTACGGTACCCAGACCATCACCGTCACCACCGGCGGCCCCGTCGTGCTCGAGCGGAGTGTGTCGTGGACCACCGGTTGGAAGGCCACGGTCCGGGCCGTGGGCACCGGAGGGGCCGGGACGTCCCGGTCGGTGGTCGTCCAACGGAACGGCGTGATCCAGGAGGTGGCGCTGCCCGGGCCCGGAGAGTACCGGGTGACCTTCCGCTACCGGCCGACGGCCGCTCTGGTCGGCATCGCCGTCTCCGGCGTAGCCGGCTTCGCCCTCGTGGTGTGGGTGGTGCTGGAACTGATCGGAGCCCGGCGCCGGCGGCGGAAGGGTGGGTTCGGCTAGGACGGGGCGAGGAGCCCGATGGCCGTGGCCGCGCGCCGGTAGGTGGTGGACGCCACCTCACGGGCCTTGTCGGCCCCCACGGCCAAGAGGGACGTCACCGCCCCGGGATCGGCGGCCAGGGCCTCCCGGCGCTCCCGGATGGGCCGCAGCAGCTCGACGAGAGCCTCGGCCACGTCGCCCTTCAGGTCGCCGTAGCGCTCGTAGGAGCCGGCTACCGCCTTCGGCGTGCTCCCGGTGGCCACGGCCAGCAACTCGAGCAGGTTGGACACACCGGGCTTCGCCGCCGGGTCGTAGCGGACCTCGCCGTCGGTGTCGGTCACGGCCCTTTTCACCTTGCGCCGGATCTCGTCGGGACCGTCCAGCATGAGGACCGTCCCGAGTGGCGAGTTGACCGACTTCGACATCTTGTTCTCGGGGTGTTGGAGATCCATGACCCGGGCCCCGGTCGCCGGGATGGCCGCCTCCGGTACGACCAGCGTGTCGCCGTAGCGGTGGTTGAACCGGATGGCCAGCTCGCGGGTCAGCTCGAGGTGCTGACGTTGGTCGTCGCCGACCGGCACGCGTTCGGCGTCGTAGAGCAGGATGTCGGCCGCCTGGAGCACCGGGTAGCTGAACAGACCCACACGGACCGAGTCCCTACCGGCGCTCTTCTCCTTGAACTGGGTCATCCGTCCCAGTTCACCCATGGTGGCCGTGCACTCGAGCAACCAGCTGAGCTGGGTGTGCTCGACCACGTGACTCTGGATGAACAGGGTGCACCGGTCAGGGTCGAGGCCCGCCGCCACCAGGTCGAGCGCGGTCTCCTCGGTCCGGGCACGCAGTTCCTGCGGGCTGATATCGAGGGTGAGGGCGTGGAGATCCACGATGCAGTAGAAGCAGTCGTTGCGCTCCTGGTCGACCACCCAGTTGCGCAGTGCACCCAGGTAGTTGCCCAGGTGGAGGTCGCCGCTAGGCTGCAAGCCGGACAGTACTCGGGACATGAGGGGTAATCGTAGGTCGAGCCCAGAAGGGCCAGGAACGATGCCCGGAGCCAGGCCACGCCGGATCCGACGGATGACACGCCGTCCGGGCCCACCGGCGACACCCGGCCGGTGAAACGGGCGGTGCTATGCACGAGACGCCCGGCTCCAGCCGGTAGGGTCGGTCCGTGACCGCCACCGTTTCCACCCCGGTCTTCGAGGGCCCGGTCGACCTGCTCCTCCAGCTGGTCAACAGCCACCAGGTCGAGCTGTACGACATTCCGCTGGCCGACGTGGTGGACGCCTTCGTGGCCGAGGTGGCCACCTGGGAGTCGGTGGATCTCCAGACGCTGTCGGAGTTCGTGATGGTGGCGTCCATCCTGATCGAGCTCAAATCACGGCGACTCCTGCCCGGTCCCGACGACGTCGACACGGACGAGGAGCTGGTCGGATGGGAGGAGCGAGACCTGCTCCTCGCCCGACTCCTCGAGTGTCAGGCCTACGCCGCCGCCGCCGACGGGTTCGCCCTCCTCCTCGAGCAGGCGGCCCGGTCGGTTCCCCGCACAGCCGGCTTCGACCTCGACTTCGTGGTCAACGCCGCCTGATCTGCTGGAGGGAGTCACCCCGGACCAGCTGGCCGAAGCCTTCCTGCGGGCCACAGCCGAGCGCCCGGTACCGGTGGTCGACCTCTACCACGTGACCGTGGACACGGTCACCGTGGCCGACACCGTGGCCGCTCTGTCGCGCCGACTGCCCCGCATGGGCACCTCCACCTTCCGCCAACTGACCGGACATCTGACCTCACGCATGGAGATCATCGTGAGCTTCCTGGCCCTGTTGGAGCTGTGCAAGCAGGGACGGGTCTCCCTCGACCAGGGCCACACCTTCGGGGACCTCGAGGTGGCATGGCTGGTCGGCGACAAGGAGCCGGTCCCGGTGGGGTCCGGCCGGTACGACGAGTACGAGGGCTGACCGTGCCGCTCTCTCCCGAAGCCCGCGCTATCGAGGCCGTCCTGATCGTGGCCGTCGAACCGGTACCGGCCGGACTGCTGGCCGAGCTGTTGGAGCTGCCCGTCGAACAGATCGATCCCCTCTGCGACGAGCTGGCCGAGTCGTGCCGCACCGGGGGACGCGGCTTCGACGTGGTCCGGATAGCCGGCGGATTCCGAATCCAGACCCACCCGGACATGGCCTCCTACGTGGAGCGGTTCGCCAACGTGGGGGTGTCCTCCCGGCTGTCGGCGGCGGCGTTGGAGACGATGGCCATCGTGGCGTATAAGCAGCCCGTGTCTCGGGCCCAGATCGCCGCCCTGCGTGGCGTCAACGTGGACGGCGTGGTCCGCCTGCTGGAACACCGGGGTTACATCGCCGCCGTGGGCCGGGCGCCGGGGCCCGGCCAGGCCGTCCTGTACGCCACCACCGAAGCGTTCCTCGAGCGGCTCGGGCTCGACCGGCTGGACCAGCTGCCCCCGGTCGAGGACCTCCTACCCGGACCCGAGGCCCTAGCCGACCTGGAGGAGCAGATGCGCCCGGTCGGCGATGCCTGACGGGTCCGGCGCACCCGAACCCCCCCTCGCCACCGGAGACCGACTGCAAAAGGTGCTGGCCCGAATCGGCGTGGGTTCCCGGAGGGTCTGCGAGGAACTGATCGTCGACGGGCGGGTGACCGTCAACGGCGAGGTGCCCGTGCTCGGGCGGCGGGTGGACCCCACCGTGGACCGGGTGGAGCTCGACGGTGTGCCCTTGCCAATCGAGCCCGGTCTGGTCCACTACCTGGTCAACAAGCCCGTCGGGGTGGTCAGCACGGCGGAGGACACCCACGGGCGGCCCACCGTGGTGTCCCTGGTCCCCGAGGGCGGCCGCGTCTTCCCCGTCGGCCGGCTGGACATGGACTCCGAGGGCCTCATCATCGTGACCAACGACGGCGAGCTGACCCACCGGCTCACCCACCCCTCGTTCGGCGTGGCCAAGGAGTACCTGGTCCAGGTGGACGGCGAGCCCGCCCCGGCCGCCGTGCGGCGCCTCCGGGAGGGAGTGGAGTTAGAGGACGGTACCACCGCCCCGGCCCGTGTGGCCGTGGTGGCCCCGACCCTGCTCCGCATGGTCATCCACGAGGGTCGGAACCGGCAGATCCGCCGGATGTGCGAGGCGGTGGGCCACCCGGTGGTCCGACTGGTCCGGACCCGCATCGGACCGGTGGCCGACCCCTCCCTCGGGCCCGGGTCGTACCGACCGCTCTCCTTCGACGAGGTACGAAGCCTGGCCGCGGCGGCCGAATCGGTGGAGGTGGGGGAGGAAGCCGACCGACCGGTGGTCCCACCGGCCACGAGGGCGGCGGTTGGGCCGGTCGACGGGCCTGAGTAACATCACTGGCTGATGTCCCCCTCTGTCCGAGCCGTCCGCGGCGCCACCACCGTCGACGCCGACACCCCCGAGGCCATCACCGAGCGGGTGGTGGCTCTGCTCCGCCAGATCCTCGACCGCAACGGCCTGGAGGAGGAGGACATCATCTCCATCCTGTTCACGGCCACCGAGGACATCGTCTCCACCTTCCCGGCCACGGCGGCGCGCTCCATGGGGCTCGGCGCCGTTCCGCTGATCTGCGCCCGTGAGCTTTCCATCGCCGGCTCGGTACCCCGCTGCATCCGGGTCATGCTCCACGTGACTACCGACCCGCACCCGCGAGGAGATCCACCACGTCTACCTCGAGGGCGCCCAGGGACTCCGTGACGACCTCCCCGACTGAGGTCTCCCGGGTTGACGGGACCGGCCTCCGCCTGGCCCGACGGGCCATGATCTACGGGACCGGGCTCATCGGAGGCTCCGTCGGCCTGGCCCTGCGGGACCGGGGCTGGCACGTGAGCGGCATCGACGGGACCCCGGGGGTGGCGGCCCGGGCCGTGGCGCTCGGTGCACTGACCGCGGAGGGCATCGACCGGGAGGCCGACCTGGTGGTGGTGGCCACCCCGGTGCGTGCCGCCGCCCCGCTGATCGGGGAGATCCTGGGCGGCGGCGGGTGGGGACCTGACGTCGTGGTCACCGACGTCGGTAGCGTCAAGGGACCGCTGGTGGCCGCCGTCGACCATCCGCGCTTTGTGGGTGGGCATCCCATGGCCGGCTCCGAGCAGGTCGGGGTGGACGGTGCCACCGGTGACCTCTTCGTCGGGGCCACCTGGGTGCTGACCCCGACGGCGACCACCGATCCCGATGCGTTCGCCCTGGTGCGCAGCGTGCTGGCCGAACTGGGGGCCCAGGTGGTGGCCCTCGACCCGGCCCAGCACGACGCCCTGGTGGCCGTGGTCTCCCACGTGCCCCATCTGACCGCGGCCACGCTGATGGTACTGGCCGCCGGCCTGGGGGAGGAGCACACCGCCCTCCTGCAGCTGGCCGCCGGGGGTTTCCGGGACATGACCCGGATCGCCGCCGGGCAGCCGACCATCTGGCCGGACATCTGCGACGACAACGCCGAGGCCATCGTGGCCACCCTCGATCTCCTCATCGAGGCTCTGGGGGCCATGCGCCGGCGGGTGGCCGACCACGACCACGACTCGCTGCTCGACATCCTCGGACGGGCCGCCGACGCCCGGCGGGTGCTGAGTGACCGGGCCCCGCTGCCCGAGGAGCTGGTCGAGGTGCGGGTCCCACTGCTGGACCGCACCGGAGCCATCGCCGAGGTGACGGTGCTGGCCGCCGAACTGGGAATCAACATCCTGGACCTGGAGATCGCCCACTCCGTCGACGGCGACCGGGGCGTGCTGGTGATGACGGTGGACACCCTGTCGGCCCCCACGCTGCTCACCACCTTGACCGAGCGGGGCTACCGGGCCTCGGGCTCGCCACCAGGGACGACCCGGTGAGCGCTCCGGGCCCAGGGTCGTCAACCGGTGCCGGTTCGACCGGCGACGTGCTGGTGGTCCGGGGTGGCGCCCCGTTGACGGGAACGATCTCGGTACCGGGGGACAAGTCCATCTCCCACCGGGCGCTCCTGTTGGCCGCCCTGGCCGAGGGGACCTCGACCATCCACGGACTGTCCTCGGGCGAGGACGTGGCCCGGACGCTGGCCGCGGTGGCGGCCCTCGGGGCCGAGGTGGGGACGGACGGAGCCTCGATCACCGTGCACGGCGGTCGCTCGCGGCTCCACGCACCAGCCGCCCCCCTCGATCTCGGCAATTCGGGGACCGGACTGCGCCTACTGGCCGGCGTGGTGGCCACCATCCCGGGCACCACGACGCTCACCGGCGACGACTCCTTGCGGAGTCGACCCATGGACCGGGTCGCCGAGCCCCTGTCCCGCATGGGGGCCCCGGTCACCGGACAGGGTGGGTCCTGCCTGCCTCCGCTGGAGATCGCCGGGGGACCCCTGGTCGGGATCGAGTACACGCCGCCCATGGCCAGCGCCCAGGTGAAGTCGGCCATCCTGCTGGCCGGCATCGCCGCGGAGGGTGAGACCGTGGTCCATGAGCCGGTGGCCACCCGGGCCCACACCGAGGAGATGCTGGCCGCTGCCGGTGCCACCATCGACTTCGAGCCGCGTCGGCGGAGGACGGGTGGTCCGGGTCCGGAAGAGCACCCTGGCGGCCGGGACCTATACCGTCCCGGGTGATCCCTCCCAGGCGGCGTTCTGGGTGGTGGCGGGGACCGTCGTCCCGGGCAGCCTGGTCACCGTGTCGGGAATCCAGCTGGGCATCGAACGCCTGGGATTCCTCGGCGTGTTGCGGCGCATGGGCGCCACCATCGAGATGGACGAGGCAGGGAACCTGACCGGTTCGGTGACCAGTTACACGTGTGCCCTTCATGGGACGGTTGTCGAGGCGGCCGAGATCCCCTCCCTCGACGAGGTGCCCATCCTGGCCGTGGCGGCGGCGACCGCCGTGGGCACAACCCGGTTCCGGAACGTCGGCGAGCTCCGGGTGAAGGAGTCGGATCGGCTCACCGGCACCGCGCGAGTTGGTCCGGGCCTTCGGTGCCGTGGCCACTGTGGAGGGCGACGATCTGGTCGTCGAGGGATCCGGTGCGCCCCTCCGTCCGGCTCGAATCGACGCCGGTGGTGACCACCGGATGGCCATGGCCGCCGCCGTGGCCGGGTCAGCCTGTTCATCGGCAGCGGGGGAGACCACCATCACCGGATGGGGTGCGGTGGCCACCAGCTACCCGGGGTTCGCCGACACCCTCGCCCTCCTGGCATCGGGGCGCCGGTGACCGGTGCCGACATCCGGGTCCGACCACTGCCGGTGATCGCCATCGACGGTCCGGCCGGCTCGGGCAAGTCCACCGTCTCCCGTGCCCTGGCCACCCGCCTCGGCATCGATCGCCTCGACACCGGGGCCATGTACCGGGCGGTGGCGTGGGCCTCCCTCGATCGTGCCATCGAGCCGGGCGACCTCGATGCCGTGGCCGAGGTGGCCCGGTCGATCGATATCGCCGTCGGTGATCGGGTGCAGGTTGACGGGACCGACGTCACCGAGGCCATCCGCGGGCCACAGGTGAGCGCGGCCGTCTCCGCGGTGGCCGCCAACCCCGAGGTCCGGGCGGTCATGGTCCAACGGCAGCGGGAGTGGGCCACCGAGCACGGTGGAGGGGTGATCGAGGGGCGTGACATCGGCTCGGTGGTCTTCCCCGCGCCGACCTCAAGATCTTCCTCACGGCGTCGGCCGAGGAACGGGCCCGCCGGCGACCCGAGGAGGGGGCCGCCGCGGTGGCGCGCCGGGACCGGATCGACAGCACACGCCCGGTCTCGCCCCTCGGTGTGGCCGAGGGAGCCCGGGTCATCGACACCACCGACCGGGCAGTGGACGACATCGTGGAGGAGGTGGTGAGGTGGCTGTGACGGATGGGGAGAGGGCGGGGGACGGGCCGACGGGGACCGGCGCCACGGCATCCCCCGGGGGGTCCGGCGCCGACGGCCCGCTCGACATCGAGGTGCGCGTGGACACCAGCTTCACCCGCGTCTACCAGTTCCTCCGGGTCCTGGTGCGAGGCCTCAACGCCATCCTGTTCCGCACCACCGTGGACGGAGCCGACCTGGTGCCGTCGACGGGACCGGTAATCATCGCCCCGATACACCGCTCCTTCATCGACTTCTTCGTGGCCTCCGAGGTGACGCCGCGCAAGTTGCACTACATGGCCAAGGACAGCCTCTGGAAGAACGGGTTCCTGGCCCGGATCCTCCCGGCCGTGGGTGCATTTCCGGTGCACCGCCAGTCGGCCGACCGCGAGGCCCTGCGCCGGGCCCAGCAGGTGCTCGACGCCGGTGAGGTGCTGATCCTGTTCCCCGAGGGGGAACGGCGGGTCGGACCTGTGGTCGAAGACCTGCACGAAGGGGTGGCCTTCCTCGCCGCCCGGACCGGTGCCACCGTGGTCCCCGTGGGTATCGGGGGCTCGGCGTCGGTCATGCCCAAGGGCAAGAGACTGCCCCGCCCCCGACACATTCACCTGGTGGTCGGGAAACCCCTGGACCCACCGGCCCGGACGGGTGCGGGCCGAGTGTCCCGCAGCACCATCCACCGGCTCACCGAAGAGCTCACCGCATCCCTTCAGGACCTCTACGACCGCTCGGTTACGGCCACAGGACGGTACTGAGGCGGCGGTCAGCGGGACGCGGGGCCTTCCCGCCCCGCCCGGCTGCACGCGGTACCAGGTGGTGCCGATGACCCGGGCGTACTGGATGCCGAAGACGAGGTTGCCCCCCTTCTTGGAGGTGCCGGAGGCCCGGGGGTGCCACACCGTTGGCTGCTCGCCGATCCGCCATCCCCGGCTGGCCGCGGTGATCACCACTTCGGAGGTCTGGTACTGGTCCTGACACAGGAAGGGAGCGATGTCGCCGAGCAACTCGATCCGGAACGCCCGGTAGCCGTTGGACGAGTCGGTCAGCCGCTGGCCGGTGATGCGGTTGAGGAGTGCGGCATAGAGCACCACCCCGGTCCGTCGGAACCGGTCGGTGGTCTGGTCAACGCCCAGCCGACGGCTGGCGATCACGAAGTCGGCCGTGTCGTCCAAGAGGGGCTGGATCATCGCGGCCATCTCGGTGGGATCGTTCTGGCCGTCGGCATCCAGGGTGACCACGTAGCTGGCCCCGTGCGCCTCGGCCAACCCGTAGCCGAGTTTGAGCGCGGCACCCTGGCCCAGGTTGACCGGGAGCACACAGGTCATCACCCCGGCGTCCAGGGCCACCTGGGCGGTGCCGTCCGTACCGCCGTCCACCACCACCAGGGTGGTCACCTCGAGGTCACCGACCAAGGTGGGCATGGCCTTCAGCACGTCCCCGATGTTCTGCTCTTCCTCGTAGGCGGCGATGAGGGCCACCACCGGGCCGAACCGGGCGTTCGGGTACCGCTCCTCGAAATCGGCCCAGGCCCGCTCCACCACGAAAGCGGCCATCTCGCCACGTCGCCGGGCGTCCCGGCTGTCGGGAAGGGTGAGCCATCGGTGCCGCTGTGTCGGCGCCATCAGATGATCTGATGGGGATGGCCGAAGACGGCCCGCACCTTCGGCTCGAAGTGGGACAGCGATTCGGTCGGGTAGTCAGGATCAAAGCTGGTCTGGTCCCACTCGTCGGCGAACATCTCGGCCAGTCCGTACCACGGCTCATCGCGGTACCGGTCCCGCATGTCGGGATCCATGTCGAAGTGGGCGTAGTAGTGGCGCCCTTGGAAGTCCTGGTGGGCGAGGATGGCCGCCGTCACCTCGGGCCGCACGTAGGGCCGGAGGATCTCGGCGGCGATCCGCGGATGGTTGGGCACCGAGACGGCCTTGCCGATGTCGTGGCACAGCGACGCCACCACCAGCTCGTCGTCGGCACCGGCCCGCTCGGCCCTGGTGGCTGTCTGGAGGCAGTGGGTGAGCTGGTCGACAGCGAATCCGTCGACCACATCGGCCAACGACTCGAGCATGGCGAGCACACGGTCCGCCACCCTGCTCTGGTTCTTCATCGTCTCGGCGCCGATGACCGCCCACTCGTCGGCGGTCGACACATCCATACTGGTGAACGAGGTCGTCATGGGTCCAGTCTCGCGCCGATCGGTCGGGCCGGCACCGCCACCCCCGTCCCCTCGGGCACCTGCGCTCAGCCGGCCATCCGCTCGAGCACATCGGCGGCCACCGTGGTGCGGTCGCCGGCCAGGACCGAACTGGTCGCCTCCCCACCACCGCCACCCGGGCCTCCCGACGGCACCCCGTTCAGCACGCCGAGGGCCGACTCCAACCCCCGGAGCAGCTCTCGGAGCTCCGGGGGAGGGGGGAAGTACTCCTCTTCCACGGTGACCGGGGCGTGGCGGACCCCGTGGATGGGGGCCAGCCGTGCCACCACGGCCTGGACCAGCGCTTCGGGAGCCGATGCCCCGGCCGTCACACCGACGGTGCCCGACAGGTCGTCGGGGAGTTCAGAGGCATCGTTGACCCGGATGACCCGCGGGCACCCGAAGGACCGGGCCACCTGTTCGAGCGCCACCGTGTTGGACGAGTTCTCCGAGCCGATGACCACCACGGCATCCGCTTCGCCGGCCAGGGCCTTCAGTGCCGCCTGGCGGTTGGTGGTGGCGAAGCACAGGTCGCTCCGGTTGGGCATCCACAGGTCCGGGAATCGTTCGCGGGCCCGTTCCACGATGCCGGCCCACTCGTCGTGGCTCAGGGTGGTCTGAGCCAGGAGGGCCATGCGTGGCGCCTCCCCGTCGGGGCCGGGTACCTCGAGCCGGTCTACGTCCTCCACGTGCTCGAGCAGACGGACCGACGTCGGCGCCACCGCCATCGTCCCCACCGCCTCTTCATGACCGTGATGACCCACGTAGAGCACGGTGTAGCCCTTGCGGGCCCGAACCCGCAGCTCGTGGTGGACCTTCGTGACCAGCGGACAGACCGCATCGACCACCACACGGCCCTCGGACCGGGCCGCCGCCACGACGTCGGGGGCCGAGCCGTGGGCCGACAGCATGAGGGGGGCTCCGGCGGGGACCTCGTCGACATCGTCGACGAACACGACACCCTGGGCCCGGAACTGGTCCACCACATGGCGGTTGTGGACGATCTCGTGATAGCAGTAGACGGGTGGCTCGAACACCCGGACCATCCAGGCCAGGGCCTTGATGGCCTTCTCCACACCGGCGCAGAATCCCCGGGGTTCGGCCAGGAGCACACGGTCCACGGTCACCTGCCCAGGCTACCGGGGACCCAGGGCCCGGCCGCCCGGGGCGGGTGACGACGGGGATCACGGGGCGAACAGGTAGCCTTGGGCCATGTCGGCGCCCCGAGTGACGACGGCACCGAAGGTCGTCGCCGTCACGGAAGCGTCACCGGCGGACCAGGCCGGCCTGCGGTCGGGGGATGAGCTCCTCGCCCTCAACGGGCGGTCACCCCGGGACGTCATCGAGTACAGCCTGTTGGTCGACGAGCCCGATCTGGACCTCGTGGTGCGCCGTCGCGGCAGCGCTGACCCGTTGCACCTGCGGGTGGCCAAAGAGCCCGGGGAGCCCCTCGGAGCCGAGGTCTCCTCGGCCGTCTTCGACCGGGTCCGCACCTGCGACAACCACTGCGAGTTCTGCTTCATCCACCAACTGCCGAAGGGGATGCGCCGGAGCCTGTCCCTGAAGGACGACGATTACCGGCTGTCGTTCCTCTACGGCAACTTCACGACGTTGACCCGGTTCACGGAGATGGACCTCGAGCGCGTGCTGACCGAGCGGCTGAGCCCGCTCTTCGTGTCCATCCACGCCACCGACCCCGATGTCCGGGCCGACATGCTCCGCAACCGGAGGGGATCGGTGAGTCTGCGCTGGCTCGGGGCCCTTCTCGACGGGGGCATCGAGGTGCACGGCCAGGTGGTGGTGTGCCCGGGCAAGAACGACGGCGCCGTGCTGGAGGACACCCTGGCCGGCGTCCTCGACCGCTACCCCTCCCTGGCCACGGTGGCCTGCGTCCCCCTCGGCATCAGCCGCTTCTCCCATGAGAGCGCCATGCGGCCCCACTCCCGCCACGAGGCCGCCGCCGTGTGCGACACCGTCGACCGGTGGCAAGACACGTTCCTCTCCGCCCTCGGGCGCCGGATGGTCTTCGCCGCCGACGAGTACTACCTGATGGCCGAGCGGCCCTTCCCGGCGGCACACACCTACGAGGGATTCCCCCAGCACGAGAACGGCTTGGGCATGGCTCGGGCGTTCGAGGCCGCCTTCGGCGGGGACGAGCGAGCCGCCCTCGGGGTGCGTCCGGGGTTCTTCGCCGCCGTAGACGGGGCCCCGGCCGCCGGGTACCGGGCCCCACCCGGTGCTCCGGTCGCCCCTGACCTCGACTGCGTCGCGCCCATCGCCATCCTCACCGGCGAGTACGGTGCCCGCGTCCTTGGTCCCCTGGTGGCGTCCCTGGGGCGCGACGACATCCGGCTGGTGCCGGTGACCAACCACTTCTTCGGAGGCAATATCGGGGTGTCGGGCCTCCTTACCGGAGCCGACCTCGTCGACGTCCTCGCCGATCAGCCCGAGGACCATCGTTACCTCCTGCCCGACGCCTGCCTGTCCGAGGGACGGTTCCTCGACGACCTGGCCCTCACCGACCTGCCCCGTTCCGTCGAGGTCGTGCCCACCGACGGCCTCTCCCTGCGTAGAGCCCTCGAGTCCGGCCGACCCGACTACCGGGCGGGTGGGCACGCTCGGTCCGCACGCGTACCGGTCACCCTGGGGGCGTCGCGGTGACCAGCACACCGGGGGAGCAGGTGGTTGGCGCCCGGCACCGCCCGCTGGTCGTCATCGCCGGGCGGCCCAACGTCGGCAAGTCCACGCTCGTCAACCGCATCGTGGGACGACGGGCAGCCGTCGTTGAAGAGCGCCCCGGCGTCACCAGGGACCGCAAGGAGCTCGAGGCCGAATGGTGCGGCCGGACCTTCACCGTGGTCGACACCGGCGGGTGGCTGTCCACCGACGATCCGCTCGACGCCCAGGTCAGCGCCCAGGCCGAGCGGGCGATGGCCGATGCCGACGTGGTCCTCTTGGTGGTCGACGTCACCGTAGGCCTGATCGATGAGGACCTCGACGTGGCCCGGTTCCTCAAGCGCTCGGGTCGACCGGTGCGGGTGGTGGTCAACAAAGTGGACTCCTCCCAGCGGGAGGCCGATGCCTGGGACGCCCTGGCCCTCGGCCTCGGGACGCCCTGGCCGATCAGCGCCCTGCACGGGCGGGGGACCGGCGACCTGCTCGACGATGTGATCAGCCTGCTCCCCGAGCCGGAAACCGGAACCGACCACGGTGACCACCGTGGTGCGGACGGGGCCGCAGACGGCCGGAGTGACGACGACGAGGTCCCTGATCTGGTGGGATCGGAGCCGTCGACCCACGGCGTCCCCCGGGTCGCCCTGGTCGGTCGGCCCAACGTCGGCAAGTCCACGTTGTTCAACCGCCTCGTGGGCGACGAGCGATCTGTGGTCCATGACGCCCCCGGCACCACCCGTGACGCCGTGGACACGGTGGTCGAGACGCCCGAGGGGACGGTCTGCTTCGTGGACACGGCCGGGATGCGGCGCAAGTCCCGCACCGAGCGGGGAACGGAGTACTTCTCCGTCCTGCGAGCCCTCGACGCCCTCGACCGCTCCGACATCGCACTTTTGGTCATCGACGCCACGGCAGGCGTGACCCACCAGGACCAGCGCTTGGCCGAGCGGGTGGGCGCGGCGGGCTGCCCGACCGTGGTGGTGCTCAACAAGTGGGAGCTCATCGCCACCGAGGACCGCAAGAACATCCTGGTGGACGTGGGGGACAGGTTGGCCTTCCTGGGTGACGCCCCGGTCCTCCGGGTCAGTGCGCTGTCGGGCCTCGGGGTGCACCACATCCTGCCGGCGGTGGCCGCCGCCGAGAAGGCCTACCACTCGAGGATCCCCACCGGCGAGCTCAACCGGGCCCTGAAATCGATCCAGATGGCCCATCCACCGGTGGGGGCCAAGATCCAGTTCGCCGTCCAGGGCGCTAATGATCCACCCACCTTCACCCTCTTCACCAACGGACGCCTGCAGCCCACGTATCTGCGTTATGTCGAGCGGGGGCTGCGGGAGCGCTTCGACCTCGGACCGACACCGATCAAACTGCGGGTCCGGGCCAAGGGTGCTAACGGGGGTGGGGGTCGACGCCGATGACCGGAACGACCGGAGGCCGCTGAACCATGCCGTGGTGCGAGCAGTGCGACCAGCGGGTTGAGACGGCGGAGCTGACCGATGAGGGCACCTGCCCGGCGTGCGGGTCGGTCCCCCTCGAGCACCGAAAGTCCCCGTGGTATTTCAAGTTCATGCTGGTGGCCAGTGTCATCTACCTCGGGTACCGGGCCTTTCAAGGCGTCACGTGGGTGGTTCACCACATTTAGACGTCCCAGTCAGGAATCCGACCGGACCCGAGGGGGGGGACCTCCGAGTCCGGTCGGATCCTTTCGGTTCCCGCCGACCACGTCATCGTGCGCCTCGGTGGCCTGATTGTCTGTCACGCCGGTGACAGTCTCTGAAAATATGTTGACGGTCGGCCGCCCCGGGCAGCTCGGAGCTCAAGGACACACCGGAACCTGCCGAGGTGGAGGGAGCCGGGAGTTCTGTGGTCACATCACCCCGGCCATCAGGGAGGCGATGGAGCCGGCTCGTCGTGCACGATACGCCAACGAGCCCGGGCCGGCTCTTGTCGCCGCCCGTGGTGCAGTGCCTCAGAGCCTGCCCGCGGCGCGATTCATGAGTTCCCGCGACATCGTCGACCCACGGCGGAAACTCGTCAAAACCAGAGTCGGGGAGACGTGTTCGGTAGATGGCCTCAGCTTGAGTAGGCTCTCGCTCGGTCGTCTGCACCTCCCCTTGTCGACAAGGGAGTGGCGGTGACCATTCTCGGCCGGAGCGTTGTCGCAACGACAGGGCTCTGACCAGGAGCGGGCTGTGGCGCAGCTTGGTTAGCGCGCTTGACTGGGGGTCAAGAGGTCCCGGGTTCAAATCCCGGCAGCCCGACCACCAGGCATACTCCGCATAACTGTTGCGGAGGTGCCTGGCCACAGCGGTCGTAGTGCACTTAACTCCGACCCATGGCCACCATCAAGAAGGATCCCCGACGAGCGTCCATTGCCGCCATGTCCCGCTCCCACCAGCGCACCCTGAGAGCCGAAGGCAAGAGCGAGAAAACCATTTACTCCTACTCGCTGAGTGTCCGGCTGCTGTCCGAGTATTTGGAGGAGCGGGGCCATGACCTCTCGGTGGATGTGGCCAAGGACGACATCCGGGATTTCATCGCCGAGCAAGGTCGTCCGAGGCTAATCGTGGACAGCTTGGGCCGGAAGCACCGGTCCGGCTCTCCGGCCACGGCGCTGGTTCGGTTTAAATCCCTCCAACAGTTCTTCCGCCACTGCGTCGAGGAGGGCGAGCTGGAGGTGTCGCCGATGGGTGGGATGCGGGCACCCAAGACCGACGAGGTGCCAGTTCCAATCGTCAGTGACGAAGTCCTGACGGCGCTGCTAAAGGCTCGCTCCGGTAAATCCTTCGTGGACCGCCGCGATGCAGCGATCCTCCGGGTATTCCTGGATACCGGATGCCGGAGAGCCGAGGTAACCAACCTCAGATGTGCAGACATTGATTTGGAGACTCAGAAAATCCGGGTCGTCGGCAAGGGCAACAAAATCCGCACCTCCGTGTTCGGTCTAAAGGCAGCACAGGCCCTTGATAGGTATTTGCGCATCCTGGAACGTGATTACCCCGAGCGTATGTCCGACCCCGATGGGTACCTCTGGATAGGCCGCCAAGGTCCCATGTCAACGAGCGGGATTACCGATGTCCTTCACCGGATGTGCACTGATGCCGGAGTACCTCGCCTGCACTGGCATCAGTTCCGGCACACGTTCGCCCACCAGTGGCTGGCGCATGGCGGTAATGAAGGGGACCTCATGTCCCTCGCAGGCTGGGACTCCCGGTCCATGCTCGACCGCTATGCCAAATCGGCGCAGGTGGAGCGCGCACACGCTGCCGGACGCCGCATGTCGCTCGGGGATCGCGTGTAGGTCAGTGCCTTGACGTTGTGCCGGTGCAGTGTTGTGATGTCCCAGTAGTTCGTCCCCCCGCTGGGCGCCTTGCCTGGCATGTCGCAATCCGTTCTGGAGCCTCCACCCGTTAACCAGGAGGTACGAGAGGAAGCGGCATGCCCAAGTACACAAAACCCGGAGATCTCTCCCTTCTGGGTCGGCTCGGAGCGTACGAGCAGCACGCGAAGCACGATGTCAGGGAGACCACTCGGGCTGCCCGGGCGGCGCACGACAAGAAGTTCATAGACAAAGTGGACCCGGACCGGGTGCTCTCGGCCGCCGAGCGCGACCGACGCGTCGAGGCTGCACGAAAGGCGCATTTCACCCGTTTGGCCCTCAGGAGTGCCGAAGCCCGTCGTGCCCGCAAGGCATCGAGGGACGGTGGTCAAGCATGATCGTTGTCCGAAGACGACAAACCCCCCCGGCACGGGCCGGAGGGGCAGTCGAGAAGCCTTCCAGGGACTCGACGAGAACCTACCAGCGAGACGCAATAGCAGCACGGCAGGTTGACACGCCTCCGAGGAAGAGACAGCGGTCTCTGTATTGGGCGCGTGACGGTCGGTACCGAGTGGTCACCTGCAAAGAGGGCAACGCCCACGTCTTCGTGGTCGAGCGCAACGGCTCCTGGTTGGCCTACTCGGTCCACCACCACCGGGCAGATTCAGTCGAGCGCATCGGTACCTTCCCCTCTGAAACTAAGGCGATGAGGGCAGCCGGTGATGCCGCCCGTGGGATCGGGCTCGATGCGCTCGCCCATCACGGGGACTGGCGCGGAAAGCGGGCAACTGCTGATCAGCGCTCGACCCTACGAGACAGGGGCATCCCCCACGACCCCTTCATCAACATGGGAGAAGCCGGTGACCTAATCGCCCTCGGTATTGCCAAGAGCGTTGATCCAAAGGGTCGGATTCAACGGGGACGACGGTCATGACGCGTGTAATCGATGGCTCACGGAGATACGAACCTGAGACCGACCCCTCGGGTTTCTTGTTCATCATCCCCCTTCTTGTCACAGACGCCCCTCCCTCCCCAAGGAGGTTCGGGTGGTAACCCCGTGGGTGGGACTGGGATCCACGGGTCCGCCGTGTAATCGCCCCAAGGGAAGGGAGGATGTCGACCCCATTACCCGGGAGATCACCTGGACCCCCTACTCCTGGCGCGATGCACTGGGACGGGAGCATTACCTCCGATGCGAGAGCAACGACTGTGCGGGGTGCAGGGTAATCAACGTCCACCGGATCGCTGGAGCCATCTCCCTGGCTAGTCCGACCTACTGGTTGTCACTCACCCACGTCGGTGAAGATCCAGCCACGATTACCCGGCGGCTCTGCAACTTCAGGGCCTACGTGGCCGAGGTGGTCCCGGGGTATGAGCACGCTTGGGCTGCAGAAGAGAACCTACGGCAGACCGTGATCCACACCCATGGGTATGCGCACACTGGCTCCCGGATTACCGAGATCCCCGAACACGTGATCACCGAGCAAGCCCTTCGGGCGGGTCTCGGCTGGAGGACCAGGATCGGCCGCATTGAGCCCGGTACCTCGATCGAATGGTTCAAGTACCCGATGGAGTGCGCCCTCGACCCCGAGCGGGTGGACCGCTTCTGGGCCCTCAACTCCACAGGGGCTCGGCACCGGCTGATCCATGCCAGCCGGGGCTTCTGGCGGAATGGACCCGGGGGGCCACCTATCAGGCGGGAGGAGGCCGAAACGCTTGCCTACCGGCGCAGTCGTCTGTCGTCCGGTAGACCCAACATCCACCTAATCGGCAGGGGGAACTCATGAGCAGCAGCGGGGGGCTGCAGGCCGCATCTCCGCGGGCCCCAACTCCACAGTCATCGGATTGGGTCGAAGTCCGAAGGGGATTGCCCGACCATGATCACCCCGATGCCCAGTGCCGTCCCTGTCCACACCTGGCATTGGGCCCCACCCACCTCAGGTCTCGTCTGTGGCCCCGTGACTACGAGCCTGCACCCAACCACCCGAGGCCTGGGTTGAAGGGCCCACGTAAATCTGTGGGCAGCTCTCGTAAATCTCAGAGGTGAGGGCTGTCTCTTGGATGTCTCGTCCGGGCCGGAGTGATGAGGCAGTTGTCGATAGCCCCCAGGGAGCGAGGTCGGATCCGTGGCCATCGAACACGATGACCCTGGTGCACCCGATTACCGGATCAATCCCACCAGCTGGGTGATTGACCGTGGTAGTTGTCTTCAGTCAGTCACCGATACGGCAGCGCCTGCCCCGGTGTGTCTGCGTGTCCTATCGGTCACCATGGTCCGTAACACCCGGCTCCTCAGAGTTCAGGGCGGTGATCACGGAACGCCACTCATCCCACAGTCGTTCCTGCTGCCTAAGGAACTGGCCGGAGGGACGGCGGCGACCAAATCCCTCATCCAGGGCTACCTGTTGGACCGCCTCGATCAAAGGGGCCGGGTACCAGCGCCTCCGTGTGCACTCCGCGCCCGGCTGCGTGACGATCGGGGGTCCAGGGATCAAACCCGAGGCCTCCCACCGGCGGATGGTGTGGGATTTGCGACCGACAGCCGCAGCGAGTTCACCGATGCTCCCCAGTTCGGTCAGCCTGCCGCCGATGACCATCTGAACTCTCCGACCCTTTGTTGACGTGCGCATGGCGAAATCATCGCTGTTTGACTAAGTAATCGCCCAGTCACCATGGCCCGGCCAATCGATCGCAGCTTGGGGTATTGTGGGGGTAATCATCCAGAGTGACCCGAGGGACGCAGCCCTTTGACGGTCCGGCAGCAGCCGAAAGGCCCGTGCCCCCGCTGCGAACGATGAGGAGTTCAAATGCCTGAGCAAGAGCAGGATCCGTCCGTTCCGGTTACCGGTAATGGGCCCCCTGGATTGACGGCAGTCACCTCGCCCGTCGTCCACGAACTCCAGCGCTGGTTTCCTCATTCGGAGGAGTCCCACTTACGAGAGCTGGCATTTGCGATTACCCGAGACATTTGCCGGGCCCAACACGTGGAGGGTGACATCTGGCAGGCGGTGGTCTGGTACGACGCTGAGGGCCTTCAACCCGACCGGGCCCATCTGGTCGACCAGATTTACTTGGCCGTTCGGTTCTGGTTCCGAGACCACCCTGCGGCGGTCAGCCTGGAGGTCGCTACGTCGATCGTCAACGACGTCCTCTGCATGGAGCAGGTCGCAGGTGAGCTGTGGTCGATTCGCTTGCCTTCCCCCAGTGATGACTACCGGGAGGCGTGCTGATGAGGGGCCCGAGAGACCTCTCGCCCGAGTGGGTCTGCGAGGAACAGGGTGGTTTCGTTCGATCAGCTTCCGCCGTCGTGGTGTTGGGCCGTCCACGCGCTAATCCCGCCGGACCGAGCACGGTCCTGTTCCTCGAAATCGAGGAAGACCAAGACCTGGTCGAGTACGGCTGGTCGTTCGGGATCAGCGAGGAGGAGGCCGGGTTCGGTGAGTCCGTGTACGGCGGATGCTGGTCGCCGGACCTTCAGCAGGCAGAGCACGACTGTTGGTTGGGAGCCGTCGCGTTCCTCAGGCAGGAGGGCTACAGCGACGAGGAGATTACGGCCGCTGTTGGAGGAGGTCAGTAATGGCCGCCCGTCCGGCAGAGTTCACCGACGCCGCGCGGGAGGTCGGGGAGAGGTCATGGCAGCGCCGACTCTCCCGTCGCGTCAACATCACCTGCATGTGGGCCTTCGTCATCGGCTGGGTAATCAACATCGCCCACCACCCCGCCCACAGCTTCTATGCCGTCGGGTGGGGCTACCTCTGGGACGGTGACGGTATTTGGATCACCGCCGTTAGCTTCTTCTTCCTCTACTGGATCGCCGCCGCTCTCTACCTCTGGACCCGGCTTGGATGGCGTGTCGGTACGGCTGCATTTACTCCCTGCCCCACTCCGGCTGAAATCGACGCTGAACTTCGGGCACAGGGTTTCTGCCCGAGCCTTCAGGATGTGATGGCTGTACACGCTGCTGCCAAGCGACAGCAGTACGAGAACGTCGCCGTTGCTGTTGCTTACCTCGCCGTCAATCTGAGCATCGGCCACCACGCCCGGGCGAGGCCGCAGTAGCCGTTACTGGTCGCTATGGAGGCCCTTCACCAGTGCACCGGGATCAATCTCTAGCCCCTCGGCCAGCCGAAGGAGGCTGCGGAGGCTGAGGTTGCGCTCACCTCGCTCTACGGAACTCACGAAGGTGAAATGGAGATGGATCCGGTCGGCCAGCTCCATCTGGCTCAGCCCCAGCTTCTTCCGCCGCTTCTTGACCCGGGCACCCAGCTCAGTCTGGGCAGTCGTTCGCACCGGCTTCGTCCCACTCCGACAGTCGAGATCCTGATTAGTGGGAAGCGCTAGAGTCCCTGACGCTAGTTTTGTTGGACCTCTTGGGCGTGATGAGCGAGGGCAAAATGGAATGGTGGCAGGCCTCCGATGGCAAGTGGTATCCACCTGAGGCCCATCCGAGCTATGTCGCACCGCCACCGCCGCCTCCGCAACCAGGCGGGCAGGTACCACCCCCACCGCCTCCGGGCTGGCAACCACCGCCGAACACTGGTTACCCGGCGAACCCTTCACCTAATGCGAAGAAGCGCTCAACAGGAAAGATCGTCGCCATCGTGGTTGGGGCCATCGTCGCCCTGTTCCTGGTCGTTGCTGTCATCGGCGCTATCGCAGGTGGGTCATCGTCTTCCAGCGGTGGAGTACAGAACAGCATCTCGTATCGGGATGGTTACCAGTCGGGTCTGACAGCCACCTGGGGGTTCGTCGATGGTGCGAACACGGTAAAGAATCAGTGCCTCTACGACCAGGAAGTGATGCCGTCTGGAGACAACAGTGCTCAGTGGCTCCAGGGATGTGAGGACGGCCTCAATCAGCAGATCTACAACGTTAAACACCCGGGTGCCAACTGATGTCGGGTAGGGGCAAAGTTGTAATCGGCGTGGCTATCGCCGTGCTGGTAGTCGCAGTCGCCGGGCTAGCCTCGATCATTCGTCCGACCCCCCGCTGACGGCAGGGTCGTCAGCGAAGAGGCGGTCGTGACCGATCTTGTCGACCGGACCTCGTCGTGGGCGTGAAGCGCCGCGCTGTTGTCATTCGGTTTCGGACGTCACGCCCTGCAGCAGTGCTTTCGGGTCGGGCGTTGTGACCCGACCCGTCAGGGGATGGCCGCCCGGAGTTTGACGAAGGCGTTGGCGAGGTCGTCCACCCACGGCCAGGTCTCGTCCAGGCGCAGGATGAGTCCCCTGGACTTGTGCACGAGCTGGGCGGCCACGTGAAGGACCCGGTAGCGCATGGTCTTCGGCTCGGCCTTGTCCAGCGCACCATCGAAACAGACCATCTGGCTCCAGGCCAGGAGCGCCCCGGCGATGAGGGAGGTCGCCACCCACGCCTCGTTGCGGACGAAGGAGTCAAAGGGCAGGTTGGCGAGCCCACAGTCCTTCCAGTTCCGGATCCGGTCCTCCACCCGGGCGTGTCCCCGGTGGCGCAACTCGAGGGCGGCGATGTCGCTTCCTTCCGTGTTGGTGATGAAGCAGGTGTGACGGAAGCCCTCTGCCGTGTCGAACAACGTCAGCTGGGCCCCGGGGTGGGGACGCTCCCGGCGCATGATCAGCCGGGTGGCCTCCGGCCACTTGGCCAGCGGGATGAGGTCGGTCAGCTCAGTGACCCAGGCACCGTCGCGGACCGAGCCGTCGGTCTCTCGTGCCGGGATCCAGTCCTCTTCCTGGACCAGCACCAGGGCGTCACGTACTCCCTGGTCGATGGGGAATCCGATGGAGAAGTCGCAGTTGGTGGCCACGATGGCATCGACGAACCCGTGGGTGGCCCCGGCCGAGTCGGCCCGGACCAGGATCGGGTGGGCAACGAGGGCCGGGTCGTCGTCATCGAAGTGGCCGGTCTGGTACTCCTCGGGCAGTCCCGACAACGACTGGTGGAAGAGGGTGACGTGGTCGTCGGCATCGTTGGCACCGGCATTCCCACGACGCAGCATGGCGGCCAGTGGCTCGTTCGTCGTGTCGCACCACACCCCCAAGGGGAAGAACCCGAAGCCCTTCTTGTAGGTGGGGGTGGCGTCCTGCTTCTCCGAGTACGAGTTGACCAGGGTGGCGTCGAAGTCCAACACCAACGACTCCCCCGGAGGAGCAGCGGCCCAGACCTTGGCTCGGGCAGCGGCGATCGCTTCGGGGATGGCACGCAGTTCGAAGGCTGTTGTCGCCTCGACGGCCCGCCAGGCCGTGGCGACAGATGCCACCGGACCGAACAGCTCAGACTGTTCACGCAGGGTTGCCATGTCGGCCAGGCAGTCGGCACCGTCGGCGATGGCCACGGCCAGGTGGGTGAGGACGACGCCGGGATCGTGGGTGTGCCAGTTGATCCCGCACGCCGACATCGCCACCGACATCGCTTCGGTCAGGCCGCTGCGATCGGCCAGTTCGGACAACAACGCGGTGCCCGCGTGGGACACCAGATTCTTCCCGTCGGTGGTCACCCTCATCGACTGGGTGGCGCGACTAATCTGCACCTTCAAGGAGCCCTCCTGGTTCTGCGTGGTGTGGTGTTCAGCGACTCACATTTTCGCAGGACAGGAGGGCTTTTACGCGGACGCGAGCACCCTCGGATCAGGGGCGGGACGAATTTTCGAGGCTAGGCATTGCTCTTGTTGCCAAGGGCCACACCACTGCGTCAGCGACGGCGAGCACCAGCCGGTGCGTCCCTGGACCGAGTAATGGTGACTACTGCCCCGGCCAACTCAGCTTTAATAGCGGCGACCCCACCACGACCACCACGGCCCCTGAGGCCACCTTTGGGGTGCCCTGCTCGCAGAACCCTGCGTGTTCCGAATCAAATAGCCAATATGGCGGCACTGGCTCAACGAGTCCGACGTCGGCCGAACTGCAGGACGCCTATCAGCAGGGTTACTTCTCTGGCCAGCACTTCCCCTCGACCTTCAATCCTTCAGGGATTGCGGGGTACTGCCGGGGCGTGAACCTTCGTTACAACAGTGACCCGCAGCTTGCTGCTCAGTTCATGGACGGGTGTGTTGCGGGAGCTGGGTAGAAGCGCTCCTCTTAGGCAAGTAATCAGAGAGTCGCAGTCCTACTTGCTGCACCTTCAAGCTGAAGGGCAGCGGGGGCCAAAGCCCGATCGAGATGTGCACGCTCGTGGGCATCGAGGGGCATGGATGTCCTGATCCTTCACACCGGGGCCAGCACTGCGACGGGCACAGCGGAGTCGGTGGTAGTCCCGTTCCCCAGTTGCCCATAGGCGTTCCATCCCCAGCAGTCCGCCCCACCGGTGGTCAGCACGGCACAGTAGCCAACGCCACTGCCGAGACCGCCAGCTACGGTCTTTGCGTTGGTGATCCCATTCACAGTCACGGGTACATCAGAGCTGGTGTTGCTCCCGTTCCCCAGTGCCCCTGAGCCATTCCATCCCCAGCAGTCGACCCCGCCGGTGGCAAGCACGACACAGTAAGCGCCGCCATCGTTAGATGCGGACTTTGCGTTGGCGATCCCGGTTACCGCCACGGGTACATCGGAGTCGGTAGTGGTCCCGTTCCCCAGTTGTCCGTAAGCGTTCCATCCCCAGCAGTCGACCCCGCCGGTGGTGAGCACGACACAGTAACCGTTACCGCCGTCGGTGGATATGGCCCTTGCGTGTGTGATCCCGGTTACCGCCACGGGTACATCGGAGTCGGTAGTGGTCCCGTTCCCCAGTTGCCCGTAGTCGTTCGCTCCCCAGCAGTCCACCCCGCCGGTGGTGAGCACGGCGCAGTAGCCAAAGCCAGCGGCGGCGGCGCCAGTTACGGCCTTAGCGTTGGTGATTCCGGTCACCGCCACCGGTACATCGGAGCTGGTAGTGGTCCCGTTCCCCAGTTCCCCAAGGAAGTTGTATCCCCAGCAGTCCACCCCGCCGGTGGTGAGAACGGCGCAGTAGCCAACGCCGTCGGTGGATACGGCCTTAGCGTTGGTGATCCCGGTAGCCGCCACGGGTACAAGGGATTGGGTGGTGGTCCCGTTCCCCAGTGACCCATAGTCATTCCATCCCCAGCAGTCCACCTCGCCGTTGGTGAGCACGGCACAGTAACCGTAACCGCCGTCGGTGGAAACGGCCGAGGCGTTGGTGATCCCGGTTACCGCCACGGGTACATCGGAGTCGGTAGTGGTTCCATTCCCAAGTTGGTGGTTGCCGTTCCCTCCCCAGCACTCCACGCCGCCGGTGGCGCGCAGGGCGCAGAAACCGTAGCCGCCGTCGGTGGAAACGGCCTTTGCATCGGTGATCCCGGTCACCGCCACGGGTACATCGGATTGGGCGGTGGTCCCGTTCCCCAGTGACCCATTGTCGTTCCATCCCCAGCAGTCCACCCGGCCAGAGGCGAGCACGGCGCAAGAACTTCGGCCGTCGGTGGATACAGAACGGACCCCAGTAAGTCCTGAGTGCATCCCGGTACCTACCGTGACCACAGTCGTCGTCTTCACGGTCTTCGTCCCAGAGACCGCCAACTTGAATCTGTAGCTGATGGCCTTTTTCCCCGTGTTCGCCGGAAGGGTCACGCCTTCGACAACAGTGCCGTTCGAGCACGGGGCGCTGGCGGGCAGGCCGGGGACCGGCTTGTTGGAGGTGAAGGTACAGCTAATGGCATTCGTGACGGTGGCCGAGAGAGTGACCTGGCCGCCGGTGAAGCTGACCGATAGGGGCGTGGCCGCCAACGGGGTGACAGTGGGTGGGGTGGGCTTGGTGGGTGCTGCTCCTGCCACACCGCCGACCACTGCTATTGGAACCGCAAACAGTCCAACCACCAGAGCCAGCACCAACCCAATCCGGGCGGCCACGCATGTCCGCCAAACTCCATGCTTTCCCAGCACCGTCGTCCCGCCTTCCCGCAAGCGGCCAGAGGTCCTGACCAGTTGTTGGAAGGGAGTCTGCCATGCTGCTCTGTCCGCTGCCCTTGACCGCTGTCGAGGTGGCAGCGGGGCCACGCGGTGGCCACGGAATCTGCAGCTGTCCGCAAACGACCGTTGTGAGGAACACCACGGATTTTGACGCTCCATGCCTGCTAAATATGTCAGAAAAGAGTCACAGAATCAGTGTCATTCAAAGGGTTAACTTGTAGTACGCTTTGAGCATGATAAATGGCTACGCCAGAGTGTCGACCGCTGACCAGTCCCTCGACCGCCAGATGGACGAGCTGAAGGCTGCCGGAGCGGAGCGGATTTACAGCGATGTGGGCTCGGGAAAAAAGGACGCAGTTCGGCCCCAGTGGGACGAGCTACTCAGGTCGCTGCGGCCGGGCGACACGCTGATGGTCACCGAGTTGAGCCGATTAGGACGATCGACCTCACAGCTTTCAGTCCTCGCCGACGAGCTGGCCGAGCAGGGTATCGACCTCAGAATCCTCAACCTGGGAATCGATACGTCGTCGTCAGGCGGAAGGCTCGTCTACCAAATCATTAGCGGAGTTGCCGAAATGGAGCGAAATCTGCTCATCGAGCGCACAAACTCGGGATTGGCTGCAGCTCGGGCCCG
This sequence comes from uncultured Acidimicrobiaceae bacterium, assembly GCA_963831535.1. GTDB lineage: Bacteria > Actinomycetota > Acidimicrobiia > Acidimicrobiales > RAAP-2 > Bog-756. The sequence continues at coordinate 834,233 of CAWHQP010000007.1, read as the reverse complement.
TGGTCGGAAGGGTGGCCGAAAGCGGGAGTTCGGCCCCAAAGACGTTCGTAAGGCTCAGGAGCGGTACGACCAGGGTGACCTCACGGTCGCCGAGATTGCCCGCCTGGCCGGGGTAAGCCGACAGACCATCTACCGGTATCTAGACATCACCGGGGACCGGAAGTCGGCCTAAGGACATCCCATAGGTGGTCATCCGACGTTGACCACCTATGGACCCCCCCCACCATCGAGCATCACTATGTGAGTCGGGTCCCCGCAGGTGCCGCATTTGATCGAACTAATCCCCCAGATCGGATAACACCAAACTGCTCGGCTCGGACGCACAGACGCGCCCGATGGCTGGCTGGGATACTGATGCTCAGGAGGTTCAGATGGCGGACCAATCCGAAGACATCGCCGAACGACACCTACGCATCTGCCGGACCTTCGGCGACGCGGTCAGTGCAGTCGGCAACCACTGGGAGAACCCATCACCGTGTACCGAATGGGATGCCAGGGGCGTCCTCGAACACGTCATCGGCTTCCATGACGTGTTCCTCCTCAGGCCGTTAGGGGCTAAACCACAGCGGCCGAAGGACGACCCTGTGGGCCGTTGGACCGCCACCCTTGATGCCCTCGATGGGCTGTTGAACCGTCCCGGCCTATTCGATGGCGTCGTCGATGTACCGCCGGTCGGCACCGGCCCACCCTCAACGATCGATGCTGCCCGCTTGGTGCCGCTGCTCAGCCAGGACGTCTTCGTCCACACGTGGGACCTCGCTCGGGCTGCGGGTCACGAAATCATCCTGGATCCCGAGCTGTCTCGGGCGTTTCTCGACGCCCTGCCGGGTGATGAGCAGGCGCTCTCCCGGACCGGGATGTACGACGGTCCCCGGGAGGTGTCCGCTGGATCCGACGCCCAGACACGGCTGCTGGCTCGGTTGGGCCGTGATCCCGAGTGGAAGCAGTGATCGGATTACCGACCCGTAATGGACGGGTCACGCTTCTCCGCTGCGGCCGGTGCACCAGCCATTTTGCGCTCCCACTTAGGATTGCGGAATGGATGGTCGAAGCGAAAACGGCATCGAAGGGCTGGACCCTCGCGTTACCAATGACGTCATCGAGAACCGTCTGAAAGATCCGCCGCCGCCACTGCTCGCCGACATCACTTTCGAAGAAACACCCCGAGGATTTGAGATCTACTAGTCCGACCGGCTCGCCAACGAGTTTCGGGATCTCGTCGATCAATCGGCCGATTGGCTGGAGAACGAGATGGGTGTCCTCAATCTGGGCCAGATCGATTACAAGGTCCTGTTGGCCGATGGCCCACTCACCGATCAGGTCAGAGACGGGCTCATCGGGTGGTGGACGTCGAGGGTCGACGACCTGAATCCCGGCTGACCACCGTTCAGGCAGTCTCTGGTGGCAGGGTCACACCCGCCATGGCCATCATCTGCGTGAACGTGGAGAGCGCCATCTTCCACTCACCGTCGACCACGACGGCGTCACCGCGGTGGCGATTGAGTACCTGGCCTCCTTCGATGAAGATCGAGAACCACACGGCTGCATGTTCGGGCGCGGTGAAGACGATTTCGTCCACTGTGAAGACGATCTCCTTGTCCAAATAGGCCGTCCGGTTCGCTCTCGACGCCGCCACCGCCCAGCCGAGGTCCTCCCCCTTCTCCACTCTGATCGCTGACTGGCCGTCCTCACTCAAAGCCGAGTAATCAGTGAAAATGGTCACGATGTCGGCCCGAGCCCCATCAGGGTTGTCGGGCTGCTGTCCCGGGGCGACGATTTCTGAAGACGCCCGAGAGAACGCGGTGAGGCGGGCCGTCCTCCCTCGGGACCGGGAGATCCACGTCTGGCCGACCGGTGTCTCCCCAAGACGCCCAGCCCACTCACGTACGCAGTGCTCGCAGATGAAGGCGTCGTTTCCTGAAACCAGTTGGCCGGACTGGGGCGGGCTAAGGCCACAGAACGAGCAGGCCGCCAGCCTGCCTCGGTGTGGCCCTTCTGGCTCGGTTCGTTGTAGGTCGGGATCTGGGTCGCCCCGTTGCTGAGCAAGACGGCGGATCACCTCGTGCCGCACTACGACCGGATCGATGCCAATAGCTGCCAGTGCTTGGATGCCGACTCCCTCTCCTTCTCGTTCGAGGCCGAGCAGGATGTGCTCGGGTCCGATGCTCTCGTGGCCGAGCTGCATCGCTTCCCGGAGGGCCATTTCCAGGACCTTCTTGGCGCGGGGCGTGAAGGGTGGTGACCCAGTGCTGCCACTGGTGGGCATCCCGATGGTCTCTTCGACCCGGTCGCGAACCCGGTCCAGGGTTGCACCTTGATCGAGGAGGACCTCGGAGGCGATCTCCCCGCAGGGGTGGATGAGACCGAGCAGGATGTGTTCGGTCCCAATGAAGCTGTGACTGAGTCCCCGGGCCTCCTGCTGGGCCTCGACGAGGACCTGCCTCGATGAGCTGGTGAATCGTTCGAACACTCCGCCAGCCTTACAGGGGAGGGCCCGAGAATCCACAGGCTCTACTTCATTGAGCCTCGATCGACGGCCCCCGGTTCTCAGTTCCCTCTAATGCTCTGTCGATACCGTGCCCGCCGGGTCCGGTTAGTGGGGGTCCGCCACCCGTACGCCGGATCCGGCACTTATGCATGCTCGATTTACCCCGACAACAGATGCTGCTCGGGCGCTGGAGGGATACCTGGTGCCAACGAGGACGTGGGACAGCGCCTTACCGTCTTGTTATTGACCCGAGGAACTCTTGGACGACCTCTCGCCACCGATCGGGCTGGTCCAAGTGAAGGTCGTGCTTGGCCCCCGGTAGTTCGGTGACCTCAGCCGCGGGTAGCTGGGCTGACATCATCTCCACCTCATTCTGGCCAATGACTCCATTAGCCGCCCGCACCATCAGGGTCGGACAGCGGATGCTCCTCCATTCATCCCAGTAGGACCGAGAGACTGCTTGTCGAAGGATCTGCATCAATACGGGAATGTCGAAGGAGGGCCGTAATCCATCGCCGTCCTGGACGAGCCCATCAGCCCAGGCCTCGGCGGCCAACGACGGCCCACCGAAGTAAGTAACTGCAGCGCTCCGATTCGGAAACGGCACCGGCCAGCGAGCCAGAGACCGGCCCAGGTCGCTGGTTGCTCCTTCTGCTTCTTCAGCCGATCCTGCTCCGCCGGGACCGGCATCGGCCAGGATTAGAGCCTCTACGAGATCGGGGCGCTGAGCAGCAAGCGCCAGAGCTGTCAGACCACCCAAGGACTGGCCAACCAGGATGACGGGAGGGCTCGCGAGTTCCTCGATTAGGAAGGTGGCATCGTCCATGAATGCCGACTGAGTCACATCGGTGGGCCGTCGCTCGCTTCGTCCATGACCCCGGGCGTCTGGGGCCAGCACCCGATGCGTTTCAGTCAGCCACCCCGCCGTCTCTTTCCATTCGCCAGCATGACCGGCGAGTCCATGAAGAAGGACAACATTCTGTCCGACTCCGCCAAAATCGAGTGTCGCTAATCGGACACCACCACGCTCCTGAATCAGCCAGGTAGACACCCGACATTCCTAGCACCGTGATTCCGGTCGAGGCTGCCGGACATCGTCGCCGACCCCTGGGACGACGGTCGGTCGTGGTTCTCCAAAGTCGAACTCGGCTGTGAGGGCACCATGAGGTTGATCCTTGCAATACTGACCGGGCACGTACACGCGTAGGGAGGCTGCATGGACGAGCCGGTGATAATCGAAGCTGCAATCAACGGACTGACCTCCAAGCGGGACAACCCAAACGTCCCACGCTCAGCCGACGAGATCACGGCCGACATCCTGGCCTGCCTCGATGCAGGGGCCGCCATCGTGCACAACCATGTGGACGTCGTGATGGTGGATGGCGACACGGCCGCTGCCGCCTATTTGGACTCCTGGAAGCCGGTGTGGGAACAGGTCCCCGAGGCACTGCTCTATCCGACGGTCAACGCCGGACCGGTCGAAATGAGCTACGCCCACCTGCCCCATCTGGCCGCCGCCGGGTGCAGGATCGGCATTGTCGATGCTGGATCGGTGAACCTTGGATCCTTCGTCTACACCAACTCGGCCGCCGACATCGATTACCAGGTCGACGTCTGTACAGCCAACCAGTTGGCACCGAGCATGGCCATCTTCGAGCCGGGGTTCCTCCGAAAAGCCCTACAGCTCTGGCACCAGGGTCGGCTCCCTGTGGGAACCATGATCAAGTTGTACTTCGCCGAGGAGTCTGGCTACCTAGGAGGTGTCTTCGGCCTTCCACCGACCCAGCCCGCTCTCGATGCCTATCTTTCGCTTCTGGATAGAATCGAACTGCCGTGGTCAGTGGCCGTAATGGGCGGCGATCTGCTTGACAGCCCGATCGCTCGGGCTGCACTGGAGCGGGGTGGACACCTGCATGTCGGCCTCGAAGACTGGGCTGGGTCACCCAGCAACGCCGACGTTGTCACCAGGGCGGTCGACCTCTGTAAGGAAGTAGGTCGACCCGTTGCGGATCATGAGCAGACGCTGAGGCGGTTGGGGCTCCCAGATCGCTGAGGACCACGCCCGTGGATGAGTGACGTCCATGGCGAACCGCCCAGAACGGGCACGTGATAACTGGGAAGCAGTAAAGGGGTTGCTGCGGATGCACCCCATCGTGATAGGGATCCACCGAGTGTCACAAATCGGCGGGGAAAGTCAGCGCCGCGACAACGGTAGAAGCATCAGGATTAACTATTACCCGGTCCGAAGCCAGCGTCTCGGAGCAGGGCACGAGTCAGTATTCCCATCTCGGAGTAGGGGAGGTCGGCGATGTGAAACCAGCCGACCTCGCTGGTCTCGTCACCGTCGGGACTGGGCACACCCGAGAGCACGTTGGCCTCAAACACCACGGGAACGTAGGCGGACTGATCACCGTTGGGATAGGTCACCCGGTATTCGGGCCCTCCGAAGACACCGATCAATCGGCCGAGTTGGAGTGCAACCCTCGCCTCTTCCTGCGCCTCCCGGACGGCCGCCTCTTCGGGCGACTCGTCCGGTTCGATCCCTCCACCGATGGTGGCCCACTGTCCTGAATCGATGAGGCGCACCAAGAGGAGCCGACCTTCAGCATCCCTGGGTAGTACTGCTACGGACGGGAGGAGCAGCAGCTCGTTTCCCACAAGCTGTCGAATCCGCTGGATAAAGGGGGACATGGCCACCGCCCAACGCTACCCATTCGGGCGGACAGAGGACCTTAGGTGGAACGATTCAGGTGAGAACCCGGGAGGGCCACCACGATCACCGGGCATATTGCCAAGTACCGGGTTGATCGTCAGACGCTTGTAACCGTGGGTCCCGGATTATCTGTGGGATAAGCCCCGATGGTCACGGTGACCGCGTGCGCCGCTCCTGTCTCATCAACGTAGGCCACCTGGACACCGGTACCGGGTGAGATTTCATAGAGGGCCTCGGCGAGTCCCTGGTCGGTCGTCACCGGGGTGGAGCCGATGGATGTGAGGATGTCACCAGCCACCAATCCCGCCGTCTCAGCCGGAGAGTTCGATTCGACGGACTCTACGAGTGCCCCGGCCGGACTTCCATTCTGTGCTCCCTCGGTGGCCACTTGGACTCCGAGATACCCCGGCTCGGGAGCACTCGCTGCGGAATAGGCAGGTGAGGCGGTCGAAGCCAGTGTGATGTTCAGCACTCGTTCGGAGCCGCCACGAAGGATGGTCAAAGCGATAGTCGTTCCTGGGAGGCCCTTGGCGATCTGGTCAATGACCGGTGGCCCGAGGTCACTACTGGTCGGCACCGTCACGCCCGCCACGCTGATCAGTTGATCGCCTGGTTGCAGCACGCCCGCCGCAGGGCTCCCTGGCACCACGGTGATCACTACTGGGTTCGGAACAGTCGAGCCACCACTCGTGTTCGGGGGCAGTGCAACGTAGGCCCCCAGCCAAGACTGGGTGCTGGACGTGATGACATAAGTACTGGACTTGTAGCCGCCCGAGAGGGTCTGAGTGCGGAAACCGACAGTGTTCACGAAGCCGCGGATGGCACAACACTGCGGGTCATCGGCGGTGAGCCATCCAGCGGGAATCGAGAGCTGCTCGTGAGGAGCGATACCGGTAGCGCTGGGCCCAGATCCCGCTGGGGACGGCGTGTAAGTGTCGAAGTACGGGATGCTGGCTGTCTGGCCGTCAAAGTGGACAATGCCCACTTCAAGGTTCCCGTTTGCACCACCGTTGAGGAACGACCAGAAGACGAGGTCGACCCGACCCGGGGATGATTCAAGAGGGAAGTCCTCCAGTCGCACGATATTTGCATCCTGCGGAAGCACCGTATTTTCCTGGGCCGGTCCGCCAGTCGCTCCAGGAGCCTGGACCTTCGAGCCATCGAAGACATCCACCCACCGTCGGGCGTAATGATCCCAGGACAGGATCAGCAGATCCTGGTAGGTGAATCCGCTCGTCGAGGACTGATCCTGGCTGGTGTAGGTCACCGCCTGTTGTGGCGGTCCACTCGGGGTCATCTGCACGGCCTTCACGCTGGAGACGACAGCATTAGACGGCACGAAATCACTTAGTTTGGGATGTGGCGGTTGAGTGGTCGAAGGAGCACTGCCGGAACCATTTCCGGAGCACGCGGCCAGCGACATCGTCATGAGGACCAGCATGATGAAGGTCTTCCCGGGCCGCCGAAGCTGTTCCACAACCGGCACAGCATAGGTCTCGACGCCTTGGGACCAGGGACTATATGCCGTTGAGAGCGGGAGGCGGTCTTAGGTCGGATCGACCCCCTCCCACCATTACGGGAGCTGAAATCCGATTACGCCGGGCAGGAGGTATCTGCCATCGGCCAGGTGGCAACATCGGATAACCCAGTTCCACTCGTAACCCAGGATCAAGGAAGCGGAGCCGCCGGAGGGATGACCATCGCCGACCGTCGAGCCCGGATCGGTCCGATATTCAGCGGACTTCCACCCGACGTTGGTGAGAGGATTTGGGCGTGCGGCGCGTTCGATGGCGATCTCAGCAATCGCCTTGGTGTTCACCGGCTGCTCTTCGACTCCTATAGCGGCCCCACCAACTACGCCGGGGAGATCTACGTCACTGGTGGCGCACTGGCGTCGGCACGCGACGGGAGCGTTGTGGTGGGCGATTACGGGAGATTCGCCGTCAATCGGATTACAGGGTCCAGCGTCGCCTCAGCCAAGACTTTTGGCCTTAACCCTGTGCCGGGTCTCCCTGGTGGGTTCCGACCCTCCGGGGTAGCGGTGGCTCCGAATGGGGTGATCTACGCGGTGACTGACGGCGAGAACGGGGGAGCCAACGTGCCCGCTTTGTTGTCGATCGACCCCAACGGTCAGGTGCGCCTGCTCGACAAGGGTGTGCCGGTACCGCGGCCGAAGTAGCTTCAGCTGTTGCCGTGATGGAGTTCTCCAGCTCACACGACTACGTCGGACGGATGTCACCCAGCGTTCCGGCAACGGCCCGAGTCGATCCGACCCGAGCACTTGCGTCGGCTATCAGAAACTGGGGTAATCACCGAGGGAGGCTCCTCGCAAGGAGTGATTACCCCCACCACTGCCGGAACTCAAATCCAACTGTGCGGGGCAGGAGGTACTTGGCACCGGCCAGGTCCAGCAACCGTCTAACCCCATGGGGTCCGTAATCCACCGGCTACCTTCGTTCTGCGGGGATTTCGGCCACCCACCGGATTGCAAGTTCTTGTCGCACCCAAGACGAAGAAGGTGTCGGCGCTGCGTATTCGCCTGGCCGTAAGGTGGTTCATGCGGCAAATGGTGGTTGTAATCACGGGTGCGGTCCTTTTTGCTGGGTGTTCGTCTCCCGCGGCGACGCATACCCTACAGCCCAAGCCAAAGGTCGCCAAGACAACACCAACCACGACGACGACCACGATTCCGCCTACAACTACGACGGTTCTGCCGACCACGACGACCACAGTTCCGCCAACAACGACCACCATCCCAATGGCGACGGTCCCCGATGCGGCCGGTCCCGGAGAGCAATCGGGTAGTCGGGCCGTGGCCCAAGACGTGATCACCCAGGCTGGCTTTGTTGCTGGCTACGACCCTGTGACCTCAGATGCTTGCTATTTCGACTCACCCATCTCCGGCCCCAACTCGTGGAATGCCGGAGAGGTGGTCGGGCAATCTCCGTTGCCGGGGACACTCGCACCTGCAGGGAGCACGGTCTATCTCCAGGTGTGTGCGGGAACGCCGACCATCAACCTCGGTCCGTGATCATTGACCTTCATGAGTTGCAGCTGGCTGCCGGGTTATTGCGGAGTGGCTGACTGAGTCCCCAGCGGCCCGTCGTCCGTTGCCCGGCCGGTCAGTTCCATCAGCATCGCCTCCATGCGATCCAGTCGCTCGATCAGGTCTGCCCGCTCATCCTCAGCTCCCTCCTCCACGAAATACGAAGCCACTGTTGCAGTCAGCACACCAATGAGGCCGATGCCAACAAACATGAGGATGGTGGCCACGGCCCGTCCTCCAGCACTCACGGGATACTTGTCCCCGTAGCCGACGGTGGTCACTGTGACGATGGCCCACCAGAGTGCGTCACCGAAGTTGTGGATGTTCGATCCCTTGGCCTGATGCTCGAACGACAGAACCAGGGCCGAGCAGGCGAAGATCACGGCCAGAACAGCGAGCAGAACAAAGTGCAGCCCTCGGTGGGTGAACAGCGCCTTCGTGCGGCGTAGTGCATTGGCCAGCACGATGCCCACCCGGCCGAGGTTCAGGAGCCGGAGCAGCCGTGCTGCCCGGAGCGGTCGGAATACAGGGACGGCGATGACGGCCAGATCAAGGAGATGGTGAGTGAAGAAGACCTTCCGGCTGGGCGATAGGTACAGCTTGATCAGATACTCCAGGACGAACATCGCCCAGACGAACAGGTCGATGGCCTCGAACGCTGCTTTCAGGTCCGGGGAAAGGTTGATGATGTAGGGCAGCACCAGCACCGGCAGCCATAGAAGAGCCAGGATCGTGAGGGGCAGCTCCACGGCCCTGGCGAAGGCGTCGTAGGCGGTCTGGTCGCGGCGCAAGGGTGCGGAACTTTCGTGCACGTACCATGGAAGTTCCTCTCCTCTCGCCGATCCCGGGAACGGTAGACCCAGCTCCAGATGTGCTCAGATGTCCTGTAGATCGGCGGTATTACCAGCCGCCGACGAACTCTGGAGAGGCGGGTGGATCGGTCCTGGAGGACCTCTCCGCACTGCCCGATCAACCACCACGGAGGTGCGGGACGTGTTCGAGGATCACAAGGCCAAGAAGGCCGCCCAGGAGCACGAGCAGGCGCTCGCCGCCTGGCAGGCCGAGCGGGACTCCCAGGCCGACCTACTCAACACGGCCAAGACCAGTACCGGCAGTGGAGCCGACTCGATCATGCTGAAGTCCGGTGAGGCTGTGTTCGCCAAGGTCACCAACACCTCGTTGATCGAAGAGCGCAAGGGAGCAGGGCATTACCAGGGACACTCCCAGGGTGTCTCCATCCCCATCGCCAAGGTGGGCGGTCGATCGGTCCGTTACCGAGTAGGGGTCAACAAGGGCCATTACGTGTCGGGGACGCCCACCCCCACGGCCATCGATACGGGCACCACCTTCATCACGAACCAGCGGGTCATCTTCCAGGGCGGTAAGCAGACCCGAGAGTGCGCCTACACCAAGCTGATCGGGTTCGAGCACGACGACAACAGTGGGTCGACCACGTTCTCCGTCTCCAACCGCCAGAAGCCCACGACGATCCACTACGGACCGAGCCTTGCTGGCTGGTTCGACTTCCGCCTCGACCTCGGGCTGGCCCACTTCAAGGGGACCATCAACGAACTCATCACCGAGCTGCAGAACGGCCTCGACGAGATCGACCGGAACCGCCCGCCAGAACCGGCCCAGATCGCCCCGACTCCGCCCACGGCGATCGCACCACCCCAGGTGGCTCCTGTCGCTCCTGTCGCTCAGTCCCCGGTGCCGACCGTCAACGCTGGCTGGTACGCCGACCCCTGGAAGCTGGCCGCACTCCGCTGGTGGGACGGAACCCAGTGGACGGGTGATGTCCACGGCCAACCACCGGCCTCAGCTGGCTGATGGGTATCCTGCCGACCACAGCATGGAGTGAAGGCGGGATTATCAGGCGAGTGGCCGTGACGTTGGTTGCAGTGTTGTCCATCGGAGCGGCGGCATGTTCGTCCAGCAGTGAATCGACCCCGACGAGCAACGGCGGATTTGATAAGGCGGCAACCACAATGCCGTTAAGTTCATCGACTGAGCCGCGACCCACAACCACCGTTCCACCGACAACTACGACTACGACTACAACGCCCCCACCTCCACCGACGACAGCAACGACATCGCCCCCTGCCACCCCGATCAAGATCTGTCTCTACGGTCCTGGGGCCATCGAAGACATGCAGAGCCGGTTGCAGGTTCAACAGACTGATCTCAGCGAGGCGACTTCGGAGCTACAGCAGGCTGAAGGAGACAACGACTCGGAGCAGGTTTCGCAGGACACATCGGAGATTTCGTCCGCCACCCAACAGATCCAACAGCTACAGACCGACATCGCCCAGGCCCAAGCTGAGGGTTGCTCTTGAGCGTGTTGGTTGATCCCGGGGCCGGTTCAAGGACAATGCCGGGAAATGGCACACCGTGGAGTCCCGCTAGGGCCACCGAACCGACCTCGACGCCGTCCAGCGGATCGGGTAGCTGCAGGGGCACGAGTGCTGCAACACTCTGAGCATGGTGGCGAAGAAGTCGGCGGGCGACTGGATTGGTCGGATGGTCATCTTCCTCGTGGTCGTCTCCGGTGGCGTATGGGCCATCGCCGCCATCGCAGGTTCAGGCAGCACCCAGCCCCTGGTGTCGCCGCGTCCAACGGTCGCTAGCTCGGCGAACTCGCTCGCTCCCTATAGCCCCGTCACGCCGATCACGTCCCCGGGTGTCGTGCCCATTATCAGCTCGGCGCCTACGACTACGACTACGACGACCCTCGTCTGCCCGACTGGAGCGCCGCGGGGCACCGACACTTCCACCGTGACCCCTGATCCCACCGTCAGCGGATTCTGGGACGTAACGGTGAACGGAACGGTGACAAACGACGCCTCGGCTCCGGTGCTAATCGACGGCGCCAGCGCTCAGCTCCGAGGCGGCAACGGCTCCTCGCTGTTCCCCATGGACCTCATTCCACAAGGTGGGCAGACCACCCTTCAGCCAGGGCAGTCGGTGGCGGTCTCCAGTGGCGCTCCTGACGGGCCGATTGACTCCCTCGGTGGTCCGCCGACAGCGGGTGGTTTAGCCGTCACCTGGGCATGGACGGTCGACTCGGGCTACATCGGCTCCTGTCCGATGGACTACCAAGGGTGAGAGACGATCCACCGGCCATACTGGCCCGGCTCGACGCCGAGGACAGAGCCCCTGGGGGGGCGGCAGCCCGATGAGCGGGGGAGTGCGCCGACAGGTCCCACCCGGAGTTTCGGTCCATCGAGCATGCCGTTTGAGCTGCTCTTAACTTCACAGTTGTCGCTTACGCTTCACCAGGTCAAACACCAGACTCCACAACGCAAAGTCCCAGATACCTGGGGGTCAAGAGGTCCCGGGTTCAAATCCCGGCAGCCCGACGTAATGGGGGTGACCCCATGGAGTGGACCAGGTCTTATGAGAATTCGACCTGGGCTTTTTCCAAGTGTAAATCTTCGAACTCGTTGGGTGTGAGGTAGGCAAGCGAACTGTGCCGTCGGGCCGGGTTGTAGAAGGTCTCGATGTAGTCCGCCATGGCCGTTGAGAGTTCCACCACCGTCTTCCAGCTTTGACGGTTCAGCAACTCGATCTGCATCGACCCCCAGAACGATTCCATCGGGGCATTGTCGTAACAATCCCCGACCGTGCCCATCGACCCCATGAGTCCGTAGCGACGGATGTTCTCGGTGAAGGCCCAGGACGTGAACTGAGTGCCATGGTCGGAGTGGATGACCGTTTTCCGTGAGGTTGTCCGGGACTCGGCCGCCATGACCAGTGCGTCGTTGACCAAGACGGACTCGCAGCGTCGATCGATGGCCCAGCCGACGATCTTGCGGGAGAACAGGTCCAGTACTGCGCAGCAGTAGACCTTGCCCTCTCGGGTCGGGTGCTCGGTGATGTCGGTCAGCCACAGCTCGTTCGGGCCGGTGGCCATGAAGTTGCGCTTGACGAGGTCCTCCTCGGTGGCGGCGTTGACCAGGTTGGGCTTCCACTTCTTCGGGCCGGGAAGGCCCCGTATGCCCAGCTGGCGCATGATCTTCCACACCAGCTTCTTGTTGACGATGATCCCCCGTTCGATCTCGAGCGCCGCTCGCACCCGCAACATGCCGTAGGTGCCCCGAGAACGGGCGTGGATGTCGGCGATGGCGTCAGCCAGGAGCACCCGGCGGATCTCCTGGTTGGTCGGCTGATGGTGCTTGATGTCGTAGTAGGTCGATCGCTGCAGGCCGACCACCCGACAGGCCAGCCGCTCGGAGTAGCCCAGGTTGTTCAGCCCTCGGACAACCTGGTACTTCCTTTTGGGCTGACATCTGCCTCCTCGTCGAAGAGCGCACTCGCTTCTTTGACCAGTTTGAGCTCGGCCTCGAGGTCCTTGATGCGGCTCCGGGCCTGGAGCAGGGGGTCGACCTCGAAACTCTTGGCGCCGGCTCGCCGCCCGGCGTCGACCAAGGCCTGTCGGCGCCACTTGTACAAGGTGGCGTCGCTGACCGAGAGTTCGGCAGCCAGCTCCTTCACCGCCTCACCGGCCAGCATTCGTTCGCAGGCCTTGTGCCGGAACTCGCTTGAGTAGCGGAATGGCATGTCTACCTCCTGGTAGATCACGGCCAAATTCTCACAAAGGTGGTCCACTCTTTGGGATCAACGTCATAATAAGTGGATCTTCGGATTCTGGCGGGGTCTGGGTATCTCATCGGACCACGATCGAGCCGAGGACCCTCCAGTTCGGTCTGCCGGCGTAGAGCAGAGCCCGGATCCGGTAGTTCTCGACGTTGCGGAAGCCGAAGCCGATCCGCTTGATCCGCTTGATCAGGTTGTTGAGCGACTCGGTGGGTCCTGGAGTTGACCCGGTTCCCCGCGCACCCGATAGTGAGCCAAGGTTCACAGGAAGGGGTGCCCGATGGGTCGCCACTCGAAGGACCCGGAAGAGTTCCGGCGTGAATCTGTCCAACTGGTCCTGACCACGGACAAATCGATGGCCGAGGTCGCTCGAGACCTCGGCATCAGCTACAAGACCCTCGGCAACTGGGTCCGGGCTGACCAGGAGGCAACCGCCCGAGATGCCGCCCCTGGGGCGCTGAGCGAGAGCGACAGGGCCGAGCTCAAGCGGCTGAAGAAGGAGAACGCCGAACTCCGGACCGGACGGGAGATCCTCCGCAAGGCAGCCGCCTATTTTGCCAAGGAGACGATCCGGTGACCCACTTCCGGTTCGTCTCCGATGACGCCAAGGAATGCGGCTGTGCACCGTCCTCGAGGTGTCCCGATCCGGCTACTACGACTGGAAGCGACGACCTGAGTCGAAGCGCGCCACCCGGGACGCTGAGCTCAGCACCCTCATCACCGAGATCCACCAGCGCTCCCGGACCACCTATGGCGCTCCGAGAGTCCATGCCGAGCTCCGCCGCCTCGACCAGCGGTGCGGGAGGAAGCGGGTAGCCCGTCTGATGGCCGCACGCGGGCTGGTCGGAGCCCATGCCCGACGGAAGTGGCGTAGGGGGCGACCTGATGTCGCTCCGGCCCCCGATCTCGTGAACCGGCAGTTCACCGCCAGCCGTCCCGACGAGATCTGGGCCGCCGACGTCACCCAGTTCTGGACCACCGAGGGCTGGCTCTACTTCGCCGGCGTCATCGACCTCTACTCCCGACGGGTCGTTGGATGGGCCATGTCCAACTCGCCAGACGCCGACCTGGTCATCGACGCCCTGCTCATGGGCTTCCAGCGCAGACGACCCGACGAGAAGCTCATTCACCACTCGGACCGCGGAGCGGTCTACACGTCGCTGGCCTTCGGCAACCGGGCCGCCGAGCTCGGCATCACCCGCTCGTTCGGATCTACCGGGGACTGTTACGACAATGCCGCGGTCGAATCGCTCTGGGCCACGCTCAAGCGAGACCTGAACTGGATCTACGGACGGAAGACCTGGACGTCGAGGACTCTGCTGCGCTCGGCGATCTTCGACTACATCGAGGGCTTCTACAACCCCCAGCGCGTCCAGAAGCGCCCCGGGTACCGTTCTCCAGCCGACTTCGAATCGGAGTCAGTCGCTTAGCTACAAGCGCGCGGGGAACCGGGTCAACTCCACAACCTGTCATCGACCATTTAGAAGCACCAATTGATGGAGCCCACGCTTAGCGAGGCGAGTAAGCCCGTACCTAGAGCACAGCCCAGTGCGAAGAGTGACAACACGATGATGCCCGATCCGACTGGTTGCTGGGCATGCCGCGTTCGTATGCGGGTCGCGATTGCCGCGATCAGGCAACCGAGCGCCAAGACGATGAAGAGCAAAGGTAGGTAGATCCCGAATGCAGTTTGATCCCAAGTCAGCGGAGCGTTGCATTGCGTCGAGTTCTGGCCTGCCTTATCGGCCCATTCGGTCGTGAACCAGTTGACAGGGATGGACGCGAAAGCAAGAGCAGCCAGCACCACCAACATTCGGATGCGTTTGGGGTGTGGCTGGTGTGTCCCAGGTCCGTTGCTCGTAACGTTCGGGACCATGAGCGCCTGATGGACAGTCCACCGACTGCCATCCCACCATCGGATCGTCCGATCCCCTGCTGGATCCGGGTACCAGCCAGATGGTGGGCCGATGGGCGCGTCAGGCACAAGTCAAAGCCTAGATACGCCGCCCGACGGGAGGCGGGAACGAAGGAAGATCTAAGCAGAATCACTTGCCAATCGTGCCCATCCAACCGGCAGGGGCACGGCTCCTACCGTCCGAACACGAGCAGAGCGCTGGTCTCAGACTGAGGTCCGTCGTCGAGAAAGGGCAACGCTGCCTCGATCCTGGCAAAGCCCGCTTCGATCTCCTCCTCGCTCATGTGTTCAAAGAGCGACGTCGGACGTAGCCTCAGCCTTTCAATGTCCTCGGCCAGGCTCGCTGAGCGAAGCCAGGTGATCTCCTCACGAGAGGCGAGCGTCCACTCGGCACCGGCGAAGTCGGTGAGCACACTTTCCTCAGACTGGTACAGCGCCTGGTGGACGTTCATCCATTCCGGTACGACGTGTAACCACCATGCATCAGGCGTCCGGTCGGAGAAGTTCGCCTGTACAAAGAGCTTGCCGCTTTGTCTAACCACCCGCCGCAGCTCCCGGACCGCACCATCCCGATCGATGATGTGGTGCCAGACGAAAAAGAGAAGTGCAGCGTCACACGATGAATCCGGCAACGGGATGTGCTCGGCCGATCCAGCTTCATACGTGACTGCGGAATGCCCAGCGTGGGCGACGGCCTGAGCACGCATCTTGTCAGATGGCTCGACACCGTAAACAGGGCCGCCGAAGGTGGTCGCCAACGACGGCGTCAGACGCCCGATGCCCGAGCCCAGGTCGAGCCAGACCATCGGCCGTGTCTCCGGCACGTGGCGGGCGAACGCCTCCATCCAGGTTTGTAGCGCTTCTGGCAGCATCTGCCTGCCTGCGGCGTAGACGGCGTTCTGGCGCTCGTCGTAGTCGACCTTCCTCATGCCACCTCCAAGTTAGCCAGCACAAGACGTGTCCAACGGGTGGCGCCCCGACCCGGCGACGCTCCTATCAATGTCAAGCTCCTTCGAGGGACTCCGGGGTGAACAGCGGACAAAACAGTGATGAGCCAATCGCTGAGCGAGGGCATGCTCTTATGAAGTCACGCGTCTTGGTGAGAGTGGTCCCGGATCGTGGGTCGGCGGGTCGCCGGTAAGTCAGCCCCAAGGGGCGACAGTTAGGGGATGAGCCAGACCCGCAGTCCGGGGATTCAGCCGCGAGGCAGGTAGCGATAGACCTCACGGGCGATGTAGCGCTGGAGGATCCGGATGATGTCCCGCTTGGTCCGGCCTTCCTTAACTCGACGGTCGAAGTACATCCGTGTCTCGGGGTCATGGGCGATGCGCACCATGGCGATGCGCCAGAGTGCGCTGTTGGCCTGGCGGTCGCCACCACTGTGCCGGCGCAGATGACCGGCGTTCCTTCCGGAGTCGGCCGGGGCCGGGAAGACCCCGCAGGGGTGGGCCCAGGCCGCCTCGGAGTGCAGTCGTTCGGGGTTGTCACCGGTCCGCCACCAACAGCGATGCGGCGGAATCAGCACCGACACCGAACCGGGCCATCAGCTCAGGTGCGGTGGCGAGGAGTAGCGCCTCGATCTGTTCGTTGGCCTCCTCGAGTTCGGCCTCGGGGGCCTGGACCCGGTGGACCAGGGAACACAGTGATGCTTTCGTGGCTGCCGTCACCGGATCGGTGGCCCGGGTGGCTCTCAGCTTGGCCGAATCGGCCACGAGTGCGGTCACCGTCAAGCCCTTCAGGCGGGAATGGAGCTGGTCAGGGGCGGTGATGACCAGTGGCGCATCTGGACGATGGCCTTCACCCGGGCCTGTCGGGCCGAGCGCTTGGCCACGACCAACACCCGGATGGCCTCGACGGGACCGTCCTTTGTCTTGCCGGTTCCGAGGGCTCGGCCGCTGATGGCGGCCCGGGCGGCTTCGACGGCATCGAGCGGGTCGGACTTGCCGTGATTGCGCCGAGCCTGGCGGTTGGGCCGGTTGACTTCGATCACCTCGATGCCCTTGCGACGCAGGAACCGGGCCAGCCCGACGCCATAGGAACCGGTGCCTTCGACGCCGATCTTGTCGACCTGGCCGAACGTCTCGAGCCAGGACAGCAGCGCCTTGTAACCGGCCGCATCGGCATCGAAGGACTCGGTGCTGATGAGCCGACCCAGCGGATCGAGGGCCGCAGCGACGTGGGTGTCGAGGTGGGTGTCGACACCACCCGTGATGCCGACGGGAGCTTCTACGATGGTCATGGCCATCACTTCCTTCCTTAAGCGGTTGAGGGGTGGCACGGCCGTCTCGGATCGGAGCGACGGGCGGTCGGGACTGTTGGCGCAGTCCTGACCAATCACCCACCTCGGAGACGAGGCGTGCCGTTGTCAATGTGCTGACTGGAAGGGCCCGGTCGACGACGCCCGGGAGCGCCTCATGACTGCAAGTCAGACCGAATCCTCCAGTGCTCCCGAAGCTATTGAGGACCAGCCGGACAGCGGTGGACCCTCAAGGACAGTGTCACTGTTCGGGGGCAACAGGGCGAGGCTAAGTTTGTTGTCAGTTTGGATTGACAGCACCAGACTGTCAATCTAAACTGACGCTCATGAACGTCGAAGAACTCAGCCGGAATCTCTCGTCGGATGACCCGGCAATCGGGCTTCGCTCTTCGTTGGCACTGCATCGGCTGGCTGAGAGGGTCGAAGCGAGCCAAGTCGCGGGGGCCCGAGAAAAGGGGTGGTCATGGCAGCAGATCGGAGACGCTCTGGGCGTCACCCGCCAAGCTGTGCACACCAAATACAACAAGGAGCCATCATGACCACCGAATCTGTTGCGCCTGAGGTGCTTCACGTCTGGGCCTTCTACTTGCGTGCCAGTGAAGAGGCTCGACGGCGAGGAGATCGCCGGACGGGTACCGAGCACCTCTTGCTCTCCCTGTTGGAGGATCCCTCGATCAGAAGTCGTGTGGGCGTGAGTCTTCAGCAAGCTCACCAGGCCCTTGAAACGCTCGATTACGAAGCCCTAGACAGCCTGGGTCTGGGGTCCGGTGCCGACGCTCCTCCACTGCCGATGCGAGCCGTGCCGAAAAAGCCGAGGATCAGGGACGTCGCACAGAAAGATCGCCTCCGAATGACGCCTGCCGCAAAGAAAGTGCTTGAGGCATCGGTCAAACCCAACCGTCGGAAGACCCAGGTCACGGCTCAGCAGGTGCTGGCCCAGATCCTCGCTCTCCAACCACCTGATCCTGCGGCGGAGCTGCTGGGCGCTCTCGGCGTGAACACGTCGGAGGTTCGGAGTGGTGTAGATAAAGCCACACCCGATAGCTGAGTTCAATATTCCATCTGACAGCTCGGGGAAAGTTTCGCTCGGACTGATCATCCCCGAAGCGCAGGTCAACCGCTCGGGATGAACGCCGCTGACCCGGCAGCGAGGATTGATCAGGGGCACTTTGCGTCGTCTGGCGCACGCACCCTGGGCACTGGCCCTGGGCAACACCTTTAGGACCCCTTGCTTCGCACCGATAAATCAGTCGAGGCAACGACCAGTGCGATTGGGCGACGACATGGCATCCACGAGTGGCTACTACCAGATTTGGGAACCTCGTATTGGGCATGAGTCGGCCGCGATCCTAAGGCGGCGAGCCTGGTTGGCCCTAGTCAGTCCTGTGGCCCTCGCTGTGATCGTTATTGCAGCGCTGACTCTTAAGGGTTCGTACTACGGGGCAGTCGTTGCTCCTGTGGTCGTCATCGCAAGCGTCGTCTATGTGGTCGGATTGATACGCATCAACCGCAAACTCGCAACTGCTCTCACGCAGCACTTTGGATTCGCAGTGAAGCCCAGCGAACTTCCACAGTTCAGAAGCGCTGACCACTTCGATACATGGGTTACAAACACCGTCGCAGGCATTCCACCCAGGGAGAAGTTATTGATTGGTGGATTGATCAAGCTCAGGCTTCCACCGAAGTGACGCATACTCCCCACATGTTGAGGCGGCAACACGTCTGTTGAACAGCCCTCGCCAGCCGTTCTGGGACAACCTGGGTCGGCTATCAGCACGCCCGCATGTGCGGTACCGCCCCACCCAACCGGCGATAGGTGATAGGCCACGACATCCCTCGGCTGTTGTCGGTGCTGGCACAATCTGCCAATCTCGGGGAGTGGCACTTCTGCAAGGCCGGGTGACGAGTGGCATTGGTGATCTGACCCAGTGGATGATCAAGTACGCCGACTTGTACGAGCAGTGCACTGGGGTTCGGCTCTATCCGGGAAGCCTAAACGTGGTCCTTGATGAGGAGTACCTGCTTCCTACGAATCCGCCATTACGGCTGCCACCCAACGTGCTGGGTGGCCGAGTAGGCATGAACATTGTCCCCTGTCGCTTCATGGGAATCCCTGCCTTCATCCTTCGGACCGACCAGAACGAGGCCGGAACCGGTCACCATGATCGAAAGGTCGTTGAGATCGGAGCTGCAGTGCGCCTCCGGGACACTTTTGATCTGGCCGATGGCGAGGTGGTCACTGACCCGGTCCCCCAAAACTGATCCATAGCCATGAGAGTCTGGCCGTGATCCAACGGAGGTGGGCATGGTATTCAGATACTCAGCATCGGTTCGCGAGGTCGCCTGTCGGCGAATGCTTGCGGACGAACGGGTCGAAGAGGTGGCCGGCGATCTCGAGGTGTCGGCAGCCAGCCTGTATCGCTGGAAACGCCAGGCCCTCATCGATGTGGGGCGAAAGCCCGGCGTCAAGAGCTTCGAACCTGACGAGATCGACACTGCCCGTCGCCGGATCAAGGACCTTGAGACCGAGCTCGAGCTCGTCAAGGCGGCCAGTGACCTCTTCAATGGAAAAGAGGTAGTGCGTCCAAAAGGCTCGGCCAGATCGTCAAAGGGCGACCGATCTGGGCTACACGGAGAGGACCACGTGTCGGGTGGTCGGGATGAACCGCTCCACATTCCACAACCAGAAGACTCGTCACCCCTCTGACCGAGACGTCCGACGGATGCTGCTGGGCGACACGATCACCGAGCTTCATGTGGCCTCAAGGGGCACCTATGGTATGCGGCGGATTCGTGCCGCCCTGTCCTTCGAGCGCGGCCTAGTTGTGAACCCCAAACTGATTCGCCGGATCATGCATGAACAGGGCCTGACTGGCCTGCCGACTAGGAAGAAGGGCAAACGCAATCTGGTAAATGTGGCCACCCACGAGGATCTGGTCAACCGAAACTTCACCGCTCCGGTGGCGAACTGGCTCTGGTTGACCGACATCACCGAGCACAAAACCCGAGAGGGCACGCTCTATTGCTGCGCAGTGCTGGATCTGTATTCGCGGCGCGTGGTCGGTTGGGCGATCGACCGCCGTAACGAGGCCACGCTCGTTAACGATGCCCTCACGATGGCGGCTAGCTCGCGGGGAACCTCGCCCAACACCATCCTGCACAGCGACCACGGGTCGCAGTTCACGTCTTGGTCCTTCACCGCCAACCTCAAACACCATCAGCTACTGGGCTCAATGGGAACGGTCGGTGACTGTTTCGACAATGCCCCCATGGAATCCTTCTGGGGCTCGATGCAGATTGAATTGCTTAATCGGCAGAAGTGGATGACCTATGTCGAGCTGTCCACCGCTATGGCCGACTACATCGTCAATTTCTACAACCAACAGCGGCGACACAGCTCGCTCAACTACCACACGCCCGACGAGTTCGAAGCGCTACCATCAACAAACCCCAAGGCCCAAACTCTCATCCCCGTGGATCATTAGGCGGGGACCAGGTCAAGTGGCTCAGCTATCGGGGCCCGGTCAGATCCACCACCCGCTTGGCACGGTGCCGATAGGTCTCAATCAGCATGGAGGTGTCCTTGTGGCCGAGGAAATCAGCCACCTCCTCCAGCCGCATTCCGGTATCGACAAGGAGTGTGGCCGCCGTATGCCTCAGTTCGTTGGGGCTCACTGGGTCGATGTCGGCCAGACCGCAAAGGCGCTCTATTGCGCGACGAAGGTTCGAGTGGGTGTCCAATGTCGTTGGGGAATACCAGTCCATGATCCTCCCAAGTCTGAGCCGAGCGTCGGTCGTCCTGCCGATCGTTCGGGCCACTTCCAGGGGTCGATGCAGCCCAGACCGGTAGCGAAATGCCTGACCACTCAAGGACGGTCCTCAACCGCCACCGTGAAAGGTGTAGCCGACCGGACAACTCCCCATACCATCGGTGTTGTTGGAGAACATCCACCATTTACCGAACAGGTGCGTAGAGCACGCATCCGGAAAGGTTGCAGCGCCTCGGTCGGTATATCCAAGCCCTCCCCCTTTGGGACCAGCGTCCACCGCTGAAAAGGTGACGAAGTGTCCTTCAGGAGTCGAGGTACCGCACATTTGGTACGGGGCCTGAATGTCGCCAACGCTCCCGTTCACAACTGTCCAGCAGCGTCCCGGTGGCACGCCGTTGACAAGCGGCTCGGCGTTCACTTGGGCGAGGGTCTGTTGGGCCAGCTGTGTGGCATGTGAATCCCAGGCAATTGAGGCTGGGATTGAGAACTGATACGTCCACAGTGAAGCAGCAACAGTGAACACCAATCCGACCCCGCAGAACACCCACAACACCTGGAGATTTGGATGAAGGGCGAAGACGCCGGCCGCTACGGCTATGACCAGTCCGATGCCCGCCACGATGAGCGTTGGGAAAAGCAGTGAATCGCCTGGAGTCGGAAGAACCCAACCCAAATAGCCGAGGGTCAGTCCGACAAGGAGACCCCCCGCAGCCGCAGGCAGCTTGCTGCCCTGCTTGTGCCGGGGTTCAATCTCGGTGTCCCTGAGATGGTCGAAGAGGATCACCATGCCGCATCAGCGTAGGACAGTCAGCGCCCATGGAGCCACTGTGGAAGGGCTCTGGTAGCGACATCCCACCCCCTCCCAGCAGCGTTTGGGGGCAGGTCGCAAACCGTCAACCTGCATGGCAGTCCGACCCAGGTGTACGTTCACTCCATCCACTACGTAAGGGACTTCGACGGTCTCAGTAGTCGTTCGGCAGACATTTACCGGTTCAACGGTCGACCAGTACGACCAGGCAATTGCCAAGATAGGAATGGCTGCAGGCGGCGCCCACATTGCTCCCGGTCTGTTGTTCCACTACATCGTTGCGACCGATGACGGGGTCGAGATCACTGATATTTGGACAACGCGTGAGGGATTGGAGAAGTTCGCCCGAGAGCAGATCGTCCCTCTCACGCAGGAAGTAGGAATCGCACCGCCTTCCGGTACCGAGATCACCGAAGTCCACAACTACAACACCGCCGGGTAATACCTGAAGGCCCCGCCGTGTGCTGGTAGTGCCCCGTCCCGGCGACAGTGGACGTTCAGACAGCAGTACCGTCAACATCGAGGTGCACGGTCTCCGAGGGAAATTTCGGATTCGGCGACCTCGGTTCTCGCACTCCTCCCAGACCGCCCAGGCCTCCGCGGTTAACCTCGATCATTCGTCCGACCCCCCGCTGACGGCAGGGTCGTCAGCGAAGAGGCGGTCGTGACCGATCTTGTCGACCGGACCTCGTCGTGGGCGTGAAGCGCCGCGCTGTTGTCATTCGGTTTCGGACGTCACGCCCTGCAGCAGTGCTTTCGGGTCGGGCGTTGTGACCCGACCCGTCAGGGGATGGCCGCCCGGAGTTTGACGAAGGCGTTGGCGAGGTCGTCCACCCACGGCCAGGTCTCGTCCAGGCGCAGGATGAGTCCCCTGGACTTGTGCACGAGCTGGGCGGCCACGTGAAGGACCCGGTAGCGCATGGTCTTCGGCTCGGCCTTGTCCAGCGCACCATCGAAACAGACCATCTGGCTCCAGGCCAGGAGCGCCCCGGCGATGAGGGAGGTCGCCACCCACGCCTCGTTGCGGACGAAGGAGTCAAAGGGCAGGTTGGCGAGCCCACAGTCCTTCCAGTTCCGGATCCGGTCCTCCACCCGGGCGTGTCCCCGGTGGCGCAACTCGAGGGCGGCGATGTCGCTTCCTTCCGTGTTGGTGATGAAGCAGGTGTGACGGAAGCCCTCTGCCGTGTCGAACAACGTCAGCTGGGCCCCGGGGTGGGGACGCTCCCGGCGCATGATCAGCCGGGTGGCCTCCGGCCACTTGGCCAGCGGGATGAGGTCGGTCAGCTCAGTGACCCAGGCACCGTCGCGCACCGAGCCGTCGGTCTCTCGTGCCGGGATCCAGTCCTCTTCCTGGACCAGCACCAGGGCGTCACGTACTCCCTGGTCGATGGGGAATCCGATGGAGAAGTCGCAGTTGGTGGCCACGATGGCATCGACGAACCCGTGGGTGGCCCCGGCCGAGTCGGCCCGGACCAGGATCGGGTGGGCAACGAGGGCCGGGTCGTCGTCATCGAAGTGGCCGGTCTGGTACTCCTCGGGCAGTCCCGACAACGACTGGTGGAAGAGGGTGACGTGGTCGTCGGCATCGTTGGCACCGGCATTCCCACGACGCAGCATGGCGGCCAGTGGCTCGTTCGTCGTGTCGCACCACACCCCCAAGGGGAAGAACCCGAAGCCCTTCTTGTAGGTGGGGGTGGCGTCCTGCTTCTCCGAGTACGAGTTGACCAGGGTGGCGTCGAAGTCCAACACCAACGACTCCCCCGGAGGAGCAGCGGCCCAGACCTTGGCTCGGGCAGCGGCGATCGCTTCGGGGATGGCACGCAGTTCGAAGGCTGTTGTCGCCTCGACGGCCCGCCAGGCCGTGGCGACAGATGCCACCGGACCGAACAGCTCAGACTGTTCACGCAGGGTTGCCATGTCGGCCAGGCAGTCGGCACCGTCGGCGATGGCCACGGCCAGGTGGGTGAGGACGACGCCGGGATCGTGGGTGTGCCAGTTGATCCCGCACGCCGACATCGCCACCGACATCGCTTCGGTCAGGCCGCTGCGATCGGCCAGTTCGGACAACAACGCGGTGCCCGCGTGGGACACCAGATTCTTCCCGTCGGTGGTCACCCTCATCGACTGGGTGGCGCGACTAATCTGCACCTTCAAGGAGCCCTCCTGGTTCTGCGTGGTGTGGTGTTCAGCGACTCACATTTTCGCAGGACAGGAGGGCTTTTACGCGGACGCGAGCACCCTCGGATCAGGGGCGGGACGAAATTTTCGAGGTTAATGGCCTGTTGAATCCACCAGGTGGCGTAGGTCTGAAAGGCGAACCCTTTGGCTTCGTCAAATCGGTCTATTGCCGTGCCAAGGCCCTGCTCACCAAGATGGAGTGCCGAGGCCAGATCGCCATGTGATGGAAGGTAGCGCCGGGCGTTTGACACCACCAGCCGCCTGCCCGCAGTCATGAGGCCCGACCTCGCCTCATCGTCGCCCTCAACCACCCGTCGAAGGAGCGAGAGGGCCTCGTCCCGGTTGAGATGAGGTGCCAGACTTGCTTGCCGGACGTACGACTCCGCCCACTGGTCTGGATCTTCCACCACGGCCCCAGGCTAAAGGCGATTCCGCCCCACCGAGCCGGGGATCCGTCGACCGTCCCAGCCTGCCCACTTCGCCGGCTCGGCGTCAGTCACAGAGGGCGACTGCCGGGAGAGCTCGATGTCTCCGAAGAATCAGCCTACGGGGCGGGCTCGTCATACAAGAGGAGCTCTTCCTCGTCTGGAGGTTGAAACATCGTTGCCCACCGCTCAAAGTGAGCCCGCTTCATCGGTGAGGCGGTCCATTCGCCCGACGCGTTGCGTCGCTCAGCTCGCTCGATCAGTTCCTCCAAGGGTGCTTCGAGGTAGTGCAACTCGACCCCCACTCCCAGAGCCCGCGCACCGAGTCGCTTCTCATCCCGTTCATCACGTGCCCAATGGCCCCACTCCAAGATCACGCTGTGACCTTGGGCGAGGAGTTCCTGCGTAAGTGTCCACAGTCGCCCTTCGATAAGGGGGCGAAAGTTGTCGTCCCACGGATCGTGACCCAGTTGGACAGTCCACTGGTCCTTGTCCAACCTGATCGCCGGAATCTTGGCGGCGAGCCGAAGGGCAAGTGTCGACTTGCCCGAAGCTGGTAGCCCACAGATCAGCACGAGTCGAGTCCGGGAGCCAGCGACACAATCGGCGGTCCGGTCTGATACCACGGAGAAAGGCTACGTGAGCTTGAGCCCGCTCGTCCTCGTAAACTAGGAAACCCTTCTTCCTAGGATCTGCCTCCCAACAGCGGCAGAGGCCGCAGTGGCCCTAACCTTCTCGGACCTCGAAACTCCCAGTTCCGACCACGGTATGCACCTGAGTCGAACAAGAGGCGGACACGTGGGGTACTGCTTGATTTTTGGTGACGCCGATCCTGGGCCGGGAGGCTCGCTTGACCCTGGTGATCGTGGTCGAATTGTCTCGTGGCTGCATTTTGCGTTCACCGTCGGAAACATGACGGTGAGCCTTCAGGGCTCCGGCCACATCGTCCGAGTCAGTCCCGACCTCGGTGATTGCCTCCGGATCGGGACAAGCGTTCTACTGCTGCCATCAGCCCTGTTGATTGCCGCAGATCACCTCGGGCAGCGGCAATCACGGCTGCACGGACTGCCGTGGCCATGGAGCCTTCCGTCAGCAATCCTCATGAGAGACTGATCCCCGTGCGACGGCTGGTTCCCTGGGCGCTGGTAGTTCTCGTGGCCGTGGCGGGATTGGTCGGGGCCCTGGTCGGCGTCGCCAGCCAGCCGTCGGCTTCCGGTCAACTGAACCTCTCCGAGATCATCGCAGCCACCCGTGCTGCGGGAACGGCTCGATTCACCTACTCCGCCATCACCTCAAGCTCAAATCCGCTACTTCGTTCCACTTCCTATGGCAAGGGCACGGTCGATTTCACCACCCAATCGGTGAGTACCGTCGAGTACGACCGACAGACAAGCCTCACTGCATCAGGAGACAGCTCCCCTCAATCCACCACGCAAACGACGATCGCCAGCCAAATCGTGATTGGTGGCACAAGCTACAACAGCTTCAATACCGTAGGCTTGGAGTTCGACAATTCCTGGATCAGAAGCAACAACGATCCGGTCACCCGGTCGGCATCGTTCGGTGTGCTCGGCGACGTCAGCCCCATTGCTGAGCTTGCGTCAGACGTAGCCACTCCGGGTGCGAGGAGCGAGCTTCTCGGATCGGCCACGTTGGGCACGACGCTGACCACGAGGTACCGGCTACTTGTCCCCACATGCAACACTGAAGACGCCGGGGCCCCACGAGTCGTTGTCAGTCCAACGGATCTCTGTATCGATGATCACGGTCGATTGGTCCAGGCGAGGAGCGTGGTTCAGATCACCTTGCCCAAGAGCTTCCCCGTCCCGAAGAACTTCCCCGCATACAAGACGCTCGAACCGGGCCGCTTCGCCGGTACGTCGACGATCGCCAGCACGATCCGACTATTCGATTTCGGCGGACGCGTGGCGATTTCGGCACCGACATCTTTGGATACCGGGGTCTCGACCAGCCAGGGCATCGCCATCTCAACTCAGGCACACCAGGGTTGCGTACTGTGACCGCATCGCTCTCGATTGACACCCTCTGATGGTGAAACCGGAAAGACCACCGGAGCATCGTTCGTCGCTACTGCGATGACTTCGGCGACGCCGAAATCGGTCGACCCCAAGCGCTCAACGAGCGCTATGTCGGCCGCACGCCTGAAGTGGAGTGGGTAGAGCGGCTTGAGCTGTGTTGGTAGAAGTCAGCGATCTGGAGTCGTCGGAGATGGGCCCGTGACCACGGGGAATCAGACACGCGACCTTCGGACCCTTCCGAAAGCCCATTTGCACCTCCATCTGGATGGCGCGATCAGGGAACGCACGCTCCGAGAGGAGTGCGTACAGCTCGGTATTGGAATTCCGTCAATTCCCTCAGAGGAGGTCTACCCCTCCTTTACTGCCTTCATGACCAGCATTGAGGCCTGCCACGAAGCACTGTCATCGCCCGACAGCCTCCGCAGAATCGTCGGTGAGATCGTCGAGGACGCAGCGGGCGACGGGGCGGTGTGGGTGGAGCTTTCCCTGTGGCCTGGACTCTTCAAGGGCAGGCTGGGCACCCAGCACGATGCGCTGGCCATGGTGATTGATGCCGGTCGGTCTGCTGGTGATCAGTTCGGAGTGGGTTTCGGTGTAATGGTTGCCGCAAACCGGAATGAGGGGCCGGCGTCAGCCGAGCAGGCGGCATCGGTGGCAGCCGGTCTGGCTGGTGATGGTGTCGTCAGTTTTGGGCTCGACGGAGACGAACAGGCATCTCCTGCAGCCGCATTTCGTCGGGCGTTCCACATCGCACGAGCTGCCGGACTCCTGTCCACACCCCACGCCGGTGAGCAGATGGGACCAGGGAGCGTGACCTCCGCCATGGACGATTTAGGGGCAGATCGACTTCTTCATGGCGTGAGGTCCATCGAGGACCCCCGTCTTGTTCAGCGTCTGGCCGAGTCCGGAACGTGCCTGGACGTGTGCCCCACCAGCAACCTCAGGCTGGGCATCTACACGCCAGCGAGCCATCCGCTCCGGGATCTCCTCGGCGCCGGGGTGAGGTGCAGCATCAATGCTGACGATCCGCTCCTCTTCGGCACCAGCCTTCTTCATGAGTATGAGCTGTCCCGCAGCCGATTCGCGTTGTCCGATACCCAGCTCGCTGACGTAGCCGCGACCTCGATACGGGCGTCGGGTGCACCACCCGAACTGAAGATTGAGACCGTTGCGCACATCAATCGATGGGTCGAACGACCAGAACCGTAGTCAGCAAACAAGGCCTGACAGCGGGGACACGCGCAACGTGATGAGGGAGGGTATCTTTCGCTCAATGGCAAAGGAGCGGGTGGTCGACTCGACTAGCAACCGCCGTGCCTGGTTGGCATCACTCGCCGAGCTGGCGGACACTGGCCAGGTCGGCCGGCGCGACCGGGAGATTGTCGAGGCGGTGGTGGATCTACTCGCGCCCGAGTCGGTCCTTCAGGTGAGCTACCCGGCCGGCGATGCGACTGCGGGGTTCACCGTGGTCGGATACAACGCGAACGAGGCGCACCAGGGGCGGGAGGGCGTCGCCCGGCCCGGGCATCCCGAGGGCGTCCACTTCACCGGCGCGCTCCGTGACCATCACCTCAGTGCCGACCTCACAATCTGCCTCGATCCCCTCGCCGCTGAGAGCGGCGACGAGGCCGGGCTGGCCCGACTCGGCCAGTTGTGGGAGACAGCCCGAAGCGGCTTGCTGGTTTCCGTGGTCGACGGTTCAGCCGAGCCTGATGGAGTCGGGGAGCGGTCGGCATGGCTGAGGGAGGCATTGCGCCAGGTGATTCCCGAGATCGAGGTCTATCCGGCGTTCGGCGAGAGACGCTCCTTCCTCTTGGCGCTCCGACCACCTCTCGGGCGGCATCCCCGCGATTTCACGCCGGCCACGCTCGATCCCCTGGTGGACCGTCACCCAGACCCCCTCGCCCTGGCCGCGGTTCGGGTGGTCGCCTGGCGGACACTGGGCTTCTACCCGGACCATGCACCGCGCCTGTGGGAGTACCCCGTGGTGATCCGACTGCTTACCGACGCGTTGCCACCGGGCGGCTCCATTGTCGACGTTGGCGCCGGCACCACCCCGCTGGCCCCGTTCCTGACCGGACTCGGGTACCGGGTGGACACGGTCGACCCGTCGGACGAGCTACGGGGATGGCCTCCGGCGGACGACTGGAACGAGTGGGGCTACCTCGACTACGCCGCCGTGGGGTTGGCCCGTCACTCCTGGAACCTCACCCTGGACGGGCTTCCGACGCTCCGTCCCTTCGACGGCCTCTGTTCGGTGAGCGTCATCGAACATGTCCCCGGCGACGTCCGGCGGGACCTGCTCCGGGAGTTCGCCCGCCGGGTACGCCCCGGAGGCATCGTGGTCCTGACCGTCGACCTGGTCCGGGGATGTGACGACCTCTGGAACCGTAATCTGGGCGTCGAGGTCGAGGACCCGAAAGCACACGGGACCCTCAGTGACATCGTCGACGAGGCTGCCCGGGAGGGGCTCGAACTCGTGAGCCAGGAGACCGTCCGTTACTGGGGCGAGACCTCAGTCGACATCGCCCTGATCGCGCTGCGCCGCAGCCCGAGACCTCTAGGCATCACCGATCGTCCACTGGCGACGGCCCGTTCGGAGCCATCGGCCTCCCGACGGAGACTCCCATCGCTCATCCGCCGCCTGACCGGCTCATGACGGCTGACGCTTCGACGCACCCCACGTTCACCGTGGATCTAGCCCCGCCTCCAGGCGATCTGCAACCGGCAGTCCCCGAGGGCCGGGTCAAGGTCGACGGGCCCGCCGCCATCTCCCAACGAGCGGTCCGGGCGGCGCTGACCTCTGATACGTCGCCACGGACTTTCAGGGACTTGCGTGCCCTTCCTCGGCACGGATCCATGGATTTCGGCGTTGCATGATGAACCGGGAGGGGTAGAGAGTGGGTAACGCCAAGCAAGGAGCTGTGTCGGGGCGAAGGACAAGGAGCGCATCGTGGCAATCTCGACCCGGCAGCGTTGTCATTACTGGGCCATGGCCGAACAGGAAGCGGCCCGTACCCGTGCCATTCGGGCCCTCGTACATCTTGCGCAGTTCCCGGACGACAATGAAGCCGCGGTCCGCTCACTTCGGCTACTAGCGGCAGTCCCATCGGAGATCGAAGCCCCGTTGACCGCCCCTGCCGCGGGTAGCTGCCCACCTCGCGTGCTGTCCTGACCTCTCCAGCGGGTGCCGCCCCAACCCTCACAGTTCACCGCCCGAGACCACCTTGCCGGGTTGCAGGACCACCTGGATGGTCAGGACGACAAGGCCGATCAGTAGCCCGGCGCCGACGACGACAACCATGCGCCAGCCGGTGTAACCGGCGCGTCGGCCAGCCACATAACCCCAGAACCCGAGGGATCCAACACCGACCCACAGGGTCACCTGGATGGCGTCAAACAGTGAGACTCCGAAGCCGTAGAGCACCGACACGATGACGAGCGGTGGGACACACAGCAGAAGGAACAGTGACTCGGATCGGATGGTCGCCACACAGTCAGAACCCTGGAGCGGTCGGCCGAGTTCGACCTGTCGGGCCACCAGGGCGGAGAACACGTGCGCCAGGAACATGGCGACCACTGGTCCGACGATTACGCCCGCCACATCGAAGAGCCGGAGGTGCTGCCAACCGTCGTAAATGATGAGCACGCTCATCAGCGTGATCGTGGCGTAGACGACCCGATCGAGATAGACCGGCCGAGGAACTAACCGAGGAAGTTGCGGCATAGACCGACGAGACTAAAACCTTGGCGATGATGGTGGAGCTCAATCCACCTCGAAAGCCCACGATCCGCCCGGCGAGCTGGTGCGGCGGCCCTCGGACCCTGTCCACAACTGGGCTTTTGATTGTCGTCTGTCAGTTGGCAGTAGCGGGCGCGAGCAACGAATGCGATCCCGTGACCGGACGTTGCCCACCGGGTTGAGCATGCGGTCAGAGCACACCCGACTTCCTCGGAGAGTGGGGCAGCACCGAGCGCGTCAGCACCAGCCGCCGACGCCGATGAAACCGCGTGCTCCCGACGCGGTCCGCGAGACTGCGTCCGGCCTGGTGGCATAGGGTCCATGCGGAAATCCCAAGAGGATTGAAGGGAGGCACGAGCCGTGCCAGAGATGTCGGGCATCAACCACACAGCCATCACCGTCACCGAGCTGGGCCGGAGCCGGGCGTGGTATCAGGAGGTGTTGGGCATGATGCCTCTGATGGAGGACACCCATCCGGATGGGACCGGGTACTTCGTCCTGCTGGGGAATTCCACCCTTTCCGTACTGGTCGGTCTTCACGCCCATCCGACCAACCAGGGTGAGCCCTTCGCCGAATCGCGGACCGGACTCGACCATATCGGCTTCACCGTGGCCAGCCACGCCGAACTGGAGGCGTGGGAGGCAAGACTCACCGAGTTGGGGGTGGCGCACTCGCCCGTCAACGACCAGGCCGCCTACTCCGTCGTGGTGTTCCGCGACCCCGACAACGTCCAGCTCGAGTTCATCTGCATGGCCTAAGTGCGCTAACCCGGGGATCCTCGGTCACCGATCGCCCCGGGGCACTAGATTCGTTCGATCACACCGACCGCACCGCCCCCCGAACCGCCCCAGCGCCGGCCTGCCATCGCCGGTGTCGACGCCGACAGGGGAGTTGCCGACGAACCGACTGGGCCCATGGGTCCTCCCTCCGCACCGTGAAGCGCAAGGTCCGGGACATCCTCCCGTTCGGGGGGAGATCCCGGGTCCTCCGCTACTCCGGCGCCGGCCCGGGCTCCTCACGAGACGTCGGCGTCGAAGCTGACGGCAAGGACCTGGTCCAGGATCAGGACGACATCCACCGAGCCCTCGGACGAATCGCCGCCAACTGGTCCCTCATCGAGATCGGCTCGGGACTCGTCCTGATGAGCCTGGTCGGCAGCCGCGACGAGACACTGGCCCGGGCCGTGGTCGCTGGCCAGCGAGTCGAGAACGTCTGGGAGACGGTGGCAGCACTCCTGGCTTCATACGGTGAGAATGCCGAGGAGGAACTGGCCGGATTCCAGGCATGGCGGCGGACAGCCAACAAGTGCCGACGCCGTCGCAACGAAGCCATCCACAGCGCCTGGTCACTCACGTCGGAGCGGGGTGGACCGGCCGCCTGGGACGTGATGAGCCAGAAGGCCAAGCGCGGAGCGAGGGCCGATCTGTTCCCCGGGGGGGTCAACGAACTGGTGGACCTGGCACTTGAGATCGCCCGCTGCGAGGAGCGACTCACCCGGATCCACTCGGACATCCTCGCCCTCATGGACCGCCTCGACGGCGACGACGCGCCGGACGACACAGACCGCGACCATCACCATCCCCGAGAGCGTGGTGCCGACGGTCGACCGCCCCCCGAGGCTCTGACCGACGGGCCCGGCAGGCCGATCGACTAGCTCTTCGACTGCCTGACCACCATCTGACGGACTCGCTCTCGGCTCACCCCCAGACGTTCGGCGATGGCATCCAGCGACAGTCCGTAGCTTCGGGCCTCCTCGATGGCCTTGGCCCGTTTGCGGGCCTGGCGTGTTCGCTTCGCCTCCGCCTCCCGCATGGCAGTATTGGCAGCCACCACGCGGTCGAGGGCCTTCCACGCCTTGGTGCTAACGGGCCGGGACTCAAAGGTCATGGCACTCATACTCCAATCACAAGGGTGTTCTTGCGGCACAGGCGACCGCAACAGTCCCCTTGCCCTAGCGATTTCTACCAGCCAGGAAGACCCTCGTGCCGATCGCCGCCGGCAAAAACCACGGAGCCGGTCTGCGGCAGTGCGTAGAGCGAGAGAAACCCCGTCTCACGTGCTCCGAGAGTGACGCCATGGGGCCACCGCATTACGTTTGCAACAGGCGCAGTGATTCCGGTGAGGGGCCTATGTCACCAGTCGGACCAAGGAATCGATACACACCGAACCACGAAGACGGTGGTTCAGCGGTACCGGTCGGGGCACACACTCCGAACGGGTCCCTGCGGCCACCAACCCTCGACGGGTCACCCGGACGGGTCACCGTGTTCGGCGCCCCGAGCTCCGGGTCCCATCCACCCGGAGTCAACATCTCCCCAAGGAACATGGAAGGACTGCCGTGAAACGGATCATCGTGGCTCTCGCTTCGGTCATGACACTGATCGCCTTCAGCATCACCCTGGGCGGCGCGGCCTGGAGCGCAACGAACACCCCGACCTCTGCGGTCATCACCTTTGACGACGCCGCCCAGCAGGTGACGTTGCAGATTCCCACGCCGGCCTGTCCGGAGTCCCAACCGACCTGCCAGTGGAAGTTCTTCCTCAACGAGCCGAAGCTGTCCGTCGATGTGGCCACCATCTACGGAACCTCGGGGACACTCACCTTGGCGTACCCGTCCAACTTCTGTGGGGTGATTCAGGCTGACGCCTACGTGGGGCCGCCATGGGTGGCCAAGCGCGGCTTCCAGCACACCATCGAGGACTGCGAGCCACCGGCCACCACCACGACGACCACGACCGAGCCGCCGACGACCACGACACTTCCCCCTGCCCCACCACCGGTCTCGGGTCCGACCGTAGAACCACCGGCACCGGCGCCGGCACCTGTGGTCGTGCCAGTGGCGGCGCCGGTCGCCCCGGCCCCGTTGACCCAGCTTCCCTTCACCGGGAGGAACATCAAGCCGTTCCTCATCGCCGGAGTGGCGCTCGTGATCTTGGGACTGATTCTCCTCGCCCCTGGTGACTACTGGCGACGGGCCTCCCGACGGTGGTCAGGACTCCTCCCGCCGGGCAGCCGGGGATCCGGAGCAGGGTGGGGTCTCTCCGCCATGTTCATGCGACTTCG
The DNA here is from genome assembly GCA_963831535.1 of uncultured Acidimicrobiaceae bacterium. Classification (GTDB taxonomy): domain Bacteria; phylum Actinomycetota; class Acidimicrobiia; order Acidimicrobiales; family RAAP-2; genus Bog-756. Next base: position 801,192 of record CAWHQP010000007.1, on the reverse strand, counting down.
GGCTACGGCGTCGGCGGTGGGATGTTCGACCTTGGGCCTCTGACCACCCACCGGGAGGTGATCCCGCTGACCCCCGTCAGGCGGGGCGCAGGTTGATCAGTTCGCGGACGTTGTCATTGAGGATGGCCCTACGGTCCTCGGCGCTGAAGTTCTTCAGCTCCAGGAGGTAGTCACGCGGCTCGGGCAGGGCCTCGATATGGGGCCAGTCCGAGCCGAACAGGACCCGGTTCGAACCCATGCACTCGGCCACCTGATAGACGTCGTCCTCCCAGAAGGGGTTGATCCACACGTGGCGCCGCAGCGTCTCGACCGGGTCGTGCTTCCAGTAGCCGGGCATTTTGTTGGCCGTGGACCTGATCTTCTTGATGACCTCGGGCAGGTACTCGGCACCATTCTCTATCGAGGCGATCCGCAGGTTGGGGAAGCGCTCGAAGTGGTTCTCGAAAATGAGCGTAAGGAGGTAGTCTCGGATGGCCTGCTCGATGGCGAACGACTTGATTGAGGGCTTCCATCCCCCCGAAAAGGTGGCCGCGAATCCGTCGACGGCATAGCCGTTGGACCCGATCCCGCTATCGGCGGCATGGACCACCACGGTGATGCCGGACTGGTTGGCCAGGTCCCAGAACGCGTCGAACATCGGGTCGAAGGGATTGCGGCGTCCGAGCGCTGTGGTCGGCGCCGCCGGCCGCATGACGATGGTGCGGGCGCCCTGGTCGAGGGCCCAGGTCAGCTCCTCCGCGGCCCAGGCCGGATCGGCCAGGGTCAAGTAGGGCGCGGCGAAGATCCGGTCGCCGTAGTTGAACGACCAGTCCTCCGCCATCCACCGGTTGAAGGCCCGGAACAGGTGGCAGACGGCGACGGGATCGTGGGCCAGCGGCTCCTCGTAGATCATCCCGAGCGTGGGGAACAACAGACAGCCGGCCAGCCCCTGGGCGTCGAGGGTCTCCAGACGGGCATCAGGCCGTCGGTAGGCCGGGCGGATCGATTCCCGGCGCGAGAGGAACTCCATGGGGTTGCGGTGGTCGGGATTACCCCGGAAGTAGTCGTACATGGCGCCGGGCAGGGCCACCGGGTCGAAGGTCGGATTGGTCACGGCATGGCTGACCCGGCCCCCGATGACGTGATACCTGCGGCCGTTGACCTCGCTCCACTGAATGACCCGGGACCCGAGGGCGGGATCAAGATGGCGGGTGAAGGCGTCAAGTGCCTCGTAGTAGTGGTTGTCGGCGTCGAACACCGGGTGGTCGACCTCGTCGAATTCGGGCATCGTCCTGTCTCCTCACGTCCGCCCCGCAGGGCACCGTCATCCTACGGGCCCTCGCTCAGCGGCGACGAGGCACCGACGGGGGCCGGCTATTTGACCTTGCCCAGACGCCAGTGCTGGAGAGTCGAATTGCTGAGTGCCTCCGGGACCGACGTGTACGCCTGCACCAGCCAGTACTCGCCGTGGCTCGGTGCCCCGGTGAACACGGGGGGGCGAAGGGTCACCACGGCCGAGGCATGGGGGGCGAGTACCACCGGATGCTGGTCCGCCGTGTGCCAGAAGCCGGTGGGGTGCGAACTCCCGATCGTCACGATGAAGTGGGGCACCACCTTCTGGTCCGTGGTGTTGTGCACGTCCACGGTGACCGAGTTCAACACGGTGGCGGCGTGGGTGGCATGGAACGACGTCACGTTGAGATCGAGTGGGGGCGAGCCGAATGCCAGGATGGCGACCACCACAGCGGCGGTGGCCGGTGCCAGTGCGGCCAGCGCCAGTGGCGTGCGCAGGCGTCCGACGCGGCGGGCATGGGCGGGCCAGCTGACCGTGGCTACCGTCACGGCGGCCACGACGGCGGCCGGAAACAGGTCGACCATATAGCTGAGCAGGCTCCGTGCACCGACGAAGAACGTCAGCGGCAGCAGCAACATCCAGATCCGCTTCATGCCCGGATACCACACCACCAGGGCGGCCATGAGGGAGACGAACACGAGCACGCTAGCCACGGTCAGGAGGGGCAGGGACACCCCTCGGACCACACCATGCAGAGCCAAGGACACCAGGCCCTGTCCGTCGGCGACCAGCGGGCGGTCGAAGGGGAGCACGCTGCCGCGTGCCCAAGCCCTCGGCTGCCGGAAAATGAACGGCAGGTTCACCGCGGCGAACACCGCGGCCACGATGGCGAGGTACCCCGCCACGATGCGCACCGGACGCCGTCCCGACGCCCGGGACTCGAGGTAGATACCCACCGCCAGGAACGGTACGCAGAACCACGGCGTCTGTTTGATGGAGCACGCCACACCGAGTGCCACCGGTCCGATCCACCGGGCCAGACCAGCACCCCGTCCGGTGCAGAACCGATCCCACCGCCACACCGCCAGGACCAGGAACGGGAGGAAGACCGCGTCGGTGCCCCCGGAACCGAACACGTCGCCGTAGAGCGGGACGGCCACGACCAGCGGCCCGAACCATCGCAGCGAGCTGGGCAGCAACGCGAAGATGAGGGCTCCGGTGACCAGCCAGGCGATGAGGTCCGTCCAGTCGGTGACCTGATGGTGGAAGCCGAGGAGGAGTGCCGGTACCTCCATCAGGAACGAACCGGCAGGATAGGACACGGCGGTGACGTGACCGCCCGTTGCCGTGTAGGTCCAGTAGTCCGCCGGCGTCTGGAGGAGATTCGATGCCGAGGCCAGGCTGGCGGTGTACGGGTTCGACCCGTGGACGAACAGGTTGGCCGCCAGCTGGTTGAAGGCCGCCGAATCAGTGGTGTAGTACTGGCGGGCGTGGATCTGGGTGCCCTCGTGGCCCAACGTGGCGGCCAGGGTCGTCGCCAGTGCCCCGACCTGGAGGAGCAGACCCCGAGGGTCCGAGACCAGCCACGTCGCCGCCATACCGATGACGCCGAGGAGCACGGTCAATGGGGCCAGGTATCCCCCCGGCGGCCATGTCGCCCACGATCCCCAAAAGGCGAGTCCGCCGAGCACGGCCCCGAGCCAGACCAAGCTCCAGGCGCAGCGCTCCGGCGTGGCGGTGATGGCGTCCGCAGCGACCGGTGCGGCCTGTCCGTGCGCCCCGACCGCTGATCCATCGCCGTCGGACGGGCCGTCGCCTCCCGACTGGCCCTGGGCGTTTGGCGTTTCTCCGTCCAGAGCTGGCCGGATGGCGATCTCTCCGGGGTGGGCGGTGGTGGCCGTGCCCGGGCCACCGCGGCGACTCGCGGGTCGGATCCGCAGCCGGTCCTGGTGCACGCGGTCCACCGCGCCGATCGTAGGCGCCGGCCGCTCGGGGTCGGTGGGGTCGACCGGCCCGATGGGTCCCGGGACTACGGGAAGATCCGGAATGACGACACCTCGTAGGCGGTCAGTACGACCAGGGCCACGGCGGAGAGCGCCGTCACCGCGGCGTAGACCCGACCCCGGAGCCGCGTTCCCACGGCCACGATGAGGGGGAAGGCCAGAAGGATGAAACGGGGACGGAGACCGATCGGGGCCGAGATCATGCCCAGTACTCCGGCCGACAGCCCGTAGAGCAACATGGCGGTGGGCATGGACGACCGGATGGCCACCACGGCAGCCACCACGGCGGCCACGGTGCAGACGAACAGCAGGTCCTGGGTCTTGTTGGTGGCGAGGGGGTCGCGGACGAAGATCGTCACGGTGTGGACGGCGTAGAGGAATGACGGATAGCTCTTCCATCCTCCTCGCTCGGTCAGGCGCCACGCGTCCACACTGCCGGTGTGCTGCCAGATCCACACCTGGTAGCCGACGAACCCGAGTGGGGCCAGGATCGGCGCCACCACGGCCCGCCAACTCCGGTGGTCGACGATCTCCCGGTAGGCGCACCAGAGACAGCTGACCTCGAAGGCCAGGGCCACCGGTGTGGTGGCGCTGGCCAGAAGGCCGAGCAGTCCGGCCACAAGCCAGCGCCGCTGCAGCAGGGCCAGGATCCCGAAGGCCAGGAAGGTGAGGGCGAACCCTTCCGAGTACACCATGCTCAACACGAACGAGCCGGGGAACAGGGCCACCAGCAACGTGGCCCGGTCCGCGGAGGGACCATCGCTGTAGTGGCGGACCAGTGCCCACACCCCGATCATGGCGGTGAGACCCGAGACCGTGGTGAGCATGATGCCTGCGGCTAGCGGGGTGAGACCGGGTACGCGGGAGAGCCACCGGATGCTGAGTGGGAAGAGGGGGAAGAAGGCGATGGTGCTCCCGGCCACATGGCCGTGGTGGTAGGGGAGATGCCTCGGCCACCCATGGATGGCCGCCCGCAGGAACCACCGGCTGTCCCACCGGTCGACCTCCTCCAGGATGCTCTTGTGGGTGGACAGGGTCTTGACCGCCAACGTGGCCCACGTGAGAGCCCGGGAGACGAGGTAGATGACGATGGGACGGAGTACCCATGGCGCCCACGGCCTCCCCGAGGGAGGAACCCCGTCGGCGGCAGGGGGGCCGGAGGGATGGCCGTGCGGTCGAACCACCGGCATCGTCGGCCCGTCGGAGAAGGGGCGACCCGGGGTCGTCGGGGTCACCACAGTGACCTCGGTACCGGCCGTCGGTTCAGGTGGCATGCCCGGCCACCACCGATCGCCAACGTGAGCCCCGGACCAGCCATGCCACCACGCCCAGGGTGCCGAGCGAGACCGCGACGTACCAGTCACCGACGAGCAGCGGATGACCGCTCGGACCGACGACCAGCATGGCCAACGCGGCCACGGCGGCCAGTCCCTTCGACCGCTGGGCGGTGGTGGCCGCCAGCAGGGCGACACCCCATGTCAGATACCAGGGCCACACCGTGGGGCTGCCTACCACAATGAGGATGAGGGCCAGCCCGAGGGAGCGAACCACCTCGTGCTTTCGCAGCGTGACCAGCAACCACAGCACCGCGGCCACGGTGATCACCAGGACCACGTCCTGGGTGACGGTCACCACGGCCGAGCGGGTCACCGGTATCCCGAGGGGATGGAGGATGGAAAAGAGGAGCACCCCCAGTGACACCGAGGGGGTGGAGAGCACCCGCAACTCGGTGGGGATGTGCAGGGCGGTGGGACCGAGCCACGTCCAGCCGTAGCCAGCCAGCAAGGTCACCGCGGCCGGCACCACCACCAGCACGGCGGCTGCCTCACCGAGTACCCGCCACCGCCTCGATCCGGACAGCCGCCCCATCTGGTCGGCAGCTAGGAACACCACGCCGGCGGCGGCCGGCAGCTTGACTGTTGCGGCCAGTGCGCAGAGCACCAGCCCGGGGACCAGCCGCCCGGTGACGCCCAGAGTAACCCCGGCCACGAGCAGGCCGACCATCAGTGCGTCGTTGTGGCCGGAGGCCACGAAACCGAACAGGGCCAGAGGGCTCAGCGCCCCGAGCCACAGTGCCATTCCCGGATCGGTGCCCAGGTGACGGGCCAATCGGGGCAGGGAGACCATTACGAGCACCACCCCGATGAGTTCGAGGGCCCGGAAGGCCATCACCTGGACGGCCAGCGATCCACCAGCCACGGACGCCACCGCCTTGGTGGAAGCCACGAAGAGCGGGCCGTAGGGGGAGGTGGTGTTCCTCCACACGCTGGCGATGCCCGATAGCAGGGGGCCGTGACCCAGGGCCGAGGGCGCCACGGCGTAGGGGTTGAGCCCGTGATGGGCCAGCAGCCCCTGGCCCACATAGCTGAACAGGTCCCGGCTGAACAGGGGCGGTCCGAGGAGGAGCGGGAGCGCCCACACGGCGAGGACCACCCATGCCCTCCCGACGGTGAGCTGACCGGCCCGGGCCAGGCGACCGAGTCCCAGCCAGGCACCCACGAGGAGTACCACCGATACATAGAAGATCACCGATTCGAGAGGCCCCCCGCCTGACGGGAGCGAGTACCACCACAGGGCGAGATGGGGATCGGCAACGGCCCCGATTCGGGTGCCCGAGAGGACCATCCCCATGGCGCCCACCCAACCGAGGACCACCCAGCCGACCAGGGCGTGGGTGACCACGACAGCCTGTTCTCGAGTGCTCTGGGCTCCGTGCACGGCGGTGGGCGCTCCCACGTATCTCCTCCCCGTCGTGCCTCCTGACCCAGGCCACCGGCGGACGCGTTCGGGGCAAACGTTAGCCCGGGGCGCCGTCGCCCAGTCGGCACGTGGCCGAGCGGACCGGACCCGACCGGTCGAGGGGTGCCGCTCCGGGGCCGAACACCACGTTGGCCGGTGCCCGAGGCGTGCCATAGGGTCGGGCGATGGCCATCTACCAGCTCGGGGACCAGGTCCCCGTCATCCACACCGACGCCTACATCCACCCCGACGCGGTGGTGATCGGCAACGTCTCCATCGGGCCCGAGTCGACCGTGTGGCCCCAGGCCGTCCTGCGGGGGGACTACGGAACCGTCAGTGTGGGGGCCCGGACCTCGGTCCAGGACGGAACGGTTGTCCATGCCGGGCCGGGCTTCCCGACCGTGGTCGGTGACGGGTGCGTCATCGGTCACCTGGCCCATCTGGAAGGGTGCTTCCTCGAAGATGATTGCCTGGTCGGCTCGGGCTCGGTCGTGCTGCACCATGCCGTGATCGGGACCGGGGCCACCGTCGGAGCCAACGCCGTAGTGCCCAACAACATGGTGGTGCCGGCAGGAGCACTGGCCATCGGGGTTCCGGCCACACTCCGTCCCGATCGATCGGACCCGGCGATGATCCGGCTGTCGGCGGGGGAGTACGTGGCCAACGGGCGGCGCTACCGTCAGAGCCTGGTGCGCCTCGACTGAACGGGGATCTGGCCCGACCACCGGCCGCAACGATCGCTCCACCAGGGCGGTCCCTCATCGCCCCATCCCCACCGGACTGGTCCGCCAGCGGCAGAATCGTACGATGCACGGGAGCCTCACCTTCGGCGATACCACGGTGGAGGCCACCCGACCGGCCGTCGAGCAGCACCTGACCGCCGGCGAATTCTTCTGGCTGGACCTTGACGGGGTGGACGACGAAGCCCATGACTTCCTGCTCGAAGTGGTCCACATCCACCATCTGGCCGTCGACGACATGCAGCACTTCGGTCAGCGCCCCAAGATCGAGGACTACGACGGGTTCACCTACATGGTGGTGCACGGCGCATCGGCCGACGAGCTATCGACCGACGAAGTGCATTTCGTGTTCGCCGAACACTTCGTGGTGACCGTCCATCGCGGCCCGTGCCCGGCCATGGAACTGGTACACGAGCGGATCGCCCACCGACGCCCGGCGGACATGGAGTCGCCGCAGCTGGCCTTGATCTACCTGATCATCGATCAGCTGGTGGACAGCTTCTTCCCCATGCTCGACAAATTCGACAGCCAGATCGACGAGCTGGAGGACGCCATCCTGGTCAAGCCGACCGATGCCCAGCTGGGAACGCTCTTCACCATGAAGCGGTCGCTGATCATCATCCGCAAGGTGATCACCCCGCAGCGGGACATGTTCGCCAGCGTGACCTCGGGGGTAGTCGAGCTGCCCGGCGTGTCCACCGACGGCCTTCGCTACATGAGGGACATCTACGACCACCTCATCCGGATGAGCGATCTGGTCGACGGGTACCGGGACCTGCTGAGCGGGGTCATGGACACCCACCTGTCGACAGTCTCCAACCGACTCAACGTGGTGATGAAGCAGCTGACCATCATCGCTACGGTGTTCCTGCCGCTCAGCTTCCTCACCGGATTCTTCGGCCAGAACTTCTCCTACCTGCTGACCCACATCACGGGTCGCTGGCCGTTCTACACGTTCGGTATCGGACTCGAGCTGGTCTCTGCGGCCGGACTGCTGTACCTCTTCCGCAAGAGGGGGTGGCTCGGGGGACCCACCGATTAGGACCTGCCCCGACCTGGTGCCCGCGCCGGTCGTCCTCCACCTTGTTCCCGTCGCTCCGGGCGACTACCGGCTTCGGGCGTCCATGACCCCCCTCACCGCACGGAAGGAGAGCACCGACAGCACGGATGCGCACGAGAGGATCGAGGCCACACCGAGAAAGCTCCCGACCGAGGCCACCGACACGGCTGAACCAATCGACCCCACGGAGGCGAACGACCCCACCGATCCGATGGAGAGTACCGATCCCTTCGAGTTGATGCTGAGGAGGGAGTCGGTCGAATTGATCGACCAGCGGGAGGTGGCGGGTGACTGTTCCATCGACCCAGTCTGCCCGTCCCCATGTCGCCACGCGCCTACTTCGTCACGACGGCGTTTCCGGCCGGATCCAGGACGTACCACCGACCTCCGGCATTGGTGAGCGCCTGGCCGGTAGCGGTACCCGGCGTCCGGTCGGGCGGCCACAGGTACAGCGGCCAGCCGTTGTAGGTGATCTGGACGGTCCCGTCCGTTCGGGGGGCGGTCCCGAGGAGCGTCGGCTCGACACCAGGACCGGCCACCGGCCGGGACACGCCCGAGGGGACCACCAGCGGCGGCCACTGGATAGCGCAGATGCCGTAACAGCGCGAGGGATGCCCCTGTTTGTCGGTCTCGTACAGATACAGGGCGATGCCCTGGCCGTCTACCAGTACCGGTCCCAGACCACTGATGTTCTGCACCTTGACCTCATAGGTCGGCCCGTGCTCCAGGGCCGGGTGGGTCTCTGTGTACGGGGTCGTAATGGCCGTTCCGGAACTCGTGCATCCGCCGAGCACGGCGAGGGCCGCCAGCACCGTCACAACCAGACCGGTCACCGCCCGGCTGTGACCTCGCCACCTGACCCGGCCTCCCGTCGCGGCGTAGGTCACGGCGGGGAGCCCGACGCTCTGAACGTGACCAGTGCCGGCGCCGGGTACGGACCGACCCCCGGACGCCATCCTGCCGCCAACTTCTGGTCGGCTACGCCGTCCTCGGCCCAGATGTGACAGGAGTCGCGTGCCCACGGGCTCCCGGACCCGGACAGGAGATCGGCCTGGCGGCCGAGGGCCACGGCACGGGCCCGACAGGAGGTGACCGCCTGGACGACGACGGGGCCGAGGGACCGGGCCAGCTGCTCGAGATGGGTGCAGCCCCGGGGCCCTCCGAAGCGACTCTGGACGGCGCGTGTGTACCCCCGGGTGACCGATAGTCCGACCAGGCCGCCAAAGGACTCAGTGATCGCCGGACACTCGACGTGAGGGAACGTCCGCATGACCGCCGATGCTTCGGTGATGGTCATGTCAGCGACCCTGACCGTCACGCGCAGGTCCATGTCGTGGACGGTCTGGACCGCACTACCGTCTTCGGCCCACGGGCGGGTGTCACGCAGCGTGCCGACCACGACGATGGTCTCCCCGTCGTCGAAGGCCTCGAACTCGACGGAGCGCCGGTGGACGGGGACGGTGTCGCGTCTCGGCACGGGGTTGGCGGTCATGCCGGCGGGGGGAGCGGGACGATCTCGTAGGACCACAGTTCACTGTGGGCCCCCACCGGCTGGGCTTCTGCCGAATCTGGCGCCGCTCCCGACCGCTCCGCTTCGGAGCGGTGGCCGTGGGCGAAGGCCGGCGAAGCCACCCAGGCATTGAACGAGGCTTCGTCGCGCCAACGAGTCAGCACCAGCCACACCCCGCGGTCGTCGTTGGGCCTGAGCAGCTCGAAGCCCTCGAAGCCGTCGGCACCGTCGACGGCCCCGGACCGCTTGGCGAACCGTCGGGCCAGCTCGTCGCCCGAGTCTTCCCGCACGGTGATGGCGTTGATCTTGATCACGGTCATGCTCCGATCATGGCCCGACGGGACGCCGCGTCCAAATCACACGACCCACCGGCTCCACCGGTGGCCACCCGGGAGGTCACACCCACGTAATTACGGTGGTGTGATACCGTAGAACCGCAGGTGACCGTGAGGTTTCGGTTTACGGTCAACCTCTGATCGAGGTGGAGGAGTGGGAGTGACCGACAACAGATCTGGCGAGTCCGCCAACCCAGGGGGTCTCCGCAGGGTCCCGCGGCCCGGCCCGAGGGGGGACGGCGGGGTCGAGCGACCCGAGGACGGCTTCCGTGGCGCGCAGGTGTGCTCGCTCGTGGGTATCACCTACCGGCAGCTGGACTACTGGGCCCGCACCGGGCTACTGCGCCCGTCCATCACCGACGCCACCGGCAGCGGGAGCCAGCGCCGGTACTCATACAGTGATGTCCTGGAGCTGAAGGTCATCAAACGGTTGCTCGACGCCGGCCTCAAGCTGCAGCAGGCCCGCCAGGCCGTCGAGTGTCTGCGCGGCGACCTGGGTGCGGATCTCGCGTCGTCGCAGTTGGTACTCGCCGGCAGTCGTTCGGTGCTGGCCCAGTCCGACGGCGAGGTCGTCGACCTGCTGGCCGGCGGCCAGGGGGTGTTCAACATCTTGCCGCTCTCCGGTGTGGTCTCCGAACTCGAGGCGGCCATCATCGAGATCGCCGACACCACGCCCGCACTCCGTCCGGCCGGCCATCCCGCCGCCGAGTATCTGGCCTCCGCCGAGGCGGCCGAGCGTTGAGCGAGGGCGCTCTGGGTAACGACGCCGACCCCTTTGCCCCGGGGAAGCGGTTCGCACACGAGTCCGAGCAGCGGTTCGCCCGGATTCTCGACTTCTACGGCGTCCTGTGGGAGTACGAGCCCGTCGAGTTCGCTCTGGAGTGGGATTCCACCGGCCGACCCACGGCCGGATTCCGTCCCGACTTCTGGCTTCCCGAGCTCGGACTCTTCGTCGAGTTGACCACGCTCAACCAACGCCTGGTGACCAAGAAGAACAGCAAGGTCCGTCGCCTCGGCGTCCTGTACCCGGATATCCGGGTCACCGTGCTCTACCAGCGGGACACACTGGCCCTCCTGGCCAAGTACGGCCTGGCCGGTGACATCCAGGTGCCCTCCGCACTCTCCCGAATCGCCTGATCCGCCGCACCGATATCCTTTCGGCGTGGGCGACACCTCCGAGGCTCCCGTGAACCCCACCGACCATGGGACGGGGGGGACACTCCGTCACACCGCCCTGATCGAGGCCCACCGCCGGCTCGGGGCCAAGTTGGTGGAGTTCGGCGGCTGGGAGATGCCCCTCTCCTACACCGAGGGGACCATCGCCGAGCACCGCGCCTGTCGCCTCGACTCGGTGGTCTTCGACGTGAGTCACCTGGGCACGGTACGGGTGGAGGGTCCTGACGCCTTTGACCGGCTGCAGGCCGCACTCTCCAACGATCTTCGCCGCATAGCACCCGGACGGGCCCAGTACACCCACCTGTTGGACGATTCCGACGGATCCGTGGTGGACGACATCATCGTCTGGTGGCTCTCCGAGGGCGACTTCGACGTCATGCCCAACGCATCCAACACCGACCGTGTGGTGAGCGCCATCGGCGGCGAGGACACCACCACCGACCGTTGCATCCTGGCCGTCCAGGGCCCGCACGCCCGCACCCGTCTGGCCACGGTGGCCCCGGACGCCGCCTCGGTGCCCCGGTTCGCCCTGACCCCGTTCGTCTGGGAAGGCGTGGCCTGCTTGGCCGCCGGCACCGGGTACACCGGCGAGGACGGCGTGGAGCTGGCCGTCCCGGCCGGTGCCGCCGAGGCCCTGTGGGCCGCGCTGTTGGGCACCGGCATCCAGCCGGCCGGGCTGGGCGCACGGGACACGCTTCGCCTCGAGGCGGCGCTGCCGCTGCACGGACACGAGCTCGGCCCCGGCATCACGCCATTGCAGGCGGGACTGGGCTGGGTGGTCGGTTGGGACAAGGAGCACTTCCGGGGCCGCGCCGCACTCCGGGCCGAGCGGGAACGGGGGATCAGTCGCCGCCTGGTGGGGTTGTCCACCGAGGGGCGCCAGCCTCCCCGTGAAGGCGCCGAGCTGTCCCAGAACGACCGAACCGTCGGCACGGTCACCAGCGGGAACTTCTCGCCCATGCTGGGACACGGGATCGCTCTGGCCTTCCTCGACAGCGCCGAAGTGGTCAGCCCCACTACCGAGCTGGCCGTCCTGCAACGCGGACGGGTACTCCCGGCCCGGGTCGTGAAGACCCCGTTCGTCACGGCCGGCCAATGGGCGTCGACCCGATGAGCAGCGGTCCTTCCCGGCATTGGGCCCCGACCGGTCCCGTCCGCTAGACACGAGAGCACCGAACGTTCGAGGAGCAACCCCATGGGCACCTATATCCCCCACACCGATGACGAAGTGGCGACCATGCTGGCGTTCCTCGGCCTCGGGTCGGTCGACGAGCTGTTTGCCGTGGTGCCCGAGGCCATCCGGCTGCAGCGCGGGTTGGAGCTCGACGCCGGCGTGGGTGAGCCGGACGTCCTGGCCCACATGGAGGCCCTCGCCGACGGCAACCGGGCCCGCACGGACCGTCTGGTGTGCTTCGCCGGGGGAGGTGCCTACGACCACGAGATCCCATCGGTGACCCGGGCTCTGGCCGGACGGTCCGAGTTCGTGACGTCCTACACCCCCTATCAGCCCGAGGTGGCCCAGGGCGTCCTGCAGGCCGTCTTCGAGTATCAGACCATGGTGGCCCGACTGGCCGGCCTCCCGGTGGCCAACGCCTCCCTCTACGACGGTGGGAGTGCCGCCGTTGAGGCGGTCAACCTCGGCGTGGCCGCCTCGGGGCGGGCCTCGGTGTGGCTGTCCGAAGGCATCCACCCCCATTGGCGCCAGATGCTGGCCACGGCCTCGCTCGGCACCGGTCACCGGATCCGCACGGTTCCCCTCGCCGACGGGGTCACCACCTGGCCGGACCCAGGTAGGGGAGCTGACGATCCTCCCGGTGTGGTGGTCGTGGGCTACCCGAACTACCTGGGCTGCATCGAGGACCTGGCCGCGGCCCGGGCCCTCTGCGACCGGACCGGAGCCCTGCTGGTCGTGGGCGTCGACCCGGTGGCGGCCGGACTGCTCAAGTCGGCGGGGGAGTGGGGGGCCGACGTGGTGGTCGCTGAGGGCCAGGTCTTCGGAACCACCCTGGGGTTCGGCGGCCCGTACCTCGGGCTGTTCGCCTGCGCTGAGGCTCACGTGCGTCGGCTGCCCGGGCGGCTGGTGGGAGAGACCGTGGACGTCGAGGGACGTCCGGCCTACGTGACCACCCTCCGAGCCCGCGAACAGGACATCCGACGGGAGAAGGCCACGTCCAACGTCTGCACCAACCAGACCCTGATGGCGGTCACGGCAGCCATCCAACTCGGATGGCTGGGCACCTCGGGCCTGGCCGAACTGGCCCGTCGTTGCGCCCAGGCCACCCACTATCTCCGACGCTCCCTGTTGGCGCTGGACCGGGTCGAGGCCTGGGTCACAGCCCCGGTGGTCCGGGAGTTCGCGGTGCGCCTTCCTGTTCCGGCCGCCCTCGTGGTGGAACGGATGGCCGATGCCGGGTTCCTGGCCGGCATCCCCCTGGACGAGGCCTTCGAGGACGGCGGAGAGGGCCTCCTCATCTCGGTGACCGAGCGCAGGACGCGTGACGAGATCGACGCCTACGTGACGGCGCTGGCCAAGGCGGTGGCCTGATGGCCGGAGCGGTGAACGGCCCGGGAGCGGGTGCTCCGGGGGGGCAGGCCACGAGCGCCCCACTGTTGGGCCGGGAGTCCGAGCCCACCCTTTTCGAGCTGTCGCATCCCGGTCGGAGTGGGTGGTCCTTCCGCACCACCGGTGTCCCCGAGATGTCCGTGGACGAACTGGTCCCCGAGGCCCACCGGCGGACGTCCCCCGTCCCCCTAGCCGAAGTGTCTGAGCGTGACCTCGTGGCCCACTTCACCCGCCTGTCACACCGGCAGTTCTCCGTCGACCTCGGTGCCTACCCTCTGGGGTCGTGCACCATGAAGTACAACCCCAAGATGTGCGACACCGTGGCCGGGCTGCCCGGGCTGGCCGGGGTGCATCCGGCCGCACCGGCGTCACTGACCCAGGGATGGCTGGCCCTCCTGGTGGAGCTGGAAGAGGCCCTGTGCGAGATCACCGGCATGGCCGCGGCCACCCTGCAACCCGCCGCCGGCGCCGCGGGGAGCTTACCGGCCTGCTGCTCATGCGGGCGTGGCATGAGGCCCGGGGGTCGGCGCGAACCAAAGTCATCATCCCCGACTCGGCCCACGGCACCAATCCGGCGTCGGTGACCCTCGGCGGTTACCAAGTGGTCACGGTGCCCAGTGACGAGCGGGGGTGTGTGGACATGGCCGCACTGGCCACCGTCCTCGACGAGGACGTGGCCGGCATCATGCTCACCAATCCCAACACCCTGGGTCTGTTCGAGGAGGACATCGCCGCCATCGCCTCCGCCGTGCACGAGGTGGGCGGCCTCCTGTACTACGACGGAGCCAACCTGAATGCCATCCTGGGTGTGGTGCGCCCCGGGGACATGGGATTCGACATCGTCCACATGAACCTGCACAAGACCTTCGCCACCCCCCACGGCGGGGGAGGGCCCGGGGCGGGCCCCGTGGCCGTCTCCGAACGTCTCGTCCCCTTCCTGCCCGGCCCCCGAGCCGTCCGGGTAGCGTCGGACGACCAGTCTCCCGTGTATGCCTGGGCCACGCCTGAGCACTCGATCGGTCGGATGCACACCTGGCACGGCAACACGCTGGTGTTGGCCAGGGCCCTGGCCTACATCCTGGCCAACGGGGGAGACGGCCTGCGCCGCATCGCCGAGACGGCCGTGCTCAACGCCAACTGGATCCGCCAGCGTCTGACCGGCACCTACGACGTCCCCTTCGACCGGCCGTGCATGCACGAGGTGGTCCTGTCGGTACGGACCATCAAACAGGCCCACGGAGTTCGCGCCCTCGACGTGGCCAAACGGCTGCTGGAGGAGGGGTTCCACTCGCCGACCGTCTATTTCCCACTGATCGTGGACGAGGCGCTGATGATCGAACCCACCGAGACCGAGAGCCCCCAGACCCTCGAAGCCCTGGCTGAGTCGCTCGAGCGGATTGCCTACGAGGCGGCAACCGAGCCCCAGGGGACGATGGCCCAGTACCCCCACCACACCCCCGTGCGACGGGTGGACGAGGCCCGGGCGGCCCGGACCCTCATCCCCACCTTCGACGCCCGCCGCTGAGCCTGGGGATCTTTCCGTGGACGGCATCTTCACCACCCGGTTCGTCGGTCCGTACCTTCGCTTCCACAAGTACATCTACGAGAAGTCCGACGGTCGGGTGGGTAAGCACAGCAACCGGGTACCCGCCCTGTTACTGACCACCACCGGTCGGAAGACCGGAATGGCCCGGACCCACGGGCTCACCTACTGCCGCGACCGAGGAGATCTCATCGTGGTGGCCTCCAACGGGGGGAGCGACCGGCCGCCGGCGTGGCTCCTCAATCTCGAGGCTCAGCCCGCGGTCACCGTTCGGGTGGGGCGCACCGTGTTTCCCGCCGCGGCCCGTGTGGCCGATGCCGAGGAGCGCGCCCAGCTGTGGCCTCTGGTCAACCGCACCAACCGGGGAATGTCCCGCGTCTTCCATCCCGGCGTGACCGGGCGCTATGACGTCTACCAGCGACATACCTCCCGGGAAATCCCGGTGGTCATCATCACGCCGGTACGAACACCGGATTGAACTGCCGGCCGGGTCCGGCGGTAGTCGGGCTACCGATCAGTCGAGCAGGTCGGGCTGCTCTCTGACGATACGGTCGAACAGCGGTTGGAAGCTGAACCAACCGGCCAGGTGGGAACCGACCTGGCCGGCCGTGGTCCTAGCCATCGCCGGGTCGATCAGTACCGGAGTCCCGGCCGACGAGGCCAGCAGCTGGGCCTGGCAGGAGCGCTCCATGGTGATGAACCACCAGGCCGCCTCGTCCACCGAATGGCCCACAGTGAGTAGGCCGTGGTTGCGCAGGATGGCCGCCTTGTTGCCGCCGAGGGCGTGGGCGATCCGCTTGCCCTCCTCGAGGTCGAGCACGACCCCGGTGTAGTCGTCGAACACGGCGTGATCCTCATAGAAGGCACAGACGTCCTGGGTAATCGGATCCAGGAGCTTCCCCAGGGCTGACCAGGATTTTCCGTAGATGGAGTGGGAGTGGGCAGCAGCCACCACATCGGGTCGAGCCGCGTGGATCTGGGAGTGGATGACGAACGCCGCCGTATTGACCGGTTTGTCCCCCTCGACCACCTCGCCCTGGTGGTTGACCAGGATGAGATCCGAAGCCCGAATCTGCCCGAAATGCATGGCGAAGGGATTCACCCAGAAGTGGTCGAGCCGCTCGGTGTCACGGGCGGTGATGTGGCCGGCCACCCCTTCGTCGAATCCGAACTTGGAAAAGAGACGGAAAGCAGCGGCCAGGCGCTGCTTGCGGTAGGTCCGCTCCACCTCTGGCGAATCAAAGACCCCGCCCTTCGGGAACTGCACGATTTCGGTCACCCCTACCTCCTCGGTCGGTGGTGCGTCACCCCCCGGTACGGACCGGCAACGCCTAGGGCCATTGTATGCCCACCAGCTCTCCGACGGGCTCGTGGTCCGACGGCGGCTCGCCGCAAGGACGATGATCACCGCCAGTGAGACGGCGTCCGGTTCCGCCACGCCCCCACCGGCGACAACGCGGCGGCAGCACCGACCATAGGCTCGCCGTGGCTCAGCGCAGATTCAACCGGGTACATCGCAGAAGGTGGAGGAGGCCGGAGTCTCGGCCGTGGACGGAATGCGGAGGACCTACCGTGGGCTCCTTCGTCAGGAATCTGTCCGCAATGACGCATCGACGGGGGTAGACCGACTCCACGAGGCGAGTGACCGACTGGCGATGAGCTCCACGGACGCCTCCGGGCTACGGATCGGGTTCGAGAACGTACACCGACGTTTCGTTGAGCTGACCCAACGGGGCCAGGCGCCGAATGTAGTACGCCACAAAGGGGCTCACATACCCGGCCGGATACGAAAGGCCGAATGGTCCAGGACCTTTCGGCCTTCGCAGCACAGCACGGCCCCACATGCCAGCTAGGACACGAAAATTTCCGGGAAACCCCATGAATAGACGACGTCCGCCTACCGTGGTGATCATCGTGACGCGCATGCCGCATCGTTCGGCAAGTTCGACCATTCCGGACGGGAAGAGCAGCGTAACGTGATCGACGTTTTCCCAAACCTGTCTGCGCATACCGGCAAAGGCCCGCCACGGGGCAAACGGATTTGGCGTCGTGATAATCAGCTTTCCATCCGGAACGAGAAGCTGTCGTGCCGCCACGAGCAGAGACTCTGGGCTACCGAGGTGCTCGATGACCTCGCCCGCTACCAGGACATCGAAAGGGCCATGCTCCTGTACGCCAGAAAGATCACCGGTAATGTCAGCAAGCTGGACATTGAAGCCCCGCTTCAACATTGCCTCGATACCGGGAGCATCGTTGTCAATCCCCAGGCACTCGGAAGCAACGGCCAGGATCTTGCCGTGAAGCCACCGTTCTTCGGTGATCTTGCTGGCCTCGTGGTCAACGCAACCGATGTCAACCACTTTCTTGTCGCGGCACAGATCAATGATGATCTCTTCGCGTGTGCGGGATTCGACCACGTACGCACGACGCAGTGAATCGGCCCGGGCGAGGACATTCGAGCGGGCATTCGGATCGCTGTTGACGTCTCTCCAACCTCTGGATGACAACCCACTCCGCCCTTCGTACCGAGCTGTTTGGCCTGGGCGATCCGCGCTGCCCAGAAGCCGCATGAACGACATCATTCTGCCTCATGTGAGGTTTGAGTTCACGGGGGGCCCACCAGACCGGAGGCAGGGGCTATGGAGCACCCGGAGCGCCTCGGCGTATCCAGCGATCGGTCGCCGACCGCGTTCGGTCCAGCACCACGCAGGCTCCAAACGACCCGTCAGTGGCTCCTACTCCCACCGGTACCCCGTTGGCGTTTTTCCGTTGGCCACCGTGGTGCTCGACCGGGTCTTGGTCTCTACGGACACCCAGACGACAGGTCGCAGCTACCGAATCCTGCTTGGCGACGTGCTGATCGAGCGCGGCACACGTAACCTGATCTGAGAGCGGTCAGCCTCGCGTCCCTTTCGCTCTCCTCGACCGCCACATCATGGACATCGACGGGACCTGTGAGTGTGGTTCGGTGAACGCCTGTCCAGGGCGGGTGGATCACCCGTGCAGCAACGCATTTGGTCTACTGATCGGCTAACCGTGACTCAGCCGCTCCTTCGAGCGAACCACGTGTTAGTAATACGAGGTGGAACCTGAGTCTCCACTGTCTACGTTGGGTTTGGCGGTTTCATCTGGCTCCGGGACAAAGCCATCTATCGGAGACGCTCCGTCGCGCGGAAGCCCAGGTCAGGTCTGGCTGGGTCTGGGACTCGTCATCCTCGTATTTGTGGCGCTGTCGAGCGTCATTGCAATCAAGACGCCCGCCTGGGAATCAGCGGATGAGCCAGATCACGTCGAAAACATCCAGTCGATGGTTGGCGGTCACTGGTACGGCATGAACACACAGTGCCAGCTGGCGAGGTTCATCACCACCCCGTCATGCAGGAACGACGAAGCCCAGCAAGCCCCCCTCTACTACCTGGCCATGGCTGGGTGGCAGAAGATCGTGGGGTTGCCGCCGAGGCCACCATCGAACGAGCGGTCCAACCCGAGCCTCTACTTCAAACCAGTGGAAGTCTTCTTGAACCACAGCGCCCCGGACCATCGGTTTCTCCTTTGGCTGCGCTTTCCCAACATCGCACTCGGGGCCGCAACCGTCTTGACGGTGTTTTTGGCAATCCGCCGGGTGAGCCGTGATCCGTGGACCCCGGTCGTGGCTGCAGCAATGATCGCGTTCCTCCCGCGGTTCGTGTTTCTCTCCGCGTTTGTAACCAACGACAATCTGGTGAATCTCTTGGGTGCAGTCCTCGGCTACCTGGCTCTTCGGTTCATTATGTCTCCTGGCATCTGGACCATGGCCTGGGTAGGCGCGACCTTCGGGCTGCTGGTTGAGACCAAGCTTTCGGCCCTTCCTATGGGCTTAGTCATCGTGATCCTCGTTTTCTTAGTACCTGCATGGAAGCGGCGACTGTCCCTGTTAGCCGTTGCGGGCGGAGGTGCAGTGCTGACTTGTGGTTGGTATCTGATCCAAAATGCGGTTCGATACGGGGATCCTTTGGCCAGGGTGGCGAGTGCCCGCTATCTGGCCCTGAACGGGGGCCTCGGAACCTTTTTACAGCCCTATAGAGTGAAAGATCCGCTGAGCTTGGTCTTCTGGCATGTTCCACGGACAATCGTGAACTCAATCTGGTACCAGTCAGGATGGAATGAGTTCCACTGGTCGATGCCAGTGAACGTCGTCATCACGGCGGTCGTTCTCATGGTCCTCTTTGGAATCTATGGCCAGAAGATACGACGAGACGTGCTCATCACGCTGGCCACCATCGCAGTGGCTGCGCTGCTCAGCGTCTGGATAATGGCCACGCAAACCGCCACGTACCAAGGTCGTTATGCGCTCGTTGGTTGCGTCGGCATCGCCGGACTAATTGCCCTTGCCCTGCAACGATGGAAGGTGCCAGTGCGGTTCCTTCTTCCCGCAGCAGGTATCGTCGGCACGTGCATTGCGATCCAGTCCAATGTTCTGGCTGTTCACTGGACGTGATTGGCGTTCTGACAGCCCGAGGCTGGGGCAACGCATGCTCCCCGGGCTACGAGGGCCGCTGGCGAGGATTCCCAGGCGATCAGCTAGCCGGTGACTGATCGAACAAGGTTCCCCGACGCCTCTGTCTCCGGATCCATCTCGTCTGCCGTCCCGCTGATCCACACGGCACCCTCGCAAGGCAATCGGCGGCAGCCGCCGGGCACGTCTGTGGCAACACAATGCTCACGGTGCCCCAGCCCCTCACAAGACATCTGCGAGTAGGCAGTGCACTCCCTCGCTGCGATCGACCGGCCTGGACCCATCCGGTAGCGACCCGTAGATCAGCACCCTCGACAATCGCTTCCCGGGCGACCTCGGCTTTCAGAACGCCTAGCGCCAACACGATTGTCCGCAGGCGCTCCAGACCGCTCTCTGGGACGCCCTCCAACGGATGTCTCGCCGCTCCGCCAGCTCTGCCCAGTTGAAGCGGGGGAGGGGGAGTCAGTCTGCGGCCTTGATGTCCTACGCACCAGCCACGGCCACCGCAACCACACCTAAGGCCGTGGCACCCGGACGATGCCCATGACGCTCTAGCTCAAAAAGAGATCGTGATGGGAGATGTCGAGGTGCCGCTCAGTTCGTCGACCATCGGGGCCTGGTGTGGGTAAGCCCGAGGCAGCTGATGGTCATGAAGCGTTTCATCACTGGTGCGCCCTACTCTGGCCTCAGCCTCATTTCGCCCATCACGGGTCTCTGCACACTCGTCACGGAGCCTCTGCCCACTACTTCGTGTATCCGACATCGCCGGCCGGGGTAGTGGCTTCAGCGCACGCCCATCCGACATATCGCGATCTGACGTTTACTTGACATAATATACATTATCGGCGGTTTTGTCGGGGGACTGAGAAGGGCTCCAAGCGGGGCTCTTACTGTCTCACCGGCTCTACGGTCACTCCCACCAGGTCTTTTGCCGCCTCATGGAGATGCTCGAACGCCTCCCGGTAGGCCGTGGATCCCGTCTTCCCCTGCAGATCGCCCTGCACATCCTCCAATGCCGACTCCAACAGATACAGACGATCGTGCAACCTCCGGAGATCCTCTTCGGAGACGATGACCTGACCGGCGGGAATCTCGAACGAGTCGGCTCGGCGACGGGCCTCATAGGCGCGTTGTCGATGAGCGGCGCTGCAGAACCGACGGGGACGGCCCGCTCCGGGGAATTGAGGCAGAGGTCGGTGACACCAGCCGCACTTGGGTGTATCGGGTATTTTCGTCACGGTGACGATATTAGGGAGGTGGAGACGTCACCGTACCGACCCGGTGGGTGGTGCCGGTCCGGTCTTGACCGGGTCGATCTTCAGAGCCGCTCGAGTTCGACCACCGGGATGATCCGGTCGGTTTTCTCCTGGTATTCGGCGAATCCCGGAAAGTCGGCGGCATGGGCGGCGTAGATTCGTTCGCGTTCGGGACCGGTGATGACGCTCGCACGCGCCGAAAAGCGCTCTGCCCCCGCTTCGACGGTCACCTCGGGATGGGCGACCAGGTTGTGGTACCAGTCCGGGTTGGTGGGTGCGCCCGCCTTGGATGCGAATACGAACATCCGTTCGCCCTCACGCCGGTACACCGTCGGGCAGACCCGCAGCTGCCCCGACTTGGCCCCCGTCGTCGTCAGCAGCAGCAACGGTGAACCCTCGAACGGTCCGCCCACGACACCGTTGTTGGCTCTGAACTCCTCGATGATCTTGGCGTTGAAATCGTCCATCTCAGCCATCGTTCACTCCACCTCTTCCCGTCCCGGCTACCCGGCTCGGACCCCCGACGGTCGGGGGCGGAGCGCTGGGGCGGACCTCCGGTCATCCTAGGTCCACCATCCGGCCTGTCCGCCGGCCTGACCGATGGAGGATCCGGTGCCTCGACGACCGCACTCCAGCGGTATCCTCGGGATGGAGCCGCCCTCATGGACTACGACCCTGACGAGTTGAACTTCGACGACCTCTACGACGACGAGGTGTTCTTCCGGACCTGCGGGAGGTGTGGGGCACGGACCTCGCCCCGCTGGTCGGAGTCGGCCTGCCTCGAGGAGGCACGGCGCTACGGCTGGCGCCGGGTGGCCGCCTCGGACCGGCCCGGTGCCCGGCGGTTGGACCTGTGCGGTGCGTGCGCCACCGATGCCGGTTTCGGGCCCCCCATGGCCCGATGGAGGTGAGCGGCCAGCCGGCCGGCGACGTCGACTACGCCCGCTATGGCGAAGGCTACGCCGGTCGCCGACAGACCGATCCCCGGATCGCCGAGCTCATCCGGTCGGCCCTCGGGCCGGCCCGGACCGTGCTCAACGTGGGAGCCGGGGCTGGCTCCTACGAGCCGACCGACCGCCGAGTCATCGCTGTCGAGCCTTCTCCGGCCATGCTGTCCCAGCGGCCCGCACCACGTGCCGGGGCGATCCGGGCCGTGGCCGGGGCGCTACCTCTGGCCGATAGGGCCGTGGACGCCTCGATGGCCACGGTGACCATTCACCAGTGGCCCGATCCCTTGGCCGGGCTGGCCGAAATGCGGCGGGTCACCGCGGGTCCGGTGGTGGTGCTGACCTTCGACCCGGCGGCGTTGGACCTCCTGTGGCTGGCCGAGTACTCCCCGGAGCTATATGCGGCCGAGGCACGTCGCTATCCGCCCGTCGACGCCGTGGTGGCCGCCCTCGGCCCCGGAGCCACATCGACACCGGTCCCGGTGCCATTCGACTGCCGGGACGGCTTCACCGAAGCGTTCTACGGCCGCCCCGAGGCGTTCCTCAACGCCGCCGTCCGACAGTCCCAGTCGGCGTGGAGCTTCGTCCCTCCCGAGGCCGAGGCCCGGGCCATCGAACGTCTGGCCGGCGACCTCGACGCCGGTCGCTGGGACGAGCGCCACGGCCACCTGCGGCACCAAGCGACCTTCGTCGGTTCGCTCCGCCTGGTGGTCACCCCCGGAGCCGACCCTGACCGTGGCCCCTGACCGCGGTTCGCCACTCCCCGGTGGCTGTCTCGTCCTCGATTTCGACGGCACCATCCTCGACACTGAGGAACCGCTGTACCGCTCGTGGGTGGAGCTTTGGGACGACCACGGCCGACAGCTCGACCGGGCCGACTGGCAACGCAACATCGGTGGCGACGATCTGTACGACCCGTGGGCGGAGCTCGAGCAGCAGCTAGGCCGGTCGCTCGATCCCGGCCTGGCCGACCGGAGGCGTCTCCGACGAGACGAGATTCAGGCCGATCAGCCGCTCCGGGTCGGTGTCCTCGAGTGGTTGTCCGGGGCCGAGGCACTGGGTGTACCGGTCGGGGTGGCCTCGTCGTCGTCCCACGGGTGGGTGGACGGACACCTCCAGCGGCTGGGCATCCGGCACCGCTTCGCCACCCTCGTGTGTCGGAGTGAGGACGTTCCGGCCAAGCCTGAGCCCACCTCCTACCGGTTGGTCTGCGAGCGCCTCGGCGCCGAGCCGGCCCGTTCGGTGGCGGTGGAGGACTCTCCCCGCGGCGTGGCCGCGGCGGTGGCTGCCGGCCTCTACACCGTGGCGGTCCCCCACTCCCTCACCCGGGATCTCGATCTCCGCCGGGCAGACCTGGTGGTCGATTCACTCCTGGACGTGTCGGTGGCCCAGGCCTTCGAACGCGCCGCGGCACCGGCGCGTCGCGTCGGTCACTCCCCCACCACGGTGACGGGGGTGTCGGGCGTCCCTCCTGAGGCGTAGACGCCCTTCTTCCGGGAGGGCTGGCCCGGTGAGCCCAGATTGACCCAGCCGAGCAGACGCTCGTGCTCGGCCAGACCGAACAGCGTACGCACCGGATCGGTCTCGATCACCGCGGCACTCTTCCAGACCGCGCCCAGACCGAGGGCTGTGGCGCCGAGCACGATGGCGTAGCCGGTACACGACGCCGAGACCACCTGTTCCCATTCGGGGACGTTCGACTCCAGTTGGGGCGAAGCCACGACCATCACGGCACAGGGGGCGGCGAAGGCCTTCCCCCGCATCTTGGTCAGGGCTCCCTCGGGAAGACCGTCGCCCTTCATGCCGACCAACCCATCCACCAGGGCCTCAGCGAAACGGTCCCGTCCCGATCCGGTGATGACGACGAAGCGCCAGGGCCGCAGCCCCCCGTGGTCGGGTACCGTCGTGGCCGCATCCAGTATCCGGGCGAGATCCCCGGCCTCGGGTGGCGACCCGTCGCGGGCAGGCTCGACGCGGGGTGCAGACAGAGCCTCGATCAGCGCAGTGACCGGACCCCGCACACTCAGACCGTCCGGCACGTCGGTATCCATGCCCCGAGGGTAGGGGAACACGGGTGCCGCCGGTGCACGCCGGTCCCGAACCAGCCGGCGGTGTGCCGACCTCTCCGGGTCACCCGGTCGCCGCCTGGGTGCTGGTGCTGGCCAGAATGGCGGTGACCGTCTTGTGCTCCGGGCCACGGTAGAGACCGATCGTGACCTTCTGGCCGGGCTTGTCGGCCTGGATGGCTTCAGCCAGTTGATCGGCGCTGGTCACCGTCGTGCCCTGGAACGAGGTGATCACATCGCCCTGTTCCAGTCCGGCGGCGTCAGCGGGACTACCGGGCTGGACCTGCAGTACCACCGCACCCCGGGTGGGCACGAAGTTGTACTCGGTTCGGAGCTGGGAGGTGAGGGTCTCGAGCGACACACCGAGGAAGCCGGTGCCCGATGCCGGCTGGTTGCCGATCGACTTGCTCCGCAGGGCCGGCAGCAGCTTCCCGATCTTATTGGACGGGATGGCGAACCCGATGTTCTGGGCCTGCGACGTTCCGTCGGTGCTCGAGGCCACGGCGGTGTTCATGCCGATGACGCGACCCGAACTGTCCACCAACGGCCCACCCGAGTTCCCCGGGTTGATGGCGGCGTCGGTCTGGAACATGTTGGTCAGGCTCTCGGTAGTGTCGCCCGATGAGTCGCTGGCCTCCACCGAACGCCCCTTGGCCGAGATGATCCCTTGGGTGACCGTGGGGGTGCCGGCCGATAAGCCGAGCGCGTTCCCGATGGCGACCACAGCATCCCCCACCTGCACGTTGTCGGAGTTGCCGTAGGACACGGTGGGGAGGTTGGACTGCCCGGTGATCTGCAGGAGGGCCACGTCGTTGATGGCGTCGGTGTCCACCAGGGTCGCCGGCAGGGGCTTGTAGGACCCATACAGGGTGACGGTGATGGTGGTGGCGCCGGCGATGACGTGGTTGTTGGTCACCACTTCCCCGCCCGAGGTGATGATCATCCCGGTGCCCTGATCCTCCTGCACCCCGCCGTTCACGCCGTCGCCGAAGATGGACTGGGACGCCGGGGCCGGTCCCTTGGCGTCGATGGAGACGATGGCTGGCAGCACTTTGTCAATGACCGTCTCGATGTTGGTCACCCCGTTGAGTAGGGCCGGACCCGCCGAGATCTCCTTGACCGTGGCTCCGTTGCCGGTCGGGTTGGTGGCGGCCACGATGGAGCCACCGATCAGGGCCCCGACAAGAGCGGCGGCCACGGCGATCGCCGCCCACAGCCAACCCGGTCCGCGGTCGGCCGACCGGCCGGGCCGCTCCCCGAGGGTCGGACTCCCGGGCGGAGACACCACCGGACCCCACACCGGAACCGTCCGGGTGGCCGGTGGCGGGTACGCGGGCTCGAGACGGGTGGTGGTGGGGTCAGCCGTCGACGATGCCAGCGCGGGGGTCGAACCCTCGCCGCGGTTGGGTGGGACCGGACCGTTCGGAACGGCGGCGCCACGCCCGGGCTCGGAGCCCGGTGATCCGGCGCGGCCGATGGGCGCGGCGTCCTCCACCCCGTGCGCGTCTCCCTCGGACTCATCCATCGACTGTTCCTCCAACGGGGACGACCGCCACCTGACGCCCGCGCCGCCGACCGTCGCCGATCCTGCTCCTCCAGGCCATCGTAGAATGGCCCGGTGTCGGTAAACGTGCATTTCAGGGGGTTCTTACCCCCTTCTTAGCGGTTCGCCGGAGACAGCGTGCGTGCGGGTGGTGTCCACGGCAGTAGCCTGTCGCCCGGTATGGCCCATCGCATCGAAGTCGAACTCACCAGTCAGACCGGGGACACCACATGGACCTGGCGCGCCGCCGGGGCCAAACAGCCCCGCGGCACCGTCGAGGCGTCCCTCGTGCCCGAGGGCTCCGGCGTGGGTTCGGTCCTCCGGGCCGAAGTCGAGACGACCCTGGACGGTACGACGGTGACCGCCCTGCTCCCCATCAAGGCCAAGGGCGACGTCCGCAGTGTGGAGCGCATCGAGGTCCTCGGGACGCCGAAGAGCGGGCCCGATGTCAACGTGGTGTTGGCGTCCAAGTCCAAGCGGCGTCGGGACGAGCGTGGCGATGGACCACGCGATGGTGCCCGTCGACCGGCCGACCGTCGACCTCGCTCCGAGAGCGCCGAGCGGGGTCCACGGAGCGACACCCGGACCCGGGGTCGCCAGAGCACCGGGGGTCCCTCCGAGGACGGTGGCGGACGCAAACGCGCCGGCCCCGCACGGCCGGGGGGGCGTGAGTCGTCAGGGAGGGATCATCCCCGCCGTCTGACCCCCTCGAGCACCTACCGCAACGCAGCGTTGGCCGAACTGCCGCCCGAGCAGCTGCCCGTGGCCGAGCAGCTCCTGAAAGGGGGCATCCCCGCCGTGCGCCAGGCCATCGACGAGCAGAACACCCGGGCCCGGGCCGAGAGTCGGCCTGAAGTCACCCCGGGCCCTCTGCTGTCCCTGGCCGAACAGCTGCTTCCCCGGATCAATCTGGCATCGTGGAAGGACCGGGCCGCCTCGGCCCGCGCCGCGGGCAAGGACGTGCCGCTCCGCGAGCTGCGTTCCATCGTGGCCTCGGCCTCGACGGTCACCCTCGACGACGAGGGAACCGAAATGGCCACGGCCCTCCGGACCGCCCTCGACCAGCGGGTCACGGCCCTGCGCGAACGATGGGTCGAGCGCATCACCTCGGCGCTCGACGACGGTCGGACCGTCGAGGCCGTACGAGCTTCCATCCGCCCCCCCGAGCCGTCGGCCCGACTCTCCTCGGAGTTGGCCGTCCGCCTGGCCGGAGCGGCCGGAGCGGCCATGGCCGCCGACACACCCCCAGCGGAGTGGTTGGCCCTGCTCGAGGTGGTGGTGGAGTCTCCGGTGCGTCGTACGGTCAAGCCGGCCGGCTTGCCCACCGACGCCGACGAGGCGGTCCTCACCGCCGCCCGTCAGGCCTCCGGCTACGTACCCGAGTTGGCCCGGCTGATGGGCATTCCCATCCCCCCACCCCCGGGTCCGCGCCGTCCGGTACCGGCCCGGTCGTCCCCCGGCCGTCGGGGAGGCTGACCGCGAGGCCAGCTCACCGCTCCACGACCGACCCTGGCGGTGATGGGCGCTCAGTCGAGCTTCCGGTGCATGGTGAGGAGCCTGGCCTTGAAACCGGCCGACTCGAAGAATGATTTGGCGCCGCGGTCACCGGGCAGGGCCGAGCCGTCAACCCCGGCACACCCTTGGTCGGCCAACCAGGCGAGCGACCGCTCCAGGAGGAGACGACCCACGCCCACCGCCCGTGCCTCCTCCTCGACGAAGCAGGCACCCAGCCGACCCCACCGCACGCCCCGCCCGTCTGCCGCATAGGTGGTGACGGCAAAACCCACGACGACCTCGTCGAGCGCGCCGACCAGGACCAGGGCGTCGGACCGATCCACCAGCGATGCGAGGCGATCGCCGAGGGACGTAGCCCCGGCCCCATCGAGTGCCGAGGCGACCAGGAACCCACCGCCCCGCTGTGCCGTCACCGACTCGACCAGTTCATCGGCCAGCGCCGCCAGTCGGCGTCCGTCGTCCATCGTCGCCCGCCGCACCGACTCCACCTGGTCTCCTCCCCGCCCGATCGACCCGGACCCCGGGATCAGGACCGTTCGTCGAGCAGCTGATCCACCCGGCTGAGGATGGTCCGACGACCGCGGGTGGACGCCTCGTAGGCCCGTACCGAGACCAGCTCGGAGCGGTTCAGACCGTCCAGCCTCTGGACCACCTGGGAGGCGGACAGGGCATCGAATCCCGGGATGGACAGGGTGGAGACGGTCGGGATGTGGCCGTTACCGGTCGGGTCGACCGGACCGGGACCCTCCCCCGCGCCGGTCTCGGCCCCATGGCCAGGGGCCGGCTCAGCTAGGGACGACGCCGAGGACGGCGGCGGCCCCTGTCCGACGGCGGAGGCAGCGGAGGAGGACGTCTCGGCCGGGACCTTGACGCTCGGCCCGGAGCGGTCGGTGGGGCGGGTGCCTGGCCGCGGGAACCAGCCCTCGGACCGGCGGACGAACTCGTCGTGCCCGGCCTTCACGGCGAACTGGCCCACGGCACGGGCCGAGGACACCCGAACGCCGAGTCGTTCCCGGCCCCGGGCGGCGAGGCGGGGCAACTCCTCGACCACCGAGAGGGCCAGGCCGGCCGGTACGTATACGAGGACATCGAGGATCCGCTCGTTGACCCTGCTCTCCGAGGACCGGTGGTCGTCGGGTGAAACCTCGGGTTCAGCCATGGTCGGTCCCTGTCACACGCAGTCGCGACAGAGCATCTTCTTCCGGTCCGCCAATTGGTTGGGGTGCTTGACGAGGAAACAGGACCGGCACACGAACTCGCCGGGCTGCTTCGGAAGCACCCGCTCCACACCGTCGGCGGTGCGGTCCTCCGGCTCGGGTGCGTCCTCGTCGTCCTCGGGCTCCTCGACGACCAGACGTTCCTTCAGGATGGTGTCCAGGCTGGCCTCGACGTCCTCGTCGTCGGGCTCCTCCTCCTCGTCGTCGTCGGTGTCCTCACCGGCTTTGGCCGTCTTGGCCACGGGCTCGGCCACCGCGGCGACATCGTCGTCATCGACGACCACGGCGATCGCGACGTCGTCGTCGTCGTCGGCGATGGCCAATCCGTCTTCGGCAATCAGGTCGTCGTCGTCGGCCAGCTCATCGAGGTCTCCCTCGATCAGCTCATCGGGTCCTTCGACTTCGTCGAGTTCTTGTGGCATCTAGGTCTTTTCGGTCTTTCCGTGGTGAGTTGGGCGGGAGCATAGACGGTTCCGCGACCCCATCGTTCGCAGTCCGGGTTCCGTCCTGCCGATCCCGATGGCGCCGCAACTGGACCAGCGGCCCGGCACTCTCGCAACCACCCGTCTGGCCGTGCTATTCCCGGCCTGGGACACCGGGAGTGGGCCGGACCGGTTGTTCGTCTCGAAGTTCCGTCCATCCCCACTGCACTGCCGCAGGCGGTCGGACCCAGGGGTCTTTGGCACCACTCCCCCGCTACCTCCGACTCGCGTCGCCGGTCTCGGGGAAGTGTTTTCTACTCGATCCCCTGGGCCTCCCTCCGCCTCTCACAGCATCCCCCCCTCCAGTCGCACCCGGCGATCACTATCGCTAGGTGCGCCTATCGGGGCGACTGGGACTGGGCGAACGATAGGCCACGGGGGCGGGCCCTCGTCAAATGATGTTCACCGCGGCCTACCTGGGAGTTTGCGAAACCTCCCAGGTCAGCGGATTACGGGATTTCCTGCTGCCGACAGCGAATTTCTCTTTCCTTCGGCACGGCGCTCCGATTCCAGTCGTTCGAGGTCCTCGGCACCGAAGTCAACGTAGGACATGGCCTCGGCCAACAGCCGGTGGCCGGCCTGACCGGCGATGAGCCGGTGCATCTCCTGGGCGACCCAGCGGTAACTGGCGTGACCCTGGGGACCCGACCGCAACTCGAGGAGGTGCATGGCCTCCCGAGCGTTCATCTGCATGGAGTAGCGGATCCGGTAGGCCAGGGCCACGGCGTAGGCCGACTGCACAGGAAAGGTGGGGGCCAACACCTCGGCGAGTTGGCGGGACCGTTCGATGGAGGCCACGTACCGGGCAGTCATCCCGGCCTCGGCTACCACCTCGGGCACGTCGTAGCCGAGCGTGGTCCCGAGCGGCTGCCACTCCACGGTGAGCATCCGGTGGCGCTGCAGATCCCGGAAGGCGCCGTAGTCGGTGACCACATCGAACCGGTAGCCGGTCCGCTCGAAGGCCCGGCCGGGCCGGTGCCTCCGATTGGTCCTGTCCCCCACGTAGGCCCGGAGAAGCGACCGCTTCTCCTCGGCGCCGAGCAGACGCACGCGCCGGGCGACCTCCTCCTCGGGACGGTCGACCAAGGGAGCGCAGATGGCGGCGATCACCTTGTCCTCCCCTTCGGGGTCGAAGTCGAGCAGGGTGACCGACGGCTGCCCTGACGGCCCCACGGTCGGCACGTCGAGCGGCGACACCAGATCAGGGAGGAGCTCCTCCACCAGTTCGGCGGTCCGGGCCCGGGTGCCTTCCAGGTAGGCCGACCACGCCCCTCCCCGATCGGGCCGGTCCACCCGGGTGAGGAAGGACGGGATGACCTTGCGCAACTCCTCGAGCATCATGTCGGCATAGCCGCGGGCCTCGGCCAAGGGGTGCGACCGCATGCGCAACAACAGCATCTCGTAGGACTGACCGGTCCCGTAGATACCTACATTGGAAAGTGAGGCCGCCGGCAGCAGGCCGCGGAGAGCGTCGAGGGCTTTGGCTCGAATCGCCTGGCGGTGAACGAAGTCGGAGTCGCCGGCCTGACGCGGATGGCGGGCGGCCAACCATCCCTGAGCCTCATCGAGCAGCTCCCCGTAGGTGTCGAACATGCGGTCCATGTCGCCCACGTACCGGGTTCCGAGCGGGGAGTCGAGCAGGCTCGGATCGCGGTAGTACCGGTAGTGCCCCGTGGACAGTAGCCGTTGGTTGTAGGCGATATAGCGGGTGGACTGCTCGAGATAGGCCATGAGCCGTCCCCACTCGAGCACCTTGGTCAGCACGTTGGAGGCCTGTTCGCAGGCCAGGTGGACGCCACCCAGCTGGGCCACCGAGTCGTCGCCGTACTCGAAGAACACCTTTTCGTAGAGTTCCTCGGCCCGCTTGAGGCCAACGGTGGCGTCGACGGTGGCGTCACCGGAGATGTCCAGCTCGCCGACGAACTCGTCGAGGAAAAGACGCCGGAGGCTCTTGGGTGAACGGGAGTACCGGGCGAACAGCGCCCCCTTGACGACTTCGGGCAGGTTGACCAGGGCGAATACCGGCCGGTCCAGGTTCGTGACGTAGCGCCGCAGGATATCTTCCTCGTCGGCGCTGTACGTCTCTACGGCATAGGGGAACATGCCCGGATCACACTACGACCGCGACGGCCCCTCGGGCGCGGACCCCACCCCGGCGGGGTCGTCAGCACCCACCACACCCCGGCGCAAGGTGGCCACCGCCGACTGGGCGGCGTCCCGGGTGGCGGGAACCGGGGCCACCTGGGACAGCTGGCGGATCAGGTCGATCAGTTGGCGGATGTTGCGGACGAAGTCGCCCGGGGCAACGTCGGTCTCCCGCAGCACCGAGTCCAGGGTGGACCCGGTAGACCACGCCATTACCGCCCGTACTAGGCCACCGTCGGGACGCCGGGTCCGGCGAAGTCCCACCCGTCGCTCGTCAGCACGAAGCCCCGACGCCAACCCGTCCAACTGCGCTAGTCGCTCGGCCACCACCTTCCGGCGAGGGGCCACGTCCCGGTCGGAGGCCCGACGGGCCTCGAAGGTCAGGGCCGAGGCCACCCCGGCCAGTGCCGCTGAATCCAACCCGTCGAACAGGCCCTGGCGGAGGGCCTCGGCCACCAGCAGGTCGGACTCGTGGTAGATCGAAGCCAGGATGTGCCCGGCGTCGGTGATCCGCCACCCGTCGAGGCACCCGCGTTCCCCGAGGATGGCCAGCCGCCGGTCCAGTTGGGCGCCCAGGGACTCCGATCCCGGCGGTGCCTGCCACT
This sequence comes from uncultured Acidimicrobiaceae bacterium, assembly GCA_963831535.1. Taxonomy (GTDB): domain Bacteria; phylum Actinomycetota; class Acidimicrobiia; order Acidimicrobiales; family RAAP-2; genus Bog-756. The sequence goes on along the minus strand of CAWHQP010000007.1, from coordinate 769,979 downwards.
GGCCGTACGACGCGGCCAGGAGTCCGTACGCCTCCTCCCTCGTCCACCGGCGGACCAGGTTCACCGCCAGGTTGTAGGTCGGGTGGAACGAGGAGACGAGATCTGGGGGTGGGGCCGTGGCCGTCCGGGCCACCAGGCTGAACGGCGTGGCCGGTGACCACAGGACCATGGCGTGTCCGACGGTGTCGATGCCGCGGCGTCCGGCGCGACCGGTCAGCTGTCGGTACTCCCCCGAGGTCAGGGCGGAGGTGTCCGCCCCCCGGAACTTGGCGAAGCGCTCCACCACCACGGTCCGGGCCGGCATGTTGATGCCGAGGGCCAGGGTCTCGGTGGCGAACACCACCTTCAGCAGTCCCTCGGAGAAGCACTGCTCGACGGCCTGGCGAAAGGCCGGGACCAGGCCGGCGTGGTGGGGGGCGATCCCGGCCTCCAGCGCCGCCGACCACGGGCCGTAGCCCAGGGTGCGGAGGTCGTCATCCCCGAGCCGTTCCACGGCCGCCTCGGTCAGATGGCGGATCCGGGCCCGCTCCTCCCCAGTGGTCAGACGGACTCCGTCCTGGAGGCACTGCCGGGTGGCATCGTCACAGGCCGCCCGCGAGAAGATGAAGGTGATGGCCGGCAACATGCCCGATGCGGCCAGGTACTCGACCACCTCCCCCCGGCGGGGCACGCGGAGGCGGTGCCGGGGGTTGCGCCGCCGTCGGTCATCGAGGGCCACGCCGTCCGGATTGGCTTTGCCGTCGCGGAGGAGCGGGATGACCGTGAGGTGATCCCTCCCCCGCTCGGCCAGGACGTAGTGGTTGTGCAGGGTGACCGGCCGGTGGGTCTCCACGATGACCCGGGTGGTGCCACGGATCGAGGTCAGCCAGGCCCCGAAGTCCTTGGCGTTGCTCACGGTGGCCGACAGGCTGACGAACGAGACCGCGGCCGGAGTCAGCACCAGGACCTCCTCCCACACCGATCCCCGGTAGGGGTCCTGGAGGTAGTGCACCTCGTCCAGGACCACCACAGCCAGACCGTCGAGCACCGGCGAACGGGCGAAGAGCATGTTGCGCAGGACCTCGGTGGTCATGACCACGATCGGGGCGTGGGCCTGGTGGGAGACGTCACCGGTCAGCAGGCCCACCCGGTTCTCGCCGTACCGGGCCGAGAGCTCGGCGAACTTCTGGTTGGACAGCGCCTTGATGGGCGTGGTGTAGAAGGTCTTGCCTCCCGCCTCCAGGGCCCGGGCGGCGGCGTAGTCGGCGATCAGTGTCTTGCCCGATCCTGTGGGCGCCGAGACCAGTACCGATTCCCCCCGGTCGATGGCGTCCATGGCCCGGTGCTGGAACCGGTCGAGCGGGAAGCCCATCTCGGCCTCGAAGCGCTCCCGGAGTCCCCCGGTGGGCCCCTCGTCGCCGGCGCGCCGGGTTGGGTCCCCGGAGCGCCCGGGGGTCATCGGTTGAGGATCTTCCCGACGACGATGGACAGCTCGTAGAAGATGTAGAGCGGGACGGCCAGGGCCATCATGGAGAACGGGTCGGAGCTCGGGGTGATCACCCCGGCCACCACGACGATGAGCACGATGGCCCACCGGCGCCACGACGACAGCTGCTTGGGCGTGAGCACGCCGGCCAGCTCCAGCGAGACCAGCAGCACTGGGAACTCGAAGGTCAGCCCGAAGATGGTCATCATCAAGACGATCAGGCCGAGATACTTGTTGGGGTCGAAGATCTCGGTCAGGCTCGGGCCGCCGATGTGGTCGAGGAAGTTGAGGGCGTGGGGGAAGGTCAGGTAGGCCACCAGACAGCCCAGGGCGAACAGGAGGATGGAGGCCACGATGAAGGGGATGGCGTACTTCTTCTCGTTCTTCTTGAGTCCCGGGGTGATGAAGCGCCACAGCTCCCACAAGAGCACGGGCGAGGCCAGGAACAGTCCCCCGTAGGCGGCGATCTTCACCCGCAGGGCCAGCCCGTCGAGCGGCGCGGTGATGTAGAACCCGCACCGGTGCGGGGCCACCTGGCAGTACGGGTGCTGGAGGAACGAGAGGATGGGCCGGTAGACCAGGAAGGCCACCGTCGCCGTCACCAGGAATGTCACCGCGCACACCAGCACCCGTCGGCGCAGCTCGGTGAGGTGCTCGACCAGCGTCATCGAGTCCGGCTTGGGTCGGGCCTCGCTTCGTCGCCTCAGGGAGATGGCCATAATCGTTCGACTCGTGGGTGGGGGGACTGGCCGCCGGAGAACCGGGTCAGTTCATCCCGGGATCGTCGGGGATGGTCCGGCCGCTGGAGCGGACCTGGTGGACGATGCCACCGGGGTCGACGATCAGCACATCGGGGATCCCGGGCGTCTCCTCGGTGGCCTGGACCGACCCGGCCGGGCGGTTGGAGTCAGACGACGGCTGTACGGCATCGCCTTGCATGTCGGGTAGTTCGGAGCCGGGACCGACCGTGGATGTCGTCCCGTTCTCGGCGCTGTGGGTGTCGGCCAGCGTGTCGAGGAACGAAAGGGGCGACCGCACCGCCTGGGTGATGGTCTCGGTGGAGGGCAGATCGGGGAAGGAACCCCGCACGTCGGACTCCAGACGCTCGCGGAACTTGCGGAAGTCGCCCCAGAGGCTGCCGATCTGCTTGGCCATCTTGGGCAGCTTGTCGGGACCGAGGACGATGAGGGCCACCACCAGGATGACCAGCAGCTTCGCCGGGCTGAGGAAGGTCACGGAGTGCAGTGTACCGGTGGTCCCGGCCGTCAGGGGGCCGGATGGGGTGGCCCCCCGTCACGGCCCGGACCGGGATGATCCGGGCCCCTCAGGGCGTGCCCGGCACCGGAGGCCCCCGGAGTGGGACGCTGCCGTCGTGGTCGGCCCAAGTCCTCTCCCGGAGGCCCACGACGGCCACCGCCACCGCCAGCACCGCGGCGGCGGCGATCAGTACGACCAGCCACCCGGTGTCATCGAGCGGCCACGCCACGAAGGCCATCCGGCCCACGATGAGATTGGCGGGGATCGGACCGAAGTACCGGCTGTCCTCGGAGTTGGTCCGGTTGTCCCCCATCACGAAGTATTCGTCGGGCGGGACGGTGTAGGGGTGGTTGAGGCTGAACCCCTCGGCCACCGGACTCGGCGACGTCACCGGCTCCGGCGTCGGCAGCCAGGGCTCGGCCAGCGGCTCGCCGTCGATGTAGACCCGACCGTTGACGCTGGACACCGTGTCGCCCGGCAGCCCGATGACCCGCTTCACCAGATCGGAGTAGTCGGCGTGCTCGAGCGGTGGCCTTCGGAAGACCACGATGTCACCCGGTGGATCCCGTGGAAGTGGTAGCTCAGCTTGTCGACCACGATACGGTCGCCGACCTGCAGCGTGGGCAGCATCGAGCCCGAGGGGATGTAGAACATCTGGGCCACGTAGGTGCGCACACCGAAGGCGAGCACCAGGGCCACCAGCACCACGGCCACCCACTCGAGCCACCACCGCCATCGGGGGGACCCACCGGCTGCTCCCGGGTCCGCACCGGTTGCGGGGTCTGCACCGGTGGTGGGGTCTGCACTGATGGTGGGGTCTGTACCGGTGGTGGAGTCTGTACCAGCCCCGGTACTGGTACCGGTCCCGGTACGGACCAGTCGCCGCCGACCCGGGGCCCGGAGCGTAACGCGGCGGTCGTCCGTCGTACAGGTCGAGGGCGGGAACGGGGAGCACCGGCGTGGCCCGCGCCAGGACGGGACGGGTGGGGACCGGGACGGTAGGAACCGGGTGAGCAGCCGGTTGGAGGCTGGGCACTGCCATCGCCCCTGGCCACGGTGTGCGCGCCGGGGTCGGGGCTTCGACGGAGGGGCTGTGCAGGTCGGAATCCACCAGGGTGCGAGGCTACCGCACGCCTCCCTGATCCGGACCTCGCGAGTCGGATTGGGCGTCGGGTCTACAGGCCCTTGATGTGGCCCAGCGGCCAGATCACCGCCACGGCCCGGCCCACGATCAACGACTTGGGGATGGGACCGAAGAACCGGCTGTCCTCGGAGTCGGTCCGGTTGTCCCCCATCACGTAGTACTCCCCCTCGGGGATGTGGACCGGCCCGGGCAGGTCGAACTGAGGGTGGGGATCATCGCCGGCCAGAGCGCCGGTGTAGCTGTCCGGCCCGGGGGCAGCCAGGGCTCGTTCAGCTTCTTCCCGTTGATGTAGATGTCGCCGTTCTTCGACGAGATGGTCTCGCCGGGCAGGCCGATGACCCGCTTGACCAGGTCGGCGTACTCCTGATCCTCGAGCTTGGGCCGGGCGAAGACCACGATGTCCCCGCGGTGCACGTCGTGGAGGTGGTAGCTGAGCTTGTCCACGATGATCCGGTCCCCGATCTGCAGGGTGGGCAGCATCGAGCCCGAGGGGATGTAGAAGGACTGGACCACGTAGGTCCGCAGCACGACCGTGCACAACAGCACCGCCATGAGGATGATGGCCCACTCGACCACCATCCGGTAGCCTCGGCCCTCGAACCCGTTCGTCGGACGCCGGCTCGTCCCGGATCGTCCGCCCGACTGCTCCAGCGACGGTCGCCGGCTGCCCCTCGCCGGTCGATTGACTCGCCACAATCAGGCGACGCTACAACACCAGGGGTGCCGAGTTGGGTCGTCGGGGGCGGCCCCGGCACGGCGCGCCGGAGCGAGCGGTGGCGCCGGTCACAGACCGGCGATGAGCTTCTCCACCCGCTCGTCCTTGGACCTGAACGGGTCCTTCAGGAGCACCGTCCGCTGGGCCTGGTCGTTGAGCTTGAGATGCACCCAGTCCACGGTGAAGTCGCGCCGGCGCTCCTTGGCCTTCTTCACGAACTCGCCCCGCAGGCGGGCCCGGGTGGTCTGCGGCGGCGCCGACATGGCCGCGGCGATGGCGGCGTCGTCGCAGATCCGGTCCAGCTGGTCGTGCCTCTGGAGCCGGTAGTAGAGGCCCCGGGAGCGGTCCACGTCGTGGTACTGGAGGTCGAGCAACGAGACGTTGGGGCTGTGCAGGGAGAGCGAGTGCCGCTCACGGTAGGCCTCGATCAGCCGGTACTTGGCCACCCAGTCGCACTCACGGTGGAGCGACAGCGGGTCCGACTCCAGGCCCTTCAGGCAGTGCTCCCACATGTCGAGGGCCCGGTCCTCCTGCGGGGAGAGCCCGTGGCGGTCGCGGAACCGGATGGCCCGCTGCAGGTACTCGCCCTGGATGTCGAGGGCGCTCATCTCCCGGCCGTTGGCCAGCCGCACCGGGCGGCGGCAGGTGATGTCGTGGCTGATCTCGCGGATGGCCCGGATGGGGTTCTCCAGGGTCAGGTCGCGCATCACCGTGGACGGGTCCTCCAGCATGCGGAGCACGATGCTGGTGGCCCCCACCTTCAGGAAGGTGGCGTACTCGCTCATGTTCGAGTCGCCCACGATGACGTGGAGCCGGCGGTACTTCTCGGCATCGGCGTGGGGCTCGTCCCGGGTGTTGATGATGGGCCGGCTCCGGGTGGTGGCCGACGACACCCCCTCCCAGATGTGCTCGGCCCGCTGGCTCAGGCAGAACACCGCGCCGCGGGCCGTCTGGAGCACCTTGCCGGCGCCGGCGTAGGCCTGCCGGCTGACCAGGAACGGGATCAGCACCTCGGTGTAGTGGGCGAAGTCGTCCCGGCGGCTGGTCAGGTAGTTCTCATGGCAGCCGTAGGAGTTGCCGGCCGAGTCGGTGTTGTTCTTGAACAGGTAGATGTCCCCCCGGATGCCCTCCTCCCGGAGGCGGGCCTCGGCCCCCTCGACCAGCGACGAGAGGATCCACTCCCCCGCCTTGTCGTGGGCCACCAGCTCGGCGATGTCGTCGCACTCGGGGGTGGCGTACTCGGGATGGCTGCCCGACGTCGAGGTAGAGCCGGGCCCCGTTCTCGAGGAACACGTTGGACGAGCGACCCCAGCTGACCACCCGACGGAACAGGTACCGGGCCACCTCGTCGGGGCTCAGCCGACGCTGGCCGCGGAGCGTACAGGTCACCCCGTACTCGTTCTCCAAGCCGTAGATCCGCTTGTCCATTACCGCCACGGTACCGTGGCCGGGCCCCAACTCCGTGAATTACCAGGCCGCTCGGAGGTGACCGGCGGCCACCCGAACCGTCAGGCCAGGAGGGTCGACAGCTCCTCGTCGACCAGTCTCCGGAAGGCCCGCCGGCCGTTCCCCTGGGCCAGCACCGCCACCTCGAGGTCGCCCCCCGACAGGGTCCGGTCCGGACCGGCCAGGGCGGCCACCGCGGCCCGCAGGGCCTCGGTGCAGCGACCAACCCTCAGTCCACGACTCCTCCAGGCGTTGGGCGATGGTCTCGGTCTCACCACCCAGCACGGCGTAGCGGTCCTCGTCGGTGATGGTCCCCTCGTAGGCGATGTGGTAGAGCTGCGGCGCGTGGAGGCCCGTGCCCAGCTCGGCCACCAGGATCTCCACCTCCAGCGGCTTCATCTCGTGGGTGAAGACCTGGCCGAGGTACTGGGCGTAGAGGTTGGCCAGCGAACGGGCGTCCACGTCCTCGCGGCTGTAGGCGTAGCCCTTGGTGTCGGCGTGGCGGATGCCCGACACCCGCAGCTGGTCGAACTCGTTGTACTTCCCCACCCCGGCGAAGGCGATGCGGTCGTAGATCTCACTGATCTTGTGGAGGGACCGTGACGGGTTGTCGGCCACGATGGCGATGCCCTCGTCGTAGGTGGTGGCGATGAGCGACCGGCCCCGGGCGATGCCCTTCTGGGCGTACTCGGCCCGGTCCTTCATGACCTGCTCGGGGGCCACGTAGTACGGCATGGTCATGGCTGGCGACCCTCCGACCGACGGCGTTCGATGAGCGCGGCGAACCGCTCGGCCACCTCGTCCTCGGGCACCGCGGCGAACCCCTCGGCCGTCACGGTGGCCACCAGGGGGTAGATCCCCCGGATCAGGTCGGGACCGCCGGTGGCGGAGTCCTCGTCGGCCGCCTCGTAGAGGGCCTCGATGGCCAGCTCCACGGCGTCGTCCCGGTCCATGCCCACCCGGTAGCCCAGCTTGATGGTGGTGCGGGCGTCGCGGCCACCCGAGCCGGTGGCGTTGTGCTCGGTCTCCTCGTAGTGACCCCCGGTCACGTCGTAGGTGAAGATCCGGCCCGTACCCCGGGCCAGGTCGTAGCCGGCGAACAGGGGCACCACGGCCAGGCCCTGCATGGCCATGGGCAGGTGCTCCCGTACCATCTGGCCCAGCTGGTTGGCCTTGCCCTCGAGGCTCAGGACCACCCCTTCGACCTTCTCGTAGTGCTCGAGCTGGGTCTGGAAGAGCCGGACCATCTCCACGGCGGGACCGGCCGCCCCGGCGATGGCCACCGCCGAGTAGCGGTCGGCCGGGAAGACCTTCTCCATGGCCCGGTGGGCGATGGCGTGGCCCTCGGTGGCCCGACGGTCGCCGGCCATCACGATGCCCTCGGCGAAGCGCAGCGCCACCACGGTGGTCCCGTGGCGGAACTCCCCGGCACTGCCAGCAGAGCCCGGCGACGCGGAACCGGCGGACACGGAACCGGCGGACAGAGTGGGGGGCAACGGCACCCGAAGCCGGCGGATGAGTCCGGCGAAATCGGGGCCGGGATCGTCGGTCGTCGTGAAGAGCGGCAGCGTCACCGGGGCTACTCGCCGCCCTTCTGGACGTAGTTGCGCACGAATTCCTCGGCGTTGTCCTCCAGCACCTCGTCGATCTCGTCGAGGAGATCGTCCAGCTCGGCCTTCAGCTTCTCGCCCGTAGCCGAGGTGGCGGGGACCTCCTCCACCACCTCGTCGGCGCGCTCGGTGGTGGTGGTCTTCTTCTTCTGTTCTCGTTCAGCCATCTCGTTCAGCCATCCCCTACTCTCCTAGCTGCTCAGTCGGTCCAAGAGCTCGGACGGGCTCGCACACGATGCCAGCAGCTGCTCCACGTGCTCGGCCGTTCCCTTCAAGGGGTCCATCATAGGGACGCGCCGGAGGGGGTCGGTGCCGAGGTCGAACACCAGGGAGTCCCAGTTGGCCGTAACCACCGCAGACGGCCATTTCTTCAGGCACTCCCCCCGGAACCAGGCACGGGTCCCCCGGGGGGGCTCGGTCACGGCGGCCACCACTGATGCCTCGTCCACCAGCCGCTCGGTGTCCAGCCTGGCGAAGAGCGACTTGGACGGCCGGAGGTCGTGGTATTGGAGGTCCAGCGCGGCCAAGCGCTGGTCGCCCCAGTCGAGCCCGTGACGGTCCCGGTAAGCCTCGATGAGCTGGAGCTTGGCCACCCAGTCCAGCTGGCGAGCCAGGGTCATGGGATCGGTTTCCAGGCCGTGGAGGACTTCCTCCCAACGGTCCAGGACGGCCCGGCCCACTACCTCGTCGCCCAGGCAGGCCAGGCCTTCGTCGTCGGCGTACTTGCGGGCCAGGGAGAACAACTCCCACTGGATGGCCAGGGCGGTGGCCGTCGACCCGTCGGCCATGAGCAGCGGATGGGTGAAGGTGCGGTCCAGAGCCACCTCGTGCATGGCGGTCACCGGGTCGGCCAGGACCAGGCTCCGGCTGCCCGACACGTCGTCCTCGATCATGGCCAGCACGAGGGACGTGGTCCCCACCTTCAAGAAGGTGGCCACCTCGGCGAGGTTGGCGTCCCCCACGATGACGTGCAGTCTTCGGTACCGGTGCGGGTCGGCGTGGGGCTCGTCCCGGGTGTTCACGATGGGGCGCTTCAATGTGGTCTCCAGGCCGACCTGCTCCTCGAAGAACTCGGCTCGCTGGGACAGCTGGAAGTCCACCGACGTGCCGTCGTGGGTGGCGGTCTCGGCACCGACCTTGCCGGCCCCGGCGAAGATCTGCCGGGTCACGAAGTGCGGTGTGACGCCGGCGACGATGCGGTTGAACGGTGCCGCCCGGTCCATCAGGTAGTTCTCGTGGGCCCCGTACGAGTTGCCCTTCCCGTCCGAATTGTTCTTGTAGATGACCAGTCGGGAGCCGTCGCGGGAGGACTGGTCGGCCGCCTCCATGGATCGGATCAGGATCAGTTCGCCGGCCCGGTCGTAGCGTAGGCACTCGAGGGCGTCGCGGCACTCGGGGGTCGAGAACTCGGGATGGGCGTGGTCTACGTAGTAGCGGGCCCCGTTGGTGAGCACCGTGTTGACCAGGTGGGTCTCGACCTGGGGGGGCAGGGCACCCTCGCGGGCGAACCCCCGGGCATCATTGCCGGGAGCCTCGTCCTCGAAGTCCCATCCGGTCTGCTGTCGCGCCACATCATGGGCGTAGGCGTTGATCAGCACCGAGGACGCGGCGATGGGGTTCGGATCCCCGTGCACCACCTGGATGCCGTACTCCGTCTCGATGCCACAGACCTTGGGAATGGCCACGGGTCGACCCTATCCCGGCGCGTGATCAGAGATACTGACCGGTTCCCACCCGCTCGATGGAGCGGCCGCCCTTGGTCTCGTCGTGATCACTGATGAGCGTGCGGATGTAGACGATCCGCTCACCCTTCTTGCCGGAGATCTTGGCCCAGTCGTCAGGATTGGTGGTGTTGGGGAGGTCCTCGTTCTCCTTGTACTCCTGGCGGATCGACTCGAGGAGGTCGTCCGTACGGATGCCCCGCGTCTCCTCGGCAATGGCCCGCTTGATGGCCAGCTTCTTGGCCCGGCGGACGATGTTCTCGATCATGGCCCCCGACGAGAAGTCGCGGTAGTACAAGACCTCCTTGTCACCGTTCTGGTACGTGACCTCGAGGAAGCGGTTCTCCTCGTCGTTCCGGTACATCTCGGCCACCGTGACTTCGATCATGGCCTGGGTGGCCTTGGCCGGATCCCCACCACCGAGGGTCCGGACCTCCTCGGCGTCGAGGGGCAGGTCCGGGGTCAGGTAGCGCGAGAAGATCTGGGCCGCGGCCACCTCGTTGGGCCGTTCGATCCGGATCTTCACGTCGAGGCGACCGGGGCGCAGGATGGCCGGGTCGATCAGGTCCTCGCGGTTGGACGCCCCGATCACGATCACGTCCTTCAGCGTCTCCACGCCGTCGATCTCGGCCAGCAGCTGCGGCACGATGGTCGATTCCATGTCCGAACTGATGCCGGTGCCACGGGTACGGAACAGTGAGTCCATCTCGTCGAAGAACACGATGACCGGGACACCCTCTTCGGACTTCTCCCGGGCCCGTTGGAAGACCAGTCGGATCTGGCGCTCGGTCTCCCCCACGTACTTGTTGAGGAGCTCGGGGCCCTTGATGTTGAGGAAGTAGCTGCGGGCGTTGGTGTTGCCGGTTACTTCGGCCACCTTCTTGGCCAACGAGTTGGCCACGGCTTTGGCGATCAGCGTCTTCCCGCACCCCGGCGGCCCATAGAGCAGGATCCCCTTCGGGGCCGGGAGCTTGTGTTCGGTGTAGAGCTCCCGGTACAGGTACGGGAGCTCCACGGCGTCGGTGATGGCCTCGATCTGGTCGTCGAGACCGCCGACGTCGGCGTAGGTCACGTCGGGCACCTCTTCGAGCACCAGCTCTTCGACCTCGGGTCGGTCCAGCTTCTCGATGAGCAGCCCGGTCCGCGATTCCATGAGCACGGTGTCGCCGGCCCGCAGCTTGACCCCGATGAGGGCGTCGGACAGCTCGGCCACCCGCTCCTCATCGGCGCGTCCGAACACGAGGGCCCGCTTCCCGTCGTCGAGGACCTCCTTCAGCACCACCACCTCACCGGATCCCTCGCCCTGACGGGCCAGGATCACGTTGAGGGACTCGTTGAGGACCACCTCGTTGCCCCGCTGCAGGTCGTCCGGGTCGATGTCCGGGTGGAGCGAGACCCGCATCTTGCGTCCCCCGGAGAAGACATCCACCGTTCCGTCGTCGTTCGTCCCGAGGAATGTCCCGTAGGCCGCCGGCGGCTGGGTCAGCTTCTCGACCTCCTCGCGGAGGTTGGCCACGTGCTCCTTGGCCGTCTGGAGCGTGAAGGTCAGCTTCTCGTTCTGGGAGATGGCCTGGGCCAGCTGGCCCTTCGTCTCCAGCAGCTTCTCCTCGAGGGTCTGGACGCGGCGGGGACTCTCCTGGAGGCGGCGGCGGAGCAGGGTGACCTCCTCCTCGGCCGCCTGTGCCCGAGCCAGCACCGTGTCGAGGTCGTCGTCCGGGCCGTTCGCGGCCGGCCGGCGATCGTCGTGCCCGTCTTCGAAATCAACCGTGGGAATCACCTCGTCCGGGAATTGTCGCCTAGGGCGACCCTACACCGGAGGCCGGGCCGGTCCGACGCTTTGCACGAGGCCGACAAGACCCGAGAACAGCCGTTCGGACAGGCCATCTGACACATCGTCAGCCACTCCCGCCACCGTTGCGGATAGCATTGACCACAGGGCGTCGATCCTCGGGTCTGGCGGCGGGCTCGGATGTTCGCCGGCCGAGGCCGTCCCCACAGTGGAGCGTAGCCGGGCCACTAGGGCCGGACGCCGTTGAATGCACGGGTAGAAACCGAGGAGTGACACAACTGATGAAGGTCTGGATCGACCAGGATCTCTGCACGGGCGACGGTCTCTGCGAAGAGATCGCCCCCGCGGTGTTCACCCTGCTCGACGACGGGTTGGCCTACGTGAAGGAAGGCGCCGACGTCAAGAACGAGCCCGGGGGCTCCGGAGGCATGGCTGCCGTTCCCGCGGACTTGGAGGACGCCGTGGTCGAGGCGTCCGAAGAGTGTCCCGGGGAGTGCATCTTCATCGAGCAGGGGTAGTCCGCCGGGAAGGGGTAGTCCACTGGGTCTAGCTAGTCCGTGGGCTCGGCCGGCACCGTCTCGGATCCTTCGTCGAAGGGAAGGAGCCGCCGACCAGTGGTGAGGAATCCCGTATGTCCGACCATGCGGTGGTCGGGTCTCACCGACCGGTCTTCGATGTGCCACGTCCGGTGCAGCACCTCCAGCGTCGACGCCAGACCGAACCCACTCCGGTCCATGGCCGCCCGTAGCTGGGCGGTCTGGTTGATGGAGGGCAGGTAGGCACAGAGGATCCCGCCCGGCCGCAGGGCGACCTCGGCATGGGGCAGGACCCGCCACGGCTCGGGCAGGTCGAGCAGGATGCGGTCGAGACCCACCTCGTCGATCCCCTCATAGACGTCACGCAGTTCGACGCGGTAGCGGGCCCCGGCGCCCACCATGGCCTCCACGTTGGCCCGGGCCCCGTCAGCGAAGTCCGGGCGCAGTTCGTAGCCGACCACGTCCGCCCCGGCCCGGAGCAGCGCCATCGACAGCGCGCCGGATCCCACGCCGGCCTCGAGGACCCGGACCCCCGGACCGATGTCGGCCTCGATGAGGATGGCGCCGAGGTCCTTCGGGTAGATGACCTGGGCGCCCCGGGGCATCTTGAGGACGGCGTCGGCGAGTGTCGGTCGCACCACCAAGAACTTGCGTCCGGTGCTGCCGAGGACCGTGGATCCCTCCGGGGTGCCGATCAGGTTGTCGTGCTCGACGATCCCCACATGGGTGTGGAACGAGGCCCCGACCCGGAGGGTGATCAGATAGTGACGCTTCTTGGCGTCGACCAGGAGAACCCGCTCGCCGGCCACCAGCGTGCTGCGATCCCCGGCCCGATCGGTGTCATCCAACTGCAGTGTCGTCCGACGGGTAGGCCATTCAGCGGCGGGAGCGCTTGGACGAGGGCTTGCTGGCCTGGACGAACAGGGTCTCGCCCGGCTTCAACTTGGTGCGGTAGATCACGTCATCGGCATGGCGCGCCCGGTTGATCATCCACACGGCCACGCCCACCACCACCCAGGCCGAGTGGTACCCCCGCAGACCCCGACCGAACGCCCGGACCTGCAGGTACCGCAGGAAGGTGTCCACCGTTCAGATCCGCCGGACTTCGACCACCGCCGAGCGCCGACGCCCGTTGCGGCGGCCGATGAGGAAGACCACCGCCACCAGCGCCACCCCGACGGCCAGACCCACGGTGATGACCTGGGAGCGGGTCTCGTCCACCCCCTCGGAGACCTCACCGGTCAGCTCACGGAACTTGGCCTCGATGTCGTCGCGGGTGATCCGCTCGGGTCCGACGGTCATGGGAGCTCCTTTTCCGGGGTGGGGGTATCTCGCTGCTGTCCCCGGGTCACGGCCAGGACGGCGACCGCGGCCACGAGGAGGACGGCGACCGTGCAGATGAGGTAGGGCGCCCACGACCAGTTGCCGGTGAAGGTCGAGCCGGTCTCCCCCTGCAGGAACCGCAGGAAGGCCACGGCCAGGATCACCAGGCCGATGGCCAGCGCCACCGACCCCACCACGCCGAAGAGGATGAACCGCCCCAGACCCCTCAGCGGGGTGAGCGTCTCCTGCTTGACGTAGGCGATGACCAGCTGGACGGCCTCCCCGCCCGAGGTGCGCAGTCCACCCAGTCCCTTGCCTGTGCCGCTTCGACCTCGGGCCACGGTTCTCCTCGTGCTCTGCGGTGCCCCAGGGTGCCCCACCCACGGGGCTACCGTCACCACCTGCTGTTCGACCGTCCCAACTCTAGCCAGCGTCCGCCTCCTGCCCCGTTCCGGCTCCGGGAGGCGCCACGCCGGGACGTGTGCACGGCTTCGGTCCGCGGGGTCGGAGTCGGAACCGCTCCCGGCCGTTGGCGGATCAGTCCCGGTCGGTGAACAGGTACGTGGAGCTGGCCAGGGCCACCGTGGTGCCCCGATCGTCGACCACCTCCGCCTCGACGAAGGCCACCCGGGCCCCGCCGGACACCACCGTGGCCGTGCACTCGAGAAGCGCCCCCACCCGGACCGGAGCGAGAAAACTGGTCTTCATCTCCACGTTGGACGAGAACACCTGTCTCCCGCGGTCCCGGGCGAAGGTGACCGTGGCCGAGCCCATGGCCGAATCGGCCATGGCGCCGATGAACCCACCCTGGACGATGCCGGCGGGGTTGGCGAACCGCTCGTCGGCCCGCATCCGCCACACCGTGCGTCCCGGTCGGGTCTTGTCCACGCAGGTCATCCCGAGGGTCAGCTCGCAGTTGGGCGGGACTTGGATCCGGTGGTCGGCCACCGGATCACGCTAGTGGCGCCGTGCCGGTCGATGCTGGTCCCGTGGTGGTCGATACTGGAGGCATGACACAACGGGCCGCAGATCCCCCCGGCGCCGTCGTCCTCCTCGGTGAGGCCATCGAGGACTGGACCGGGGACGCCCTCTTCTACGAGTACTCCCTCGCCGCCGACCCCGTGGGATCGGGCAGCCGTCAGCCCGGTGCCCGCCCACCGTTTCCCGCCCTCGCTGCACGCCGGCGGACCGACCCGCATGGTCGCCCTCGACCTGGCCGACCGACTCGGCGTGGACGGTCCGGCCACCAGCCCGGGGCTACTGGCGTCGTTCATGGTCATCCGGCCCGGTGAGCAGCTGGTAACCCGGCCCGACGCCACCAGCGAGCTGTACTACTGCCTCCGCGGCTCGGGGCGGAGCGAGTTCGAGTGCGGCCCCACCGACGCGGCACCGATACGGGGCAGCATGCCCTGGCGGACCGGCGACTTTCTGACCCTGCCGGCCGGGTGCACTACTGAGCACCGGGCCGAAGGTCCGGCGGGGAGCGGCGCGTCCGATGACAGCCCGTCGGCGCTGCTCTACCGGGTGACCGATGCACCGCTCCTCCGCTACCTGGGCGTATCCCCGTCCCGACCCCGGTTCCGGCCAACCCGCTTCGACGGGGTCGAGGCCATGGCCCGACTGGCTGAGGTGGAACGGGATCCGGCGGCGGCCGACCGCAGTCGGGTCAGTGTCCTGCTGGGCAACACCGCCACACCACAGACCCTGACCGTGACCCACACCCTGTGGGCCATGCTCGGGCATCCTCCCCGTGGGCCGGGTCCAACGTCCGCACCGCCACCAGAGTGTGGCCCTCGACCTGATCACGGCCTGCGCACCGGGCTGCTACTCGCTGGTGGGCACCCGACTGGACGCCGATGGCGCCCTCGTCGATCCGATTCGGATGGACTGGGAGGCAGCGGGGGCATTCGTCACGCCTCCGGGGATGTGGCACAGCCATCACAACGAGTCCGGGCAGCCCGCCTACCTGGTTCCCATCCAGGACGCCGGACTCCACACCTACCTCCGCTCCCTCGACATCCGTTTCACCCAGCCGGGCCACTGATCGCGGTGCCGTTCGCCAGCGCCCTGTCCGAGCATCCGGTGACCTCCGCGGCCGTGGGCGAGGTGGTCGGTGCCGTGCTCGAGGCCGTCGGTGAACGGCCCGACCTGGTCATGGTCACCACCACCCGCTCCCACGCCGGTGCCCTCGAGGACATCGTGGACACCATCGAGGCCGTCCTCCACCCCCTTGCCGTCATCGGAGCCGTGGCCGAGTCGGTGGTGGGCACCGGGAGGGAGGTGGAGGAGACACCGGCCATCAGTCTGTGGGCCGGCTGGCTCGGCCCGCTCGTTCCTGTTCGGCTCACCGCCACATCCCTGGCCGACGGCAGCTGGCATTTCAGCGGGTGGCCCGACCGCCTGGGCTTCGAGGCCAGCTGCCTGGTCCTGGTGGCCGACCCCTTCACCTTCCCGGCCGACGAGTTCCTCGACTGGCTGGCCGAGCACCACCCGGCCCTGCCGGCGGTGGGCGGAAACGCCTCGGGAGGGCGGGGACCCGGAGGCACCCGGCTGGTGGCCGCGGGGCACGTCGTGTCCGACGGTGCCGCCGGCGTGCTCCTCGGGGGCGGTGTCGGAGTGGAGACCCTGGTGTCCCAGGGCTGCCGTCCCTACGGTGACGTCCTCACCGTGACCCGGTCCGACCGGAACATCATCTACGAGGTGGCCGGCAGGCCCGCCATGGAGTGCCTGGTGGCACAGACCACCCACCACCTCGCCCCCGGTGGACTGGCCGGGATCGAGGCCAACGGCCTGTTCGTGGGCCGCGTCGTCGACGACCGGGTGGCCGAACCCGAGCCCGGCGATTTCCTGGTGCGCAGTGTGGTCGGCGTCGACCGTGCCACCGGCGCGGTGGCCGTCGACGACCAGGTCCCCCTCGGATCCACCATCCGCTTCCATCGCCGCGACGCCGACACCGCCCACCGGGACCTGGCCCAGCTACTCGAAGGCCGTCAGGCCGACGCCGGACTGGTCTTCACCTGCAACGGGCGCGGCACCCGCCTGTTCGACGACGCCCATCACGACGCCCGCGCCGTGGCCTACGGCGTCGGTCGTGTTCCCGTGGGAGGCCTCTTCGCCGGAGGCGAGTTCGGACCCGTGGGCGGACACAACTTCGTCCACCAGTTCACGACGTCGATGGCCCTGTTCCGGGCGCGACGCTAGCCCGCCACCGGGTCACGACCTCCCCGCACGCGGCCGGTAGGGTTGCCCCAATGACTCCGAGCCCACCGACATCTGGGGCATCGCACCGATGCCCGCGACCCTCGAGCAGCTCGGTGTGAACGTGATCCGCGGCCTGGCCATGGACGCCCCCCGGGCCGCCAACTCCGGCCACCCGGGAACGGCCATGGCCCTGGCCCCGCTGGCCCATGTCCTGTTCACCCGGGTCATGCGCCACGATCCGTCCGAGCCCCACTGGCCCGACCGGGACCGGTTCGTGCTGTCCAACGGCCACGCCTCCATCCTCTTGTACTCGATGCTGTACCTCACCGGCTACGGGCTCACGCTCGACGACCTGCGCGGGTTCCGCCGCTGGGGCAGCCGCACCCCCGGCCACCCCGAGCACAACCACACCCCCGGCGTCGAGGTCACCACCGGCCCGCTCGGCCAGGGCGTGGCCAACGGGGTCGGCATGGGCATCGCCGAGCGCTGGCTGCGCACCCACTTCTCGCCCGAGGTCTGCGACCACCACACCTTCGTGATCGCCGGCGACGGCTGCTTCGAGGAGGGCATCTCCCACGAGGCCGCCTCCCTGGCCGGCCACCTGCGGCTCGGCCGGCTCGTCTACGTCTACGACGACAACCACATCACCATCGACGGTCCGACCGAGCTCTCCTACTCCGACAACGTCGAGCGAGCGCTTCGCAGCCTACGGGTGGGGCGTCGAGAACGTCGGCGAGGTGGCCAACGACCTCGACGCCCTCGAGGCCGCCCTGCTCCGGGCCAAGGCAGGACGAGGACCGGCCGTCGCTCATCATCCTGCGGAGCCACATCGGCTACCCCTCCCCCCACCTGACCGACACCGCCAAGGCCCACGGCGACCCGTTCTCCGAAGACGAGATCCGCCTGACCAAGGAGCTGCTCGGACTGCCGGCCGAGGAGACCTTCTGGGTGCCCGAGGACGTCCTCGACTTCTACCGGGCCATGCATCCCCCGCGGCCAGGCCTTCCGGGCCGAGTGGGAGCAGCGCTTCGACGGCCTGGGACGGGGACAAGGCCCGGTGGGAGGCCGGCCCAGAAGGGCCACGGGCTGCCCGGGTGGGAGGCCAAGCTGCCCACCTTCGCCCCCGAGGACGGCCCCATGGCCACCCGCAAGGCCGTCAAGGCCTGCCTCGACGCCACCGGCGGGCTCCATTCCCGGCGCTCATGCCCGGCAGTGCCGACCTCACCGGCAACACCGGCATGGCCATGGCCGGGGCCATCGGCCCAGTCGGCCGAGCGACCCGGCCGGCGAGCTCATCCACTACGGCATCCGCGAGCACGGGATGGGCGGGATCATGAACGGCATGGCCGCCCACCGGGGCATCCTCCCGGTCGGCGGCACCTTCTTCGTGTTCAGCGACTACATGCGGGGGGCGGTGCGGCTGGCCGCCCTCTCCGACATGCACGTCATCTACTCGTGGACCCACGACTCGATCGGCCTGGGCCAGGACGGCCCCACCCACCAGCCCGTCGAGCAGCTGGCGGCCATGCGGGCCATGCCCAACCTCCGGGTGATCCGGCCGGCCGACGCCAACGAGACCGCCCAGGCCTGGCGGATCGCCGTCGACGGCGACGGGCCCACCGCCCTCATCCTCTCCCGCCAGGAGCTGCCCGTGCTGGCCGAGACGGCCGACACGGGCCGACCCGGCGTGTCCCGGGGCGCCTACGTGCTGCGGGAGGCCGAGAGCGGGCCGCCCCAGGTCGTTCTCATCGGCACCGGCAGCGAGGTCCAGCTCTGCCTGGCCGCCGCCGACCTCCTCGTCCGCCAACGGCGTGTCCGCCCGGGTGGTGTCCTTCCCGTCGTGGGACCTGTTCGCCACCCAGTCCGACGGGTACCGGGACGAGGTGCTCCCGAACGGCGTCCCCCGTCTGGCCGTCGAGGCGGCCAGTCCCTTCGGCTGGGAGCGCTACGCCGACGCCACGGTGTGCATCGACCACTTCGGCGCCTCGGCTCCCGGCGAGGTGGCCATGGAGGAGTTCGGCTTCACCCCGCAGCACGTCGCCACCCGACGCCACGCTCGCTGGCCGCCGAATGGTCGACCCGATGACCGACCCGGGCCACGCCGTCCCGGTCGGTCGGCCGCTCCCGAAAGGACGCCCATGACCACCCTCCACGATCTCTTCGACCAGCAGGGACAGAGCCCCTGGCTCGACAACCTCCGCCGGGACTGGCTCGAAGACGGCACCCTGGCCGGCCTGGTGGACCAGGGCATCCGGGGCGTCACCTCCAACCCGACCATCTTCGCCAAGGCCATCGAGGGCCAGGACACCTACGACGAGCAGTTCGGCACGCTGATCAAGACCAACTCGGTCGAGGACGCCTACTGGGACCTGGTGGTCGACGACATCCACGGCGCCCTGGCCATCCTCCGGCCGGTCTACGACGCCTCGGGCGGCGGCGACGGCTTCGTCTCGCGTCGAGGTGGCCCCGGCCCTGGCCCACGACACCGAGGGCACCATCGAGGCGGCCCGCGGCCTCCACACCCGCATCGACCAGCCCAACGTGCTGGTCAAGATCCCGGCCACCCCCGAGGGCGTCCCGGCCATCCGCCAGATGATCAGCGAGGGCCGGAGCATCAACGTGACCCTCATCTTCTGCATCGACCCGCTACGACGAGGTCATCGAGGCCTACCTGTCCGGCCTCGAGGCGCTGGTCGCCTCCGGCGTCGACGACCTGTCCACGGTGGCCAGCGTGGCCTCGTTCTTCATCAGCCGGGTGGACACCGAGGTCGACCGCCGCATCGAGGCGGCCGCCCAGGCGCGGCACTCCGGCGACGCCCTGCTCGAGCTGCGGGGCCGAGGCCGCCGTGGCCCAGGCCCGGCTGGCCTACGCAGCTGTTCCTCGAGCGCTTCGCCGGCCCCCGCTGGGAGGCCCTGGCGGCCAAGGGCGCCCAGGTGCAGCGGCCGCTGTGGGCCTCGACCTCCACCAAGAACCCGGCCTACCCCGACCTGGCCTACGTGGACACCCTCATCGGCCCGCACACCGTCAACACCATGCCCGACGGCACGGTGGCCGACTTCCTCGACCACGGCACGGTGGCCCGCACCGTCGACAGCCGACCTCGACGGGGCCCACGAGCCTCATCGACCGAGCTGGCCGCCGCCGGCATCGACATGGAGGATGTGGCCGCAGTCCTCGAGTCCGAAGGGCGTGGCGTCCTTCGCCAAGTCGTTCGACGAGCTCATGCAGTCCCTGTCGCGACAAGGCCAACGCCCTGGCCGGCGACGTGTCCTGACCGTGGCCCCGACGGCGGCCGTCCCGGGACCGGCCCTGGCTCCGGGCGGGTCGCCACCAGGCGCGTCCCGGCCACCCGGCGACCCGACCCGGCCGACCAGCAGCATCCGTACTACCGACCGCGACACCAGCCTGAGGAGAACACATGAAGATTGCCATGATCGGCCTGGGCAAGATGGGCGCCAACATGACCCAGCGGCTCATCGAGCACGGCCACGAGGTGGTCGCCTTCGACCTGTCCGAGTCAGGCCCGCACGGCGGCGGCGGCCTTCGGGGCCGAGCCCGCCGCCACCCTGGAGGAGGTGGCCGCCAAGCTGACGCCCCCCGGGTGGCCTGGGTGATGGTACCGGCCGGCGAGGCCACCAACTCCACCATCACCACCCTGGCCGGGCTGTTCGAGTCGGGCGACGTCATCATCGACGGCGGCAACTCCAACTACAAGGAGACCGCCCCCCTGGTCGACCAGCTGGCCGCCCAGGGCATCGCCCTGGTCGACGCCGGCACCTCGGGCGGCATCTGGGGCCTGAAGGAGGGCTACTGCCTGATGGTCGGCGGCACCAAGGAGGCGGTGGCCGTGGCCGAGCCGATCTTCCTCGACCTGGCCCCCGAGGGCGGCTACGCCCACGTCGGGCCCCCCGGGGCCGGCCACTTCGTCAAGATGGTCCACAACGGCATCGAGTACGGGCTCATGCAGGCCTACGCCGAGGGCTTCGAGATCATGTCCGAGGCTCCCGAGTTCGACCTCGACCTCCACCAGATCTCCGCCATCTGGCGCTACGGGTCGGTGGTCCGGAGCTGGCTGCTGGAGCTGGCCGAGCGGGCCCTCCGGCCCGAGTCCGGCTTCGACCAGATCGAAGGGGTGGTGGCCGACTCCGGTGAGGGGCGCTGGACGGTGGAAGAGGCCATCAACCGGGGGGTCTCGGCCCCGGTCATCTCCTCGGCCCTGTTCGCCCGCTTCGCCTCCCAGAAGAAGGACGCCTTCGGCACTGCGGCTGGTGTCGGCCCTGCGCAACCAGTTCGGCGGGCACGCCTTCACCACCACGCGACGGCACCCAGGGCGGGGAGACGTTCACCCCCAAATGAGCGTCACCGACGCCAGCAGCGACAGCTCCGACCGCCAGGCAGGCCGAGGGGAAGAAACGCTCCCTGCCCCCGGTCCTGTCCAAGGCCCCGCCGGTGGCCATGGTCATCTTCGGCGCCTCCGGCGACCTCACCGCCCGGAAGATCCTGCCCGCCCTGGCCCGACTGGCCGACCGGGGGGTGCTCGACGACGGGTTCACCGTCATCGGCGTGGCCCGCACCGAGTGGAGCGACGACGAGTTCCGGGCCCACGTCGCCGAGGCCACCCCCGAGGGCGGACCCAAGTGGAAGGCCCTGACCGACGCGGTTCAAGTACATCACCGGCGAGTACGACCACCCCGACACCTTCGACCAGCTGAAGTCCCATCTGGACGAAGCCGACCAGCTCGACGGCACCGACGGGAACCGCCTCTACTACCTGGCCACCATCCCCAGCGTCTTCGGCCTGGTGGCCGGGGCGCTGGCCACCCACGGCTGCGTCGGCGCCCGGCGCCGACGGCAGCGTTCGTCCGGGTGGTGGTGGAGAAGCCCTACGGACGCGACCTCGAGAGCGCCATCGCCCTCGACGAGCAGATGCACGCCGCCTTCGAGGAGAGCCAGATCTACCGGATCGACCACTACATGGGCAAAGAGACCGTCCAGAACGTCCTGGCCCTCCGCTTCGCCAACGCCATCTTCGAGCCCATCTGGAACCGCCGCTACGTCGAGCAGGTCCAGGTGACGGTGGCCGAGAGCGCTGGGCGTCGAGCACCGCGGCGGCTTCTACGAGACGGCCGGTGCGCTCCGCGACATCGTGCAGAACCACGTCATGCAGGTTCTGGCGCTGACCCTCATGGAGTCGCCCACCAGCACCGATGCCGACCGGATCCGCGACGAGAAGGTCAAGCTCCTCCAAGCCATCGACATCCCCATCCCCGGACGAGGCCGTCGACAAGTCGGTACGGGCCCAGTACGCGGCCGGGCACCATCGACGGGCACAAGGTCATCGGCTACCGCCAGGAACAGGACGTCTCCCCCGACAGCCAGACCGAGACCTACCTGGCCCTCCGGCTGCGGGTGGAGAACTGGCGCTGGGCCGGGGTCCCCATCTACGTCCGGACCGGCAAGCGCCTTCCGGCCCGGGTGACCGAGGTGGCCCTCACCTTCCGCCAGGTCCCGTTCCTCCTCTTCGACCACCGGACCAGCCGCGACCTCCGTCCGAACACGCTGATCCTGCGCATCCAGCCCGATGAGGGGATCAGTCTGGAGTTCGGGGCCAAGGTCCCCGGCGAGAAGTTCCACATCCGCTCGGTGGCCATGGACTTCAACTACGACGAGGCCTTCGCCGGCGAGGAGGCCGCCGACGGCTACGAGCGCCTCATCCACGACGCCATGGTGGGCGACGCCACCTTGTTCATCCGTTCCGACGAGGTCCAGCAGGCGTGGCGGATCGTCGATCCCTACCTGCAGGCGTGGTCGGAGCCGGGCGGGGCCATGCAGACCTATGCCGGCCGGCACCTGGGGTCCCCACATGGCCGACCTCCTGGTCGAGCGGTCGGGAGACGAGTGGCGCAATCCGGTGATCGACCTCGAGCTGAGCGGCGGCCGCATCACCGAACTCCCGCAGTGAACGGCGGCATCGGATGAACGGAACGGTCGACCTGGTCCCTTCGGTGCCGGACGCCTTCGCCGCACTGGTGGTGGCGGAACTGGGCCACGAGCGGACCGACCGATTCTCGCTGTTCCTCTCCGGCGGCTCGACGGCCAAGGAGTGCTACGACAGCCTGGCCCGAGCGAGCGGCCCGGGTAGCGCCGTGGACTGGGACAACGTCGACATCTACCTGGGAGACGAGCGATGCGTCCCGCCCGGCGACCCCGACTCCAACCACCGCATGGTGGTCGAGACCCTGCTCGACGTGGTGGGCCCGGTGGGTTCGGACCATCCCATGTACCGGTCCGGGACCCCCTCGGCGGCGGCTGGCCGACTACCAGGCCGTGATCGCACCCCTTCCCGCCTTCGACCTGGTCCACCTGGGTCTCGGACCCGACGGCCACACCGCCTCGCTGTTCCCGGATTCGGCCGCGCTCGACGTCGTCGACCCCTCGGTGCTCGTCGTGGCCAACCAGGATCCCCATGCCGTGAATCCCCATGAACGGATCACCCTCACCTATCCGGCCATCACCCGGGCCCGATTGGTCGTCTTCACAGTGTCCGGCGCGGCCAAGCGCGGCGCCTTCGCCGGTGTCGTAGCCGGGAAGGACCTGCCCGCCGCCCATGTGGCCGCCGACCGTATCGTGTGGCTGGTGGACCGGGATGCGGCTGGCGACACCCCCCTGCCGGCCTGATCGCCCGGGGCACGCCCGACCGGCCGGTCGCCCGGCGAAGCTCCTCCGATAAGGTGTCGCCGATGCCTGCCGACCCCGGCTCCCCGCCTGAGCACCCGTCGGCGCCGTCGAACTCGCCTCTGATGCCCAACACGGTGTCCCCTTCCCCTTCGGCTCCCCCCTCGACGACAGCCGGTGACGGGCTGCTCGACCGCGACCTCGCGTCCCTGCAGGCCGAGGCGGGCCTCATCCGCGCCGGGGCCCACGGGAACCGGGTCACCTTCTCGCCCAAGGTCTTCATCCCGCTCACCATGTTGTGCCGGGACCGCTGTGGGTACTGCACCTTTGCCAAGGCTCCGGCCCGGCTGGCATCGCCCTACCTCAACATCGACCAGGTCCTCGACATCGCCCGGGCCGGCCGGGCCGCCGGTTGCCACGAGGCACTGTTCACCTTGGGCGAGGGGCCCGAGGACCGCTATCCGGTCGCCCGTGCGTGGCTGGACGACCACGGCTACGCCACCACGGTCGACTACCTGGTGGCGGCCTGTGCTGCCGTGGTCGAGGAGACCGGACTCCTCCCCCACGCCAACGCCGGGGCACTCGGGCGGGAGGACCTCCTCCGACTTCGTGCGGTCACGGCCAGCCAGGGCATGATGATCGAGTCGGTCAACCCCGACCTCGCCGCGCACCGGTCGGCACCGGACAAGACGCCGGCCCGACGACTGGCCACCCTGGAGATGGCCGGGGAGGTGGCGGTGCCGTTCACCACCGGGCTGCTGGTGGGGATCGGCGAGTCGAGAGCCGACCGGATCGCCACGCTCGGGGCCATCGCGGACAGCCACCGTCGTCACGGACACATCCAAGAGGTCATCATCCAGAACTTCCTGCCCAAAGCCGGGACGTCCATGCACCAGTGGCCGCCCTGCCCCACCGAGGAGTTCCTCTGGACCATCGCCGCGGCGCGGGTCATCCTTCCTCCGGCCATCCATCTGCAGGCCCCGCCCAACCTCTCCGACGACCTGGCCCCCCTGCTGGCCTCGGGGATCGACGATTGGGGAGGCGTGTCGCCGGTGACTGCCGACCACGTGAATCCCGAACGGGCCTGGCCCGAGCTGGGCATCCTGCGGGCGGCCACCGAAGCGGCCGACCGCACCCTGGCCCCCCGGCTCACGCTGTACCCCTCCTTCGCCCTCGATCCGGGGACGTGGCTCGACGAGGCCATGCGGTTCCCTGTGCTCAATGCCTCGGACGCCGAGGGCCTGGGCCGCGACCATCCGTGGTCGTCAGGGAGCGAGGCACACCCACCGGTTCTGCTCGGGACCCCGACCCCAACTGAAGCTGACGACGGGTTCCGGGCACCCACGGCGCCTCCGGCGCCGCCCGTGGCCACCCTGGCCTCAACGGGGAGCGCCGTCGGTGAGGTGTTGGCGGCGGTGATGGACAGTGCGGTCGTGGGCGAGGACGAGATCGTCACCCTGTTCGGCGCCCGGGGTCCCGAGGTCAGGGCCGTGGCCGCCGTGGCCGACCAACTGCGGATCGACACCGTGGGTGACGAGGTCACCTACGTCAACAACCGCAACATCAACTACACCAACGTGTGCACGTTCAAGTGCAAGTTCTGCGCCTTCTCCAAGGGTCCGCTGTCGCTCAACCTCCGGGGCCGCCCCTACCTGCTCGAACTGAGCGAGATCTCCGACCGGGTACGGGAGGCCGAGGCCCTCGGGGCCACTGAAGTCTGTCTGCAGGGGGGGATCCATCCCAACTTCGACGGCGAGTACTACCTCCATGTGATCGAGGCCGTACGGGAGGCGTCGGCCACCATCCACATCCACGGCTTCACGGCCCTCGAGGTCACCGAGGGCGCCCGTCGGTCCGAGATGCCCCTGGCCGACTACCTGGTCCTGCTGCGCGACGCCGGCCTCAAGACGATTCCCGGCACCGCCGCCGAGATCCTCGACGACCCGGTTCGGGCCATCCTGTGCCCCGACAAGATCAACACCGAGGAGTGGCTCTACGCCCACCGCACCGCCCATGAGGTGGGCCTGCGCTCCAACGTGACCATCATGTTCGGCGCCGTCGAGCAGCCACGGTCCTGGGCCCGGCACCTGGTGCGGACGCGGGAGCTCCAGTCCGAGACCGGAGGGTTCACCGAGTTCGTGCCCCTCCCCTTTGTCCACATGGCCACCCCCATCTACCTGCAGAAGCGGTCCCGACGGGGACCCACGTTCCGCGAGACCCTCCTCATGCACGCCGTGGGTCGCATCGCCTACCGGGGGGCCATCGACAACATCCAGATCAGCTGGGTCAAGATGGGTGCCGAAGGCGTGCGCCAGATTCTGCAGGCCGGAGTCAACGACCTCGGGGGTACGTTGATGGACGAGAACATCTCCCGGGCGGCCGGAGCCAGCCACGGCCAGATGATGGATGCTGAACGGTTTGCCGCCATCGTGGAGCCGCTCGGGCGCACGCTGTCCCAGCGCACCACCCTCTACGGCCGGGTCGAAGGACCTCGCACCGACGTGCTCGCCTCCGCCCACTGATGGCCGCACCACCACCGGGGCAGGGAGCCGGCACGGCTCCGGAGGGGCAGGGAGCCGGGACGACTCCGGAGGGGCAGGCCGATACGGGCACGTCGCTCGACAGACTGGTAGCCCAGGTCACGCCGGCCGGGGCCACCAACGCCCAGCGGCGACTGGTCCGGTCCATGCTCGGCACTGTGTCCACACTTGCCGCCGAGGGGACCGATGTCATCGACATGAAGGTGGCCGACTCGGCCCTGGCCGAGATGGCCGAGGCCTTCCGAGTCTTCCGGCCGTACCGCAGGGAGCGGAAGGTGACCATCTTCGGCTCGGCCCGGACCGAGCCCGACCACCCTGCCTACCGAAGCACCCGGAATCTGGCGTCGTCCATGGCCGACGCCGATTGGATGGTGGTCACCGGGGCCGGTCCCGGCATCATGGCGGCGGGCATGGAGGGTGCCGGCCGGGACAAGTCGATCGGGGTGAACATCCGACTGCCCTTCGAACAGGGTGCCAACTCGTTCATCGCCCAGGATCCCAAGCTGGTCGAGATGCGCTACTTCTTCACCCGGAAGCTGATGCTCATCAAGGAGTCTGACGGGTACGTGGTCATGCCCGGTGGCTTCGGCACCCTGGACGAGGGCTTCGAGATCCTCACGCTGCTCCAGACGGGAAAGGCGGAGCCGGCTCCCGTGGTCATGCTCGACGTCCCCGGCGGCACCTACTGGGACGCCTGGGACGAATTCCTCCGCTCCACGGTGGAGCCACGCGGCCTGGTCTCACCGGACGACCGGGCCCTGTTCCTCATCACCGACGATGTCGACGCCGCCGTCAACGAGATCCTCGGCTTCTACCGGAATTACCAGTCGTGCCGGTGGGTCGGCGACCTCTTGGTGATGCGAATGCTGGCCGCTCCCGGACGGGCGGAGCTGGCCGAGCTCAACCGTGAGTTCGGCGACATCGTGGCTGGCGGGACCATGCGACTGTCCAGGCCCCTCGCCCCGGAGCGATCCGACGGCGACCAGCTGGAGCTCGAACGCCTGGTCTTCCGGTTCGACAAGATCCACTACGGACGGTTGCGTCGGCTCATCGATGCGCTCAACCGACTGGCGTCGCCGTCGACCGACATCG
Organism: uncultured Acidimicrobiaceae bacterium; assembly: GCA_963831535.1. Classification (GTDB taxonomy): domain Bacteria; phylum Actinomycetota; class Acidimicrobiia; order Acidimicrobiales; family RAAP-2; genus Bog-756. The sequence continues at coordinate 743,464 of CAWHQP010000007.1, read as the reverse complement.
CCCTCGCCCCCTGAGCGCGTCCGGCCGTTTCCTGCCCTCGACCCGTGGCCCCGCCGTGTCGGAGCTCCGGAACCCTACGGACCGTCGTCGATGACGGTCCGGTCCGCCGACGGTCCGGCCAGGAGGGTGGCCGCTTTCTCCACCGAGCGCCGGGCCCGGGTGATCCGCTTCTCCTCGGCGGTCAAGTCGGGGTCGGGCTGGCCACCGGCCCGAACGGTCTCGGACGCCTCGAAGAGGCGGTCGAGAGCCAGGTCGGCGAGCTCCTCACTGATGGCGGACAGCCGCTCGGCGATGTCGGAGGGATCGGTGGCCACGGTGGTCAGCCCGAGGCGGGCAGGCTGACTTCGACGACCTCGAGGCCACCTTCGGCATAGCGGGCCCGCAGAACCTTCTTGTCGAACTTGCCCACACTGGTCTTGGGCACCTCCGTCACGAAGGTCCACCGCTCCGGCAGCCACCACTTGGACACCCGTCCCTCGAGGAACGCCACCAGGTCATCGGCGGAGGTATCCGACCCCTCCTCGATCACGACAGCCACCAGGGGCCGTTCGCTCCACCGCTCGTCGGGCACGGCGATGACGGCGGCCTCCACCACGCCGGGGTGGGCCATAACCTCGTTCTCCAACTCGACCGACGAGATCCACTCGCCCCCGGACTTGATGACGTCCTTGGTGCGGTCGCTGATCTGCATGTAGCCCCGGCCGTCGAGGGATCCGATGTCCCCGGTGCGCAGCCACCCGTCGTGGAACCGCTCGGGCGTGGGCTCGCCGTAGTAGGACCCGGTGATCCAAGGTCCGCGCACCTCGAACTCGCCCACCGACGCGCCATCGTTGGGCATCACCGACCCGTCCTCGGCCACCACCCGGACCTCGACCCCGATCACCACGCGACCGGTCTTCGACCGCCAGACGATCTCCTCGTCCTCGGGCACACCCCGGGGCGGGAGGGCCAATGAGCAGATGGGACTGGTCTCGGTCATGCCCCACCCCTGGACCAGCTGGACACCGAGCTCGTCCCGGAACTGCTCGATGAGCTGACGGGGAACGGCCGCTCCCCCGGCGGTGATCATCCGCAGCGACGACATGTCGACCGGATTGCTCCGGGAGTAGCGGAGCAGGTCGCTCCAGATGGTGGGGACACCGGCCGAGAGCGTGGGCCGGTGCCGGGCGATGATGGCGGCCAGCGGGGCGGCCTGGAGGAACATCTGCGGCATGATCAGGTCGGCCCCGGTCATGAAGGCGGCGTACGGCGTGCCCCAGGCGTTGGCGTGGAACATGGGAACGATGCTGAGTACGCTGTCCTGCTCGTTGACGCCCAGGGTCGAGCCTGAGGTCACGGCGAAGGAATGCAGGTAAGTGGACCGGTGGCTGTAGACGATGCCCTTGGGGTTGCCGGTGGTGCCCGAGGTGTAACACATGGCCGCCGCCAGACGCTCGTCGAGGGAGGGCCAGTCGTAACCCGGCTCCTCGGCGGCCAGCAGGGCCTCGTAGGAGAGCGTCTCGCCGAGTGCCTCGGTGTCGGTGTCGGCGTCACCTCCGGCCACGACGATGTGCTTGACCGTGGTGAGCTGGTCCCGGACACGGGCCAGCAGGGGTACCAGGGAGGCGTCGACGATGATGACCCGGTCCTCGGCATGGTTGATGACGTAGGAGAGCTGATCGGGGAACAGCCTCAGGTTGAGTGTGTGGAGCACGGCCCCCATGCTCGGGATGGCCAGGTAGGCCTCCTGGTGGTTCTGGTTGTTCCACAGGAACGTGCCCACCCGGTCGCTGTCGCCGATGCCCAGCCGGCCGAGGGCCCGGGCCAGCCGCTCGGCCCGCCCGGCGACCTGCGCGAAGGTGGCCGAGGTGGACTCCCCCTCGGGACCGGTGATGGTGATCACGGCGCTGTCCCCGTAGACCTGCTGGCCGTGGCGGAGAATCCCGCTGACCAAGAGCGGTGCGTCCTGCATGGTGCTGAGCACGGTGGTTCCTCCCCTGTCCGACACCGGAGACCCGGTGGTTCGAGCATACCGACCTCGGGAGCGGCGGGCCGGGGGCGGGACCGCGGACCGGAGGGTCTTGCCAGCCACCGGTGGCCGTGGTGGACTGCGTACGGCCCCGGCGTTGCGCCGGATCCTCTGAGTGCCGCCGCTCACCCTGACCGCCCGGACGGTACGGAGGTACGGCCGTGGGGAAACTCGTTGCACTCGTGACTCTCACCCTGTTCGCGGTGGTGGGCCTGGTCCTGTTAGCCGTGGTGGTGGCCGGTTCCGGGTCCGACCCGTCCGGTTCGGCCAGCGGTGCCACCGGCGGTGGCGGTGGGGCAGCCAACGCGAGTTCCGGATCCGGCGGCGACGAGCCGGGGCCCGCCGTCCCGGCCACCTGGCTACCTCTCTACCAGCAGGCGGCGGCCACCTGCCCGGGCCTGTCGTGGTCAATTCTCGCCGCCGTGGGCACGGTCGAGACGGGGAGCGGCCTCTCCACGTCCCCGGGGGTGTGGAGCGGTGCCAACAGCGCCGGCGCCGAAGGTCCCATGCAGTTCGAGCCGGCCACGTTCGCCGCCTACGCCACGGTCGGGCCCGGCGGGGTCCGACCGGCCTCCCCCTACGACCCGGTGGACGCGGTCTACACCGCTTCGGCCCTGCTGTGTGCGGACGGGGCCGGCTCCGAGCCCACCCTGCGGACAGCCATCACCGACTACAACCACTCCGACGTCTACGTGGACACCGTCCTCACGCTGTCGCTGGCCCTGGCCGATGACCCGACCGTGTCGGGCACGGTCATCGCCGCGCTCACCTTCGCCGCGCAGCAGCTGGGCACCCCCTACGTCTGGGGCGGCACCGGCGACGGTGGGTTCGATTGTTCGGGTCTGGTCCAGGCCGCCTACCGGGCCGGCGGGATCTCGCTGCCCCGGGTGGCCCAGGACCAGTTCGATGCCGGACCGGATGTGCCCGGTGACAGCACCGTGCTGCCCGGCGATCTCGTATTCTTCGGGACGGGGACTTCCGGGGTCGACCACGTGGGCCTCTACGTCGGGGCGGGAGAGATGATCGACGCGCCCCATACGGGCGCCGACGTCCGCTTCGACGCCGCCGACTGGCCGGACTTCGTGGGTGCCAGCCGACCGGGCTGAGACTCCCCGGGCCCTGGTCGTCCGTCGTGTCCCCGTCGCGTCCCCGGGACCGGAACGGAGCCTACAGTCGGAGACAGGGAGGGCACGCCGTCCCCTTACGTCCATGCAAGACCCAGACCGACAGGAAGAGGCCACCGATGAGTTCACGCGTCAAACCCGTGGTCGTCCTCTTCGATGTCGACGAGACCCTCGTCCACACCGGAGGCTCCGGCGCGCGGAGCTGGAAGGCCGCATTCCAGAAGCTGTACGGCGTGCCGGCCGACATCGGCGAGCACAGCTCGGCGGGCGAGACCGATCCCCAGGTGGCCCGGGCCACTTTCACCGGCGTGCTGGGCCATGATCCAAGCGACGACGAGCTCGATCAGATCTACGTGGAGTACCTGCTCCACCTGGCCGAGGACATCCTGGTCTCGGAGCACTACCGGCTGCTCCCGGGCGTCGAAGCGTGCCTCGCCCACCTGGGCCAGTCCGGCGTGCTCCTGGGCCTGGTGTCGGGGGCCATGGAGGGTGCGGCCCGGACCAAGCTCATCCCGGCCAATCTCAATCGGTTCTTCATCTTCGGGGCCTACGGCTCGGACTCGGCGGATCGGGCCGAGCTCACCGGTCTCGCCATCGAGAAGGCGTCGCGGCTCCATGTCCGGCTGACCCCCTCCCAGGTGTTCGTGGTGGGCGACACCCCAAAGGACATCGAAGCCGCCCGGGCGGCCGGGGCCGTGTCCGTCGGCGTGGCCACCGGTCACTACTCGGTCGACGAGCTGACGGCCGCCGGGGGCGACCAGGTGCTCGCCTCCCTCGAGGAGCCCTTTCCCGGTCTGTGAGCGGATTCGGACGATCCGCCCGGCGACCTACGGCAGTGCTTCGAGGGCCTCGTCGTCGAGGACCAGGTCGGCAGCGGCCAGATTCTCCTCCAGGTGCAGCCTCGACGAGGTGCCCGGGATGAGCAGGACCCGGGGAGCCTGGACCAACAGCCAGGCCAGGGCCACCTGGGCCGGGGTGGCGCCCAGCCGCTCGGCCGTGGCGAGCACGGACGGCACCGTGAGTACCGGGTTCTCGGGGTGGAAGGCCGACCCCAGCGGGAAGAACGGGACAAAGGGGACGCCGTCCGCCCGGCAGGCGTCGAACAGGTCCGAGCCCGAGGTGTCGGCCAGGTTGTACGGATTCTGCACGCAGGCCACCTCCACCCGGGACCGGGCCACGGCGTACTCCTCCCCGTCGACGTTGCTGATCCCCACCGCGCCGATGAGTCCCTCCTGGCGCACCGATTCCATCAGGTCCAACTGCTCGACGAAGGGAACGTCGGCGTCGGGATGACGGCGCAGATTGACCACGGGTATCTGATCCAGCCCCAGCGTGGCCAGATTGGCCTCGATCCCCTGGCGTAGTTGGTCCGGTCGCTGGGCGGCGATCCACTGGCCCTGATCGTCCCGGGCCGCCCCGACCTTGGACACGATCACCAGGTCGTCCGGATAGGGGTGGAGCGCCTCGAACAAGAGCTCGTTGGCCACCACCGGTCCGTAGAACTGGGCGGTGTCGATATGGTTCACCCCGGCGTCCACCACACGGCGCAGCACGGCGAGTGCCTCGTCCCTGTCCCGGGGTGGGCCGAACACGCCCGGCCCGGGAAGCTGCATGGCGCCGAAGCCCATGCGTCGGACCGGTCGTGTACCCAATAGGACGGTGTCGTCAGTCACCCGGTCCGGTATAGCCGGAGAGCGGCCGGTCACGACCGGCACGGCTCACACCCGGGACTTGGGAGCCGCCCGCCGGATGACTGTGGCGGTGCCCTCGATCACCGAGGCCGGACCGAACCCGCCCGGAGCGACCTGGCCCGCACCCGAGCCGAGTGAGAGGGCACGCACCAGACCCCGAACGGCGACGGCGCCCAGGGCGGCCACGATGGCCACCACGAAGAACGCCGCGATCACGGCCAGGGCGACGACGAAGAGGACGACCCCGAGTCCGGCCACCACCACGGCGACCACGGTGGCGAGCACTCCCCGGCCCGCCGGGGCCCTCCCACCGGTCCCCGACGGCATCGGTCGGCCCCTTGCACCCGGCCGCTGCTCGATCGGTCCTCCGATGGCCATGGTCAACGCGGACCGCCCGAGGTCAGCCGCCGCGAGCGACCGCTGACCAGGTAGACCAACCCGGCAGCCACAGCCACCTCGAACACCACCGTGAACAGGCCGATACCCAGTAGTCCTCCGATCAGACTGCCCACGAATGCGCCGATCAGCCCGACGCCGAGGGTCCTCCAGGCGCCGATGGGATTGGGTCCGGGAACGATGAGTCGTCCCAGACCACCGACCACGAACCCGACGATGAGGAGACTGATGAGGTAACCGATGATGCCCATGTGACCAGTATGTCCGTCGAAGTTGAGGAACGGATAAGAGCCGGGTAACAAAGGACGAAGAGTGCGGCCAACGAACAGGCCAACGAACTGGCGATTGAGGTCTGGTCAACGACCGCCGGAGGGAGTAGAAGTGTAAGGGTAGATCGGTATAGGAGTTCCACCGCCCCGGACGACGGTCTGGAGAGGAATGGGACCGGACCGGTCGGTGCATGCATCCGAACGTCCCCCGGCTCAGCCCGGGGGACGTTCGCGCTGACCGGCCTGGTCACGACGGTGTGGATCCGACTAGCGAAGAGCCAGCTGGCCGGGGACGATCGGGGCGGGCAGCGCCGAGTCACCCATCAGATACCGGTCCACTGAGGCGGCCGCCGACCGCCCCTCGGCGATGGCCCACACGATGAGGCTCTGGCCCCTGGTCATGTCACCGCAGACGAATACCCCCTCCACGTTGGTGGCCCACGAGGAGTCGGCCGCCACGTTCCCCCGGGCGTTGACCTGGAGCCCGAGGTCGGCCACCACGCCGGTGCGTTCCGTGCCGAGGAAGCCCATGGCCAACAGCACCAGTTCGCAGGGCAGCTCGAACGCCGATCCTTCCACGGGCAGGAACTCGGGTCGCCCGTCGTCGCCGTAGGCCACCTCGACGGCGGAGCCGCGCAGGGCCCGCACATGGCCGTTGCCGTCGTCGACGAACTCCGCCGTGGTCACCGAGAACAGCCGTTCGCCGCCCTCCTCCAGGGCCGAGGACGTCCGCAGGATCAGCGGCCACGTAGGCCACGGGTTGTCCTCGGACCGGCCGGTCGGGGGCTCGGGCATGATCTCCAGCTGATGGACGTTGAGCGCCCGCTGGCGGTGCACCGTGCCGAGGCAGTCGGCCCCGGTGTCGCCACCTCCGATGATCACCACATGTTTGCCTTCGGCGGAGATGGGTGAGGCGTCGATCATGCCCTCTTGCACCATGTTCGAAGGCTTGAGGAAGTCCATGGCCCGGTGGATGCCGGCCAGGTCCCGACCGGGGACGTCGAGATCACGGGGAAGCGTGGCCCCGCCGGCCAGGAGCACGCTGTCGAACTCGTCCAGGAGGGCCCGGGCGCTGACAACGGTGGCGTCGGGTGCCGGGGCGCCGTGCACCTCGGGGGCGTGCTCACCGACCGAAACCCGGCAGCGGAACTCGACCCCCTCCGCTTCCATCTGCTCGATCCGCCGGTCGAGGACGACCTTCTCCATCTTGAACTCGGGAATGCCGAACCGGAGCAGACCTCCGGGCTTCTCGGCCCGTTCGAACACCACCACGTGGTGGCCGGCCCGGACCAGCTGCTGGGCCGCGGCCAGGCCGGCCGGCCCCGAACCCACGACGGCCACCCGCTTGCCGCTGCGTACGGTGGCCGGAACCGGTTCCACCCATCCTTCCGACCAGGCCCGCTCGATGATCTCGTACTCGATCCTCTCGATGGTCACTGGGTCGTCGTTGATCCCGAGCACACAGGCCCCCTCGCACGGAGCCGGGCACAGGCGGCCGGTGAACTCGGGGAAGTTGTTCGTAGCGTGGAGCCGCTCGACGGCGTCGGACCAGTCGTCGCGGTATACCAGGTCGTTCCACTCGGGGATCAGGTTGCCGAGTGGGCACCCCTCGTGGCAGAAGGGGATACCACAGTCCATGCACCGGGCCCCCTGCTGGCGGACCGTCTCCTCGGGCGCGGGTTCATAGACCTCCTTCCAGTCACGCAGACGCACCGGAACCGGTCGGCGTTCGGGCAGTTCCCGGCCGTACTTGAGGAATCCGGTGACGTCACCCATGGGACGCCTCCATGACCGCCTCTTCGACCGAACGCCCCTCGGCCACAGCCCGCTCGGTGGCCTCGAGCACCCGGCGGTAGTCCTGGGGCATGACGGTGACGAACTGCTCGGAGGCACTGATCCAATCGGCCAGCACAGCGCGGGCCACCTCGGAGCCGGTCTCGTCCCGGTGCATGGTGATCCGGTCCCTCAGCCAAACCCGGTCGTCGGCCGAGAGGGGCTCGAGGTCGACCAGCTCGCGGTTGACGTTGCCCACCAGCAGGCCGTGGGGGTCGTAGACGTGGGCCACGCCCCCGGACATGCCGGCGGCGAAGTTGCGCCCGGTCGGGCCGAGCACCACGACCCGGCCTCCGGTCATGTACTCACACCCGTGGTCACCCACGCCCTCAACCACGGCGATGGCCCCGGAATTCCTGACGCAGAAGCGCTCCCCGACCTGGCCCCGCAGGAAGACCTCGCCGGTGGTGGCCCCGTAGAGGATCACGTTGCCGGCCACGATGTTCTCCTCGGCCGCGAACGTCGACTCGTCGGGAGGACGCACGATGATCCGTCCCCCCGAGAGACCCTTGCCCAGATAGTCGTTGGTGTCCCCGAGGAGCCGCATGGTCACACCCTTGGGCAGGAAGGCGCCGAAACTCTGCCCCGCCGAACCCCGGAAGGTGAGATCGATTGTCCCCTCGGGCAGACCGGCACCGCCGTGCTTCTGCGTGATCTCGTAGCCGAGCAGCGTTCCCACTGTGCGGTCGACGTTGGTCACCGCCACCTCGGCCTTCACCGGGGTCCCGCTTTCGATGGCCGGGCGGCACCGCTCGAGGAACTGATGGTCGAGCGCCCGGTCGAGGCCGTGGTCCTGAGCATTGACGCAGTAGCGGACCGCCCCTGCGGGCAGTTCGGGTACGACCAGGATGGGCGCCAGGTCGAGACCGCGGGCCTTCCAGTGGTCGACGGCCTCGGTGGAGTCGATCAGGTCCACCCGGCCGATGGCCTCTTCCAGCGTGCGCAGTCCCAGGGCGGCCAGATACTCACGGACCTCTTCGGCGATGTACTCGAAGAACGTCTCGACGAACTCGGGCTTCCCCGAGAACCGGGCCCGCAGGGTGGGGTTCTGGGTGGCGATCCCCACCGGGCAGGTGTCGAGGTGGCAGACCCGCATCATGATGCAGCCCGATACGACCAATGGGGCGGTGGCGAAGCCGAACTCCTCGGCGCCGAGCAGGGCACCGATGACCACGTCCCGACCCGTCTTCATCTGCCCGTCCACCTGCACCACGATCCGGTCGCGCAGGTCGTTGGCCAGCAAGGTCTGCTGGGTCTCGGCCAGTCCCAGCTCCCAGGGGATGCCGGCATGCTTCTGGGAGGTGAGCGGCGTGGCCCCGGTCCCGCCGTCGTGGCCGGAGATGAGGACCACGTCGGAGTGGGCCTTGGCCACCCCGGCCGCCACCGTGCCCACTCCCACCTCGGCCACGAGCTTCACGTGGATGCGGGCCTCCGGGTTGGCCGATTTGAGGTCGTGGATGAGCTGGGCGATGTCCTCGATGGAGTAGATGTCGTGGTGGGGCGGTGGGGAGATGAGGCCGACGCCCGGGCGTCGAGTAGCGGGTCTTGGCGATGGACGGGGACACCTTGTGGCCGGGCAGCTGGCCGCCCTCCCCGGGCTTGGCCCCCTGGGCGATCTTGATCTGGATGTCGTCGGCGTTGACCAGATACTCCGAGGTCACCCCGAACCGGCCCGACGCCACCTGTTTGATGGCACTGCGGCGCAGATCACCGTTGGCGTCCGGGGTGAAGCGGTCGGGGTCCTCGCCGCCCTCACCGGTGTTGGACCGACCGCCGATCCGGTTCATGGCGATGGCCAGCGTCTCGTGGGCCTCGGCGGAGATGGAGCCGTAGGACATGGCCCCGGTGGAGAAGCGGGCCACGATGGAGGCCACCGGCTCCACCTCTTCGATGGGGACCGGCGGCCGGACGCCGGTGCGGAGGTGCATGAGTCCGCGCAACGTGGCCAGCTGCGCCGACTGTTCGTCGACGGCCCGGGTGTACTCCTTGAACACCTCGTACCGCTTGGACCGGGTGGCGTGCTGGAGCTTGAACACCGTCTTCGGGTTGAAGAGGTGGATCTCGCCCTCACGCCGCCACTGGTACTCGCCCCCGACCTCCCGCTCGCGGTGGGCCAGCTCCGTCGGTCGGTCCAGATGGGAGAGCCGGTGGCGCTGGGCCACCTCGTCGGCCAGGACGTCGAGCCCCACGCCCCCGATCCGGGAGACGGTGCCGGTGAAGTACTCGTCGATGACGTCGGGGGCCAGGCCCACGGCCTCGAAGACCTGGGCACCGGTGTACGACGCCACCGTCGAGATGCCCATCTTGGACATCACCTTGATGATCCCCTTGGAGGCCGCCTTGATGTAGTTCTTCTGGGCCTGCCGCGGCGTGACCCCGGTCAGGATGCCCGAGGCGATCATGTCGTCGATGGTCTCGAAGGCCAGGTACGGGTTGATGGCCGCCACCCCGAACCCCTTGAGCAGGGCCATGTGGTGGACCTCCCGGGCGTCACCGGACTCGACCACCAGGCCCACCTGGGTGCGGGTCTTCTCCCGGACCAGGTGGTGGTGGACGGCCGACACCAGCAGCAGGGACGGGATCGGGGCCAGCTCCGCCGTCGAGTTGCGGTCGGAGAGGACGATCACGTCGGCACCCTCGGCGATGGCCGCGCTGACCCGGCGCCGCACGTCCTCGATGGCCGCGCGCAGGGCCTCGCCGCCCCCGGCCACCTCGAACAGTCCGTCGATGGCGAAGGCCGAGAACCCCGGGGTGCTGCCGTCCTCGTTGACGTAGACCAGCTTGGCCAGGTCGTCGTTGTCGATGACCGGCATGGGCAGCACGATCTGACGGCACGACTCGGCCGTGGGCTCGAGCACGTTGGCCTCGGGCCCGAGGGTGGAGAGCAGCGAGGTGACCAGCTCCTCGCGGATGGCGTCCAGCGGAGGGTTGGTGACCTGGGCGAACAGCTGGGTGAAGTAGTCGTAGAGCAGCCGCGGCCGGTCCGACAGCACGGCGATGGCCGTGTCGGTGCCCATCGAGCCGATAGGCTCGGCGCCGCTCTTGGCCATGGGCTGGAGGATCAGGCGCAGCTCCTCGTTGGTGTAGCCGAACAGGCGCTGGCGGCCCACCACCGAGGCGTGCTGCGGGGTCAGCATGGTGCGGGGCGGCAGCTCCTCGAGGTCGATCTGTCCGGCGTCCAGCCACGTCGGCGTAGGGATGCTCGGCGGCCAGGGCGTCCTTGATCTCGTCGTCGTCGACGATCCGGCCGGCCGCGGTGTCGACCAGGAACATCTTGCCCGGCTGGAGGCGACCCTTCCGGACCACCTTCTCGGGCGGGACGTCGATCACGCCGACCTCGCTGGCCAGCACCACCATGCCGTCGTCGGTCACCCAGTAGCGGGCCGGACGGAGGCCGTTGCGGTCGAGGACGGCCCCGATCACCGTCCCGTCGGTGAAGGCCACGGCGGCCGGGCCGTCCCAGGGCTCCATCAGCGAGGCGTGGAACCGGTAGAAGGCCCGGCGGGCCGGGTCCATGGTCCGGTGGTTCTCCCAGGCCTCGGGGATCATCATCAGCACGGCGTGGTGGAGCGGCCGGCCACCCAGGTGGAGCAGCTCCAGCACCTCGTCGAAGGAGGCCGAGTCGCTGGCCCCGGGGGTCACGATGGGGAAGGCCCGTTCCAGTCCGGGAATGAGCGTCCGTGGCACACAGGGCCTCGCGGGCCCGCATCCAGTTCCGGTTGCCGGCCAGCGGTGTTGATCTCGCCGTTGTGGGCCATGTACCGGTACGGATGGGCCAGGGGCCACGACGGGAAGGTGTTGGTGGAGAACCGGGAGTGGACGAGGGCCAGGCCGCTGATGACCCGCTCGTCGGAGAGGTCGGGGTAGAACTCGGCCAGCTGGTGCGAGGTCAGCATCCCCTTGTAGGTGATGGTCCGGGACGACAGGGACGCGAGGTAGCACTCGTCGATCTCGTGCTCGGCCCGCTTGCGCAGGACGAAGGCCAGCCGGTCGATGGCCAGGGCCTGGTCGTCCCCGGCTCAGCGCGGCGTCCGGCGCCGGGGCCACGAACAGCTGGTGCATGGAGGGCATGGCCGCCTCGGCGATCGAGCCGAGCGTGGCGGTGTGGATGGGCACGTCGCGCCAGCCGATGACCTCGAGGCCCTCCTCGCCGGCCAGCTTGCCGATGGACGTCCCGGGCTGCCTCGGCCGCTCCGCGGATCGCGGGACAAGAAGGCGATGCCGGTGGCGTAGCGCGCCGCGGCCGGGCAGGTCGAAGTCCACGACCTCGGCGTAGAAGTCGTGGGGGATCTGGAGCAGGATGCCGGCGCCGTCCCCGCTGTCCTCCTCGCTCCCGGTGGCCCCGCGGTGGGCCAGGTGCTCGAGGGCGGAGATGGCCTGGCGGACCAGGGTGTGGGTGGGCCGGCCCTCGAGGTCGGCCACCAGGGCCACGCCGCAGGCGTCGTGCTCGAAGCGGCGGTCGTAGAGCCCCCGGTCCGGAGCCTGTGGCGGACGCGGCCCGGCGCGGGCGCGGCGCGGGTCGACCGGGGTGGGCACGATCGGCATCGGGACGTGGCCCGGTAGTCGGCTGTGGCCTGCAGTGCGTCGTCATCGGGTCGCTCCAACGAGAGAAGTGGATCCACCCACCCGGGACGACGTTGGCCCTTGCGTGGTCGAAAGATTGTACACGGCCCCGGAGCGGAATCGTCGCTGTCCCCGTCCCATCGGCGGCGCCGGACGCGGGACCGGACGGTGCGGGGCCACCCGTGAGCCGGCGGCGGCCCCGTAGCATGGGCTCATGACCACCAGCGCCCCGGCTGACGTGGTGGTGGTCGGAGGCGGCGTCATCGGGCTGGCCGTCGCCTGGAGGGCCGCCGACGCGGGCCACCGGGTCACCGTGGTCGACCCCCGACCCGGCCGCGGCGCCAGCTGGGCCGCGGCCGGCATGCTGGCCCCGGTGGGCGAGGCCCACTTCGGCGAGGACGCGCCTCACCCGCCTCAACCTGGCCGCCGCCCGGGCCTGGCCCGACTTCGCCCGCCGCCTGGAAGCGGCCTCGGGACGGGCTGTGCACTACCGGACCGGAGGGACACTGCTGGTGGCCGTCGACACCTCCGATCGGGACGCCACCGACGACGTGCTCCGCTACCAGCTGGAACTGGGCCTCGCCGCTCGCCGCCTGACCACGGCCCAGTGCCGGGCCGCCGAGCCCCTGCTCGCTCCGGGGATCAGCGGGGGGGTCGAGCTCGCGGACGACCACCAGGTGGACAACCGTCGGGTGGTGGAGGCCCTGCTTGAGGCCTGCCGTGCCCGGCCGGGTCTCCTTCGTCGCCGACGAGGCGGCCGAGATCGACCTCGGACGCCGGCCGGTGTCACCGGTGTGGTCGCTCCGGCACGGCGGGACGGCTGGCCGCCGGCCTCGGTGGTGCTGGCCGCCGGTTGCTGGTCGGGCCAGGTCGACGGGGTGCCCGAGCCGAGCCGGCCCCCGGTGCGACCGGTCCGGGGCCTCACCCTCCGGCTGCGGTGCTCCCGACGGGGCCCCGACGCTGCGTCCGGACGGTGCGCGGACTGGTCCGCGGCCGGAGCTGCTACCTGGTGCCGAGATCCGACGGGACGGTGGTGGTGGGCGCCACGGTCGAGGAGCAGGGGTTCGACCTCGCCGTGCCGGTGGGTCCGCTGGTCGATCTCCTCGACGACGCCCGGCGACTGATCCCGGCCCTCGACGAGTACGAACTCAGCGAGACCACGACCGGGCTGCGGCCCGGGTCCCCCGACAATGCGCCGATCGTCGGTCCCACCGGCCCGGCGGGCCTGGTGGTGGCCACCGGCCACTACCGCAACGGCATCCTGCTGGCGCCGGTCACCGCCGACGAGGTGGTCCGCCTGCTCGCCGTCACGGACGATGCGTGCCGGCCGTCCGGTGCCTTCGCCGCCTTCCGCCCGTCGAGGTTCGCCAACTCCGGGGACCGTCCTGCGCTCGATGACCGCAATCGAGGTCAACGGGCAGCCGTGGGACGGCCCGGCCGGCCTCACCGTCGCCGGGCTGGTCGCCGCGTGGTGCCCCTCCCCGCGGGGCATCGCCGTGGCCCGCAACGGCGAGGTCGTCCCGAGAAGCGCGTGGGACATCACGGTGATCGCCGCCGGCGACCGGCTCGAGATCGTCACCGCCGCCGCCGGCGGCTAGCGGTCTGCGTCGTCGGGGCCGCGCCGGTGACCCCGGCGCCGGCGGTACCGTGGGGACGATGGTTGACCAGTACCGTCGACCTCCGGACCCCCGAACTGCACGACCGACCGACACCTTCGTCCTCGCCGGTCGGGCCGTGCCGCTCTCGACTCCTGCTGGGCACCGGCGGCATGACCAGCCCGGAGGCCCTCCGGTCGCCCTGGTGGCGTCGGGTACGTCGATGGCCACCGTGGCCGTGCGCCGGGTCGACCCCACCACCCGGCACTCCCTGGTCGACCTCCTCGACCGAGCTGGGCATCGGATCCTGCCCAACACCGCCGGGTGCTTCACCGCCGCCGATGCCGTGCTCACCGCCAAACTGGCCCGCGAGGCGTTCGGGACCGACTGGGTCAAGCTCGAGGTCATCGGCGACGACCGGACGCTGCTGCCCGATGCCGTGGAGCTGGTCGCCGCGGCCGAGGAGCTGGTCGACGACGGGTTCGTCGTCCTCCCCTACTGCACCGACGACCCGGTGGTCGCCCGCCGGCTGGAACAGGTGGGCTGTGCCGCGGTGATGCCGCTCGGCTCACCGATCGGCACCGGCCTCGGCATCCGCAACCCCCACAACATCGCCCTGATCGTCGAGCAGGCCGGGGTGCCGGTGGTCCTCGACGCCGGGATCGGCACCGCCTCGGACGCCTGCGTGGCCATGGAGCTCGGATGCGACGCCGTCCTGGTGGCCTCGGCCGTCACCCGGGCCCGGGATCCCGCGCCTGATGGCCGAGGCCATGCGGGACGCGGTCACGCTCGGGTCGGGCCGCCCACCGGGCCGGTCGGATCACCCGCCGCTTCCATGCCCGGGCCTCGACCGTCGTCCGAGGGGATGGTCGAGTGGTGACCGCCGACGGGCGACCCGCCGGTCGCCATGACCATCGCCGGGTCCGACTCGGGCGCGGGGGCCGGGATCCAGGCCGACCTCAAGACCATGGGCGCACTCGGCGTCTTCGCCACCACGGTCATCACCGCGGTGACCGCCCAGAACACCGCCGAGGTCCGCGAGGTCCACCATCTGCCGCCGGCCATGGTCGAGGCCCAGATCGCCACCGTCCTCGACGACCTTCCGGTGCGGGCGGTCAAGACCGGCCTGCTCGGCGCACCCGAGATCATCGAGGCTAGTCGGACGGACGGGCCGCGGCCGGTGATCTTCCCCGGCTGGTCGTCGACCCGGTGATGGTGGCCTCGACCGGTCGGATCTTCCTCGTGGAAGAAGGCATCGAGGCCTACCGGCGTCACCTGCTGCCCCAGGCCCTGGTCGCCACGCCGAACCTCTGGGAGGCGGCCCTCCTGGCCGACCGCTCACCGACCGGCGTGGAGGATGTCGAGGCCATGGCCGACCTGGCCCGGAGGATCCACGAGCTGGGTCCGTCCTGGGTCCTGGTCAAGGGCGGCCACCTCCCCGGGGTCGAGTCCAGCTCCGGGGTAGCGCCCCCGGCCCAGGTGGCCGACGTGCTCTTCGACGGGACGACGATCACCGTCCTCACCGGCCGCCACGTGGACACCCCCAACAACCACGGGACCGGGTGCTCCCTGTCCGCGGCCATTGCCGCCCACCTGGCCCTCGGGGCCGACGTCCCCGACGCCGTGTCGGCGGCCAAGGAGTTCGTCCTCGGCGCGCTCGCGCGGTGGGGCCCTGTGGAACCTCGGGAACGGACACGGGCCCCTGGACCACCTGGGCTGGAGGGGGAATCCGCCGCCGGGCGTGTCGGCCCCGGTGTGAGCGGTGGGCCGGTGCGCTGCGCCACGCCGCCTTCCGCGCCCGGGGAACCGTGGCCGAAGGGTCAGACACCGCAGGCAGCAGGCGGTTACAGACAGTGGCCGGGCCTTTCGGCCCGGCCACTCCCCCCCCATCTCACAGGATCATTCCGCCCCTACTGGTCCAGGCACCCCTCCTCGGGACGAACCGCCACCGCTCGTCCGTGCACATGGCATTGTGAAGCATCGTCGAACAAAAGTAAACACCAGGTGAACAGCTACTTTCACAGAAAGTAGTCGAACTACCACATAGCGTGTTGAACGGCCCAAACTCCGCCCGTGTCGGGCGGCGGGACCGGCACCTAGGTTGTCCACCATGGACGAAACGCTCTCCCGCCCGTTGGCCCAGCTGGTCGCCTGGGGGCGGGTCGGCATCGGTATCAGCGCCATCGCTGCGCCGACCCTGATGGCACGACCGTGGATCGGGCGCGATGCCCGCTCGCCGGGTAGCCGGCTCCTGGCCCGCACCATGGGGGGCCGGGACCTGGCCCTCGGGATCGGCGCCCTTCGGGCCCTCCAGCACACTGACCAGGAGGCACGACCGTGGGTGGCGCTCGGCGGTGCCGCTGATGCGGTCGATGCGCTGGCCACCGTGGTGGCCTTCGGTTCGCTGCCCCGTCGCAGCCGGTGGGGAATCCTCGCCGTAACCGTGGGCGCCGCCGTCGTGTCCACCCGGGTGGCCGTGGCGCTCGACACGGAGGCCCACCCTCCCGTACGCCCTGATCCGGACCCGGACGTGAGCGTTGCGGACGGAGACTGATGGCCGTTGAGCCGGCCCGACCGGAGAGCACACGGAGGGTCCCGGTACCATGGCGCGGCCATGTCCATCCCCTCCCCGGAGATCGAGCCGTCCGAGCCCGACCCGCCCGACGACGGGGCCTTCGACCCGGAGAACCGGCTCTACGAGCACATGTCCCTCCGGGGCCCGGCCCTGGTGGTCCTGGGCATCGCCGTCCTCATCGTCGTGGTGGGCGTGGTGGGTTCGGCCCTGACCTCGGGCAGCAACACCACGCTGTCGATCCACAAGATCACGATCCCGGACGGAACGGTGGTTCCCCTCACTCCGGCGGCCACGGCCATGAAGTCCATTGTGAGCGCCGGCCAGCCGCCCGCCGACATCCTCGGCAACCTGGCCGTTCCCTCCACCAGCACGGTGGTCCGGACGCTCAACATCGACCAGGGGGCCGGGCAGTTCGACCGCACGGTCGTCTTCCGGACCGGCCTCTCCTCGGACCAGGTGGGCGACGTCTACCGGACCCTGCTACCCCGGTTGGGGTGGAAAGTGATCGACAGCGGTAGCCCGGCCACCGGCACGGCCACGGGAACGGTGATCCTGTTCAAGAAGGGCAGTGGTGACAGCTTCTACTGGGAGGTCGGGGCCACGGTGTCACCGACCACGTCGGCCGGGATCCACCACCTTCTCGCTCGAACTGTTCGAGCTCCCCGACGACAACTGACCTCCCCCGCCCGACGGGGACATGTCCGGCTCGTCGGCCTGACGGAGCATCCAGGCCCAGACGAACAGGTTGATCGGGTAGAGCAGATAGCCCACACGGGTGGCCGGTGCCAGCATGATGGCGATGAGCATCACCCAGCCGGACAGGGTGGCCACTTCGGCGGCATCGGCGGGGGGCCGGCGTACCAGGCGCCAGACCAGCAGTGCACCTCCGACGATCACGATGGCCACCACGTAGGCCCGGTGGATCCCGGGGAGCGCGGCCACCAGGATGTGCCCGGGGAGCGCGCTGGCGGCCGGTGACGACACTCCGGCCAGGCCGAGCGGGAAGCGGACCACGTTGTCGACGAACGCCGAGGGGTTGGAGAGGGCCACCGGCAGGACCACCGGCACCCATGACCAGCACCACCCCGGCCACGTACCACCCCATGGCCTTCCTCCGCTGCCGGTCGGTGGCCGCCCACACGGCGAGGAGCACCAGTGGCCAGGCGGTGAACTTGAGGGACGACGCCGCCCCGAGGGCGAGACCGCCGAGGAACGGTCTTCGCCGTTGGAGGGCGACGAGGCCCAGGAGCATGAGCGCCACCACCGGCATATCGTCGCCCCCCGTGGCCAGGGGCAGGGCCGCGGTGGGGAGCACGGTCAGGATCTGGAGGGCGCGCACCCGGGCATCGGTCGGAGGCCGGAGTCGGCTGAGGGCCAGCAGCGTGATCACCGCCGTGAACAACAGGAACTGGATGCGGGCGTCGGTCAGCCGGGCCTCGACCCGGCTCCCGGTGGAGAACCCGAAGATCACCATCCCGGGCAGGTAGGGGTAGTAGAGCTCGTAGATGGGTTCGGTGTGCTCGTGGATCAGGATGTGGCCGTTCCTGTCCACCACGCGGTAGGGGTCCTTGCCGTGGGCAGCCCGGTCGCCGGCCTGTTCGACCACGATGACCTCGGGCTGGACGTGGAGGGCGGCATTGCCCTCGGTGCGCCAGATGACCTCCATGGTCAACGGCACGATGGTGGCCCCGAACAGAACGATCAGGAAGGCGATCACCCGGGCCACCTTCCAACGTCGCCCGCCGGTGGCGGGACGGGGGACGGGTCCGGCCCCATCCGGGCCGAGGCGACTGCCCGGCGGCGCTCCCAGCGATCCGACCGTCCGAACGGCCACCACCGTCATCAGGACGGCGGCGGCGGCGTAGGGCCCGACGGCCATCTGGCCCCACTGCCGGTAGAGCGGTATCCCCATGGCCAACGCGGCGATGCCGGCGAACAGTGCCGAGCACCAGTAGAGGAACGCGTCCCGGCCTTCAGGTGCGAGCGCCTGCAGGATCTCGAGCGTCCGGCGGATGGCGGTCGGGTAGGCCGCCCAACGCACCCCGTCGGGGGGCGATGTCGAACCCCCGTGCATCCGCAGGCGGTCGGTCAGCACGGTCGAGGGTACCACTGGTGGTCTCCGCCCCCGGGTGCGGAAGCTGACCTCTCGGCGCGCCCGATCGGCACCGGTCGCCGTAGATTGGGCACCGGGGGTCAGGCGAACAGCGATCGGTAGAAGGCCAGCTCGGCGAGGAGGCTGGCCTCGATGGTGGCCGCCCGACGGAAGCCGTGCGACTCCCCCTCGAACAGCACCAGCCGACACGGAACGCCGCGAGCCTCCACCATGGCGGCGAACCGCTCGGACTGGTCGGCCGGTACCACCGGGTCGTCCCTCCCCTGGATGAGGAGCACGGCGCCGGCTATCTCGTCGACCCGGTGTAGTGGGGACCTCGACCGGTAGATGTCGGCGGCCTCCGGCCACGGACCCACCAGCGAATCCACGTAGCAGGATTCGAAGTCGTGGGTGTCGGCGGCCAGCGCCTCGAGGTCGGTCACCCCGTACCAGGCAGCGGCCCCGGCGAACCGGTCGGCCCGGACCAGGGCACCGAGCGCGGTCAGCCCCCCGGCGCTCGTGCCCCGGATGGCCATGCGGCGCCCGTCCACCAGGCCCGCCTCCGCCAGGTCGACCGCATAACCCACACAGTCGTCCACGTCGGCCTCGCCCCACCGACCGTCCAGCCGCTTGCGGTAGGCACGTCCGAAGCCACTGCTCCCCCGGTAGTTGACGGCGGCCACGGCCAGGCCGCGACCGGTGAAGAACTGGACGATGGGATCCAGCCCGCCTTCGGCGGCCGAGGTGGGTCCGCCGTGACAGAACACGACGAGGGGCGGCGGGCCCTGGTCGGCACCGATGGGGGCGCCGACCGGGGCGTAGAAGAGACCGGGGACAGGCCCCTCCGGTGTCGAGGCGGTGAACGGTCGTGCCACCGACACCTGGGCGACGGGTGGTGGAGGGTCCGGAACCATCGAGATCCGATGGGCCGGACCCTGCCCCGCCCAGGGGACCGCCCACACGGCCGGACCCTCGGTGGCCGTTGCGCCGAGGACGTAGAGCCGATCCCCGGTGGCGGGGGCGTTGCCGTCGCCGTCGCCGTCCACGATGGTCAGGCCGGTGATGGCGATGCAGGGCTGGTCGACGACCTCCATCGACCAGCCCTCGGCGTCCCCGCCCTGGCGTCCACCCGGGCCGAGCTGGACCACCTGGTCGCGCCCGTCCCGGTGCATGCGGCAGACGAGCGACCCGTCGGACCGCTCGGCCATGGTCGCCTGACCGAGAACCCAGTCGGGCGCATGGAATTCCGCCTCCGTATCCACCAACAGCTCCGGGCCGGCTCCCGGCGCGCCCAGATTCCCGCCGGCCAGCCGGTAGGGCAGCCACCATCCCGTCCGGTCGTCGACGAAGTAGAGGCTGCCGTCCCGGCCCCACCGGGGCTGGCCGACCGACGAGTCCTCACCGCCGGCTACCCGGCGCCGGGCGCGCAGCCGGATCGAACCGGCGGACTCGTCCAGTGCGGCCACCCACGAGGTGGAGTTGTCCCACGGCATCGACGGGTGGTCCCAGGACACCCAGGCCAGCCACCGTCCGTCCGGGGAGGGGCGCGGTGCGGCCACGAAGTCCCACTCGTCAGCGAGGACAACCACACCCACACCGGGGCTGCCCCCGCCCCGCTGGTGCTCCTCGGCACGGATCCCGTCGGGTGGGCCACCAGCCGGTGGTCGGTGTCGCCGCTCCGATGGCGCTCCTCGACCGAGATCAGCCACCCGCCCGAGCCGGTCACCCTCCCGTCGGCGTAGCGACTGGTCCAGCCCTCGGCCCCGACAAGCGGGTCGGAGGCGACAGGGCCGTCGGTGGGAGCGGCACCGCCCGACGGCGTCGGAACCAGTGGGGTGGGCGACGGGGTACCCGATCCGAGGTCCACCCGATACCACTGCTGGTCGGCCTGGTCGACATAGAACAACACGCCGTCGTGGGCCGTGGCGGCCGCTCCGCCGTACTCGTGCACCCGGCTGCGAACGCTCACACCCGGTGGCGACACATCGATCGGAGGCGCCCCGGCCGGAGACGACCGGATCACCACCTGGCCGCCTCCGTCCTCGGGTCTGCTCTCGGACCAGAAGACCGCGTCACCGTCGGCCTGCACACCGCTCCTCGAGACCTTGCCGGCCGCAACCACCTCCGGCGACCACGCTGTGGGCCACCAGCCGAAGGCGCTGACCGATACGTCGGCCGGTCGCTCCCCGTCGCTCGCGTGCTCGCCTTCCATGAAGTCAGTACGGTACCCGCGATGCCCACTGCGCCCCCGTCCTCGGATCCCGGTCCGGGAACGGTCACGGGACCCAGAGTCCCCACACCGATTCCCGGGTCCTTTAGGGCCTTCGTGATCGCCCGCACCGACGACGGTGGCATCGAGGCAGGCGTCCGGACCCTCTCGCCCGACGACCTGCCCGCCGGTGACGTCGATATCGTCGTCGAGTGGTCGGCGGTCAACTACAAGGACGGGATGGTCACCCGGCCCGGCAACCGGGTGGCCCGGATCAGCCCCCTCGTCCCCGGCGTCGACCTGGTGGGGACGGTGGCGGCCTCCGACCGACTGCCGACCGTCCGGCCCGGCAGCCCGGTCATCGTCCACGGCTACGACCTGGGGGTGGCCCACCACGGGGGCTTCGCCGAATGGGCCCGGGTCCCGGCCGGGTGGGTGGTCCCGCTCCCACGCCGGCCTCGACGGCCGCCAGGCCGCCACCATCGGCACGGCCGGCTTCACCGCCGCACTGTCCCTCAGCCGGCTCGAGCACCAGGGACTCCGGCGCCGGAGACGGTCCGGTGCTGGTGACCGGGGCCACCGGGGGCGTGGGCAGCATGGCTGTGGCCCTGCTGGCCTCACGGGGCTACCAGGTGGTGGCCAGCACCGGCAAGGCCTCCGAAGCGGCCCTACCTGACCGGCCTCGGCGCGTCCGACGTGATCGGCAGGGACGAGCTCCTCCAACCGACGGGCCGGACGCTCGGCCCCGAGCGCTGGGCCGCGGCGGTGGACTGCGTGGGTGGACCGACGCTGGCCGCGGTACTCCGGACCCTCCGGTACGGCGCGGCCGTGGCCGCCAGTGGCCTGACCGGCGGGAACGTCCTCGAGACCACCGTCTACCCCTTCATCGTCCGCGACGCCACGCTGATCGGCGTCGACACCGTCCTCACCCCGATCGACGAGCGCCGTCGGGTCTGGGCCGAGATGGCGACGGCCTTCCCTCCTGCGCTCCTCGCTGACATGGGGCGGGAGGTCGTGGACCTGGACGGGCTGGCCCCGGTCCTGGCCCGGATCCAGGCCGGCGAGACGAGGGGCCGGATACTGGTGCGCCCCGGTCGGTGAGCGGCTGCGGGAGCGACACTGCGGTCGTCCCACCACGCCGTGCGGATCGCCTCAGCCGGACGGGGGGGCGGTGGTCTGGGTATTGGCCCCGGTGGCGAGGAACACCGGAGAGACCACGAGTGTCCCACCACCGCAGGGCGCCAGAGCCGCGGTCATGACCAGGTGGTCGAGGGCGTTCGGCGGCGTGACCTGTATCGACGCCGACGTCGGGCAGGTGGTCTCGTTGCCCACCGGCACATCCGAGTAACCGATATTGAAGTACACCGCCTGACCGGGACCGACCGTCACGGTGGTGGCGGGCATCGCCGTGAACGAGTAGTTCCCCGTGCGCACCACCATGGTGGGAAGCGGCGATCCCGACGCCGACACCAGCTGCATGCCCGGGAACCCCCCGAGGGTGCAAGGGGTCGAGGCGGTGCTCTTCAGGCCCACGGTGGTCTCGATGGTCCCGGCCGCGCCGCTGCTGCCCACCACGGACCCGGACAGCGCCGTCGTGGCGCACCGGACCGGACCGGCGGCGGCCGTGGTCGTCGGGCCGCTCGGCGAGGTCGACGTGGGCGGGGTGATCGTCGTGGAGGTGCTGGTCGGAGCGGATCGACTAGTGGTGGTGGTGGCCGACGACGAGCCCGATGAGCAGGCACTCAACAGAACGCCACCAACCAGGACCCCCGCGGCCAGCGCGGTGGAAACGAGCATCGTCCTCGACCACCTCGACACCGTCATCGACCGTCCTCGACCGACGTGCCGCGGCCGGGCTGGTGTGGGCTATGCGGGATCACGTGGTCAGTATGGTCCCCCTGCGGGCACGACTCCGGGATCCCCGGGTGGCCCGGACCGACGGGGCCTGCCGATCAGGACCGGACCAAAGCGCTGTGCACCACCCCGTCGCCCCGTCGGGTCTCGTGGCCGGTCCCGGTCAGGACGAGAAGTCCTCCGGCCGGATGGAGTCGAGGAAGGTGCGGAACTCGCCGACCAGCTCCTCGGGATTGGATCCGTCGTCGTCCTCGTCGGAGGCGTCGTCTTCGTCCTCCTCCACGGCCAGCATGATGCCCTCGCTGTCCATCAGATCGTCGGCCACGAAGAGCGGTGCCCCGGTGCGCACGGCCACGGCCACGGCGTCGGACGGACGAGACGACACCGGGATCTCTTCCTCGCCGTGGCGCAGGACGATCTCGGCGAAGTAGGTGGCCGTCTTCAGCTCGGTGATCACCACCCGCAGGACGTCGGCCCCGAGGGCGTCGAGCAGGTCGCGGATGAGGTCGTGGGTCATCGGCCGCGGCGTGTCCATGCCCTGGAGGGCGAAGGCGATGGCGGTGGCCTCGGGCGCGCCGATGAAGATGGGCAGGGTCCGACCGAGGCCCTCCGACTCTTGCAGGAGCAGTACGGGCGTGTTCGACTGGAGGTCCACACGCACCGCCCGAAGCCGGACTTCGACCATGCGCCGCAAACTTACTCGCCGCCGACCGATCGTGCGATCGGGCCAGGTCGGACGGCCGGTCGGGCGACGACACTCCCGGCCGCCAGCGAACGGTCAGCCGTTCAGCAGGTCGCCCAGGGCGTTGCGCAGCAGCGAGGACCGCGGAGCTGCTGGCCCAGCCGGGCCAGCTCGTCGGCCGTCTCGTGGGCCCGGGCCCGGGCCTCGGGGTTTCGCTGGCGGACCAGCGGGAGGACGATCTGCTCCACGAATCCGGCCTCCCGGTCGGCGGCGTTCTTGTAGAGGCGCAGGTGGCGGGGCTCGATCCCGAACCGGGCGAAGCGGCCGGCCAGGTGGCCACGGCCAGGGCCTCCTCGTCGAAGTACTCCACGCCGGCCACCAGGGACGGCACGAGCAGGCCGTACTCCTGGAGCTCGCGCACCACGCTCGACGTCGAGCCCGGCCGCCGCAGCCAGCTCCTCGGCGGACAAGCTGGCACCGCCCCCGCCGCGGCCGCCGCCGCCGCCGGCGACCGAGCCGGTGGCGTCTCGGCCGTCGACGCGGGTGCCACCGCTGACGGATCCGGTCGGGGACACCGGCACCGGGGCGCGGCCGACCGCTTCGGTGCCGCGCGGAGCCCGACGGCTCCGATGTTGCCGTGACCGGCCCTGAGGTGTGGCCGGACGGACGCGACCGGCTGACGGCCGACCGTGACGCAGCCGTTCCGGTGGCGCCGCCCGCTGCCGAGGCCGCTGCGTGCGTCGTCGGTCCCGGCGGTGGCCGAGCCGCCGGTGCCGTTGGCGTGGATCGGGCGTGGACGCCCGCGGGCCGGTGGCCTCGTTCACCAGCTCCAACAGCGGTGCCCGGTCCGACGGCCTCCGCCGTGCGGGACGGCGCCGATCGGCCGGGCGTCCGGCTCGGGCCCGCGGCGACAGGCCGCTCCCGTCTCGGCGGTGCGGTCGCCGGCCGAGCCGACGACCGGGCAGGCCCGGGCCCTCGCCGGCCGGATGGCGAGCCGCACCGACGTGGCCCGGGCCTCGTCCCCGGCGCCGATCCGCTGTCCCACCAGTACCGGATCGGCCGGCTGGGACCTCGTCGCGACCGTCCGACGCCGTCGGCGTCGTGGCGCGGGCCGGCGACCGCCCACCTTGGCGGTGCGGGACCCTCCGGCCGGACGTGCATCCTCGGAGCCGGTGTCGGCCGAGCCGTCGTCGAGCCGGTCCTTGATCACCTTGAGGGGCAGGAAGTGCTCCCGCTGCTGGCGGAGCACCCAGCGCAGCCGCTCCACGTCGTGGTCGTAGAACTTGCGGTAGCCCGACGGGGTCCGCTCCGGATTGACCAGACCCTGGCTCTCGAGGAACCGGATCTTGGAGATGGTCATGTCGGGGAACTCCTGGCGGAGCAGGGTCAGGACGTCACCGATGGACAGGTAGGACCGGCCGCTCATCGGCCGACCGTCCGACCGCCGGTCGGCCGACGCGCCGGGATCGGTCGGTCATTCGCCGCTCGCCACGCAGATACAGCAGCTTGAACTTGCCGATCTGCACCTCGTCGCCGCTGGACAGACGGGCCTCCTCGATCCGCTCCCGGTTCACATAGGTCCCGTTGAGGGAGCCCACGTCCCGCACCGTGGTGACCTGATCTCGTGGTCACGAACTCGGCGTGGCGGCGCGACACGGTGATGTCGTCGAGGAAGATGTCGCTCTCCGGATGCCGTCCGGCCTGGATGATCGGCCGCTCGAGGGGGAACCGGACCCCCTCGTCGGTGCCCCGCTTGACCACCAGCATCCCCACCCCGCGGGGCAGCTCGAGCAGCCCGACCGCGGCGTCGTCGTCGGCGGCCTCGCCGTGCTCGTCGACCGGGCTCACCGACACCGAGGTGTCCGGTGCCGACGGTCACCAGCGCCGCGCCGCACGACGAACAGAAGTTGACGCCGGTCGGATTGCGATGGCCGCAGCTGGGGCAGAACACGCCCACCACGGTAGTCGCTCCCATCGTCCAGCTCCCGAGGGCCCGGTCAGCCCGGAGACGGTCAACCGTCGGTCAGCTGCCGGTAGCCAGTCGGCGTCGAGCAGCGCCGTCCACCGACGACGGATCGGTCGGGGACGATCTCGCAGATCCAACCCTCTCCGTAGGGATCAGCGTTGAGTGTCTCGGGGGCGTCGGCCAGGGCCGTCGTTGACCGCCACCACCTCGCCGGCCACCGGGGCGTAGATCTCCGAGACCGACTTGGTCGACTCCACCTCGCCCAGCATCCCCCCGGCCTCCACCGTGGTCCCCTCGGTGGGCAGGTCCACGAAGACCACGTCGCCCAGGGCGTCCTGGGCGTAGTCGGTGATCCCCACCCGGATCCGGTCACCCTCGGTCCGGGCCCACTCGTGGTCGGTGGAGTAGCGCAGCTCGTCGGGCACGTTCATAGGTGCGGACGATACCTGACCCGGACCCGTCCGCCTAGGCCCAGGCCGACCGCCGGGCACCGGTCCGCGCACGACCGGGCGTCAGCGCAGCAGCTGCTCGAGCCGGACCGCGTACTCCTTGGCCCGGGCCTCGGCCGCGGCGTCGCTGGCGCGCCTCGGCCCACACGTGGGTCAGCGGCTCCTCGGGATCGGGCAGCACCAGGGCCCACCCGTCGTCCTCGATCACCTTGACCCCGTCGACCAGGACCAGCTCACGGCCCTGGGACCGCTCCACCAGGGTGCGCATGACCATGCCCTTCTGGTCCCAGGGGGTGTGGACCGACTGGTGGGCGATGTGCACCGGCGGGCAGCTCGGCCACCAGCTCCGACAGCTTCCGGCCCGCCGCCGTGAGCAGGGCCAGCAGGTTGACCAGGGTGGCGGCGGCGTCGTAGGCGGGCAGGAAGCGCGGGGAAGATGAAGCCCCCGGACTGGCTGGCGGCCAGGGTGACCCGCTCGGTCCGGGCCACCTCCATCAGGTGGGAGGCCGAGAGCTTGGTCCAGACGATCTCGGCGCCGGCCTTCCGGCAGATCTCCTCGGCCGCCCCGCTGGCCGCCACCGGCAGGGCCACCCGGGCCGACGGGATGGGCCTCGGTGACCAGGGTCAGCAGCACCAGCAGGGCCTCGTCGTCGGTCAGGGGGTGGCCCAGGTCGTCGACGATGGCCACGTGCTCGCCACCGGGATCGAGGACCGCCCCGAGGTGGGCACCCGAGGCCCGCACCAGCTCGGACACCCGGGCCGCGCTGGCCTGGCGGTCGAAGCGTCAGGACGCCGGCGGTGTTGGCGTAGGGGTTGACCACCAGCACCTCGGCCTCCAGCTTGGCCAACAGGTTGGGCATGACGAAGCTGGTGGTGCCGAACGAGTAGTCGAGCACCAGCTTGAGGTCGGCCTCGCGGGCCGTTGGACAGGTCGACCGAGTCGATGAGGGCGGCGGTGTAGTGCTCGAGGGAGCGGGGCGGGAACCCGATGTCGCCGATCTCCCGGGCCAGCACCCGGCGGAAGTCCTCCCGGTGGTAGAGCCGCTCGATCTTCCGCTGGGTGGTCTCGTCGACGTCGATCCCGTCCTTGTCGAAGAACCGGAGCACCACCGACTGGGGGTCGTCGGGGGCCAGCCGGACGGTGACGCCGGCCATGCTGGCCGACGAGGTGACCTGGAACCGGGTGACCGGCACGGTGGCCGCCTCGAGGTCGTCGACGTTGACCCCGGCGGCGTTGCAGCCCGACCATGATGGCCCGCTTGAGCACCCGGGCGGCCCGGCTGGTGTCCCGCGAGGTGGTGACCGTCGCCCCCTTCTCGAAGGTCGAGGCCCAGGCCATGGACAGGCGGACGGCCAGCTCGGGGCTGATGTCCACGTTGGCCAGGCCCTGCACGCCGTCCCGGCCGAACAGGGAGCGGGCCCCCATCGACTCCCACACGATGGAGGAGTTGACGGTGGCTCCGGCCTCGACCGTCTTGAACGGGTAGACCTTGACCCCGGCCTTGATCTCGGCGTGGGCCCCGACGAAGCACTGGTCGCCCGAGGACCACCCCCTCCTCGCACCGGACCCCCTGGCGCAGGTCCGAGCCCCGGCCGAGCACGCTGCCGTCGATCCGTACGCCCGAGCCCAGGTAGGTGTTGTCGTGGACCACCGAGCGCTGGAGCACGGCGTTGTCGCCGATCCGGACGTTGCGGCCGAGGGTGCAGTACTGGCCCAGGCGGGCGCCGGGGCCGATCACGCAGTTGTCGCCGATGACCGCCGGTCCGTCGATGACCACGCTCGGGTCGATCTCGGCCCCCTTGCCCAGCCACACCCGGGGCCGGAGCTCGAATCCGTCGATGTCCACCTGGACCCTCTGGTCGAGGATGTCCTGGTGGGACTTGAGGTAGGCCTCGAGGGTGCCCACGTCCTCCCAGTAGCCGT
Organism: uncultured Acidimicrobiaceae bacterium; assembly: GCA_963831535.1. GTDB lineage: Bacteria > Actinomycetota > Acidimicrobiia > Acidimicrobiales > RAAP-2 > Bog-756. The sequence continues at coordinate 716,234 of CAWHQP010000007.1, read as the reverse complement.
CGGCCACGTAGCCGTACAGGTCCTTGCCGGCCGCCAGGGCCTCGGGGAACGACTCCCCGGAGAAGTCCACCGGGCTGGCCCTCGGGGATGAAGTCGAAGATCTCCGGCTCGAGCACGTAGATGCCGGTGTTGATGGTGTCGCTGAACACCTGGCCCCAGGTCGGCTTCTCGAGGAACCGCTCGATGGAGCCGTCCTCGTCGGTGATGACGATCCCGAACTCGAGGGGGTTGTCCACGGCCTTGAGGGCCAGGGTGGCCAGGCCCCCCGTTTCGGTCGTGGAAGGCCACCACCTGGGTGAGGTCGATGTCGGTGAGCACGTCGCCGGAGATGACCAGGAACCGCTCGTCGAGCTCGTCCCGGGCGTTGCGGACCGAGCCGGCCGTGCCGAGCGGGGTGGACTCGGTGGCGTAGACCATGCGGACCCCGAACTCGGAGCCGTCGCCGAAGTAGGTGCGGATGGCGTTGGCCATGAAGGCCACGGTGACCACGATGTCCTCGAAGCCGTGCTGGCGCAGGAGGTTGACCACGTGCTCCATCATCGGGATGTTGGCCATGGGCAGCATGGGCTTGGGCTGGTTGGAGGTGAGCGGCCGGAGCCGGGTCCCCTCGCCGCCGGCCATGATCACCGCCTTCATGGGGACACCCCCCCGGTCGGCGGCGGCCCGGCCCCGGCGTCCGTCGGCCAGCGCCTTGCGGGCCACCGGGACATAGGAGGCGGCGGCGATCCAGGCCAGGGTCAGCCCGATGATCCCGGTGACCCAGGCGACCACGTGGATGGGCCCTGCCAGGCCGGCCGTGCCGTAGCCGAGGAGGAACGCCGGGTACGAGAACATGAGGGCGAAGGTGCCGGCCTTGCCGACCCACAGCACGTCGATCCGGGCCGCGCCCAGCGAAGCCAGCAGGAGCACGGCGGCCGACACCACCACCTCACGGGCCAGGGTGGCCACGCCGAACCACACCGGCACCGCTCCGTGGACGATGATGGCGATGACCGCCGTGACCACCAGCACCCGGTCGGCCACCGGGTCGAGGACCTTGCCGACGGTCGACACCTGGTGGTAGCGGCGGGCCACGAACCCGTCGATCCAGTCGGTGGCCCCGAGGGCCCCGAGCAGGACGGCGGCCGCGGTCTGTCGGTCGGTCGCCGAACAGCAGCCAGAGAAACAGCGGGATGCAGGCCAGCCGGACCAGGGTGATCCCGTTGGGGACGGTCAGGATCCGGTCGACCCCGGGCTCGGACTCGTCGGCCTCGGTCGACGATGGGATCGGGCGCATCGATTGGGCTGGCTCGGTCGGTTGGGCCGGCACCGAGCCGGTCACCGTGGCCGCCGCCCCCACGGTTCCCTCTGTCGTCGGGTCACTGGTCGAACTCCCCCTGGCCTTCTCGCCCACGCCCTTCACGATGCCGAGTCTACGAGCAGGGTCGCCATCCGACGTACACACCCTGTCGGTCTCCGGCAGGCCGCGGTGGCGACACCGGTTCACCCGGTCGGGCTCGGCGTGCGGCCGCCAGCGCCATGGTCAGCCGACCCGACGTCGGCCCCAGGGGCCTCCTCCCACCGGGCGGTGGCCGGACTGCACCCCCCTGCCGCCGTGAGCAGGGCAAACTGATGGGAATGGGCAAGGTCAGTCGAGCCGACAAAATCATAGGCATCGTTCTCCTCGCGGGTCTGGTGACCCTGGTCGGCCTCGGTCTCGCCCGTCGTTCCGCCCCGGCCACCTCGCCGACGGTGGCGACTCCCACGTCCCGGCCGGCCCACGAGCGACCATCGGTGGCCCCGCCACCCTCCCTCGGCACTCCACCGCCGACCACCACATCGGCCACCGCACCGACCACTACGTCAGCCACCACACCGACCACGACGACCACCGCAGCCAGCGTGGTTCCCGGGCCGGTCACCGCCGTCGGAGACTCGATCATGATCGACATGCAGCCCTATCTGCAGACGGACATCCCGGGCGTGAGTGTCGACGGCCTGGTCAGCCGCCAGTTCGAAACCGGCATCGGCGTCGTCCAGGCCGACCGGGCCGCCGGCACCTTGGGCTCGGTCCTGGTGGTGGAGCTCGGCACCAACGGGACGGTGACGTCCGCCGACTTCGACGCCATGATGCAGGCTGCGGCCGGGGTCAGGCGGGTGGTGTTCGTCAACCTCAATGTGCCCCGTCCCTGGGAGGCGGCCGACAACGCCGTGCTGGCCGCCGGCGTGGCCCGCTACCCCGGCGTAGCCGTCCTGGCCGACTGGAACGCCCTCTCGACCCCCCACCCCGAGTGGTTCACACCGGACCAAGTCCACCTCGAGCCGGCCGGCGCTCAGGCCATGGCCGCCCTGGTGGCCCAGAACGCCTGACCGGCCGACGCCATCGGGTCTGCGAAAGGGGCCGTGGGGCAGCGGCGGTGTGCTACGCAGGGACCATGCCGCGATTCGAACCGTTCGCCGGCCTGCGGTACGACACCGCCCGGGTCGACCTGTCCATGGTCGTGTCGCCTCCCTATGACGTGATCACCCCCGAGGACCGGTCCCGCCTGATCTCCCGGCACAGCGCCAATGCCGTCAGGATCGAGCTGCCCGAGCCCGATCACCGCGCCGGCCTGGACCGCTATGACAGTGCCGCCAACCAGTTGGTGCGGTGGCAGGACGAGGGCATCCTGGTCCCGGATCCGTCACCCGCCCTCTACGCCTACCGGATGATCTCGCCGGGTGGGCACGCCACCAACGGGGTGATCGGGGGACTTGGTATCGACGACGAGAGTGCCGCCACCGTCCTCCCCCACGAGCAGACCCTGGCCAAGGCCAAGACCGACCGGCTCGACCTGCTGGCTGCCACCCGGACCAACCTGTCCCCCATCTGGGGGCTGTCCCTGACCCCGGGGTTCAGCCAGACCTTCGTGCGCACCGATCCTCCCCGGTGCGAGGCCGTGGACAGCGACGGCGTACGCCACCAGCTGTGGGTCATCGAGGACGACACCGTCCTCCACTCGGTGCGGGAGGCCGTCGCCGATTCCGGCGTGGTGCTGGCCGACGGTCACCACCGCTACGAGACGGCCCGGACCTACCGGCAGGGCCGGACCGGTGACCTCGGCGCCGACGAGGTCATGGCCCTGGTGGTCGAGCTCAGCCAGGACCAGCTCGAGGTGGGTCCCATCCACCGGGCCCTCTCGGGTCTGCCCGACGGACTCGACCTGGTCGACGCCTGCTCCTCGTGGTTCGACCTCACCCGGGCCGGCGACTTCGAACCGCGCACCACCAGCGCCCTCGGGGAGTCCGGCGCGCTGGCCCTGGTGATGCCCTCGGGGGCCTGGCTGCTCAGCCCGAAGGACGGCACACCGGAGGCCGCCGGTTCCGACCTCGACTCGTCCATGGTGGCCCTGGTCATCGCCGAGCTTCCCGACCACGAGCTGGAGTACCTCAACTCGTGGCAGGACGGCGTCCGGGCCATCCGCCGACGACAAGGCCCAGGCGGTGCTGCTGCTGCGCCCGGTTCGGTGAACGAGATCGCCGAGTGGGCCCACGCCGGCCGGCGCATGCCCCCCAAGACCACCTACTTCCACCCCAAGCCAGCCACCGGCATGGTCTTCCGGCCACTCGACGTCGTCCCCTGAGTCCGCCCACGGGTCCCGAACGCCCGGCCCGACGGTTCCCTTGTCCGCCCCTGACACCAGTCCGGGTGGTCGGCGACGGTACGATCGGAGGTCAACCCGATCCGACGACCGAGGCGAGCCCGAGTGGCCCGAGTGAGGGGACAGCTGGTTCCGAGGCGACTGGCGGCGGCCCTGGCCGCCATGGTGCTGATGGCGACGGCTGAGCGCCTGCTCCCCATCGTCGACGGTCCCCACCGCCGCCCGCCGGAGTCCGCCGCCGGCGACCGGTACCCACCCGACCACCACTACCAGCGTGGCCCCGTCGGCCGCACCGACCACCGTCCCCACCACGGTTCCCCGCGCCCCGGGATGGTCCCTGGCCCTCACCACCCTGCCGCCGGGCGGCGGCTTCACCTCCCTGTCGTGCATCTCCGACACCTTCTGCGTGGCCACCGGCGGTGGGAACGCCGGAGGCAGCGCCGCCCCGATCGCCGGTTCGGGCGTGGCCATGTCGTGGGACGGGGCCGTCTGGTCGTCCCCGTCGGTGTACTTCCCGGCTCCGGCCACCGGGCCGGTGACCGCCCCGGTGCTGCCCACCCTCGCCTGCACCTCGGGCCCGCTGTGCGTCATCGTGGACGGCTCGGGCCACGTGAGCACGGGCGATGGGACCAACTGGTCAGACCCCGCCCCACTGCCCACGCCTCCCCCGCTCCCCGCCAACCCCTCCGACCCCGGCGCCGGCCAGCCCGACTCACGTACCGCCGCCGTCGCCTGCCCGTCACCGTCGCTCTGTGCGGTGGTGGACAACACCGGGCACGCCTACACGCTGAAGGGCGGGAGCCTGGCTCGCCCCCCAGTCCTTCGGTCAGTACGTGGGCTTCGGAACGGCGGCATCCAAGGTCTCCCTCTACCAGACCGGGCGGGTCGGGGTCTCCTGTCCGACCGTCACCGACTGCACCGCCGTGGTGGGCACGGCCGTGCTCGACTGGAACGGCCTCGTCTGGTCCGCAGGAGCCGAACCCGTGGACCAGCTCACTCGCACCCGATGCGGCGGCCCCGGTAGCCATCGCCTGTCCCACCACCGACCTCTGCGCCATCGTCAACGGAGACGACATCGTGGTGCGCGACGGCAGCAAGCCCTGGACGCCCCGCCAGACCCTCGATCCCGGCCGGCAGCTCGACTCCATCGCCTGTGCGTCCCGCTCCTTCTGCGTGGCCGCCGACGACACCGGCGCCATCATGGAGTGGAACGGATCCACCTGGACCGGACCTACCCCGGTCGTCCCGGCCGCCACCCAGTACCCGGGTATCGGGGTGTCGGTGTCCTGCCCCAGCGCGCAGTTCTGCATGGTCATGAACGCCGACGGCGACTACGCCACGTTCGACGGGTCCGGCCTCCGGCCTACGGACCGACCGTCCGGTCATCCGGCCCCGGGTCCGGTCGACCCTCGAGTCCGGCCATGGCGGCCAGCGTGGTGACGGTCCGCCAGTTCCGGGTGGTGGCCACCCGACCGGTCCGGCGTTCGAAGAAGGTGTTGTTGAGCTTGGTGTTGCCGTAGCCCCCCGGGCAGTGGAGGAAGATGTCCGTGCCGGCCACCTCGAATCGGTCGTCCCCGAACGAGGCGACCTGATGGGCGTCGGAGGCCGTCTCGGCCAGACCGGCGGCCCGCTCGGGAGTCGGCGATCCGGCCAGAAAGGTCACGTGGAGGGTCCTCGGGTCGACTCCGGGGCCGGCGAAGGGATTGGCCCCGAGGATCCGGGCCAGCTGCCTGGCCGTCCTCACGATGACCGGCACCTCCAGCCCGAACGTGTCGCTGATGCCCGCCTCGAGACTCGCCGCCACCTTCGTCGGGGAGCCGGAGCCGGTGAAGACCAGGTTGCCGCTCTGGACATACGTCTGCACGGAGCCGAAACCGAGCGTCTCGACCAGGGCCCGAAGCTCGGCCATGGGCAGCCGGTTACGACCCCCCACGTTGACGCCCCGGAGCAGCGCCGTCATGGCGGTCATACCGGCTGCTCCCCTCCGGACGCGGCGTCCCTCCGGCACCGGACACCGGGGTCGCCGGGGCCGGGCTCGGCTACTCGACCGTCCACGAGGAGCCGGACCGCAGCAGTGCGGCCACGTCCCCCGGGCCCCGGCGGGCGGTGGCCTCGTCGATCTGACGGGACATCCCCGCCCCGTACTCGGGCCGGTCCACGTCCCGGAACATCCCGATGGGCGTGGGCTCGTAGGGGCCCCGCGACAGCCGGCTGAGCTGGAAGGCCAGACCGGGATTGTCCCGGTGCTCGTCGTGGACCAGCAGGGCGGACTCCCCCACCTCGGCCACCTCGACCACCTCGACCGAGCCGTCGTTGTGCAGGACCACGCCGTGCTCGCCCTCGGCCCCGAAGCGGATGGGCTCGCCGTGGACCAGGGGGATCAGCATGTCGGCCCGGTGCTCCTTGCCGGTGATCTGCTCGAACGCCCCGTCGTTGAAGACGTTGCAGTTCTGGTAGATCTCCACGAAGGACGCCCCCTGGTGGGCGTGGGCCCGGCGGAAGGTCTCCATCATGTGCTTGCGGTCCATGTCGTGGGTCCGGGCCACGAAGCCGGCCTCGGCCCCGAGGGCCAGGCTGAGCGGGTTGAAGGGCTGCTCCAGCGAGCCGAACGGCGTCGACTTGGTGACCTTGGCCACCTCCGAGGTCGGCGAGTACTGGCCCTTGGTCAGGCCGTAGATCTGGTTGTTGAACAACAGGATGGTGATGTTGACGTTCCGACGCAGGGCGTGGATGAGGTGGTTGCCCGCCGATGGAGAGGGAGTCCCCGTCCCCGGTGACCACCCACACGTCGAGGTCCGGGCCGGGTGGTGGCCAGGCCGGTGGCGATGGCCGGGGCCCGGCCGTGGATGGAGTGCATCCCGTAGGTGTTCATGTAGTACGGGAACCGGGCGGCACAGCCGATCCCGGAGAGGAACACCGTGCTCTCCCGTCGGACCCCGAGGTCGGGCATGAGCATCTGCACGGCGGCCAGGATCGAGTAGTCCCCGCATCCCGGGACACCAGCGCACCTCCTGGTCCGAGGACCAGTCCTTGCGGGTGGTCAGGGGCACGGGCACCGATCCCTCCGGGGGGCGGTGCCGTCGGGAGGCGCCGTGTCACTGGGTGGCGTGGCCAGGTCGGTCATCAGAGGGAGCCCTTCTCGGTGGTGTCGATCGAGCCCACCTCGCGGGAGTGGCTCTCGGCGGTGCCGTCGATCTGCTGGAGGATGGCCGCCTCCATGGCCGCGGCCCGGAACGGGATCCCCTGCACCTGGGTGAAGGAGATGGCGTCGACCAGGTACTCGGCCCGGAGCAGCCGGCTGAGCTGGCCCAGGTTGACCTCGGGCACCAGCACCCGCCGGTAGCGGCCGAGGACCTCGCCGAGGTCGGCCGGGAACGGGTTGAGGTGGACCAGGTGGGCCTGGGCCACCTTGTGGCCCCGGGCCCGCACCCGCTGGACGCCGGCGGCGATGGCCCCGTAGGTGGAGCCCCACCCGATGACCAGCACCTCGGCCCCGTCGTGGTCGTCGACCTCGGTCGGGGGGATGTCGTGGGCGATGCCGGCGATCTTGGCCGCCCGGAGGCGGGTCATCCGCTCGTGGTTGGGGCCGTCGTAGGCCACGTTGCCCGAGCCGTCGGCCTTCTCCAGGCCGCCGATGCGGTGCTCGAGGCCGGGCACGCCCGGCGGGGCCCACGGTCGGGCCAGGGTCTCCTCGTCGCGGATGTAGGGCCAGAACACCTCGGTGCCGTCGGCGCTCGGTGTGGTTGGTGCGCGGTGGCGAAGTCCGGGTCGATGGCGGGCAGGTCGTCGAGGTCGGGCAGGCGCCACGGCTCGGTGCCGTTGGCCAGGTAGCCGTCGGACAGCAGGATCACCGGCGTGCGGTACTTGACGGCCAGCCGCACCGCCTCCATGGTGGCCTCGAAGCAGTGCGACGGGGTCTTGGCCGCCACGATGGGCAGGGGGGCCTCGCCGTGGCGCCCGTACATGGCGTGGAGCAGGTCGGCCTGCTCGGTCTTGGTGGGCAGGCCGGTGGAGGGCCCACCCCGCTGGATGTCGATGATCAGCAGGGGCAGCTCGAGGCTGATGGCCAGGCCCATGGTCTCCGACTTGAGGTCGATGCCCGGGCCCGAGGTGGTGGTGACGCCCAGGGCGCCCGCCGAAGGCGGCCCCGAGGGCGGCGCCGATGCCGGAGATCTCGTCCTCGGCCTGGAAGGTCCGCACCCCGAACTGCTTGTGCTTGGACAGCTCGTGGAGGATGTCCGAGGCCGGGGTGATCGGGTAGGTGCCGAGGAACAGGGGCAGGCCGCTCCGGGCGGCGGCGGCGATGAGGCCCCAGGCGGTGGCGGTGTTGCCGGTGATGTTGACGTACTCGCCGGGCTCGAGCGCGGCCGGCTTGACCTCGTAGGAGGACTCGAACAGCTCGGCGGTCTCCCCGAAGTGGAACCCGGCCTTGAAGGCCCGCAGGTTGGCCTCCATGACCAGCGGCTTGCCGGCGTACTTCTCGGTCGATCCAGGCCGATGGTGGCCTCGATGGGCCGGGTGTAGAGCCAGCTGATCAGGCCGAGGGCGAAGAAGTTCTTGGACCGCTCGGCGTCGCGGGGCTTGACCCCGGCGTCCTTGGACACCTCGGTGGTGATCGAGGTCATGGGGACCTCGTAGACGGTGTAGGCGGACAGCGAGCCGTCGGCGAGCGGGCTGGCCTCGTAGCCGGCCTTGGCCAGGTTCCGCTCCTCGAAGGCGTCCACGTTGACGATGATGGTGGCGCCCTTGGGCAGGGAGTCGAGGTTGGCCTTCAGGGCGGCCGGGTTCATGGCCACCAGCACGTTGGGGGAGTCGCCCGGGGTGGAGATGTCGTGGTCGGAGATGTGGACCTGGAAGGCCGACACCCCGGCCAGGGTCCCGGCCGGGGCCCGGATCTCGGCCGGGAAGTCGGGGAAGGTGGCCAGGTCGTTCCCCAGCAGGGCCGACGTGGTGGTGAAGCGGTCACCGGCCAGCTGCATGCCGTCGCCGGAGTCTCCGGCGAACCGGATGACCACGCGGTCGAGCAGCTGGGGGGATTTCGGATCGGTCGTGGTGTCGGACACCGTGCTCCTCTTCGTCACTGCTGCTTCGTGCGTCTGTACGGCGCTCAGTCGCCGGACACGTACTCGGCGCTGTTCGTTGTCGCTCGGTCGGTGCTCGCCCGGATGAACACCCGAGGCCCCGGTGTCGGTGCCGTCCGAGCAGTCTACCGCCGGTCCCGCCGCGCGGAGCGACCAGCGGTCGGACCGGGTGGGCCGTCCGTGCACGGCTCGGGGCCATCGGGGCATCGGGCCAGGCCGCTCGGGCGCTACCGGTCGGGGACTCGGGTCGACCTGCGGTCAGGCCGAGCGTCGGCCTGGTCAGGCCGGACCTGGTCAGTCAGGCTGCCGGTCAGGCGATGGTGACCGACGGGTCCAGGTAGACGTCCTGGATGGCGTGGATGAGGGCGGCACCCTCGTCGGTGGGCCGCTGGAAGGCCTTCCGGCCCACGATCAGCCCGGCGCCCCCGGCCCGCTTGTTGATCACCGCGGTGCGGACCGCCTGGGCCAGGTCGTCGGCGCCCTTGGACTCCCCGCCCGAGTTGATGAGCGGGATCCGCCCGGCGTAGCAGTTGACCACCTGCCAGCGGGTCAGGTCGATGGGGTGGTCGGTGGTCAGCTGGCTGTAGACCAGCGGGTCGGTCTTGCCGAACTTGAGGGCGTTGTAGCCGCCGTTGTTCTCCGGCTGCTTCTGCTTGATGATGTCGGCCTCGATGGTCACGCCGAGGTGGTTGGCCTGGCCGGTGAGGTCGGCCGAGAGGTGGTAGTCGGTGTCCCCCTGCTTGAAGGCCGGGTTGCGCAGGTAGCACCACAGGACGGTGAACATGCCCAGGCGGTGGGCCTCGGCGAAGGCCCGGGACACCTCCACGATCTGGCGGTCGGCACCCTCGGAGCCGAAGTAGATGGTGGCCCCCACCCCCACGGCGCCGAGGTCGGAGGCCTGGTGCGACACTGGCCGAACATCACCTGGTCGTAGGTGTTCGGGTAGTTGAGGAAGTCGTTGTGGTTGAGCTTGACGATGAACGGGATCTTGTGGACGTAGCGGCGGGACACGATGCCCGAGCCCGCCGAGGGTGGTGGCGATGGCGTTGCAGTCGCCGGCGATGGCCAGGTCGCAGAGCTTGGCCGGGTCGAAGTAGGCGGGGAACTTGGCGAAGCTGGCCGCGGCCGAGTGCTCGATGCCCTGGTCGACCGGCAGGATCGACAGGTAGCCGGTGCCGGCCAGCCGGCCGGTGTTGTAGACGGTGCCCAGGTTGCGCAGCACCGTCGGCGACCGGTCCGAGTCGAGGAAGACCTCGTCGAAGTGGTCGGGGCCGGGCAGGTTCAGGTGCTCGGCCGGGAAGGCCTTGGCCGCGTGGTTGAGCAGCGAGTCCGCCTCGTCACCGAGGAGTTGTTCGAGATTCATGGGCCCAGAGCCTAACGGGCGCCGCCGACCGCTTCGGCGGTCGGGCTCGGGGCGGGCGGTGCTGCGGGCCCTTGGACCGGTTCGGGTGCGCCGGGCCCTGGTCGGGGGCCGAGCGATTCGAGCCGGTCGGCCACGTCGTAGGCGTCGGGGTCGACGGCGCCGATGCGGAGGAACAGCTCCCGGGCCTTGGGCAGGTCGCCCGAGCGCTCCATCAGGTCGCCGAGCACGTACCACTGGCGCAGGTGCCGCTCGGCCGGGTTGCGGACCAGGCGGCCGGCGCCGGCCTCCACCAGCAGCGTCACCGCCCCGGCCAGGTCGCCGCTGTCGGCCCGGGTGCCGGCCAGGACCAGCCGGCCCTCGGAGAGGACCTCGGGATCGGGCGAGCCCTGGCGCAGCTCGGTGAACAGGGCCTCCACCCGCTTCGGGCGGCCGAGGGCCCGGTGGCAGTCCATGCGCACCGGGTGCTGGTCGACCGAGCCGGTGAGGGCGGCGAAGGCCTCGAGGTTGGGCAGGGCCGCCTTCCAGTAGCCCTGGTGGTACTGGCTGAGGCCCAGCAGCTCGCGGGCCGACGGGGCGTTGGGGACGGCGTCGACCACGGTCTTCAGGATCCGGGAGGCGTCCCGGTACCGCTCCCGCTCGTAGGCGCCGATGCCGGCGGCCATCCGCTCGGTGATCCGGTCCCGGAGGTGGTTCCAGTCGGGGCCGGCCGCCGAGGCCAGCTCGTTGGCGATGTCCGGCGGGCAGCTCGGCCGGGGCCGGCACCGTCCGGTGGGCCGGCGGCCGCAGCGTCTCGGCCTTGGCCCGTGCCGCGGCGCTCCTGGCCCGCTCGTCGGTGCGGACGAACCGCTCGGGCACGAACTCGTCGGTGCGGGTCCGGGCCCGGCGCCGCCCCTCGGGCGTGTCCGCGTCGGGCCCGTGGCCCTCGGTACCGTCCCGGACCGTGCTGGCCCCCCGGCGGGCCACACTCCCCCATCCCTTCCGGACCACCGGGGCCCTCGGCGTTCGGTACTCCCCCGCCGGTCCACTGCGCCGCGTGGCGGCCCCCTCGGTACCCGAACGGGCTCGGGGGCCCGACCGGTCCGTCGGGCCGCCTGGGCCCCTGGTCGAGCTCCCGGTGCGGCTCCCGGTCGGCCCCCGGAGGTGGGGGGACGCCCGGATCGGCCCGGTGGGCGACCCCGGTTGCCCTGGTAGCCGGATGCCGACGACGATGACCCCGACCCCGGGCGGTCGCTGCGGGCGTCCCGGTCCCGGCCCTGGGCCCGGTCATTCCGGGACCGCTCTGCCCCCCCCGCCAGCCCCCCGGCCTGCTGATCCTGACCGCTCGCCGGCCTTGCCGCCCGATCCCGACCGGCTCCCCGAACCGGCTCGGCTCCCGGGGGCACCCTTCCCGGAGGGACGTCCCGATAGAGGTCGTCCGCCGGTGCCTGGCCCCCGCGGGCGCGGCGAACCAGAGGGGGTGGGCGCTGCCATGGCGACCAGTGTATCGGTGCCCCTGCCGCGCCCTCAGAGGGGCGAACCCCGACCGCCAGCGTCCCGGGACGGCGGTCCACCGTACCGGACCGAAGGTCCACCGTGGCGACGTCGACAACGGCTGACCGTCACCTACCCTTGGACCGATCGTGCCTGCACAGCCATGCCCAGCCGTGGACCCCGGGGTCCGTCCCTTCAGCCGTGCGAACCCGTCGCGCCAACTCGCCACCCTCGGCGTGCTGGTCGTGCTCGCTGCGTTGACCGGAGCCTGTGGGTCACCCACGACTTCTCCGGTCGGAAACACCCCCACCGCTCCCTCTGCAGGCGGTTCCCCGGCCTCCAACGGCTACCAGACGGGATCGGTCGGCGACGCTCAGACCACCCCGGCGGGCCTCACCGCAGCCCGGGACGTCACAGCCTCGTACCGGTCCGAGATCGGCAACGATGCCGGCGCCTTCGTGGCCGCCGTCGGCCAGCTGTACGCCGACCTGACGGCCGGGAACCCGGCCGCGGCCCGGTCCGACGAGTTGGCCGCCCAGGCCGCCTACGACGGGTTCCGTCTGCTGGAGAGCGGCAATACAGTCATCGCCTCGACGTTGGACGAGCGCTCGACCGATGTCGGGCCGGGCCAGACGCTCGCCGGTCTTCACGCGGTCGAGCGGGACCTCTGGGATGCTCCGACCGGATCGGGTGTGGCCGAGGCCCTGGCCGACAGCTCCGGCCTGGTGGCCCAGGCCCCGGTGGCCCAGTACCTGCTGTCAAGGAACGCACTCGATCCCGAGGCCGTCGGGACCACCGCCGTCGACGAGCTGGGCTGGGTGGACGACGTGGCCGTGCCGGGGGACGAGGAGCTCTACTCGCGTCTCGACGCCGTGGACATCGCCGCCACCGTCAGTGCCGCCCGGGCCGCCTTCTCGACCATCCAGCCCCTGGCCCGGATGGTCTCCCCCGCCCTGACCGCCACGGTAGCCGGCTCGTTTGCCACACTGGGGGCCCAGGTGGCGGCCCTCGGACCGCCCGACCGACGGCCCGACGCCACCATCCCGGCGGCCACCCTGCGCTCCCTGGCTCAGCAGGTGGACGCCACCGCGGCGCTGCTGGCCCGGTTGTCGGCCTATCTGGCGCCCTACGGGACCTCGGGGGCCACCTCGTGAAGAACGACCCCGGGCACGGCCGACGCCGGGAGGGGCCCGAAGGTGTCCCCGCGCACCCCGACTCGGCCCAGCGGCTGAGCCGGAGGACGCTGTTGACCGGGACGGGGCTCGCATCGGCCGCCCTGGCCGGGGCGGCCGTCTCGACGGGCCTCTCGGTGGCCTCGGCGACGCCGTCGGGAGCGTCGGTCCCCGATGTCGCGGCCACCGTCCCCTTCCACGGTCCCCACCAGTCCGGAGTCGCCACGCCCGAGCAGGCCCACCTGGTCTTCGCCGCCTACGACGTCACTGCCGAAGGGGCGCCCGGACTGGCGGCACTGCTGGCGACCTGGACCGCCGCCGCCGAGCGGCTCACCTCCGGGCTCCCGGTGTCGGGTCCCTCGGGTCTGTTCGCTCCCCCGCCGGACACCGGCGAGTCCCTTGGCCTCGGTCCGTCCCGACTCACCCTCACTATCGGCTTCGGCCCCGGCCTCTTCGATCCCCGGTTCGGACTCGGCCCCCACCGGCCTGAGGCCCTGGTCGATCTGCCTGCCTTCGCCGGCGATGACCTCGACCCCGCACTGAGCGGAGGGGACCTCTGCCTCCAGGCCTGTGCCGACGACGCCCAGGTGGCCTTTCATGCCGTCCACAACCTCACCCGTCTGGCCGAAGGCTCGGCCACCCTTCGCTATCTGCAGCTCGGATTTGGCCGGACGGCCTCGGCCGGGGCCGGTCAGCCTGTGCCGCGCAACCTGCTTGGATTCCACGACGGCACCAACAACCTGGTGTCGACGGACGGAGGGGCCATGGACCGGTTCGTCTGGGTCGACCGGACGGCCGGCCCGTCGTGGATGGTGGGTGGCACCTACCTGGTGTCCCGGCGGATCCGAATCCATCTGGAGGCCTGGGACAGGAGCACCCTCGACGACCAGGAACAGACCATCGGACGGGTCAAGGACAACGGTGCGCCACTCGGTTCCACCCGGCCGGACGCCCCCGTGGAGCTCTCGGCCCTCGGGCCTGACGGCCAACCCCTCATCCCCACCCACGCCCACATCCGGGTGGCCGCCCCGGCGTCCAACGCCGGCCAGGCCATCCTCCGCCGCGGATACAGCTTCGTCGACGGCATCGATCCCGTCACCGGCGAACTCGACGCCGGGTTGTTCTTCATCTGCTTCCAGAAGGATCCGCGACGACAGTTCATCCCGATCCAGCAGACCCTCTCGGCACACGATGCCCTGGTCGAGTACCTGGTTCCCACCGGGAGCGCCGTCTTCGCGTGCCCACCGGGGATCAGCGCCGGGCGGGGGTGGGGTCACGGACTGCTCTGATCGGGATCGGCCTGGACGCGACAGAGCCCCCCATCGAGATGGGGGGCTCTGTCTGGAGAAATCCCGGCGGCGTCCTACTCTCCCAGGGGGCTACCCCCCAAGTACCATCGGCGCTGGCGGGCTTAACTGCCGTGTTCGGAATGGGAACGGGTGTCTCTCCGCCGCCATGGCCACCGGAAACTGTGCGCTCTCCGGGGCTCGAGGACGGCCACCCACCGTGGAGGGTCGACGTCCGAGCCCGGCGTGACCGAGATCGGTCACCCCTGAGCGTTCCATAGCGAGCACGAGCAAGTTCCCAAGCCCTCGGCCGATTAGTACCGGTCAGCTGAATGCGTTACCGCACGTACACTTCCGGCCTATCAACGTGGTCGTCTGGCCACGGGCCTTACCAGGTTAACCCTGTGGGAGATTTCATCTTGGAACGAGCTTCGCGCTTAGATGCTTTCAGCGCTTATCCCACCCGAAGGTCGCAAATCAGCGGTGCCCTTGGCAGGACAACTGACACACGAGAGCTTCGTCCATCCCGGTCCTCTCGTACTAGGGATAGCCTTCCTCAAATCTCCTACGGCTGCATCGGATAGGGACCGAACTGTCTCACGACGTTCTAAACCCAGCTCGCGTACCGCTTTAATGGGCGAACAGCCCAACCCTTGGGACCGGCTTCAGCCCCAGGATGCGACGAGCCGACATCGAGGTGCCAAACCTTCCCGTCGATATGGACTCTTGGGGAAGATGAGCCTGTTATCCCCGGGGTACCTTTTATCCGTTGAGCAACGGCGCTTCCACAAGCAACCGCTGGATCACTATGCCCTGCTTTCGCACCTGCTCGACTTGTAGGTCTCGCAGTCAAGCTCCCTTGTGCCATTGCACTCGACGGCTGATTGCCAACCAGCCTGAGGGAACCTTTGGGCGCCTCCGTTACGTTTTAGGAGGCGACCGCCCCAGTCAAACTACCCACCTGACGCTGTCCCTGATCCGGATAACGGACCGAGGTTAGGGTTCCGGCACATAAAGGGTGGTATTTCAAGGTTGACTCCACACTGGCTGGCGCCAATGCTTCAAAGTCTCCCACCTATCCTACACAATATGTACTAAAACTCAACAGCAAGCTGTAGTAAAGGTCCACGGGGTCTTTCCGTCCTGATGCAGCTAACGAGCATCTTTACTCGTACTTCAATTTCGCCGGGTCTGTGGTTGAGACAGTAGGAAAGTCGTTACGCCATTCGTGCAGGTCGGAACTTACCCGACAAGGAATTTCGCTTGGTTCTGTTACAACTATTCAACCCAAATCGGTCGAATAGCGGACCGGTCGTTTCCGCCGGTCTCCCTATGTCGCCATAGGGCCCGGACCATATCTTCAACTCACCATCAATCTGATGAGTTGGTCGGCGTATGGTCTCTGAGGATTCTCAGGACTTCAGATGGCTTGCGACGATTCATGGTCTCAACGATTTCAGCGATCTCTATCAATCCTGAAACCGTGAGGTGCTTGCGCTCCTCCATGAGACTCGAGAACCCTCACGAACTTGTCGAAGTTCTCACGCTTCGACGTTCGTAGCTGGTGCTCTTGAAAGAACGGGACAATGATGTCCCGCAGATCAGCGAATCTCTTCACGCTGTACAGGGCCAACTGCTCCCTGTGGTCATCGTGTCTCTGATTCACATACACCTTGCCGCATCCGAAGATGCTGACAAGTTCTTCCAGAACATCACGACTCGACACCGACTGCGCAACCACAAACTGTGGCTGCACCTGCCAGTGAAGCTTCGCTTTGTCGATTCCGGAAGATGGGGACACTGAAACAACCTTCCCCATCAACGAAACCAGCTATCCATCCGCAGATCCAGAGTCTTTCCTGCTGATTGTCCGCACCTCTCACATTGTCACTGCCGCTCCATGCTGCGACGATACAAAGCAGCTGTATCAGTCTTGAACGACGAGTAGTGGAGGATACAACGGAGTTTCCAGCATATAGCCGACTGCTCATCGCATTGTCACCAATGCGTGGGGCAGCACCCCTTTGCCTGCAAAGGGGCATCCCTACCTTAGGCACTTTTGTTACTACTCAATGAGCTTCACACCGACACTGCTGGTGCATCAGCTTTCGAGCGGCCAGATCATTTCTGCCTGGCTCCCCATGTCGCCATGGGGGTCGGACTGTATCTTCAGCTTCGATTGTCGCCCTCCAGTACGAACTGGAAGGTCTGACAATCTCGGCGCCTCGCGTGCAGTCTCTGA
>CAWHQP010000007.1:0-695000 GCA_963831535.1 uncultured Acidimicrobiaceae bacterium | reverse complement strand
CATCGGCCAGATTGGGCGTCTCGTGCTGGTAGCCCAGGTACGACTCGGGGGTGGTGGGCTCGTTGGGGGTCAGGTCGGCCACATCGGTGGGCGGCGGGAGGTGCACCTTGGGATCGGCCGCCACCAGAAGGCGGCGGATGAACGACTCGGTCTGGCCGTACTGCCCTTCGCCGAAGTCGACGTGGCGGATGGTCCCGCTGGCGTCGATCAGGTACTCGGCCGGCCAGTAGTTGTTCTTGTAGGCGTTCCAGGTCGTGTAGTTGTTGTCCTGGGCGATCGGATAGTGCACACCGAGCTGGCTGGCCGCCTGGGCCACGTTGGATGTCACGTGCTCGAAGGCGAACTCGGGGGTATGGACGCCGATCACGGTCAGCCCGTCGGCGGCGTAGGCCCGGTTCCAGGCCTCGACGTGGGGCAGCGTGCGCTGGCAGTTGATGCACGAGTAGGTCCAGAAGTCGACCAGGACCACCCGTCCCCTCAGGCCGGCGAGGGAGAGGGGCCGGTCCCCGGGCGTGTTCAGCCAGTGGCTGATCCCGGCGAGGGCCGGGGCCCGCCCGCACTGCTGGAGGACCGGACTCTCCGGGGTGCACGTGGCCAGGGCCCCGGACACCACGTTGCCGGTGACCCGCCCGAGGGCCTGAGTGGCCGAAGCATTGGATTCGATGTGGCTCTGGAGGGCATTGGTGTATCCGGGTACGGCCCGCTGCAGACCGTCGGTGAGGTTGAGCCCGATGACGAGGGCCGTCACCACCAGCACGGCCCCGATGACCCGGCGGGCGGTGGCCGCCCGGGTCCGGACGGACCGCATCCGCTCGGCCAGGCGCTGGCCCAGAACGGCGAAGACCAGGAGGGGCACGGCGACCCCGAGGGCGAAGGCCGCGGTCAGGACGATGGACGAGAAGTCGTACCGGTGGTTGGCCGAGACCACGGCGATGGCCGCCAGCACGGGTCCGGCGCACGGCACGAAGACCAGGCCCAGGCTGAGGCCGAGCACGAATCCTCCGGCATTTGACTGCCGGCGACCGCCGGCGAGGCGGGCGAAGGGCCTCTCCAGCCACTCCCCTACGGCCGGCACGATGAGGCCCAGGCCCACCAGACCGAGGACGACTAGGCCGATCCACCGGAGCAGGTCTTGCGGCAGACCCAGCAGGCTGAGCAGCCATGATCCGATCAGGGTGAACACGGCGAAGCTCAGCACCAGCCCGCCGACCACGGCGAAGGGCCGACGTCGGCGACGCATCTCGGTCCGGTGGACGTGCGGAGCCGAGACCGCCGGGACGGTGGCCGGAGGCCGGGTGACCACGACAGTGGTCCCGCTGGCCAGTTCGGTGTCGGCCGACCCGATTGCACCGTCCGCCGCTCCGGAGCCGTCGGCGGTCGCGCGAAGGCCCGGCCGGCGGTGTCCCTTCCTCCAGATCCTCCAGACCGCTGGCCGCCCCGGCGGCGAAGATCACCGGGAGCACCGGGAGGATGCACGGGGAGATGCCGGTGACCAGGCCACCGAGGAACCCGATGAGGATCAGTACGACCACGGCGAAAGCCTCCCACGGGCCACCACCACAGGGGCCTCGACCACCCGGGGATGGTGGCCCGGACCGGTCACGACAGAAGAATCCACGCAGGTGCAGTACACCGGGCGCTGCAGGGCGTTACGCCGGGCTGGGGTCCCCTTCATCCGGGAGGTCCAGGCGAATCCGATCGGTTCGGAGGCGGAGATCGAACCGCGCCATCTGATCGGTCACCGCCGCCGGTCCGGCACCGCCGGGGGTGGTCCGGCGGGTGACGGCCACCCCGGGCTCGAGCAGGGCGGCGGCCTCCTCGCCGAGGTCGGGGTGGGCCGCCACCAACTCGGCCAGGGGCACGTGGCGCTCCAGCGATTCACCGACGAGTCCGCCGACCACGGCGTGGGCCTGGCGGAACGGCATCCCCTGTTGGACGAGCCACTCCGCCAGATCCACGGCGGCCACTGCCGATCCGTTGGCCGCCGCTTCCATCCGGTCGGTGACGAACCGGAGTGTGGACATCACCCCGGCCAGTGCAGCCAGAGCCAGATGTGTTTGGGTCACCGAGTCGAACAGGGGTTCCTTGTCCTCTTGGAGATCCCGGTTGTACGCCAGTGGAAGTCCCTTCAGGGTCACCATCAGACCGGTCAGGTTGCCGATGAGGCGGCCGGACTTCCCCCGGGCCAGTTCGGCCACGTCGGGGTTCTTCTTCTGGGGGAGCATGGAGCTCCCGGTGGCGAAGGCGTCGTCGAACACGGCGAACCCGAACTCCTCGGTCGACCACAGCACCAGTTCCTCCCCCATGCGGGAGAGATGGACGCCGAGCAGGGCGATGTCGAAGAGGGCCTCGGCGACGAAATCGCGGTCGGAGACGGCATCGAGTGAGTTCTCGAACCGACCGGCGAATCCGAGGTCCTCGGCCACGCCATCGGGATCGAGGGGCAACGACGAGCCGGCCAGGGCCCCGGCCCCGAGAGGCGAAACGTCGAGCCGTTCCACGGTGGCCACCAGCCGGTCCACGTCCCGGGCCAGGGCCCACCCGTGGGCCAGCAGGTGGTGCGCCAACAGCACCGGCTGGGCGCGCTGCAGATGGGTATAGCCCGGAAGATAGGCCCCGCCCGCCTCACGGGCCCGAGCCTCCAGCACCTGTTGGAGTCCCACCACCTCCCGGGCCACCTCGATCAGCTCCCGCTTGGCGTAGAGCCGGAGGTCGGTGGCGATCTGGTCGTTGCGGCTTCGCCCGGTGTGCAGCTTGGCGCCGACATCACCGGCGATCTCGGTCACCCGCCGCTCCACGGCAGTATGGATGTCCTCGTCGTCGGGACTGAAGGCAAAGTCGTCGGCGTCCAACTCCCCCTCCACCTGGTCCAGGGCGGCCAGCAGGGTGGCCACCTCGTCCGTAGTCAAGAGGTCACCCCGACCGAGGCCCCGCACGTGGGCGCGGGAGCCGTCCAGGTCGTCGTGGGCCAGGAGTCGATCGAAGTGGATGCTGACCGAATAGTCCATGACCACGTCGGCCGTGCCACCGCTGAGGCGCCCGTGCCACAGTGTCATGAGGGTTGATCGGCGCTGGACGGTCCCCGTGGGGCGGGTCCGGCGGGACCGGCGCCGGCGGCTCCCCGACCTTCCTGGACGGCTGACCAGGTGGCCACGCCCAGACCCCAGAGCCGCACGAACCCCTCGGCATCCTCGTGCCTGAAGGTGTCGGTGGCGTCGTAGGTGGCCAGTCCGTGGTCGTAGAGACTCACCGGGACTGCGTCGTCCCACCACCCAGCACTGCCCGGTCTCGAGACGCAATCGCACCTCACCGGTCACGTGGCGCTGGGACTCGAGGAAGAAGGCATCGAGCGCCTGCTTGAGCGGTGAGAACCACAGGCCGTCGTAGACCAGTTCTGACCACCGGGGCTCCAGGCGGAGCTTCTCGTGGTGGAGGTCGCGCTCGAGGGTGAGGTCCTCGAGGTCGGCGTGGGCCAGCAACAGGGCCAAGGCACCCGGACATTCATAGGTCTCACGGCTCTTGATCCCCACTCGCCGATTCTCCACCATGTCCAGGCGTCCGTAGCCGTAGGAGCCGACGATCCGGTTCATCTCGGCGATGAGGGGCTCGGGGGCCAGGGTGCGGCCGTCCACGGACACCGGGATGCCCGATTCGAATCCCACCACCACTTCGGTGGGCTCCGTCGCCGTTGGTCGGGTCATCGTGTAGACGTCCTCGGGCGGCCGGTTCCACGGATCCTCGATGACTCCGCACTCGATGGCCTTTCCCCACAGGTTCTCGTCGATGGAGTAGAGCTTCTCCTTCGTCACCGACAGCGGGATGTCCCATTTGGCTGCGTACTCGATGGATTCCTCTCGGGACAGTCCCCACAGGCGGGCCGGGGCGATCACCTCCAGGTCGGGGGCGAGGGCACGGGTGCCCACCTCAAACCGGACCTGGTCGTTGCCCTTTCCCGTGCAGCCGTGGGCCACGGCGGTGGCACCGTGCTTACGGGCCTCGGCCACCAGATGTTTGACGATCACCGGACGGGACAGGGCCGACACCAGCGGGTACTTGCCCTCGTACTTGGCGTTGGCCAGGAGGGCGGGCATGCAGAACCCCTCGGCCATCTCGGCCCGGGCGTCCACCACGGTGGCCTCGACGGCTCCGGCGGCGAAGGCCCGGTCGCGGATGGCATCCCAGTCCTCGCCTCCGGACTCGGAAGCCTGGCCCACGTCGACGGCCACGGCGATGACCTCGACCCCCTTGTTCTCCATCAACCATCGCACGGCGATGGACGTGTCCAACCCTCCGCTGTAGGCCAGGATCACTCGCTGCGTCATGTGTCACCCCTTGCTCGGGAACGGACCTTCTTCGAGACCGCCGGAGAAGCCTCCGGCGGGGTACTGCGGACACGATCCGATGGTGCTGGGCCGGTCGAGGCCGCCCATGCCGGCTCGATGCCGGCCACCACGGCCAGCCGTTCGGCCACGGCCGCCCCTCCGGCGACCTCCGAGGCCACCACCAGGACCGTGTCATCGCCGGCCACAGTGCCGATGACCCCGGGAAAGCCGCTCCGGTCGAGGGCTGAGCCCACCACGTGGGCCGACCCGGGTGGCGTCCGGAGCACGATCACGTTCCCGGAGTAGTCGGCCTCGACCACCCACTCCCCGAGCACCCGCCGGAGGTGATCTTCGGGAGCGACCTGTTGGGACGGCAGTTCAGGGAGGGCGTAGGCCGTGTCGCCCCCGGGGAGCCGGACCTTCAGGGCGCCGAGCTCCTCCAAGTCCCGCGACACCGTCGTCTGGGTGGCGTCGATCCCGTCGGCGGCCAGCAGATCGACCAGGTGGGACTGGCTGCCCACCGCCTTCGACTCGAGGAGCTTGACGATCCGGTGCTGACGCTGGTGCTTGGTGACGGTCACGGCTGCACCCCTCGGACCCAGGCCAACAGTCCGCGCATGGCATGCATGCGGTTGGCGGCCTGCTGCCACACCACGCTCTGGGCACCGTCCATCACCTCGGCGCTGATCTCCTCACCCCGGTGGGCCGGCAGGCAGTGCAGCACCACGGCCTCGGGCGACGCTGCCGCCATCAGCCGCCCGTCCACTTGGAAGCCGGCAAATGCGGACGAGCGGGCCTCACTCTCGGCCTCCTGCCCCATCGAGGTCCACACATCGGTGTAGACGGCGTCGACGCCGTCCACCGCGTCGAAGGGGTCGGTGGACACCACCAGCTCACCACCGAACGAGCGGACCAGTTCGATGTCGGCCGCGGTGGGGCCGAATCCGTCGGGTGAGGCCACCCGGGTGGTCATCCCGGTCATCGAGGCGCCGAGGGCCAGGGACCGCCACACGTTGTTGGCGTCACCCACGTAGGCCAGGGTCCGCCCGGCCACGGAATCGGCGCCGAACAACTGACGCAGGGTCAACAGATCGGCCAGCGCCTGGCACGGGTGGGAGCGGTCGGAGAGCAGGTTGACCACGGGAACCGGCACGCCCCCGGCGTCGAGAGCATCGCTCATCCGGGCCAAGGTGCCGTGGTCCATGACCCGGGCACAGATGACGCCGTGGAAGCACGCCAGGGTACGCGCCACGTCGGCCGCCGACTCGCGGGTGTCGATGCCCACCTCCTGACCCTGGATGTAGACGGGATGTCCACCGAGGGCCACCGTGGCCATCTCGGTGCTGTTGCGGGTCCGGTTGGACGGCTTCTCGAACACCAAGGCCACGCCGCTGCCGTTCAGCACGGGCGGGATCTCGCCAGGATCCCGTTCGGCCAGGGCCAGCACCGCGGCTAGGCCGTCGGGACCGAGGTCGTCGACGTCCAGCACGTGGCGGGTCCACACCGGTGGTTGCACGGTGGGTGAAAGTCCGGCGGTCATCACACCTCCCTCCCGTTCGACGGGTCGGAGCCGGCGACGAGGCGACCGAGCACTGCCTCCACGGCGGCCACGGCCCGGTCGATCTCGCCCTCGGAGACCAGCAGGGACGGGGCGAACCGGAGGACGTCGGTCCGCGGGGCGTTGATCACCAGGCCGGCTTCCAGTGCCTCCCGGCAGGCGGCAGCGGCGACCGGCCCACCGAGCAGCGCGGCCAGCAACAGCCCCTCGCCCCGAACCGACCGCACGCCGGGCAACGCCTCCAGGCCGGCCCGCAGGCGTGCCCCGCGGTCGCGGGCCCGGGCCGGAACGTCCTCGGCCTCCATCACCGCCAATGTGGCGCGGGCTGCCGACATGGCCAGCGGCTGGCCGCCGAAGGTACTCCCGTGGTCACCGGGGATGAACGCGGCCGCCACTTCGGCACGGGCCCAGCACGCCCCGACCGGCATCCCGTTTCCGAGGGCCTTGGCCATGGTCACCACATCGGGCTCGATGCCCAGGTGCTGGAAGCCGAACCACCGCCCGGTGCGTCCCAGGCCCGTCTGGACCTCGTCCACCATCAACAGGATGTTGCGGTCCGTGCACAGCTGCCGCAGCCCAACCAGGTAGTCCGACGAGGGCACCACCACCCCGGCCTCCCCCATGATGGGCTCGACCAGGACGGCGGCGACCCGGGCCGGGTCGCAGGCGACATCCATGGCCTCGAGGTCGTCGTAGGGCACGTGGTCGAAACCCTCGGGAAGAGGCAGAAACGGGAGCTGTTTCTCGGGTTGGCCGGTGGCGGTCAGTGTGGCCAGGGTCCGTCCGTGGAAGGCATCCCAGGTGCTGACCACGCCGAAGCGGTCAGGTCCGGCCCACCGGCGGGCGAGCTTGAGGGCACACTCATTGGCCTCGGCCCCCGAGTTGCCGAAGAACACCTGGCCGCCGGCACGGTCACTTCCGCCGCCGATGAGTCGGTCCAAGGTCACGGCCACCTCCGGGCCCACGGTGTTCCCGAACAGGTTGGATACATGGGACAAGGTGCGCGCCTGCTCAGCGATGGCGTCGGCCACCACCGGGTGGGCGTGGCCCAGGGAGGTCACGGCCAGGCCGGAGAGGAAGTCGAGATACTCGTTCCCGTCGGTGTCGTACAACCGGCTTCCCTCGCCCCGCACAAATGTCACCGGTGGCTCGGCGTAGTTGTGCATGAGTGCGGTCCGGTCGACGGCGGCGGGTTCGGCAGTCACGATGCCACCACCATGGTCCCCACGCCCTCGTCGGTGAACACCTCGAGCAGTAGGGCGTGGGGCGTGCGTCCGTCGAGGATGTGGGCACGGGCAACTCCCGACCGCACCGCCCGGGCGCACGACTCCACCTTGGGGATCATCCCGCCGTTCGCCGCTCCCGTCGCCACCAGGAGATCGAGATCGTCCGCCGTGGCCTGATGGATCAGCGTGGCCGGGTCGTCGGGCACGGCCCGGAGCCCGGAAACGTCGGTGAGGAAGACCAGCTTCTCGGCCTCGAGCGCGGCGGCCAGGGCCCCGGCCGCGGTGTCGGCGTTGATGTTGAACGCCTGGCCCGACTGATCGGTTCCGATGGTGGCCACCACCGGGATCAGGCCCTGAGCCAGAAGCTGGTGCACGATGACCGGGTCCACGTGGACCACGTCGCCCACATAGCCGAGTGCCTCGGAGCGGGCCTCGGCCGTGATGAGGTTGGCGTCCTCACCGGACAGCCCCACGGCCAAGGCACCGTGGACGTTGATCGAGCTCACGATGTCCCGGTTGACCTTGCCCACCAGCACCATGCGCACCAGATCGATGGTGTCGGCGTCGGTCACCCGGAACCCGTCCTGGAACTCGGCCTCTTTGCCCACCCGCTTCATCAGGGCACCGATCTGGGGTCCTCCTCCGTGGACCACCACTGGGAGCATGCCCACCGAACGCATGAGGACGATGTCCTCGGCAAACGACGCCAGAGCCTCGGCCTCGTTGACGGCCGCCTCGCCCGGTTTGGGGCTGAGGACGTTGCCGCCGTACTTGACAACCACGACCTTGCCCCAGAACCTCCGGATGTAGGGCAGGGACTCGACCAGCACGGAGGCCTTGTCCCCAGGACCTCCGGAGCGGACGCCACCGGTCTGGGTCGAGGACGGAACGGTGCTCACGACGTGGTCCGGTTCTCGTCGATGTACCCGTACCCGAGGTCGACCCCCATGACCACGCCGTCACCGTCGCCCAATCCCAACCGGCAGTGGATGTCGACCAGCGGCCCGGCCATGTGATTCGCCAGCGCCCCGGCGTCGTGGTCGACGGCGAGTCCGTCCTGGCAGACCGTGACACCGCCATAGGCGATGGACAGGCGGTCCAGGTCGAACTCCACGCCGGCCGAACCGAGATCACTGGCCACCCGGCCCCAGTAGGCGTCCTCGCCGTTGATCGAGCATTTGACCAGGAGTGAATCGGCCACCTTGCGGGCGGCCCGATGGGCCTCACCGTCCGACGCGGCACCGGTCACCCGGACCTGGAAGATCCGGGACGCACCCTCGGCATCGGCCATCATCTGGCGGCACAGCTCGGCGCAGGCTTCGGATACCGCGTCCACCACCACATTGGGATCGGCGACGCCGGCCCGCCCCGAAGCCATCAGCACCACCGTGTCGTTGGTCGACGTACAACCGTCCACGGTCATCGAGTTGAAGGAGTCCCGCACAGCGATCCGCAGGAGGTCGGCGAGCGGTCCGGGCTCGATCGCCGCATCGGTCGTGAGGAAGGCCAGCATCGTCGCCATGTCCGGTGCCAACATCCCGGCACCCTTGGCCATGCCGGCCACGGCGAAGGTGGCGTTCTCGATGAGCACCTCCTTGCGTCCGGAGTCGGTGGTCAAGATGCCCTGGGCGGCGTCGGCCGCCGCCTCGACGGATCCCGAACGGGCGGCAACCAGACGGGGGATACCCGCTTCGATCGGCGCCATGGGCAGCGGGATGCCGATCAGTCCGGTCGAGCAGACGAGGATCCGTTCGGCCGCCACATCCAGGCCTGATGCCACCAGGGCGCACATCCGTTCGGCATCAGCCCGGCCGTCAGCCCCCGTGGCCGCGTTGGCGTTGCCGCTGCTGATGAGGACGGCCGAGGTCGATCCCCCGGTGGCGGCCAGGTGGTCGCGGCTGACCTGGACGGGAGGGGCGGCGGCCCGGTTGGTGGTGAAGGTGGCGGCGGTGGGTACGTGGCCGCCGTCATCGGTGGCCAGCAGGGCGAGGTCCATCGCCCCACTGGCCTTGATGCCCGAGGCCAGCCCGGAGGCCACGAAACCCTTGGGTGTGGTGATGCTCATGGGTACACACCGACCGTCGGCAGGCCGGTGTCCTCGGGAAGACCGAGGGCCAGGTTCGCACATTGGATCGCCTGGCCCGAGGCCCCCTTGACCAGGTTGTCGAGGGCGCAGAACGACACCACCCACCCGGTCCGGGTGTCGACCCGGACCGTGACGTGGGCACAGTTGGAAGCCCGGGTGGCCTTGGTCGACGGCGGATCGTCGGTGACGACCACGAACGGCTCGTCGTCGTAGGCCTGGTGCAACAAGTCGAGTGCATCGGCGGTGGAGAGCCCGGGGGGTTCGCCCCCGGTTCCAGCCCCGGCGGGCCGCGCGTAACAGGTGGCGAGGATGCCTCGGACCATCGGGGCCAGATGCGGGGTGAACAGGACCGGGGCTCCGAGACCCTGCTCCATCTCGGCGGTGTGCCGGTGGTCGAGGAGCCCGTAGGCGACGAAGTCCTCGTCCACCGCCCCGAAGTGGAGGTGGTCCTGAGGAGCCCGGCCGGCCCCGGAGACCCCGCTGGCGGCATCGACGAGGAGGGCGGGCGCCGGCACCGCGCCGGCTGAGGCTCCATCCGCAGGCAGAGCCAGCACCCCGGCCCGGACCAGGGGAGCCAGGGCCAACAGTGCGGCTGTCGGATAGCACCCGGGCGCAGCGATCAGGGGAGCGCCACGCAACTCGTCCCGGTGCAGCTCGGGCAGTCCGTAGACGAACCGACCGAGCAGGTCCGGCGCCTGATGGGGCTCGCCGTACCAGCGGGGGTAGAGCGACGGTTCGGACAGGCGGAAGTCGGCAGCGAGGTCCACGAGGGTCGCCACGCTCGGGATCAGATCCGGCACCAGCCGCTGGGACTGCCCATGGGGTAGGGCCAGGAACACCAGGTCCAGACCGTCCAATGCCGATGGTTCCGTCGGCGCGTAGGTGAGGGCCGGATAGGCCGTGGCCAACGACGGGGAGTGATCGGCTACCCGCTCGCCCCGGTGGCCTCCGGCCGTGGCCACCACCACCTCGAGATCGGGGTGGCCGGCACACAGGCGGAGGAGCTCGACCCCGGCATAGCCGGACGCACCGACGACCCCGACCTTCATGGTTGCTCGCTCACGTGGTGCTCCGTGTCGTTGCCGTGCTCATGCCCGCCTCGTCCTGAGTTGCAAGTATATGCACATTTCTGCATTCTTATGGGACTGACATACTTGACACACCAGGTGAGTGGTTAGGATGACGCCCATCCATTTCGACGGGCCGTGGTACGGCCTCAGCCTTGTCGATCCGACGCGTCATCGTCCGGTGGATCAAGGCGGCGGTGATACCACGCACAGAAAGTCCCTTGTGATGACACTTTTGGCGGTAACCGCAACGAAAGCAAAGGTTGTAGTAGCAGCGGACGGCCGGGCCGTTTATGCCGAACCGGGCAAGGCTGCTAACTCAGTCCGCTTTATAAAGTTCCGGCGTGTCGGAAACCTCAATCTTGTTATTGGGGCCTATGGCGCTACCGATAAATTTGAGGGCCTCGTCCAGTGGATGCAGTCACAATCCCCCAGCGAATGGTTGACCCTGATTCAGGACGTGAGAGAGCAGGTCAACCTCACAAACCGTGCCTCGCGATTTGAGATGCATGCCTCGGGCCGTCCCGTTTCTGACAGCGATCAATTTCTGACGGTCATCATCGCTGGATTTGTTGGCACTGAGGCGGGGTACTTCGTTGTGACGGAGCAAGGTCGCACTGGGATCGGTGATGACCAAACCGAGTTTTTTGGGCTCCATGACAACATCGCCAGAGGATCTCTGGCTGTTGGAGCGTCTACCGGCGGGGTGTCTGTTCTTGACACAGCCGAACATGCCCACACCTTTATGAGTGCGTTTTGTGACGCATTCCCCGAGATTCTGAAGCCAGTAGACGTTTGGGAAATAACTGCGACAACGTTCCGAAAGACGCACTGAATTGTTGACTGCCACGTGTAACGTCTATGGCAACCGGGAGGTACCAAATGGTCACACAACCCGCACCACAGCCAGACCCCACAGACGAACCTACAGAGATGGAAAATCTCACCGACCTCGCTGGCAAGCTTTTCCAGGTGCCGAAGGAAGAGGTAGACGACCTGCGCCGCCGGGAGAAGTCCGACCGGGCCTAGACAATCTGTCCGGTCAGTTCCTTCCACGTAAGGCGACGACCGGCGGTACCCGACATGGCCTGACGCATTCGGCCCTTGTCCTCGGCCTCCCTGTAGTTGTAGGCGAACACTCGCTCTGCGACATACCGCTGCAGGTGTTCCGGGTCCACGTGGGTTTGGGTTCCCTTGAGCGCCCGCTTGAGCAGCGCCCAGAAGTTTTCAATCCCGTTCGTGTGAACGTTGCCCCGGACGTACTCATTGGAGTGCGTCACGATCTCGTGGATGTATTCGTCGCTCAGACCCCGGTAGGCGGTAGCTGCGTCGGTGTAGACGGCAGACCCCGGCTCAACCCACTTCGTGACGTTGGCCTTGTATCCACGGCCCTCTGGGACCACCGTGGCGACGACCTTGCCATCATCACGGCTCCGAGCGCCCTGGACGGGGATCTTGTAGACCATTCCACGGCCAGTGATCTTCATCTTGCGCTGCCACTCATGCATGTTCTTTGCCTCGCCGCCCACGTAGGTTTCGTCGACCTCGACGGTGCCGGAAAGCTTGGTGAAGGTGTTGGACTCCATCGCCAGACGGATGCGATGGAACATGAACCATGCGGTCTTTTGGGTAACCCCCAGCGCCCGGCCCAGTTCGTGCGACGAGACACTGTTCTTGGCGTTGGCCAGAAGCCAGATGGCAGGGAGCCACTTGTCCCAACCGATGGGAGAATCCTCAAAGATGGTGCCCACCTTGAGGGAGAACTGGCGCTTGCATCCCTTGCACTTCCAGATGCGGCGAGTGGTCAAGAACGAGTGCTCTCCGTTGCCACACCGAGGGCAGATCACAACCCCGTCAGGCCACCGCAGCTTGCACACAAATTCAAACGCCCGGTCTGCATCGGAGAAGTAGGCAATCGCTTCCACAAGGGACTTTGGGTCTCGCCGGGTGTCTGTCATACCTCAAATTATGAACCGATCGGGCGGGTGTGTCAAGTATGTCAGTCCCATTCTTATGCAACTCCCGGGATCGGTCTGCCCACGCCCGCCCCGGCCCTCGACGCGCTGACTCAGGGTTGGAGCCGGGAGCACGGCACACGGTGGTGAGCCGGCGCGTGACGAGCAGTAGGGTCAGCGCGGTGGACCGAAGTGCCGCGCTGGTCGATGCCGCTCCCGTGTCCTTCTGGTTGGATGATCCCATGGCCCCGTCGTCGGGCTCCACCCTGGTGGGACGGACCACCGCCGATCTCACCGTGGTCGGCGGTGGATACACGGGGCTGTGGACGGCTCTGTTGGCCAAGACCGCCCAACCGCTCCGTGACGTGGTGCTGCTCGAAGCCGATCTGTGCGGTTGGGCGGCCTCCGGACGGAACGGCGGGTTCTGTGCCGCCAGCCTCACCCACGGACTGAGCAATGGCATCGAGCGATTCCCCGATGAGATCGACACCCTCGAGCGGCTCGGACACGAGAATCTGGATGGCATCGAGGCGGCGGTGCACCGCTGGTCGATCCGGTGTGACTTCGAGCGCACCGGTGAGCTGTCGGTGGCGACGGAACCCCATCAGGTGGACGCGCTGGTGGAGGCGGCCGACCAGGGACGGCGACACGGTCACCAGCTGAGCCTGCTCGACCGGGGTGCCGTGCAGGCGGAGGTGCACTCCCCCACCTTTCTCGCCGGTCTCTGGGACCGGTCCGGGTGTGCACTGGTCAACCCGGCTCGTCTGGCCTGGGGGCTCCGCCAGGCCTGCATGGAGGCCGGGGTCAGGATCTACGAGCACAGCCCGGTGGACCATCTCGGCTCCGGGCACACCGGGCACCGGGAACCCATGACGCTGACCACGAGGCACGGTACGGTCACCACGTCCGCGGTGGCTCTGGCCACCAACGCCCACCCGTCGCTCGTGCGTCGCCTTCGACGGTACGTGGTCCCGGTCTACGACTACGTCCTCATGAGCGAGCCCCTGAGTCCGGCGCAGCGTGCCGCCGTCGGATGGTCGCGCCGGCAGGGCATCGGTGGAGCTGGGAATCAGTTTCTCTACTACCGCCTGACCGCCGACAACAGGATTCTCTTCGGAGGCTACGACGCCGTCTACCACTTCGGGAACGGCCTCCGCCCGGCACTCGAACAGCGCCGGGCCACCTTCCTCACACTGGCCGAGCTCTTCGTGGAGACCTTTCCCCAGTTGGAGGATGTCCGCTTCACCCATTCGTGGTCGGGAGCCATCGACACGTGCTCACGGTTCTGCGCCTTCTTCGATCGTGCCTACGACGGTCGGGTCGTGTCAGCGGCCGGCTACACTGGGCTCGGCGTCGGGGCGTCCCGCTTCGGTGCGCAGGTGATGCTGGACCTACTGTCCGGCGAGGAGACCGAGCTGACCCGACTCCGGCTGGTCAGGAAGAAGCCCCTCCCCTTCCCCCCTGAGCCCTTCCGCTATGTCGGCATCCAACTGACCCGGTGGTCGATGGCGCGCGCCGATGCAGCGCGCCGGGGCGCGCAATCTCTGGCTCCGGACATTGGACCGGTTGGGCATGGGATTCGATTCCTGACGGGCCCGGTTGTCGTGGAGCGCTTCGGCCCTGCCTTCCGCCGGGTCGGTATCCGCTGATCCGAGGGCGGGCCAGACGACCCGTGGCGCGGGATCCGCCGGTAGAACCGGCGGTTGTTGGAAGCACACCGGAGCCTTCTCCGGGCTCTCGAACCCAGCCGGGCCGCCCGAGGCACCGAAGACGCAGACCACCCGGGCCGTCTCGGCGTCCACCGGGCCCTGCCGCGGAGCCGGGTGGTCCCACTCAGCGCAGCGGCGCTCGCCACTCCCCTTCCACCGCGTCGATGCACCGGGCCCGGAGCGCCCCGATCTCGTCGTCGGTGAGCGTGTGGTCCAGCGCGCAGAACCGCAGTCGGAAGGCGAGGCTCCTCGATCCCCCGGGGAGTGAAGCCCCCCGATAGACGTCGAACAGCTCCACCGACTCGAGCAGATCACCACCGGTCTGGATGAGTGTCCGCTCGACCGACCCTGCCGGGACGGCATCCGGGACGACGAACGCGAGGTCGATGTCCGATGACGGGAACCGGCTGAGCGGCCGGGACCGCTCGGGACGGCGCCGTACTCGGTTCCGGTCGAGCAGCACGTCGAGGTCGAGGTCGAGCCAGGCCACGCGACGGGGCCGACCGTCCGCGCCGACCAGGTCGAAACGGCCGACGACGCTGGGGTCGAGCTCCCCGACCACGCCGGCGACCACCCCGCCGGCACCATCGGCATCCGTCCCGTCCTCGCCCAGGATCGCCGACGACCGGTAGGGATGGGCTGGAGCTGCCACCGGGCCGGCCAGGGCGGGCTCCCCCAACGACCACGAGCTCAGTCCGAGGGCTTCGGCGATAGTGCGCCAGGCCGCCACGGCCGTGAACGAGTCGTCCCCGTCGGCCGCGAAGACCACGCACGCGCGCTCCGAGGACGTCCCGAACGCACCGGTGGCGTCGTCAGGATCGCCCGGGAACCCGCCTCCACGCCGGAACACCGAACCCACCTCGAAGAACCGGATGTCACTCTGGCGCCTCTCGGTGTTGCGCAGCACCGCCCGGACCAGACCCGAGACCATCGACGTGCGCAGGTACCGCTCCGAGTCCACCAGTGGATTGGCGACTTCCACGTACGGCCCCCTGGATCCCGACGCCTCCAGGTCTTCTTCCGATACGAAGGCGGTGGTCCATGCCTCGCTGCATCCCACTCCGCACAGGACCTCTTTCACGAGCCGACGGTCACGCTGGCGGTCGGTTAGTCGGCCGGGCTGGGGCCACGACGGCATCCGCCGGGCGATCCGGATGTAGCCGTGCGTGCGGGCCACCTCTTCGGCGATGTCCGCCTCACCCATGGGCCCGGGGCGGATGTCGGGTCGGAACGTCGGCACCGTGACCGACACGATGTCGTCACCGGCCACCGGAAGGGTCGAGGTCGTGATACCCAAGGGCGCGAGCAGGGCAGCCACCTCGGGTGCGGTGAAGGCGGTGCCCAACAAGGCGTTGATCTTCGAGGCGCGGATGCTCAACTCCACGGGTCGGGGAAGGTCGCCCGCGACGTCGAGGACACCGTCGGCCACCCTCATGCCGGGCCCGGCGGTGAGGGACAGCAGCTCACAGAACCGGGCAGCGGCACGGTCGATCCCCGCCGGATCACATCCCCGTTCGAACCGGGCGGACGCCTCGGTGCGGAGGGCCAGACGCTTCGAGGTCCTGGCGATGGCCATGGGCACGAAATAGGCCGCCTCGAGGAGTACACGCGAGGTGGCGGCGTCGATCTCCGACGACGCCCCGCCCATGATCCCGCCGATGGCCACCGGGGTGCCCTCCGCGTCTCCGATGAGACAGTCCTGGCCCGTGTCGCCGAGACCGGGACCCGGTCGACCGAGCACGCGCTCGACCCCGTCGAGGGTGGTCACCGTCTCGCCGGGGCGGGCGCGCCGGATGCGCAGGCCATGACCGGCCAGACGGTCGAGGTCGTAGGGGTGGGTGGGCTGGCCCAGCTCCAACATCACGTAGTTGGAGGCATCCACCACGTTGTTGATCGGCCGCATGCCGGCCAGGACCAAGCGACGGGCCAGCCACTCCGGTGACGCACCCACCTCGACGCCGGTGATGACCCGGGCCGTGAAACGCGGGCAGAGCTCAAGGTCCTCCACGACCAGGCTGGCCAGGTCATTGACGGGTCCGGGACCGTCACCCGGATCGGTCCCGACCTGAGGGGGCTCGGGCACGGTGAAGGGGAGATCCAACCGTGCGGCCAGGTCGCGGGCCACGCCGACCATGCTCCAGGCATCGGGGCGGTTGGCCTCTACGGCCACGTCGAACACCACGTCGGGCTCGATGCCGAGGGCCGCCACGAGCGCTACACCCGGCGAGGCGCCTTCGACATCGTTGAGCCGGAGGATCCCCTCGTGGTCATCGGAGATCTGCAGTTCCCGACCGGAGCAGAGCATGCCGTTGGAGACCACGCCCTTCATCTTGCGTCTGCCGATGGCGAACCCGCCCGGGAGCACGCTCCCCACCGGCGCCAGCGGCACGAGGTCACCCACCTCGAAGTTCCAGGCCCCGCAGACCACCTCGATGGGCGCGTTGCCGTCGTCGACCACCACCCGCCGGATCCTGTCGGCACCATCGATGGGGGCGATCTCGGAGACCCGCACCACCACCACATCACCCAGGCCCTCGCCGATCAGCTCGGTGCCCTCGACCACGAGGCCGAGGTCGTCCAAGGTGGCGGCCAGGACGGCCGGATCCCCTTCGAAGGGGGCGAAGTCGCAAAGCCACGAAAGCGGTACGCGCACGACGGTCCTCTCAGGCTGTCCGCATCAGGCCGGCATCAGAACTGACGCAGGAAGCGGATGTCGTTGTCGGTCAGGAGTCGCATGTCGGCGATCTGGTGGCGCATCTGGGCACACCGGTCGATGCCGAATCCGAAGGCGAAGCCTGACCACAGGTCGGCATCGATGCCCACGGCAGCGAAGACGGCGGGGTCGACCATGCCGCACCCGCCGAGCTCGATCCAGCCGGTCTGCGAGCAGGTCTGGCACCCCGCACCCAGGCAGATGGTGCAGGTCACCTCGTACTCGGCTGACGGCTCGGTGAAAGGGAAGTAGGCCGGGCGGAGACGCGAGTGGATGTCCGGACCGAAATAGGCCGTCGTGAACACTTCGATGGTGCCGGCCAGATCGGCGAAGCTGATGGCCTTGTCGACCACCAGCCCCTCGATCTGGTGGAACACCGGGAGATGGCGGGCGTCGGGTGTATCGCGTCGGTAACAACGCCCGGGCATGACGGCGTGGATGGGCAGGAGGCCGTCGGCCACCGCCCGCTCCATCAGATGGACCTGGACCGGCGAGGTGTGGGTCCGCAGGAGGGTCGACTCCGGGGCACCCAGTTCGAGGTAGAAGGTGTCCCACATGCCTCGGGCCGGATGGGCCGGTGGGATGTTGAGGGCACCGAAGTTGTACCAGTCGGTCTCGATCTCGGGCCCCTCCTCGACCTCGAATCCCATACCCACGAAAACGTCCTCGAGGGAGGCCTGGGTCTGGGAGACCAGGTTGAGATGGCCCCGGGAAGCCGGGGCCACCACCGAGCCCGGGATGAACTCGGTGAGGTCGATCCGACTCTCGGCCATCTCGCGGGCCAACTCGACACCGGCGATCTCGGCGCGGCGTGACGCCACCAACTGTTCGATGACGGTGCGGGCCTCGTGGAGCCGACGGCCGAGCTCCCGGCGCTCGTCGGGCCCGAGGCCTCCCAGTCGACGGCTGATCTGGGCCAGCTCCGACTTCTTGCCGGTCAGCCTGGCGGTGACCTCGCGGATCTCCTCCGAGGTTCCGGCCGCGGCCACCGTCCGCCTGGCCTCCTCGACGATGGCTTCCAGGTCGGAACCGCCGCCGGTCGGGGTGCCGGTCGGTTCAGCCATGGCCGGCTCCGGTCTGCTCCTCGGGAATCCCGCGCGCCGCATCCATGCCGGAGATCGTAGAGCGCGGGCCGGAGGTGTCCGCGATGGGCGACGCGGCGTCCGTAGGGCGGCCACCGGCGGAATCGGCGCCGGGCCCACCGGTGCGACGCTGGCGCAGCATCTCGAAGCACAGGACCGAGGCCGAGACGGCCACGTTGAGGGATTCGGCGTGACCGACCATGGGTATCGAGACGCGGGCGTCGAGCCGCTCGATTAGGGACAGGTCCAGTCCGGAGGCCTCGTTCCCGAAGACCAGGGCCACCCGGCGGCGCCAGTCGAACTCCGCGTAGTCGGCTCCGTCCCGCACCGCGGTACCCACGGTGGTGAAGTCCCACCGCTGCAGGGCCCCGACGACCGACCCGGCGTCACCCCCGACCACCACCGGCAGGTGGAAGATGGAGCCGGCCGAGGCCCGCACCGTCTTCGGATTGGTGGGATCCACCGACCCGTCGCAGTGGATCACCGCCCCGATCCCGGCGGCGTCGGCGGAGCGGATCATGGTCCCGGCGTTGCCGGGGTCGCGCACGTCGACCAGGACCATCACCGTGGACTGGTCCCTGGCTACCTCGAGGGGAGCCGGAGAGAATCCAACCACCGCCAGTACGGGCTGGGGATGGACGGTGTCCGAGACACGCTCGATGACCCCGGGCGCGAGGTCAAAGACCCGGACCCCGCGGGCGAAGGCCCGATCCACCACAGCGGCGACACCGGCGTTGGCCCGGCCCTCCGGTGCGACATAGACGGCTTCGACCACCGCTCCGGCGTCCAGGGCCACCGACACCAGCTCGGGTCCCTCGACAACCAGGGCCGCCTCGACCCCCCGCAGGCTCCGCTTGCGGAGGAGTTGGCGGAGTCGTCGGACCCGCTGGTGGGTGTAGGCCAGGCCGATCTGAGTCAGGAACCGGCCTCGGCACCCGCTGACGCGGTGGCCAGCGCCTCGTTTGCCACCTGCACCAGCGTGGCGAAGGCCTCCGGCGCGGTGACGGCGAGATCGGCGAGCACCTTGCGGTCGACCTCCACGTCCGCACGGTGAAGACCGGCGATGAACCGGCTGTAGCTCGTCCCGTTGAGCCGGGCGGCGGCGTTGATCCGCTGGATCCACAGTTGCCGGAAGTCGCCCTTCCGGGCACGACGGTCCCGATAGGCGTACTGCATCGAGTGCATTACCTGCTCGTTGGCGGCGCGGAACGAACGGCTCTTGTTGCCGTAGTAGCCCTGTGCCTGCTCGAGAACGGCGCGGTGGTGCTTCTTGGCGTGAACTGCGCGCTTGACTCGGGCCATGGGGAACTCCTTTGTGTGTGAGCCTGATCGGTCTAGGGGTGATCGAGGTGTTGGAACGGGTGGTGCAGTGCCGTGTCCGGGATAGCGGGGGCGCATCCGGACCGCCTGACGCGGCGACCGGACGCATACGGCACAGGTCACCGGAACGGTTGCCGGGTGGGTGGCCGCAGCGAATGGGCGGCGGCCGCCGGTGCTACATGCCGAGCATCCGCTTGACCTGCCGGGCGTCGCCCGGGGCCAGGTCGGTCTCACGACCGAGGCGGCGCTTCCTCACGCTCGACTTGTTCTCCAGGAGATGGGAACGGAACGCCTTCCGACGGCGGAGACGACCGGTCCCGGTCACCTTGATCCGTTTGCGTGCCCCACTGTCGGTCTTCATCTTCGGCATAGCGTCAACCCTCTCCTTCACTCGACTCGTGGGCCGGGGATGCGTCCCCTGCCTCCTGTGGTGCCGCGGTGGCCACCGGGGCGCCGTTGGCCGGTACCGGCGGTGCCGGTGCTGCTGTCGTCTCCGGTGCTTCTGGTGCTGCTGGCCCCGCCACCGGCTGCGCCGAACCGGTACCCGTACCCTGTTTGGGATCGGATCCGTTCCCGTTGTGTCCCGGGTCCCTCGATGCCGCTGACTGCTTGGCCCGCTTGTCGGGGGCCAACACCATGACCATGTTGCGGCCGTCCAGACGAGGGACCGACTCCGACTTGCCCATCCCGTCCATCTGGTCGGCGATCCGGTCCAGGATCTTCTTCCCCAGCTCGGGGTGGAAGACCTCCCGGCCCCGGAACATGATGGTGATCTTGACCTTGTGGCCCTCCTCGAGAAACTTGGCCACCTGACGGGTCTTGGTGTCGAAGTCGCCGTCGCCGATCTTGGGCCGGTACTTCATCTCCTTGATCCCTACGTGGACCGCCTTGCGTCTCGACTCCTTGGCCCGTTGGGCGGCATCGAACTTGAACTTCCCGTAGTCCATGATGCGGCAGACGGGCGGGTTGGCCCCGGGTGCCACCTCGACAAGGTCGAGGTCGAGGTCCCGGGCGATGGCGAGGGCTTCAGGCAACAGCTTGATACCGAGCTGTTCCCCGTCGGGATCGACCAGTCGGACCTCTCGGGCGCGAATTCGGTCATTGATGCGAGGCTCGTTGGTGGTGACGGTAGCTGCTATTCGACTTCACTCCCTGTCTTCGGGTCACGGACTTCCCGTGGCCGATGAAAAAGGAGCGGAGCCACCACCGACCGAAGCGACCGCAGCCGCCAACCGGTCCCATGGACCCGGCGCACACCTACTGACTGCATCGTGAGGACTGCATCGTGGCCGGGTGGGGGTTTCGAACTTCGAGACCCCGCTTCCTCGTCTATCAGTGCTTTAGGCTACCAGTCGTGAGCTCACTATGGACACCTGATGGCGAACGACCGGTCGGAAGACCCTCCGAGGCCGGTGGTGTGGGCACCCCGGACCGCTCCGGAGCACCATCGGGAGGGGGTGGTCCCAGGGGCGGGGCGCCCGAAGAACTGAGCGAGGCGGAACTGGCCGAGCAGGTGGCCGCCATGCGGGCCGAACTGGCCAGTTCCCCCGTCGAAGTGATCGTGGCCAACCACTGTTACGGGCTGTTCGAACTGGGGGCGGTCTACCTGTCCCAGCAGCCGCCCCTGCTCAGCCAGGCCCGGCTGGCTATCGACGCCCTGGGCAGCCTGGTCTCCGGCCTCGAGGGACGGCTTGGCGAGGCTGAGGAGGCGCTGAGGGATGGGCTGAGCCAGCTGCGCCTGGCCTACGTGCAGATCGATGGGGCCCAACGGGCCGGCGCCGAAGCGGCGTCGGCCGCCGGCGTCAACGGGGGCTCCGCAGAGGAGGATCCGACCAGCTCCCCGACCCCCGGTCCGTCAGCTCCGGCCCCGACTGACGGCGACGGGTGAGCGGGGGCATCGGACAACCGCCCCTGCCCGGGCCGTCGTCGGTCCCCGAGCTGCCGGGCGACCACGTGGTCGGTCCGACCACTCCGGCCCCGGGATCCCCTGACCCGAGCGGACGGGCCACTCGGACAGGACCGATCGACGCCTCGCGTGTCCGGAGCTTCATCGGGCTGTCGATCGGCTTGGTCGGTCCGCGGGCCAACCTGGCCGTCTCGGGCGTGCTGATCACCCTCTACGTCCAGCAACGGGCGTCAGGGGCTCTGGCCGTCACGTTCGCCCTGACCGCCGACCGCCTGGTGAGCTGGCTCACCTATCCCGTCGCCGGCCGGCTCAGCGACCGTACGCAGAGCCGGGTGGGACGCCGCACCCCCTACATGGCCGGGAGCCTCATCGTGATGGGCGTCTCCACCTGGATGTTCACGGTTGTCCACGGGTACTGGCTGTTGGTGCTCATGATCCTCATCGCCGGCCAGGCGTCGGCCATCTTCACGCTGACCAACGTGGCCGTGGTCCCTGAAGTGTTCGGACGGAGCCGCTGGATCAAGGCCCTCTTGCTCACCACGGTGCTCGGCACATTGGCCAGCCTCACCATCAAGGGCACGGTCATCGCCTCGTGGAAACAGAGCGACCCGGCCACCTGGAACCTCCCCTTCCAGGTGGCCGCCGTGATCATGGTGGTGGTCGGAGTGCTGGTCCTCGTGCTGGTGCGGGAGGCCCCCACCGCCACCTACGGAGCCGAAGTCGACCGGAAGCAACGGGCCCGTCCGACCCGGGACGAACTACGTGACATCCTGTCGGGACCCAACGCCAAGGTGCTGGTGGCCGGGTCGCTCCTGTTCTGGTCGGGCGTGGGCTCGACGGCTTATGTGGCCATCTTGTTCTTCCAACGTGTCCTGCACGCCGGGGCCAGTGCCCAGACCATCGCCGGCCTGGCCACCGGTCTGCCCGTCTTCCTCATCGGTATCGCCCTCGGCATCCCCCTCAGCCGGAAGCTCTCCCCGATGCAGCTGGCCGTCGGGGCACCGCTCATCGGCGCCGTCCTCGCCGGGGTGCAGTACTTCGACACGCACCTGTGGCAGGCGGTGGTCCTCAGCTACATCGGGGCGCCGTTCATCGGGGCCTACATCATCGTGATGGCTCCCCTGCTGCTCCAGCTCCTGCCCCGGGCCGGCGGCCTCGGTGAACGCATCGGGGTCCTGCTCGCCCCGTTCAACCTCTGCAGTGTGATCCTGGCCTATGTGGCCGCCGTGGTGATCGACGCCACGGGCAATTACCGGTTGATCTGGCTCTTCCCCGCCGCCACCGGCCTGGCCCATGCCACGGTGAACTGTTGGCTCAAGTATCCGCCGCGTCGAGCCTCCAGTCCGGACATGGTCGGTCGGCTCTGGGAATGGAGCGTGGTGCAGGCCGAGTCGATGGCCGAGACCGGGATCCTCACCGGGCTACTGGCCGCACCCCTGCTGGGCGTGGTCACGAAGGAGGACGCCGACAGTGCTGTCGTCATCGACATGGCCCGGAACATCCTCGGCAATCCCTACGGGGAGGATGATCCCGGGGTCCGGCTCCGATCCCGACGAGGGTACCGATTCCGATACCGGTGCCGGCGGGGGCAAGCCCGGACACGACGCCGGCGGTCAGTCGCGATCTGACGGCGGCGTGCGGGGCGTGACCGGCGTGCGCCAGGTGGGTGGCGGTCCCGACGACGGTCTGGCGATGGGGGTCCAGAAGTTGGGATGGGGGGATCCGACCCGCGTCGAGCCCGGCGAGGGAGCCGGGGACGAGTCGGCTTCCGGTGCCGGCGGAGGCACCAGCGAGGGCGAAACCGGACCGGCCGGCAGTGGCGGCGCCAGGTCCGGGGAGGTCGACGGGATGCCCATGGGGGGCGTCACGTCACCCCGGTCGGCGGCAGCGGGATCCCCGGAACCGGCGGAAGGCCCGGCTGACCCGTCCGCCGATGTCCAACCCGACGATCCCGACGGTCCCACCGACCCCGCCTGATCGGCAGCGCCTACCGGCACGACATCGGCGGGAGTGACGGCTGTGGCGGGCCGTGGTTCCGGCCCGGTGGAGCCCCCGGGGCGACTGTCGGAGCCACCGAGTGGCCACTCGCTGGCCGGGACCGTGTCGCGCGGAGCGACGACCCTCCATGCCTCCACCGGTGCCGACGGCTCGACGTCCACCGGACCACCACCGGTGCCGGTAACGGCGCCGGTGGGAGTGGTGCCGGTGGTGGCGTTGTCGGTCGTGGCAGGCGGTGCCACCCGGTCCGGTAACGCTGGCGCGGGGTCCGGTGACCGCGACGGCGGAACCCGCTCGGGTCCCACACCGGTGTCCACTGTCGCGGGCCGATGGACCGGACCGTCGGTCGAAGGGTTCGTCGGTTCCCGCTCGACAAACGCCGTGGCCGCGGCAGCCGTCTCCGCCGGAACGGCGAGGCGGGCGTGGCGCTCCAGCTCCCGGCGCAACGCCTCCCGGCCGGGCAGTTCGATGGGAGCGTCGAGTCCGGACTCCTCGTAAGCCGACGCCTCACCGGCATCGTCGTCCTCCTCTGCAACGCCCCCGGGGGGAACACCCCCCCCACCGGCTCGGTGTAGGTCGGTTCGGCGTAGGTCGGCTCGAGGTGCGAAAGGTCCCCACCGGGTCCGGTGCCCGGCTCCACCACCCCGTCCTGGATCAAGGTCGCACCGGGCTGCGGCACGCCGGGCAGGGGGCGGACCGCATGGGCCTCGAGGCGGCCGAGACGCCCGGCCGACACCTCGAAGGCCACTACCGTCCCCACGTCGATGTGGCGGGATCCATCGGTGATGGCGGTGCAGTGGAAGTCGATGCGGTGCCCGGTCCCGAACTCGATGACACCAAGCCCCCGGGGATCGTCGAACTCGGCCACGTCCCCTACCAGCGGGTGCCGGCCGGCCGGCACCCGGCCCGACGGTCCGCTCCAGATGGTCGATGCAGACGCCATAGCTCAGTGGACGATCTTGGACAGGGCCAGTTCGATGATGTCGGTCGCCCCCCGGTCCTTCAGGGCCGGGATCAGCACGTTGATCTCCGACTTGGGCACCACGGTCTCGACGGCGAATCCGCCGCCGCCGAACAGCTCCGAGACGGTGGGGGATCGCAACGACGGCAGCACGTCGATGACCCCGGGCAGCTGCTCGGCCGGGACGTTGAGCTTCACCAGCACCTTGTCCCGGGCCTCGAGTGCCCCCTGCAAGAGGGTCAGCAGCTGCTCCATGGCGTGGCGCTTGTCCGGGTCGGCTGCCGCCACCGGGTTGGCGATCAACTCGGTGTGGGACACCAGCAGGGTCTCCACGATCGTGAGCCCGGCGGCCCGGAGGGCCCGACCGGTTTCGGTGATCTCCACCACACAGTCGGCGATGTCCGGCACCTTGGCCTCGGTGGCCCCGTACGACAGGCTGACTTCAGCCTTCACCCCGTGACTCTCGAGATAGCGCGAGGTCAGCTCGGGATACTCCGTGGACACCCGCACCGATCCACCCGGCCCGGTCCCCGCGTGGGCCAGGTCGTCCACCGAGGTCACCGGGGAGTCGGTGGGGACGGCCAGCACCACCCGAACCGGGTTGGCGGTGGCCTTCGAGTAGTGGAGGATGCCGAGCGAGGTCACCGCGCTCCCCCGCTCCTCCACCCAGTCACGTCCGGTGATGCCCACGTCGAAGAGGCCGTCGGCCACATACAGGGGAATCTCCTGGGGACGGAGGATGCGCACCTGTTCGACACGGGGATCATCGATGGTGGCCCGGTAGTCGACCTCCGAGGACCGGGTGACACTCAGGTCAGCGGCAGCGAACAACTCGAGGGTGGCCTTCTCGAGCGAGCCCTTGGGGAGGACCAGCCTCAGCATCAGCGCCTCCCGACCGAGAACCCGACCCGGGAGCCGGACGACAGCGATGCCACCGACGAGAGGGCCTCGACGGTGGCCAACGCGGTCTCGGCCGCCTCCCGACCCTTGTTGGACCCGTCGCCGGCCGAGCGCACCAGAGCCTGGTCGACGGTGTCGGTGGTGAGGACTCCGAACACCACGGGAATACCGGTGTCGAGTTGGACGCGCTGCAGTCCGGAGGCACACTCACCGGCCACGAAGTCGTAGTGGCCGGTGTCCCCCCGAATGACGGCACCCAGGCAGATCACCGCGTCGACCGCCTCGGACTGGGCGAGCTTCAGCGCCACCACCGGCAGCTCGAACGCCCCGGGGGCCCACACCACCACGGACCGAGCCAGATCACAGCCAGCCTCGACCAGGGCGTCGAGGGCACCGGTCAGCAGTCGGTCGGTGATACCTCCGTTGAACTCCGCACAGGCCAGGCCCACCCGAATCGTCGCACGGGCCCCGCCCCCGACCGGCGGGGATCCGTCGATGGAGGTGCCCACCCGGGCCGCCGCACGGCCCTTGGCGTCGACGGGCAGCACCGTGAGATCAGAGGACGTCATCGAGGCCCTCGAGCAGGTGTCCCATCCGCTCCCGCTTGGTCCGCAGGTATTCGATGTTCTCCGGCGTCGGCGTGGACTGGATGTTGACGCGCTCGACGATGTCGAGACCGAAGCCCTCGAGCCCGCCGTACTTGGTGGGGTTGTTGGTCATCAGTCGCATGGTGGTGACGCCCAGGTCGACGAGGATCTGTGCCCCGATCCCGTACTCGCGTGAGTCCGCGGGCAGGCCCAGTTCGAGGTTGGCGTCGACGGTGTCGAAGCCCTCTTCTTGCAGGTTGTAGGCACGGAGCTTGTGGGCCAGGCCGATGCCCCGGCCCTCGTGACCGCGCAGGTAGACGATGACACCGCTGCCGTTGTCGTTGATGGCCGACATGGCTCCGTGCAGCTGGGGACCGCAGTCGCAACGCACCGAGCCGAACACATCGCCGGTGAGACATTCGCTGTGCACCCGCACCAGGGTGTTCTCACGGCCGGCGACCTCCCCTTTGACTAGCGCCACGTGGTGTTCGCCGTCCAGCACCGACTCGTAGGCGTAGACGGTGAACTCCCCGAAGTCGGTGGGAACCCGGGCGTCGGCGATCCGGCGCACCAGCTTGTCCTTGTGGCGGCGGTACCGGATGAGGTCGGCGATCGAGATGAGGTGGAGTCCGTGCTTGGCGGCGAATTCGGTGAGCTCGGGCAGCCGGGCCATCCCCGTCTTGTCCTCGGTCACCACTTCGCACAGCACGCCGGCCGGCGACATGCCCGCCGCCCGGGCCAGGTCGACGGCGGCCTCGGTGTGGCCGGCCCGCTTCAGGACCCCTCCGGGTCGGTAGCGCAGCGGGAACACGTGGCCGGGCCGGTTGAGGTCGGTGGGACGGATGTGGGGATCGGCCAGGGCCTTGATGGTGGCGGCCCGGTCCTCGGCCGAGATCCCCGTGGTGGTCCCGTGCCGATAGTCCACGCTCACG
Organism: uncultured Acidimicrobiaceae bacterium; assembly: GCA_963831535.1. Taxonomy (GTDB): domain Bacteria; phylum Actinomycetota; class Acidimicrobiia; order Acidimicrobiales; family RAAP-2; genus Bog-756. The sequence goes on along the minus strand of CAWHQP010000007.1, from coordinate 668,678 downwards.
GTGAAGGCGGTCCGCTGGGCCTCGGTGTTGGAGGTGACCATCAGCGGGAGGTCGAGGTGCTCCACCCGCTCGGGCGTCAGCGGTACGCAAATCAGGCCGGACGTATGGTCCAAGAAGAAGGCGATCTTCTCCGGGGTGACGGCATCGGCCGCCATGATCAGGTCGCCCTCGTTCTCCCGGTCCTCGTCGTCGACCACGACCACGATCTCGCCGCGACCCACCGCGGCGATGGCGTCCTCAACTGCTGAAAAGGGCATCTACCCCTGGTCTCCTCTGGTTAGTGCCTCGTACCCGGTTCAGGTATCCGGCGCACTCGTCGTCTCCGATGCTGTCGGTGGCGGGTCGGGGCCCGCACACCAACCCTTCACTAAGTGTCGGCCGGCATCGGTCTGGCCTTAGGCATTTCTCGACTCGGTTGGCAGGTCCTCAGGCTTCGTCGGCACGCAATTCGACCCGAAGATCACCCCCCAGGCTAGTCACCGAGTGCAGCCTTCCCCGCCATAGACGGTCCATCGACGGAGCCCCCGGCCCGTCGAACAGGGGTCGGGCGTCGGCGCCACCGAAGAATGCCGGGGCCAGGTAGAGCACGTACCGGTCGACCAGACCAGAACTGTGGAAGGCGTGGGCCACCGTCGCCCCGCCCTCCACGAGGACGGTCAGGACGTCCCGTCGGCCCAGTTCGTCGAGGACCCCGCCCAGGTCGCCGGCCAGCTCGAGCGCCGGTTCCACGGCGGCGCCGTTCGGTGCGGTTCCGAGGACCACCCGGAGGGGCTGCGCGTCGGGCCCGCGGAACCACGGGTCACCCGGAGGAAGCCGAACAGTCAGGGCGGGGTCGTCGGACCGCACCGTGCCCGCACCCACGAGGACCGCATCGGATCGCGCCCGGAGTCGGTGAGCGTCCAGTCGGGCTTCGTCCCCGGTGATCCACCGGCTCGACCCGTCGGGCGCGGCCGTGCCCCCGTCCAGGGTGGCGGCCAGCTTGAGCACCACCCATGGCTGACCCGTGCGCCGGTGCTTGGCGTAGGGGGCCAGCTGCTCCGAGACGGCCTCCGAGCCCGACACCTCGACCTCGATACCCGCCGACCGAAGGGTGGCGATCCCGGTCCCGTCGACCCGGGGATCGGGATCCACCATGCCCACGACCACCCGCCGTATGCCCGAGGCCACGATGGCCTCGGTACACGGGGGCGTCCGGCCGTGATGCGAGCACGGCTCGAGGGTGACGTACAGCGTGCCCGACCGGGCCCGGTCACCGGCGGCCCGGAGGGCCGACACCTCGGCGTGGGGTCCGCCCGGAGGTGCCGTGGCTCCGGCGAAGTGGGTGTGTCCGTCCGACCCTTCCGCCACGACCACGGCCCCCACCCAGGGGTTGGGCGAGGTGGTGCCCCGGACCGATTCGGCCACCTCCACGGCGCGGGCCATCCATCCGGCGTCCGATCCGACGGCGGGGCTACGGGAGTCCGGAAGGTCGGCCGGTGGGCTCAGGACGACTCGCCCGCCACCGTGCTGAGGGCGGCCCGCAGGATGTCCTCGGCCGCGTCCAGAGGATGGGCCCGCCCGAACACCGCCGAGCCGGCCACGAATACGTTGGCTCCGGAGCGGGCTGCGTCCACCACGGTGTCGGTGTCGATGCCGCCGTCGACCTCAACGTCGAGGGACAGACCGGCCCGGTTGGCCGCCGTCGCGGACCTGGCGGACCTTCGGCATGACGTCGGCGATGAAGGACTGTCCCCCGAATCCCGGGAACACCGTCATGCACAGGATCAGGTCGACCTGGTCGAGGAAGGGCTCGAGCGCCTCGAAGGGGGTGTCGGGGTTGGCGGCCAGACCGACCCGGAGACCGAGCTCCCGCATCTGGGCGATGTGCTCGGCAGTGTTCCCCACCTCAACATGCACCGTGCACCCGTCCGAGCCGGCGTCCCGGAACGCCTCGAGGAACTGTCCCGGGTCGGTGATCATCAGGTGCGTGTCGAAGAAGAGGTCGGTGTGCTCGCGGAGCGATGCCACCACGGGGGGCCCGACGGTCAGGTTGGGGACGAAGTGGCCGTCCATGACGTCGACATGGAGCCAGGCGGTGCCGGGCGACACCACCTGGACGGCATCGGACAGACTCCCGAAGTCGGCCGAGAGGATCGACGGGGCCACCCGCATCTCGGGGGGTGGGAGGACGGTGACCATCGTCGGCGAGCCTACCGGTGGCTGTCGCCGGTCATCGTCCCAGCCGCTCCTCGGGTCCAGGGCGCGCTCCCCGGATCCATTCGTCGGCATCCATGGGGCGCCTCCCTTCCGGATGCACCGTGACCAGGCGCAGACGTGATCCACCACCGGCCAGGACCTCGGAGCCATCCAAGGATCCCGGCTCCCCTACCGGTGCCCGGACGCCCACCTCCCCAGGGACCCCGGTGGCGGCCAGGACACCGAGCCGGCGCTGTCGGAAGGTGGTCCAGGCCCGGCCCACCCGGACCACGCGATGGAGCTGGGAGGCGGGCTGCTCCCATCGGAGTTCCCGCTCCCCGGGGAGGATCTTCTCGGCATAGGACGGAGTGCCGACCTGGTCACGGGGCCGTGGCAGGCCGGCCCGGCCCCCGCCGAGGTGCTCGGCCAGCAGAGCGCACCCGAGGGCCACCAGGCGGGCCCGCAGCTCCTCGGCCGTCTCGTCCTCCAGGATCGCCGTAGCCACCTCGGCGTAGATGCTACCGGTGTCGAGGCCGGCCTCCACGGCCATGAGGCACACGCCGGTCTCGGCGTCGTCCTCCAGGATGGCCCGCTCCACCGGAGCCGCGCCCCGCCACCGCGGCAGCAGGGAGAAGTGCAGGTTGACCATGGGGAGGCGCTCCAGCACCGCCACCGGGATGATGCGACCGTAGGCCACCACCACCCCCAACTCGGCACCGACCGCCAACGCGTCGTCCAGCGAGTCGGTGACCTCGAGACCCAGTGCGGTGGCCGCCGCCTTCACGGGGCTGGGTACGAGGGCGCCGCCGCGCCCGCGACGCTTGTCGGCCCGGCTCACCACCAAGGCTACGTCATGCCCGGCCCCAACCAGGGTGCGCAGCGGCTCCACCGCCGCCTCGGGAGTTCCCAGAAACACCAGGCGGGCCATGGGATGACGCTACCGGGCCGCCACGGTCAGGACGGAGACCGGGTGGTGACCGCTCAGATCTCCCGGTCGCTCCCGGCCGAGACCAGCTTGGCCTCCATGGCCGAGGTGTCGAGGCCGAGAGCCCGGTCGCGCAAGACCCGTAGGGCCTGCTTGCGCATGTCGTCCTCGAGGCGCTCGACCATGAGGACACCGTCGAGGTGGTCCACCTCGTGTTGGAACACCCGTCCCAGGAACTCGTCGGCCTCGATGGACAGCTCGTTGCCGTCGATGTCGTGACCTCGGAGGTGGACCCGGTCGGGTCGGACCAGACCCAGCCACAGTCCGGGGATGGAGAGACAGCCCTCGTCGTGGTACCACTCCCCGTCCGTCTCCACGATGACCGGGTTGACCACGGCCTCGGGGCCCTCGCCGACGTCGTAGACGAACAGCCGCTTTTGGACACCCACCTGGGGGGCGGCCAGGCCGGCCCCCTCCGAGGCGTACATGGTCTCCACCATGTCCTCCACCAGGCGGGCCAGTGAACCGTCGAACTGGTCGACGTCGCGGGCCACCTGCTTCAACACGGGATCGCCGTAGACCCGGACGGAGTATGTCGACATGACCCCATACTACGGTGCACCACCGGTCGTCGTGCCCATCAGACCTCGGATGGGCCGGCCCCGATCACGGCCGGGACGCTCAGACGTCGGCCGGGTCGACCTCCACCCGGAGGCGGGCCGCAGGCCGGGGAACGGAGGCCAGACCGTCGCAGAGGACGGTGTGGTTCTGTGCCCGGAGCAACCAACGGTCCCCGTCGGCCGAGACGGTGACTCCCTCGACGGTGGCCAGGCCCTCGGCGTAGGCCGGTCCACCCGGGCCCCGGAGGACGGCCAACGCCCCGAAGGGCGGCAGGCCGAGGGTCCGGCGGAGCTCCCGTTCCGGCTCCGACGCCAGGCCCGGATCGGCGTGCACGGCGGCTCGCAGCACTTCGTGGCCGGGGATCCGGGTCTGGACCAGCAGGCGTCCGCCGCCGTCGCGGGATCCGACCAGCCGGGCCGCCCGGGCCAGGAGCGACAGCGTCTCCTCCCCGGCCCCGAAGCGCGCCGCCATCAGATGCTGGTCGATGTCCAAAAAGGCCACCACATCGCTCCGGGGAACCCGATGGAGCGCGGCTTCGGTCCCCACCACCAGGCGGGCTCGGTTCAGGGCGACGGGATCGGACGGGTCTGACGCCCCGGTGATCTCGTACGCCTCCACCCCGGTGAGCGCGGCCAGCTCCTCGGTGGCTCGGGTCACCCCGATGCGGAGCACCTTGAGCCGGGTGGCGTCACACACCGCGCACACCCTCGGGCGCTGGTCACCACACCGCCGGCACCGGAGGCCCTCGCCGGTCTCATCCTCGGCCACGGCTCCCCCACACCGGGTGCAACGGGCCAGCGCGCCGCACTGGGCACAGGCCAACAGCCGCGCCCGCCCGGTGCGGTTGAGGATGCACACCACCCGGCCGTCCGGCCGGTCGAGGACCGAGTGCAGCAGTCGGGCCAGACGCTCGGAGAACAGGCCCGTGCGTGGGTCGTCCCCCGTCCGGTCGACCACCTCAACGACAGGCCAGCCACGACGTTCGACGGTCCGGGTTGTGGTGACGAGGTGCCGACCGTCGGTCACCACCACGGGAGGGCAGGGACTGACCAGCACCACCGGGACGTCGTCCCGTCGACCGCGCTCCACGACGACATCCACGGCCGACCAGGTGGGCGCGCGCTCCTCCCGGTAGGCCTCGTCCTGGGCATCCAACACCACCGCAGCGCGCAGTTCCGGGATCGGCGCCCAGGCCGCGGCGCGGGTCCCGACCACGACGGCGGCACCGGAGGCGGCACGCTCCCAGCCCTCGGGCATGAGCGCCACCTCCAGACCCGATCGCCGTAGCCGTCCGGCCAGCTGGGCGGCCCGTCCCACCGACGGCACCAGGACCAGGACACCCTCCGGTCCGGTCCGGTGGAGGAGCTCTTGGACCACCAACGCAGCGTCCAGAGAAGGGGCCAGTCTCACCACGGACGCGCCGGCACCCGGGGACGGGCCCCGACCGTCCAAGACACCGTCGAGGATCTCCACGGCGCCGCCTCCGGGCGACACCGGGATTCGGGTCGCACCACCCAGCGGATCGGCGCCGATTGCGTCGCCGGCCCCGGTGTCGGCCCCGCTCCATGCCCCGCGCACCACCCGCGGGGGCGACGCCGTGCCGAGGAAGGACGACACGGGTCCGGCCCACCGCCACGCCGCCCATTCGGCCAGCCTCACCAGTCCCGGGGGCGGGCCGTCTCCACTCGAGGCGGCCAAGGCCAGGAGCTGAACCCCGGGAGCCCCCGAGACGTGGTCCTCGACCACCCAGGCCCCGACCCGTCGTCCGTGGAGCTCGATCCGGACCCGACTGCCCACCCGCAGGTCGGCGTCCAGGGACGCAGGCACGGAGTAGTCGAACCGGCGGTGGATGGCGGGTACGTCAGGGACCACCCGCACCACCCGATCCGGCGCCCGCTCCGGCCCAGCTGGTGCGCTCAGAGGCCGAGCGCCTGCTTCACGTCGTGCGCCCTCGAGGTGTCCTCCCAGGTGAACTCCTTGTCCGACCGACCGAAGTGCCCGTAGGCCGCCGTCTTCTGGTAGATCGGCCGCTTGAGGTCGAGGTCCCGGACGATGGCCGCGGGACGGAGGTCGAACACCTCATCGACCACCGCGGCGATCCGGCCGGGATCGGCCCGCTCGGTGCCGAACGTCTCCACCAGCACCGAGACCGGCCGGGCCACACCGATGGCGTAGGCCACCTGGACCTCACACCGGGTGGCGGCGCCGGCAGCCACCAGGTTCTTGGCCACCCAACGGGCGGCGTAGGCCGCCGACCGGTCGACCTTGGACGGATCCTTGCCGGAAAACGCCCCTCCGCCGTGCCGGGCCATGCCGCCGTAGGTGTCCACGATGATCTTCCGGCCGGTGAGTCCGGTGTCGGCGTGGGGACCACCCAGCTCGAAGACCCCGGTGGGGTTGGCCAGGATACGGAGGTTGGTGGCGTCCAGCTCCGGCGGCAGGAGTGGGGCGATCACGTTGTCCCGCAGATCGGGGAGCAGGAGGGTCTCGAGGTCAACCCCGGGGTCGTGCTGGGTCGAGATAAGCACCGTCTCCAGGGCCACCGGCCGACCGTCCTCGTAGGTCACGCTGACCTGGGTCTTGCCGTCCGGCCGCAAGTAAGGCAGCACACCGACCCGACGGACCTGGGCCAGGCGTTGAGCCAACCGGTGGGCCAGCCAGATAGGCAGCGGCATGAGATCGGGGGTCTCGTCACAGGCGTAGCCGAACATCATCCCCTGGTCCCCGGCCCCCTGGGCGTTGAGCAGATCCTCACCACCCGTCCCGGCACGGACCTCGAACGCGTTGTCGACACCCTGGCCGATGTTGGGCGACTGCTCATCGAGGGAGACGATCACACCACAGGTCTTGCCGTCGATCCCGTAGGCGTCGTCGTCGTACCCGATGTCCAGCACGGTCTTACGCACCAGCTTGGGGATGTCGACGTAGGTCGAGGTCGTGATCTCCCCCGCCACCAGCACCAGGCCGGTGGTCAACAGGGTCTCACAGGCCACACGGCTGTCGGGGTCGTCGGTCAGGAGGGCGTCGAGGACGGCATCGGAGATCTGGTCGGCCATCTTGTCGGGATGGCCCTCGGTGACCGATTCGGAGGTGAAGGTGTATCGGGTGCTCACGGCTGCTTCCATTCTGATCGGGGGCGCATGCCCTTGGCGACAGACGGGCGCACCCGGTGCACGGCGCCGGAGCGACAGGACCCCTCTGGCGGCGACGCTCGATTCACTGTGGCGCCAACAGCGCGCACACCCTATCCAATATGGCGTCGGCGACCGCATCCTTGGACCGCAGGGCCACCGTGGTGGAGGATCCGTCGGCCCCGAAGATGGTCACGGCATTGGTGTCGTGGTCGAATCCGACCCCCGGAGCCGACACGTCGTTGGCCACCATCAGGTCGACCCCTTTGGCCTGCAGTTTGGCCACGGCCCGGTCGGCCACGGCCTCGGTCTCGGCGGCGAACCCGACCAGGATCTGACCGGCACGACGCCGCCGACCCAATTCGGCCAGGATGTCCGGCGTGGCCTCGAGGACCAGGTCGGGCACGCCATCGGCCTTGTGCAGCTTCGTGTCGGTGGCCACCTTGGGTCGGAAGTCGGCCACGGCGGCGGCCATTACCACCACCTGGGCGACGGCACCCCGGTCCAGCACGGCCACTTCCATCTCCGCTGCCGACTCGACCTGGTCGACGACGATGCCGTCGGGCACCGGCCGACCGCTGGTGGTGACCAGAACCACCTCGGCTCCCCGTCGGTGGGCCGCCGCCGCCACCGCATGTCCCTGCTTGCCCGAGGATCGGTTGGTGATGAACCGGACGGGATCGATGGCCTCTCTGGTCCCTCCGGCCGAGACCACGAGGCGGATGCCGGCCAGATCACCCGGAGTCGACGACCGAGCGATCGAGGAGCCCACGGTGACGGCCCGGCCGCCCCGGTCCAGCATGGCCAGCACGGTGTCGACGATCACTGCGGGGTCGGCCAGCCGCCCCGAGCCCGAGTCACCGCCGGCCAGGTGCCCCTCGTCGGGAGGGACGACCGTGACCCCCCGGGACCGGAGCACGGACAGGTTGTGCTGGACCGCGGGGTGCTCCCACATCTCGGTGTGCATGGCCGGGCACACCACCACCGGCGCCGCCGTGGCCACGAGCGTGGTGGTGAGCAGATCGTCGGCGAAGCCCGCCGGCGTAGCGCGCCAGCAGGTCGGCGGTGGCCGGAACCACCACCACGAGATCGGCCCGCTGGCCCAGTCGGGTGTGGGGGATGGCGGTGGCGCCGTCCCACAGCGTCAGCTGCGCCGGCTCCGAGCCCAGGGCGTCGAAGGTGGCCTTGCCCACGAACCGGGTGGCCCGCTCGGTCAGAACCGGGGCCACATGGACACCGTGGTCGACCAGTCGCCGACAGACCTCCACCGCCTTGTAGGCGGCGATCCCGGCCGAGACGCCGAGGACCACGAAGGGTGCGTCACCGTCCGTCACCGGGGCACCCTGTCCTTCCCCACCGTCGACCGCCCCCGACACGGGCCCTGGCCCGGACCGCTACTCGGTGGTCTCGTCGACCGCGGGGCCATCGGTCCCGGCGGCGTCGCCCTCACCCTCGAGGAGGGCCAGTGCCGCCGCCTCAGCCAGGGCCACCTCTTCGGGATCGGGACGTGTGTAGGTGGCCTTGCCCGCGGCCACCTCTTCGAAGGCGATCGAAAGCGGCTTGCCCGACGCCGAGGCCACCTGGGGTGGGACTACCACGCCGAGGCCCTCACCCAGGGAGTTGTAGTAGCTGTTCACCTGCCGCGCCCGACGGGAGGCCAGGGCGACCAGGGTGAACTTCGAATCCACCTTGTCGAGGAGCTCCTCGATGGGTGGGTCCATGAGTGTGGTCTGAGGCTGAGCCATCACGATCCTTCGGGTAGGTCGCCGGATATGGGTGGGGCGTGTGTGGGGAGGCCGGATCGGAACGGCCGACCCGCCTCGTGTGGCCGGTCCCTCCACCCTTCAGGAGGCGGACCGGTAACGCTCCACTATACCGGCCACATCGGCTGTGGCCTGCGGCACGTCCCCGTTGACCACCACAGCGTCGGCGATGGCCCGTCCCTCCTGCTCCTCGACGGTGCCGGCCGCCAGGCGCTTGGCGATGTGCGACTCGTCGTCTCCTCGTGCCCGGAGCCTCTGCTCCTGGGCCTCGGCCGAGGGGGGCAGGAGGAGGATCAGCGTGGCGTCGGGACGGAGCTCACGCACCTGCTGGGCCCCTTGGAGGTCGATCTCGAGCAGGACGTCATACCCGGCCGGTGGATCCGGAACCGGGGTCCCGTAGAGGTTCCCGAGGAACTCGGCCCATTCGAAGAACCCGCCGGTTCGGATCCGCTCCTCGAAGGCGGCCCGGTCCACGAACACGTAGGCGTCGTCACGCTCCCCGGGGCGGCGCTCACGTGTGGTCCACGACCGGCTCAACCACAGGGCGGGATCACCCGACACCAGGCGATCGGCGATCGTGCCCTTTCCGGCCCCCCCGGGGCCGAACAGCACGAAGATCATGGGGTGGTCCGACGGTCCGCCGACGGCGGACTCCCGTCCTAGCGGGCGGTCTCGCGCAACAGCGACTCACGCTGGTTGCTGCCCAGCCCCTGTAGTCGCCGGCTCTCCGAGATGCCGACCGTGTCCATGAGCCGGCGGGCCTTCACCTTGCCGAGGCCGGGCAGCGATTCGAGTACCGAGAGTACCTTCATCTTGCCGACGGTCTCATTGGAGTCCGCCATGACGAGCAGCTCGGACAACGTGATCGATCCGAGTTTGAGCTTCTCTTTCACCTCGGCCCGCTCCCGGCGGACCTTGGCGGCCTTGGCCAGAGCGGCCTGGCGCTGTTCGGGCGTGAGTGCGGGGGGTTGCGGCATGGTCGAGACGATAGCGCCTCTGGGCGCTCGGGTCATGCCTCTCGGCGCGAAGCAGCGTTCTGACCTCCTCGGCCCGTCCCTCGGCTGGAATAGCCGCCACCACCGTCGGTCTGCTCGCACCGCGCCCTGATGCTCAATACTGGGGACATGGCCGACACGGGGGAGGTCCCGGCCATGGACCTCAACGCCGATCTGGCCGAGGGTGATCGGCTCACCGCCGGCGATCTCGGCGTGCTGGACGCCGTCACCAGTGCCAGCCTCGCGCTGTGGGTTCCACGCCGGTGGTCCCGACGTGATGCGGGACACCGCCTCTGCATGCGTGGCGCGTGGGGTGGCCATCGGCGCCCACGTCTCCTACCGCGACCGGGACGGCTTCGGCCGCCGGGTCGTGGCCCTCCCCGTCGCCGAGCTGGTGCAGGACCTCGTGGACCAGTGGACGGCCTTGACCGCCCAGGTGGACGCTGTGGGCGGCACCGTGGCGTTCGTCAAACCCCACGGGGCCCTCTACCACCAGATGGGCACGGACCCCACGGTGGCCGAGGCCGTCGTCCGAGCCGTGATGGACGCGGGCGTCCCGTTGGTGGCCCAGACCGGGACGCTCGTGGCGGACAGGGCCAACCAGGCCGGGGTGCGGGTCGTCGGCGAGGGGTTCCCCGACCGCGCCTACCTCCTCGATGGGCGCCTGGCCCCGCGCGACACGACCCGGGGCGCTCATCGAGGACCCCGCCGAGGTGGGCCGTCGCGCCGTGTCCATGATCCGGCGGGGTGGGATCGAGGCCGTCGACGGCACGTGGACGGTGGTGGCGGCCCAAACGCTCTGCATCCATGGGGACGTCGACGGTGCCGCCGACACCGCCCGGGCGGTTCGGGCTGCGCTGGAGGGGAACGGGATCAGGGTCCGGTCCTTTGTCGGCGCGAGCAACACGGCGGCACGGTCGGCACCCCGGGAACGTGATCCGATCGGTGACCCCGTTCGGCGAGGGCGCCGTGCTCGTCGAGGTGGACGACGTCGGCCGCCCACCGGCTGGCCGCCCGGATCGGGCGGCGAATGGGAGACCGGTGGTGCCCCGACATCCGTCCGGCAGGCCGTCGTGGGCCACGGGACCGTCGTGGTCCACGTCGAGCCGGGTGGAGACCGATTCGAGGTGCTCGACGCCTGGATCCGGACCCTCGTCAACGGGCCATCAGCCGACGCATCCAGGGATGACGTCGAGCCCGCACCCGGGCATCGACCGCGGTCGGCGGTTGGTGATCCCGGCGGTATTCGACGGGCCCGATCTCCGGGACGTGGCCGACGCGCTGGCATCACGGACCGGACCCTGGTGGCCAGCCTGTGCGGCGTGGATCTCGACGTGGCCTTCCTGGGCTTCGCGCCGGGATTCCCCTACCTGGTCGGCCTGCCCGCCGAGCTGGCCTCGATCCCCAGGCGGTCGACACCCCGGCCCTCGGTCCCGGCCGGGGCGGTGGCTCGTCGGTGGCGGGTTCGCCTCGGTGTACCCCCAGCCCACCCCCGGGGGCTGGATGTTGCTCGGTCGGACGTCGGTCGCCCTCTTCGACCGGACGCCGTCCTCCCTTCGCCCTGCTCCAACCGGGAGACGTCGTGCGCTTCGCCGAGGAGACCGACCGGGCCGGACTGCGTCCCCATCACCGGGGAGGGCCTCCAGCGGCGGGTCGTCGGCCGCTGATGAACCGCGGACGACGGTTCATCGAGGTCCTGGAGCCAGGACTGCTGAGCCTCGTCGAGGACCGGGGACGGCTCGGAACGGCGACGCTGGGTGTCCCCGAGGCCGGCCCGGCGGACCCCGAAGGTCTGCGGTTGGCCAATCGCCTGATGGGCAACCCCGACGGTGCGGCGGCGGTCGAGCTCACCGCGTCCGGCCCCACCCTCCGCTTCCACGGTGATGCCCACGTGGCCGTGGTGGGTACCGGGTACCGGGACGTCGACGTGCTCCTCGATGGGCGTCGGGTCGATTCGGGGACGGTGGTGCCGGTGGAGGACGGTCAGGTGGTGGTCGATCGGTCGCATCCGGTCGGGCCTGCGCGCCTACCTGGCCGTGTCGGGGGGCATCGACACACCGCTCGAGATCGGCTCCCGGTCGTCCGACGTGCTCTGCGGCGTGGGACCCGGTGCCCTCCGGGCCGGCGACCGGTTGGACCTCGGTCCTCCGTCCCGTCCCCGCGGTCGGCTGTCCTATCCGGCGACCGTCGGCACAGGACGGACTCCCCCGAGCCATCCGCGTCCTGTCCGGACCCCACCGACTGTCCGAGGGGCGCTTCGGGCAGCTGTGCGCACAACCATGGGTGGTAGGAAACGCCTCCAACCGGATCGGCATCAGACTGGTGGCCGCGCCCGCCGGAGCCGGCCCAGTAGACGGTGACCCCCGGTCACCGGCTCCCGGGCCCGATGCGGACGACATCCCCTCTACCGGCATGGTCACCGGCGCGGTGCAGGTCCCACCGGACGGCAATCCCATCATCCTCATGCCCGACCACGCCACCGTGGGGGGCTACCCGGTGGCCTGCTGTGTCATCACCGCCGATCTGCCCCTGCTCGGTCAGCTTCGGCCAGGGGACGCCGTCCGGCTCACCCCGGTCGACCGCGACACGGCGCGGGCGGCAGGGGAACGGCTGGGAGGCATCGTTGGACGAACGGGTGTCGGGATGGTTCCCGACGGCTGCCGGCACCTGAGCCCCGACTCGGAGCGGCCTGGTCACGTCGGTCGGTACATCGCCACCCGAGGCCACCGATGGCGGACCCGGGACCGTTCAACAGCGCGGATCGCTGCCAGTTCGGGGCCGAGGTCGTCGTCGTCCCACCGATGAAAGCCACAGCGCTCGTAGTACGGGGCGTTCCAGGGGACACCCGCGAAGGTGGTCAGGGTCACGCCGGGCAGGCCACGGATGGAGGCCCAGACGGCCAGATGGTCGATCAGGGTCCTCCCGATGGCCCGGCCAGCGTCTGACGGCAGCACCGAGACCTCGTCCGCGTGGGCGTGGTGGTCGACCAGCGCGGCCAGGAGAAAGGCCACCGGCCGGTCGTCGTGGTCGACGGCCACCCACGACCGTCCGGCGAGGCGGTACTCCTCGAGCTCACCGGGTGGGTGCGGGGGTTGCGCGGCCACGTCGGCCGGGCCGACCTCGACAAACCGGTGGCCGGCGGCCACCTCGATGGCCGACAGCGCCCCGCACTCGTCGGCGCGGGCGGCCCGGATGGAGGGGACGGATGGTGGCGGCACCGGCACCGGTCGAGTCTGCACCCGGCCACCGGCCCGGTCCACCGGTGGCCACACCCTCGCCGGTCGGATCTGGAAGAGTGGGACCCAGGGGACGGCCCCCGAACCCCCACCGCCCGGCGATGGGTCGAACGAGAGGAACCCGCTGTGCCCGACCGAGATCAACCCGGTGACGACGACCAGGGGCTGTTCCAGTCCCGGGACGACGGCCAGCTCCACTTCCTCCCCGGCACCGAGAACCTGGCCTTCCCGGTCACCGCACCGGAGAACGCCACCCCCCTGGAGGAGGACGAGCCCGAGGGCGTCATCCCCCCGAGCCCGCTGTGGGCCATGAAGGAGCGGCGCCACGAGCAGCTGCTCCACCTGTTCGGTCATCCCCACCGCATCCGGGAGCGCATCGGGGAGGGTGACGCCGCCGTCTACGTCATCGACGACGGGACCCGCCACTGCATGATCGGCCGCCGGGTCGGGGCCACCCTCGACGGCTGCGTCTACAGCCTGATCGCCCGCGTGACCAAGGACACCTACGAGTCGCTGGCCCACGGGACCATCGACGGGACGGCAGGCCTTTCTGGCCGCCGCCGAGGCCGGTCTGAGTGGCACGGTCGAGGACCCCGGGGTCGCCAACATCTTCGACGTGGACTACTACCGGCACCCCGACGAGATCCCCGAGGAGTACCTGCCCCCCGGACCGTTCATCGAGTTCGCCGAGGACCTGCCCACCGCCGACCGCTGACCCCGGCCCGGCACCAGACCGGGCGCACGCCGAGGGCCGCCCAAGGCAGCGTCCGCGGGCCCAGGGCCGCGTCAGCGCAGAACGTCAGCCATCTCGTCCCGGGCCTTCGTGGCCGCCTCGGACAGGGCGGTCACCTCGGGGCCCTTCGTCAACAGCGACCGGGACGAGCTGGCCAGCACCGTACCGGGGGGGCACTCCCCGAAGAGCGCCCCCACACCGGCGGCGGTGCCTCCCTGGACGCCCACCCCGGGGGCCAGGATCACCCCGCCCAGGTCGGCCAGGCGGAATTCGGAGGGACCCAGGGTGGCTCCCACCACCGCGCCCACCGTCCCCGGCGGGATGCGTCCGTCGCCGTTGAGCTCGGCGATGCCCGCCAGCAGAAGGTCCTCGACGGCCGGACCCTGTCCCCCCGTCGGTCCGGGCCTGCTGCAGGGACCGGCCCTCGGGATTGGAGCTCCGGGCCACCACCAGCACGCCCCGGTCGCTGGCCGCGGCCCGATCGATCATGGGCTGGAGGGCGCCCAACCCCAGGTACGGCGCCGCGGTGACGGCGTCGGCACACAGCGGGCTGTCGGGGTCGAGCCACGCCCGGGCGTAGGCCTCCATGGTGCTCCCGATGTCCCCCCGCTTGGCGTCGGCGATGACCAGGAGACCGGAAGACCGGGCCTCGTCCAGCAACGCCTCGAGGGCCGCCACCCCGGCTGAACCGCAGCGCTCGAAGAACGCCACCTGGGGCTTGACCACCGGCACCACTCCGGCGAACGCCTCCACGCAGCGCAGTCCGAACTGACGAAGTCCGGGCCCGTCGTCGCTCAGGCCCCAGGCGCGAGAGCAGCTCAGGTGACGGGTCGATCCCCGCGCACAGTGGACCCGTCCTGGCCACGGCGGCGGCCACCCGTGCCGCGAAGCCGCCCTCCCCGTACCTATCCGCTCCCGGCTCGTTCATGGGCCACTCCTCTCAACTCCCGGACACGACGGACGCCGTGGTCGGCACACCAGTTCTCGAGCTCCCTCAGGATCCGGACCGGGGCCCTCGGATCGCGGAATATGGCCGTGCCCACCTGTACGGCGTCGGCTCCGGCCATGATCATCTCCACGGCGTCCCGGCCGCACATCACGCCGCCCACCCCGATGATGGTGGCCCCGGGGTGGGCGGCTCGGACATCGAACACCGCCCGGACGGCCACGGGGTGCACGGCGGCACCGGACAGTCCGCCACCGCCGGCTCCGGATCCGAGGACCGGCCGGCGTCCCTCGACGTCGATGGCCATGCCCAGCACCGTGTTGACCAGGGTCACCGCCTCGGCACCGGCACCGATGGCGGCCCCGGCCACCTCGGCCAGATCGGCCACCGTGGGGCTCAGCTTGGCCCACCGGGGCAGGTCCGGGCAGTGCTCCCCCACGGCGGCCACCACCTCGGCCGTGGCCGCCGGCGAGTGGGCGAACATGCGGCGGCGGTCCTCGATGTTCGGACAGCTGACGTTGATCTCCACTGCGGTGAGTCCGGCGACTCCGGCCACCATGGAGGCCGCCTTGGCGAAGTCCTCGACCCTCTGGCCCCAGATGCTCACCACCGTACGGGCCCCGGACGCCGTCAGACGGGGCAGGTCCCGGTCGATCCAGGCGGCGAGCCCCGGGCCCTGCAGGCCCACGCTGTTCAGCATCCCCGAGGGGGTCTGGTGGACCCGGGGGGCCGGATTGCCGGGCCAGGGATCCACCGACAGCGACTTGACCACCACCGCACCCAGATGGCCGAGGGGGAAGTAGGCGTCCAGCTCGTCGGCGTGACCGGCGGTTCCCGACGCCGTCATCACCGGGTTGGCCAACTCGAGGCTCCCCACGCGTACCGAGAGGTCGACGTCCCCGGCCCGGGCCGCCCGCCAGGCCCGGCGCACCCGATCGGTGCGGACTCCCCGAGGGGCGGGATCACTCACGGATCACCGCTCGTGGTACTCCTGGAGCGAGCGCACCGACAACGGGTGGCTGATCCAGTCGGCGATGCCGGCGGCGGCGGCGCGGGCGGCGGCCACCGTGGTCAGGCAGGGCACCATGTGGGCGAGGGCGGTGGCCCGGATGTGGAGACCGTCGGCCCTCGGGCCCCGGCCCCGTGGGGTATTGACGACCAGCTGGACCCGGCCCCCGGCGATAAGGTCCACGGCGTCGACCCCGCCAGGGTGGGATTCGCCGACCTTGGCCACCACCGTGGCCACGGGGATGCCCTCGGCCTCGAGCATGGTCGCCGTGCCCGAGGTGGCGGCGAGATCGAAGCCGAGAACGGCGAACTGACGGGCGGCGTCGAGGCCGGCGGCCTTGTCCCGATCGGCCAGAGAGAGGAACACGGTGCCCTCCACGGGAAGGCGGTTGCCGGCGGCGATCTGGCTCTTGGCGAAGGCCAGTCCGAAGGTGGAGCCGATCCCCATCACCTCGCCGGTGGAGCGCATCTCGGGTCCGAGCAGTGTGTCCACTCCGGGGAACCGGTTGAAGGGCAGCACCGCCTCTTTCACTGAGACGTGACCGCCCACCGGCGCCTGGAGCAGGCCCTCCTCCCGTAGCTCGGCCAGGGTGGCACCGACCATGACCCGGGCCGCCACCATGGCCACGGGCACTCCGGTGGCCTTGGCCACGAAGGGCACCGTGCGACTGGCCCGGGGGTTGGCCTCGAGGACGTAGGCCTGGTCGTCCTTCACCGCGAACTGCACATTGATCAGGCCCTGCACCTCGAGCGACTGGGCGATGGTCCGCACCGTCTCCTCGAGGCCGGCCACGACCGCAGCCGACAGGGTCTGCGGCGGCAGGGCACAGGCCGAGTCCCCCGAGTGCACGCCGGCCTCTTCCACGTGTTCCATCACGCCGCACACCACCACCTCGCCGGTGGCGTCCCGGATGGCGTCCACATCCACCTCGACGGCATCCTCCAAGAACCGGTCCACCAGCACCGGGCGATCCGCTGTGACACCTCCCTCGCGGCCCAGCGCTCCCCCCACACCGGACATGGCCTCCACCGCCTCCACCAGGCGTTCGTCGTCGTAGACGATCTCCATGGCCCGCCCACCCAGCACGTAGGACGGACGCACCAGCACCGGGTAGCCGATGGTGGAGGCCACGGCGACCGCCTCGGCCGCGGTGGTGGCGGTGCCACCGGGGGGTTGAGGGATCCCGAGGCTCGTGCACAGCTCGTTCCACTGTTCGCGGTCCTCAGCCAGATCGATGGAGGCCGGGGACGTTCCGAGCACCAGGTCCCGGGGTATCCCGGCCGCCAGTTTGAGCGGGGTCTGTCCCCCGAGCGAGACGATGACCCCGACCAGCCGCCCGCCGTCTACGGAGGCCCGCTGTTCGGCCTCGAGCACGTTGGCCAGGTCCTCGGGAGTCAGGGGCTCGAAGTACAGGCGGTCGGAGGTGTCGTAGTCGGTCGAGACGGTCTCGGGGTTGCAGTTCACCATCACCGTCTCGAATCCGGCCGCCTGGAGGGCGAACGAGGCGTGCACGCAGCAGTAGTCGAATTCGATGCCCTGCCCGATCCGGTTGGGACCCGAGCCCAGGATCACCACGCGGGGCCGGTCCGAGGGTCGGATCTCGTCCTCGTCCTCGATGGTCGAGTAATGGTACGGGGTGTGGGCCTCGAACTCGGCCCCGCAGGTGTCGACGGTCTTGAAGGTGACCCCGACCCCGAGCGAGGTCCGAGCCTTGCGCACGTCCTCGGCGGTGACCGGGTCCCCGAACAGATAGGCCAACTGGTGGTCGGAGAAGCCGTACTGCTTGAGCCGGCGCCAGGCCCGACGTTCGAGGTCCCCGACGGTCACCCCCAAGGTGACCTGCAGGTCGAGGGCCATCCGGGCGTCAGTCACCTCGGCCATGGCCGACAGGAACCACGGATCGATGCCGGTGACCTCGGCCAGGCGGTCGACCGAGATCCCCCGACGCAGCAGGGTCTCCAGCTGGAAGAGGCGCTCGGGGGTGCCCGTGGCCACGGCGGCCAGGAGCTCGTCGGTGGTCCAGGGGTCGAGGGCCGCCTCGGCCGGATCGGCGTTGAGCCCCGAGCGGCCCTGTTCGAGGGAGCGGATCGCCTTCTGCAACGATTCGGGGAAGGTCCGCCCAATCCCCATCACCTCGCCGACCGACTGCATCCGGGTTCCGAGCACGTCGGTCGCGCCGGGCAGCTTCTCGAAGGCCCACCGGGGGATCTTGGTCACCACGTAGTCGATGGTGGGCTCGAACGATGCCGGCGTGGCCCCGGTGATGTCGTTGGTGATCTCGTCGAGGCGGTAGCCGACGGCCAGGCGGGCGGCGATCTTGGCGATGGGGAAGCCGGTGGCCTTGGAGGCCAGGGCCGAGGACCGGGACACCCGGGGGTTCATCTCGATGACCACCTGGCGGCCGTCGGTGGGATCCACGGCAAACTGCACGTTGGATCCGCCGGTCTCCACCCCCACCCGACGGATGCAGGCGAAGGCGGCGTCCCGCATCTGCTGGTACTCGACGTCGGTCAGGGTCTGGGCCGGGGCCACGGTGATGGAGTCCCCGGTGTGTACCCCCATGGGATCGAGGTTCTCGATGGAGCAGATGACCACGCAGTTGTCCGCGTTGTCCCGCATCACCTCCAACTCGAACTCCTTTTGTCCGGCGATGGACTGCTCCACCAGCACCTCGCTGATGGGCGAGGCCTCCAGGCCCTCCGCGGCCAGCCGGACCAGAGCGTGGCGGTCGGCGGCGATGCCGGTTCCGGCCCCCCCGAGGATGTAGCTGGGCCGCACCATGATGGGGAAGCCGATCGACTCCCCGATGGCCAGGGCCTCGTCGAGCGAATGGGCGAATCCCGACCTGGGGACGGCCAGGCCGATCTCCTCCATGGCGGACTTGAACCGCTCCCGGTCCTCGGCGGTGGCGATGGCCTCGGCGTTGGCCCCGATGACCTCCACGCCGTAGGCGTCGAGGACTCCCCGCTGGGCCAGCGTCATGGTCAGGTTGAGGGCCGTCTGGCCCCCGAGCGTGGGCAGCAGCGCGTCGGGCCGCTCGCGCTCGATGATGGCGGTCAGCACATCGGGGTCGAGCGGCTCCACGTAGGTGCGGTCGGCCATGGCCGGATCGGTCATGATCGTGGCCGGATTGGAGTTTGCCAGGATCACGCGGAACTTCTCCTCGGCCAGGACGCGGCAGGCCTGGGTGCCCGAGTAGTCGAACTCGCAGGCCTGGCCGATGACGATGGGTCCCGACCCGATGACCAGGATGGATTCGATGTCGTGGCGGCGGGGCATCAGCCCACACTCCGTTGTCGGGAGGTCCGAGCCCCCGTCGTGTCCATCAGCAACCGGAACTCCTCGAAGAGGTAGCGGGCGTCGTGGGGACCGGGCCCGGCCTCAGGGTGGTACTGCACGCTGAACACCGGGGCGTCGTGGCTGCGGATCCCCTCGATGACACCGTCATTGAGGTTCACATGGGTGATCGCCGAGGGCGCCAGGGAGCTCTCGGCGACAGCGTAGTTGTGGTTCTGCGAGGTGATCTCCACCCTCCCCGTGGAGATGCGCCGGACCGGGTGGTTCCCCCCGTGGTGCCCGAAGGGAAGCTTGAAGGTGGTGGCCCCGAGTGCTGTGGCCAGCAGCTGGTGACCGAGGCAGATCCCGAACACCGGGACCGATCCGTCCTCGGCCAGTGTGCGGATCTCCGAGACGATGCCGGGCAGGGCGGACGGGTCGCCCGGTCCGTTGGACAAGAAGATGCCGTCGGGCTCGAATCCGAGTACCACATCCGCCGGGGTCGAGGCCGGGACCACGGTAACAGTGGCCAGCTCGCCCAACTGACGGAGCATGGCCTCTTTGATTCCGAAGTCGTAGGCCACCACCCGGTACGGTCCGCCCCCCCGGGTCTGCACGGTGGCGGTGGTGACGGAGGACACGAGGTCCCGTCCCTCGGTGGACGGTGCCGCCTCGGCTGCGGCCAGGAGCTCGGAAGCACCGGCGGTCCCGAATGCGCAGGGCATGGACCCCCGGTTCCTCAGATGGCCGCGTGAGCCTCCTCGTGTCGATACCCGAGATCCCGGGTATGCCGAACCGGATGAGATAGGTCTCGAGGGACTCGGTCGACCGCCAACTGCTGGGCCGGTCGGTCAGTTGCCGCACGATGACACCGTGGCAGTGGGGCCGCGGGGCTTCGTCGTCGACCGGGTTGACCCCGTAGTTGCCGATGTGGGGATAGGTGAAGGCGATGACCTGTCCGGCATACGAGGGATCGGTGATCACCTCCTGGTAACCCGAGAGCACGGTGTTGAAGACGGCCTCACCGGTGGTCACTCCGCTGGCCGGGCGCGCTCCGATGGCCTCACCCTCGAACCGGGTCCCGTCGGCGAGCACCAACCACGCCTCGTCCCGGTGCAGGGGACCGCTGCGCCCGCTCACCGGGTCCCTGCTGTCTGTGTCGGGGTGGCTGTCTGTGTCGGGGTGGCTCTGTCGCGGTGCCTCCTGTGTCGGGGTCATCGCTGTGCCTCGCCGTCCACGACCACCGGCTCGCCCCGGAACAGGGTGTGCCGGACTCGTCCGGTGAGTTTCCGCCCCGAGTAGGGCGAGTTGCGGCTGCGGCTGGCCAGCGCGGTGGCGTCGACGACCCAGGTGGCGGCCGGGTCGATCACGCAGAGATTGGCCACGGAGCCCGGAACCACCGGGCCTCCCTGGTCCCCGGAGTGGTCGGTGTCGAGGCCGCAGATCACCGCCGGCTGCCAGCTCATCAGGGCCAGGATGCGGTGGAGGGGAAGATCCAGTTCGGTGACGGCCAGCGACAGCGCCGTCTGCAGACCCAGCATGCCCGGCGGCGCCTGATCGAAGGGCAAGTCCTTCGTCTCCGGCGCATGGGGGGCGTGATCGGTGGCGATGGCATCGATCGTGCCGTCGGACAGCCCGGCCTTGACCGCCTCGACATCGGACGCGGCGCGGAGAGGCGGATTGACCTTGAAGACCGGGTCGTACCCGGCCGCGCAGGCATCGGTCAGCGTGAAGTGATGGGGGGCGGCCTCGGCCGTGACGGCCAACCCCTCCGCCTTGGCCCGGCGGATCAGGTCGATGGAGCCGGCGGTGGACAGATGGAGGAAGTGCATGCGGGCTCCGGTAGCCCGCACGAGGGCCAGGTCCCGAGCCACCATGACCTCCTCGGCCACCGAGGGCTGGCCGGGGATCCCCAGCCGGCTGGACCACTCGCCCTCGTGCATGGCGCCGTCGCCGGCCAGCGTGGTGTCCTCGCAGTGCTGGGCCAGGGTCACGCCGAGGCCGGTGGCGTACTCGAGCGCCCGCCGCATGAGTCCGGCCGACTGCACCCCGCTTCCGTCGTCGGTGAACAGCCGGACACCCAGCTCGGCGAGCTCGGCCATGGGGGACAGACGTTCGCCGGCGCGGCCCACGGTGATGGCACCCGCCACCGCCACCTGAGCCGTGACGTCGGCAGCCAGGTCATAGACGGTGCGGACCGCTTCGGCCGAGTCCAGGGTCGGCTCGGTGTTGGGCATGGCCACGATGGCGGTGAAGCCCCCCAACGAGGCGGCCCGGGCACCGGTCTCCACGGTCTCGGCCTCTTCCCGTCCGGGCTGGCGCAGGTGGGTGTGGAGATCGACCAGGCCTGGCGAGACCACACACCCGGCCACGTCGAAGACCCGTGTCCCCGACGGCGCCGAGTCGACGGTCCCCACCTCGGTGACCTGGTCGCCCACGACCAGCACGTCGGCCGACCGTTCGCCGGTTCGGTCGATGACGGTACCTCCCCGAAAGAGCACGGCCCCGGGCGTTTCGGTGGTATCCGTCCGGCGCTCAGCCACGCTCCACCCCCTCGACCGGTCCCTGGCCCAGCAGTAAGAAGAGCACCGCCATGCGGACGGCCACCCCGTTGCTCACCTGCTCGGTGATGAGGGATGCCGGGAGCTCGGCCACGTCGGATGCGATCTCCACCCCCCGCACGATGGGGCCCGGGTGGAGGATGACGGCATGAGGCTGGAGCAGGGCCGCACGGCGTCCGGTGAGTCCGAATCCGGCGGTGTACTCCCGCAGGGTGGGGACGAAAGCACCACTCCCCCGCTCGGACTGCACCCGCAACAGCGAGACCACGTCGGCCTTCTCCAGAACATCGTCGAGACGGTGGCTCACCGCGGCGACCGGCCATCCCTCCAGCGACGGGGGGAGCAGGGTTGCCGGTGCCACCAGGGTCACCTCGGCACCGAGGGCGGCGTAACCGGTGACCTGGGACCGGGCCACCCGGCTGTGCCGGATGTCACCCACGATTAGCACCTGGAGCCCGACGAACCGGTCCAGTCCGGTGTCGCCTCCACCGAGCGCCTGTCTGACCGTGTAGAGGTCCAACAGGGCCTGGGTGGGATGTTGGTGCCAGCCGTCGCCGGCGTTGATCACCGAGCAGTGGTCGACCCAGCCGGCCACGCGGGCGGGAACACCCGACGAGGCGTGGCGGATGATCACGGCGTCGATCCCGATGGCCTCGATCGTCTCGACGGTGTCGCGCAGTGACTCTCCCTTCTTGAGCGACGAGGAACCGGCGGCGAAGGAGAGCACGTCGGCCGACATCCGCTTGGCCGCCGTCTCGAAGGACATGCGTGTCCGGGTGGACTCCTCGAAGAACAACGTGGCCACGGTCCTGCCGCGCAGGGCGGGGACTTTGGGATTGGCCCGACGGCCCACCTCGACGAAGGAGTCGGCCACGGCGAGGACCTCGCCGATGCCCTCGGCATCGAGATCGTCCATGCTGAGCAGGTTGGTGGGGAACGGGGTCACCGACTCACCAGCTCCCCGAGCGAGACGCCATCGGTGGAGACGTCGACCATCTCGTCCCGCCGGGTCGGCAGATTCTTGCCCACGTAGTCCGGCCGGATGGGAAGCTCGCGGTGACCCCGGTCAACCATGACGGCCAACTCGACCCGCTGAGCCCGTCCGTACTCGCCCAGCGCGTTGAGGGCCGCCCGGATGGTCCGCCCGGTGAACAGGACATCATCGACCAACACCACCGTGGTCCCGGTGAGGTCGAAGCTGATATCGGTGGCCGCCTCGGGCAGTACGGGCCGCAGGCCGATATCGTCCCGGTAGAAGGCCACATCGAGGGTGCCCACCGGAATGGTGGCCCCTTCCACCTCGGCCAACGCCGCCGACAGCTGCCGGGCGATGGTCACGCCGCCGGTCTGCAGTCCGACAAGCACCACCTTCTCCAGCCCCCGGTTGCGCTCGGCGACCTCGTGGGCCATCCGGGTCACGGCGCGGTGCACGTCGGATGCCGACATGATCTGGGCCCGGGGAACGAAGACAGCCCCCCGCGGGCGGGTGTGACTGCGCTCACGTTCGGCCACGCTTCCTCCTGTCCGTACGGGCCTCACAGGACCCGCTTCAC
The DNA here is from genome assembly GCA_963831535.1 of uncultured Acidimicrobiaceae bacterium. Lineage (GTDB taxonomy): Bacteria > Actinomycetota > Acidimicrobiia > Acidimicrobiales > RAAP-2 > Bog-756. The sequence goes on along the minus strand of CAWHQP010000007.1, from coordinate 645,754 downwards.
GGTCAGGACCCGACTATACCCGCTGCCGTGAGTCCGCGATCAGCCACCGGCGCCAAGCCGGCGAGACGCCCGCCATCGTGTGACGGCCGCCTCAGGGTCGGATGCGGGTGGCCAGCGTGGCCAGCACCCCGTTGACGAACCGACCGGAATCATCGGTCGAGTACGCCGAGGCCAACTCGACGGCCTCGTTGAGGATCACCGCAGTGGGCACCTCGGGCTGGTCCAACAGTTCGGCCACGGCCAGGCGCAGGACGTTGCGGTCGACCACGGCCATACGATCCAGCTCCCAGCCGATGGCCGCATCGCCGATCATGGCGTCGATCTCGTGACCGCGGGACTCGACAGTCTCGATGAGACCGGCGGTGTACCCGTCGGGGGCCATGAGCAGATCGCCCACCACCTCCGAGGGTGAGGAGTCTTTGAGCTCCGCTTCGTAGAGGAGCGTCAGTGCCCGTTCGCGGGCTTGGTGGCGGGGTGCGGAATCCATGACTTGACGGGTACGACTTGACGGGACGGGATCGGCCCCAGCGTGCAACGAACATCCGCCACCCGCAGGTGGGTGCCGGAGGGCAGGGCGAAGCGACGACGGCTTCAGGCCCGGGTGAGGTACTCCCCGGTCCGGGTATCGACCTTGATCTTCTCGCCCGGGTTCACGAACAGGGGCACCTGCAGAACCAGACCCGTCTCCAACGTGGCCGGTTTGCGGGCACCGGACACCCGGTCCCCCTGCAATCCCGGTTCGGTGTCGGCCACCGTGAGCTCGACGGAGGCCGGGAGGTCGACACCGACGATCTCCGTTCCGAAGAACTGGAGCACGGCGTCATCGCCCTCCTTCAGGTAGTCGGCGGAATCACCGAGGAGGTCGGTGTTGACCTGGAGCTGCTCGTACGACGAGGTGTCCATGAACACGTAGTCCGAGCCGTCGCGGTAGAGGAACTGCATCTCGCGCTTGTCGATGATGGCCTGTTCCAACTTCTCGTCGGCCCGGTAGGTCCGCTCGATGACCGCACCGGTCCGAGAGTTCTTCAACTTGGTCCTGACGAAGGCACCCCCCTTGCCCGGTTTCACATGTTGGAACTCGACCACGGCGAACAGGCCCTCGGGGAGGTTGAGGGTCATACCGTTGCGGAGATCGTTGGTGGAGACAGCCATCAGACAGCAACTTCCTTCGGGAACCGGGTGAGCGAGCGGCTGCCGTGTTCCGTCACCACCAGCGTGTCCTCGATGCGGACCCCGCCGGTTCCGGGTAGGTACACCCCGGGTTCCACGGTGACCACGGTGCCGGGCACGAGGATAGCAGTCGACCCCGGCCCCACCGATGGCCCCTCGTGGATATCGAGGCCGACACCGTGACCCGTGCCGTGTTCGAAGCGGTCGGCCCAGCCCGAGGCGGCAATGGCATCCCGGCAGGCACGGTCGACGGATCCGGTGCTCACCCCCGGCTCCACCTGGGCCACACCCAGACGCTGCGATTCCGCCACGACGTTGAATACGGTGGCCAGTTCTCCGGTCGGCGGGCCCCCGACACAGAAGGTCCGGGTCATGTCGGACCGGTACCCGTCGAACACGGCGCCGAAGTCCACGACCACCGGGTCACCCCGCAGGATGGTCCTTCCGCCCGGCCGGGCGTGGGGCTTGGCCGAATTCTCCCCGGACGCCACGATGGTCTCGAAGGCACGGTCCTCGGCCCCTCGCTCCCGCATGGCATGGTCGAGGGCGGCGGCGAAGCGGGACTCGGTGAGTCCCGCACCCGCTCCCGGACCGTGGCCCTCGGACGCGCCGGCCGCGGCCAGCAGGGGCAGCACGGCGGCCAGGGCGTCGTCGGCGATGGCGGCGGCCCGCTCCATGCGGGCCACCTCACCGGGATCCTTGACCACCCGCAGTCGCTCCACCAGACCCCGGGTGGGGACGAGCGGCGAGGGGGCGAACACCTCGGACCAGGAGCGCTGTCCCGACCAGGTCACGTGGTCGGCCTCGAGGCCGAGGTCGGCGACGCCGTCCATCCCCTGGCGGAGCACCTCCTGTTGGACCTGGACCCCACCGATGGCCACCTCGACGTCGGCGTCCACCCCGGACTCGGCCACCTGTTCGGACGCCTGTGTCCGGTATCGGCCGTCGGAGGTCAGTACGGCCCGCTGGGGGGTGACCAGCAAGAGTCCCGCCGAGCCGCTGAAGCCAGTCAGCCATCGGATGTTGGCCGGGGTGGTGACCAGCAGACCGCCCACGGGTCGCCCCTCGTCCCCGGCCTCGACCAACAGGGCACGGAGGCGGCCCAGGCGACCCGCCACCTCGAGGGGGGCGAGACGTGGCCCGTCGCCGGCTCTCACCGGGCCGCTCATCCGGCCTCCGCGACGAGAATCCGGTGCACGGCGTCGACCGCCAAGCCGTAGCCGATCCCTCCGAATCCGGCGATGCAGCCGTCGGCCACCGGGGCGATGACCGAGGTGTGCCGGAACGGCTCGCGGCGCCGCGGGGTTGGATAGGTGGAGCTCCACCACCACACCGTCGAAGGCGGCCAGGGCGTCGTGCAGGGACCAGGAGGTGTGGGAGAGGGCTCCGGCGTTGATGACGATCGCCACGGCCCGGCCCCGGGCGGCATGGACCAGCTCCACCAGACCGCCCTCGTGATTGGTCTGATGGTGTTCGAGGGCATAGCCCAGCTTGGTGGCCACCGAGGTGGCGCCGGCCACGTGGTCGTCGAGGGTTGCCGTCCCGTAGACCGACGGTTCCCGCTCGCCCAGAAGGTCGAGGTTCGGTCCGGACAGGAGCACGATGAGGCGATCCGGGGTCATCGTGTTGCGCCAGGCGGGGTCCGGTCCATGGCTGCCAGGGTAGCGACCACGACGGCCCGGTCGACGCCATGCACCACCTCGACCCCCCGGGGTCCGTCCAGGACGAAGGTCAGGTCGTGGTGGGCTTTCTTGTCCCGCTCCATGAACGAGGTCAGTCGCTCGGGATCGGCGTCGTGGGGCAGCAGGGGTGAGAGGTCGAACCCGCCCACGACCGTCCGGTGCCGTAGCTCCCGCTCCTCGTCGATCCGACCCAGCCGGCGGGCCAACTGGCCGGCGAAGACCAGTCCGATGGCCACCGCCTCACCGTGGCGTAGGTCCCAGCCGGCACCGGGGTCGAACGCCGTCGCCTCGAGGGCGTGGGCCAGCGTGTGGCCGTAGTTGAGCAGCATCCGCAGATCGCCCTCCCGTTCGTCCGCGGTCACCACGCCCGCTTTGATGGCCACGCAGCGGGCCACCTGCTCGTCGAGGGGCACGTCGAGCAGGGATGCATCGGGCTGGGCGTCGGTGCCGGTCAGGTCTCCGAGGAACGCGTACTTGGCCATCTCCCCCCGACCCGAGGCCCACTCCCTCGGCGGCAGCGTGGCCAGGACCTCGGTATCGCACACCACCGCCCGGGGCTGCCAGAACGCCCCCACCAGGTTCTTCCCCTCGGGGAGATTGACGCCGGTCTTGCCGCCGACGGCGGCATCCACCTGACCCAGCAGGGTGGTGGCCACGTTGACGTAGGCCGTGCCCCGGTGGAAGGAGGCGGCGGCAAAGCCGGCCAGATCGGTGACCACGCCCCCGCCCACGGCCACGATCACGTCGGCGCGGCTGATGCCGGCCCGGGCGAAACCACGACACAGCTCCTCCACCACGGCGAGGGACTTGGCCTCCTCGCCGTCGGGGACGGTGAACCGCTCGGCGGCGAGGCCGGGATCGACGTCCACCCCGATCCCGGCCTGAGTGACCACGGCGGCCCGGGCGGCGCCTGGGACCGTGCGGTTCACCAGCTCGGCCAGCCGGTGCCGGGCACCGTGGCCCACGACCACGTCGTAGCCCCGTTCGCCCAGCTCCACCGGGACCACCTTCACCGCGGGCCCCCGGCCCCGGTGGCCAGACCCGTCCCGACCAGAATCCGTTCCGCCACTTCATCGGGGGTCAGGCCGTCCACATCGACGGCCAGCGATGCCACCGAGTCGTAGAGGGGACGGCGCACCTCGTACAGTTCCCGCAGGGCTGCGGCCGGGTCACGATCCAATAGCGGTCGTCCGGCACCGTCCCCCACCCTTCCGGCCAGAACCGCGGGGTCGGCCCGGAGCCACACCACCGTGCCCGACCGGGTCAACAGCGCCCGGTTGGCCGGGGACAGCACCACGCCACCGGCCGCCGAGACCACCACCGGTTCGTCGCCCGAGAGGGCCTCGGTCAACACGCGCTCCTCCTCAGCCCGGAAGGCCGCCTCGCCCCGCTCGGCGAACAGCTCGGGCACGGAGTGCCCGGTGTCCTCCATGATCTGGGCGTCCGAGTCGAACGAGCGCCAGCCCAGGCGGTCAGCCAACAGCCTCCCCACCGTGGTCTTCCCCGCCCCCATCATCCCCACCAGGATGAGGCGATCAACCATCGGCCGGTGGCGCCCCGGCCGCCGAGGGGCTGTCCCCCAACGCGGCCAGGTAGCCGAGGCGGTTGCGTCGGAACTCGGCGACGGAGTCGCCCCCGAACTTGCGGATGGCCTCGGACGCCAGGACCAGTGAGACCATCGTCTCGGCCACCACACCCATGGCCGGCACCGCCGTGACGTCGGTGCGCTCCTTGAACGAGACCGTGGACTCCTTCGTGACCACGTCGACGGTGCCCAGTGTCGGACGGTTGAGGGTGGCCAGAGGCTTCATGGCGGCGTGGGCCACGATGGGCGAGCCGGTGGAGATGCCTCCCTCGATGCCTCCGGCGTGGTGGGTGTCTCGTGCGTAGCCACCGCTCAGGAATCCCTCCGCGTCCCCGGCGGCGCCTCCCCCTTCCCCGGTAGTCGTGCGGATGGCGTCATGTGCTTCCGAACCCCGCCGGGCGGCCAGTTCGAAGCCGTCGCCGAACTCCACGGCCTTGATGGCCTGAATACTCATGAGGGCCTGGGCCAGCAGGGCATCGAGCTTTCGGTCCCAGTGAACGTGGCTGCCGAGACCGACCGGGACCCCGTAGGCGATCACCTCGGCCACGCCCCCGAGTGAATCGCCGACCTTGGCCGCCGCCTTCACCGCCGCCACCATCCGGGCCTCGGCCTGGGGATCCACACACCGGACCGGTGACTCGTCCACGTGGAACAGCTGCTCCACCGTCGGGAGCGGTCCGGGCTCGGCCCGCTCCGGACCCAACTGCACAATGTGGCTGAGAACGTCGATCCCGATCTGCTGGAGAAGCAGCTTGGCCAGGGTTCCGGCCGCCACCCGGGCCGCCGTCTCCCGGGCCGAGGCCCGCTCCAGCACGTCCCGGGCATCGTCGAGTCCGTACTTCAACATGCCCGACAGGTCGGCGTGGCCCGGTCGGGGCTGGGTGAGGACCTTGGAGGGGAGCCCGGGCTCGGGGGCCATCTCCGTCTCCCACTTCGGCCACTCGGTGTTGGCGATCTCCACCGCCACCGGCGAACCGAGGGTCCGACCGTGCCGGATACCTCCCACCAGGGTGACCTCGTCGGCCTCGAACCTCATCCGGGGGCCTCGACCGAACCCCAGGCGCCGGCGCGCCAGTCCCCGCTGGATGTCCTCGGCCGTCACCAACAGCCCCGACGGCATGCCCTCGACGATGACAACGAGGGCGCGTCCGTGCGATTCACCGGCGGTCAGGTAGCGGAGCATCCCGGCAAATCTACTCGGGGGCCCGGGCGGCCTCGGCCCGGAATCCCGGCGCTGGGCCCTCCACCGGATCAGGACCCGGCGTGGAAGAGGCTCTGGGCGATGTGAGAGCCCCAGAAGACCGCGATCACCGCACCCACCGACAACGATGGGGCAAAGGGGATGCGGGTCCTGCGTCCCGCCGACGACAGCGCCATGAGGATCAGGCCGAACACCATCCCGACCAGGAACCCGGCCAGGAAGGCCACATAGGCGTGGAGGAGACTCAGCCACCCGGTGGTGAACCCGATGACCCCGGCCAGGCGCACGTCACCGAACCCCATGCCCCGGGGGATGAACCACCACACGGCGAAGAACAGCCCGAAGGCCACCGCCCCACCGATCAGGGCCCCGTCGAGGCTGCTCCAGGTGTGGTCGACGGCCGATGCGGCCACTAACAGCGGCGCGATGAGGGCCAGGGCTCCGTAGATGAGGCGCCTCGGCACGAGGCGGTGGGAGAGGTCGGTGACCGAGATCGCCACCAACAGGGCGAAGAACACACAGTACGGGGCGAGGACCAGATGGCGGCCGAAATGGCCGGCGGCCAGCCCGAACAGGGCCGCAGTGAGCACGGCGGCGGCGGCGGTGCGTGTCGGTGCAGTTCCCTGGGGCAGCAGATTCGGCACCGTGCGGTCCTCGGGTGCCGGGTCATCCGAATCGTCGGCGTCCGCGGCGTCGAGGGCCTCCCCGATGGCTCCCTCCACGTGCTCGACGGCCTCTTCGACCTGCCCGATGGCCGAACGGTGCGGCCCCTCGCTCCCGGGGGCGAGTCCGGCCCCACCGGTCAAGGAAGCGTCCTCGCCCTCGGCCACCGCGATTCGCTCGGCGCGTCGTCGCTCGTCCTCTCGGTGGCTGCGCTCCGCCTCCCGCTGGCCGACGGGATCGAGCACGGCCCCGATGACGAGACCGGCCACCGTGGTCCCGGCGATCAGGAGTGTGTCCACCACCGAAAGGTACAGGACGGCCATGCCCGGAACGGGCATCATGCCCAGCCGGCGGACGATACGGCTGTCGTGGCGGTGGCTCTGCCGTGGGCGACGCGGCTACTCAGCCGGGTGCGGAGTCACCGCGGGAGTCGTCAGCTGTGCGAAGGCTCGTAGTACGGATTGGTGCCGTCGGCATGGTCGGTGACATCCACGATGTTGACGATCTCGGGGATGGCCTCGCGCAGGATCACCTCGATGCCCTGGGTCAGCGTGGCCTTGGCCATGCCGCATCCCTGACATCCCCCGCTCAGTCGGAGGTAGATCGACTTGTCCTTGACGGCCACCAGGTCGGCCCGGCCGCCGTGGGCGGCGATGCTGGGGTTGACCTGCTCGTCGAGGACCGACACCACCTGCACGGCCAACGGGTCGGAGAGATCGACCTCGGGGCCGGAACCCAGCCCCTGCAGTGTCGGAACCGGGGGCGTGTTGGGGTTGACGATGACGAGACCACCCTCACCCGAGTCGTCGGTGACGAAGTCGAGCGTCGCACCCTGGAGACGGTCCACGCTGGTCTGGGGCACGACCACCGGCAGGTCGTCGTCGTGCTGGACCACGTCGCCCACGCCGGCATCGGCCAGCGCCTGGAAGTACATGTCGTAGGCGTAGGCCCCGTTGCTCTCGCCGTTGATCTCGAGCCACAGGGCCAGGGAGTCCGACTCTGCTTCGCTGGACAGCACCTCGAGCACGGTGATCCGGGCTTCGGGGGTGATGGTCAACACGGGCCGTATGTCCTCACGGGCTTCGCTCATGCCTGTCATCATAAGGGCGTGTCGCCATCCCACAAGCATGTGCCCGCTGAATCCCACGAGTGGATCAGCTTCGACGATCCCGATGAGGAACGCACGTGGCTGTTCGATGTGACCTTCCTGGCCAGTGCCTGGATGTGCATCTTCGGCCAGGGCTGCCAGGGGGTGCTCACCGGACCCGCCCCCGAACTGGTCCAGGGTTGTTGCTCCTACGGGGCCCACTTCACGGGAAAGAAGGACGCCCGGTCCGTCGAGCGGGCCGCCGAGGCGTTGACTCCCGAATTGTGGCAGTTCCACAAACAGGGGCAGAAGGGAGTGGTGAAGAAGCTGGCCGACGGCGATCTCGGCACCCGCCTGGTCGACGGGGCATGCATCTTCCTCAACCGGCCCGGATTCCCGGCCGGACCGGGCTGTGCCCTGCACAAGGCGGCTGAAGCCGAGGGGCGCAGCCACGTCGAGTTCAAGCCGGAGGTGTGCTGGCAGCTCCCCCTACGCCGTGAGGACGAGACGGCCGTGGACGGTCGGGTGACCTCGGTGGTCCGGCAATGGGACCGACGGCATTGGGGCGAGGGTGGCGAGGAGTTCCACTGGTGGTGCACCGAGGACCCGGCCGCGTTCGTGGGTCATGAGCCGGTCTACGTGAGCATGCGGACCGAACTCGAGACGATGGCCGGCAAGAAGGTCTACAAGCGCTTGGCCGCCTATCTCGACGAGCGGACGGCACCGGGGGCACCGGTCACGCTGCTGCCCCATCCGACGGTGCGTCGCTGAGATCCGTCCCAGACCCCTAATCGAACTTCGCCTCCAGGTGGCGTCGGCTACTCGGCGAGGGGGTCGTCCTCGGCAAAGGAGGGGTCCTTCGGGGCCGTGCCGAGGATCTCGTCGTAGTCGTCTTCAGTGGCCAGGCACCACGACGCATGCTTGTCGTCGGGCTCCGCGCCGCACTCGGGACAACGCCGATTGTCGGTGGCGACCGAACGCTTCAAGCTGCGCGCTTCTTCGAAGCGGCGATGGCGTCCCTTCTTCACGGAAACAACTCCTTGCCCCACCAGCGGTGGTATTCCCCCGACACGGCGAACCCGGGTGATCGCTGATCACCGATCGGCCCCCAGTGTAGTGCGGGGCGTCCCCAGTCGTGGCACACCGGGACGGCCAGTACCATCGGGGCATGCCCGAACAATTCGACCCTCAGGCCATGGTCGAGCGCTTCCGGACCAGGGCCGATGCAGTCCGGTCCCGGGGCCTTCCCCCCGTCGAGGGGCCCGATCGCGAACGGTTTAAAGAGCAGGCCCGGGCCGACTTCATGGACTTCGCCATGCTCGGCGACGCGGTTGCCGAACTGCACGACGGGGTGCTGACACTCCGGATCGACCTGCGACCTTCCGATCCCCCGACCGGGGGCTGATGCCGGCGGCCGAGTCGGTCAGCCCCCGTAGTTCATGCGGGTGTCCTCCATGCGCAGGATCTCCGGAGCATCCCGGGGGCCGTCCGTCGGCTCACGCTCACCGGCGTCCACCACCTCCCCGACGAACAGCACATGGCTCACCGGCAACCCGTCGGGGTCCCCCCAGTCGCCGGTGTGGCGGACCCGGCACGACAACCACGACACCGCCGAGGCCAGGCAGGGCAGCCCCCCGGTGACCTCGTGCACCGGCTCCCCCTGAAGGGAGACGACGACACCGTCGTCGTCGCTCTCCACCGTCTCCACCGGTTTCACGAACCGTCGCACGACGGCACGGTCGGAACGGCCGAGCACGCTGACCGAGAAGCCGCCTCCGGCGGCGATGAGCTCCCGGGTCACCGATGTACGTTCCACCGACACGGCGACCAGCTTGGGGCTGACGGCCACCTGCATCACCCAATTGCAGGTCATCAGGTTCCGTCGATCGCCGGATCTGCTGCCGACGACGAACAGCCCGGTCGGCATCGACCACAGGACCCGTCGCCTCAGCCGGTCGTAGACGTCGGGATCCCGACCGGCGGGAACCGGTCCCCGGTCGCCGTGGCTCACCGGCATCGGCCCGCCCTCTGGGCACGGTCGATCATGGATCAGTTGCATCCCCCGAACGGATCGTCACAAGCTCCGTCCGGTTGGGTGGTCGAGGTCGACGGTGTGTGACCGGTGACCAAGTCAATGCGATCGAGCGCGGTGGTCAGGAGCGGCCCCAGGGCCTTCCGCTCCTCCGCCGACCGACGGAGCAGCGACGCACTCCCCTCGGCACCCTGGTAACAGTCGTCACCGGCGGCGGCGGCCTTCTCGTAGGCGTTGTTGAGATCGTTGGTAAGCCGGCTGTCAGGAGTGGGCAGATTGCCGATGGCCGTCTCGGCGTCGTTGGTGAGCAGGGCGCACACCGTCTTGATGGCGGACGCCGGCTGATGGGTGGCGATGGCGTGGTCGATGTTGGCGCTGTCCACCACGAGGCTGCCGATGGCGGCTCCTCCTCCGGCAGTGGACATCCACGAGGAGACCCGGGCCGACACCGGACCCGATTCCTCCGGTCCGGCGCATCCGGTCAGCACGACGACCACGAGGAGCAGCACTGAGGCCGCGACGGCCGACCTCGCCCGCGTCCATCGGTATCCGGCGTCACCCGCGGCGCTCGTCCCGGCCGGCACCGGCGGCGGCCCGGGCGGCGTCACGGGGAAGGACCGGGACAGTGACACGGTCCCAAACGTCACTAGGCCGGAATGCCCGTCCAGTCCGGGCGCCACGACGGATCCAACTGCCTGAGGAACTGGCTGCACCGCTCCTCCTCGTCGTGCTCGCCGATGGCCCCGGCCGACGACCGGAGCCCGTCGAGACAGCGGAGGAACCCCCGGTTCGACTCGTGGGTCCACAGCACGAGTCCGGAACCCTTCCAGCCCGCACCCCGGAGGGCATCGAGGCCGCGGTGGTACCCGACGCGGAAGCACGCGTAGGCCTCGACGTCGTCCCGGGCCAGCGAGCCGAGTGCGGCCCAGGCGGCCTGGGAGCGAGGAGCGGAGCGGACCACGTCGGCCACGGCGTGGCGCCGTCGGTCGGCCGGTTGGGCCATCGCCGCCTCCAGGCCGACCCGAACGGCCTCGGACTCCTCGGGGAGCACCGTCTCGGGTAGACCCGAGGTCAACCGGACGGGCGAAAACTCCGACGAAGGTCCTGCAGGGTGGTTCATGGGGGTCAGTGTAGGACCCTGGCATCCGCCTTCCTGCTCGGGTGGCGCCCCCGGATCACTCGAATCGCACCAAGTGGTAGTTCTTCTTCCCGCTGCGGAGAACGAGGTACCGGCCGGCCACCAGGTCATCGACCCGGACGGTCCGGTCCACGTCCTCCACCCTCGAGTTGTTCACATAGGCGCCACCCTGCTCGATGGTGGTACGGGCCCGCCCCCGGGACGGGGCCAGGTGCGTTTCGACCATCAGGTCGACCAACTCAGCACCGTCGCCGTCCAGTCGGGACCGGGTCAGCTGGGTAGACGGGGCGTCGGCGAAGACGTCGAGGATCGACTGCTCGTCCAGGCGGGCGACGTCTTCGCTGAACAGGGCAGCGGCCGCCCGTTCGGCCCGTTCGGTGTCCTCGGTGCCGTGCACCATGACGCAGACCTGCCGGGCGAGCTCCCGCTGCGCCTCCCGCCGCTCGGGACGGGTGGTCGTGGCTTCGTCGAGGGCCAGGATGGCGTCGTGGTCGAGGAAGGTGAAGTACCGGAGATACGTGCCGACGACCGCGTCCTCGCTGCCCAACAGGAACTGGTAGAGCCGGTAGGCGCTGGTCCGCCGGGCGTCGAGCCACACCGTGCCCGACTCGGTCTTCCCGAACTTGGTGCCGTCCGACTTCAGCACCAGCGGGGTGGTCAGACCCCACACCTCGTCCTGGCGCACCTTGCGCACGAGATCGATGCCCATGGTGATGTTCCCCCACTGGTCGCTGCCACCGAGCTGCAGGCGGCAACCGTAGGCGTCGAACAGGTGGAGGAAGTCGTAGGCCTGGAGCAGCATGTAGCTGAACTCGGTGTACGAGATGCCTTGGTCGGCCCGGCTCAACCGGGACTTCACCGAGTCCTTGGCCACCATCTGGTTGACGGTGAAGTGCTTACCCACATCGCGTAGGAATCCGAACAGCGTCATGGGCTCCAACCAGTCGGCGTTGTTGACTAGTAGGGCCTGCGATTCGGCACCCGTCCCGGAGAAGTCGAGGAACCGCTCGAGCTGACCGCGGATGCCGTCGAGGTTGGACCGGAGCTGCTCGGTGGAGAGCAGTGACCGCTCCTCGGACTTGCCGCCCGGATCTCCCACGAACCCGGTCCCGCCGCCGGCCAGGGCGATGGGACGGTGCCCGGCCATCTGCAGGCGGCGGAGGTTGCAGACCTGGAGTAGATGGCCCACGTGCAGGCTGTTGGCCGTGGGGTCGAACCCGCTGTAGGCGGTGAGTCGGTCGGCATCGAGGCGCTGCTCGAGTTCGGGATCGGTCAGCTGGTGGATGAGCCCCCGGAAGCGAAGATCCTCGGCGAAGTGGGCCATGGACGTAGCCTGCCACGTCACCGGACCAGGGTGGTTCCCTCCGTGGGCCCGGCGGTACCCGGGCCTCGGGTGGCCGCGGCCTCGACGCCCACCGACGCTACGATCGACCCCCGCAGTCCCGAAACCTCCGAATCCCCGGACCCCTGGCCAGGAGCACCCGTTGGTCAATCCCTACCTCCATGGCAACTACGCACCGGTCATGGTCGAGCGCAGCGACGACCACCCGCTCCCGGTGACCGGGGTGATTCCGCCCGACCTGACCGGTCGGCTCCTGCGCAACGGTCCGAATCCCGCCACCGTCCCCGCCGACGAGGACGACTACCACTGGTTCGCCGGTGACGGCATGATCCACGGCATCACCCTGACCGAGGGACGGGCCGCCGGCTACCGGAACCGTTGGGTGAGGACCCGGGCGCTGGCCTACAAGCTCGAGACGCCCTCACCGGCGGGTCCGACCGAACCCATCGACGGGAAGGCCAACACCCATGTGATCCGGCACGCCGGCACCACGCTGGCCCTGGTGGAGTCGGGCTTCCCCCATGCGATCTCCGACGACCTCAGCCGGGCCCGAATCCATGACTTCGACGGCGGACTGGCCTCGCCCATGACCGCCCACCCCAAGGTCGACCCCACCACCGGTGAGCTGCTCTTCTTCGGCTACGACGTCTTCGGGCCCCCCTTTCTCCGCTATCACGTGGTGGACGCCGCCGGCGGGCTGGTACGCACCGAGGCCGTCGACATCCCCCGGGCCACGATGATCCACGACTTCGGCGTGACGGCCTCCCGGGTGGTCTTCCTCGATCTCCCCGTCCTGTTCGACCTCGACCTGGCGGCCACGGGCCGTTCCCTTCCCTTCCGCTGGGTGCCCGAGGCCGGGGCCCGGGTCGGGGTGATGCCCCGCAACGGCCGCAGCGACGACATCCGGTGGATCGGCATCGACCCCGTCTACGTCTTCCACGTGCTCAACGCCTATGACGACGGCCCGAACGTGATCATGGACGTCATCCGTTACGACCGGGCGTTCGACACCCCTCCGGGCCGGTCGATCGCCTCGGACCTCCCGGTGCTGGCCCGCTGGACAATCGACCCGGTGGCCGGGCGCATCGCCGAGCGCCGCCTCGACGACGTGCCCGTCGAGTTCCCGCGGATCGACGACGCCGTGGCCGGCCTGCCCCACCGCTACGGCTACTGCGTCCGTCTCGGGGACGAGACCGATGACCCCACCCAGGTGGGACTGGTCCAATACGACCTGGGACGCGACGAATCGACCCGGTTCGACCCGGGCCAGTATCGGTTCCCCGGGGAACCGGTGTTCGTCCGAGCCTCAGACGGCCGGGGCGAGAACGAGGGGTGGGTGCTCTCGGTGGTCTACGACGCCACCACCGACTCCAGTGACCTGGTGATTCTCGACGCCACCTCGTTCGCCGGTCCTCCGGTGGCCACCGTGCATCTCCCCGCCCGGATCCCCTTCGGATTCCACGGGTCCTGGCTGCCGATCGACTCGTAACCGGCATGGGCGCCGAGGGTGCCACCCGTCTGGGGTCCCCCCGTGGGAAACTGGCACGTCCCACCTGCCCGGCTTGCCTGCTGAGGCCTTTGTCTCAGACCACCGGACCGCCCAGCCAGACCCCCACCCACTGTGCCTCCCACCGACCCACCCAGATCGAGCGGATCCCGTCCCACCGGACGATCGTCGGGTCGCCCGACCGGACAGCCCCGCGTCTCGAGCCCACCCCCAGGACGGTCGAGCCGGTCCGCCCCCGAATTCCCCGGCCCCATCCTGAGCGGGCAGGTGGCCATCCCGTCGCGCCGGGAGCGGCGACGGGCGACCAAGAAGCGCCGCCGGCCCGCCGAACGGGTTCTCCGTGGTCTGGTCGGTGTGGTGGTGGTGGTGGTCCTCATCGCGGCACTCGGCTACGGCTACTTCCGCTACCAGTGGAGCAAGGTGTCCTCATCGCCCTGTTCCGCCTGTGTAGCCGCGGCCAATGGGGCTCCCTACAACCTCCTGCTCATCGGCTCCGACAGCCGCGTCGGGGAGACGGCGGCCGAGGCTCAGCAGTTCGGTAACGCCACCAACGCCGGTGGACAGCGCAGTGACACCATCAAGATCGTCCACGTCGATCCGGCCACGGGAACGGCCTCGACCCTGTCGATCCCCCGTGACACCTACGTTCAGCTCTCGGGGGTCCCGGCCAGCACCGGGTTGTCAACCGACAACAAGATCAACGCGGCGTTCGGGAGTGGGCCCGACGCGCTGATCCAGACCATCCAGAACACCTTCGGGATCCCGATCAGCCACTACATCGTGATCAACTTCTTCGGGCTGCAGGACGCGGTGAACGCCCTCGGGGGCATCTCCATGGACTTCCCCTACCCGGTCCGGGACCGGGACTGCCAGACCGGGGTTTGCTACAACAACTCCGGCCTCGACATCCCCACCGCAGGCTGTCAGGTGCTGAACGGCCAGCAGGCGTTGGCCCTGTCCCGCTCCCGCTTCTACGAGTACTACGCAAACGGTGAGTGGACCTACGACCAGAGTTCGGACATCGGTCGAATCACCCGTCAGAACCTGATCATCTCGGCCGCACTGGACAAGGCCAAATCCACCTACAACCCCCTGCGCCTCAACACCCTGCTCTCCTCGGTCGTCCACGACTTCAGCAAGGACAACGCCCTGACCCCCGACGACATCTTCGGTCTGGCCGAGCGGTACCACGCCTTCTCGGGCTCCCAGCTGCAGACCTTGACGCTGCCCACGGCACCGGCGGTCACGTCAGGGGGATCGGATGTCGAGGTGGTCCAGCCCGACGAGGCCTCCCAGATGATCACCCAGTTCCTCGGCGGACCGTTCGGGCCCATCACCACGCCACCCATCGACGCCTACGGCAACGATCTCACCTTGTCAGTGCCGACCACCTTGCCGGCCGCCGCTGCACCGGTGACCACCGCGGCCCCCACGTCGAAGCACGCCGCCAGCTCCCCCACCACGACGGCCCCCGCCTACGCGGGGGTTCCCTCCTACGACCCGCGCCCCTGCTGATGCGGGGGGTTTGGCCGGGCCGTCCCCTGGCTGACTGACGGCAACCGGTCAGCCACAGACTGGGTGGGGGTCAGCCCCGTTCGAGGCTGTCGACGGCGTCCACGATGGCGGCGTGCAGGCGGCGGTGGTGGTCCACGTTGGCGGTCCGCCCCGGAAGCTGCACCCGGATGACCCCCCGGGACCCGTCGGCCAGCCTCCGGGTCAGTACCTCGTCCAGGCCACCCGGTCCCGGGACGGTGGCCACGTCGTCGACCGGCCAGCCGAAACCTTCGGCGACGGCGGCTGTGTCCGGCCCCTGGGGCGTCCCGAACAGGGCGTCGAAGGTGCCGGGGTCGAGTACCGATGCCGGCTCCAAGAACGAGAAGATGCCGCCGCCACGGTTGTCGGCCACCACCACGGTCAGGTCGACGTCGGCCCCCTCCGCCGTCACCAACGCCGAGACGTCGTGGAGGAACGCCAGATCGCCGACCAGGGCGACGGTCGGTCCCGGGCTGGCCAGGGCCACGCCAACCGCCGTGGAGACCACCCCGTCGATGCCATTGGCACCCCGGTTGGCCAGGACCCGGGGGGGCCGCACCCTCGGACCGGCGAAGGCCTCGATGTCCCGGACGGGCATGGAGGACGACACCACCAGGGTGGCTCGGTCGGGCAGGCCGGCAAAAAGGCGGTGGGCGAGCACGGGCTCGGTGATCCCGTCGCCGTGTTCGGTGTGTCCGAGGGTAGCGACCAGTACCGCCTGGGCGCGTTCCTCGGCCCGCTGCCAAGCGGCCATCCAGGGACCGGTCGGGCCCGACTCCCGTCCGGCCGCGGTGCCTCGGCCGATCAGCGCGGTGACCCGCCGGGTGAACAGGGTCGGATCGGCCCGGACGAACTCGGCCGCCGTCCGGTCGGGGTCCGTCCACCGACCCCAGGGGTCGACCACGATGCCGTGCGCCCCCTCGTCGACGGCCCGGGCCAGGAATCCGTTCACCACTTTGGAGACCCACCGTTCCCCGAGTGTCACGATGCACTCGGGACGGTGGGCGTCCACGAACCGGTCGGACCGGAGGATGCCGTCGGCGGTTCCGATGACACCGGGCACCTCCCGTCGCAACTGCGAACGGGGGTCGGCGAGGATCGGCCAACCGAGGGCGGCCCCGAGGGCCAGCACGGACTCGGGCTCGCCGCAGCCCGCGCCCGCCACGATGAGGCCGCGCCGGGATGCGAGGAGCGGGCCAGAAACGGTGCGATCCCGAAACCACTCCTCGTCCGGCGTGGGATGACCACCCACCACGACGTGCCACGGGCCCCCGTCGGCCCGGCCCGGAGCCAACCCTCCACCGGCGGCGGCGTCGCCCATCAGGGGCTCACGGAAGGGCAGGTTCAGATGGACCGGTCCGGGACCCGTCGTTGCCGACCTCGACTCGGCCACCGTCCGGGCGGCCACCGACCTCCACGATGGCCGGGTGGCGTCCACCGGTACGCCGGGGTCGGCGAACCACCGCACCGAGCCGCCAAAGAGGTAGGTCTGGTCGATGGTCTGGGGTGCACCGACGTCGCGCAGCTCCGCCGGCCTGTCCGCCGTGCACACCACGAGGGGCACCCGGGCAAGGTCGGCTTCCACCACGGCAGGATGCAGCTCGGCGGCGGCCGTCCCGCTGGTGGTGAGCACCACGGCGGGGGCACCGGTGGCCAGCCCGATGCCGACGCCGGAAAAGCCCGCCGAGCGCTCGTCGAGCCGGACGTGGACCCTGATCCGGCCGTCGGCGTCCAGGGCCAGGGCCAGGGGCGTCGACCGGGAACCGGGGCAGACGACGGCGTGTCGCACCCCGTTCCGTGCCCACTCATCAACCAGGGTTGCGGCGAAGGCGGCCTGGGTGTCGGCATGGCTGCCGGCGCCCGCGCTGCTCGGTACGCTCACCAGTGCCCCCCATGTCGAACCGGCCAGAACCCCCGACCAGACCGGTCCCGCCGAACTCGTCCGAGATCCCGAGGACGTCGCCGTCGCTCCACGCCGGGCGACGGGGCGTGGGCCCGCGCCTCGTGCTGGCCCACGGATTCACCCAGACCTCGAGGGTGTGGGCGGGGATGGACGACGACCTGGCCCGTGACCATGAGGTCGTCACCGTGGACATGCCCGGCCACGGGCGGTCGGCGGCGGTGCGCGCCACCCTGGTGGACGGGGCCCTCCTCCTGGGCGCGGCCGGGGGTCGGGCCGGCTATCTCGGGTACTCCATGGGAGCACGGTTCTGCCTCCACCTGGCCCTGGCCTGCCCCCAACTCGTCGACTCGCTGGTCCTCATATCGGGCACGGCCGGGATCGAGGGCTCCGAGGAGCGCCTCGAGCGCCGCCGGTCGGACGGGGTACTGGCCGACCGCCTCGACCCGAGTTCGGCCAGCCGGACCCCCCAGCCGGTCGACGAGTTCCTCCGGGAGTGGATGGCCAACCCGATGTTCTCGGGTGTCGATCCCGCGGCCGACGGATTCGGGGAACGGCTGACCAACACCGGCCCGGGCCTGGCCTCGAGCCTGCGGCTCGCCGGGACCGGTACCCAGCTTCCGCTGTGGGAGCAGTTGGGGCGCCTGACCATGCCGGTGTTGGTGATCACCGGGGCCGACGACGTGAAGTTCACCCAGCTGGGAAACCGGATGGTCGACGCCATCGGCGGCGGCGCCACCATGGCGACCGTGGCGGGTGCCGGTCATGCGCCGCACCTGCAGTTCCCCGATACCGTGGCCGGCCTGGTGCGCTCCCACACGGCCTCGTGAGCCCCGCACCCGATCGGCGTTGGGTCCGTTCACGGTGGGCCGAAGGGCCACACGTACGGGACCCAGAACCACAGCGCCACCGACAGCAGCAGACCGAAGAGGAGTTGGAGCCGGCCGGTGGCGGCCAGCACGGGTAGCAGGGCCCGGCCTTCGGCCGCACCGAGGGCCAGCCTCGCCGGCGGGATCGCCGCCACCACGGCGGCCAGGGGGAGAAAGGCGATGCCCGGGCGGGACGCGTGGAGGGTTCCGGTCACCGACAACACCGCCCAGGCCAACACCCCCACGAAGGGCAGTCCGACGCAGGCGACGTAGCACCAGCCCCCTCTGCGGCGGCCCATCCGGACGGCCAGGGTGCGCTTGCCGCTCACGGCGTCAGTGGCGATGTCCCGGAGATTGTTGGCCAACAGCAGCGCGGTGGCCAGCAAACCGACGGCCACGGCGGCGAACCACACCACCGCCTCACCGAGCCGGAGCGACTCCACGTAGAAGGTCCCCACGGTGGCCACGAGCCCGAAGAAGACGAAGACGAATAGCTCGCCGAATCCGGCGTACCCGTAGGGCCGGGGACCTCCGGTGTAGAACCATCCGGCCGCCAGGCATGCCGCCCCCACGACCAGGACCCACCACGATGAGGCCCAGGCCAGGGCCAGACCCACGACGCCGGCGATCCCGAAGGCCGCCAGCGCCGCCCGCCGGACGGCCGCCGGCGAGGCCAGCCCGCTGGCCACCAGACGCACCGGGCCCACCCGGGCATCGTCGGTGCCCCGGATGCCGTCGGAGTAGTCGTTGGCGTAGTTGGTCCCGATCTGCACGGCCAGGGCCACCGCCAGCGCACCGAGCGCCCGCAACCAGAAGTGCGCCGACCCGGTCAGGTGCAGCGTGACCGAGGACGAGTACGCGGCCGACCCATGGCGCTCGGCGACAGTACGGAACACGGCGGCGTGGGCCGCCGCGGTGCCCACCGCCACGGGAACCACCGCGGCGGGGAGGGTCCGGGGACGGGCCCCGAGCACCCACCGTTTGACCGGTCCGGGTCCGGAGGACACCGCAGGCGCGTCGGCCGGCGTACCGTCCGGGGTCATGCCGGCGTCCCGCCGTGCGCTGCCCGGTTCACGGGCGGCGGGGAAAGCGACCGAAGTCCGGTGGCCGGTGTTCCTGGAAGGCGTTGCGCCCCTCTTGTCCTTCCTCGCTCATGTAGAAGAGCATGGTGGCGTCCCCGGCGAACTGCTGCAACCCGGCCAGCCCGTCGTCGGCCGCGTGCAGCCCACCCTTCAGCATCCGCAGCGCCAGAGGGGAGAGCGAGAGCATCTGACGGCACCACGCCACGGTCTCTCGTTCCAGGCCGGCCAAGGGCACCACCTCATTGACCAGTCCCCACTCGAGGGCGGTGGCGGCGTCGTACTGGCGACAGAGGAACCACACCTCTTTGGCCCGCTTCAGCCCGATGGTGCGGGCCAGCAGGCTGGCCCCGTAACCACCGTCGAAGCTGCCCACCTTGGGGCCCGTCTGGCCGAACCGGGCATTGTCGGCGGCGATGGACAGGTCGCAGACCAGGTGGAGGATGTGACCGCCACCGATGGCATAGCCGGCCACCATGGCAACCACCGGTTTGGGCAGCCGACGGATCTGGATCTGCAGGTCCAGCACGTTGAGGCGGCCGATACCCCGCTGGGCCACGGCATCGTCGCCGAGGTAGCCGTCGTCGCCGCGGATCTTCTGGTCGCCGCCGGAGCAGAAGGCGTCCGGACCCTGGCCGGTAAGGATGACCACCCCGACCGACGGGTCGTCACGGGCCAGGTTGAAGGCATCGGCCAGCTCGAACAGGGTCTGGGGGCGGAAGGCGTTGCGGACCTCGGGTCGGGCGATCGTCAGTTTGGCTATCCCGTCGGCCACATCGAGGGTGATGTCGCGGTAGTCACCCCGACGCTCCCACGACGGCAGGGCCAGGCCACGGAAGCGGTCCACCGGGTCGAGGGGCGGACCCGAGATCACTGTCTCGACGGTGGCTTCGGTCCCCGTCGTCCCCTGCTCTTCCGGATCGGATACAACCATTCGACCATTCACTCCTAGAGTCACCACTCGTACGGTCGCCTAGGCTAGCCCCATGCCGGAGCTGGTAGCGCTCGACCTACCCGGCGGTCAGGGCTTCGTCGAGGCCCTCGAGGCGGCGTGGAACGACGGCGACGCCGTCCTCCCCATCGATCCCCGTCTCCCCCTCCCGGCGGTGGCCCGGATGGTCGATGCGCTGCGGCCCTCGGTGGTGGTCGATGCCTCGGGTCGGCACCGCCGGCCCGGGGGACAGCCCACCGAACCGGGGGACGCGCTGGTGGTGGCCACCAGCGGAACGACCGGTCGGGCCAAAGGCGTCGTCCTCGACCATGACGCCGTGGCCGCCTCGGCCCGGGCCAGCTCGACCCGCCTCGGGATCGACCCGAGCTCGGACCGATGGGTGGCCTGCCTCCCCCTGGCCCATATCGGTGGTCTGTCGGTGGTGACCCGGTCCCTGGTCACCGGTACACCGTGCACGGTGCTCCCCGGGTTCGACGCGGCCGTCGTCGAGCGCCTGGCCGGCGGCGGCGCCACGTTGGTGTCACTCGTGGCCACCGCGCTGCGCCGCGCCGACGTCTCGGGCTACCGGGCCGTGCTGCTGGGCGGGGCCGCGCCCCCCGACGCACTACCCGACAACGTCATCACCACCTACGGCATGACCGAGACCGGGTCGGGAATCGTCTACGACGGCGTGGCCCTCGATGGTGTCGAGGTGCGCATCGGTGACGGGACCACCGGCGGGGATGGGGAGATCCTGGTGCGCGGGCCGATGGTGCTCCGGTGCTACCGCGACGGGACCGATCCGCGTCTCGCAGGGGGGTGGCTCCCCACCGGCGATTCCGGCCGGCTCGCCCCGGACCGAACACTGTCGGTGTTCGGTCGGATCGCCGAGGTCATCGTGAGCGGCGGGGAGAAGGTGTGGCCGGCTCCGGTCGAGCGCGTCCTCGGCGGCCACCCCGCCGTCGGTCAGGTGGCCGTCTGGAAGCGGTCCGACCCCGAATGGGGCGAGCGGGTAGTGGCCTGGGTCGTTCCCGCCGATGGGGCCCGACTCCCCCATCTCGACGAACTGCGGGACCTGGTCACCGCCGAGCTGTCACCCTGGGACGCGCCCCGCCAGCTGGTGGTGGTCGACGAGCTCCCCCGCACGGCCAGCGGGAAGGTCCGCCGGACCGAGCTGACCTGATGACGTCCGACCCGCTCCCGCCTGTACAGGGTGAAGATGTTCCTCAGGACAGCCCTCCGCTGGCGATGCACATGGCTCCACCGTCGATGACCAGGGTGTGTCCGGTGATCCACGAGGCCGCGTCGGAACACAGGAACAGCGCGGCATTGGCGATGTCCTCGGCCTCCCCCAGCCGTCGCAGCGGCATCCGGCCGGCGATCGAGTCCTCGGCGGACTCCCACAGGGCCCGGGCGAACTCGGTCTTGACCAGTCCGGGAGCGAGGGCGTTCACCCGCACCTGCGGGCCCAACTCCCCGGCCAGCTGGCTGGTCAGGTGGATGACCGCCGCCTTGGTCACGTTGTACCAGCCGATGCCGCCCTCCACCGACAGGCCCCCGATGGAGGCCAGGTTGAGGATGACCCCGCCCCGCTCGGACATGCCGGCCCGCCACGCCGCCTGGGCCCATTCGAGATAGCCGCTTTGGTTCACCCGCACCGTCTTGTCGGCCCGGGGCGTGTCGATCTCGATGATCGGCCCGTAGTACGGATTGGTGGCGGCGTTGTTGACCAGGATGTCGACCGCGCCGAAACGCGCCACCGTGGCGGCCACGCAGCCCTCGGCCTGCTCGGGATCTCCGGCGTTGGCCACGTGCCACGCCACCTCGCCAGCCCGTCCCCCCGACCCCTCGTCGATCTCGGCCTTGGCCCGGCTCAGGGCGTCGGCCCGGCGGGAGGAGAGCATCACCGAAGCGCCGGCGGCGGCGAATGACGCCGCCATGGCCTGGCCGATGCCCCGAGAGGCCCCGGTGATCAGCGCCGTCTTGCCGTCCAGTCGAAGTTCCATGGCCGCCCACCCTAGGCACGATGGTCGGGAGCCGGAGAGGTAGGGTCGGCACGGTTCCTCCGGCCGGACCGGACCGGTGGATGACCGGGGATCCACCCCGCACTCCCGAGCCGGTGGGCTCCGAGGATTCCCGGGCACCCACCACGCGCTCTACTATCCCCGGGGTACGGGGCCGTCGCCAGCGCGTCGATCCCGAGCGCTTCGGGCCGGCCTAGGAGAGGAAGAGGCACCAATGCCAATGCCGACGGACGTGGGTGTGGTCGACACCATGGTGGGGTTCCCCCATCCCGACATGAAGGAGGTCTACCGGTTCATCACCCGCCAGACCAAGGACACGGAGTCCAAGGAGAAGTTCGACTTCCCCGTCGAGTACATGTTCAAGGACGGGCACGGGCAAGTCGGTGGAGGGCGCCGACGACCCGGTCGGCGTGACGTTGCGGGAGATGGACCTCTGGGGCATCGAGCGAGGGCTGATCGGCGTGGGCGATCCCGACCGGCATCAGCGACGAGGCCTTGAAGCGGCACCCGGACCGGTTCATCCCCTCGTCCTCCGTCGACCCCAATGACGGGATGCAAGGGATCCGCAAGCTGGTCGAGGAGTACGAGACCTACGGCGTCCGGGCCGTCGGCGTGTTCCCGGCGGGCACCTTCCCCCAGGTGCCCATCAACGACAAGAAGATGTATCCGCTCTACGCCAAGGCGTGGAGCTGGGCATCCCGGTGTTCTGCTGTGCCGGCATCCCCGGGCCCCGGCTGAAGGCGGCCTGCCAGCACGTCGAGCTCATCGACGAGGTGATGTTCGACTTCCCCGACCTGGTCTTCGTCACCCGCCACGGCTGCGAGCCGTGGACCGAGCTGGCCGTCAAGCTCATGCTCAAGTGGCCGGGGCTGCACTACTCCACGAGCGCCTTCGCCCCCAAGTACTACCCGAAGGACATCGTGAACTACGCCAACACCCGGGGCGCCGACAAGATCATCTATCGCCGGGTACTTCCCGATGGGCCTGTCCATCGAGCGGATCATGACCGAGCTGCCCGCCGTCGGGTTCAAGGACGAGGTGTGGCCCAAGTTCCTCCGCACCAATGCCCTCCGGGTCCTCGGGCTGGACTGACGGTGACCCACGACCGACGACCAGACCGAGCGACCCTCGGGTCCGGGCCGGGGCCGGTCGGACTATCGTCGCCTTCGACGCCGACAACCACTACTACGAGGCCACCGACGCCTACACCCGCCACATCGATCCCGACCATGGCCAAGCGGGCCATGCAGTGGGCCGAGATCGACGGTCGCCAACGGCTGCTGGTCGGGGGGAACGATCAACCGGTTCATCCCCAACCCCACCTTCGACCCGGTGGCCAAGCCGGGCAGCCTCGACGAGTACTTCCGCGGCCGCAATCCCGCCGGCCAGGACATCCGTGCCCTGTTCGGCGACCTCGAGCCGATCCGGCCCGAGTACCGCGACCGTGACGCCCGGCTGGCCGTCATGGACGCCCAGGGACTCGACGGGTGCTTCCTCTTCCCCACCCTCGGGGTGGGCATGGAAGAGGCACTGGCCGACGACCCCGAGGCCTGCGTGGCGGCCTTCAGCGCCTTCAACCGGTGGCTGGAGGACGACTGGGGCTACGCCTACCAGGAGCGCATCTTCGCCGCGCCCATGATCACCCTGGTCGACGTCGAGGCGGCCGTCGACGAGCTGGCCCGGGTACTGGCCGCCGACGCCCGGCTGATCTGCGTCAAGGGCGGCCCGGCCCACACGCCCGAGGGGCACACGCTCGCCGGCCGACCGACGGTTCGACCCGTTCTGGGGCCTGGTGAACGAGTCCGGCGTGACTGTCGGCATCCACTCGGGCGACGCCGGCTACGGCCGCTACATCAACGACTGGGAGCCCTACGGCAGCCTGGAGGCATTCCGTCACTCCCCGCTGCGTTCGGTCATCAGCTCCGACCGACCTCCGTTCGAGACCATGGCCGCGCTGGTATGCCAGGGCCTGTTCGACCGGTTCCCCAACGTCCGGGTGGCCAGCATCGAGGCCGGGGCCGAGTGGGTGCCGGCCCTGGTCAAGAAGCTCGAGAAGGCCTACGGGCAGATGCCCTCGGCCTTCGCCTCGGATCCGGTGGAGACCTTCCGCCGCCATATCTGGGTGGCCCCCTTCTACGAGGACGACATGGGGGTTCTGAAGGACGTGCTCGGCATCGACAGGCTGCTGTTCGGCTCGGACTGGCCCCACGCCGAGGGGTTGGCCGAGCCCACCGACTTCGCCCTGGACCTCCGTCGCCACGGCTTCGACGAACACGAGATCCGCCAGGTAATGCGCGACAACGGTCGTCCTCTCACCGTCCGGGCGGCCTGACCCCCTCGGACGTTCCTCGCCTGCCCGGTCGAATCCGGGTCACCGATGGCGCCGGTCCTTGCCTCCGGCCGCGGCCACGCCATGGAGCGCAGTCGAGCTCCAACCCGGCCCACCGTGGTGGTGCGGGACACCTGACCGACCGATCTGGGGGTACCGTGCCGCTATGACCTCTTTCGGTGTGCAACTCCCCAATTTCTCTGGGTTCGCGCCCGGCGACCTCTTCGATCACGTGGTCGGACTGGCGGTGACCGCCGAGTCCTCCGGCTTCGACTCGCTGTGGGTGATGGACCACTACTTCCAGCTACCGCCCCTCGGCGGACCCGGCGAGCCCATGCTGGAGGCGTACACCCTCCTCGGGGCGTTGGCCGCCCGCACCGAGCGGGTGCAGCTCGGTACGCTGGTCACCGGGGTCACCTACCGCAACCCCGCCATGCTGGCCAAGATCGTCACCACCCTCGACGTGATCTCCGAGGGCCGGGCCATCCTCGGCATCGGTGGAGCCTGGTACGACGTGGAGCACCACGCCCTCGGGGTCGGGTACCCGAGTGACCGGGTCCGGCTGGACATGCTGGAAGAGGCGGTCCAGGTGTGTCGGGCCATGTTCACCGGTGACGACGTCAGCTTCGCCGGCACCCACTTCACCCTCGACCACGCCCGGAACCTGCCCCGGCCCGTGCAGCCGGGCGGACCCAGAATCATGATCGGGGGCGGCGGCGAGAAGCGGACCCTCGCGCTGGTGGCCCGCTACGCCGACCAGTGCAACGTGACCGGTGACGTCGCCACCTTGGCCCACAAGATCGAGGTGCTCCACCGGCACTGTGCCGAGGTCGGTCGGGATCCCGCCGAGATCGAAGTGACCTGGATGACGCCCCTCATCCTGACCACCTCGGAGCAGAACACCGCCGAGACCAAGGCCCTGCTCACCTCGTCGTCGTCCGCCGACGAGGTCGCGGCGTTCGTGGTCGGTCAGCCCACCGAGATCCCCGAGCTGGTGGCCGGACACATCGCCGCCGGCGCCGACCAGGTGATCTTCAGCTTCGCCTTCGCCGACCGGACCGGGATCGCCGCCGTAGGCGACGCCCTCGGGCTCAGCGGGGCCTGAGCCGCACCCGTGATCGAAGATCTGCTGGCCACCATCGTGGGCGTCGACCACCTCGATGTCGCCGACCAGATCGGCGAGGACGCCACCCACGACGAATCGCTCGACGGCACCCCGGTACGTCCCCGGGCGGTGGTGCGCCCCGGCTCGACCGGCGAGGTAGCCGCCATCGTGCGAGCGGCGGCCGCCGACGGTGTCCCGCTCACACCACGTGGTTCGGGTACAGGACTCTCGGGTGCATGCACGCCGGTGGCCGGTGGGGTCGTGGTCTCGTTCGAACGGATGAACCGGATCATCGAGATCGATACCGACAACCACGTAGCCGTGGTCGAACCCGGCCTCACCCTGGCGGAGCTGGACGCCGTCCTGGCCCCCCACCACCTCATCTACCCGGTCTTCCCCGGTGAGCAGTCGGCCAGCCTGGGCGGGAACGTGGCCACCAATGCGGGGGGCATGCGGGCGGTGAAGTACGGGGTGACCCGTCACCACGTCCTCGGGATCGAGGCGGTGCTCGGCACCGGCGAGGTGATCCGTGCGGGTGGGAAGTTCGTGAAGTCGACCAGCGGGTACGACCTCACGCAGCTGGTGATCGGCTCGGAGGGCACCCTGGCCCTCGTCACCCAGGCCACCCTCCGGCTGCACCCCCGCCCCGAGTTCCACACCACGCTGCTGGCCCCGTTCGCCACCATCGAGGCCATCGCCTCGGCGGTGCCCCCCATCGCCGCCAGCGGGGTGGGGCCGCTCATGATCGAGTACATCGACCTGGTGTCCATGGCGGGTATCACCGCCAACGCCGGGATCGACCTCGGCATCCCCGACCACATCGCCGAGGAGGCTCTGGCCTATCTGGTGGTCGTTCTGGAGAACCACAGTGCCATCCGTCTGGAGGAGGACACCGAAGCCCTGGCCGAGACCATCGCCGGGCTCGGGGCCCTCGACGTCTACGTGCTGCCCGACAAGGCCGGCGACCAACTCATCACCGCCCGCGAGCGGGCCTTTTGGGCCTCGAAGGCCAACGGGGCCGACGACATCGTCGACGTGGTGGTGCCCCGGGCCTCCATCCCCGCCTTCCTCGACTCGGTGAGCGAGCGGGCCGCCGCCACCTCGTCACTCGTCATCGGCTGCGGCCATGCCGGGGACGGCAATGTGCACCTCTCCGTGTGGCAGTCCGATCCCGAGGTGCGCCACACCCTCCTCCACGACCTCATCACCCGAGGGTTGCAGCTGGGCGGCGCCATCTCCGGCGAGCACGGGATCGGCACCCAGAAGGCGGGATTCCTGGCCGAGCTGGAGGACCCGGCGAAACTGGACCTCATGCGACGCATCAAGGCGGCCTTCGACCCCTGCGGCATACTCAATCCCGGCACCATCTTCGATGCGGCCGGATCAGTGGATCCTGGCGTCACCACGGGGGCACCGTAGTGAACGGGGCCCAGTCCCTGATCCGCACTTTGGTCGACCACGGCGTGGACACCTGCTTCATGAACCCGGGCACCTCCGAGATGCACTTCGTCGCCGCCCTGGACGACGTGACGACGATGCACGGTGTACTGGCCCTGTTCGAAGGGGTGGCCACCGGTGCCGCCGACGGCTACGCCCGCCTGGCCGGTCGACCCGCCGCCACCCTGCTCCACCTCGGCCCCGGACTGGGCAACGGACTTGCCAACCTGCACAACGCCCGGCGGGCCCGCAGCCCGGTGGTCAACATCGTCGGGGACCATGCCCTCAGCCACCGCCGCTACGACGCCCAGCTCCAGTCGGATATCGAGACGGTCGCCCGCAACGTCTCGGTGTTCGTCCACACGTCCGAGTCGACCGCGGAACTCGGCCACGACGCCCTCCAGGCCCTCGCCGCCGCCACCGGCCCTCCGGCCGGGGTGGCCACCCTCATCCTTCCCGCCGACGTCTCCTGGACCGACGGGGGCACCGTGGCCACCGGACCCACGTCGTCCCGTCGGGGGGACGGGCCGGACGAGGACGACGTCGCCGCGGCAGCCGCGGCCCTGCGCTCGGGTGAGCCGGCGGCCGTGCTCATCGGTGGGCGGGCCTGCACCGGTGCAACCCTCGATCGGGTGGCTGACCTGGCCGCGTCTGTTGGGGCCCGGCTCCTCGCCGAGACGTTCCCGGCCCGCCTGGAACGGGGGGCGGGGCGGCCACCGGTGGACCGGCTGGCCTACCTGGCCGAATTCACCGCCATGCAGCTCGAGGGCGTTCGCCACCTGATCCTGGTCGACGCGGCCTCGCCCGTCTCCTTCTTCGCCTATCCGGGCAAGGCCAGTGATCTGGTCCCCGAGGGGTGCACGGTCTACCCGCTGGCCGGGCCGGCCGACGATGTCGTCGCCGTCGTCGACAACCTTTCCGATCGGGTTGGGGCAACCCCAGGCGCAGCGGAGCGCGCCGCGGTCGCCATCCCTGCACCGCCCACCGGCACACTCGACGCCGCCTCGGTATGCCAGGCCCTGGCCGCCCTCCTCCCCGAGGGGGCCATCGTGTCGGACGAGAGCATCACCTCAGGCGTGTTCGCACCCGGAGCCACCGCCGGCTCCCCGCCCCACGACTGGCTCAGCCTGACCGGGGGGGCCATCGGCCAGGGGCTACCGGTGGCCGTCGGCGCCGCGGTGGCCGCACCCGATCGCCGGGTGGTGGCCCTCGAGTCCGACGGCAGCGCCCTCTACACCCTCCAGTCGTGGTGGACCATGGCCCGCGAAGGGCTCGATGTCACCACCATCTTGTTGAACAACCGGTCGTACGCCGTGCTCAACATGGAACTCGACCGGGTGGGCGTGGACGCGCCCGGCCCCCGGGCCCGGGACATGCTCGACCTCGGCCGACCGTCCATCGACTTCGTCCAACTGGCCCGGGGCATGGGACTCCACGCCGAACGGGCCGACACCGCTGAACAGTTCGCCGACCAACTGGCCCGATCGCTGGCCACGCCGGGGCCGAGCGTCGTGGAGGCCGTCGTCCCCTCGATCCTCTGAACGGGGACGCCGCAACTTCGGCGTCGAGGGGAACCGGTCCGGCCCTGCGGGCACCAGGCCCGGAGCACGACCAGTGGTCCCACTCCGGGCCCGGCAATTGGCTATCGGAACGACGGATCACCGGCTTGAGTGGGGCGACGGCGCACCATCGGCTCCCGGGCGTCCCGTCGGCATCCCGTCGGCATCCCCCGACCGCACCCCACTGACGAGTAGAAAGGCCGGGCCCGGAGTCCTGCCTAGTACTCAACGGGCCCGGCAGAATTGCATCGACACGCACAATGTCGAGCTTGAGCGGGGCGGTGCACCCGATCCCGCCGTGCTGGGGACCCTCTTCGCCCAGCGAATCCACGTGACCCCAGCCCACATTGCCGTACGCCCAGATCGTACTGGTGGCCATCGGGACGTGGTGCTGGCCAACCTGGTGGCCGCCATCCCCGGTCGGTAGAGGCGACCCCGACCGCCGTCCTGTTGCGGGCCGAGTAGTCGATGGCCCGGTCACCGGAGTCGACTCCGAGCCGCCACCTTCCAGTCACTACGCTGGCCGGCGTGAGTCCGAACCGCCTGGCCCAGGAGACCTCTCCCTACCTGCGCCAGCACGCCGACAACCCCGTGGACTGGTACCCGTGGGGCGACGAGGCCTTCGAGCGGGCCCAGCTCGAAGACAAGCCCATCTTCTTGTCCATCGGCTATTCGGCCTGCCACTGGTGCCACGTCATGGCCCACGAATCCTTCGAGGACCCGGTCACCGCGGCCGAACTGAACGCCTCGTTCGTGGCCGTCAAGGTGGACCGCGAGGAGCGGCCCGACGTCGACGCCGTCTACATGGAGGCGGTCCAATCCCTCACCGGTTCGGGGGGATGGCCGATGAGCATGTTCCTCACTCCCGACCGGCGCCCGTTCTTCGGGGGCACCTACTTCCCCCCGGCGGACCGGGCAGGCACCCCGTCGTTCCGCACCGTGCTCGCCGCCCTCGGTGACGTGTGGGAGCACCGGCGTGACGAGGTGGAGGAACAGGCCGACGAGTTGTCCGAGGCCATCCGCTCCCGATCGGTCATCCCGCCCCAGGTGGGGGCATCATCGCCGTTTACTCGGGAGGGACCTGCCGGCGACGACTCGGAGCCCGACCTGCTCGCCGTGGCGGTGGCCGAGATGGCCGGCCGGTTCGACCCCGAGTGGGGCGGGTTCGGTGGTGCGCCGAAGTTCCCCCAACCGACGCTGGTCGATCTGGCCCTGTGCCACGCCCGCGCCCATCCGGAGGAACCGGACGGGCGGCGGTCGCTCGAGATGGCCACCTTGACCCTCGACGCCATGGCCGCCGGTGGCATACACGATCACCTGGGCGGGGGATTCGCCCGCTATTCGACCGACGGGGAGTGGCTGGTGCCCCACTTCGAGAAGATGCTCTACGACCAGGCCGGCCTGCTCCGCGCCTACCTGCACGGCTGGCAGACGACCGGCCGGGAGGACTACCTCAGGGTGATGGAGGGCATCGTGTCGTATGTCGGGCGGGACCTGACGACCGTGGCCGGCGGGGTGTGCTCTGCCGAGGACGCCGACTCCGAAGGCACGGAGGGCCGGTTCTACGTGTGGACCCCAGAACAGGTGGCCGCAGCCGTCGATGCCGGTGTGGACGGGCACGACGGGACCGCGGCGGACGAGGTGCTCGGCGCGGTGACCCAGTGGTTCGGGGTCAGTCCGGAAGGAAACTTCGAAAGCACCTCCATCCTGCGTCGCCCGGTGGGTCGCCCGCTGGTGGGCGACGAGTCGGTGGAGGCGGGCCGATCGATCCTCTTCGAGGCGCGATCCGGCCGGGTCCGTCCGGGGCTGGACGACAAGGTGCTCACCGAGTGGAACGCGATGTACGCGTCGGCCCTGGCCGAGGCGGCCGCCGGCACCCGGAATCCGCACTGGCGGGACACGGCCGTGTCCATCGGCGAGTTCCTCATGACTCAGCTGTGCGGGGACGACGGCCGCTGGCTACGCAGCTGGCAGGCCGACGGCGGGGCCCGGCATCTGGCCTATGCGGGCGACTACGCCTGGCTGGTCGACTGCTTCACCCGCCTGGCCGAGCTGACCGGACGAGCCGTCTGGACCGAACGCGCCGTCACCGTGGCCGACGGCCTCTTGGCCCTGTTCCACGACGACGAGGGCGGGGGGTTCTTCACCACCGGACACGACGCCGAGGCACTGATCGTGAGGACCAAGGACATCTTCGACGGCGCCACCCCGTCGGCCAATGCCGTGGCCGCACTGGCCCTGGCCCGTCTGGGTTCGCTGACCGGTCTGGACCGGTTCACCGAGTCGGCCCGTGAAGTGGTGGCACTGTTCGGCCACCTGCTGACCCGCCATCCGACCGCCTTCGCCCACACCGTGCTCACCGCCTCGGTGCTGATGGAGGGATTCACCGAGGTGGTCGTGGCCGGGGACCGTCCCGACCTGGTGGAGGCGGTGCGTGACCGGTGGTTGCCGGGTGCTGTCCTGGCCTGGGGCGAGCCGACGGCCTCACCGCTGTGGGAGGGCAGGACCGAAGGGCACGCCTATGTGTGCCGGAACTACACCTGCGGCCTCCCGGCCGATGATGTCGACACCCTGGCCGGGCAGCTGGGGTCCCCGCTCCGGTTCGGGGCGACCGGGTGAGCGAGCCCACGGCTCCCGCCCCGCGTACCGGCACGGCCCGGGACGTGGTGCGCAACATCCGACCGCGGGGACGGATCGAGGTGGCCGGCGGCACCTCGCTCATCATGGTGGTCCTGGCCTGCGGCACCGAGGACACCACCGGCGTGGACCTGGCCTCGGGGACGTTGGTCCGTGTGCGTGTGCCCTGGCCGGACGACCACGGACCCGACCTCGCCCCCTTCGACGTGGTCGAGGCCCAGCTGGCCGAGGAGCCCGAGCGCGACGATCTGGCCCAGCCCGAGGCGGTAACCGCGGCCGGCCTCCCCCGCCACCTCGGGACGCTCCACGGTCGGCCGGTCCGCAAGCTCCTCCACCAGCTGGCGGCGCCGGTGGAGGAACACGTCCTGGGATTCCCCGGCGCGTCCGCCCCCTACTGGGAGTTCCGCGGCTTCCGCCCGTCACTCGCTCTGGTGGTCCCGACCAAGGGACCCATCCTGTTCCGCCGTATCGAGGACCGATCCACCTGGATCCGGTTCGGGTGGGGTCGCAGCGACAACTGGCTGCCGGTCGAGGATCGCCGAGCCGAGCGGGCTCTCGATGTGACCCGGAGGGACCGACTCATGGGCAAGGACCTCGCCGCCGCGCTCGGATTCAAGCCGCACTACCTGCTGGCATCGGTCTCGACGCCGCGTGACGGCCACTGCTACAAGACGGTGCGGGCCCTGCTGTCGAGGAGTTAGCGCCCTGCGGTCCACCAGCAGACCGATCGTCGGGTGTCGCCTAAGGTCGACGGTTGTGCCCGAACGCTTCGCTCACCGCCACCGCCACCGCCGGATGTGCCGACGTTGACGCCGACGCCGATCCTCCCCGACTACCGGGGCGCGTGCATCGCCAATGTGGTCCCGTCCCTCATCACCGGGAACGACCCGCCCGAGGCCGAGACCGGTTGGCTGCCGGCTGCGGCCCGAGCGGCCGACCAGGTCGTGCTGTTGGTGTTGGACGGACTGGGCTGGGAGCAGTTACGGGCGAGGGCGTCCCTGGCCCCCACTCTCTCGGGGGCCGACGGCATAGACCGTCCGATCACCTCGGTGGCCCCGACCACGACGGCCTGTGCCCTCACCTCCATCACCACCGGCCGGCCACCGAGCGATCACGGCCTGCTGGGATACCGTCTGGCCCTCGACGACCAGATCCTGAACGTACTCCGCTGGACCCTCGGGAGTGGACTGCCCCGGGATGTGCGTCGCGAGATTCCGGCCCGTCGGCTGCAGCCCTTCCCCTCCTTCGCCGGGGCCACCCGTACGGTGCCGGTGGTCTCCAAGCGCGAGTTCGGGGGCACCGGGTTCACCGCCGCCCACCTCGGGAATTCGCCCCTGCACGGCTACGGCGTGCTCTCGTCGCTCCCCGTCGAGGTGGGCCGGCTGCTGCGCCACGGCGAGCCCTTCGTCTACGCCTACTACGACGGGCTCGACAAGGTGGCTCACGGCAACGGACTCGGCGAGCTCTACGACGCCGAGCTGGTGGCCGTGGACCGCCTGGTGGCGGACCTGGTGGAGCAGCTACCCGACGGTGCCGCCCTCGTGGTGACGGCCGATCACGGCGAGGTCGACGTCGGACCCAACGTGGAGCTGTTCGGGCGCGATATCATGTCCTCGGTCCAGTTCCTGTCGGGCGAGGGCCGGTTCCGCTGGCTGCACGCCCTGCCCGGCGCCGCCGCTGACCTCCTGGAGTCACTGACCGAGCGGTATGGGGACTCGACCTGGGTGATGACCCGGGACCGGATCATCGAGAAGGGAATCTTCGGTGGTCCCCTGCGAGACGAGCTCGTCGACCGCCTGGGGGACGTGGCCCTGCTCCCCCACCAGCCGATCGCCTTCGTCGATCCAGCCGACACCGGGGAAACTCGGCTGCAGAGCCGGCACGGCTCGCTCACGACCGAGGAATTGCTGGTTCCCTTGGTCGCGCTGACGCGGGATGGCAACATCTGACCATGAACCCTGAGACCCCCGAGCCCACCGCACCCCCGGCCGGGGCCCCCGCCCCGCTCCGGCCCGAGATCGTCGACCCCCCCTCGAAGGACGGTTCGCCGTCGGTTCCCGTCCCGGCTCCGCACGGCAGTGTCGAAACCGTCGACGGTGCCGGCAAGGAGGCGGAGGACGAGGGGGATCGCACCGAGTCCATCGAGCAGCCGGCCAAGCTGCTCCGGATCGGGTCCATGGTCAAGCAGCTGCTGGAGGAGGTCCGGCTGGCCCCGTTGGACGAGGCCAGCCGCGGTCGCCTCCGCGAGATCTACGAACAGTCGATCCGCGAGCTGTCCGAAGGCCTCTCCCCCGACCTGGTCGCCGAGCTGGACCGGGTGTCCATCCCCTTCGACTCGCCGACGCCCTCCGACGCCGAGCTCCGGATCGCCCACGCCCAACTGGTCGGATGGCTGGAGGGTCTCTTCCATGGGATCCAGGCCACCCTGGTGGCCCAACAGGTGGCCGCCAGGGCCCAATTGGACGAGATGCGCCAGCGGTCTCTTCCCCAGGGTCCGCCCCAAGACATCGGGCGCCCGGGCACCTATCTCTGAGCCCACCCCTGGCGACCAGCCCCGATGAGCGAGGACGTCGCGCCTCACCGGGGCGCGCTATCGTCGGAATGACACGGCTGTAACTCGTCCACACCCTGTGGAGAACCCTGGACGAGACTCCCGACATCCCGACATCCGAGGAAGGCAACCGCCCGTTGGCGACACGGTCGTTCACCCACCTGCACACCCACACCGAGTTCTCGATGCTCGACGGTGCCGCCCGCGTCAAGGACCTGGTGCAGGCGGCGGTGGACGACGGACAGCCGGCGCTCGGGATCACCGACCACGGCAACATGTACGGCGTCCTCGACTTCTACGCCGCGTGCCGGGCGGCCGGTATCAACCCGGTCATCGGGACCGAGGCCTACATGGCCGCCGAGTCCCGGCACGAGCGCCCCGTCCGGAAGGGCAAGGTCGACGACACCGGCGGCGATGTCGCCGGTGGGGAGAAGCTCTACTACCACCTCACCCTGCTGGCCGAGTCCACCGAGGGGTACCGGAACCTCCTCAAGCTGTCCTCGGCCGCCTATCTCGAGGGTTACTACTACAAGCCCCGACTGGACTGGGAGCTCCTGGAACGACACAGCACCGGCCTCATCGCCACCACGGGATGCCTCGGAGGCGTGGTCCTCCAGGCCCTCCTGGCCGACGACCGGATCAAAGCCGAGACACTGGCCGGGCGCCTCCAGGACATCTTCGGCAAGGACAACCTCTTCGTGGAGCTCCAGGACCACGGTCTCCCCGAGCAGCAGAAGACCAACCCGGCCCTGGTGGAGATTGCCCGGCACCTCGGTGCCCCGCTGCTGGCCACCAACGACAGCCACTACACCCACCGCGAGGACCACGTGGCCCACGACGCCCTCCTCTGCGTCCAGACCGGGGCCCTCATCGAGGATCCGAAGCGCTTCAAGTTCGAAGGTGAGGAGCACTACCTCAAGTCCGCCGCCGAGATGCGCCACCTCTTCAGCGAGCTGCCCGAGGCCTGCGACAACACCCTGCTGATCGCCGAACGGGCCAACGTCGAGATCGACTTCGGCCGACCCAGCCTGCCCAAGTTCCCCGTCCCCGACGAGTTCGTGGGCGTGACCTACGAGGAACGGGCCGCCGGCTACCTCCGCCAGCTCAGCATCGACGGCGCCCGAGAACGCTACGGACACCCGGTTCCCGCCGAGGTCATGTCGCGCCTCGACTACGAACTCGGGGTCATCGGGGACATGGGGTTCTCGGCCTACTTCCTCGTGGTGTGGGACCTCATCCACTTCGCCCGTTCCCAGGGGATCCGGGTAGGGCCCGGACGGGGCTCGGCGGCCGGATGCCTGGTGGCGTACTGCCTGCAGATCGTCGACCTCGACCCCATCAAGTACGACCTGCTCTTCGAGCGCTTCCTCAATCCCGGTCGCATCCAGATGCCCGACATCGACATGGACTTCGACGAGCGCTACCGGGGCGACATGATCAAGTACGCCGCCGACCGTTACGGGTCCGACCACGTGGCCCAGATCGTCACCTTCTCCACCATCAAGGCCCGGGCCGCGGTGCGGGACGCCGCCCGAGTGCTGGGCTACCCCTACATCGTGGGCGACAAGATCGCCAAGGCCATGCCCCCCCTGCTCATGGGCCGGGACACCCCTCTGGCCGCGTGCCTCGACCGCACCGAGGGGCACGAAGACGGGTTCGCCGCCGCCGGCGAGCTCCGGGTCATGTACGAGACCGACGCCGAGGCCAAGAAGGTCATCGACGTGGCCAAGGGACTCGAGGGCCTCCGCCGCCAGGACGGCATCCATGCCGCCGCCGTGGTCATCACCGACGAGCCGCTGACCGAGTACGTCCCGGTCCAGCGCAAGCCGGACGGCAACAATCCCGACGACGCCCCCGTGGTCACCCAGTACGAGATGCACGGGGTCGAGGACCTCGGACTGTTGAAGATGGACTTCCTCGGCCTGCGCAACCTCTCGGTGATCGAGCGCGCCCTCGACCTCATCGAGGTCTCGACGGGGACCCGGCCCGACATCGACACCATTCCCCTCGACGACCCCGACACCTTCGCCATGCTGTGCCGGGGCGACTCGATGGGGGTATTCCAGCTCGAGGGCGGTCCCATGCGCTCGCTCATGCGGTCGCTGGCCCCTACCAGTTTCGATGACGTGGCCGCCCTGGTGGCCCTCTACCGACCGGGCCCGATGGCGGCCAACATGCACCGCGACTACGCCGACCGGAAGAACGGCCGGCAGGTGGTGAGCTACCTCCACCCCGACCTGGAGGACGTCCTCGGGGACACCTACGGCCTGATGATCTACCAGGAGTCGGTCATGCGGGTGGCCCAGAAGATCGCCGGCTACGACCTCGCCGAGGCGGACAACCTGCGCAAGGCCTGCGGTAAGAAGATCCGGGCCCTCATCCAGGCTGAGCGGGAGAAGTTCGTAGCCGGCTGCGTGGCCACCGGCTACGAGGAGAGGTTGGGTACCGACCTCTTCGACATCATCGAGCCGTTCGCCGACTACGCCTTCAACAAGTCCCACGCCTACGGCTACGGCTTCATTGCCTACCAGACGGCGTGGCTGAAGGCCCACTACCCGGTGGAGTACTTCGCCAGCCTCCTGACCTCGGTCAAGGACAACAAGGACAAGACGGCGGTCTATCTGGCCGAGTGCCGGACGATGGGGATCGAGGTACTGGTCCCCGACGTGAACCGCTCGCTGGCCGAATTCGCCG
The DNA here is from genome assembly GCA_963831535.1 of uncultured Acidimicrobiaceae bacterium. GTDB lineage: Bacteria > Actinomycetota > Acidimicrobiia > Acidimicrobiales > RAAP-2 > Bog-756. The sequence continues at coordinate 609,699 of CAWHQP010000007.1, read as the reverse complement.
CCGACTTTTCCGACGGGGAGGGCATTGTGGGGGCCCAGGGCGACCGGCCCGGGGCCATCACCTTCGGCCTGGCCGCGGTGCGCAACGTGGGCGAGGGACTGGTCGGACTCATCGTGGCCGAGCGGGAGGCCGGCGGACCCTTCGCCGACTTCTACGACTTCTGCCAGCGGGTCGACCCCCAGGTCCTCAACAAGCGGACCCTCGAGTCGCTCATCAAGGCCGGCGGATTCGACTCCCTCGGCCATCCTCGCCAGGGCCTCTGCCTGGCCTACGAGGAGATCGTAGACCGGACCCTCGAGCGCCGGCGGGAGCACGACGCCGGCGTGGTGTCCCTGTTCGCCTCACTGGAGACCGAGACCGAGGGACAGACCACCGGTTTCGGGGACACCCGCATCCCCATTCCCGACACCGAGTTCGACAAGAGCCAGCGCCTCGCCTTCGAAAAGGAGATGCTGGGCCTGTACATCAGCGACCACCCACTCATGGGCCTCGAGGGATCCCTGAGCCGCCTGACCGACTGCACGCTGGCCGAACTGCGCGACCTGGATGCCGACCCGGCCGGCGGGGCCGGCGGAGGCTACAGCGGGGAGGGACAGGTCCGGCTGGTCGGCGGGGTGGTCACCGAGCTGAAGCGCCGCTACACGAAAAAGGGTGACCTGATGGCCACCTTCGTGCTGGAGGACCTCAACGCCTCCATCGAGGTCTTCGTCTTCCCCAAGTCAATGGCCGACTACGGCGCCCTGCTCGACGACGATGCCGTCGTGGTCCTGAAGGGCCGGGTGGACATGCGCGACGACCGGCTGAAGCTGGTGTGCATGGAGGTCCAGCGGCCCGTCCTGGCCGTGGACGGGAACGCCGACCTCCGGATCTCCCTGCCACTCCACCGGCTCACCGACACCCTGGTTGACGGTCTGAAACGCCTGCTGCGGGAGCACCCCGGGGACTCCCCGGTCTTCCTCCACGTGGGCGAGAAGGTGCTACGACTTCCGGCCGACTTCAACGTGGACAGCCGCCGTGGCCTCGTCGGTGAGCTGCGGGTGCTGCTCGGGCCCGACGCCATCCAGAGCTCGTGATCCCGCCGGCCCGATGGGTGGACCCACGGGGCCGCCCGGGCCCCGTTGATCCCCCTGGGACAGCTCCCGGCCCGGTCCGGCGCGACGGGCCGATCGACGCCGACATCTCGCCGCGACGGCACTTTGCTGGCGTCGCGTCAGAAGTTTCGCCAGACATCGGATACCCGCCGAATCCTCTCTGACATGGCGGTTCGTCCCACCGACGCCGGTGCCGGGCACCACGCCGGAGGCCCCGGATACGACAGGCGCCTCCAAATCCCGTAAAATCGTTGTTACGGCTCCTGGCGTGGAGGCCCACACAGCCGTCCGACCCGTGGGGTGGGGCGGTCAGGGGGATCCACGGCAGACCGGGGCCGGCGGTGCACACCGCAGGGAGACCGAGGAGTACGGAACGGCATATGTCCATCCAGGTGGAGACCAAGGACTGCACATCGATCAGTGACGCCGAGCTGGCCGAAATGGCCGATCTGTGCGCTGAGCGGGAACCCCGATTCGATATCGGGTTCCTCTCGAAACAGCGGGAGGAGTGGGTCCTCGTGACCCGGGCCCGCGACGGTTCGAAGCTCCGTGGCTATTCGTTCTCGACGCTCGAGCGGATCGGCGGCACGCCGTCGCTGCTCATCGGGCTGGCCACCGTGGACCGGACCTCCCGGGCCGACACCGTGCTCCGGGCCATGATGGGCGACAAGTACCGACGGGCTCTGCTCGCCTTCCCCGACGAGGATGTCCTGGTCGGGACCCGGCTCCTCGCCCCCGAGGGCTTCCGGGCCTTCGCCGGCCTCACCGACGTGGTCCCGGGCCCGGGTCACAAGGCCACCGGCGAAGAGCGGGCCTGGGGACGGAGACTGGCCAAGCGGTTCGGAGCGGACGGACGCATCGACGACCGCTCGTTCGTGGTGGCCGGTGACGGCTGCGAATCCGGGGGCTTCGATTTCGTCAGTCCCAAGGCCGCCGCCGCCGACGACATGTGCGCCTTCTTCGCCGAGGTCGACGCCCCCTCGGGCGGTCGGTTGGTGGCCTTCGGCTGGGCCATGGCCGAGGACCTGGCCGGCGGCAAACTGGGCGGACGCTGACGCCGGGACGACCGTGAGCGGGTACCCGACGCCGATCGTGGCCGCCGGGACCATCGCTCGTGCCGGCCGGCCAGGCAATAGCATGGGCCCGTGAAGGTTTCCACCCGAGGCGACTACGCCAGCCGTGCGCTCCTGTCCCTGGCCCTGCACACCGACGGGGAAGGGCCCACGGCGGTGCGGGACATCGCCGAGCGCACCGGGCTTCCACAGCCGTACCTGGAGCAGATCCTCCTGGCCCTGAAGGGGGCCGGCCTGGTTCGGTCCAAGCGCGGTGTCGGCGGTGGGTACGTGCTGGCCCGCCCGCCCGAGGAGATCACACTGTCCCAGATCGTCTCCGCGGTCGACGGCCCCATCGTGGCCGGTGACTTCGGCCTCCCCCACGAGAACGGTGCCTGCGACCACGAGGGCCAGTGCGTGCTCCTCACCGTGTGGGCCGACGTCGGCGAGCACATGCGCACTCATCTCGATTCATTCAATCTGGCCGACATGGTGGCCCGGGCCCAGGGCCGGGTACCCGCCCTCCGCCAGAGTGCCGTCTGAGCCTGCCCGGCCCTCCCCCGTCACCGTTCTCTGGTCCGCGGGGTGAGCGTCGGTCGCATCCTCGCCCTCCTGGCCGGCGTGACGGTGTTGTTGGGCACGCTGATCAGCGTCATTCGTGTCCTGATCGTCCCCCGGCCCGGTGTGTCGCTGGTCACCTACCCCATGAGGCTCAGTCGGTCCGCCTTCCGCCGGGCCGCCCGCATGGCCCGCACCTACCCGTCGGCAGACCGGATCCTGGCCACCAGCGAACCGGTGGCACTCGTGGTGCTGCTGGCCACCTGGTTGCTGTCCACCCTCGTGGGATTCACCCTGGTCGACTACGGCGTCGCCGGGTCCGGTCTGGTCCCGGCGTTCTCGGAGGCCGGATCCTCGGTGTTCACCCTCGGCTTCGCCCTGAGCCACGGGAGTGGGTCCCGGGCCATCGACTTCCTGGCCGCCGGAACCGGACTGGTGCTGGTCGCCCTCCAGATCGCCTATCTGCCCACCCTCTACGGCGCCTACAACCGCCGCGAGACCCTGGTGACGCTGCTGGAGAGCCGGGCCGGTTCGCCGGCCTGGGGACCCGAGCTCCTCATCCGGCACCAGCTGGTCGGGGCCGTCGACAACCTGGCCAACCTGTTCGCCGACTGGGAACGGTGGGCCGCCGATGTGGCCGAGAGCCACACCAGTTACGCGTCGCTGCTCTTCCTCCGCTCGCCCCGTGCCCGGGACTCCTGGGTGGTCAGCCTCATCGCCACCATGGATGCCGCCGCTCTGGCCGTGGCCATCAACCCCGAAGCAAGTCCCATCGAAGCCAGGATGCTGCTCAGGATGGGCTTCACCTGTCTGCGGAACATCGCCGAGATGGCCCGCATCCCCTTCGATCCCGACCCCAGCGCCGATGACCCCATCGCACTGCCCTACGAGGAGTTTGCCGCGGCCTGCCGGCAGCTGGAGGACATCGACTACCCGATGTCCCGGGCACCGGCCGAGGCCTGGCCCCAGTTCCGCGGGTGGCGGGTCAACTACGAATCGGTGGCCTATGCGCTGGCCGACGGCGTGAGCGCTCCCCCGGCCCGGTGGACCGGTCCCCGCACCGTCTTCGGTGACGAGTACCTCGAGCCGGTCCGCCCCATCGACCGGCAGCCCACCTCCGGGAACACCGGCGGGGCCGGCGACACGGACGGATCCCCGGTCGACTGACCCCGGTCCACCCCTCCGGTCAGTGCCAGTTCCACGAGAGCACCACCGGATGCTCGCGGTCCCACCCCAGTTCGCTGACGGCGGCCGGGTCGAGCACCAGACTCCGTCCCACCCCCGGGTCCAAACCGATCCAACGGGCGGCCAGGACCCGGAGCACGTGGGAGTGGGCCACGCAGGCCACGTCACCGGGTAGGGCCCGCACCCGGGCGATGACCCGGTCCACCCGGGCGGCCACGTCTCCCGCCGTCTCCCCGTCGGGCACGCCGTCGGCGAACAGTTCCCATCCGGGGCGTTCGGTGCGGATCTGGTTGGTGGTGACCCCTTCGTAGGCCCCGTAGTCCCATTCGGCCAGGTCGGGGTCGACGACAGCGCCCGATCCCAGCCCGGCCAGCTCTGCGGTCTCCCGGGCCCGTAGGAGAGGGCTGGTCAGCACGGTGGCGAAGGTGCGGGTCGACAGCGCCGGACGCAACGCCCGAGCCTGCTCGACCCCTTCGGGGAGCAGGGGCAGGTCGGTTCGGCCCGTGTGCCGGCCGTCGAGGCTCCACTCGGTCTCGCCGTGGCGCACCAGGACGCAACGGGGGGAAGAATTGGTCATCCGGACAGCGGACCACTCCGAACACCTACTACGCAAGCTGCGCCCACTCCCCGACCAGGTGGGGAGGGTCGGAAAGGCCGAATGACACCGATGGAATGTCCCGGGCCGATCCGGCGTTAAAGGTTCTGTCGACCCTATGACGATGAATGAGGAGAGGGATGACGACTCGCACGGTGAGTAGGGAGAAGGAACGAGGGGCTCGGACGGAGTCCTCCCGCACAACGGGAGGGGCTTCTCAACCTCGAGGCACGGCCGCCACAGGGCGTCCGGCCAGGGTGGTCGCGCCCGCGGGCAGGAGCCGGGGATCGGACGCCGACAGCCTCGGCCTGTTCCTCCGGGACCTCGACCACCACCCCTTGCCGGACCACGAGGCCCAGACAGAGCTGGCCAAGCGTGTCGCGGCCGGGGACGAGGCCGCCCGGCGGGAGATGGTGGCGGCCAACCTGCGACTGGTCGTCCACTGGGCCCGCCGCTATCAGGACCGGGGCGTGGACCTGCCCGACCTCATCCAAGAGGGCACCTTCGGCCTCATGAGGGCGGTGGACAAGTTCGACTGGGAACGTGGCTTCCGCTTCTCCACCTACGCCACGTGGTGGATCCGTCAGGCCCTGCAGCGGGCCGTCCAGCAGCACGGGCGCACCATCCGGCTGCCCATGGAGGTGGCTGAGCGGAACCAGCAGGTGGATGCTGCCCTGTGGGAGCTGACCCACCAATTCCAACGCCCCCCGACCGACGACGAGATGGACAACGCCACCAACACCACGGCCTCCGTGCGCTCCGACCTGTCCCAGGTGGCCCGGGTCGTGGCCAGCCTTGACCAGCCGGCCACCTCGGACTCCACGGCCACGCTCGGCGACCTGGTATCCACCGATCTCAGCGACTTCGAGGACGAGGTGGCCTCCGAGCTGACGCTCGATCTGGTCCGGCAGGCCGTGGACCGGCTCACCGACCTGCAGCGCCAGGTCATCCGCCACCGGTTCGGCTTCGACGGCAGCGACCCGGCGTCGCTGCAGACGACCGCCGAGCGCCTGGGGATCGGCGTGCGCAAGGTCCGTCAGGCCGAGGCTGAGGCACTCGAGCTACTCGGTGGCAGCGAGATGCTCGAAGCGGCCCACGAGGCCGCCTGAGCCCCTCTGGACCTCCACGGTCCGGATCCGGCACCAACCCGGGGCCGACTGGTTGATCCGGCGTCGGCTCGCCACCCGGCGCGGCCTCATTCGACCAGTCGGTCCAGTTGCTCTCGGAGATCGTCGGGCAGTTCGGATGTCCACGAGACCGGCTCTCCCGTTGCCGGGTGGATGAAGCGCAGACCGGCGGCGTGGAGGAAGGGGCGGGCGATGACCGATCCGGGCAGGGACCGCCCCTGCGCATAGACGTCGTCACCCACCAGTGGGTGGCCGATGGCCGTCAGATGCACCCGGATCTGGTGGGTGCGACCCGTCTCCAGCGAGGCGGTGAGCAACGTGGTGGGGACGGGCTCGGTGAACCGTCGGTCCACGTGGTAGCGGGTGCGGGCCACTTTCCCCTTGCGAGACACGGCCATGCGGGTCGGTGAGCTGACCGACCGGCCGATGGGGGCATCCACCAGGCCTGAGGTCCCCTCCACCGTGCCGAGAACAAGGGCCCGGTAGTTCCGGGTCACGTCCCGCCGGCTCAACTGGTCCACGAGCGAGTGGTACGCCGCCGCACTCCGCGCCACCGCCAGGAGACCCGACGTTCCCCGGTCCAACCGGTGGACGATCCCTGGGCGGTCGGGGTCCGAGCCCACCGCCCGGGGCAGAGCCCCGATGTCGGGGAACCGGGCCAACAGGCCGTTCACCAGTGTTCCGGAGCGGTGGCCGGGGCCGGGATGGACGACCAGGCCGGCGGGTTTGTCCACCACGATCACGTCCTGATCGGCGGACACCACCTCGAAGGACACCCCGGCGTCACCCTCCGGTTCGGCCGGGGCACGCTCCTCCTCACGGTCGACCTCGAGCTCCTGGCCGAGCCGGAGGGCCGCGCTCCGGCTCCGGACCGTGACCCCGTCGATCCGGACGCGGCCCTGGTCGACGAGTGCGTTGACGGTGGAGCGTGACAGGTCGGCCACCAAGGACACCGCCTTGTCCACCCGGACCCCGTCGAGCGAGGCTGGCACCGTGACCGTCAGGATGGTCACAGGAGCCGGGGCCCCCGCACGAGGGAGACGAGGAGGAGGAGGCATCCGACCACGATCGAGGCGTCGGCCACGTTGAAGGTGGGCCAGAAGTGGAGGGCCACGAAGTCGACCACCGCCCCGTGGTCGTTCCGGAACAGGCGGTCGGCGAGATTGCCCAACGCTCCTCCCAGGATCAGCCCGAGGATGGCGGCACGCCCGGCCGTCGGGGCCCTCCAGGCCAGAACCAACAGGACACCCACCAACACCACCGCCACCGGTACCAACACGAACGCCTTCCCCTGGAACAGACTGAACGAGGCCCCAGTATTGCGGGCCAACTCGAAATCGAGCGTGCCGATCACATGGATCGAGCCGTGGGACAGGCGGGTGACGGCCCACCACTTGGACAGCTGATCCACCACGACCACCACCGCCACCACGGCCACGGTCACGGACAACCGCCGGGCGCCGGTGGCTGAACCGGGACGGGGCCCGGTCATGGCCGCATCACCGGTCAGCGACGCGACAACCCGCCACTCTTACAGGCCACGCACAGTCGGGCGAAGGGCAGGGCCCGCAGTCGGGCCTTCGGGATGGGCTGGAAGCACCGCTCACAGCCCCCGTAGGTCTTCCGATCGATCTTGCGGAGGGCGTCGTCGATCTCCTCGACCGCGGCCGAGGCCTGAGCGGACAGAGCCAAGTTCCGCTCCCGATCCACGGTGACCGTGCCCCCCTCGCCCGACTCCTCGTCGAACTGGACATCGCCGGGCTCGCGCTCCAGGGCCAACGAGTCGGCCTCGGCGCGCAGATCGACGGCCTGTCCCTTGTAGATGCCCCGCTCCTCCATGAGGAGCTGGCGCTGTTCCTCGAGGAACTTCGGCTCCTTGGCGTAGGGCCCCACCGTGGGTCGCTTGGGGGGGGCGGGAGCCTTCTTCACCACCGACGCCTTCTTGGCCTCCGGTGCCGCCTTGGCCGGTGCCGCCTTCTTGGTGGTGGCCTTGGCGGCCGGCGCCGCCTTGGCCGGTGCCGCCTTTTTGGTGGCCGGCGCCGCCTTGGCCGGTGCCGCCTTTTTGGTGCCCGGCGCCGCCTTGGCCGGTGCCGCTTTTTTGGTGGTGGCCTTGGTGGTGGGCGCGACCGCCTTCTTGGACGCCGGGGCCGCGCCCTTCGCCGTGCCCTTCTTACCTGGTGCTGCGGCTTTCTTCGCCACCGAGGCCTTCTTCGGCGCGGGCGCTGTCGCCTTCTTCGCTGCCGTCACAATGGTCTCCTTCAATAGTGGCGCCGCCTCCGGGCCACGCTCCTCAGCACGCAGTGGTCCAGGAGTATTCCCGACATCTGACGGGCGGGTGACGATACCGTGCTCGGCTCACGGCGGCAATCCCGAGAACAAACCGGCCCCAGGACCATAGCGGCGCGGCCGCGGCCTTCGAACATCGACCCGGCATCAGGGGTCGAAAGACGGAACGGGCCATGCCCGACGACGCGGAAGGCCGAGCGAACAGCAGCGGACCCGACCGGTCAGGGTCGGCTCAGCGGTTCAGTGGGCCAGCGGGGTTTTGGCCGCAGCCGGGGTGGTGGTGGCTCCAGCCGGACGCATCTGGGTGACCTCGCCGGAAGGGCCGGTCCCGCTGCCCGGTGCGGGAGACCCTTGGGGCGCCGCCACGGGGCGGTTCCCCCCCTGGGCCACCTGGGCGGGGGTGGGGGACGGCGCCGGTGTCGGGCCGGTCGGAGGTGTGACCTGGTCCTGAGCCGGGCGCACAGGCTCGGGCGAGGTTCCGGGCTGGACGTTCTCGTCGACCCACCGGAGGATCTCAGAGAGGGCGGTCCGCAGTCGGCTCCGCTCCCCCTCGAGATGGCGGTTCATGGTCTCGACCTCACGGGACAGCCGGCCCCGGGAGTCCTCCAGGCGGGCGATCTCCTCACGGAGGCGCTGCTCGGACTCGGCGGCCACGCGGCTGGCCTGGGACTGGGCTTGCTCGGTGACGGCGCGGGCCTTGGCCTCGGCCTCGGCCACGATCCGTGCCGCCTGCGCCTCGGAGTCGGCCTTGGTCTCGTCCACGAACTTCTGGGCCAGCAGGAGGGTGCGCTGGAGGGTGTCGTCGGGAACCGATGCATCGGCGTGGGCCACCGGAGCCGGCTGCTGCTCGAGTTGGTTCTCCAGCTGCGAGATGCGCTCAGCGGCCTGGCGCAGACGCTCCCCACTCTGACGGAGCTGCTCTTGGAGCCCTTCGGCCTCCACCGCGGCCTTCTCCAGATATTCATCGACGTCGTCCCGGTGGTACCCCTTCAGGGTCTCCCGGAACTCGACGGTACGGAGCGAATCGAGGGCAGATTGCGAAGCGTCCATGCCGTCCATGCTAGCGGCGCGTCCAGGTCGGTCCAGGGATTGATCGAGAAAATCTCGAACTAACCGCGCTGGAGCACCGGAATCAGAATGACCTGGATGACCAGAAACAGGATCAGGACCGAAAGGTCCAGTCCGACCCCACCTATCCGGGCCGGCGGAATGAGCCGGCGGATGGGGTTGAGCACCGGGTCACAGATGGCCGAGAGCACCCGGTTGATCCTGTAGGCCGGTGAGTCGTACGACACCCGGGCGTACGCCAGGTACCAGCTCAGGATGGAGTACGCCAACAGGACGAAGATGAACAGCTCGAGGACGAGAACGATGAGTCGCACGATCATCCCGGCTCACTCCCCTTCCCGTGACGAGCCGCCGATCGGCCCACCACACCATCCTGGCTCAGGGATTCACCAAACCGCGGTCGGCCAGACGCTGGCGCTCCTCGTCGGAGACCTTCACGTTGGACGGCGTGAGGAGGAATACCTCGTCGGCCACCCGCTCCATGCCCCCGGAGAGGGCGTAGGTGACGCCACTGCAGAAGTCGATCATCCGTCGCTGAAGGTCGCGGTCGGCACTCTGCATGTTGACGATCACCGGCTGGTTGTTCATGAGCCGATTGGCGATCTCCTGAGCATCGGCGAACCGTCCAGGGGCCACGATGTGCACCCTGGCTCCCGCCGACTCCGGGGTGATCGGACGCACGGACGAGGACCCCACTGAGGCCCGGGAACTCATGGTGGGTGCCGAGGCCGCCACCGCGGTGGCCACCGTCTCATCGCGGGCGAAGGTCCGGATGCGCGGTTTGGGAGCCACGACGGGGGGATCGTCCACGTCGTCGAGCGTTCCGGTCGGACGTTGCGTCACCCGTCCGACGGGCGACGGTGACGGAAGCGGCGACCTCTGGTCGTAGTCCTCGTAGTCGTCGTAGTCGTCGTCGACAAGACCCAGGTACGCCATGGTCTTTTTCATGAACGAAGCAGCCATCGTTTCCTCCTCGGCACAGCGTAGTGCGTGGGTTCAGGTACCGGTGGATGGCATCGGCCACCGTCCGGCTCGGCTCACCGTGAGCCCGGAGACCGGTCGCCGAACAGAGCCCGCCCCACCCGCACCATCGTCGATCCTTCCGACAGCGCCACCTCGAGATCGTCGGACATCCCCATCGAGCGCACGGGGAGATCCAAGGCGTCGGCCATCGACGAAACCAGGGCGAAGCCACTCCGGGAGGCTTCTGGCTGCCCCGGGGGACCCACCGCCATCAGCCCGGCCACCACCAGGTCCTCGTCGCGGAGGGCCCCCACCAGTTCGGGCACCTGGCCGGGTGGGGAGCCCCCTCGGCCTGGCAGTCCGGCCACATCCACCTGGACGAGCACAGACGAACCGGGCCGCCTTCGGGCGATGGTCCGCCCCTCCTCCAAGCGGCACACGCCTTGCCACCACGAGACGAGTGGGGCCAGCCGTGCCACCTTGTTTCGCTGCACGGACCCGAGGAAATGCCATATGGGCCGTCCGGCCCCGTAGCCATCGCCGGCCACCTCTTCGGCCTTGACCACCAGCTCGTCGGCGTAGTTCTCCCCGAGTTCGGTCAATCCGGCGTCCAGGGCCAATCGGGCCGCCTCGGGTCCGAATCCCTTGGTCACCGCCACCAACCGCACCGATCCCGGATCGAGCGATGATGCTGCGATCCGGCGACGCACCTCGCCCAGGCGGTCCTGGAATCCGGCGGTCTCCGGCTGGAGCAGGGAGCCGGTCAAAAGGGCCTGTCCCCGGTCGACGACCAGACCACCAGGGCCTGGCGCCCGACGTCACCCCTGGCCCGGTGCGAGAAATGCCTGCCCCCACAACCCGTGCAGGGGGCGGCCGGGAACCGCAGCCCGGCCCCTGCCGACGTCAAGGCCGCGGCCACGGCCACCGGCAGGTCCAGGGCCGGCCGGCCCTCGACGGTCCGGGCCCGCACGTGATCGCCGAACCGCGCCGCCACGAGGTCGAGATCCGGCGGGGAGAACTCGTAACACTCGGCGTGGATGCAGGGCCCGAGGGCACCGACCACATCGGTGGCCCCCAGTTGCCGCATGGCCGCGACGGCGTGCTCCACCACGCCGTCCACGAGACCCCTCCAGCCGGCGTGGACAGCCCCGAAGACGCCCTCCGGGCTGCCGAGGGCGACCGACGCACAATCGGCGGTCAGGACGACCAGGCCCGTCGATGGATCCACCGACACCAGGGCGTCGGCCTCGCCGGCCAGGATGGCCGTAGGCGACAGGGGGGCTCCGGGCCGACCGGTCACCGGTCGGTCACCGGTCGGGACGACGAGCACGACGCCGCCGTGGACCTGGCGCATCCACTGGACGTGACCGACCCGGAGCGATGCGGGGTCCGAGGTGACTCGGCCCACCCACGTCTCGAGGGCGACGGCGTCCCCGGGCGCCTCTCCACCGGGCCTCAGGTCCCCGGCGGTCGCCTCACTCCAGGCGGCCCGGACGGTACCGATGATCGGTACAGGACCAGGGTCCGCCCTCAGCGAAGGAACGAGGGCACGTCGAAGTCGTCGTCACCCAGGTCGAGGTCGTCGTCGGTGGGCGTGGCGAAGATGTCCTCGTGTGCGGTCTCCGCGCCCAACACCCGGCTCCGGGTCTCCTGGGGACCGGCCGATTCGGAGGGGCTGGACCCGCTCCTGCCCTGGGCCTCCCACCGTTCGAACCCGGCGGCGATGACGGTGACCCGCACCTCCTCGCCCATGTTCTCGTCGATGACGCTGCCGAAGATGATGTTGGCGTCGGGATGGGCCACCCCGTGGATGATCTCGGCCGCCTCGTTGACCTCGAACAGGCCGAGGTCGGGCCCACCGGCGATGTTCAAGAGGATGCCCCGGGCCCCTTCGATGGAGGCCTCGAGGAGTGGGCTGGTGATGGCGGCCCGGGCGGCGTTGACCGACCGGCCCTCGCCCGTTGCCGACCCGATGCCCATGATGGCGGTGCCGGCGTTGCTCATGATCATCTTCACGTCGGCGAAGTCGGTGTTGATGAGGCCCGGCACCGTGATCAGGCTGGTAATGCCCTGGACGCCCTGCATCAGGACCTCGTCGGCCATCTTGAAGGCGTTGACCATCGATGTCTTCTCGTTGGACACCGTGAGCAGCCGATCATTGGGGATGATGATGAGGGTGTCGACCTTCTCCTTCAGGTTCTGGATACCGGCCTCGGCCTGGACCGAGCGGCGACGCCCCTCGAAGGTGAATGGACGGGTGACCACGCCGATGGTCAGCGCGCCGAGCGACTTGGCGATCTCGGCTACGACAGGGGCCGCTCCGGTTCCGGTGCCCCCACCCTTGCCGGCGGTGATGAACACCATGTCGGCACCTTTCAGCGCCTCCTCGATCTCCGAGCGGTGTTCTTCGGCGGCCAGTCTCCCGACCTCGGGATCGCTGCCCGCCCCGAGACCCCGGGTGAGTTGGCGCCCGATGTCCAACTTGAGATCGGCATCGCTCATCAAGAGGGCTTGGGCGTCGGTGTTGGTGGCGATGAACTCGACGCCCCGCAGACCGGCCTCGATCATCCGGTTGACGGCATTCACCCCGCCGCCACCCACGCCTACGACTTTGATGACGGCGAAATAGTTGTTCTGCGCCGGAACGGTCATGTAATCCCTTACCCTCGACCAAAGGTTGAAACCGTTCCAACCGGCGAGTTGCCGCCCACGATACGGTCAGCGGAGTACCTGGTCAAGCACGGTCAAAACGCGAAGCACCCGGGGGCGACCCCACCTCTCGAGCGGTTCGTCACCCGAGGGTCACCGTCAGCCGCTCACCGTCGGTGACTCCGGCACGGTCACATCGATGATCGAGGTGGCGTGCAGCGTGGCGTGGGCGAGGATGGAGGCGATGTCCTGATACTTAGCCGACGCGGTCGGAGTCCGTGCCGAACAGGACGGTGATCCCCGAGTCGAGGGCCAGGCTGATGGAACCATCGGCCGCCACCGTCACCGACACCACCTGAGCAGCGAACGCCGGCGGCAGGGTCCGGCAGACCTCGAGACCGGGTCCGGCGGCGGCAGGCAGCGAGGTCCCGACCGGGGCCGGAGGGATCCCGGCGGTGGCGGTGTGGACGATGTACACCACCAGGCCGGCGACCCGGCTGGGCACGACCTGGAGAGTGCGACCATGCCCGTCGAGCAGGGACCACGACGAGCCGGGTCCGGCCATCTGGACGGCCGGAACCCGTTCGGTCACGGCGATCTGCACCCCATCGGGCCAGCGTCGGCGAACCCGGGCCGTGGCGATGAAGGGCAGCGACTCGACCTTCCTGGCCACGGCACCTGGATTGACGCTGATCAGGGGCGGGTGGCTCTGGAGGCCGGCCGCGGCCACGATGGCGGCGTCGGGGGTGTGGGGATGGGTCCCGGTCACGCTGACGGCCTGGGCACCGAACCACGGGGTATGGGCTAGGCCGAGCATGCCCACGACCAGGACGACGGCCACGGCCACGCCTCCGATCCACCGGAGGCGCCTCCGCCCCTGGCTGCGGCGGATGGCCAGGCGCCGTTGACGGATGCGGGGATCGATCGTGGGGCGCCCGTCGGTGCCGAGCCGCCCGGCCTCGTCAGAGCCGTCGTAGCCGTCATCGCCGTCGGCCACCACGCCGTCGGTGTCCGTGCCCTCCTCGAAAACCCCGTAGTCCACGGGGTCGATCGCTCGCCGGCCCGTCGGTCGGCGTGCCCGTCCTCGGGGCCCTCGTCGGTCGGTTCGTCAGGGCTCACGGGGACCCCCTTCGGGACCGGAGAAGCCCACCAGGCGGACCTCGGTGCGCAGCAGCACACCGGTGGCCCCGGCCACCGCCGCCCGCACATGTTCGATGACCGCCCGCACGTCGTCGGCCGAACCCCCGGGATCGGCCTGGATGAAATTGGCGTGCTTGGAGGAGACCTCGGCAGTGCCGATCCGCGACCCCCTTCAGCCCGCAGGCGTCGATCAGCCGTCCGGCCGAGTCACCGGGCGGGTTGGCGAAGACCGAGCCGGCGTTGCTGCCCCCGGGTTGGTTGGCCCGCCTCCACCGGACGATCTCGGCGATGGTGGCCGCCCCATCGGCCGCATCGCCCGTCCGGAGCCGGAACGTGCCCCCCGTCACCACCTGGGCCGGAGTAAGGGCGGTGCGACGGTATCCGGCCAGGAGCGCCGCCACCGGCGCGGTGCCCCCCGAGCCGGTGGCCAGATCAACCCAGCCGTAGTCGACGAGCGTGGCCACCGTGTCCGAGCCGTGACCGCCGGCGTTCATCCGGACGGCGCCCCCCACCGAACCGGGCACCCCCACGGCCCACTCCAGACCGGTGAGGCCGGCGGCAGCGGTGCGGCGGGCCAGCACGGGCAGGCTCACCGCCGCACCGGCCCGGACGTCGGTTCCCTCGATGACGAGGCTCTCGAACCCGGGCCCGAGGCGGAGAACCAGGCCCTCGAAGCCCCGGTCGGCCACCAGGAGATTGGAGCCCCGGCCGAGGACCAGCACCGGAACATCGGTACCGGCCACGCTCCGGGCCACCTCACCCAGGCGGTGCTCGTCCACGACCTCCTCGAACAGGGCGGCGGTGCCGCCGACCCGGTAGGTGGTGAGCGCACCGAGGGGGTGGTCGGCGAGGGCGGTCGGCCCGAGGGACCGGGCCAGCCGGTCCAGTGACGGGTGTCTCGGCCGTCATCAGGGTCTCACCGCTCGGCATCGGACATCAGCTCGTCGGGAAGGGTGGTCAGGTCTCCGGCGCCCAGGGTGCAGCACAGGTCGCCCGTCCGGAGCACGCCACGCACCACGCCACGCAGGTCGGCCCAACCCGCCGCATAGTGCACCGGCATGCCCGGCTGCTCGCGCCGTATGGCGTCGGCCACCAGGCGGCCGGTCACCCCGGGAACAGGTCCCTCGCCGGCGCCGTAGACGTCGGTGACGACCACCTCGTCGGCATCGCCGAAGGATCGACCGAACTCGGCCCACAGCTCGGCGGTACGGCTGTAGCGATGGGGCTGGAACACGGCCACCACCCGGGGCCAGCCGCCGTTGCGGGCCGCAGCCAGGGCGGCGCGGACCTCGCTGGGCAGGTGGGCGTAGTCGTCCACGTAGGTGATCCCGTCCACGGTGCCCCGGAACTCGAACCGGCGGGCCACGCCGGCGAAACGGGCCAGGGCCCGCCTCACCGTGTCGAAGGGGACGCCCACAGCCAGCGCGGCCACAGCGGCCACGGCGGCGTTGCGGGCGTTGTGGAGGCCGGGGACCGGAACGGCCAGTCGACCGAGGACCGTTCCGGTCGGATCCTCCAGATCGAAGGCCAGGGCGCTTCGGCTCAGGTCGACACGGACCATCCGGTAGGTGCTGCCCGGCTCGGTGCCCACGGTATCGGCACCGCTGGACCGGCCGATCTCCCTGGCCACCTCCTCGTCCCCGCCCACTACCCGGTGGTGGCGTGCACTGTGCACGAAGGCCTCGAAGGCCGACCGGACGGCGTCGAAGGAGCCGTAGTGGTCCAGGTGATCGGCCTCCACGTTGGTGACCACGGCGATGTCGGGCACGAGGGAAAGGAAGGTGCCGTCGCTCTCGTCGGCCTCCACAACCAGCCACTCCCCCTCGTCCCAGACCGCGTTGGTGCCGATCTCGTTCACGTCCCCGCCGATGAGGAACGAGGGCCTGAGGCCGGCCTCTACCAGGAGCAGGGCCAGCATCGAGGCCGTGGTGGTCTTGCCGTGGGTCCCGGCCACGGCCACACAGCGCCGCAGGGAGGCGATGGCGGCGAGCGACTCCGCCCGGGACAGCACGGGGATGCCTCGGCTGTGGGCCTCCAGGACCTCGGGGTTGCTGTCGGGAATGGCCGACGACACCGTGACCAGGTCGGCCGCACCCACGTTGGCCGCGGCGTGCCCGATGGCCACGGGGATCCCGGCCCGCTGCAGCCGGTCGGTCACGCCCGAAGCCTTCAGGTCGCTTCCGCTGACGGTATGGCCCATGGCGTCGAGGGCGATGGCGATGGCGCTCATCCCGGCCCCACCGATCCCGACCACGTGCACCCGGACCGTGCGGCCACCACTCCGCAGCAGTTCGGCCCGTCCTACGGCGCTCACGGCCCCTCCCCGGGGTCTCCAGGGGAGGGCGCGGCGCTCGCCTCCACCAGACGGGCCCCCGACGCGGCGGCGTCGGGGTGGCCCAGTTCTGCGGCGGCCCGCCCCATCGACTCGAGGAGGGCGGGCTCGGACAGGAGCCCGTCGAGAGTCGTGGCCAGGGACCCGGCGTCGCAGCGGTCGTCGGGTAACAGTACGGCGCCGCCGGCCCGCTCCAGCACCCGGGCGTTGGCCGTTTGGTGGTCTCCGGGGGCCCCGGGCAGCGGCACCAGTACCGACGGCACCCCGGCCACTGCCAACTCAGCCACCGTCATGGCCCCAGCTCGGCACACGACCACGTCAGCGGAGCCGTAGACCACGTCCATCCGGTCCTCGTAGGGCACCCTGACCAGGGCCAGACCCGCCGGATCGGTCTGGACGCGGAGGTCGTCGTCCCACTCCCTTCGCCCGACGATGTGGTAGATCGACCGGTCGTTTCGGTCCCGCCACCGGTCGGACAGCTCGAGGACGGCCCGGTTGATCCGGTGAGCGCCGAGAGAGCCTCCGAAGACGACCACCGTGGGGCGGTCCTCGGGGAGGCCGAGCTGTCGCCGTGCGGTGTGGCGCTCGGCAGCTCCCCGGCCCACACGGGCGATCTCCGGCCGCACCGGCGTTCCCGTCACGACCGCCCGGGGCAGGGGGCTGCCCTCCCATCCCACCGCGGAGGCCCGGGCGAACCGACCGAGTAGCCGATTGGCCGCTCCCGGCACTGCGTCCACGTTGACCAGCACCAGCGGCACTCTCGTGACCACGGCGGCCAGCGAGGCGGCCAGCGAGGCGTACCCACCCACCGACACCACGACCCGGGGCCGGGAGCGGAGCACCACACCGACCCCCCGCACTGCGGCCACGGCCAGTCCGGCCACGGCGCCGATGTTGGCCACGAGCGCCGCGGGCCGGAGACTGCGGACGATGCCCCGGCCCGGGAGGAGGGTGAAGGGGAACCCCCGGCCTTCCAGCGTGAGGCGGTCCTGACCGCGTGTCGAACCCACGAACTCGATCGTGCCGCGCTCGTGCCCGGCGTCGACCAGCGCCTCGGCGACGGCCAGGGCCGGCTGGAGGTGACCCGCCGTGCCTCCGCCGGCCACCAGGGCGTACCGTCGGCCGCTCACGCCGTCGAGGGACGCCGCCGCCGACCGAGAGGGATGGGCACCGCCCGCTCGTGGGAGGCGATGTTGAGCAGGATGCCCACCGCGGCCATGGTGATGATCAGGGACGATCCGCCGAACGAGATGAACGGCAGGGGGATGCCCGTGACCGGGAGGACGCCGATCACGGCCCCCACGTTGATCAGCGCCTGGCTGGTGATCCAGGTGGTGATGCCCACCGCCAGTAGGCTGCCGAAGCGGTCCGGGGCCCGGGTGGCGGCCCGGAGACCGAACCAGGCCAGGGCGAAGAACAGTCCGAGGAGGAACACGGCCCCGACGAGACCCAGCTCCTCCCCGACCACCGAGAAGATGAAGTCGGTGTGGGCGTTGGGCAGGGAGCCCCACTTCGACCGGCCCCCTCCGAGGCCCAGGCCGAAGACGTGGCCGGTCCCGAGGCCGATGAGCGACTGCCACACCTGGTAGCCCGAGCCGGACTTGTTGGCCCCTGGATTGAGGAACGAGAGGATACGGTCCCGCCGGTAGGGGTCGGCCAGTCCGACCACGATGGCGAGACCCACGAAGCTGCCCAGAATCTTCAGGATGGGCGCCATCGGGACGCCGCCCATGAAGAGGATGCCGAAGGCGATGCAGCAGAGGACGAGAGCCGTACCCATGTCCGGCTGTTTCAAGATGAGCACACCGGAGATGCCCAGCACGGCCAGCGTCGGGACGATGACCATCTTCGGCTTGGACGAGGAGTCGGCGCGCCGGGTGAGCAGGTCGGCGGCGAAAACGGCCAGGGCCAGCTTCATCAGCTCGGACGGCTGGAGCTGGAACATGCCGAAGCCGATCCAGCGGGACGAGCCCCCGGCGCTGACGCCGAAGTGGGGTACCAGCACCAGCACCAGCAGTCCCATGGTCCCGACCACCAACGGGCCCCGGATGCTCCGCCACTTCCGGTAGTCCACTCGGGACAGGATCAGCAGCGCCCCGGTCCCCACGCCCATCCACATCACCTGGCGGATGAAGATGGCCCAGGGCGACCCGTAGAGGTTGAGCGAGATCACCGGTGACGCCGATCCCACCATAATCAGCCCAAAGGCGCACAGGACCACGATGAGGAGAGCGATGACCCGGGCCGTGCCCATCCGGTCCACCCAACCCGTGGGACGGGGGTGGGCACGGCGGAGGAGCTTCCGCTCCGCGGCCCCGACTCTCGCAGGGTCCGCGGTGACCACGGCAGCCGTCGACGCCGCGGCACCCGGGCGGCCCCGCCGGAGAACCCGCGGGACCCGCAGGCCGGGGCGGGTGGCCACCGGCGACCGGTCAGGGGCTGGGTCCCCGTGGAGGACGGTCCCGTCGATCGGGCGGCGGGGGCGCATGGGGACACCGCCGGCCGGGCGCGAGGGATGACGCTCACGGGTCGCTGCCCGGGGGATGGTGGTGCGATCAGCCACGATGCTCTCCTCGGTCTGTTGCGGTGACGACCGGAGCTCGCGGGGCGGGAGGGTTCCGACACATCTCCCTAGCCTCGTCCACCTGGAGCGCCCGGTGGTGGAACCCCCCGTAGGGAGGCGTCGGTCCGGGGTCCGCCCTATGGGGCCGGTCGGCCATCAGACCGTTCCCATCGAGAGCCATCGGACCGTTCCCACCGAGAGCCATCAGACCTTGCCCACCGAGAGGAAGTCCCCGTAGAAGATGCCGAGTCCGAGGGCGGCGAACAGTCCGGCCAGGATCCAGAACCGGACGATGACGGTCGTCTCGGGCCATCCCATGAGTTCGAAGTGGTGGTGGAGGGGGGCCATGCGGAACACCCGCCGGTGGAAGACCCGGAAGCTGATCACCTGGATCACCACCGAGAGAGTGACGATCACGAACAGCCCGCCGATCACCACCAGCAGCAGATCCAGATTCATCAGCAGGCACAGGGCGGCCAGTCCCGACCCGATGGACAATGACCCGGTGTCCCCCATGAAGATCTTGGCGGGGGCGGCGTTCCACCACAGGAACCCCAGGCAGGCGCCGGCCAGGGCGACCGAGGCCAGGGCCAGGTCGAGAGCGTCGGGCACCTTGTAGATGGCGAAATGCCGGTACTGCCAGTAGCCGATGATGGCCAGGCAGGCGAAGCAGAACGTGGACGAGCCGGCGGCCAGACCGTCCAATCCGTCGGTGAGGTTCACCGCATTGGCGGCGGCGGCGATGATCACCGTGGCCCAGACCACCCACAGAGCCGTGCCCATGTGCAGGCCGATGGAGTCGTACCGGGTGAAGGACAAGGTGGTCGAGGCGTGGGCCCAGTACACGGCCAACAGGGCGAACAGCAGCCCCAGCCCGATCTCGGCCCCGAACTTGGCCGACTTGCTCAATCCCAAGCTCCGGCGGTGGCGGACCTTGATCCAGTCGTCGGCAAAGCCGATCGACGCCGCACCCACGATGGCCAGCATGATCAGCGCCCCCGAACGGGAGAAGTGGACACCGGGCACGGCGTGGGCGCAGAGGTAACCGATCACCACCGCGGCCAGGATGCCGATGCCGCCCATGGTTGGCGTCCCGGCCTTGGCGATGTGGACCTGAGGACCGTCCTCCCTGATCTGCTGACCGATGTTGTGCTTGATCAGCCACCGGATGAGCACCGGGGTGGTCAGCACCGCCACCCACAGAGCCACGCCTCCCGACGTCATGAGCGAGATCACGCGGGAAGGTCCCCCCGTCGTTGGGCGAGCGCCCGACGCGCCTCCACCCGGTCGTCGAAGGGACGGGTCTCCCCCCCCACGCTCTGGGTGGTCTCGTGCCCCTTGCCGGCCAGCAGCACCACGTCCCCCGGCCGCGCCATCCCGACTGCCAGGCCGATGGCCGCGGTCCGGTCGGGCTCGACCACCATCTCCGTGTCGGGCCCGAGGCCCGCCTGGATCTGTTCGATGATGACCAGGGGATCCTCGGACCTCGGATTGTCCGACGTGAGCACGACCACATCGGCCAGGCGGGAGGCCACCTCCCCCATCTCCGGACGTTTCCCCTGGTCGCGGTCTCCTCCGCAGCCGAACAGGCAGAGTACGCGCGCCGCACCGGCCAGCTCACGTGCCGCGGTCAGGGCCACCTCGAGGCCGGCCGGGGTGTGGGCGTAGTCGACGAGCAGCGAGAAGGGCTCACGTGACGCCACCACCTCCATCCGTCCGGGCACCGGGTCGGCAAGAGCCAGACCCTCGGCCACCCCGTCTTCGTCCACTCCGAGGACCGTGGCCACGGTGGCCGCGATCAGGGCATTGCTCACGTTGAACCGCCCGGTCAGGGGCAGCGTGACCGATCGTCCCCGCCAGCGGAACGACGTAGACCCCACGCCCGTGACGATCTCAGTGGCCTCGGACTCCCGGACCGGGACGACGGTGGAACGGTCCAGAGACGACGCCAGTCGGGCCCCCCACGGGTCGTCCACTGCGATGACCGCCATGGTGACCCTGGGCGGCTCGAAGAGGCGGGCCTTGGCCGCGAAGTACTGCGCCATCGAGCCGTGATGGTCGAGGTGGTCACGGCTCAGATTGGTGAAGGCGGCCACGTCAAAGACGATGCCGTCGACCCGGTGCTGGGTCAGGGCGTGGGAGGACACCTCCATGGCCACCGCCTGGCGACCCCCGGCCCGGAGCTCGGCCAGTAACCGCTGGAGGTCGGGGGACTCAGGCGTGGTCCGCTCCCCGGCCAGGGTGCCGATGACCCCGGTCGGGATGCCCGCCCGGTCCAGGACCGACCGCACCAAGTGGGTCACGGTGGTCTTACCGTTGGTGCCGGTCACGCCCACCATCCGCAGGGACCGTGACGGGTGGCCGTAGAAGGCCGAGGCCAGCGAGGCCATGGCCGGCCGGAGGGTCCCCGGGACCACCCGGGCCTGGGTCACGTCGAGGTCCAGGAGGTGTTCGCACAACAGGGCGGTGGCGCCCCGGTCCACCGCCTCGGCGGCATGGACATGCCCGTCGGTGTGGGTTCCCGGCACGCAACAGAACAGTGTGCCCTCCCGCACCCGCCGGCTGTCGTACTCGACGGAACTGACCTCAGTCGAGGCCGGATCGCCTCGCACTTCGACCGCGTCGACGTCGTGGAGCAGCATGGTCATCTGCACGGCGAGGGGGTCCAGTGGCTCCGGTCGGTGTAGCGGTGCGGTCGTGACCAGCGGGGGCCCACCTAGGGCCCTTCCGTGGTCGCTCCGGTCGGCACCGCGATGGTACCGGTGCCCCCGACCGCCGAGTTCGAGGCCGACGTGGTGGGGGCCGCGGTGGTGGGGATGCCGTAGTGGTGGAGGGCGTAGGCCATGATCGTCGAGAACACCGGGGCGGCCACCGCACCACCGTAGATGGGTGTGGGGTGGTCGAGGACCACGATGGCCGAGAGCACCGGATTCTCCGCCGGGGCGAATCCGGCGAACGAGCCCACGTAGGCACCCGAGATGTAACCGAGGTGATTGGGATCGGGGATCTGGGCGGTACCGGTCTTACCGGCCACCGTGTAGCCGTCGATGGCGGCCTCGGTGCCGGTGCCCGAGGAGACCACTCCCTCCAGCATCTGGACCAGTTCGGCATTGGTGGTGGGGTCGATGACCCGGTGGGTGGGCGAGGGCTTGACCGCCGTCACCGCTCCCGAGGGGTCGACGGTGGCCCGGACCAGGCGGGGAGCCACGAAGACCCCGCCGTTGGCCACCGCGTTGTAGGCGTCGAGGATCTGCTGTGCGGTCACGGCGTCGTCCTGGCCGATCGGGGTGGAACCGATGGAGGTCCCGGTCCAGGCCGAGGGCCCGGGCACCAGACCCTCCGACTCACCGGGAAAGTTCAGCCCGGTGGGCTTGCCGAAGCCCAGATTGCTGATCTGGGCCAGCAACCGGTTCTCACCCAGAGACTGGGCCACCTCGATGGTGCCGATATTGGAGGACTGGGCCAGGATGCTGCTGGCGGTCAGGCGTTCGTTGCCGTGCGCCTCGGCATCGTGGAACGTGTATGTGCCCATGGGCAGCGACGGCGGCACCTCGATGGACTGGTTGGGGGTGGTGACGCCAGCGGCCAGGGCCGCGGAGAAGGTCACGAGCTTGAACACCGAGCCCGGCTCGTAGACCCCGGTCACGGCGGTGTTGGAGGGCGCCTCTTTCACGCCGGCGGGCAGGGTGTCGGCCTGGGACACCAGCGTGGGGCCCGATGTCGACTGAGCCGCCGAACTCGTGGTGTCCGCCACCGTCACCGCTCCGGCGCCCGACGCGGGACTCGCTCCGGTGGTAGCCGAACCGGTCGTGGCCTGGAGGTCCGCCATGGCCAGGATGTCACCGGTCTTCACGTCCATGACCACAGCGGTGCCGCTGTAGGCGTGGGAGGCCGAGATCTCGGCGGCCAGGGCCTGCTCGGCCACATACTGGACGGACTCGTCGATGGTCAGCTCCAGGCCTTCGCCCGGCTGGGACGACTCCGACGCCTTGCCCGTTCCGGGGATGGTGGCACCGTCGGGGGCCTGCATGAGGTTCTTGGAGCCGTCCTTGCCGGCCAGCAGCGACTGGTACTGGTATTCGAGTCCCGAGGCTCCGTTGCCCGCCCAGTTGACCGTGCCTACGACGGGGAGGGCCAACTGGCCGTCCGGCTGCACCCGTTGGGACTCCGGAATCAGGTTGATACCGGTGAGGGCGAGGGCGTTGACCTTGGCCGCCACGGCGTCGGACACCCGGTGGGCCAGATAGACGAATCCGGAGGGCTCGGTGAGGTCGGCCCGGAGCTTGGCCACGTCCAGGCCCAGTACGGGGGCCAGGGCTTCGGCGGTGGCAGCCGGATGGGTGATGAGCTCCGGGTCGGCCACCACCGTCTGCTTGGTCACCGACTCGGCCAGGACCTCACCGTTCCGGTCATAGATCCCGCCCCGCACGGCGGGAACGGTCACGGACTGTGTCAATTCCGAAGCGGACAGGGTGGCGTAGTGGTGATGAGAGAACTCCTGCACGTTGACCAACTGGACGACTAGGGCGAGAAAAATGACCACCAGAGTCAACCGCATGGCGCGGGAGCGCCGACCCAGCAGGATCGACGGGCTCACCGCTGGGCCGTGGCGCTCGTGGAGGGGACGGACGGGGAGGCCGGTGTCGTGGAGGCCGGTGTCGTGGAGGCCGGTGTCGTGGAGGCCGGTGTCGTGGAGGCCGGTGTCGTGGTCGGGGCGGTTGCAGCGGACGAAGAGGTTGCCGTTTTGGACTCGGCCAATGGAGTCGGGGGCATGTCGTTGGCCGGTGGGAGGGTCGACGAGGCGGAGACAGGGGTGGTCGACGGAACGATCTGCGGCGATGGGAGCGGGACGTTGAGAGGAACCTGGGGCAGGTACACGACCTGGGTGGCGGCCACCAGGCCCTCGCTCTTGGCCTGACTGACCACCACCGGAGGCGCCGCCTTCATGGCCACGGCCACCTGCAGGCTCTTTTGGGTGGCCTGGGCGGCCACCAACGCCGACTGGGTCGTCGACAGCCGGACCTGGCCCTGGGTGACGAAGGCGTCTCCGACCACCACGGCCAGCAGGCTTCCTACGATGAGCAGGCCCGAGAGCCACATGGTCGAGCGCTGCACGCCCCGGGTACCGGGGCGGCGGCGGGGGGCGGGCTCGAACAGCCGTAGCGGTGGCCGACGCGGTGCCGACGGCGCCGGGCGGGGGGCCGGAGCGCGCCTGGCTGTGGCCGTACCGGCCGGAGCCATCAGGCGACCTCGCCGTTGGCGTCGTCGACCGCGGCGGGTAACCGCTCGATGACCCGGAGCCGAGCTGCCTCGGCCCGGCGGTTCCGGGCCACCTCCTCCTCGGAGGGCCGGCGGGCGCCCCGGGTGACCAGCCGGAACTGCGGATCGGCCCCACACACGCACGGAAGGCCCGGAGGGCACTGGCAGTTGTCGGTGGCGGCCCGATGGAAGGTGGTCTTGACCAGGCGGTCCTCGCCGGAGTGGTACGAGATGACCACGCATCGTCCGCCCGGTCGCAGCAGGGCCAGAGCATCGTCCAGCGCCCGCTCCAACTGGTCCAGCTCCTCGTTCACGGCGATCCGAATGGCCTGGAAGACCCGCCGCGCCGGATGACCCCCGGTGCGCCGGGTGGCGGCGGGGATGGCGGTCCGCACCACGTCGGCCAGCTGGCCCGTGGTGACCAGGGGACGGGCGGCCACGATGGAGCGCGCGATGCGACGGGCGAAGCGACCCTCGCCGTTGTCGGTGAACAGCTCCACCAACTGGTCCTCGCCGTAGTCGTTGACGACATCAGCGGCGGTCAATCCCGAGGTCGGGTCCATCCGCATGTCCAACACGGCATCCCGGCGGTACGAGAAGCCGCGCTCGGCCACATCAAGCTGGGGTGAGCTCACCCCAAGGTCGAAGAGCACTCCGCTCAGACCGCGATCTTCGACCGGCGTTCCCAGCTCCGCCTGGGTGTCAGCGACCACCCGGGCGAGGGAGTCGAACCGTGACCGGCGGATCGAGACCCGCCCGCCGTAGGGGGCCAGTGTTGCGGTAGCGGCAGCCACGGCGGCGGGATCCCGGTCGAGACCCAGAATGCCGATGGTTGGGTGGGCCTCCAGCAGGGCGGCCGAGTGCCCGCCGCCGCCCAGGGTCGTATCGAGGATGAGACCGGGGGGCACCCGAGCGAACAGCTCCACCACCTCCTCGGCCATCACCGGCTCGTGGGGAAACGCCTGGCTCATCTGCAGTCCCTCGACCGGCATGATGCTTGCGGGTGGAGTACCGCGACGATCTCTCTGGAAGTAGGCGGAGGAGGATACTTCCAGGGTTCCGGTCGAGGGACTGCGCATGGGCCAGACTCGTTCGATGTGCACTTCGTGCCGCGCCACCGCGGCCAGGCCCGACTCGTAGGGCGTCGGCCGGCGCCGGGAGTCAGGGTTCCGGAACGGCGGCAATGTCCGGGAGGTGACCGCCGAGGAGATGACGCTCGTTTCGCTCCGTTCATTCGGTCCGTCCCCGCTGAGGGCACGGGCGTGGACCCGGTCGAGGGCGACAACCGATCCGGTGGCTCCGGGGTCGTTCGGTGGGTTGGGATGGTCGACACTCGGGTGGTCGGGGCTGACGCGGCCGGCCACCCCCGGGTACAGCCGGGCGTCGGCTGACAAATAGCTGGCGATCGCCGGCTGCTCCTCGACGGGATGACGGACGACACGGAGGCGCACGGCGGCACTCAGTCGTCGTCGCCCTGGGTGAGTCGCTCCTCCTCGGGAAGGACCTTCTGGTCCCAGGACTCGCGATTCCACAGTTCCACCCGATCGATCGCCCCGAGTACCAGGACGTCGCCCACCAAGCCGGCGTACTCCCGGAGGCGGAGCGGAATGGCCATGCGGCCTTGTCGGTCGATCTCCATCTCGTGCGAGGTCGATGCCCACAACCTGGCCAGATTCCGTTCGCTCTTGGATGTGGCGGCCCGCTCCAGCATCGATTCCATCTGCTGCTCGAACTGGTCCGGCGTCCACAGCGACAAGCACCCGTCCGTGAACTCCGTCAGGTAGCCCCCGTGTTCGAAGTGTCCGCGGAACTTCGACGGGAGGATCACCCTTCCCTTGTCGTCGAGCGAGTGCTCGTACCTGCCGAAGAACCGTGCCACTGGTGATTGCTCCCACAATGCTCCCCGCAGTGCCCAGAATCTGAGGATTCAGATTCCTCCCTTTCACACCACTTTGCGCCACTTTACGCCCCAGTCCCCCACTGGTCAACCACCTCGTCACGAAATCTGCCTGTCGTCGAGGGCGAATGCGGGTACCTGGCCGCCGACGATGACCGTGAGGTCGACGGATGCGGGTGGATCCCTGAGTCAGTCGGAGGAACGGAAAGCCAGTTCAGAGCGGTTGTGGTGCGGCCACCGGATCCACGGGGGCAGGAAGTCCCCACGTCGCTCCACCGGGATGGCCCGGGTGGAGCGAAGTGGGGGAAGTGGGGCGGGACCCCCGGATCTAGGGAAGCGAGGCGATGAGCGAGTAGGCCAAGGCTTGGCCGTCAGGAGCGGCGACACCGAGTTCATCGGCCAGGTCGGCCGCACCCGCGACCGCGGCCCCGAGCCCGATCACGGCCGCCCTGCGGTCCGCGGCGTCAAGGGTCAGCAGCTCCACGAGGGGACCAGCGTCCCAGCGGAGCACGCAGGCGCTGTGGAACCAGGCCCCGCGTCGGTTCCGTCGCTGGGCCAACCCGACCACCTTGCGCCCGTCGCCGGTGATGACTTCCCCTGCCCCCACACCGCCGAAACACACCACCGACGACCACCGGGTACAGGCTACAAAGCCCTGGTCGTGGGCCATCAGACCGGTGATACCGGTTCGGGACAGGGCATCGACCCAGGCGCGACCCAGCCAGTCGAAGGCCCGGTCCACCTGGGGGTGCCACAGCGGGTCGTCGACCGGGATCCACAGGTCCACCCAGACCGGATCGCCCGGAGTGACGAGAACCGCGCCCCCGCCTGACGAGCGACGGACCACCGAGATTCCCGGCAGCTGCCACGACCCCCCGGTCGACCACGTTGTCGGTCTGCGTCGAGCCGAGCACCAGCGAGGTGTCGGTGGGCCGGCATACCGCCACGGTGCGCCGCCCCGGGTCCTCGCCCACGGCCGGCCACGACCCGTGCAGCACCGCACCTCGTTCCTTCCGCTCCTCGACCCTCCACTCACGGCATCGGCCACGCTCCTGGCGCCCGGTGGATCAGGCCGTCAGCTGGTGACGCGGGTCGGCAGCTGGGACCGAGGTAGGTGCTCCAGTCCTCACTGGCCCCGCCGCACAGGGCCAGCAGCTGGACCCGGTGCCGAGGTGCCACCGGCGTTGAGCGCAGCGTCATGCCGGCCTCGTGGGGCAGGCGGTCCTCCTTGCGGGTGTTGCAGCGGCGACAGGCCGCCACCACGTTCTCCCAGGTGTGGGGTCCCCCCTTGCTCCGGGGGATGACATGATCGAGGTTCTCCGCCGCCGACCCGCAGTACTGGCAGCGTGACCCGTCCCGGGCGAACACCGTCCGGCGGTTGACCGCCACCCGGTAGTGCCGGGGAACCTGGACGTAGCGGACGAGGCGGACCACCGAGGGCTCGGGGACGGTGAGCCGTTCGGCCCGGAACACCCGCTCGGTGGTGTGGACCAGTTCGGCCTTGGTATCGAGGACCAGCAACACGGCCCGCCGGGATGACACGATCCCGAGGGGCTCGAACGTGGCGTTCAGGACCAGTGCCCGTCTCGACGGCGACATCGGCGACCGGACGGCGACCGTCGAGCCCGGGGCCGGTCTCCCCGGGGTCTTCGTGGCCGCCTGGTGGCTCGACCGTCGATCCATCACCTCGGAAATTAGCCCGATCAAGGCGGACCCCGACGGCCCTCTGCTACCGACGTCCTCCCGTGACCACGCCGGTGGGGCCGTTGCGGGCCGCTGGACCGGCACCACTCGAGGTAGGAGAGCACGTCGGTGGAGTCCGGGATGGCATCGGGACGGCCGTAGGCCGTGATCATCCTGAACCGCCACAGCGGGCCATCGGGCAGGGGGAGGCGTGGTCGCGACCGCCACCATCCCGGTACGGCAAGTCGCCGGAGGGCACCCAGCGCCGCCAACCACAGGTCGGGTCGACCCGCCACCGCCCGCGCCACCGCGCCGAAGGCCGCCGGTGGAGGCCCGGACCGGACCCCGGTGGGCGGGCAGAGAGCGGCCGCTGTACGAGGCACCGACGGCGTTCCCGGGACCTCCTCGGCGATCACCGGGTCCCCGTCGTCAGTGTTGAGGCCACGTACGCTCTCCGTCCGACCGAAGCGGCACCCACCAGTGGCCCGTGGGCCCCCAGACCGCCAGGGATGATCCGGGCCGACCGCGAGAAGTCCAGACGGGACCGGCTGGACAGTTCCGCCTGGGCTGCGTCGAAGAAGGGGGCACCGAAGCCGAGGGCCACCGAGCCCGCCACGACGGTGAGTTCGACGTCGAGCAGGTTGCTCATGGAGGCCACGGCCCGCCCCACGAGCAGGCCGGTGCGTCGTCGCACTTCCTCGGGTGCCTCGGCGGCGGGTCGACCGGTGAACTGTTCGATGGACAATCCCGACGCCTCGGCCTCGAGGCAGCCCCGGCCACCGCAGGCGCACGGGCGACCCTCGGGCACCACCACCACGTGCCCGATGTGGCCAGCGTTGCCGTCCTCCCCGTCGAGGAGGTGGCCGTCGACCACGATGCCCCCACCCACACCGGTGGATACCACCATGGCCATGTAGTTGGCTGAGTCTCGGGCCGCACCCAGCCAACCCTCGCCGAGTGCCAAGGCCTTGGCGTCATTGTCCACGGCTACCGCAAGTCCGAGGGATTCGCTGAGGCGATCCCGGAGCGGGAACCGCACCCAGGCACCGATATTCAGTGGGCTCACCATCGCACCACCGGCCGTCATCGGCCCACCACAGCCCACCCCGCACATGACGGGCTCCATGGTGGTGGTCGACCGCACCTGCTCGATCAACGCCACCAGGGCGCCGAATACCTCCTCCGGATCGGATGTGATCGGGGTGGCGATCCGGCCGTCGGCCACGATGGTCCCGGACGGATCCACGACGGCGGCCGCCATCTTGGTTCCACCGACGTCGACGGCGAGCACTACCGGATCGGACAGATCGGTCGGGTCGACGGGTACGTCTCCTCTCCCTGAACACGCAGGCCCTCGGGAAGGGAGGTTCGACAACGGTGGTTCAGGCGATCCGGTCAGACGGACCGGTCATTCATCACGGTGGAACCGACCACGGATCCAGTCCCGCGGGTCGTGCACCGAGTTACTCAGGTTGCGGCTGTGGAGGGACCGCGAGATGTCGTCGATTCCGGCCTTGCCCATCCGCCGGGCGTTGTTGGCGAACACCACACCGGACAGGAACATCACCACCACACCGACGAATCCCAGCACCA
This sequence comes from uncultured Acidimicrobiaceae bacterium, assembly GCA_963831535.1. GTDB lineage: Bacteria > Actinomycetota > Acidimicrobiia > Acidimicrobiales > RAAP-2 > Bog-756. The sequence goes on along the minus strand of CAWHQP010000007.1, from coordinate 580,658 downwards.
CCGACCGTGAGAAGGTCAGGAACATGAAGACCAGTGCGGCCACAAATACAAGAGCCGACCAGATGCAGTACCGACCGGCGTGCCGGTACACCGTCTCCGAGCGAACCCGTTCCGCGAAGCCAGGATCCTCCTGGTAGAGGGACTGCTCCAACTCGTGCAGAATGCGTTGTTCGTGCTCAGAGAGCGGCAAGAACTCGTCCCCTCCACCCAACTCCGTGTCCAGCGGTGATCGCTGCCTTCATCCTCGCGCATCCCCCACTCGAAAACATGCCGCATCCGAGGGAAGGTTCATCCTCTCGATGCCGCATCCTTGACCAGACACCAGAACCATATTACAAGGTGGACGGTCATCCTTCACCATCATTCCCCCCTCTAGGCGCCGTCGGACCCCATTGAGCCTCGCCCCGGCGCCGTACCCGTAGTCCATCCGCCCCGACCAGGGAGGCCGGCCCGACCGAGGTTCCCCCGTAACGGGCCCGGACGGCGTCCACCGCCGAGCTGACCGTGGCCCACGACCCTTGGATGCGCTCGGCCTCTTCCTGGGCCCTCGTCAGCCGGTCCGCCGTCGCAACCCGGGCATGCCGGTCCGGATCATCCGGAACCCCCGGCACGAGGTCGAGGGTGAGCTGGTGTCCACTGTCGGTGGTGCCGAATCCGGACAGGCTCACACCGAGCAGGCGAACGCCTTGGTCGTCAGGAACCGACTCCAGCAGTGCGGTGGCCACAGCACCGATGGCGGGTGAGGCGTCGAGGGGAGCGACCAGCGAGTGCGAACGCGTGACCATGGAGAAGTCCGAGAACCTCACCTTGACGGTGATGGTTCGGGCGGCCAACTCGGCACCCCGGAGGGCGGTGGCGGATGCATCCACCATGCGCAGGAGGTGGCCGTGCAGAAGTTCCCGGTCCCAGATGTCCGAGGCAAAGGTCTCCTCGTGCCCGATCGACTTGGCCTCCTGCTCGGGCACGACGGGGCGGGGATCGTAACCGCGGGCCAGTTCGGCCAGGTGGGTACCGTGTGCCACTCCGAGATAGCGCTGGAGGGCGCCATCGGGCAGCGATGCGATATCCCCCACGGTGAGAATTCCTAGTGACTCCAGTCGTCGACCGGTGACAGGTCCCACGCCCCACAGAGCTCGTACGGGCAGCGGGTGCAGGAAGTCGAGCTCCCGATCGGCCGGTACGAGAACCACACCGGCTCCGGGGACGATCCCTGACGGCGTCGCCGAGGGCTTCGCCGCTTTGGAGGCCAGCTTGGCGATGAGCTTGCTCCGGCCTATGCCGACCGAGCAGTCGAGGTGCAGTTCGTCCGACACCCGCCGGCGGATGGCCGCGCCGATGGTCGGGCCGTCGCCGAGCAGTTGCCTCGAGCCCGTCGCGTCGAGGAACGCCTCATCGAGGGATATGCCCTCCACCAGTGGGGTCACCGACTGGAAGATGGCGTGCAGCTTCGCACTCTCCTCCATGTAGCGATGGAAGCGGCCGTCGACGAACACCGCTCTCGGACACAGGCGACGGGCCACCGAAGAGGGCATGGCCGAGTGCACGCCGAACCGGCGGGCCTCGTAGGTGCAGGCCGCCACCACGCCACGGGGACCCGATCCGCCCACGATCACCGGGAGTCCGGCCAGCGAGGGGTTGTCCAGAACCTCCACCGAGGCGAAGTAGGCGTCCATATCGACATGGAGAATGACCCGGTCCGCCTGCCCGGGTCCGGGTACCGAGGAACCCACGCCCACGGAGCCCGGCAGCCCGGAAGCCCGCTCACCCACCGAGGCGCAACCTCCTGAAGCCCTCGGCGAAGGGTACCCCGGCCTGTCTCCCGGCGTCCTCGGCCCCCAGTCGCACCGCCGTGGCTGCCCACGCCTCGTCGTCTGGGAACTGGCTCCGGTGACAGGCCACCGCCTCGCTCTTCAGGTCCACCGTTGCGGAGATGTCCACCCAGACGTCGGGCTCGAGGGTGCCCGACATGAGGACCGTCGAGACCTGGTGGGCGGGGCCGGCTCCGGGGAAGTAGTGCGGCAACGCTGCCGCCGGAGCCACCGCATCGAGTGCCGCCAACCCGGTTATCCGGTGGTCACGGTGGTTGAAGTAGTCCTGGCCGAAGAAGACCGCAGTGGGGTCCGGACACAGAACGATCTCCGGTCGGAATGCCCTGATCTCGGCCACCAACGCTTCGCGCAGTCCTGGGTCGTCGCTTAACTCCCCGTCAGGATGATTCAGGCACTGCAGACCGGCGATGCCGAGCAGGCCGGCAGCCTCCGCCGACTCGGCCCCGCGTCGGGCTATCAGTTCGGCGACGTCGGTCGTCGGGTCCGATGATCCTTTGCCACCGTCGGTGCACACGAGGACGTGGACCTCGCACCCGGCCTTGGACCACACGGCCAACGTGCCCCCACACGACACGTCGGGGTCGTCCGGGTGGGCGTAGATGGCCAGTGCCCGTTCGGGGATATCGATCAGGAGCTCGGCCACCGTCTAGACCTCCGGTTGCTTGGGGGCCGTGGTCTTGGTCAGCAGACCGACCTCCCGGCGGAAGTCGTCCACCCCTTCGAAGCCTTTGTAGACACTAGCGAACCGGAGGTAGGCCACCTCGTCGAGCACCCGGAGCCGCTCGAGTACCGCCAGGCCCACCTGCTCCGAGCTGGGCTCTGACCCCTCCTCACGCAACTCGTCCTCCACCTCGTGTGCCAGCACCTCGAGCTGCTCCTCGGTCACTGGCCGGTTCTTGGTGGCGGAACGAAGGCCGTCAATCAACTTCCCCCGGTCGAACAGTTGACGTAGGCCGGAGCGTTTGATGACCATCAGCGGAATCTCGTCGATCCGTTCGAATGTCGTGTAGCGGCGGCCACACACGGAGCATTCGCGGCGCCGTCTGATGGCGGTCCCATCTTCGGCGACTCTCGAATCGACCACCCGATCGTCATCGGCCAGGCACCACGGGCATCGCACGCCACGAGGCTAGTGCGCCACTTCCAACACCACGCCCTCACCACACACCGTGGCACCGGCCGAGCCGTCGGATCCGGGTCGACTCTAGGGAAGGACGATCCGCTCCCCAGGCACGACGTTGTCCGAACCGGTCTGCGCCGCCAACCGTGCCACCAGCGGTCGGGGGTCCGCGGTCGGAGCCACCCGTTCGGCGATGGTCCACAGGGTGTCGCCCGCCTTCACGGTGTAGGTGACGGAGTGTCCGGTCTCCGCCAGAGCGGAACCAGTGGCGTGGGAGTTACCACCGGTTCCGCTCAGCGGAAGAGCGAGGCCGACCAGGAGGAGCCCCATGGCGGCAAACAGGGTGCGGCGGCGGCGGACCTCTATCGAGGGTCTACGTCGGCCCGAACTCCAGGCCCCGTGTCGAGGTGCCGGGACCAGGCGGAGCCCGTAGGTCTCCTCCGGTCCCGGTCCCGGGTCCTCGGGCCGGTCCGCCGGCGAGCCTCCGATGAGTCGCAGGTCAGGTGCGTCTGCGGGGTCCGGCGACCGGACATGTCTGGGTGCCGGATCCACCCACAGTGCCGTCATCGGGGCGCCCTCCCTTCCTCGTCGGTGCCAGCCCGAGCCGGCACGGCCACGTCAACCGGTTCCGGCGTCTGCATCGCTTGGCTGTCCATGGCGACGTTGTACTTCGGGGGTGTGACACCGGCTCCGGCGACGACCCGGGACCGGGTGCGTGAAGGAGTCCGAGGGGATCCACCGCCCGCGACGGATGCGCCGGCCCTCGGCGTTCCCGGGGTTACTGTTTCCGTCGAACCTGTGTTCGCCATGCCGTCATGTGACCACGAACACCTGTTCGGTGTCAAGGGGTTTTTCGAACGGGTGTTTGCTTTTGACTCCCTCCCCGACTACCTTCTTGCAAACAGACGTTCGCCGAGCCCCGGCGGGCGATGCACAAGGGGAGCCATGGCCCAGGTACTCAGCACCAAGCGCAAGCAGATTCTGGACTGCATCTCCGAGGCGGTCAGGGAGCGGGGCTATCCCCCGTCGGTCCGGGAGATCGGCGAGTCAGTCGGCCTCACCTCGTCCTCCACCGTCCACGCCCACCTGGCCGTACTCCAAAAGGAGGGCTACCTGAGGCGGGATCCGACCAAGCCCCGGGCCATCGAGGTGTGCTACGACCCATCCTCGAAGGTCATCATGGACTCCCGGCCCATCCGACACGTGCCCCTCGTGGGTGACGTGGCCGCCGGGACGGGTGTCCTGGCCCAGGAGAATGTGGAGGAGCTGTACCCGCTACCCGAGGATTTCACCGGTACCGGCACCCTGTTCATGGTGACCGTGCGGGGCGACTCGATGATCGATGCCGGCATCATGGACGGCGACTTCGTCGTAGTGCGCCAGCAACCCCAGGCCGAATTGGGTGACGTGGTCGTGGCCGGCATCCCCGATGGAGAGGCCACCGTCAAGCGGTTCTCCATCCGCCACGGGAAAGTGATCCTCAGCCCGGCCAACGAGCGACTGTCTCCCATGGAGTTCGAGCCGTCCGACGTCACCATCTACGGAAAGGTGGTAACGGTCCTGCGTCGACTCTGAGGCTCCATCTCGGGGATGGGACCGGCCGGTCACGCCTTGGGCGTGGTGACCCCCACCGCGCTCATGTCGGGATAGCGATCGCCCGCACCTGCTCCCGCCGGAAATATCGCCTCGATGGACGCCAGGTCCCCTTCGCTCAGCACCACATCAACGGCGGCCACATTTTCTTGCAGATAGGTACGCCGTTTTGTTCCGGGTATGGGCACCACGTCGTCACCCCGGGCGAGAACCCAGGCCAGGGCCAACTGACCCGGCGTGCACCCCTTGGCCGCGGCCAGTGAGCGCACCGTGTCCACCAGCTCGATGTTGTGGGTGAAGTTGGCACCGGTGAACCGGGGCAGGTGGGCCCGGAAGTCCCCTTCGGGGAAATCGTCCGGCGAGGTGATCTGACCGGTCAGGAAGCCCCGGCCCAGCGGGCTGTAGGCCACGATGCCGATGCCGAGATCCCGGGCCGTATCGATGACCGGTCCCTCGAGGTCCCTGCTCCACAACGACCATTCACTCTGGAGCGCGGCGATGGGATGGACCACGCTGGCCCGCCGCATGGTGTCGGGCAGGGCTTCGGAGAGACCCAGGTAGCGCACCTTGCCCACGGTCACCAGCTCGGACATGGCCCCCACGGTTTCCTCGATGGGGACCTTCCCGTCCGTGCGGTGCTGGTAGTAGAGGTCGATGTGGTCCACACCGAGTCGGCCCAGCGACGCATCACAGGCCTGGCGGACATAGGCGGCGTCACCGCGGATGGTGCGGTCGGTCGGGTCGGGGCCCCGGGAGATGCCGAACTTGGTGGCCAGGACCACCTCGTCTCGACGGTCGGCGATGGCCCGTCCCACCAGCTGCTCGTTGAGGTAGGGGCCATACATGTCCGAGGTGTCGAGAAAGGTCACCCCGAGGTCGAGCGCCCGGTGGATGGTGGCGATCGACTCGTCGTCGTCACCCTTCCCGTAGAACTCGCTCATGCCCATGCAGCCGAGGCCTTCGGCCGATACCTCGAGCCCGGAAGAACCCAACGCGCGTAAAGGAACAGTCACCCGGCCGACCCTATCGGACCGAACCTACCGGCCGTTCCCGAGGAGGTTGGCGAGAACGGTGGCGGCCCACTCCAGCTCGGTCGCCGTCACGTGCTCGCCGGCGGTGTGGGCCACGAGGGGGTCACCCGGTCCGAAGTTGGCCGCCGGTATCCCGTGGGTCCACAGTGACGATGCGTCCGTCCAACCCTGTTTGGCCTGTGGAGCCTGTCCGGTGGCTGACACCAGGCCGGCCAGAAGCGGATGGCCCAGCGAGGGCGGTGCACCGGCGGCGGCATCGGTGAGCTCCCAACGGTCGCCCGGTTCGAGCAGAGTTCCGAGCAGAGCCCGCAGTGACGCCTCGGCCTCCTCGGGGCTCCGGTCGGGAGCGAACCGGTGGTTGATGAGCACCGACGCCTCGTCGGGAACGACATTGCCGCTGACCCCGCCGGAGACCTCGACCGCCTGGAGCTGTTCTACGTACTCGCAGCCGTCCAGTACCGGCCGACGACCCTCGTACGCGGCCACGGCGGCCAGGACCGGGGCCAACCGGTGGATGGCATTGCGTCCCGCGAAGGGCCGAGCGGTGTGGGCCCGGCGGCCGGCGAGGGAGATGCGCACCCGCAGGGTGCCCTGACAGCCGGCCTCGACCACCCCTCCGGTCGGCTCACCGAGAATGGCGGCGTCGGCCTCTAGCAGGTCGGGCCGGTGCTCCCACAGGTGACGGAGGCCGTTGAACTCCTGGGCCACCTCCTCGCCGGCGTAGAAGCACCAGGTCACATCTACCCCGGGCTCCGGGATGGTGCCGGCGAGATGGAGGAAGACGGCCAGCCCGCCCTTCATGTCCGCCGAGCCCACGCCGTACAGGGTGCCGTCCTCGACGCGGGGCTCCTCATTGCCCCCGGTCGGCGGCACGGTGTCCAGGTGACCGGCCATGAGCACGCGGTGACGGCGGCCCAGGTCGGTCCGGGCCACCACGTTGTCCCCCACCCGTTCCACGGTCAACCACGGGCACAGCCGTAGCGCGGCCTCGACGGCGTCGGCCATGGGGCCCTCGACGTGGCTCACCGAGGGGATGGCCACGAGGGCGGTGGTGAGGCCGAGTAGGCCGCGGGGCATCGCCCCGTCGTCGACCGGGTGGCGCACCGTCACGTGGAGACGCCGTGGTACCGGAGGATGTCGTTCAGCTGGGCCTTGTCGTGACGCTCTCCCTCGGTCAGGCGCCGGATGACGAGCACACAGGGGAGGAAGAACTCGCCGCCGGGGAACTCCCGCCGACGCGAGGCCTGGATGGCCACCGACCAGGCCGGCACATGGCCACGGCTGAGGACGTCGCCGGTCTCCGCGTCGATCACCGGAATGGAGGGGTTCAAGATGGTGCCCTCCCCGACCACCGACCCCCGGCCGACCCGGGCTCCCTGGGTGATCATGCACCGGCTGCCGATCATGACCTCGTCCTCGATGACCACCGGGGCGGCCTGGGCCGGCTCCAGGACACCACCGATGCCGACCCCTCCGGACAGATGCACCTGTTCGCCGATCTGCGCACACGAGCCCACGGTGGCCCAGGTGTCGACCATGGTCCCCGCCCCCACCCGGGCTCCGATGTTGACGTAGCTGGGCATGCAGATGACCCCGTTGCCGAGAAACGAACCCCAGCGGGCCGACGCCCCGGGCACCACCCGGACGCCGGAGGCGGCGTAGCCCGACTTGAGGGGGAGCTTGTCGGCGTACTCGAACGGTCCGACCTCGATGGTCTCCATGGCCCGCAGCCGGAAGAGCAGGAGGATGGCCCGCTTCAACCACTGGTGGACGACGACCTCGTCGGTGGCGGGGTCGACCTCGGCGACCCGGGCCCGGCCGGAATCGAGCAGATCGACGGCCTCGGTCACCACGGCCAGAGCATCGGAGTCACCCGGACTCAACTCCGAGGCGCGGGACCACAGCTCGTCGATCTGGGACTGGAGATCTGCCATGGCTTGACGTTAGCGCTGGGGCCCGGCGCCGCCGTCCTGGGCCGGCTGGAGCGGCCCGCTCCCGCCACGCCTCCCGGCCATCGGGTCAGGTCGATCCGGGAGACAGGCGGTGACCGCCGAGCCGCCGCGCCACCAGCTCGAGCCGGTCCATGGGCTGGACCACCGCCACCCGTACGTGGCTGGCCCCAGCGGGACCGTAGAGATCGCCGGGACTGACCAGCAGGCCGCCCTCCATGGCCAGGGCTTCGGCCAGGGCCCACGAACCACCGGTCCCGCCGGCATCGAACCGCTCGGGCACGGGCACCCACAGGTAGAACCCTCCGGCGGGCAGCGAGGACGGGACTCCCGAGGCGGTCAGTACGTCGCCGAGCATGCTCAGGCGCTCGTGGTACCGGCGTCGCTGGTCGGCCACGTGGTCGTCGTCCTCGTAGGCGGCCACCGCCCCGGCCTGCACCGGGCCGGGGACCATCAGACCGGCGTGCTTGCGCACCTCGAGCAGGAAGCCGACCAGGTCCGAGTCGCCGGCGTAGAAGCCGGCCCTCACCCCGGCCAGGTTGGAGCGCTTCGACAGCGAGTGGACGGCAACCACCCCCTCCACCCCGGAGGACAGCACCGTGGTCGGCGGACCGTCCCAGGTGAACTCGGCGTAGCACTCGTCGGAGAAGACTGGGACACGGTGGCGACGGCCCCACCGAGCCACCTGGTCCATGTCGGTGAGGGCCCCCGAAGGATTGGCGGGGGTGTTGGCCCACACGAGCAAGGCCCGATCGATGTCGGAGGGGTCGACCGCGGCCAGGTCGAGTCCTCCGGTGGGGAGTTCCGGCACCGGAACCGGCCGGCACCCGGCCAGCAGCGCCCCCATGGCGTAGGTGGGGTAGGAGACAGCCGGATACAGGACCGTGTCCCGTCCGGGGGTGCGCAGATGCAGATACTGGGCGGTGGATGCCACCAACTCCTTCGTGCCCACACACGCCGCCAGCTCGGTGTCGGGATCGACCACCACGCCGAAACGACGTTCGAGCCAGGCGGCCGCGGCCCGGCGGTAGGCCGGCGACCCCTGCGAGGTCGGATAGCCGCGCTCCGTACCCGACGCGGCCATGGCGGCCAGGACCGCGGCCGGAGGTGGATCGCATGGCGTACCTATGGAGCAGTCCACCAGGCCCGCGTCAGCGGCGAACCGCGCCGTGGCCCGGGACTTCACGCCCTCCAACCGGTCGTAGGGATAGGGCGGCGGCTCGAATCCGGTCCCCGACGCGGGTGCTTCCGGCGACCGTCGACTCCCCTCGGCCGTCGGCGATCCAAACTCCTCGCGTGGGCGGCTCACGACGCCAGAAAGGCGGCGAACCGCGATTTGCCCACATCGTCGAGGACAACTTGGATCCTGGTGGACTCCTCGCCCGCTTCCTCGGCCACGATCTCGCCTTCACGGTGGACGGCAGCCAGCACGTCGCCCCGGGCCCAGGGGATGTCCAGCTCGACCACCCGGTCGCCGACCCGCAGCCGGTCTCCCATGGCCACGAGCAGCTCGGGCAGGCCCTGGCCCGTGCGGGCCGAGACCATGACCGACCCCTCGTGGGCGGCCATGAGCCGACGAGCCTCCTCGCCGGCTCCGTCGGCGTCCCGCCCGCGCGCCAAGATGGCATCGGCCTTGTTGACGACGAGCAGCTCGGGGAGCCCGTCGGCACCGATTTCGGCCAGCACGGTGCGCACGGCGTCCACCTGCCCCTCGAAATCGGGGGCTGAGCCGTCCACCACGTGGAGGATGAGATCCGACTCTCCCACCTCCTCCAGCGTGGACCGGAAGGCCTCCACCACCTGGTGGGGCAGTTTGCGGACGAACCCCACCGTGTCGGTGACCAGCACGGTCTCGCCGCCCGGGAGATCGAGCTGGCGGGTACGGGGATCGAGTGTCGAGAACAACCGGTTCTGGACGAGGACGTCGGAGCCGCACATCCGGTTGAGCAGGGTCGACTTCCCGGCGTTGGTATACCCCACGAGCGACACCGTCCGCTGGCGCGAGCGGGCCCGCCCCTTGCGCTGGGTCCGCCGGGTCTGGTCGAGCTGACGCAGGTCGGCCTCCAGGCGAGTCATCCGGCGGACCAGACGGCGCCGGTCGACCTCGAGGGCCGTCTCGCCGGGACCCCGGGTGCCGATACCGCCGGCCTGCTGGCTGAAGCTCCGGCCCCTTCCCCGCAGACGGGGCAGGCGGTACCGGAGCAACGCCAGCTCGACCTGGGCCCGGCCCTCAGGGGTGCGGGCGTTCTGGGCGAAGATGTCGAGGATCACCGCCGTCCGGTCGATGGCCGTCCGTCCCAGGATCTGTTCGAGGTTGCGCTGCTGGGCCGGCGACAGGTCGTCGTCGAAGACAACGGTGTCGGCGTCGACGGCCAGACACACCGACAGGAGCTCCTCCGCCTTGCCCCGGCCGAGGTAAGTGGCGGGGTCGGGCGTGCTCCGGCGCTGGAAGATGCGCTCCATCACGTCGGCCCCGGCGGTGTTCACCAGCAGTTCCAACTCATCGAGGCCGGCCTCGGTGGCGGCCAGTGTGGAGTGGGGAAAGGTCACGCCGACCAAAACGATGCGCTCCCGGACGGTCCGGGAGATCAGGGTGTCGGTGAACGCCGAGTCGTTCGGGGTCATCGGCGCCGACCGGCCGTGGCGTCCACCGGTGTGGAGCCGTCTCCCAGATCGTGGCCCGAGCCGGCCCACAGGTGGACCGGGACCTCGACGTCGGCCACGAAGACCACCGGCCCGCTCAACACCGCGGAGGTGTCCCCCAGTTCCACACGCAGGGTGCCGCCGGGATTGTGGACGTCCACGGCGGCCCCCACCAGTCCCCAGTGGTGGGCGGCAGCGGCCGAGGCGACGCTACCTGTGCCGCAGGCCAGAGTCTCGCCGACACCCCGCTCCCACACCCGGAGCGTCAGTGCATCGGCGTCGGGCCCGACGGCTATGAACTCCACATTGATGCCGTCGGTGAACTCCCCCTGGAGCGACGGACCCAGAGCCGCCACCTCGGTGCGAGCCGGGTCGTCGACCAGCAGCACCAGATGGGGGTTGCCCACGTCCACCAGGCGGGCGCGTCCGGCGGCCCCATGGGACCGTTCCGGCCCGAGGCGGGCCATACCCATGTCCACCGAGGCCCAGTCCAGGTCAGTGTCCTCCGACATCCGGTACTCCACTTCGCGCACACCCCCGGGGGTGGCCACGGTGAAAGTCGGGGGCTGGACGAGGCCGCGGCCCACCGCAGCCTGGGCCAGACAGCGCATGCCGTTGCCACTCATCTCGGCGGTGCCCCCGTCGGCGTTGGTGAGGTCCATCGTGAGGTCGGCGCCCTCACTGCCGGACAGAATCCGGATGACCCCGTCGGCGCCCACACCGACGTGGCGGTCGCACAGGAGGCGGACCGCTGCGGGTTCGAGGGCCTGCCGGTCGTCGAGATCCACCAGCACCAGGAAATCGTTACCGGCGCCATGGTGCTTGGTCAGGTGCAGGAACGGACGGCGGGGATCGGCTGGGGTCATCTCGTGCTGCTTCATTCTCCCACCCCCACGACGGCCTCGGGTACCTTCCCCAGTGCGGCGACGATGGCACCCGTCGGGTCGTCGCTCTCCTCCAACCACACGATACGGGGATCGCGGCGGAACCATGCCCGCTGTCGTCGGGCGAAGGTACGGGTCCGCCCGATGGCCAGGTCCACAGCCTGGTCCAGGGCCAGGCCCTCCTCGAGATGGGCGAGCAGCTCTCGGTAGCCGAGCGCCTGCCGGGCGGTGCGGGACATCCCCCCGGGCCGGGCCGCCAGCCTCCGGACCTCCTCCAGCAGGCCCCGTTTCATGAGCTCCTCGAAGCGCTCGGCGATACGCCGGTCGAGTTCCCCGGGATGCGGGTCCCATCCGATGAGGGTGACCCGACTGGGTGGGTAGTGCTCGAGACCGGGTCCGAAGGCCGAGAACGGCTGTCCCGATCCCACGCACACCTCGACAGCCCGGACGAGCCGCCGCTCGTTGGTCGGCTCGATCCGGGCGGCAGCCATCGGATCCAGCGCGGCCAGACGACGGTGCATCGCCTCGAGCGCCTCACGGCGACCGGGACTCCCGCTCGGCCCGGCCCGTTCGATCCGCTCGGCGAGATCGGCCGCCACCTCAGGGTACCGACCCGGGAAGATGAGGTCGTCGACCACGGCGCGCAGGTACAGGCCGGTGCCCCCGACCAGTAGCGCCGCTCTCCCCCGATCGGCGATGCCGTCAAGGGCGGTGCGGGCGGCCCGTTGGAACTGCTGGACCGTGAACTCCTCGGACGGGTCCACCAGGTCGACCAGGTGGTAGGGCACGCGGGACCGAACCTCAGGACTCGGCTTGGCCGTCCCGATGTCCATCCCCCGGTAGACGGCCATGGAGTCGACCGAAACCAGCTCGACCGTCAGGGACGGGCCCTGGTGCCGAGTCGGACCGTCGTGCAGCCGACGCACTGCGTCGAGAGCCAACGCCGACTTGCCCGTCGCCGTGGGTCCGACCAACGCCACCACGGGGTCCCCGGTCGGACCGTACTCCGGGGGCCGGGACCCCGGCCGCTCAGCCCCCGGCAACCGGGATGCGGGTCCGGTGTGACGGTGGTGCCGTCACCTGGAGGAGCACGCCCGACAGGTGGTGCCGGGCGGCGTCGAGGACCCTGACGGTGGCGTAGGAGCCCTCCCGCAGCGTCCGACCCTCGATGCTGTCGAAGTGCACCAGCTTGTTCTGACCGGTGCGTCCGGTGGTGACCGACGGATCGCGTTTGGAGGGACCCTCGACCAGGACCTCCTCCTCGCCACCGATCCGGCTCCGGTGGCGGAGCAGGGCCGAGCGCTCCACGACGGTGCGAAGCCGCTCGAAGCGGTCCGCCACCACCTCGGGAGGAACGAACCGGTCGCTCATCGCCGCCGCCCGGGTCCCGGGACGGGGCGAGAAGATGAAGGTGTAGGCACTGTCGTAGGACGCCTCGGCGGCCACCTCGAGAGTACGCTCGAAGTCGTCCTCGGTCTCGCCCGGGAATCCGACGATGATGTCCGTGGTCACGGCCAGGTCGGGAATGGCCGCCCGGGCGGCGGCCAGGCGGGCCAGATACCGCTCGGCCGTGTAACCCCGTCGCATGGCGGCCAGGACCGTGTCGCTCCCGGACTGCAGCGGCAGGTGGAGGTGGTTGCAGACCTCCTCGGTCTCGGCCATGGCGGCGATGGTCTCGGGACGGAGATCCTTCGGGTGGGGACTGGTGAACCGCACCCGCCGGATGCCGTCGACGGATCCGACGGCCCGGAGCAGATCGGCGAAGAGGGGGCGCCGACGGGTCAGATCCCGACCGTAGGAGTTGACGTTCTGACCGAGCAGGCTGACCTCGGTGACCCCGCGATCGGCCAGGGACCGGACTTCATCCACCAGCTCGTCGAAGGGACGCGACACTTCGCCGCCCCGCACCGAGGGGACGATGCAGAACGCACACGAGTTGTCGCAGCCCATCTGGATGGTCACCCAGGCGGCATAGGGAAGGTCACGGACGGCGTTGATGGCGGCGACCTGCTGGTCGGTGCCGGTGGGGTCCGCGCCGGGGGGTGGACCGTCCAGGATCTCGACCACCGGACCCCCACGGGCGGCCTGGCGCAGCAGCTCGGGAGCCCGACCCACATTGTGCGTGCCGAACACCACGTCGACGTGGGAGGCCCGCTGACGGACCCGCTCCCCGTCCATCTGGGCCAGGCAACCGCCCACCGCTATCTGCATATCCGGCCGGCTCTCGCGCAGAGTCTTCAGGTTGCCCAGGTGGCCGTAGAATTTGTTGTCGGCGTTCTCCCGGATACAGCAGGTGTTGAACACGACCAGGTCCGCCGATTCCAGGTCGGGTGTGGCCACCATCCCGTCGGCCACCAGGACTCCGGCCAGGCGCTCGGAGTCGTGCTCGTTCATCTGACAGCCGAACGTCCGGATGTGGAACGTTCGGGCCGGCCGGGACCGGGGCGGTTCCACGGGGACCTCGGGGTCGATGGTGTCCGACTCACAGTGCGGCGCGGCATCGGGAACGGTCACAGGTCCCAGGATACGACCACCCTGACGTCGGGGCGGACCGGACCCTGACGGGCCGGCCCGGCTACTCGTCGGCGCTGAAGTCGAACAGATCGGATGAGCCGGTACGGTCGAGGATCAGTCCGTGCATGTCTGCGTGGAGAATCATGACCTGGCCGGGCACGTCGGCCTGCTCCAGGGCGGCGATGGCCGCAGCCTGGACGGCATGGGCCTCGGTGCCGTGGGTGATGCCGAGCAGCGACGGGCCGGCCCCAGACCAGCACACGGCCAACGCTCCCCCAGCAGTCATCTCGGCCAGCAGCTTGGGGGCGGCCGGGAACAGCGGGCTCCGGTAGTCCTGGTGCAGGCGGTCCTCGGTGGCCTCGGGGATCAGGACCCGGCTGTCGGCCAGTCCGGCGATGAGCAGCGCCATCCGGGACAGGTTGAACGCCGCACTGGCCCGGCTGACCTCGGTGGGCAGGGCTTGCCGAGCCCGAGCCGTCGACAGGGTGACGTCGGGCACGATGACGACGAAGGCCAGGCTCACGTCGAGCGGGAGCCGGACGGCCTGCACGCCCCCTTTGACCCGGGCCGCCGCCACCAGTCCTCCCACCATGGAGGCGGCGGCATTGTCCGGATGGCCGTCCATCTGGGAGGCCACGGCGAGCGGATCGCTGGCACCTGCGGCGGCGGCGGCAGCCACAGCCAGGGCGGCCGACGAACCGAGGCCGCGGGCCACGGGGATCTGGGACCGTACCGTGATGGACAGGTGATCGGTGCCGGCCACGTCGATGGCCACCCGGGCGGCCAGATGGGACGGGTCGTCCGAGAGTCCAGCACCCTCCCCCTCGGACCGCACGATCAGCTTGGATGCCGGCTCCACCTCCACCTCGACGTACCGGTCAAGGGCGATGGCCAACGTATCGAACCCTGGTCCGAGATTGGCCGAGGACGCTGGAACTCGAGCACGCACAGGCACACGGTAGTCCGGGAGGCCCCACTCCGAAGGGGTTCATCGCCATACCGACCCTGACGACGACGTCGTGGACCGCCGCACCCCGTGTCCAAACCCCGGTTCCGGCCTCAGCCGTGGACCAGTCGCCACCACCAGGACGGTTCGGGCACCGTGGCCTCCAGACGTAACGGCACGGTCTCCGACTGGGTGCCCAGGGTGAATCGAGCCGTTCCCGCCCGACTACCCCGTCGTCCCCCCGGCGGCACCGGGTGGAGCGACGTCGTCGCCGTCACCTGCTGGCCCGGCCATCCGAGTAGCAGGGCGGACTGCGCCGCCACCACCGCCACCCGATGCTGTTCGCCCCCCCACACAGCCGTGGCCGTGCCCACGGTGGTACCCGCGGTGGCCACCGGTACGGGCATCACCGCCGCCATGGCGGCCCGCAGGAGGGCCTCGGCCACCGGTCGGGTGTACTTGAGCGGATCGGGAACCTCGAGATCGTTCAGCGGGATGGTCGTGGTCGTGGTGGGTGGTGGTGGGGGCAGCGTGGTGGGGGGCGGCGCCGTCGCGGGTGGAGCGACTGCCCCCGGCGCCAGCGGAGCCGTGGTCGTGGTCGTGGTGGGGGCAGGCCGCGGGGCGGTGGTCGTGGTGGTGGGCGGGACGACAGGGGCCGGCGTGGGCTGTCCCAGGACCGCCTCCAACACCAGCACGGAGTGGTTTCCCACCACCTTGTCCGCGGCCAGGACCAGACAGCCGCCGGCTTCCGAGGTATAGCCGGACTTGATGCCGATCACTCCGTTGCTGCCGATCTCACTGACGACATTGGGCAGCGTGCCCACACCCGGGAACGTGATCGAGGCCATGCCCACCACCTGCGCGAAGGCGGGGTCGAGCATCGCCGCGGCGGCGACCCGGAGGACGTCGGACGCCGTCGACTGCGAGCTGGGGTCGTAGCCGCTGGCGTCGACGTAGTGGGTGGACGTGGCCCCGAGTGAGATCGCCAGTGCATTCATCTTGGCCACGAAGGCCGGGAGGCTGCCGGCGTCCCAGATGGCCAGGCTGTAGGCCACATCGTTGGCCGACTGGGTCAGCATGGCCTCGAGCATCTGGACCTCGGTGAGCACCTCACCGGTCCGGATGGGCACGGTGGACTGGTCGTTGTGGAGCTCGTTCTCGTACTCGGCCACGTCCTCGGAGCTGATGGTGATCGACGGACCGGTGCCTCCGACCGGCACCGGATGGTCGCGCAGCACGACCAACGCGTTGGTCATCTTGGTCAGCGAGGCGATGGGCACCGAGGACTCCGGCCCCGACTGTGCTGTGTAGCCGAGGGCGGGGACGGCGACGGCACCCTGACCCTTGGACGGCCACGGCAGCGCCGGATTGGCCCCGGCCACCGTCGCCGCGGTCGGGACCCCCAGCTCGATGGCCGGTGCCGCAAGGGGGTGGTCGATGCGACGGGCGCCGGCCCAGGCCGCTGTGGCCAACAGCAAGGCCACCACCACGGCGATGGTGGCCACCAACCACCGACGGGTCCTCCTCCGATGATCCCGAGGTCGGACAGCCGGCGTAGCCCCGGATGTCCCGGCTCCCGGCACGAGGACGGGTGCCGGCTCCGATCCGGGGATGACCGGCGGGACGACCCCGGCCACCACCGTCTCCACGGCAACCCCGCCGGTCGACGGGGACAGGGTGATGGTTTCCGAACTGTCGATGGGCGCGGTGATGTCGACGTGTTGGGGTGCGGGAAGGGGCACCGGTCCCGAGACGCCGCCGACCGCGCCATCCGGTGAATCGGCCGGATCCGAGGCGGCGGTCGGTGCCGTATCCGACGCCAAGGGGCTCGCTTCGGCGTCCGGGGATGTCGGCAGAGGTGGTGCCGATTCGGGGGAGTCGCCGTCGGTCAGCGGGCGTCCAGTTCCTCGGGGGTCATGAGTACGGCGCGCGCCTTCGAGCCCTCGGAAGGGCCGACGACGCCCCGGCGCTCCATCAGGTCCATCAGACGGCCGGCCCGTGCAAACCCGACCCGGAGCTTGCGCTGCAACATGGAGGTGGAGCCCAACTGGGAACGGACCACCAGCTCCATGGCCTGGTCGAGAAGCTCGTCGTCGCCGTCCTCACCTCCACCGGCACGCGGTCCCTCGCTCCCGACCACCTCCTCGATGTCGGCCACCACCTCCATGGGGCGCTGGCGCTTCCAGTGGGACGTGACCGCCCGC
The DNA here is from genome assembly GCA_963831535.1 of uncultured Acidimicrobiaceae bacterium. Taxonomy (GTDB): domain Bacteria; phylum Actinomycetota; class Acidimicrobiia; order Acidimicrobiales; family RAAP-2; genus Bog-756. The sequence continues at coordinate 563,945 of CAWHQP010000007.1, read as the reverse complement.
ACCTCCTCCTCACTGACCCAAGGCCCCTGGAGACGCTGGGGATTCGAGGACGACGCCGACAACAAGAGCATGTCCCCTTTACCGATCAGGCGCTCAGCACCCGGCTGGTCGAGGATGACGCGGCTGTCGGCCAGGGACGAGACCGAAAAGGCCATCCGGGAAGGGATGTTGGCCTTGATCACTCCGGTGATGACATCCACGGACGGTCGTTGTGTGGCCAGCACCAGATGGATCCCCACCGCTCTGGCCATCTGGGCGATCCGGCACACCGACTCCTCCACGTCACGTGCCGCCACCATCATCAGGTCGTTCAGCTCGTCCACCACGATAAGGATAAATGGGAGGCGGACGAATCGAGGGTCGGCCTCCTCCTCGTCGTCCTCATCGGCGTCCGTGCCCCGCATCCTCATCTGGTAGGCCTCCTCGAACTCGGAGAGGTCACCGTCGTCGTAGGCGGCGTTGTAGCCGGTGATGTCGCGCATCCCGACCTCGGCCAGCAGGTCGTACCGCCGCTCCATCTCGGTCACGGCCCAGCTGAGGGCATTGGCGGCCTTCTTCGGGTCCACCACCACCTGGGTCAACAGGTGAGGGAGGTCGTTGTACTGCCCGAGCTCCACCCGCTTGGGGTCGACCAGGATCAGGCGCACCTGGTCGGGGGTGGCCCGGGTGAGAATCGAGGTCAGTACGGAGTTGATGCACGAGGACTTGCCCGAGCCGGTGGCCCCCGACACCAGCACGTGGGGCATCTCGGCCAGGTTGACCATCACGGCCCGGCCGGCGATGTCACGGCCCAGCGCCACCTCGAGGGGGTGCACGGCCCGAGCGGCCTCCGGTGAGGCCAGGATGTCCCCGAGGGCCACGAGTTGGCGGGTCCGATTGGGCACTTCCACGCCGATGGCCGACTTGCCCGGGATGGGTGCCAGGATGCGCACGTCCGGCGACGCCATGGCGTAGGCGATGTCCTTAGACAGCGAGGTGACCCGGGCCACTTTGACCCCGGACCCCAGCTCGAGTTCGTAGCGGGTGACGGACGGTCCCACCGTTCTCCCCACCAACCGGGTGTCCACGCCGTGGGCGGCCAGCGCGGCCACCAGGGAACCACCCGCGGCATCGACCGCCCGCTCGTCCACCACCTGGGCCTTGGCCCGCTTGAGGAGGTTGGCCGGAGGCAGATGCCAGTCGCCCACCGGGGGGCCCAGCTTCATCTCCAGCTGGGTGCCCTTGGCCGGTCGGGCCGTGGAGGCCACGAGGGCCGACTCCACCTCGTCGTCCTCTTCTTCCTCCTCCTCTTCTGTCTCTTCTTCTTCCTCGTCGTACTCGTCGTACTCCTCGTCGAGATCCTCCTCGTCGAGGTCGTCGGCCGGGGCCAGGTCCGACGCCCCCACCCGACGACCGAAGGGGTCGGTGGGTTCGTCCTCGGACAGCTCCTCGTCCTGCTCCTCCTCGTCCTCATCGGCGCCCGTGCGCTCCCGCACCACCGCCGCCGTCCACCGCACCACACCCACCATGCCGCCGGTGGCCGAACGGACGGATACCCCGGTGAACAGGACCATGGCCACCACGGCTACGGCCACCAACACGATGGTGGCGCCGAAACCACCCAGAGCGGACCGGAGCGGGTTGCCGATCAGCGCGCCGACCCACCCCCCGGCCGACGACAAACGGTCGGTCGAGGCTCCCAGCCGGGGGGAACCACCGCCGAGAGACGCCAGTCCGGCCACCGCCAGCAGGGCCAGGAAGGCTCCGATGACCGCCCGGGCCGGCTCGGGGGTCGAACGGGTCTCATCGTCGCCTACCCGGTAGCCGACCAGCAGGAGCAGTCCCATGGCCACAGCCACGAGGGGCACCAGGAAGCGACCCCAGCCGAGCAGGTCCCCCATACCCACCCGTGCCCAATGGCCGGCGGGGCCGAGTGAGTGGGAGCCGCCGTAGAACGCCACCGCACTGAGAACACCCACCGTGACCAGCACCACGCCCCAGAGGTCGGTGGCATGGCTGGCCACGACCGCGCCCATGGCGGACAGGACACGGGGAGGCTCGGGACGGCCGCGATGGGCGTAGCTCCGCCTCTGCCGGGTCGTGGGCCTCGAGCGCGACCGGGCCGATGACGCAGACCTACCTCTGGACCGCGATGCCCCGGATCGGCCCGCCGGACGCTTGGTGGCGGTCGTCACAGTGCGTAACAGCGTAGTCCCGTAGGGTCACCGTTACGGGGACACTGTCCGAGTGGTCAGACCGTGACGATGACCGGGACGATCATCGGACGCTGCCTCGTCCGGTTGCCCACGAGCTGGCCCAGGGCCTTGCGGGCCACCCGGTTGAGGGTCTCGTGATCGTGGCTCCCTGCGGTCAGGGCTTTTTCCAGGGCCCGGGTGACTTGGATCCGAGCCTCGTCCAGCAGCACCTCGGTGTCGTGGTCGTACGCCCAACCCCGGGTCACGATCTGGGGTACACCGACCACCTCGCCCCGTTTGAGGTCGACGGTCGCCACGGCCATGACTACGCCCTCCTCGGCCAGGACCATCCGGTCCCGGAGGACCCCGTGGCCGATGTCGCCGACCGAACTCCCGTCCACGAAGAGATAGCCGCCGGGCACGGTGCCGTCACGATGGAGGCCAGTGCCGTCCAGACGCACGGCGTCACCGTCCTCGCAGAGCAGCACCCGGTCACCCACGATGCCCATCGACTCGGCCACCCGCACCTGGTTGGCCATGTGTCGGTACTCCCCGTGCACGGGGATGAGGAACTCGGGATCGGTCACCGACATCAAGGTGGCCAACTCCCCCTGACGGGCGTGACCGCTGACGTGGACCGAGTCCACGCCGGAGTGGATGACTTCCACGTTGCGACGGTGGAGACTGTCGATGACCCGGCCTACCGACCACTCGTTGCCGGGGATGGGGTGGGCGCTGATCACCACCACGTCGTTTTCCCGAAGCTTGAAGAAGCGATTCTCCCCGGTGGCCAACTTGGACAGGGCGGACATCGGCTCGCCTTGTGAACCGGTGGAGATCACGCACACCTGGCCGTCCTCCAGACGATCCACGTCCTCCACGTCGATCAGAGAATCGTCGGGGATGTGGAGGAGTCCGAGCTTGCGGGCCAACGCCACGTTCTTCTGCATGGAGCGGCCGAGGGTGGCCACCGACCGGCCCCCGGCGATGGCGGCGTCGGCCACCTGCTGGACCCGGTGGATGTGGCTGGCGAAACAGGTGACGATGAACCGGCGGTCCGGACGCTCCAAGAAGACCTTCCGGAGGGTGGCGCCCACCGTCGACTCCGACGGTGTGAAACCGGGCTCCTCGGCGTTGGTCGAGTCGACCAGCAGCATACGGATCCCGGGGTCGGAGGCCAGCGCCCCCATGCGGGCCAGGTCGGTCCGGCGACCATCGACGGGATGGAGGTCGATCTTGAAGTCGCCCGAGTGGAGGATGATCCCCTGCGGGGTGTGGAAGGCGGTTGCGAAGGCGTGGGGCACCGAATGGGTGACCGGGATGAACTCGACGTCACACGGGCCGATCCGGCGCCGCTCCCCGTCCCGCACCGGGATGAACTGGGCACGTTCGGTCATTCCTGCCTCGTCGACCCGGTTCCGGGCCAGAGCCAGCGTGAGCTCGGATCCGTAGACGGCCACCGGGAAGTCCCGCAGGAGGTAGGCGAGTCCACCGGTGTGATCCTCGTGCCCGTGGGTCAAGATCACGCCGTCCACCCGTTCCGCGTTCTCCCTGAGGTAGGTGAGATCCGGCAGTACCAGGTCCACCCCGGGCATGTCGGGATCGGGGAACATGATGCCGACGTCGAGCACCAGGATCCGTCCGTCCACCTCGATGCAGGCACAGTTCCGGCCGATCTCCCCGAGGCCCCCGAGAAAGACGACGCGCACCGCCGACGCGTCACCACCGCCACCACCGGACTGCTGTTTGCGGGCCGTGCGGGTGGGCGCCGCCTCCGGCCCGGACGTCGCTGGCCCCCCGGTGGACCTGGACTGACCATCGGTCTTCTTGGCCGGCTGTTTGGCCCGGGACCGCGACGCCTTCTTGACCCCACCGCCCTTGCCGGCGGTCGGTGCGCCGGAGTCGTCACTGACGCGGCGTGATACCTCACGGTTCACTAGTGCCTTCTCCTTGCCGCTGCAGGCATCGTCATGTCGGTCTGACCGGCTTCCTCGGTCGACCTCCCTGAGTCAGACAACCGTCTGATGCATCGGCTCATACTTGTTCAGTCTCGACATGACCTCCCGGGCCCGTTCCTCCAGCGCCGCCGGCGCCGGGGCGTTGGGCAGCCGGCACTGGCCGACGGCGAGACCCATGGCCCGGCAGGCGGCTTTGGCCGGCACGGGATTGGGGAACTCATCGGAGGACTCGAACCGGTAGGACTCGGCCAGGTGCTGATTGATCCGCGTAGCCCCCTCGACGTCGCCGGAGCGGTGGCGGCTGATCATCTCTCCGAACTGGCGGCCGGCCCAGTGGGCGGCCACGCTGATGATGCCGGCCGATCCGACCGCGGCGAAGGGGAGGGTGAGGGAGTCGTCGCCGCAGTACACCTCGAAGCCCTCGGGAGCCGCGGCCACCACCTCGGCGGCGGCGGCCACATCCCCGGTGGCGTCCTTGACCCCGACGATGGACGGGACCTCGCGGGCCAGCTCCACAGTGAGGGCGGCGCCGATTCGCCGACCGGACCGCACGGGGATGTCGTAGAGGAGCACCGGCAGATCGCTGGCGTCGGCGATGGCCCGGAAGTGGGCCGACAGGCCGGCAGGCGAGGGACGGTTGTAGTACGGGGTCACGGCCAGGATGCCGTCGACCCCCACGGCCTTCGCCCGCTCGGTCATCAGTACCGAGTGCGCGGTGTCATTGGTGCCGGTCGAGGCGATGACGGGCACGTCGACGACCTCCACCACTGCCCGGAACAGGTCGATCCGTTCGGGGTCGGTCAGCACCGAGCCCTCGCCGGTGCTGCCGGCCAGCACCAGCCCCTCGCTACCCGACGACGCCAGATAGCGGGCCAGAGTTTGCGCCATATCCAGGTCGATCGACCCGTCGCCGTGGAAGGGGGTGACCATGGCCGTGATCACCGACCCGAATCGGGGCATCGAGGCTCAGCCCCTCGGACGGGGACCGGCGGTCAGGGCAGGCGTCACGAAACCGCAGGCTACCAGCACGCACCGGCCCGCCTGACGCACACGACGGCCAACCGGACCCCGGGTGCTCCGCCGCCTGGGGCGGGGGAAGCCGTCCGGGCGGCCGAGGGCGATCCCAGGATCAGACGGTGATCCGGTCCATCGGTGGTCCCGAGGCCATGGCATCCACCTCGGCAGCCGTGTCCACCCAGGACTCGAACTCGATGACGCCCAACTCGGTGAACTTTGTCCGGAGCCATCCGTCGGCGGCATCGAGCAGTCCCAGCTTCTTGCAGTTGGGGACGATCTTGGAGAACAGGAGCGCCTGGAACTGAGCCCGCTCGGGAGCCTGCTGGACCAGGGGCACGACGGTCTTTGGGTCGACGCCCATCCGGTCCCACACCTCCTGTTGGAGGAACCGGTCGCGCATCCGCACGGCGGCCTCGAAGGCGAACTCCTGACGCTCGCGCAGCTCAGCGGCGTTCAGGCCCTCGTAGTACTCCTGGAGGCTGAGAACCCCGAACGCCACATGTCGTGCCTCGTCAGCCATGACGTACCGGAGCAACTGCTTGAGGAGGGGATCGGCGGTCAGGGCGTGCATGAGACCGAACGCCGCCAGGGCCAGGCCCTCGACCATGATCTGCATGCCCAGGTAGGTGAGGTCCCAGCGGGAGTCGGCGATGATGTCGTCGAGCAGCATGCGCAGGTGGGCGTTGACCGGATAGTGGCCGGAGAGCTTGTCGTCGAGGTACTTGGCGAAGACCTCAACGTGGCGGGCCTCGTCCATCACCTGGGTCGAGGCGTAGTACTTGGCATCGATCCACGGCACCGACTCGACGATCTTGGCCGTGCAGATGAGGGCGCCTTGTTCCCCGTGCAGGAACTGGGACAGTGTCCAGTTCTGGCCCTCCACCCCGAACTGGATCCACTCCTTGTCGCCCCAGTGCTCCACCGGCGTGCCGGCCAGGTCGAAGCCGGCCCCGAAGCCGCCCGTGGCCTCGGCCTGCTCGACGACCAGCTTCTCCTGGTCGACGTCTGTGTCCCAGGGGAGGTCGGTCTCGCCGTTCCACTGGGCAGACTTGGCCTTCTCGTAGAGCTTGTTGAGCTTGGGCCGGGCCCCCTTTTCGTAGTCCCAGGTGAAGATGGAGTCGTACTCGGAATGGACCACATGGAGACCGTTGGACTCCTCGACACCGACGACCGACAGAATGGCCTCGAAATCGTCGATCTCGGCCCTTCCGATGATCTCTTCGGTGCTGCTCATCTCGGTGGTCATATCCGGTCTCCCTTGGCGTGCTCGGTGTTCTTCGGCTGGTTGGTGATCTGCGACATCACGTCATGTTGCGCCCGATCAGGGGTCCGCGGCATCTCGAAGGCCGCGGGCTGGTCCAGGGACGGCCCGACCTCCGACGCGGCGTCCTCGACCGGGGTCACGTCTCCGGCGAACGGCGTGATGACGATAGAGGTCGGCGAGGCGGACTGGTGGAGCGCCGAAATCCCGGGCATCACGAAGGTCGAGATGAGGTGCTCGGCGTCGACGCGATCGCTGAGGTCGGTGTGCGGTGACGGAGCGATGGCGTAGGACAGGACAATCCTCGTGGCCCACTCCGCCACCCGCTCTGCCTCGGCCGCGCTCATCCACCGGGCGAGAAAGGGTGCGGCGAACCCGGACGCCGTGGTCAGCAGTCGATCGGACTCGTCAAAGGCCAGATGAGCGAGGACGAGCTCGGGTTCGTTGGCCACCAAGTAGGCCAACGCGGCATGGTTGCGGATCCGTGAGGATGCCTCCACGATGCCGTCTACCAGGGCGTCCTTCAAGGTAGGGGCGGTTCCCAGCCGGACCCCGAGGGCCGAGAACAACCGGGCCATCTCGGTGTCCACCACGGCGGCCAGCATTTGGTCGCGCCCGCCGGGGAACACCCGGTAGACGGTGGCCCGGGAGACGCCGGCCTCTCGGGCGATGTCGTCCACGGTGGTCTTGGCGGTCCCGTGCCGGGCCAGACAGGTCAGTGTCCCGTCGATGATCCGCACCCGGTGGGGAGAGGCCCGGTCCACACCGTCGGGGCCGGTATCTGCACCGGGCCCGTCGTCGCCAACCAGCCCATCGTTGCTGACTAGGTGGAGCGCGGACCCCGGAGTGGACACACGTGAAACGCTAGGTCGTAATTTGTCTCATTGTCAACGACGTCGGTCCAGCTCATGATCCGGCCCCCGGACCCGAAGTGGATCCGGGGAGGGCCCGGCGAGCACCCCGGCCAGCAATTCGGACTCGACCAGTCGGGCGACCTGGACTGGGTCGTCGAGATCCCACCGACCGGGGGCGGACATGTAGGAGAGGACCATCCGGGCGAGGAAGTCCGCCGCCTGGTCGAGATCCACCCCCCGGGCCACGCCCCGCTGGGCCAGGTAGGGGACCAGGAAGGTGGCGATTCCCTGACGGATCCGGATGCTCTCGACGGTCAGCGCCGGGAGCAGTTTGTCCGGCTCGGTCTGCATCACCCGCTGCAGGACCTCGTGTTCCACGATCGCTCGGTGGGCAAACATGATGCCCCGCTCCATCACCTGCTCCAGACCTTCGGCATCCTGCACGTGCTCGTAGAGGCGGGCGAAGAACTCCAGCATGGCCCACGACACCACGGCGTTGATCAGCTCCTCGCGGCCACCGGGAAACGCGCGATAGACCGTGGCCCGAGACACCTTGGCTTCGCGGGCCGCATCCTCGACCGTGGTCTTGGCCAGGCCCCAGCGGGCCACGCAGGCGTACGTGGCCTCAATGATCTTCTGACGGGTGTCGTCCATCGGGCCCGCCGCGGCCTCAGAGCCCGAGCAACGGCTCGAGTCCGCGGGTCAGGCCCGGCCGCTCCGCCACCGACGTCACCGCCAGGACCACGCCGTCCATGAACGACGAGCGGTCGTAGGAGTCGTGGCGGATGGTCAGGCTCTGTCCCGTCCCCCCGAGGATGACCTCCTGGTGGGCCACCAGCCCAGCCAGACGGACCGAGTGGATGCGGACACCGGCCGGCCCGGCACCTCCCCGGCTGCCCTCCAGCACCGCGGTCACGGTGGGGTCGGGTCGGAATGCCCCCGCGCCGGCATCCGAGCGGGCCGTGGCCATGCGCCCCGCCGTCACCAGTGCGGTGCCCGACGGCGCGTCAAGCTTGCCGTCGTGGTGGAGCTCGACGATTTCGGCTCCACTGAAGTACGGCGCGGCCATCTCGGCAAAGCGCATCATCAGGACGGCCCCGATGGCGAAGTTCGCCGCCACGATGCAGTTCGGCGCGCCCGATCCGGGGCCGGCAAAGCGCCGGGCCAGGTCCGCGTAGTCCTCCTCGGTCAAGCCGGTCGTGCCCACGACCGCATGGATCCCGGCTTCGGCGCAGTAGGCCAGGGTGAGGCGGGCGGCATCGATGCGGGTGAAGTCCACCACCACCTCGACACCCAGGTCGGCCAACACCTCGAGACCACCCGAGACGGTCAACCGGCCGGCGTCGGTGCCGACCACAGCACCGAGGTCGGCACCCCCGATTGCGGGGTCCACGGCGGCCACCAGCTCGAGGTCGGGATGGCCGAGCACGGTCCGGCACACCTCCCGGCCCATCTTCCCCCCGGCTCCGACGACCCCGACTCGCATGCCGGCCACCCTACCGTCGCCACTACCGGGATCCCCGGAGGGTGGAGCCTCCGGGCCGGCAGGTCGGAGCCGACGGGGCCGGAACCGGGCCACCTCGGGGAATCAACCCAGGCGGAGCGATCGAGTATCGAAGTCGGACTCGTCGAACGGTCCCACCACCGACAGCGTCCTCGGGGCGGCCACCAGCTCGGCCGCGGCGTCATGGATCTCGTCCAGGGTGAGTGCGGCCACCCGGTCCAGCACCTCGTCCACGGCCAGGACTTCGCCGTGTAGGAGCAGGCCCGCTCCGATCCGGCTCATACGGGCACCGGAGTCCTCACAGGCGAGCAGGGTCTCGGCCCGCAGGTTCCCCTTGGCGATGGCCAGTTCCCGCTCGGTGATTCCCTCCTCCCCGAGTCGGTCGAGCTCGGTGGAGACGATGTCCAGGACCTCGGCCACATGCTCGGGGGCCGTCCCCATCCCCACGCTCACCGAACCGGCGTCGTGGTAGGCCACCCGCTCGGACCACACCGAATAGGCCAGTCCCCTGCGTTCCCGGATCTCTTGGAACAGCCGGCTGGACAGGCCGCCGCCCAGGACGTGATTGACCACGGCCAGGGCATAGCGCTGCGGATCCAGGCGGTTGACCGATCGGGAGGCCAGCACCAGGTGGGTCTGTTCAGTGGCCCGGCGGGACACGGCCAGCGGTTCGACCTTCTCGTCGGGAGCCGCACGATCGGGGGTCACCCCTCCCCCGACGCCACCGAACCGGACCTCGAGTCCGTCCGCCACCTCGCCATGGTCGAGGTCGCCGGCCACGGCTACCACCATGTTGCCCGGACGGTAGTGGAGGGCGAAGAACTCGGCGATGCGTTCAGCCGTCATGGCCGTCACCGACTCCTGGGTACCCAGGACCTCGCGGCCCAGCGGGTGGTCGGGGAAGAGCAGGGCCGAGCTCTGTTCGGACGCTTCGTCCGAGGGCTCGTCGGCGTGCATCAGGATCTCGTCCAAGATGACCTGTCGCTCGGCTTCCAGGTCGGCGGGACGCAGGGCCGGCCTCCACATGATGTCCGAGAGGATGTCGAGCCCGAGGTGGAGGTGCTCGGCCAGAAGCCGGATGTAGAAGGAGGTGTACTCCTTGGTGGTGAAGGCGTTGAAGTCGCCTCCCACCTCGTCGACGGCCTCGGCGATGGCCGAGGCCGACCGGTCGGCCGTCCCTTTGAACAGCAGGTGCTCGAGGAAGTGGGACGAACCGGCCCGACTGGCCTCTTCGTCCCGTGACCCGGTGCCCACCCAGAAGCCGATGCACACCGAGCGGGCGTCATCCATCCGCTCGGTGACCAGGTCCAGCCCCGACGGCAGGTTCTCGGTGCGTATCACCGGGTGACGATCCCGAGGATCGTCACCCGGTGACTGGCGCGTGCTCAACGGCGGCGGCGACCACCCCGGCCGCCTCCGCCACCCCCGCTCGGGCGATCGGACGACTCGGTCACGGCCGGGCCCAGATCGCCGAATTCCTGGACCAACTCCTCCTCGAAGACGGCCTCGAAGGATGCGGCTCCGGAGGGAGCGGCGGACTCGCTCTGACGGCGGGTGCGGTCGGGCCGGTCACCCGGGTCGGCATGGTCGCCCCGGGGTCGGCTCCGGCCGTTGCTGTCACCGCGGCCCTCACTGCGACCGTCGCTACGGCCGTTCCTGCTCTCACCACCGGACGAGGCCCCGGCGGGCGCCTCCCCGGCCAACGACAGGGAGACCTTGCCCTGAGGGTCGATGTCGTCCACCTTCACCTCGACCGGCTGGCCGAGCTCCAGCACGTCCTCGACCCGCTCGACCCGCTTGCCCTGGCCGATCTTGGAGATGTGCAGCAGACCGTCCCGGCCCGGGAGGATGTTCACGAACGCCCCGAACTTGGTGATGTTGACCACCTTGCCCTGGTAGGTGGCGCCCACCTCGGCGAGCGGCGGGTCGAGAATGGTCTCGATCCGGCGCCGGGCCTCGGAGACGGCGGTGCCGTCCTTGGCCCCAATGGTCACCGTGCCCACCATGCCGTCGTCGTCGACGGCGATGTCCGCACCGGTCTCCTGCTGCAGGGCGTTGATGACCTTGCCCTTGGGCCCGATGACCTCGCCGATCTTGTCCATGGGGATCTCGAAGGAGACGATCTTCGGGGCCGACTCGGCCACCTCGGCCCGGGGCTCGGCGATGGCGCCGGCCATGACCTCGAGAATGCGGAGCCGGGCGTCCTTGGCCTGGAGCAGCGCTTTGGTCAGCACGTCGAGGGGCAGGCCGTCGATCTTGGTGTCGAGCTGGAGCGCGGTCACCACATCCTTCGTCCCGGCCACCTTGAAGTCCATGTCCCCAAAGGCATCCTCGGCTCCGAGGATGTCGGTGAGGGTCACGTAGGTGCCACCGTCGTACACCAGGCCCATGGCGATACCGGCCACCGGGGCCTTCAGCGGCACACCGGCCGCCATCATCGACAGGGTCGATCCGCACACCGAGGCCATGGACGTGGAGCCGTTGGAGGTGAGCACGTCGGACACCAGGCGCAGGGTGTAGGGGAAGTCCTCCTCGTAGGGGACGACAGGCAACAGGGCCCGCTCAGCCAGCAGCCCATGGCCGATCTCCCGGCGCTTCGGGCCCCGCATGAACCCGGTCTCCCCGGTCGAGTAGGGCGGGAAGTTGTAGTGGTGCATGTACCGCTTGTGGTCGTCGGGGGTGATGGTGTCGAGCAGCTGGTTCATGCGGGGCATACCCAGGGTGGTCACATTGAGCACCTGGGTCTCACCCCGTTGGAACAGGGCCGAGCCGTGGGCCGTCGGGAACAGGTCCACCTCGGCCGAGAGCGGCCGGATATCCGTGGTCGTGCGCCCGTCGATGCGGAGGCCCTCCTCCACGATCCGCTTGCGGACCAGCTTCTTGGTCAGGCCCCGCACCGCGGCTTTGATCTCACCACCGCGCTCGGGGAACTCCGCAGCCACCGCTTCGATGATGAAGGCGGAAGCCGCATCCAAGGCAGCGTTGCGCTCAGCCTTGGCCACGATGGTGTTGGCCTCGGCGATGGCGGCGGCGCCCACGGCCTGGACCCGCTCGAAGACGTCGTCTTCGTAGTCGGAGAAAGTGGAGTACGGGATGATCTCCACCGGGCCGCGCTCGGCCACCCACTTCTCCACCAGCTGGCGCTGGAGGACGATCGACTCGCGGATCCACGTCTTGGCGGCCTCGAGGCCGTCGGCCAGGACCTCCTCGGTGACCTGGGGGGCGCCCTCGTCGTAGTACTGGAAGGACCGCTCGGAGCCTCCTGCCTCGACCATCATGATGGCTATCTCGGCGTTGGCCGCGTCGGACAGGGCCCGGCCGGCCACCACCAGTTCGAAGGTGGACTCGTCACCCTCCTGGAACGTGGGATGGGGAATCCACTGGCCGTCGGTGGAGTAGGCCACCCGGACTGCCCCGATGGGTCCCTCGAAGGGGATGCCCGAGATCATCAGGGCCGCCGAGGCCCCGTTGATGGCCAGAACGTCGTGAGGGTTGACCTGGTCGGCCCCGAAGATGGTCCCGACCACGTGGACCTCGTTGCGGAAGCCCTTCGGGAAGGACGGGCGCAGCGGGCGGTCGATGAGGCGACAGGTCAGGATGGCCTGGTCCGAGGACTTGCCCTCCCGGCGGAAGAACGATCCGGGGATCTTCCCGGCGGCGTAGGTCCGCTCCTCGATGTCCACCGTTAGGGGAAAGAAATCGGCTCCCTCCCGGACGGACCGGGATGCAGTGGCCGTGGCCAGGAGGACGGTATCGCCGATCCTGGCTACGACGGCTCCGTCGGCCAACTGGGCCAACTTTCCGGCTTCGAATGTGAGTGTGCGGTCGGTGCCACTGATAGGCCCCGACACGGTCATGGCGTCTGACATGACGCTCCTTGGTCTGTTCGGGGACTCCCCGAGCCAGTTCCCAGTTGTCGACCACCCCACCCCTTCCGCACCTTCGACGGTGACGGGGTGATCGGCAACTGGTGACTGACCTCGACGGGAGCCCGGTTGTGTGTTGTTTCCCGGCCCGCCGGTTGGGCGGACCGGTCCAGGTGCACGCCGGCACCGTGCCGGCCTGCGGTCCCCCGACTGCGAGCCGGAGGAAAAATTGCCTCCGCCCGGCCGAGGCCGGGCGGAGCGGATAATGGCCGCCTAGCGGCGGAGTCCGAGGCGACCGATGATGTCCCGGTAGCGCTCGACGTCATTGTTGCGGACGTAGTCGAGCAGTCGCCGACGACGTCCGATCAGCTTGAGGAGGCCACGACGGGTGTGGTGGTCTCCCTTGTGGATCTTGAGGTGCTCGGTCAGGTGGATGATGCGCTCGCTCAGGATGGCGATCTGCACTTCCGGCGATCCGGTATCCGTCTCGTGGAGGCGGTACTCGGAAATGGTGGCCTGCTTGTCTGGCATAGGGGGGTTTGACCTCTGATGTCGTTCGGAAAGGGCCGACGGACATAACACGCCAGCAATGCCATGCTAGCAGGAACGGCGCCCATCCTGGGATCCCCGTCCGACCTCCCCTGTCCCGGCCGCAGGCGACCGGTCCGAACGGGCCCGGCCAGGGCCGGGCCTCTACCCCAACCCGACGAGCGGGCCGGCCCGCCGGGTGGGCGGGACCGGTCGCTCCATCGTGGGTGGACCACCCGGCGGCGCGGGCAGCCGTGGCCCGGCGGGCGGGTCTACTTGTTGGGCTGGGGGGTGATCCGCAGGTACGGCTTCACCGCGTTGAAGCCCTTCGGGAAGCGCTCCTTTGCCTCCTCGTCAGAGACGGCGGGCACGATGACCACGTCTTCGCCGTCCTTCCAGTTGACCGGCGTGGCCACCTTGTAGTCGGCGGTCAGTTGGAGCGAGTCGAGGACCCGGAGGATCTCTTGGACGTTGCGCCCGGTGGAGGCGGGATACGTCAGCGTCAATTTGATCTTCTTGTCCGGCCCGACGATGAACACCGAGCGCACCGTGAGGGTGTCGTTGGCGTTGGGGTGGATCATGTCGTAGAGGTCGGCCACCTTGCGGTCCTCATCGCCGATGAGGGGGAAGTTCAGCGCCGTGCCCTGCGTCTCTTCGATGTCGCCGGCCCATTTGCCGTGCGAGGTCACGTCGTCGACCGACAGGCCGATGAGCTTGGTGTCACGCTTGTCGAATTCGGCCTTGGCCGCCGAGAAGGCACCGAGCTCGGTGGTGCAGATCGGGGTGAAGTCCTTCGGATGGGAGAACAGGATCCCCCAACTGTCCCCGAGATACTCGTGGAAGTTGATGGTTCCCTCAGTGGTCTCCGCGGTGAAGTCGGGGGCTTCGTCGCCCAGACGGATTGCCATGGCTTGCTCCTTCGTTGTGCTGTGCATCGAGTACGCGGACCGGATCAGGCGGTTGCCGTGATCTCGTCGCCCGGCCAGGATAGACGGTTCCGGGTCAATTGTCGACCGAGTTAGTCGTGTTTGTGGCCCGGATTCCTCGTGTCCTCGCACCGACCCCGCCTGGCCCCGGCCCGCGGGTTCCACCATGCTGGGGGCATGCAGACGACGGTGAAGGTGGACCACGAGGGACCGGTCACGGTGGTGGCCATCGATCGGCCGGAACGGCGCAACGCCGTCGATCCGGCCACGGCCACGGCCTTGTTCGAGGCGTTCACCGCCTTCGATGCCGACAACGACTCCTCGGTCGCCGTACTCACCGGGGATGGGGGGACGTTCTGCGCCGGCGCCGACCTCAAGTCGCTCGCCAAAGGCGACCGTCACCGTTTGGCCGAGGACGGGCCCGGACCCATGGGTCCCAGCCGCATGGAGCTGGGCAAGCCGGTCATCGCCGCCGTCGAGGGATACGCGGTGGCCGGCGGTCTGGAGCTAGCCCTCTGGTGCGATCTGCGCGTGGCCTCGGTGGACGCGACCTTCGGCGTGTTCTGTCGCCGGTTCGGCGTGCCCCTCATCGACGGGGGCACGGTCCGCCTTCCCCGCCTGATCGGTCAGGGTAGGGCCCTCGACCTCATCCTCACCGGACGCGAGGTGGATGCGGCCGAGGCCCTGGCCATGGGCCTGGTCAACCGGGTCGTCCCGGTCGGGGAGGCCAGGGACACGGCGGTGGCGTGGGGTCGTGAGCTCGCCGCCCTCCCCCAGACGTGTCTCCGGAACGACCGCCTCTCGACACTGGAGCAGTGGGGCCTCCCGGTGGGGGACGCCATGCAGGTCGAGTTCCGCCATGGCCTGGCCAGCCTCCGGTCCCCCGATGCCGTGGCCGGTGCGGCCCGGTTCTCATCGGGGTCGGGGCGCAGCGGCTCGGTCGTCGGCACTGACCGCTGAGGACCGGTACCGCGCCCGTGGCCGACGTGGCCGCCTTCGACTTCGACGGAACCCTCACCGAGGGTGGCAGCGTCATGGACTTCCTGGTGGCCTTGCGCGGCCTCCCCACGGTGGCCGCCGCCACCGCCGCGTTGGCCCCCCGCCTGGCCCACGGCGCACTGGTGGGCGGGACCGCAGCCGACCAGACCAAGGAACTGTTGTTCCGACGGACCCTCGGCGGCGTGGCCGCGTCCCGGGTCGATGACGTTTCGGACCGCTTCGCCCGACACCATCTGGCCCGGCACCTCCGGTCCGATGTGCACAGCCGCTTCGACTGGCACCGGGAGCGGGGCGATCCGGTGGTCATCGTGTCGGCCTCGCCGGAGGTCTATGTCCGGGTGGCCGCGACGCTCCTCGGTGCTGACGGTGTGGTGGCCACCCGTCTGGCCGTGGGCGAGGGAGGCCTCCTGACCGGCCGCTACGACGGGGCCAACTGCCGCGGTGAGGAGAAACTCCGTCGACTGCGGGAGTGGATGGACGAGTCCGGGGCCGACCCCGACCGGCTGTGGGCCTACGGCAACAGCCGTGGCGATCTACGCATGCTGTTGGCCGCCGACGTAGGCGTGAACGTGGGCCGCCTGGGCCGGTTCGGCCGGCTCCGGGACTTTCCCGGTCTCCGTGCCATGGCGGGCGCCTGACCGTTGATACGGCCCGGAGCCCTCCCGGGCAGTTCCGGGCGGACCGAGGAGGCGGGCGGTCAGAGATACTCCTTTTTTCTCATCCAAACCAGCACGAACCATCCCCAGATGGGCGGCAGGTAGGCCGTGAACAGCCTCTGGACGAAGACGGCGGCCACGGCATCAGTCTCGTTGATACCGGCTGCCGTAAGCCCGATGATCATGCCTGCCTCGACTACACCCATCCCGCCCGGGACCGGTGAGATTCCACCCAGCATCGACCCCAGCGTGAGCACCACGATCAACGTGGCGAGATCGAGACGGTCCCCAAAGGCGTGGAGGGACGCCCCGAGGGCCAGAGCCACGAAGATCTGGGCCGCGGCACTGCCACCGAAGATCTCGACCAGGTTGCGCGGATGCCCGGCCAGGAGCTTCAGGTGGTCCCAGACCTCCGACGCCTTGGGGCGGAGCTTGGCCGAGGCCAGGCGCCGCCACCGGGGAACGGCGAAGACCAACCCGAGGGCCACCCCGACCACGACCACCGCCACCACGATGAGCCACACCAGGTTGGAGCTGGACGAACTGGTGTCACTGGACGGCGTGTCGTTGAAGTGGAGGTTGCCGATGGCCAGGGGTAGCGCGATGAGGAACAGCACGCCCTTCACGATCCAGCTAGCCGTGCTCACCAGTACCCCGGAGCTCACCGCCACCGTCGGGGTGTACCCCTCTTGCTGGAAGAACCGGACACGGGTGGCCAGCACCGCCATCGACCCCCCGGCAAGGGCCACGAAGGTGTCGGACAGCTCCAGGGCCACCGTGCGGCCGTACGGTAGAGGATTGACCACCGATCCGACGGTCGTGATGGCGATGGCCGGATAGGCGGCCTGGGCCAGCACGAAGGTGACGACCACCCAACCCCATTCGGCGCCGGTGATCGTGCTCCACGATTTTCCCACGTTGATGAGCACGCCGATCAGGGCCCACCCGCCGATCAGCGTCCCCGCCACCAGAGCCAGGTTCACCCAACTGATTCGCCGGGGTTCGATGAGCTTGGGCACCTCCACCCCGGTCGCCTGCGCCCCTAGTTCACGCAGATCCTTCAGGAGGGCCTTCTTGCCCCGCAGGCTCCGTGACGCCACCGAATCAAGGGCCGACCGCTGCAGATACGGCAGCGCGTTGACGATGAACTCGGTGGGGAGACGGCGTACGGCCGCGGCCACGGTGCGATCCGGTCCCGCCGCCACGGAGAGCGCGGCCATGGCAGCGGCCGTGTCCCGGTCGAGCTGGTCCACCGACGCCACCGTAGAGGCCGTGCGGAAGTCCACGAACCCGGCCCGGTCGCTGTCGTCCACCACGACGGTCTCCACGGACAGGGCACCGTGGGCGATGCGCGTGGTCCGTAGGACGAGCAGCTGGTCGAAGACGCTGTCGAGGGCCGCGTCGTTGACCGTCGCACCGCCTTCACTACTGTCGTGATCAGGGGTCATCTCGGCGGACGTGTCGTGAGCACCGGCCGCGGTGGCGTAGTTGCCCGCGTCATCCTCCGCATCGGGCGTGACGGCCGCGTCGGCAGTGCCGGCATCAACCGGCACCCCGTCGGTCGCCGCCACATCCGGAACGGCCACGGGAAGCACATACGGTGCGAAGGTCGACAGTGGGCTACCCGGAGGGGGCCGGGTCACCAAGAGTGCGTCCCGGGCTGGTCCGGCCGGGCCGGCGGCGAGCACCTCGGGCACCCGGGCACCCGCCCGACCGGCCATCAGGGTGAGATAGGCCTCGTGTTCGACCTGTTGGCGCCGGGTAAGGGCCAGCGTGGGCCCGGAGTCCCGGTAGAAGAGGAAGCGGACCGTCTTGGCCAGCAGTTGGGCGTCCGAGGCGTCGCGACCGTAGACGGAGACATCCACCGGCGAGCCGTCGACCACCCCACCGAACCGGCCCACACCCCACTCCTGTTTGGACGCCGGCGGCCACGTCGACGACGGCCAGGTCGAGATCGCCCAGCAGCACCCCCACCTCGTCGGTCGACGGGAGCCCCAGGGGTGAGCCGAACACCAGGTGGACGATGGCCGTCACCCCCCATCCCACGGCCAGACTGGCCAGAACGGAGACCGGAAGTCCCGAGCCGTTGACTACGGCAGCCACGGCGAGAAGTCCGAGAGCCGCTTCGAGGAGAAGTTGCAGCCACCGGCTGAAGTACGGCAGCGCCGCGGTGACCACCGCTACCGTGGCGGCCACACGTGCCACCGGGAACGCCAGGTCCACATGGGTGTAGCCACTCCCCGACGGCCGGCCGCCGTCGGTTCCGAGCACCACCGCCGAGATGATGCAGATGAGCCAGGCGGCCCCACCGGACACGGCGATGTCCCGAATGGCGGACAGCCGGCGGGACATGATCGTCATCACCGCGATCACGGCGACGACCCCGAGCGAGGTGATCCACCAGATGGACGAGATCAGCCACCGGACGCCGTTCGGGGGGGTGCCGAGGGTGGTGGCGATGGTGTGCTCCAGGCCCGAGTTGGTCTTGGTGCCCAGCCAGCACACCACCAGAGCCGCCCCAGCCAGGCCCAGCTTGATCGCATCTGATCCCCGCCGTCGGGTCTGTCCGTCGCCGACCGGGGCAAAGACGATGGCCCGCCACCGCCCACCCCTCATCCGTCCCCCACCGGATCCTCGGCCTGAGATCGCCGTCGGCGAAGACCCGGGACGGTGGTTCCCGCGGTGCCCGTGCCGGCTCGTTGCAGTCTCGACCGCCGGGTTGCTCCGTTGGGCTACGTCCGCCGTCGGCGTCGAGGCGGCTACCACCGTGGTGTCGTCCCCAGCCTCCGGAGCCGATCGGGGCTGGGATTCCTGACCGTGTGCCATCGCATCCAGAACACTAGGAGGTGGCCCCCCCGGGCTGGGCCATCATGGGCTGCTGCCGCACCGCGGCGATGGGCCCAGCACGCTACCCGGCGCCGGAACCCGCGAACGTCGCGTCACCGTAGGTGAAGATGCCGCCGTCGGAGGCCACCATCCAGTAGCCGCGCCCGTCGGGGGTGGCGGCCATGCCCACGATGGGCTTGACCAGGGAGAGTCCTCCGGCCGATCCGTAGAACCCGGCATCGCCGAAGGTGAAGATGCCGCCGTCGGAGGCCACCAACCAGTACCCGCCTCCGTCCGCGGTGGCGGCCATGCCCACGACCGGTCGGTTCAGGTGGATGTTGCCCGTCGAGCCGTAGAAGGAGGCGTCGCCGAAGGTGAAGATGCCGCCGTCGGAGGCCACCAACCAGTAGCCGCGCCCGTCGGGGGTGGCGGCCATACCCACGATGGGCTGATTGAGGTGGATGTTGCCCGTCGAGCCGTAGAAGGAGGCGTCGCCGAAGGTGAAGATGCCGCCGTCGGAGGCCACTTCCCAGTAGCCGCCGCCGTCGGGAGTGGCGGCCATGCCCACGATGGGCTGATTGAGGTGCCGGCCCCCCATCGAGCCGAAGAACGACGGCATCCCCGTAGCTGAAGATGCCGCCGTCGGTAGCCACCATCCAGTACCCCGCCGCCGTCGTGGGTAGCGGCCATGCCCACGACCGGTTGGTTGAGCGGTGTCCCGCCCACCGAACCGAGGAACCCGGCGTCCCCGAAGGCGTTGATGCTCCCGGTGGTCCCGGCCATCCAGTAGCCGCCGCCGTCCGGGGTCCGGGCCATGGCCACGGCCGGGCTACCGAGCGTGGTGGCCGTGGTGAACCAGTCCGACTTGAGCCCCAGTGCGGCGGCGAAGGCGTCGCCGGTCAGCGTGACGTTCTGATCGGAGCCCACCAGCGTCATCGACGTGACCCGCCCACCCCAGTCCCCGTCACCGTTGCGCCCGGTGATGCTGATCGACTGCAGCACCCCCAGCTGTGGCCAGGTGGCGTCGATGGTCGATACCGGTTCGGTGGTGGTCCAATCATGGTTGGGGTTACAGGCTCCAGGCACGCACACCGAGTCTCCGACATCGGGTACCCCGGGAAAGGTTCCGGGGTTCGTGTAGCCGCCGGTGGAGGCCGAGTACTGGGTGGCGGCGATGGTCCCGTTGGGGAACTCCATGACCTGTCCCAGCGTGTCGGCCACGGCCTGGTCGGTGATGGCGCTGTCGTTCAAGGTGCCCCGGTAGGTCTGACAGGCCAGGTCACACGTGTCGGCGTAGCCCCCGTAGGAGCCAGGGCTGGCCATGACGTAGGAGCGGACGGCCACCGCCTGGGCCTCGAGTTCCTGAAAGCCCCAGGGCTCACCCTGCGGTCCGGCTCCACCCAGTGTTCCCCATCCGGCCGGTGACTCATTCGGTACCACCCCGTCGACGTACTGCTCGAGCGGGACCTCGTTGACGGTTCGGGCGGCGCCGTTGGAGTTGAACGTGGCCTCGATGGAGCCGTGCATGGTGACATTGGACGAGCCGCCAAGGCAGAGGGTGAGGGTCTGGGACCCGTCATTGGGGCTGGGGGTCGCCGTGGGATTGGCGGTCGAGCCGACCACGTTCGTCCAGGGGCCGCCACACGACGGTCCCGACCAGACCGCCCACGCCGGACCGGCGATCGGTGTCATTAGTGCCACCTGGCCTGCTGCGAAGCCCACCCCGGCCACGGTGAACGGCGTGGCCGAGGTCACGATGACCAGGTTCCCGTCGTTCTCGGTCATGTCCACGCGGATGGTCGTCGCATCGGCGGGTCCCGACAGACCGGACAGGTTCGTCCCTCCGTAGTAGGTCCCCAGGATGGACGAGTAGCCGGTCTGGGCCAGTGCGTATCCGAGGGCGCCCCACTGCCCCATGCCGTGGCCGTGGCCGTAGCCGTGCCCCTCGATGGTCACCGACGAGGACGGATAGGCCGATGCCGGTGAGGTCAGCGCCACCGCGCCGAAGAGCGACGATGCCAGCACACCCACCGCCATGGCCGTGGCCGTCACCCAGCCCCGGCGGCTACGGCTGCCTCGGCCGTTATGGCGACCGGACCTTGCGCCCGCGACTCCCCCCACCGGTCTCATCTGCAGCACCGTCGATCCCCAGCCCCGACCGATTCTGCGCTCAGTCCGTACCCAGTGCGGCGGCGAACAGTGCCGGGACCGAGCCGTAGAAAGGAGCCGAGCCGAATGCGAAGATGCCGCCGTCGGAGGCCGCCATCCAGTAGCCGCTGCCGTTGGGCACCGACGTCATCCCCACCACGGGTTGAGCCAGACGGATACCACCGGTGGAGCCGTAGAAGGGTGCGTTACCGAACGAGAAGATGCCGCCGTCGGACGCCACCATCCAGTAGCTGCCGTTGCGGTTGGATGCCATGCCCACGATGGGCTGGTTGAGGTGGATGTTGCCGGTCGAGCCGCGGAACACCGCGTCGCCGAAGGAGAAGATGCCGCCGTCGGTGGCCACCAGCCAGTACCCGCCGCCGTCCGGCGTGGAAGCCATGCCGACCACCGGCCTGTTCAGGTGGATGTTCCCGGTCGAGCCGCGGAACACCGCGTCGCCGAAGGAGAAGATGCCGCCGTCGGAGGCCACCATCCAGTACCCACCGCCGTCCGGTGTGGCCGCCATACCGACAATGGGTCGGTTGAGGGCGATGTTACCGGTCGACCCGTGGAAGGCGGCGTCGCCGAAGGAGAAGACGCCGCCGTCGGAGGCCACCTCCCAGTAGCCCTTGCCGTCCTTGGTGGAGGCGATCCCCACGATCGGGCGGTTGAGGTGCGACCCACCCATCGAGCCGTAGAAGCCGGCGTCGCCGAAGGCAAAGACGCCGCCGTCGGAGGCCACCTCCCAGTAGCCGCCGCCGTCGGGCGTGGAGGCGATGCCCACCACCGGCTGGTTGAGATGCCCGGGAACCGGCTCGGTCAGGGTGCCGGTCAGCTGAGCGTTCTGGTGGAACTGGGGCCACGACCGCCGGCCCAGTGCGTGTCCGGCCGAGCCGGTCACCTCGTAGTGCTGAATGACCCCGGCGTTCTGGCCGTCATAGCCGGCGATGGTGATCCCGATGTTCCCGTTGGGATCGGTGGTCACGAGGGGCGAGTTCTGGAGGGCCACGGCCTGGGTACCGAACGATCCGGATCCCAGGACGGCGACCACCTGGGCACTCCGGCCGTCGATGATGACCAGGCCGCCAGTGGTGGGGACAAGGACGTCGTTGTAGCCAGCACCGGTCAGGTCAGCGGTGGTCACCCCCCCGATGATCTGTCCCGACGTGGCCACTGGCCATCCGGGCAGGGGGGTCCCGTTGGAGCCGTTCAACGCGTAGACCAGTCCGCTCGAACCGGTGTCCACGCCTTCCACCACCTGGACGTTGCCGTCACCTTCGAGGTCGCCGATGGCCGGGCTGGCGGTGGTGTTCCCCCCGAGCGTGGTGCGCCAGGCGATGTTGCAGTTGGCGTTCGAGGCGAACAGCGTGTTGGTGTCCGAAGCCCCGGAGTAGTACGACCCGGTGCCGAAGGCGATCCCGATCTGGCCACCAGTCAGGAAGTTACCGACCGCGGGGGACGAGTCCACCGTCTGGTTGGTGTCGTAGTCGCAGATCAGGTTGCCGCCGGCGCCTAGTACCCGCAGGTGCCCGCCGGCGGTGTAGTTCACGCCATAGGCCAGGCCGGGCGACGAGTCGCCGCCCTCCACGATCTCGGTCTGGCCGTTGCCGTACAGGTCGGCCAGGGACGGGGTGGAGAAGCTGCTGTCCGCGGTGAAGAACGGCCAGCCCGGCAGCGTGGCCCCGTTCGCCGCGTTCAGCGCGTACTGGTTCTGGCCCAGTGACGGCGCCACGACGGCGGATACCCCGTTCAGGACTCCGACCGCCGGAGAGGCCTGCACGCCGTGCGGGCCGTTGAGGTCCGGTGCCCCAACGTGCCAGATTTCTGCCCCGGTGTTGGAGAAGGCGTAGTAGCCGCCCACGGTGGGCTGCGAAGCGTTGCCGGCATCGACGAAGACGTTGTCGGTGCCTGAGCCGTTGGCCAGGACCGACGGGGTGGCGTCGACAGGGGCACCAGTGTGGGCCGGCCACCCTGGGGTAGTGGAGCCGTCGGAGAGATGGAAGCCCCACACGTTGCCGGCCCGGTCGCCGACGACCACCGAGGGCCCGTCGCCGTCCAGGGTGGCCTCGGTGGGTGAGCTCTGGGCGATGGGATTGCCGGCATCGGGGACAATCTGCTGCCATTGCAGCGCTGTGGACAGGGCGGTATGGGCCACGGGCGCCGCACCGGCTGACGAGGACAGTCTGGCGCTGAGCGGGACACCGAGGACCATCATGGCGGCGATCAGGCCGACGGTGACCGTCACACCGTGCCGTCGGCGACCTCGGGCTCGGCGACCGTGTGCACCCGGTTCGGTGCCACCGGACTCATCCTGGCCCTGGTTCTGCTCCCGGAATCCGTCGCCGATGTCGTGCCCTGCGTGCATACCGTCGCTCCTCATGGTGCCGTCCGGTGATTACCGGGCCCCTACTCCCTCCATCGGCACGATGGTGCCCGCGCCTGATCGCGTTGCCAAAATGCGGGGGTCATGATGAACGCAGGTGTTAGGGCTCCCTTAGGTATCGGCGCACCAGACCGAGAACTGAACCGGAACTTCCCACGGGACCCCCGCTTCGTACCGGGCCAGGGCTCAGGGCAGGGGCGAGTTCACGCCGCGCAGGCGGCGTCGATGGCCGAGGCGAACCCGGCCTGGACACGGGGTAAGGCAAACATCGCCACCCGCTCCGAAGCTGCCTCGGCCAAAACGGACCGGAGGTGATCGTCGGTGATCACCCGGTCGATGGCCGCCGCTACCCGGGCCGGCGACTTGTCCGGCAGCGCCAGGCCCGCACCCTGCACCGTCTCGGGCACCGCTGTGGTGGCGTAGGCCACGATGGGAAGCCGGTGGTACATCGATTCCAGGAGAGGTACGCAGAACCCTTCGTGGTTGGACAGGCAGCAGAACACGTCAGCGGCGGCGTAGTAGGCGATCAGCTCCTCATGGGAGACGACACCGGCCATGTCTACCGCCTCGGCCAGGCCGAGTTCGTCGGCGAACCGCTCGATGGCCACCGAGTACTCCTCGCTGATGGATCCCCCCACCACGTGGAGTCGGGCCCGGGGGTCGTAGATCTGACGGTAGGCGGCAAGGGACTTGATCAGGTCGTCCTGGCCCTTGTGGGGAGAGACCTTGCCCACGAAGAGCAGGTCGGCCCCTCCCCCGGCCTTCTGCGCGGCCAGCCGGGCGGCCAGGGCGGGGTCGGGTCGGCCCGAGAAGGACTCCAGGTCGATCAGGATGGGCAGCGTGGTGGTCGAGCGGTAGCCGGCGGCGCGGAGCTCACCCTCATTGAACTCGGAGTCGGCGATGGCGAACTCAGTGACCGGGGCCAGGTCCCGCAGCTGGGCCCGCCCCCAGCGAACCTCCTCTCCCACTTCTGGCATCCAGGCCTCGAGCAGGTCGGCCGGGGTGATGTTGTGGTAGTTCACGAACTTGCGCTCGGGCCGCTCGCGGAAGATGTCGGCCACACCGCTGCCGATCGAGAGTTGGTACACCAGCACCCGGCCGTTGACCGAGTGGTCACCCAACCGGCTCACGGGGAATCCGAAGTCGAGTCGGTCGGGCGAGGCGATGCCGTAGTAGATGTCCGACTGATAGCCGCGGCTGCGCAGCAGATCGCGCAGCTGCACCGTGTGTCCACCGATGGCGTCCCGACTGGCCAGCGTGGGAATGACCTGATCGATGCGGTCGACCGTCACCGACGCGTAACGACGTCGCTCACAGGACGGACCGATCCGGACGGCCCGATCCGACCTTCTCCATGGTGGACACGACGGCCCGACCGATGACCATCGTCGTGGGCAGCGCGCCGATCGGGAACGGCACTACTTGCCGGCGTCGGCACCAACTGCCGTCGGGACGTCCATGGCGTCCTTCTGGATCACCTCGTCGATAAACCCGTACTCGCGGGCCTCATCGGCGGTGAACCAGCGATCGCGATCCGAGTCGGCCTCGATGCGTTCCACCGGCTGCCCGGTGTGGAAGGCGATTCGCTCCGCCATCATGCGCTTCAGGTACATGATCTGCTCGGCCTGAATGGCAATGTCGGAGGCCTGTCCCTGCATCCCGCCCGACGGCTGGTGCATCAGGATGCGGCTGTGGGGAAGGGCGAACCGCTTCCCCGGAGTACCGGCGCAGAGGAGGAACTGGCCCATCGAGGCGGCCAGCCCGACGCAGATGGTGCGGACATCGCACCGCACGTACTGCATGGTGTCGTAGATGGCCAGGCCGTCGGTCACCGAGCCACCGGGCGAGTTGATATAGACGGAGATGTCCGCGCTCCTGATTCTCGGCCTCCAGCAGGATCAGCTGGGAGCAGACCAAGTTGGCCGTGTTCTGGTCGATGGCCGAACCGATGAAGACGATGCGTTCCTTCAGAAGCCGCTGGAAGATGTCGGACCCGGGGCCGACCTCGGCGCCGACCTTCATCTCGACGCCGCGCTCTCGTCCGTCGGTCAGGTGGGCTGGCACAGGCAGGGGGCGGTAGTCATCCATGGGTGGGGAGCCTAGTGGCTCGGACCGTGGGGCCGATGCACGGGAACAGGCCGTCGATCAGCCCCGCTCAACCCTGGCTCAGTGGGCCTCGGCCACTGCCGAAACCATGGCTACGTGGTGGGGAATGGAGATGAACCCGACGGCCCTACTCGGATTCATGACCTCGAACTGGGCGGCCGGCTCCTGCCAGTCGTACTGCACGCCGCCGAGCTTGCTCTGGATCCCGACCACCAAGTCGTAGGCGCCGTCGAGGAACGGGATGGAGTCGAAGGAGAATTCGATGGCTCCCGGCCCCTCGGGTACGTCATAGTGCTCATCGAGCTGGTCGGTGTCGGTGCGGAGGAGCATGCTGCCGATCGAGTCGCGGATCTCGAGCACGAACACCACCCCGTTGGTGGCCGATGAGGCCTCGAACTCCACCCGGACGGTGAGCGGTTCCCCCGTCAGCAGGTAGGGACGCTCGCCCGTGCCCGGGTGCCGTGACGTCACCGAGGCGATCCGGACCGGCCGGCGTGTCGACCGGGGCCACCACGATCGGTGTGTCCGTCGGATCGGTGCCGTAGGCCAAGGGCGGGAGTTCGACCTCGGGTGGCGTTTCGGACGGGGCGTCATGGTCGGAGATGGTGAGGGTGTCGCCCGCCTCGAGCAGCGTCTCGCGGAAGAGACGCACCGCTTCGCCGGGGGGCCCGAGGCCGATCATCTGCCCGCCACTCAGCACCACGGCCCGATTGCAGATGGCCCGCACCAGGTCCGGCGAGTGGGAGACGAACAGGATCGTCCGGCCCTCGGTCTGGAACGAGCGGATCCGATCCATGCACTTGCGCTGGAAGCGCTCGTCACCGACGGCGAGCACCTCGTCGATGACCAGCACGTCGGGGTCCACGTTGACAGCCACGGCGAAGCCGAGTCGCACGTACATGCCCGAGGAGTAGAACTTGACCTGGTTGTCGATGAACTGCTCGAGCTCGGCGAACTCCACGATGTCGTCGAAGACCCGGTCCACGTCCCGTCTGGACATGCCCAGCATGGAGCCGTTGAGGTAGATGTTCTCGCGACCCGACAGGTCCTGCTGGAAGCCGGCTCCCAGCTCGAGCAGGCCGGCCAGCTGCCCGCGCACCACGACCTGGCCCGACGTGGGCTGGAGAACGCCACAGATGCACTTGAGGAGGGTGGACTTGCCCGAGCCGTTCCGGCCGAGGATGCCGACGGTCTCACCCTCCTTCACGTCGAAGGACACGTCGTTCACCGCCCAGAGGTCCTCGTAGGGCGTGCGACCGGCGTGGATGACCTTCTCCTTCAGCGAGGTGTACTTCTCGTGGTAGAGGCGGAAGCGCTTGGAGACCTCCTGGACGTCGACGGCCGTGTTCGCCAACCGGCTCAGAGCTCCTCGGCGAAGTTGCCGGCCAGCCGACCGAAGACATTCATGCCCGACGAAGAACAGGACGAGGCCCACCCCGAGCACGGCGGCGTCCATCCAGACGTAGGTCAACGGACCCCACGAGGGGAGGAGCTGCTCTTTGTGGTGGGTGGGCGTGGTGAGGGTGACCAACCCGGTCTTGGCGTAGAGCACCCGTTGGAAGGTCATGACCAGCGGCGTCATGGGATTGAGGAAGTACAGCCAGGTGATCCCATGCTTCGACAGCTTGGCCGCCACCGTTCCCTGGTACGAGTAGACGATGGGGCAGGCCCAGAACCAGGCCGCCCCGACCAGCACCTCGATCAGGTGCTGGGTGTCCCGCAGGTAGACGTTGACCGAGGCCAGCAGCAAGGCCAGCGCCGCACTCAGCACCACACAGGGCACGAAGGCCACCACCAGCAGCCACATGAGACCCCACGCCGGCGCGTTGCTCACCACCACCATGAAGATGGCCATCACGCAGATCTGGAAGAACAGGAAGACGCCGGCCGAACCGATGGCGGCCAGCGCCAGGATCTCCCTTGGGAACGACACCTTCTTCACCAGGCCGGCGTTGTTGACCACCACACCGGTGGCGGCGATCACTCCGGTCTGGAAGAAGTTCCACAGCAGCAACCCCGAGAAGAGGAAGATGACGAAGTTTGGTATCCCGTTCTTCAGGAAGACACCGAAGACCACGGTGTAGACGGCCAGGGTCATTGCCGGGGCGATCATCGACCAGACGAGGCCGAGAACCGAGTTCTTGTACTTGACCTTGATCTCGGTGCGGACCAAGTAGATGAGGAGCTCACGTGACCGCCAGATCTCGATCAGGCGGGCCATCACGTTGATGTGGGCGGACACGACCCGGGTGATCTTTTCCCGGTTCTCCCGACCGCCGGTTCCGTTTGCGAACTCCTCGGCCATGGGGGACAGATCGGCCACCTGCTGGGGCGGCGTCGGCGGCGACGGGGGCGTCGGCGGTGCCGGGGGGGACGTCGGCGGTGCGGACGAGGCGGTTGCTTTGCTGGCCATGCTCACTTGGCTCCGGTAGCGATCAAGAGGCGGTCGGCCTGACCGTCTCGACTGCCGTCGAACAGGGACCGCCATCAAAGGCAGTGAGCCACCGGCCGGGGAGGACCGAGTCCCTCTCGACAGGCCCCACTGTCCGGCCGGCGCGGAAAGCAACGCTCTCGGCCACCATTCCCTCAACGTACACGATCCGACCTGCCTGAACGGCGATGTCCGAGGTCGGGAGGCCGGACGCCTGAACGTCAAACACCGACATGGGCCACGGTACGACGGCTCGACTCCGGGGCGGTAACCGGCGATCCGTCACCCGAGGTGGGCCCGCCCGCGCCAGTACGAGGGGAACGACGACAGGAGGGGTCCATGGGTCGAGATCCTAGTGGTTGGCGCCTCCGAGTGGACGTAGGCCACGTCGGTCCGAGACCGGTCCCAGGTCCGGATCCCCCCGCCCTGGGCCGTGGACCGTTCATGTCCGGCGGACATACTCCCGTCCGGCTTCCGGTTGGACCAGGCGTTTCACCCGGGTCGGTCGGCGGCGCCCCCGGGCCACGACGCCGGTGAGGAAACCGGTGTAGCGATCGATGATGGCCGGCCACCGGTAGTAGCGCTCTGTGTACTGCCGTCCCGCCTCACCCAGTCGGCGCCGGAGCTCGCCGTCGGCGACGAGGCGCTCCACGGTGACCTCGAACGAGCGGTAGGACTCGAACCAGAGCCCGCCCCCGGACCGCTCACAGTGCTCCATCGTGGCCGCACACGACGCGTTCACCAGCACCGGAACTCCGAGGGACCAGGACTCCAGCAGCACGAGGGAGAAGGACTCGTAGGCCGACGGGTTCACCATGACCTCGGCTCCGTCGAGGATGTCCCACTTGTCCGCCTCAGAGACCGTTCCCGTCACCACGATGTCGGGATGGTCGGGGGCCTGGTCCGACACCGGTCCGACAAGAGCCAGGGCGAGGTCACCGGGATGGCGCTCCTTGTAGCGGATGAAGTACTCGGCCAACATGCCGCAGCCCTTGTGCTCGTCCACCCGACCCAGGTAGCAGAGGTACGGCCTCTCCCCCAACCCGAGCAACTCCCCTCCACGGCGCCCGGCGCCGGCCGGGATCGTTGACCCCGAGTCCGAGCACGATCTGAGGTTTGGCACCGTTGCCGAAGGCGTACTCCATCAGGTCCCGCTCGGCCTGGGTGTGGTACACGAATCCGTCCACGTGCCGGAAGCTCTGGCGGAAGGCCGAGAGATACAGGGCCGGCTCATCGTGGGCGGCCGGGTGGAGCACGGTGGGCACGGGTGACACGGCGATGGCGTCGACGGTGGTGGCGAACAGATAGGGATAGCAGGCCACCACGTCGGCGTCGATGGCGGCCACCGCATCCACCAGGCCCGGGCACATGGGACCGTTGAGGGCCACCCATCGTCGGGCCTCGGCCAGGCCCACCGCCGAGGGAGCCAGGCGGATCTTGGCATCGAGGTCGAAGTAGTCCAGCTGACGCTGACTGGCCGTCGGGAAGCGGTGGACGGTCGACGCCGTTGACCGACGACGTGCCGGCCGGCTCGGTGTTCTCCCAGGTCAGGTGGTCCATGGCGCAGCTGGTCAGCACCTCGACCTCCCACCCGGGTCGCTGCGACAGTCGCTCGGCCAGCATGCGGGCCGCCGCCTCCGCACCGCCGATCACCTCGGTGCCGTAGCGCGGTGTGACGAAGGCCAGCTTCACCGGCAGGATCGCCGGGGAAGCCGCCTCGGCCCGCCCTCGCGGTGTGGTGCGCTGCGAGGTGTGTTCACCGTTCGCGGACGGCGACCAGCAGGTACTCGCCCGGTCCCGACAGCGCCTGGTTGACGGCGTCGATGGTGGCGTTGAGTGGCGGCGGCATCGGGATTGGCCACCGAGACGTGGGCGACCCGGCGGTCGACCCCACCCGACGACCGCCCGGTAACCCCGAAGCCCCGGTCCCCGAGCAGCTGGATCCACGTCTCAACGTGCAGCGGTCGTCCCGGGGCCAGGTCGCTGATGACCGGGGAGATACTGCCCATCCACGACTCCGGCGTCGATCGAATGGAGGACCAGGACGCCGCCGACCACCAGTCGGGATCCCATCAGTCCGACCAGGCGCTCACGTTCGTTGGGGTGGAGCCACTGGACCGAACCGGTGACCACCATGCCCGCCAGCGCATCGTCGGCCACCACCTCGAGGTGGTCGAGCAGCGACTCCGCCCGCACATCGAGGCCGCGGCCGACGGGGACCTCGGTCACCGAGCCCGAGGGGTCCACCCCGTAGGCGTCCACACCGGCGGCGATCAGGGCGTCCAGCAGGCTTCCGGCACCGCAGTCGGCGTGGAGCACCCGACCCTCGACGCCGGAGACGGCGGACACCGCCGCGCCGGCCCACCAGGCAGCACCGGGATCAGAACTGGGCACGACCGATGAGGGCAGGGGTGGCGTACGTTGGACCTCCACGGCCGCCTCGAGGTCCTCCACGTGGTCCACCACCACGTGGAGCATGCGCGACACCGACCAGGCGAACTTCACGATCTGGTGGACGATGAACCCGATGTACCAGCCCATCGACTTCCGGATCAGTCGCTTGACATAGGTCCCGACCAGCTTCTGCGACGCCACCGGCACGGCGATGTCCACGTAGGCCGACCGGTCCACCAGGGACAGCGTCTCGCGGAGACGGGCCTTCCCGTGGAGCCCGACGGGCGAGAACTCGAGGAACAACTCGTCGAGCTCCTGTTCGAGACCGACCGGGAGGTCGCCCGAGGCACGGCGCCGGCTGACTTCGGCGTCGATCTCCACCATCACCTCGGCCAGATAGCGGACGCGTTCCTCCGGGTCGTGCCGGTCGCCGTCGGTCGGTGGTGTGGGCCCGACGGGAACCACCGAGGGCGTAGAAGCATGCGCTGGTGGCACGCAACGACTATAGCCAGGGCCTCGGCGGCTCCCGGTGACCAGACCCTCTCCCGGTGGTCGGTCGGCCGACTCGGCCGCTACCGCGGCCCCGCATCCCCGCTCGGTAGGCTGCAGGCGCCGCGGGCGTGGCGGAATTGGCAGACGCGCCGGGTTTAGGTCCCGGTCCCTTCGGGGATGGAGGTTCGAGTCCTCTCGCCCGCACGTTTGTTGGCTCTGTCCGATGACATCGCGGACAGACCAACCCGAGCACACGGCGTGGCCCCCGCCATCGGGGTGTTGTCCTCCCGCCCGCGCCCGGTGATGGTGGCGCGCCGTCCATCCTCGGAACCGGTGGTCAGGTGGCGGGGACGCGGCCCGGGGTGTTAGCTGGTACCCATGCCTCTCGACGGTGACTACGAGCCCAGCACGGCCCAGTGGGTCCGCGACCAGGTCGAGCTCTATGAGGGCTCGGGTGGCCTCGAGGGGACGACCCTCCGCGACATGCCGGTGATCATCCTCACCAGCCGGGGGGCCTCCTCGGGCAAGATCCGCAAGACACCGCTCATGCGGGTCGAGCACGAGGACGTCTACGCCGTCGTCGCCTCCCAAGGCGGTGCCCCCACCCACCCCCTGTGGTACTTCAACCTGGTGGCCGACCCCCATGTCGAGCTCCAGGACGGCCCGGTGCGGTCGGACCGAATCGCCCGTGAGGTCACCGGGGACGAGAAGGCCTCCTGGTGGGACCGGGCCGTGGCCGCCTACCCCGACTACGCCGACTACCAGGCCCGCACGGAGCGCCAGATTCCCGTCTTCGTCCTGGAACCAGTACCGGCCTGAGGCTCAGGCCGGCTTCTGGATGACCAGTGCCAGCAGGTAACAGCCGGCGGCGTCGTAGAAGATGCCCCGATTGCCGGCGAGTGCGGCCGGATCGAACTCGCCCCGGGCCACGGCCGGTCCTCCCCAGTTGAGGCCCCGCTCGACCAGCACGGTGAAGCCGGCCCGGGTGACCTTTTGCCGCAGCTCGTCCAGGGTGTACTCCACCTTGTGGTCGGGGTCGATGAAGCCCGGTTGCTGGAGACGGCAGACCAGACCGTTGGGGGTGTCGATGGCCATGATCCCCCCCGGCCTCAGTACCCTGAACGACTCCTCCAGGACGATGTCCCCGTCGTCCTCGGTCACGTGCTCGATGGACTGTCCGCTGTAGACCAGGTCCACGGTGTCGTCCTCCGCGAACGAGAGGTCGGCCATGGACCGGTACTCGTAACGGACCGTTCCGCGATCGGTCACGCTGGTCCCGAACCGGTCGGAGTGGTAGAGGGGGTGGCGGTCGTCGGGGGGCAGGTCCACGATTACCAGTTCGTCGAAGTCATAGGGGTACCCGAGGGCCACCATGGCCCCGCGGGCGTCCCAGGTGGCCCCGCCCCCCAGGTCCACGATGCGCCGGGCCGGTGGTAGGCCGATGATGAACTCGCTGCGACTGGCGTGGAGCGAGGTGTGCAGGCCGGCCGGCAGGACCGGCACGTGGACCCGGTACTCGCTCGAGCAACGCACGCGGTCGGCCACGTCGTAGTGCGAGAGTGCGCCGGCCGACATGGATTCGGCCTGCTCGGTCCAGGCGGGCTCGTCCGGTTCCCGCCGGAGCAGCACGTTGTAGGCCATCCGGACCGCTTCCCTGGGCGCCAGCTGCTGATAGGACAGGCCGGCCAGGCGATTCGCCTCCCGACGTGCCTTGCGTTCCACCCGATGGAGTTGGGGGGTGATCTGGCCGAGCGCCCGACTCACCGCTCCGTGGTCGCCGCGGTCGTGTCCGTCCTCTTGGTCCAGTGCCGGGCCCTGACCACTCACGCTGTCTCCGTTCACCTGCTGTCGACCTCAGCGAATGTACCATCGCGGTCCCCCACCCACCCCCGGGTCCGACCAGACGTCCGGTCCCGGTCTTGCCGTCGGGGCCAGGTTTCGGCCAAGCTTCCCCGGTTCCGTCCATTGCCTCGGCTCCCGGTTCCGTACCGTTCTCGGGTCGTCCGGGGATCGAGTCCGGGGGCCACGGGTCCGGACGGACCCGGATGGACCCGTGGGCCGGGCACGCCGGAGACGGGTGTGGGACCACGACCACGCAGGTGGATCCGAGTCCCGGACCGCGTGCACAGCGATCAACGACAGCAACGAGAAACAGGAGGACAAGATGGGAATGCTCGACGGCAAGGTGGCCATCGTCACCGGCGCAGGACGCGGCATCGGACGTGAGGAGGCGCTGCTGCTGGCATCGGAGGGCGCCAAGGTGGTCGTCAACGACGTCGGCGCCACCGCTCCGGGCGAGGACGGGGAGAAGAACCCCGCCGAGCAGGTGGTCGAGCTCATCAAGGACGGTGGCAGCGATGCCGCCGTCAACGCGTCCGACGTGAGCTCATGGGAAGGCGCCAAAGAACTCGTCGACCAGGCGGTCGAGACGTTCGGCCAGCTCGACATCCTGGTCAACAACGCCGGCATCCTCCGGGACAAGATGAGCTTCAACATGGAGGAGTCGGACTGGGACGACGTGATCCGGGTGCACCTGAAGGGTCACTTCGCCCCCTCCCACCACGCCGCCGTCTACTGGCGGAACCGGGCCAAGGCCGGCGAGACGGTGAGCGGCCGCATCATCAACACCTCGTCGGAGGCCGGCCTGTTCGGGAACGCCGGACAGGCCAACTACTCGTCCGCCAAGGCCGGCATCGCCTCGCTGACGTGGGTGCTGGCCCGGGAGCTCGAGCGCTACGGCATCACCGTCAACTCCATCTCACCCCGGGCCCGCACCCGGATGACCGAGAACCTCTTCGGAGGCCTGGCCAAAGCCGAGGAGGGCGTTCGACCAGTGGGACCCGAAGAACATCGCCCAGCTGGTGACGTTCCTGGCCTCCGACGAGGCATCCGATGTCACCGGTCAGAACTTCGTCGTCTTCGGCGGCAGCATCTGGGCCATGGGCGGCTTCCATCCCATCGGCGAGGTGCACCGGGACTCCATGTGGACGCCCGAGGAGCTGGCCGGGGCCAAGGGTGAGCTGTTCAAGGACATCTCGTCGGGCATCCCTAAGTTCAGCTTCATGTGACCGGTCGGGTCGCCGGGATTCGGTTTGCTGCGTACCCATCCCCGGCGGCCTGGCCTAACCGGGAGCCGGTCGGACTCAGGCCCTGCTCGGAACCACGGCGGTGGCCTCGCCCACCACCTTCTCTTCGCCGTCAGCGTTCTGGAGCCGGACGTCCAGGTCGACCAGGTGCTCGCCACCCTCGGTCCTCTTGCCGGTGACCACGATTCTGGTGCGGAGCTCCTCGTCGGGCCACGTCTGTTTGGCGAAGCGGGCCTGGTAACGACGGACATTGCCGACGCCCACGTAGTCGGTGATGGCCGTGCCCAGGAAGCCCATGGAGAACATGCCGTGGCCGAAGACACTCGGCTGTCCGGCGGCCTGGGCCTTGACCTCGTCGTGGTGCATGGGGTTGTAGTCCCCAGACGCCCCGGCGTACATGACCAGATCGGTGCGGTTGAGCACCCGGGAGTGCTGCGGGGCCTCGTCCCCTTCGTTGACATCCTCGAAATACAGCACCTGGTCACCCACTGATCGGACCTCCGTTCCCGTGCTCAGACCTTCGGTGAGGTCGCGGCACCATTGTCTCGTGTTCGGCGCCCGACCGCACGCCGGCATACCGACCGGAGTCCGCGCCGCAGGTCATCGTCCCGGCTCGGGGTCCCGTGCTAGCCCGAGCAGGCGCTCCCCGATAACGTTGCGCTGCACCTCGCTCGTGCCCCCGGCAATGGTCAGACACTTGCTGTGGAGCACCCCGTGGGCCGAGATGGCGGCGTCCCCCACCGTTACCACCCCGTCGGGTCCGGCCCAGTCGAGACCGAACTCATGCACCCGCTGTTCGAACTCCGCTCCCAGCAACTTGCGCACGCTCGACTCGGGCCCGGGCTGCAGACCGCCAACCGAACGTAGCGTGGCCCGCAACGCCCAGTTGGGCCAGGGACTGCGCCTCGGCCACCAGCTCGCCCACCCGGTCCAGGGTGACCGGATCCTGTCGGGTCGGGTCGGCAGTCACCCGGGCCAACACTCCCTCCAGCGCCCCGCCGAAGGCCGAGTCCGTCGACAGCGAGACCCGCTCGTTGGCCAGCGTGGTGCGGGCCAGGCGCCAGCCGCCGTCGACCTCACCCACCACACAGTCGTCGGGGACGAAGCACCCGTCGAAGAAGACCTCGTTGAACAGGGCCTCGCCGGTGATCTCCCGCAGGGGACGGACCTCGATGCCCGATTGGTGCATGTCGACCAGGAAGTAGGTGATGCCACGGTGCTTGGGAACGTCCGGGTTGGTCCGGGCCAGACAGATGCCCATATGGGCACGGGTGGCCACCGAGGTCCACACCTTCTGTCCGTCGAGCGACCAGCCCCCCTCCACCCGGGTGGCCCGGGTGCTCAGCGCGGCCAGGTCGGATCCGGCCCCCGGCTCGCTGAACAGCTGACACCAGATGATGTCGCCCCGGAGGGTCGGGCCCACGAACCGCTCGGTCTGTTCCGGTGTCCCGTGGGCGATGATGGTCGGGAGGGCCCACGCCGCCACGGCCAGGTTGGGCCGGCGCAGACCGACCTCGTCGCAGACCTGATCGATGACCAACTGCTCCACCGGTCCGGCATCCCGACCGAAGGGGGACGGCCAGTGGGGAGTCAGCAGGCCTTCGTCGGCCAGCGCCCTCCGCTGCTCGGCCGGATCCTCGAGGGCGGCGATGGAGGCCACGATCGGTGTCAGTTCATGATGGAGGCGCTCGGCTTCGGGAGGAAGCTCGACGCCGAGGCTCCGACGACTGCCGGCCAGGGCCAGTCGGGACGCCTCGGCCCGGAGCGGGGCCGTTCCCCCAACGATCTGGCGGAGCGTGGTCGACCGACGCAGATGGATGTGGGCGTCGTGCTCCCAGGTGAAGCCCATGCCCCCGAGGAGCTGGATGGCTCCCTTGGCCGCCTCGACGTACCCGTCGAGAGCCAGCGACGCGGCCAGCTGCACGGCGAGGTGCGCCGACGCCTTCGCGTCGGCCGCGGCCTCGGAGGCCGCGTCGGACGCCCCGGCCCCGGATCGCAGCACGGAGGCCTGGTGGTCCAGGGCGGATGCCGCGTCCCATACCGCCGCCACCGCCTGCTCCACGGCCACGAGTATGTCGGCCAACCGGTGCTTGACCGCCTGGAACTGGCCGATGGGCCTGCCGAACTGTTGGCGGGTGCGGGCGTGCTCGGCGGCGGTGTCAAGGCACCAGCGGGCCCCTCCGGCCGCCTCGGCCGAGAAGACCACGAGTGACAGGTCCCGGATGCGAGCAGTGTCCACCCGGACCAGTACGTGATCGGCGGGCACCGGAACCTCGGCGAGGATCCATCGGGCCGACCGGCGGGAGGGATCGAAACTGGGCAACGGCTCGACCTCGACCCCGGGTCCCTGCTCCACAACGACCCAGCGCACGCCGTCGTCGATGGCCACCGGAGCCAGCACCGAGGTAGCGGTGGCCCCTCCGAGCAGCGGACCGAGCGAGCCCGACACCGACAGCGTGCCGCCGCGACCACCCCGAGCGGTCAGTCCCACCGAGGGCACCGCCCTGCCGTCGGGTGTGGCGGCGGGAACGGCCAACGTGGCCGGCACGCTCCCGTCGACCAGGCGGGGCAGCAGTGCCTTGGCCAACTCGGGATCCCCGCACTCGGCCACCACCGCGGCCACCACCGCGGTGGTACCCCAGGGGCCGGGCGCGGCCGCCCGACCCAGCACTTCTGCGGTCACCGCCAGCTCCACCATGCCGGCCCCCTGGCCGCCGAAGGCCTCGTCGATGTGGATGCCCACGATGGCCTGGTCCCCGAGTTCACCCCAAAAGCGGGGCAGGGCGTCGACATCGGCATCGAGGGCGGCGCGGGTCACCCCGGGGGGACAGCGTGCGTCGACCCATCGCTGCAGCGACGACCGGAGCTCCTCGTGCTCCTCACGGATACCGATGGACACGGTCAGCGTCCGGGGCCGTGGGCCGCGGTGGGCTCGACGGTGGACCGCCAGGCAGTGGGCATCGGTGACACGGGACAGGTTCTACCACTTCGGATACCCCGAACGAGAACCGGTTCTACCCGGCCCCTGCCCCCATCCGGCACCGTCCTTCCCGTCACCAGCCCCGGAATACCGGAGGGCGCCGCTCGGCGAACGCCGCCAGACCTTCGTGGCAGTCCTCGGTGCCGGTCACCAACTCCTGGGCCACGGCCTCGTCCCACAGTGCGGTGGACCGGTCGGACTCGAGCGACCGGTTGGTCAAGTACTTGGCCATGGCGATGGCCCGCGTCGGACCTGACGCCAACCGGGACGCCCACTCGCCGGCCAGGGCCGGGAGTTGCTCCCTCGGGACGACCCGGTTGACCAGGCCCAGGCGCTCGGCCTCCGTGGCCGACACGTTGTCACCGAAGAAGAACAGTTCCTTGGCCCGTTGCGGGCCGATCAGGCGAGGCAGGAGGTAGGCACCCCCGGCGTCGGGGGCTATGCCCCGCCGGACGAAGACCTCGATGAAGGTTGCCTCCTCGGCGGCCAGCACCAGATCACAGGCCAGTGCCAGGTGCATACCACCCCCGGCCGCCGTGGCGTTGACGGCGGCGATGACCGGTTTCTCGCAGTCCAGCACCGCGGCGATGAGGCGTTGCCATCCATTGCGGATGAGTCGCGCTGCATCACCGACGGCACGGTCCGGCGCGCCCTCGGGCCGCTCGGGCGCCGGGCCCGAGGAGCGGAGGTCGGCCCCGGTACAGAAACCCTTCTCGCCCGACCCCGTGAGTACCACCACCCGGACCGCCAGGTCGGCCGAGGCCTCCTCCAGCCAGGCGATGACCTGTTCCCTCATGGCCGCGGTGATGGCGTTGCCCGCCTCGGGGCGATCGAGGGTGATCCACGCCACGCCCTCCTCGACCCGGCGGAGGACCGGTGGGTCGGCCGCGGATCCTTCTCCGGCCATCAGATGCGGTGGATGATGTTCATGCGTGACGTGCACACCGGCTCACCGGTGGACTGTTCGCTCCACGCCGTCTCGACCACGATGAAGGTCATGGTCTTGCCCTTCGACTCCTTCTGGTAGGCGTCGACGACGCTGCCCTCCCCCACCAGCACGTCGCCGGCCAGGACCGGGCGCCGGTAGGTGAACTCCTGTTCGCCGTGGAGGATCAGGCCGCCCTTGGCCATCAGCGGCCCGAGCACCTCGGCCATGGGGTTACCCGTGGGCGCCTCGGCCGTCTGCATCTCGGGGAACGCCCCGAAGTTCCCCATCACGAAGGGATAGGTCGGCGGGGCGGGAATGCCGGCCAGACCGGCATCGGTGGCCGCCCTCAGATCCCGGTAGATCGGGCTGTCGTCCTTGACTGCCGCGGCGAACAGGGCCAACTGACCCCGCTCCACCGTGACCACCGTGGTCCCGGTGGACTTCCCGATGATCGTGCTCAGGATGTCGTCAGCCACCTGTTGGTCCTCCCCTGTCGTCGAACGTCGGTTGTCACCGGACCGTCGATGGGCCTCGGCGGATGGGCCACGCGTGCCCGGGGGGCACCGTAGCGCGCCAGCCCCCGACCGGGAAGTTCGGCGGGTGCCGGGCCACCTACAGTGCAGCCATGCACCCGCCCGAGGTTTCAGTACACCCGAACACAGAAGCCATGGCCGCGGCGGCGGCCGACACCGCCGCCGGGATCCTGCGGGGGGCGGTGGCCCGTCACGGCGTGGCCCATGCCATGTTCGCCACGGGCAACTCCCAGTTGGCCTTCGTCGACGCTCTCGTGGCCGCCGACCGGTCCGTGCCCTGGTCCGATGTCGTCGTCTTCCACATGGACGAGTACGTGGGCGTCGGGCCCGACCATCCCGCTGGATTCCGACACTGGATCCGCGACCGGATCGTCGCCCGGGTGCACCCGCGGGCCGCCCACTACCTGGACGGCCTGGCCCCGCCAGAAGCGGAGTGCGCCCGGTACGCCGCACTGCTGCAGGAGCATCCTTTCGACCTGTGCTGTCTGGGCATCGGCGAGAACGGCCACCTCGCCTTCAACGACCCTCCCGTGGCCGACTTCGACGATCCTCTCGACGTGAAGGTGGTGACCCTGGACGAGGGCTGTCGCCGCCAGCAGGTCGGGGAAGGCCACTTCCCGACCGAGGCCGACGTGCCCGACCAGGCCATGACGGTGACGATACCGGCCCTGCTCCGGGCCCACCGGGTCCTGGCCGTGGTGCCCGAGGCCCGCAAGGCCGAGCCCGTGCGGGCCTCCCTCGAGGGTCCGGTGGCCACCCGGTGTCCGGCCTCGGAACTCCAGCGCACCCCGCACGCCACGGTGTTCCTCGACGCCGACTCGGCGGCCCTGCTCAGCCGCTGAGCCACCGATCGAGGAAGGGATATGCCTCGTCCCCGTGCCACTCGTGTTCGCCGTCGAAGGGGTCGTGGACCAGGCGGTCACCGGCAGCGTCTCGTTCGTAGACCGGTCGCAACCGGTCCACACTGGCCGCCGCCGTGGCCACCGGGAAGAGCAGGTCGTCGCGACCGGAGACAACCAGCAGCGGACGCGGGGCCACCAGGGCACCCAGGTCCGCGTGCTCCATGCGGCCCAGCATGCCGAAGAGCACCTGGGAGCCGCACATGTTCCACGGCACCTTGTGCGAGTCGGCCCAGGACGAGAAGTACCCGGCCACCACGGCGGCCGCCACCCGATGATCGGTGGCGGCCAGGAAGAGCGCCATGGTCCCGCCGTAGGAGAAGCCGGCCACCCCGAGCCGCGACGGGTCGACCAGCGGATGAGCCTCGAGCACGTCGAGGGACCGGGACAGGTCCCAGAGATTCTGGGTCAGCGGGTTCCACCCGGCCATGACCTGGTGGACCAGATTGGTGTCGCATGCGTAGTGGTCGTCGGGGTTCCAATCGGCCCGCTCGCCGAAGCACCGCAGGTCCGGAGCCAGGACCACGTGGCCGCGGCGGGCCAGCTCGGCGGCGTAGTCGGCGCCCGGTGCGCCCTCGGGATCGTCGATCCCGCAGATGCGGGACTTGCCCGGTCCGTGGCCGTGCACGGCCAACACGGCCGACCCGGGGGTCGTTCGGCGGTCGGGCACCAGCAGATAGGCGGGAACTGACATGTCCGATTCGGTGTCGAAGACGATCCGCGACCGCCGGTAGCCGTCGACGGCCACCTCCTCGGTGACCTCCACGTCGAGAGGTACCCGGTCCGGCCACCGCCCCAGCGTGGTCTCGAGCCGGACGCGGAACCGCTCCGACCACGCCTCGAACCCGGCTGGGTCCTCGGGCAGTCCGTCCTCCTCCTCGGTGACCATCAGGCGGCTGACCACCTGGTACCAGGGGGAGAAGTTGCGACGGGGTGCGGGCCACCCACTCATGCACCAACCTCCTCTCGCTTCGGACGCCCATGAGGGCGTCGGGGCGCCCCCACGTTGCCACACCGGTTGAGCACACCACCGGCCTGGGGCACACTGGGTTCATGGCCATCGCCACCGACCTGGACGTCCGTCCCCTCTCGCCGCTGATCGGGGCCGAGATCCACGGGATCGATCTGTCCCGGCCGCTAGCTGCACCCGTGGTGGCCGACGTGCGTCGGGCCCTCAACACCCACCACGTGATCTTCTTCCGGGACCAGGACCTGTCCCCCGAGCAGCAGGCCGATTTCGCCCGGCAGTTCGGCGAGGTCACCGAGGGCCACCCGGTCATCCCGGCCATCGAGGGGAATTCCGAGGTCCTGGCCATCGACGGGCGGGACGATCGGGCCAGCTGGTGGCATACCGACGTGACCTTCCTCCAGTCCCCCGCGTTCGGGTCCATCCTCAACATGCTGGACTGCCCCGAGGTCGGGGGTGACACCATGTGGGCCAGCCTCCAGGATGCCTACGATCGACTGTCCGATCCGGTCCGCACCCTGTGCGACTCGCTCGTGGCCATCCACTTCGACCCCTGGTTCGCCGCCGACGTCCAGACCCGGGGAGGGTACGAGTGGGAGGGCCAGCACCACGAGAAGCTGCTCCCCGCCCTCCATCCGGTGGTCCGCACCCATCCCGAGAACGGCCGCAACGGCCTGTTCGTCAACCCCCAGTTCACCCAGTCCCTGCTCGGACTGTCCAAGCACGAGAGCGACGGGATCCTCGATGTGCTCTACCGGCACTGCATCCAACCCGAGTTGACCTGCCGCTTCCGGTGGCGCCCGGGTTCGGTGGCCTTCTGGGACAACCGGGCCACCCTGCACTACGCCCTCGACGACTACGGGGACGCCACCCGCGATCGCCCACCGGGTCACCCTGCGGGGCGACGTGCCCTACGGCCCGGCCATGCCCCGGCGCTGAGCCGACCGCCGCTGACCGCTCAGTGGCCGGCCAGGGGCGAGGGGTCCGGATCGTCCGGCGCCCCGGCCCGTCCTGGCCGCCCTCCCGCGGCGCCCGGTGACTCCGGCCGCGACGGGGCGGCACCGGGCACCGCGCCGGACACGGCCAGGGCCTCCTCGCTGGCCCCGAGGTAGGCGGCCAGGGCCCTCGGGTCCCGCGACACCTCGTCGGGCGTCCCCGAGGACACCACCGAGCCGGTCTCCATCATCACCACCTGGGTGCACAGGGCGAAGACCAGGGGCACGTCGTGCTCGACCAGCACGATGGTGGTGTCGGCCAGCTGGTGGAGACGGCGGAGGAGCGGGACGAAGGCCTCGGCCTCCCGCTGGGCGATGCCGGCGGTGGGCTCGTCCAGCAGCAGCAGCCGGGGTCGGGCCAGGACCACCGAGGCCAGGTCGACCACCCGACGGGTCCCGTGGAGAGCTCGGCGATGCGGTGGCGGCGGAAGCGGTCGATGCCGAAGCTGGTGACGACCTGGTCCACCTCGGTCCGCTTGGCCCGCTCGGACTCGCGGGCCCAGGGCATCTGCAGGGTCGAGGACACCACGCTCACCGGCCGGCGGGCGTCCAGCGTCAGCATCAGCACGTCCTCCACCGACAGCTCGGGGAACAGCCGGCAGTCCTGGAACGAGCGCACCAGTCCGAGGCCCGAACGCTCCTCGGGCAGATACTCCACCAGGCTCTCGCCGTCCAGCCGCACCGACCCGGCCCGGGGGGTGACCAGCCCCGAGATGACGTCGAGCATGGTGGTCTTGCCCGAGCCGTTGGGACCGATGAGCCCCACGATGGCCCCGGGCTCGGCCGTCGAGCCCGGCCCCGTCCACGGCCCGGACCCCCCCGAAGTCGACCACCACCCCCTCGACGTCGAGCCGGGCCGGGCCGGACCCGTCGGGATGTGCCGCGGTGTCGTGGGTACCCGAGCCGGGGACGTTGTCCAGCGCGCTCATCCCGCCACCTGCCCAGCCGGAGCGCCACGCGCCGGCTCGGGCTGGGGATCGGGCTGGCCGTGACCCCACCGGGTCCGGGGGTTGGTCGACCGCGGGCCAGCAGTTTCTCCACCCCCAACGGTGACCAGGTCGCCGAGCCGGTGGAGCAGGTCGGCCAGGCCTCCGGGCAGGTAGAGGATGAAGGCCAGCAGGCCGATTCCGCTGGTCAGGAACTGGATGGTCGGGGTGGTGCCGAAGGCGGCCGGGATCCCCACCAGGTACACCGCCCCGAGTACGGCACCGTCGATCGAGCCCAGCCCGCCGATGACCACCATCGACACCACCAGGATGGAGTAGGACGGGTCGAAGGTGGACGTCGAGAAGCGCTCGGTGGCGAAGGCCAGGCACACCCCGGCGTAGCCGGCGATGAAGCCGGAGAGGGCGAAGGCCAGCACCTTGGACCGAGCCAGCGGGATGCCCAGGGCGCCGGCACCGGTCTCGTTGTCCCGCACCGCCATCAGCCGGCGGGCCACGCCCCGGTCCCGCCACACCCGGACCATGATCACCGACAGCACCAGGACGGCCAGCGAGAACCAGGCGAACGACCGGGCCGAGCTCAGCTCGATCCCGAACAGGCTGGGGCTGGCGATGAGGGTGGACTGGGGATCGGGGAGTCCGGTGCACATGGACTTGCCCACCAGGGGCAGGTTCCAGCACGGGGTGGCCAGCACCGCCTCCATGAACCACACGCTGAAGGCCAGGGTGCTCACGGCCAGGTACAGCCCCCGCACCCGCAGGGCCGGGCAGACCCACCACCACGGCGATGACCGCGGTCACCGCCCCGGCGAAGGGCATGAGCAGGACGAGCGGCACGCTGGTGCCCAGGTGGGTGGCCATCAGCGCCCCGCAGGCCACCAGGCCGAACTGCCCGAGGGAGACCTGGCCGGCCCACCCGGTCAGCACGGTCAGGGACAGGGCGATCACCGCGTAGATGCAGATCTGCGAGAGCAGGAACGACCGTCCCACGCTGATCACGAAGGGCAGGAGGGCCACCACCACGACGGTCACCCCCACCCCGG
The DNA here is from genome assembly GCA_963831535.1 of uncultured Acidimicrobiaceae bacterium. GTDB lineage: Bacteria > Actinomycetota > Acidimicrobiia > Acidimicrobiales > RAAP-2 > Bog-756. The sequence goes on along the minus strand of CAWHQP010000007.1, from coordinate 521,047 downwards.
CCGTCCCCACCCGGCGGCGCAGCGGGCTGTCGTTCTGGCGTTGGTTGCGCGGCGCTCTCGATCCAGGTGGACCGGTCCTCGCGCCGTGACCCGGTGGGCAGGGCGGCGATGCGGATCAACAGCACCACCAGCACCAGGGCGAAGAGCAGCAGGTCCACCTGGGCCGTGCTGGACAGGTTCCACACCAGGATCTCCTGGATGACACCCACCCCGATGGCGGCGACGAAGGCCACGGTCAGGTTGACCATGGCCCCGACCATGGCCGCGGTCAGCGCCAACAACAGCAGCTCGGGGCTGAGCACCTCGGTGAGCGACGAGGTCTGTCCCGGTGCGGCCAGGATGGCGGCGAAGGCCGACAGCACCCCGGCCAGTGTCCAGGTCACCGTGGAGGTCCGCCGGACCCAGACCCCGGACAGCCGGGCCGAGTCGGCGTTCTCGGCCATGGCCCGCATGGCCAGGCCCCACGGCGACCACTTGACGAAGGCGGCCAGGCCCAGCGCCACCAGAGGAGCCACCACCAGGGTGACCACCTGGCCCGGGGTGAACAGGTAGGTCCCGATGTGGAAGGAGACGTCGACCGGGACCGGAAACGGCTTGAAGAGGTTCTTCGGGCGGATGAAGGGCAGGGCGGTGAAGACGAACAGCACCTGGCTCAACCCGATGGTGGCCACCATCACCAGCACCCGGGGCCGGTTGAACAGCCGCCGGAGCAGCAGCTCGGAGAGGGCCCCGACCGACAGCGGCCAGGACCAGGGCCAGGACCAGGGCGAACCAGTAGTTGAACCCGAAGTCGTAGAAGCACTTGACCAGGAAGACCGCCGCCACCACCCCGAGCTGGCCCTGGGCGAAGTTGAGCACCCGGTTGGTCCGGTAGATGAGGACGAGGCCCATGGCCAGCAGGCCGTAGCCGAGGCCGGTGATGACGCCCTGGACGAGGACGAAGCTGGGGATGGACACGGTGGCCCGCTAGCCCAGGCCGTCCACGGCCGCACCCAGGAAGACCGGGCGCAGCAGGTCGGATCGCTCCATGAGGTCGGCGGTCAGGCCGTCGAAGCGGACCTCGCCCCGTTCGATGAACACCGCCCGTTCGGCCAGGCTCATGGCCCGGTTCACGCTCTGCTCCACCAGTACCACCGTGGTCCCCTCGGCGTTGACCTCGCGCACGATGGCCATCAGCCGGTCCACCGCCTTGGGGGCCAGGCCGAGGGCCAGCTCGTCGATCATCAACAGCTTGGGTCGGGTCATCATGACCCGGGCCAGGGCCAGCATCTGCTGCTCGCCGCCCGACAGGGTGCCCGCCGGCTGGTTGAGCCGGCCGGCCAGCTCGGGGAAGCGGTCGACGGCCTCGTCCACGGCCGTCCTGGCCCGGTTGCCCTGGCCCCGCAGCGAGTGGGCCCCGACGGCCAGGTTGTCCCGCACGGTGAGGCCGGTGAAGGTCATCTTCCCCCCCACCAGCAGGGCCACGTCCTGATGGATGATCTGCTCCGGTTCGAGGTAGGTGCAGTTGGTCCCGAACAGCCGGATCACCCCCCGGTGGGGATGGTCGAGTCCGGCCACGGCCCGCAGCAGTGTCGACTTGCCGGCGCCGTTGGTGCCCAGCAGGGCCAGGATCTCGCCCTGGGCCACCTCGAGGTTGACGTCGAACAGCACCTGGTTGGAGCCGTAGTAGAAGTCGAGGTTGTGGATCTGCAGGGCCGGCAGCTCGCCGCCGGCGGCACGGCGCTGGCCCTCGGCATGGCGCTCGAGGACGTCCTCGATGACCAGGGTGATGTCGCGCCGTACGTAGCGGGAGCCGATCAACAGCATGATCCCGCCGATGGCGCACACCGGGCCGACGATGGTGAGGGCCACCGTCGGCCCGTTCCGGTAGCCGACGGCGTCGCTGACCGCGCCGAGTAGCACGGCCCCGGTGAACCCACCGAACACCAGCGAGTACACGCCGAACATGGCGAAGCAGATGGTCCGCATCTCGGCCGGGGCGGTGGCGGCCAGGGTCAGGAAGATGCAGATGGCCAGCGGGGAGACGGCCGCGTTGGCCAGGAACTGCAGGGTCACCACCATCCACAGCTGCGGGCATGTACAGCGAGGCCACGTACAGGCCCCCGTAGGCGGCGATGCAGATCCCGGCGATGGCCAGGGGTCGTTGGGGGGCCCGACGGAAGTACCGGTCGCCGAGGACGTAGGCCAACGGGAGCCCGAGGAAGGCGGCCAGGCCGATGATGGAGTAGACCTCGCTGCGTTGGGCGGTGTCGAGTCCCCAGTGACGGACGAAGTACAGGTTCCCGAACAGGGGCGCCGCCGTGCCGGCGAAGCCCAGGATGGCCACGGCCACCAGCTCGTAGTAGATGGAGCGGATCCGCAGCAGCCGGGTCACGGCCGGGCCCAGCAGGACCCGGGGGGCGTCGTTCTGCTGGGAGTGCAGGTCCATCCCCGAGGCCTTCAGGATGTGGCTGGACTCGTTCTCGCCTTTCTCCGGCTCCCGCAGGGTGAACAGCGAGAGCCCGATGGGGATCCCGGCCAGGGCGATGAGCATGCCCCACCGCCAGTTGTGGCCCACGGTGACCACCAACCCGAAGATGAGGATCCCGACGGTCTGGGAGAGTGGGTCGGAGAGGTTGTGCCAGCTGAAGATCCGACCCCGGCCCTCGGTGGGATAGGCGTCGGACAGATATGAGTTGTGGACGGTGTTGTTGACGCCGGACCCGATGGAGGCGATGAGGTAGAGGAAGGTGAAGGCCCACACGTTGGGCGCCAGGCCCATCAGCGGGGTGAACACGGAGAAGATGAGCAGCGCCACCCCGGCCACCACCTTGCGACTTCCCCGGTCGGCCCACAGGGCCAGGGGCACGGCCCACAGCAACTGGGCCACCGCTCCCACGAAGGTCACCGCGCCGAGCGCGGCGTCGTGGATGTGGAAGGAGTGCTCGAGGTTGGTCCCGATGAGGGAGATGCCGTTGCCGACGGTGCCCGGGACGAGGGCGGCCATGGTCAGGAGCACCAGGGGGGCGTAGCCGTGCTGGCTGAGGATGCCGACCAGCGGTGGTGGCTTCCCTTCACCCGTACCGGGCATGGCGGCCAGATCGGCGACCGCCTCGGGATTGCTGCTCTTGGCGACGACTTCCTTCAGGAGCTCGTCGGGTACGGCGAAGTCGAACAGCACCTGGTCGGCCATTGGGGTGTCACCCTATCGTCGGCGCCCGGGCCGTTCACGGTTCGTGTCCGCCGGTCCACCGTCCTCACCCGGAGTGCCGACGGCACCGAGCGAATGGCTGAGTCCGCGGGCGCAACCACGGACACGGCGGTCAGGCCGAGGGCGTGGCCACGGTCAGTGGTCCCTGGGGCAGAACGCAGAGCCGGGCCCTGGGGCCCCGCTCCGCCAGCGCCTCGTCCACCGCCTCCTGACGATCACCTACGGGCACCATCCCAGCGGCACGCACATCGGCGTCGCGGAGGCCCCCGGCGTACAGCCGAACCTCGGCCCGCTGCAGGACCCGGCCCAGCACCTGGGCCTGCCAGACGTCAACAGCCCCGGGTCCGGTCGGGCCGGCGCAGCTCCGCCGACGCTCGGTGACCGACGGAGGATCCGGGCGAAGGCACCGTCCTCGGGTACGCCGTCGACGCAGGCCGCCGCCATCACGATGATCCCGCCGTCGGCCACCACCCGCTCGGCCGCGGCCAGGCCCTTGACCGACTGGTACAGGTTGCGGTCGAGGGGATGGCCCCCGTTGGTGGAGACCACCACGTCGAACCGGCCCGGGACGGTGCGGGTGACGTGTCGGGCGGCGAACGCGCAGGCCGACCGGTGACCGTCCGGCAGGGGCCCGACGAAGACCCCGGTCAGCCGGCGGCGGGTGTCGATGGTCACGTCGACCGAGAGATCCGGTGGGCACAGGGCGGTGGCGGCGGCCACGAACTCGTGCACCGGGTTCCCCGACGTCGTCAACCATGTCGACCGGCGGTCGGCGATGCGGCCCGGACTGTGGGCCTCGAGGATGGTGGCGGTGGCGGCCAGACCGGGGCAGGCCCCCTTCGGACCCCCGCTCCAACCGGCGAAGAAGTGGGGCTCGACGAAGCCCGTGAGGATGCGCCGATCCGCCTCCACGTAGCGACGGTCGAGGAGGACAGGCACCCCGTCGACCGTGCCCACCGGGACGTGATCCCCCTCGTCGCTCCGGTGCTGGTGGATCCGGTACCGGCCCACGATGTCGGCACCGACGAGAGCGGCCATCTCGTCGGGAGTGGCCGGGCGGTGGGTCCCGGTGGCGCAGAGCAGCTCGACCGTGCCGGGGCCGGTGCCGGCCCGCTCCAACTCGGCCAGAAGCGGCGGCAGCACGGTGGTGTTGGGCATCGGCCTGGTGATGTCGGGGAAGACGACCACCACCCGTTCCCCGGGTCGGACGAGCGCGTGGAGTGCCCGGACCCGACGTCGGCGACCGCAGCGCGTCCACCACGGCGCCGGCCTCGTCGTCCAGCGGGTGCGGGCTCGTCGGGCACCACCACCCCGGCGTCGTCGGGCACCTCGAGATCCAAACCGTGGCGGCCGTACGCCAGCGTCAGGTGCACGATTCGCCTCCGACGTCGGGACCCGAGCCGAGGTCGAGCACCGCGGTGGCCACGCAGTCGACGTGCTGGCGCAGGGCCCGGTAGGTGGACGCGGCGGCGCCGTCGGGGCGGGTGCACGCGGCGACCGGATCGAGGTCGTCCAGGTCGAGCTCCATCCCCACCGCCCGCGCCGCCAGCAGCGCCGCCCCTGCCGAGGCGGCCTCGCCCGAGCGACGGGTCTCCACGGCCCGGCCGGTGACGGCGGACAAGACGTCGATCCACACAGGAACTCCCGACCCGCCTCCCGTCGACACCAGGCTCATCGGCGTCGGCGACGGTTCGGGGAGGCAGTCCCATGGCCTCCAGGCAGCGGAGGACGTCCCAGGCCACTGACTCGAAGGCGGCACGGGCCAGATCGGCCACGGTGTGGGTCGGACCCAACCCCACGATGGCGGCGGTGGCGTCATCACGCCACCACGGGGCCCGGGCCCCCTCCAACCAGGGGGCAGCCACGACACCGCGCCCGCCGGGCGGGCTGGTGGCGGCCAGCGCGGCCAGGGACTCGGCGGAGTGCCCGGTGACGGTGCCGAGCCAGGCCAGGAGGGTGCCCGCCGCCGAGAGCCCCCCTCGAACAGCCACCCCCCATCCGCACTCCGGGCCAGGATGACCCCCGACGGCGCCCCAGGCAGGGCGGTACCGGTTTCGGCCCGGTGGCCAACCGGTACCGACACGTTGGCCGTCGTCCCCCAGCTGACCATGGGACGGGTCGCCGTGGCTCCCGAGCCGAGGACCTCCGAGGCCCGGTCCCCGCACCCGATCACGACGGGTGTGCCGGGGGCCATCCCGAGGGCGGCACCCGCCGCCCCGGGTGAGGACGCCCGTGACTCGGTCGGCGGCCACCAGGGGAGCCAGCAGCCCGCCGTTGTCGCCCACCAGTTCGGGAATGGTCCCGCCCTCGGGGTCGTAAAGACCCGACCGCCATGCCATGGTGGGGTCGGTGGCGACCACTCCGGTCATCGCCCACACCATGTGGTCCCGGGGGGTGAGCAGCCACGCGGCGGCGGCCAGACGCTCGGCCTCGTGGACCTCCAGCCAGGTGAGCTTGGCCGCCACCGAGGCCGCGTCAACCTCGATTCCCGAGCGCGGCAGGCTCCGGCCCGCAGTCTCGAGCCGCCGTCGACACGCGGGCGGCCTCCATCCCGGCCCGCCGGTCCGACCAGACCATGGCGGGACCCAGGCCGTGCCCCCCGTTGTCCACCAGCACCACGGTCTGACGGGCCCCGGTGCACCCGACCACGTCGACCTCCCCGAACGCCCGCGGCTGGGCCTCTCGGAGGGCCGAACACGCCCGGACCAGCGATGACCACCACTGGGCGGGATCCTGCTCGGCCCGGCCACCCGGGCCATAGGTGGTGTCGACGGAAATTCCTGCCCGGGCCACCAGGCCGTCGTCCGCCCACAGTACGGCCTTGGTCACGCTGGTCCCGAAGTCGAGGGTCAGGATCACCCGGCGTGCACCACCTCGGCCAACTCCCGCGCCGCCGCGGCGGGCGACGCCTCCTGGAGGATCGCCCGTCCGATGGCCAGGCCGGCCCCGCCCCCGGCTCATCACGTCACGTGCCTCCTCCATGACGCCATCGCCCGCCGGACCCCGGTGGGGACCACCGAGGAAGAGCACCGGGACCCCCACACTCGCCACCACCCGGTCCACCGCCCGGATCCGGTCCGGTCCAGCCGGTTCGTCGGGGACCGGGACCTTGAGCAACGGGGCACCGAGATCGTGGGCGATGACGGCGGCAGCCACGATGTCCGTGGTCACCCGGGACATCCCCCCGTCCCGCCACCACAGCGGCTCGATCATGGCCTCCAGCTGGGCCGATCGGGCGTCCTCCAGAACCTGGCCCAGGAGCTCCAGGGCCGCCGCCCCTCCGGGGTCGGTGGTGTCGATGCGGGTCATCAGCTTGACCCCTGACCAACCCTCGGTGGCGGCCCTTGCCACGCTGGCCACCAGCCGGTCGTCCAGCTCGAACACCGTGCCGGCCAGGCCGGTGCGGTTGACCGAGAGATAGGTGCGCTGTCCGGTCCCGAGATGGCCGAGTCGGGCCAGGTCACCGAGCGGCTGGGCCGTGGCCAGAATCCCGTCGCAGTGGGGCAGCGCCGCCGCCAGCGCGTCGATGTAGTCGGCGTAGCGCTCGATGGTAATCACCCCCCGGGCCCGGTGGTCGGCCGCCAGCACCAGGGCCGGTGTGGCCAGTCCGGCGCTGCCCACCTCCGCACCGGGCTCCCGCCCCGCCGCCCCGCCGGTCACGCCAACCCGGCCAGACCGAACACCACTTTGGCCAGGGACGAGAAGTCCTCCCGGCCGTATCCGGCCGTCGAGGCGGCCGTGAGGGCCTGTCGGGCCACGGCCGTAGAGCTGAGGGGCACGCCGGCCCGGGCGCCGTAGGCCAGGGCCAGGTCCAGGTCCTTGGCCATCAGGTCGGTCATGAATCCCGGCCGCCAGTCGTTCGAGGCCGGGCTGTCGTCGAGCACGCCGGCCACCGGCAGGCGGGTCCGCACCGCCACGCAGTCCCCGGTCGAGTGCACCAGCACCTCGTGGAGTTTGGCGATGTCCACCCCCGACCGGACGGCCAAGGCGGTGGCCTCCGCGGTGGCCAGCATCTGAGCGGCGTAGATCAGGTTGTTGCACAGCTTCACCACCTGTCCCATCCCCGGCCCCCCGACGTGCACGATGAGTCCGGCGAAGGGCTCGAGGGCCCCACGGACCGAGGCCAGTGTGTCCGCCTCGCCTCCGACCATCAGGGTCAGCACCCCCTTCTCCGCCCCGGCGGTTCCCCCGGACAGGGGGGCGTCGAGGAACCCGGCTCCGGTGGCCTGGACCCGTTGGTGTTGGGTCCGCTCCACCTCGGGGTCGATGGTCGAGCAGTCCACCACCACCTGCCCGGGCCGTAGCACCGGACACATGTCGGCGACCACCTCGGCCACCTGCGGCGAGCTGGGCACGCAGAGGATGACCACATCGGCGGACCCGGCCACCTCGGCCGGCGACGACGCGGCCACGGCGCCGAGCGACACCGCCGTGGCCACCGGTTCAGGGCTGCGGGATGAGACGGTGACTCGGTGCCCGGCCTCCAGCAGGTGACGGGTCATCGGGAGCCCCATGGCCCCCAGTCCGACGAAGCCCAATTCCATGGGGTCCTCTCTTTTCTGTCGTTCGCTGTCCAGGTTCGTTCTTCGTTGTCCCGGGCCGGTGCACCCCAGCGCCGATCATGACGGGCTGGCCGGTGCGGACCGCCGAGATCCCCACCGAGCCGCACCGCGGTTCTGCGCACATACGGCTCCAGGCGGGTCCCCTCAGTGCCCGGGCCGTCGGTGGGCCGGCCTCAGTGGTCGAACTGCGGCAGCCAGGCCGACGTGGCGCTGAGCAGTTCGTCGACCATCGCCTCGGTCTGGTGGAAGTCACCCCGTCCGGCCAGGGGGTCGAGGAAGAAGGCCGCCTCGGCCAGGGCCCGGTCTCCTTCCAGCGCGGCAGCCACGGTCATCTCGCCGACCGCCACATGACGACGGACCAGCTCGGCGAAGGGCGGGGGGAGGGGCGACACGTCGCGTCCGCGGATCCCGTGGTCGTCAACCACGCAGATCGACTCCACCACCGTGTCATGGGGAACGTCGGGCACCTGGCCGACATTGGGGATGTTGGCCGGCAGTTCCCGCGCATGGCCCGTGATCAGGGAGTCGATGACCAGGGCCGGCAGTTCGCCCGAGTACCAGGTCTGGAGCGTCTTGGTGCCGGCCAGCCAGGCATCGACATCGGTGATGTACCCCTCCTGGTGTGCTTGGCGTGTGGCGATGGAGGTCAGCGCGACATTGAACATGCCTCCCCAGTCCGACCCCTCGGTCAGGACCCAGGGCAGGAACTCGGCGATGTGACGGTCCCCGGCGGCAGGGAACGCACCCCACTTGTCCAGCAGGGTGAGCTTGAGCAGATGGCGCTGGACGAAGTCGAGCGGCGAGAAGTCCTCGGCCTTGGGACGTCCCGGGTGGGGGGCGCAGAGCCGCCAGTCCCCCGGCATCCTCCACCATGCCGGCCATGAGGGCGAAGCCGTCCTCACCGTCGACGTCCACCGCGGTGACCACGGGGAAGTGATTGATGCCGGCCACCGTGGGCCGGACCGACTCGGCCGGGCGACCGAGGGCGATGGCGAGGTCCATGGACCAGTTCCCGACCTCATGGCACAGACCCACCGCCCGCACCGACGTCTGCTTGCACACGGCCCGGGTCAGGCAGGTCATGGGATTGGTGATGTTGAGCAACCAGGCATCGGGGCAGACCTTTCCCATGTCCTCGGCCACGCCGACCAGGACGGGGATGTTCCGGAGCGAACGGTTGATCCCTCCGGGGCCTACGGTGTCGCCCACCGACTGACGAATCCCGTAGCGGGCCGGGATGTCGAGGTCCAGCGCCATGGAGTCGAACCCGCCCGTGGAGATGGTGACGATCACGAAGTCGGCACCGTCCAGCGCCCGCAGCTGGTCGGTGGTGGTGGCGAAGGTGGCCTTGGCCCCCATGGCCTCGTTGAGCAGACGGGCCAGCGCCACCATCTTCTCGAGCGGGACGGGATCGATGTCCTCCAGCACGTAGTGGGCGCCCCGCAACGACGGCATCCCCAGCAGATCGGCCAGCAGCTCGGGTGTCCACTGGTAGCTGCCGCCACCGACGATGGTGATCTGCATGATGTGGTGTCCCCCTACCGGTCGGCGTGGTGGCCAGAGCGTCCGGCACCCACTCTACCCAGCGGCCTCCGGGTCCGGCGGTGCCGGTCGAGCGGCGCCCGCCCGGCCGGCCTCAGCCCGGAGGGACCTGCCAGTGGACCAGATCGGTGCTCCGGGCCACGCCGATCTCGGCGTGGCCCCACCCGTCGAACTGGGTCAGCTCCCGACTGCCGGCATAGAACAGGTAGTAGTAGTGGCCCGGCAGGGTGGCGGCATCACACAGGTAGGCCGAGTTGGCGTGCTCGAAGCCGATGCTGGACAGGCCCGAACCGGAGTTGAACGGCTCCGCGGGGACGCCCAGCTGACGGCCGGCGCTCCACGACAGCCAGCCTCGGGCCTGGTCGGGTTGGCCGGTCAACGTGAACAGCCACGGCTGGTCGAGGTTGTTCGAGGTGGCCACCAGACGCCAGCTACCGCCGGTCCGGACGAACTCGTAGTTCTCGACCGTGCCCCCGTCGACCTCGATGTCCGGACGCCCGACCAGAATCCAGGGGCCCTGCGGTCCCCCGCTGGTGGAACGGGCCACCTCGAAGACATCGGGCTGGACAGGCGACGAGTACTTGAACCCCAGCAGCAGCTGGTGCCCGGTGTAGACGAGTGCGCCGTCGATCATCCGGTCGGCCGGTGCCGGGGCCAGCGCCGTGGCCAGCGGATGGGGCGGGGACCAGTGACGTAGATCCACCGACGTCCGGTAGTACAGCCGGGCCGTCCTCTGATGACGGCGGTGCGGCCCCCGGATCGGACTGGTACGTCACGAGGTACGTCCCCGACGGCTGGCGGACGATGTCCGGTGAGGCCACGCCGGACACGCCCGGCTGGGTCGGCCACGGGTCGACGGCCGACCAGTGGACCAGGTCGGTGCTGGTGGCCGTAGCGATGTCCCATCGGACACCCCCGGGTCCGCGACGGGTCGTCGGTCACGTAACTGAACAGGAGGTGCCAGCGGCCGAACGGCCCACACGACGGCCTGGTCCTTCACGCCCGCCGGCCGGCTCGGACAGGATCGGGGTTGTGGAGGTCCGACCAGTCGACGGTGGGGTCGGCCCCGCCCGGGGTCACGCACGCATGGTCGGCGCCGGCGGCCAATTGCTGGACGGTGAGCGGCGGCGGTCGCGGTCGCTCCGGCTGGGCCCGTCCCGGTCACCAGGGCAACCGTCGCCACCGTGGTGAGCACCAGTGCCGGGACAACCCGAGGCGAAAGAGTGGCTCCACCTCACGTCACGACGGCGCTGCGTACGCGGTAGGTGCCCGCATCCAGCTCGATGCGGGCCGTGCCCCCCTCCAGGCCCAGGACCCGAACGCCCCGGGCGCGGTCGATGGGCGACCCGCCCTCGGTCAGGCCGCCTCGGTCACCTGCCGCCACCGTCAGCGTGGCCGTGACGTTGGGCGGCACCCCCACGTCCACCGAGACGTGGGGGTCGCCGGTGCGTGGCCCGGCGCCAGGCCACCGAGATGGTCCCGCGTGTCGTGGGCACGGTCCCGAGCGCCCAGGCCAGGCCGGAGGGTGGGGGCACGACGTCGAAGGTGGCGAAGCCCGGAGCGGTCGGCCGGACCCCGAGCAGCGACCGCTGGATCTCGGGGACCATGGTGGAGCCCCACCCGTGGGACATGCTGTCGCCGACGATGTCGGACGGATCCCAGACCTCCCAGGTGAAGGTGGCCCCACGGGCCAAGATGTTGGCCCAGCCGTCGGTGGTGGCATCCACCAGTCGATCGACCAGGTCGTCGTACAGGCCGGCCGCGGCCATGGTGGCCAGCACCTCGCCGGCGTTCTGTGGAGGGGCCTGCATGCCGAGGTCGCGGACATAGGCGGCCACCGTGGCCAGACGGCGGCCGGGACGATCCCGTAGGCGGCGGCGCAGGCGCTGGAGGTCTGGGAGGCGGTCGGCGTGGGCGCGCCACCGGCCAGCAGGCCGTCGAGGTAGGTCCCGTCGGATGCGGGTCAGGCGGCGGTTGATCGGCCGCAGTCACCGAGGGCCTGGTCCGGTGCCGCTGGAGGTCCACCTCGCTGCCCGGGCCGTCGGAGCACCTCGGCCACCTGGGCCGTGCGCCGGAAGACGTTGGCACCCAGGACGTTCAGCCGGGTGGCCACCGGGAAGCGGGTAGTAGTTGTTGGTGGCCGGCAACGACGTGACCAGACCGGTCGACGGCGACACCGCCCGCTGCGACGTAGTCGGCGATCCGCTGGAGCACCGGGTAGACGGTGGCCAGGAGAGCCCGGTCGCCGGTGTGCATCCAGTACTGCCAGACCCACTCGGCATAGATCTCGGTCGACTCGTTGATGTCCAGGGCGCCGAGGCCGGTCGGGTAGATCTTGTTGACCGCTCCGTTGGGCCAGTAGCGCTTCTGGGACTGGGCGAACTCGGTCAGCGACTTGCGGGTGAGGTTCTGCTCGCCGAAGGCGGCCATGGCCGTAGCACGACTCCTTGCTCCCGTCGTAGAGCCAGGACCCCTTCTCCCGGGTGGGGGTGTCGATGAACTGCTCCTGGGCGGTGTACAGCGCGGAGTGGGCACCCAGTTGGAACTCGGCATCGATCGACCGGCTCGGCCGAGGAGAAGGTGGCCGGCGGCTGCTCGGGCGCCGCGGTGTGCCGGGCCAGCGACCACGACGTCGGCGGTGGTCAGCGCCTCGCCCGGGTCGTCGATCTGGAAGTAGCGGAAGCCCGAGGTAGTCGAAGGGTGGAACTCCTCCTCCCCTCCCCGCTGCACGTAGCTGTAGCTCATGTCGGTGTGCTGGGTACCGTGCGCGGTGGACACCTGGCCCGGCACGCCAGTCCATAGGCTGGCCGGGCCCGGGCTCGTCGAGCAGGTACCCGGCCCGCATGGTGACCAGCCGGCCGGGCACAGCCCTGGTGGAAGACGACCGTGGGCACGGCGGCGTACACCTTGCCGAAGTCGGCGACCACCGCCCCGGAGTCCAGCGTGGTGAGGGAGACCGCCGGCACCGGCTCCTCCACGATGCGGGTCCGCACCGGGACGAGATGGGTCCACGGTTCGGTCGGGGCCCGACCGATCACCGTGGCCGGCGACCAGCGCGTCGTCGTCGAAGCCCGGGAGCTTCCACCCGATGGGTTCGGCCGGTCCGTCGATGTTCTCGGTGTAGTCGACCAGGTCGCCTTCGAGATCCCGCTGGGTCCCCGGGAGCCATGCCCCCGGCCTGCACCCTCCACGACCCGTCGGTGACCACCCGTCTGCGATGTGGCCGTCGGCGGCATGGACGACGATCTGGGCGATCATCCCGGGGCTACCCGGCAGGGTGGCCCTTGGTCGGACCCTGCCAGTTGGTCACCAGGGCGAAGGCGTTGGGCGCCCCGGGCCGCAGGAGGCCGGTCAGGTCGAGGGTCTCGTAGTACATGGAGTCCGGATAGCTGTAGGCCTGCCCCTTCCCGGCCCGTACGCCGTTCACGTAGAACTCGTACTGCTGGTCCCCCGAGACGTAGGCCCGGGCCCGGTCGATCCGCCCCGGAGCCACCGTGACCTCGGTGCGGGCGTAGGTGTACTGGCACGGCTCGGCCGTCTCGCTGACCACCCGGGTGATCCACGACGCCTCCCACTCGTCGTTGCGCAGGCCCGTCTCGAAGGACGCCGGTGCCGATGGCGGACCTCCCTGTCCCGAGGCGTCCCAGGTCTGGACGGTCCACCGGTACGCGGCGTCCGAGGAGAGGGGCGGGCCGGCATACGGGACGAAGGCCTGTTCCGCCGAGTCGACCGGACCACTGTCCCAGACGACCCGCCCGCCGTCGTCCCCCCGCACCGGGCCGGATACCTCGATGCGGTAGGCGCTCTGGCGTGCTCCCCGGCGGTCGTCCCGGACCTGCCACGCGAAGAAGATGTCGTCGGCCGCCAGTCCGAGGGGTGCCGCCAATCCGTCCACCCGGAGCTCAGCCGGTGGGCCGGGCCACGGCTCCGCGGCGGCGGCCGTGGCCTCCGAACCGGCCGCCAGGCTGAGCAGGTCTCCGGCCGACCGGCCACCTCCTTGCACCGGTCCGGCGAAGAACGGCGCACTCACCACACCGGCGGCGCCGATCAATCCTCCACCCAGGAGCCGTCGCCGGCTGACCACGCCCGATCTCTGCGCCCGGATCTGCGCCGGGTCCTCACCCCCCTCCACCATGGGGCCCCACAGTAATTGGGCGGCGCATCCGGTGACGGCCCGACGGACCCGGCGACCGGACGACCCCCGGCTCCGCCCTCGCCCGACGGTAGGATCCGACCGTGGCCGTCCCGACGATGCTCTACGTCACCCAGGTGGCGCCCTACGCCGACGGCCCGGCTGGCGTGCACGGGGTCCTCGACCAGTCGGCCACCGCCATGGCCCAACTGGCGGAGTCCGCGGGCCTCGACTTCCACCGGGTCACCGACGTCCGGGCCCTCGACCCAACCGAACTGGAGTCGGCCCGGGTGCTCGCACTCTTCACCATTGGCGAGACCCCGTGGTCCGTAGCCCAGCAGGCACTCCTCGTCGGGGCCGTGCGGGCCGGGCGGACGTCGGTGCTCGCGGTGCACTCCGCCACGGACTCCTGCTACCGATGGGAGGAGTACCGCCTGCTGGTCGGCGCTCGCTTCGACGGCCACCCGTGGACGAGGCGGTGCACCCTCGACGTGGTCGAACCCGACCATCCTGCCGTGTCCCACCTGGGTGCCACCTGGGACTGGCACGACGAGGTGTACACGTTCCGCGATCTCCGTCCCGATGCCACCGTCCTGCTCCGGGCCCGCCCCGACGAGCTGTTCGACCGTGCTGACCCCACCGGGGCCAACCACCCCGCGCCGGCTGCCGTGGCGGAACCGGCGTTCGGCTTCCCCTTGTCGTGGTGCTTCACCGAAGGGACGGGTCGGGTCTTCTCTACGTCACTGGGTCACTTCCCCCACGCCTGGGAGAACATCGACTACCTCCGTCATCTGGCCGGTGGACTGCAGTGGCTCACCAGCGGGGTCTCGACGGCCTGAGTGACGCGCTCAGTCGACGTCGTCCCCACGCTCCACCACGACGGCCTCCCAGCCCTCGAGATCGAGCTTCCCGCCGACGATCTGACCCTGCCGACCGCGTTCGGTGGCGATACGTATCGTTCCCTCCACCCCTTCGACGACCCCGGGACCGTCAGACATGTTGGCCACCACCGTCACCCCTTCACCGCGACGCCACGCCCATGTTCCCGGGGTCGACGCCAGGCTCCGGTATGCGCCCGTCTGCAGGTCCGGGTGGCCCCGTCGCCAGGCGATCAGGTCCCGGGCCAGGTTGAGTAGCGAATCGGGATCGGACCGTTGGTCCTCCACGTTACAGGCCGACAGGTCCCCGAAGGGTAGCCACGGAGTCACCCCGGCCTCGGTGAATCCGCCCCCGGGGACATCCCGCCACGGCATGGGGGTGCGCATCCCGTCGCGGCCGGCGTAAGCCGGCCAGTACAGGACGCCGAGCGGATCTCGCAGGTCGGTCTGGGTCAACTCGGTGTCGGGGAGGCCGATCTCGTCGCCTTGATACAGCACCGGCGTGCCGCGCAGACCGAGGAGCATGACCAGTGCCACCCGGGCCCGGCCCTGGTCGCCACCCGCCCACCGCGTGGCGAAGCGCGACATGTCGTGGTTGGAGCCCGTCCACACCGGCCAGGCCCCGTCGGGCAGGGCGCGCTCGGTGTCCTCGACGATGGTCCTCATCTCCTCCACGGCCAGCGGCGCACTGATGAACGGGAAGTTGAAGGCCAGATGGAGCTCGTCATGGCCGTTGCCGTAGTAGGCGGCCAGGGACTCGACGGGCTCCACCGGCGTCTCCCCCACCAGGACGCCCCCGGCGTAGTCGTCGATCAGGGCCCGCCAGTGGCGGATCACCTCGTGGACCTCAGGTCGGTTGCCGTTGTAGACGGGGCGTTGGCCGAAGAGCTGGACGTCCAGAGGATCCGACTCGGTGGACGGCGGGTTGTCCCGCAGCAGGGCGTCCTTGATGATGATGTTGCACACGTCGATCCGGAAGCCCGACACCCCGCGGTCCAGCCAGTAGGTCATGATCCCGTCGAAGGCGCGACGGACCTCATCGTTCCACCAGTTGAGATCGGGCTGCTCCACGAGATGGTTGTGGAGGTAGTACTGCCCGGTCGTGTCGTCGAGGGTCCAGGCTGATCCCCCGAAGCTGGAGACCCAGTTGTTGGGCGGCCCACCGTCAGGCTTGGGATCGGCCCACACGTACCACGAACGGTGACGGGAGTTCCGTGATGAACGGGAGTCGACGAACCACGGGTGCTGCACACTGGTGTGGTTCGGCACCAAATCCATCAGTACCCGCAGCCCTCGCCGCCGGGCCTCATCGATGAGTCGGTCGAGTTGTTCAGCCGTGCCCAGATCCGGCTGCACGGCGCAGAAGTCGGCGACGTCGTAGCCCCAGTCCGCGTTGGGAGACACCGTCACCGGACTGAGCCAGATCCCATCCACGCCCAGCCAGGACAGATGATCGAGGTGGTCGGTGATCCCGGGCAGATCGCCGACACCGTCGCCGTTGGAGTCGGCGAACGAACGGGGGTAGATCTGGTAGAGGACACCGGACTTCCACCAGGGGTCCTGGCCCGGCCGGGCTCGTCGGGGCATCCTAGGAACCGCCCGCGCTGGCCCGGATCCAGGGCGTCATGTCGAGACCGGGGTACCTGGCCGCAACGCCCCGCAACGTCTCGGCGTTCCAGTAGGGGTGTCCGGGCTCAGGAAATCCCAGCACGGTCAGCTGCCGGGGCGTGGCCCGGTCCACGAACCGGTGCCACGCCAGGTCCTCGGCCGCCTGCGGCCAGGCCTGGAAGCCCAGCCAGTCGGTCCCCACCGGTTTGAAGGCCACGTGGAGCAGGTAGCGGACCGCCCCCTCCTCGGTGAGCGCGGTACCCCGGTGGTACACGTCAGGTCGATAGGCCAGCACCGCGCCGGCCGGGCCGGTGGCCGGCTCTTCGGCGGCATAGAGCGGGGCGTACTCCGAGAGGCTCAGATAGGTCCGCTCGATCGGGATGTCCCCGGTGAGCCGGCGCGAGACGAAGCGGGTGGCGGCCCGCTCGGATGTCACGTCGCTCAGGTAGACGAACAGTTCCAGGTGCTGGTAGCCGGCATCGTCCCGGGGCACCACGAGGGTGTGGTTGCCGTAGTCGACGTGGAGCAGCTGTTCGTAGTCGGCGTGACCTTCGAAGACCTTGATGCTGGCCAGGCCCTGGTACATCCGCACCCGGTCGGTGCCGAGGAGGTCCTGGGCCAGTTCGATCAGCGTCTCGTGGACGCAGAGTTGGTTGAGCGCCGGGCTAGCGAAGGGGAAGACCGGCTTCCTCCCGTCCCATCGCACGTCGTAGGGGCTGGCGTCGGTCGGGTCCGCCGCGCCCGGGCCGGTCTCGGCCGAGGGGAACAGCACGGCAGCGGCCTCGGCCGCCGCCGCGATCTCCTCGGCCGGGATCAGGTCTTCCAGGACACACCACCCGTCGGCATGCCAGCGGCTCCGCGAAGCGGTGTCGAGGACGGTCCGAACCATGGGCTCTGTCTACCAGCGCCGGTCGGCCAATGTCACAGGCCCGGCGCGGAACCCGATCGGCTCAACCGGTGGGCAACGGGGTGAAGGGCTGGACGTTGACCCAGCACGTGAACTGCGGAATGTTGTTCTTGGGCAGTTTGCAGGCGCTCGATACCGGTGCGTTGATGTGCAGCCGCACCACCTGGTATTGGGTGGGGCCGTAGCGTTTGTTGGGACCGAAGCTGAGCACCGGGGTGTTGGTGCCCGGGTAGTTCCGGATCTTCGACATGGCGGTGACGAAGGTCCGGCGGTTGAGGTCGGGGCCGGCATCTTTGGCCGCGGTGGCGAACAGTCGGATCGCCTGGCACCAGCCCTGGACAGGTCCCTGCTCCTCGAGGAAGTCGGACTGATTGCCCGGGGGTGTCTGGGGATATGCCTTGTGCCACACGACCCAGCAACTGCGCAGGGCGGTGTCGTAGCCACCCTGGCTCTGGGGCCGGTCGTCGTCGACACCACCGAGGGTCTCGGTGGTGAGACCCTCCTGGCCGTCCAGTGCCTTGGCATAGGGCACGGGCAGGAGGCCGAGGGCGGTCTCGATGCTCGACTCGTAGTCGCTGAGCAGGAGCCGGGGGAAGTACTGCTGGTCCGTCTCGGCCTGCAGCACGGGATAGAACACGTTGAACGGGATCAACGGGATGACCGAGGTCACGCCGGCACTGCGGAGCTGTTGGACCACGAGGGGGGCCTCGGCGTCGGTGGTGGCGGTGTCATTGGGATCCGAGGCAATGGTCTTGACCACCGGGGTGACACCGGCCCTGCTCAGGTCCGGAAGCAGATATTGCTTGAGGGCCAGCTGGTCCGAGGCGCGGTCTCCGGCGATCACGCCCACCGTCTTCCCCTCCAGCAACTGCGCGCTCAGCCCCCAGTTGACCACCGCCTGGAGCACCGTGGCCTGATCGGGCCCCGTCCACCACAGATAGGGCGAACCCAGGTTGGTCCAGTTGGTCACGGTGGTCCATTGGGCGATCATCGGGGTGTGCCCCTCTTGGGTCACACACAGTTCGTTGTCACCGGACCAGTCCCCCACCCCATCGAGGACGGCGAAGGCGGCGGGAGAACCCTCGGTCCAGTTCTTGCACAGAGCCCGCATGGCCGACTCGTCGGTGGGGTCGAAGTTGACGATGATGGGGTTGATCTTGCGACCGTTGATGCCGCCGGATCGGTTGATCTGCTTGACGAACAGCAAGATGGCCTTGGTCTGCTCGCCGAACTCGGCATCCTGGGCGAACCCCTCCTTGCCGGCCAGGGAGTTGAGGGAGACGACGGGCAGCACCACGTTGATGGTGTGCTGGGTCACCCCGCGCGACGACGTGCTCGCCTTGCTCACCGGCGTCGGACCCGAACCCGGGGTGGGGGTGCCGGAAGTTCCGCCGTTCGATGCCGCCGCCGTCGACGAGCTCGGCGGAGCGGCAGCGACCCACACCACGAGGCCGACGACGATGGCGCCCACCAGGGCCAGGGTGCGGAGTTGGGTGGAACGGGATCGCCGCACGAAATGACCCCACGACCGGGTCAGGCCGGTCAGCGGATTCCAACGGCTGGTCCCACGCATGCCTTCGCTCCTTGATTGACGCCCGTACCGTACCGCCGCCCACGCATTGGGGTGTGAACGCCGGAACGGGGTGGTGCTGCTAACCGTGGTCGAATGTCGGAGTTCCTCGTCTCTTGGTTAGGTTTGGTCGCGGTCCCGTCGCACGCACGGGAACCAGGTGTGGGTGGATTGGTGCCCTACCTGTTGGACGAGGTGTCGGGCAGTCCCGGCAAGGAGAGCACCGGAGATGAGTGCAGGACCCGACGATCGGACCGGCGAGAGCCTCCTCGATCCGGGAGCCCGGAGAAGCGCCGGACCGCTGGTGGCCACGCTCCCGCCTGCGCCGCCGGGAGCGGTGGCCGTCGAGGTCACCGACCTGGTCAAGCGCTACCCCAAGGCACCGAAGGACTCGTTGGCCGGCGTCACCTTCCAGGTGCACCGAGGTGAGGTGTTCGGCTTCCTCGGGCCCAACGGGGCCGGGAAGACGACCACCATCGGGATCCTAACCACACGAATCCGTCCCACCGGCGGCCGTGCCCTCGTGGCCGGCGTCGACGTGGTGGCCGACCCGGTCGGGGCCCGCCGGTTGCTCGGCGTGGTGCCTCAGATCAACAACCTCGACCGGTCGCTCTCGGTGCGTCAGAACCTGCTCTTCCACGCCAGCTATCACGGGGTGCCGAAGGCCCGTCGGCTGGAGCTCGCCGATGCCCTCCTCGACCAGTTCGGTCTGTCCGACCGGCCAGGGGGCCGGCCCGACGACTTCTCGGGGGGACAGATCCAGCGGATGATGATCGCCCGGGCCCTGATGCACTCCCCGGCCGTACTGTTCCTGGACGAGCCGTCCACCGGTCTGGATCCGGCCGCCCGGCTCTTCTTGTGGGAGAAGATCGCCGAACTCAAGGCGGGCGGGACCACCGTGGTGATCACCACCCACGACATGGACGAGGCCGCCGCCCTGAGCGACCGGGTGGCCATCATCGACCACGGCACCCTGCTGGCTCTCGACACCCCCGGTGCCCTGGTGCGGGGCATGACCGGCGAGCGCACCCTCGACTGCACGGTGGAGCCCGCTCCCGGTGCCGATGCCGTCACCATCGGTGCCGCGCTGACCGCCCTTCCCGGAGTGAGCCAGGCCGACGAACTGGACGATCCGGCCGGCACCGGATGGCGCTTCCGGATCTACGTGGACGGCGAGGCGGCAGCCTTCGTGGCCCCAGTGGCCCAGGCCATCAGCGTGTCGGGAGGCAAGTTGACCGATGCACGGTTGGGTGAGCCCAACCTCGAGGACGTGTTCATCCACCTGACCGGGAGGGCCCTGCGATGACCGTCACCGCCGAGCCCACCGCCGCTCCCCATGACTCCCTCGAGCACCTCCCCCACTGGGGTCCGTGGAAGACCGGCCTGGCCATCTTGCGACGCGATCTGTTCGTCACCGGCCGGGAGTTCCCGGTCTTCCTGGCCCAGGTCATCCTCCAGCCTCTGTTCCTGCTGTTCGTGTTCGGCAAGGTGCTGACCCAGCTGGGCTACGCCCGACCCGGGTACGAACAGGTCCTCTTCCCCGGACTGGTGGCCCTCGCCGCGGTGCTTACCGGCCTGCAGAGCACCGCCCTCCCGCTGGTCATCGAGTTCTCGTACAGCAACGAGATCGAGGACCGGCTCTTGGCCCCGCTCCCCATTCGGGCGGTGGCGGTGGAGAAGGTCGTCTTCGCCGCCATGCGGGCGTGCGTGGCCGCCGCGGTGATGTTCCCAGTCGGCGTGTGGATCCTGGGCTCGATCCCGTGGCAGGCATCGACGGCGGTGGCCGTGGTGGTGATGGTCATCCTCGGGTCGCTCATCGGGGCGGCCATGGGGCTGATTCTCGGTACCTACGTTCCTCCCAACCGGATCAGTGTCACCCTAACGTTGGTGATCACACCCCTCATCTTCACCGGGTCCAGCCAGTACCCGTGGCCGTCCCTCAGCAACCTCCGCTGGTTCCAGGTGGTCTCGGCCCTCAATCCCATGACCTATGTGAGCGAGGGGCTGCGGGGGCTGATGGCCCCGGACGTGCCCCACATCCAGACGTGGATCTGCTTCGTCGTGGCCATCGGATCGCTGGCCGTGCTCACGGCCGTGGGCATGGCCGGATTCCTCCGGCGTGCCCTCGGGTGAGCGGGCCGGAGTCCCGCCCGTCGGCCCCGGGCCCGGCCGGTCCACACCGTCATCACTACGCTGCGCCCATGGACAAGGATTGGTGGGGGCTTATCGAGCCCTCGACGTGGGACACCATCGTGGTGGTCTCACCCCACCTGGATGATGCGGCCCTGGGGGCGGCCCATCTCCTGGCCTCCTATCCCGGGAGCACCGTGATCACCGTACTGGCGGGACGTCCCCGGGCCTATCCCGACCCGGTGACCGGCTGGGACGCCGCCGGAGGGTTCGCCACCGGCGACGACGTGGTTGGTGCCCGTCGCCAGGAGGACCGGGCCGCCTTGGCCTCGTTGGGAGCCGAACCCGTCTGGCTCGACTTCCCCGACGGTCAGTACCTGGCCCCCGACGACGCGCTCACACCCGCCGAGGTTGCCCCGGAGCTGCAGGCCGCCGTGGACGCCGTGGGGCCCAGCGCGGTGTTCCTGCCCATGGGGCTGGCCCACCCCGACCATGTCCTGACCCACGATGCCGGCCTGCTGGTGCGGGAGGGGCTGGCAGCACTCGACGGCGTCGGCGATGACGGTGGGCCGGGTAGGCGACCCACGTGGTTCTGTTACGAGGACGCCGGCTACAAGCATCTTCCGGGCATGCTGGCCCGTCGGGTCTCCACGCTCTTCCTCCGGGGCCTGTGGCCCACGCCGGCGGTGGTTCCGACCCGGCCGGACATGGTCGCCAAGCGCGCCGCCATCCTGCACTACACCAGCCAGGTCGGCCCGCTCGAGCGTGACCTCCACCTGTCCGAGCACCTGGCGGCCACTGTGCCCGAGCAGTACTGGCGACTCAGCCCGCCGCCCCCGGGGTGGACGGCCTAGTCTCGGCCCCATGATGCCGACCACCGTCGACGGGCGCCCGGACATGCCGGCCGCGCTCCCCCGTACGTGACCGACCGTCCCGCCCGCACCGCCACGGTCCCCGGTCCCGGGACCGTGGCCCTGGTCACCGGCGCATCGTCGGGTATCGGCGCCGCTACCGCCCGCCTCCTGGCGGCGGGCGGTACGACCGTGGCCCTGGTGGCCCGCCGCGCCGACCGCCTGGAGGAGGTGGCCGAGGACTGCCGGCTGACCGCCCCGCGCTCGAGGGCGTGGGCCGCCGATCTCGGATCCACCGACCTTGCCGCGTCACTGGCCCTGCAGATCTGGGACGAACTGGGCCCTCTTGACGTCGTGATCAACAACGCGGCCATCCCCATGCGCCGGCCGGTGCAGCGTCTGACCATGGCCGAGGTCGAGCGGACCATGACGGTGAACTTCTACTCGCCGGTGGCCATCACCCTGGCCCTGCTGCCCAGGATGCTGGAACGGAGCTCGGGGACGGTGGTCAACGTGTCGAGCATGGGGGGTCGTCTGGGCATCACCGCCGAAGCGGCCTACAGCGCATCCAAGTTCGCCCTGGCCGGTTGGAGCGAGTCCATGGCCGTCGACCTGTGGGGCACGGGTGTGTCGGTCAAGCTGGTCCTGCCCGGCGCCTTCGACACCGAGATCTGGGACCAGCCGGGCAACGACGCGGCCCCCTACTCGGGTCCGCTGGCCCCGCCCGAAGAAGGGGCAGCCGGGATCGTCCAAGCCATCACCAGCGACCGGTTCGAACACTACGTCCCCGACATGAAAGCAGTGGTGGAGATGAAGACGAAGGACATCGACGGGTTCATGGCCGGAATGCGGGCCATGGCCGACAGCACCCGGGAGAACCCGGACCGCCCGTCGTGAAGGCCCTGGTGTTCGGGGCCCGCCCCGATCCCGACGAGCCGCGTCCGGCACCGTCCGACGAGCTCGAAGAGAAGCTGGCCGCGCTACCCTTCGGTCTCCACGAGATGGACGACGCCCGTCCTATCCATCCCGACTGGGTGGTCACCCGGCCGATCCTCTCGGGGGTGTGCGGTTCCGACGCCAAGTTGGTCCTCGGGGACTTCCACGACGGGGACATCGACAACCCGATGGCTGCCTTCTCCTCACTGCCCCACGTGCCCGGTCACGAGGTGGTCGCCGAGGTGGTGGCACTGGGCCCGGAGGCCCGGGGCGTGGACGTCGGGCAGCGGGTCGTCCTCAACCCGTGGCTGAGCTGTGCCCCCCGCGGGATCCAGCCCCTGTGCCCGCCGTGCCAGGTCGGCGACCTGAACATGTGCTGGTCCTTCACCAAGGGCGACATCAGCCCCGGCGTCCACATCGGCGTGGTCACGGGGGCTCCGGGAGCCTGGGCCGAGCTGCTGGCCACCCACTCGTCCATGCTCTTCCCGGTTCACGACGACATCTCCGACGAAGCCGCCGTGCTGGCGGACCCCTTCTCGGTGTCCTTCCACGCCATCGTGCGCAACCCGCCACCGCCGCAGGGCCGGGTCCTGGTCTTCGGAGCCGGTGCCCTGGGTCTGGCCAGCGTGGCCATCCTCCACGCCCTGTACCCGGAGGTCGAGGTGGCGGTCGTGGCCAGGTTCCCCGCCCAGTTCGACAAGGCCAGGGACTTCGGCGCTTCGGCGGTCTTCGCCCACGAACCCCGATCGGCCCTGGTCGAGGCGCTGGCCGACTGGTCCGGCGGTGTACTCCACGCCGCCCTCGACGGCCTCCCCATGGCCCACCCCGGCCACATCGACGTCGTGTACGACTCGGTGGCGAAGCCCGAGACCTTCGAGGTGGGCGTCCGGGTACTGGCCGAGCGGGGCAGCCTGGTCTACACCGGCGTGGCCGTTCCGGGACGCTGGGAGTGGACCCCGGTCTACTTCAAGGAACTAAGCATCGTGGGCTCCAACGCCTTCGCCATGGAGGAGTTCGAGGGGGTCCGCCGCCACGCCATCGAGCACTATCTCAACCTCGTCGCCGACGACCGGATCGACTTGACCTCGATGGTGACCCACCGCTACCCGCTGGAGGAGTGGTGGGGTGCGCTCAAGACCCTGGCCCGACCGGAGGAGAGCGGCGTCCTGAAGGCCACCTTCATCCCCAACGGGATGCCCGCCGCTCCGACAGCCTGAGCCGGCCACCCCGAGGCTCCGGTCCGCCGGCCTCCCCGGACCGATCGACCGGGTGGAACTCTCCACCTCGAGGTGAGGTCGAGACTTCTACCCGGGTGGGCTGAGCTCCTGGAACTGCTGGAACCGTCCGTCGGCGGCTGCGGCCCAGCGGGCGTCGGGGTCGATCCGACGGCCGACCCGGGACCACCCGGCGGCGGCGTCGAAGGACGTCTCACGGCCAGCGGCCATCCGGGCCAGGAACGCCGCGCCGAGGGCGGCCCCCTCGGAGACCGCCACCGTGTCCACCGGGAGACCGGTGGCGTCGGCCACGGCCTGCATCCACGGCAGCGAACGGGACCCTCCTCCGGTGGCCACGATCCTCTTGGCGGAGAAGCCGGACCGGTCGATGATCCGGCGGACCACGAACCCACTGGCCTCGTGGGCCGCCCGCAGCACGGAGTCCGGCCCCTGGGCGATGTCGAGGCCGTGGAGGCTCGAGCGCAGCGAGGGATCGTGGAACGGGGTCCGCTCGCCGCGCAGGTACGGCAGCCACACCGGCACCCGGGACGGGTCACCCGGCCTCAACGGTTCGCCGGCATCCGCACCCGAGTCCGTCGCCTTCGGGCCGGACACCCCGGTCATGGTCCGGGCCCAGTCGGCGAACAGGGCCCCGGCGTTGCTCGGGCCTCCGATCATCACCTGCCCGGCCATGATGTTGGGCAGCGTGGTGAGGCCGGGCACGTCGCGCCACTCCTCGGCCACCACCCACACGATGAGCGTTGCCCCGAAGATCACCAGCACGTCACCAGGCTGGTTGGCACCGGCCACGATCTGCTCACAGAAGGCGTCGATGGAACCGCCGGCGAACACCGTCGATGTTCCGGGGACGGTGCCCAGCCCCTCGCCCATCCCCCCGACCACCGGTAGCTGGGCCTCCTCCACCCCCAGGGCGGCGAGAGCGTCCGGATCCCACCGTCCCGCTTCGTAGAGTTCGCCGAACGAGGTGGCCGTGGCCTGGTCGACCGCCGGGACACCGGTCAATGCGTGGGTCGCCGTGGCCTGACAGTTCCAGTACCCGCGCGCCCCAGGGCACTCGCGCACGGCCCACGCCAGCATCCGCTGGCCCTGGTACCGCTCGGCCGATTGGCGCCGGTCCACCTCGGTGGGGTCTCCCCCTTCACCACCGGTCCCGTCCTCGGCCCCGTCGACCTCGGCGGCCCGCGCGTCGCCGTAGAGCAGCCCCGGGAGCAGGGGCGAGAACCGCCGGTCCACCGCCGTCACCGAGGGGACCATCGAGGTCACCACCATGCCGGCGGCGGGCCCGTCCAGCTCCGAGGAGACCGCAGCGAAGGCCTTCTTCGGCCCGCGCCGCCAGGCGCGGGCGACATCGTGCTCCAACAGCTCGGCGGACGGGGTGCCCACGGCGTGGGCCACCCGGGTCCGGGCCACCACCCGACCCCCACCGTCGACGGCCACGACCTTGACCGAGGTGGTGCCGACATCCACACCGATGGTGCAGTCGTCTCCCGATGGCGGACTCATAAACCTGACAATCTCGTCATGAGACGCCATTATGTACGCGAACCGGCCCGGAGGCCGGACCCAGGTCCGGCCAAACCGGAGTCCCCAGCGAGGAGCCACCACCACCATGCCCACAGAACGACCCAGGGCCTTGGTGACCGCGGCCGTCCGCGGACCGGGCCTCGACCTCCTGGGCCAGCTGGCCGACCTGACCCTCGATTCGTGGCTCGACCAACCGACCCTCCGCATCTACAACGCCGAACAGTTGGCCGAGCACGTGGCGGCGGTCGGGGCCTCGATCGTGGTCGTGGAGAGCGACCGGTGCGCCGGGCCCCTGTTCGAGCAGCCACTGTTGGCCGTGTGCAGCTGCCGGGGGGATCCCACCAACGTGGACGTACCGGCGGCCACGGCCGCCGGGATCCCCGTGCTCCGGGCCCCGGGCCGCAATGCCGATGCCGTGGCCGAGCTGACCGTGGCACTCCTCTTTGCCGCCACCCGCGGCGTGGTGGCAGCGGACGCCGATGTCCGGCGCGGGGAGATCTACCGCGACGGCACCATCCCCTACCAGCGCTTCCGGGCCTGGGAGGTGGCCGGCCGGGTGGCCGGACTGGTCGGGCTGGGCGCGGTGGCCCGGGCCACGCGGTGGCGCCTCCGGGGACTGGGTATGGAGGTCATCGCCTACGACCCCTACGCCGACGAGCCGACGGTGTCTCTCGATGAGCTCCTCGAGCGGTCCGACGTCGTATCCCTCCACGCACCGGTGACGCCGGAGACCGTGGGCATGATCGGGACCGAGCAGTTTGCCGCCATGCGCGACGGCGTGGTGTTCATCAACAGCGCCCGGGCGGCGCTGCACGACACGGACGCCTTGGTGGCGGCCCTGGAGTCGGGCAAGGTGGCGGCAGCCGGACTCGACCACTTCGAGGGCGAGTCCCTGGCGGTCGACCACCCACTTACCGGGTTCCCCTCGGTGGTGCTTACCCCGCACATCGGAGGGGCCACCTACAACACCGAGGCCAACCACACCCGGCTGATCGCCGAGGACCTCTGCCGTCTGATGGCCGGGGCGCGGCCGCTCCACGTGGTCAACCCCGAAGTGCTGGAGGGACGTTGACGCCGTATCCGTCCCGGCTACGCCTGGGCACGCACCGCCCGGTTCCGTCGGCCTAGGGTGCTTCCGTGACAGCCCGCGGACCCGCCTTCCGCCTCCTGCCGCGCCTCGATGACGACAACCGGTTCTTCTGGACCAGTGGGGCCGATGGCCAGCTCCGGTTTCTCCGGTGCCGTCACTGCCGGCACTACGTCCACCCGCCGGCACCCCGGTGCCCCGAGTGCCTGTCCGGGGACGTCGCGCCCGAAGCGGTCAGCGGTCGGGCCACCGTCGTGGCCCACACCGTCAACGTCCACGGTTGGATACCGGGCAGCGAGCCCTACGTCATCGGCCTGGTGGCCATCGAGGAGCAGGAGAGCGTGCGTCTGACGACCAATCTGGTCGACGTGGAGCCCGAGGACATCCGCACAGGCATGACGGTCGAGGTGGTCTTCGAGGAGAACGACGACGTCTTCCTGCCGCTGTTCCGACCCGCGGGTACGGCCGGCGGCACACCAGACGGGGAGCGCCCGTGAGCGCCACCGTCGAGCCCCCTCTGGAGCGTCGGGCCATCATCTCGGGGATCGGGCAGTCGGATGTGGGTCGCCATCTCGGGAGGACCGATATCGACCTCACGGTCGATGCCTGCTTGGCGGCGGTGGCCGACGCCGGCCTCACGCGGGACGACATCGACGGGCTGGCCACCTATCCCGGCATGGGGGCCGGACCCCCGGGCTTCGGCGGGCCCAGTTCCCCCGAGGTCCAAGATGCGCTCCGGCTGCGGCTCAACTGGCACGACGGCGGTGGCGAGGGACCCGGACAGATGCGAGCCGTCATCGCCGCCTGCCTGGCCGTCGCCTCCGGTCTGGCCCGCCATGTGCTCGTCTACCGCACGGTGTCGGAGTCGACGGCCCAGGGCAGCGGGGGTCGCCAGGGGATTGGTGGCGGTGGTGGCGGTGGCGGTGCCCCAAGGTTCTCGGGCTTCCTCCAGTGGTCGCTGCCCTTCGGTGCGGTGTCGGCTGTCAACTGGCTGGCCCTGGTGGCCGAGCGGCGGGTGTACGAGTTCGGCCTGACCCGGGAGCAGTTGGGCCAGATCGCCGTCAATGGCCGCCGGAACGCAGCCCTCAACCCCAAGGCCGTCTACCGTGACCCGCTGAGCCTCGACGGCTACCTGGCCGCCCGGATGATCTCCACACCGCTGTGCCTGTTCGACTGCGATGCCCCGTCGGACGGCTCCACCGCCCTCGTGGTCTCCCACCGTGACTATGCGCCCGACACCCCCCATCCCGCCTGCCATGTCAACGCGGTGGGCACTGCACTGCGGGGTCGGGCCAGTTGGGACCAGTTCGACGATCCCACCACCATGGCCGCCCGGGACGCCGCCGCCTCGATGTGGGAGCGGACCGAGCTGCGACCGGCCGACGTCGATGTGGCCCAGCTCTACGACGGCTTCTCCATCCTCGCCATGGTGTGGCTCGAAGCCCTGGGGTTCTGCGGCCGGGGCGAGAGCGGCAGCTTCGTCGAGGACGGGGTCGCCATATCGAGGCAGGGTGTCCTGCCCCTCAATACGGCGGGAGGGCAGCTGTCGGGGGGACGCCTGCACGGGTTCGGCCTCATCCACGAGGCCTGCGTGCAGCTCCGGGGCCAGGGCGGTGACCGCCAGGTCTTCCGGCGCGGTGACTCCCTCCCCGAGGTGGCGGCGGTGAGCAACGGGGGCGGTCCCATCGCCGGCACCCTGTTACTGACCCGGGGCGGCTGAGCGGCGATAGGCCGGCTGGTGGGCTTCGGCGACCCGGTGCCGATCGGTTGGTTCAGAGCAGCAGGTGGGCGGCCCGGGCGGCCAGTGTGGCCAAGGTGAGCGTGGGTCCGTAACCCGCCGACGTGACGAACACGGACGAGTCGGCGATGACCACGTTGTCGGCCTGATGGAGACGACCGGCAGGGTCCACCACCGAGGTGGACGGGTCGGTCCCCATCCGCACCGTGCCCATGTTGTGCCGGCTCTCCGGGATGGCGGCGGGCAGACTGGCGTTGCCGGTACCCGGTGAAGTCGAGCCGGCCGTCCACTGCGCTCCCATCTCCTCGAGGATGGCGATCAGCCGCGGTTTGTAGTGGTCCGAGGCCACCAGTTCGTGCTTCCCAGGCTTGTAGGTGACACGCGCCACCGGAAAACCCCTGGCGTCCTTGATGGCGGGGTCGAGGTCGACCCGGTTGGTGGCGTAGGGGAGGTCCTCGCCCTGCATGATGAACGCCCACAGGCCACGCCGGATCGGTGAGCTCGCCATGATCTCGGGGTGGTGCTCACCCCAGGGCATGTGCTTGGCCTCCATGATGGGCAGGCCCCCTCCGCTGTGTTCGACCAGGCCACCGCGGATCCAGGGCAGGCCGGCCTCGGCCGCCGCCGCCCGTGACCGATCGTCGCCCACAATCATGTCGTCGTGGACGTGGGTGACCGCCCGGCCTCGCTCCCCGTAGGTCCGGTAGGGCATGGAGCCCGCCGTGATGGTCTGGAAGTGGGTCATCAGGTACCGGCCGATGAGGGGATGGTCGAGCTCGGACAGGAGCAGGAGGCGCGGCGTCTCGATGGCCCCGGCGGCGATGATCACGTGACGGGCGGACACAAAGCGCTCCGAGCCGTCGGGTCCGATCACGTCCACCCCGGTGGCCCGGCGTCCCTCGATGCGGACCCTGGACGCGAAGGTCTCCGACAACAGCTCGGCGCGGCCCGTCGCCATCGTGCGCTGCAGCATGGCGATGGGATCACCCTTGGCGTGGATCGGGCAGCCGAAGAAGGCACAGAAGCCGCAGTTGTTGCAGGCCGGACGCGAGTCGTAGGGCACGCTGTTCACCGCGGTGGGCGCCGGATACGGGTGGTAGCCGAGCTTCTCGGCGGCGGCCATCGAGCGGACGGCCCCGAACATGGGTGCGCCCGAAGGCATCGGGAACGGGCCGGACCGCGGCGCCGCGAAGGGGTTGGTACCGTCGGTGCCGGCCACCCCGATGGCCCGCTCGACTTCGGCGTAGTAGGGCTCGAGCTCGTCGTAGTCGACCGGCCAGTCGGCCACATCAGCCCCCGGCTGGGGGCCGAACAGGGACAGGACCCGGAAGTCGTCCGGGCGGAACCGGGGCACCTTGCCGTCGGCGTGGACGCCGCCTCCACCCACCGTGGTCGGCACCGAGTTGAACTCGCCTACGTGGACACGGTCGCCATCGGCCTCCTCGGTCCGGAACGTCCGGGGCTCCACCAGGGGGTCCGGCCCGAGGAAGTAGCGCTCGTGGAACTTGATCTCGTCATTGGAGTAGTCGAACGCAGGTTGGCTCAGGTTGTCGGGATCGAGCAGGTGATTGCGGCCCTTCTCGACGATGGTCACCGTCCAGCCCGCCGCGGTGAGCACGTCGGCCGCTGTCGCCCCTCCCGGGCCCGAGCCCACGATCACCGCGTCAACCATCATGGGTTGGAGACCTCCTCGTCCGTCCATCCTCGGGGCTGCACATCGCCGTCGAACCCAATGGCCCGCCAAGCGCGCTGATCCCGGTTCCCGCCGTATTCCGGGGCGCCGTACATGCCCTCGCAGACGTGGCCGTACAGCAGATCGACGAACTCGGTGTGGGCCCGCAGTCGGGCGTCCTGTTCCGGGGGCGCGGCGTCGGCGAAGTCGTCGCCCAGGGCGGCCAGGCCCTCGCGGTAGCGCTGCTGGAGGCCGATCACCGGGCCGTTGAACTCGCGCTCGGGCAGGCCGCAGGACCCTTCGATCCGCATCCGCCAGGCCAGCTCGTCCAGAGCGCTCAGCCGGTGGAAGCTGGCGAACGCCGCGGCGCCGCCGAACCGGCCCGAGGTGGGCCCTCCGGCCCAGATCCTGGGCGGATCGAACGAGAACGCCCCGAGGAGCCCGTCGATGTAGTCCGGCGCGCCGGCCTCCGAGGCACTTGGTCCGACCGGGGAGGGCGGGACCATCCGGTCGCAGGCCGCGGACAGGGTGGCGAACTCGTCGTCGGTTAACCAGGCAGGCACCGGGTCACCATAACAAGGCTGTCGGACAACCATGATCTGGCCTCACCGCCGGAACGGAACGGCACCACATCGGCCAGGACACGCTCGGGAGCGGACAGGCTCAGGCCGGCGTGAACGCCACCGGGAGGGCGATGGGCGAACGGAAGGCCATGCCCTTGATGTGGAGGTCCTGGCCCGGCTCCGGGGCCAACCGCATGTCGGGGAGCCGGTCGAACAGGGTGTTGATCGCCACCCGGGTCTCCATGCGGGCCAGGTGCATGCCGAGGCACACATGGACGCCGAAACCGAAACCCACGCTCTGGCGGGAGGCCCGGAAGACGTCGAAGTCGTCGGGGTGGTCGTACTTGCGCTCGTCCCGGTTGGCCGAGCCCAGCAGCAGGGCGACGTCGGCCCCCTTCTCGACCGCCACCCCACCCACCTCGGTGTCGCGGGTGGCCCGTCGGAGGATGACGGTGACCGGGGGCTCCCAGCGGATGGTCTCTTCGAAGGCGTCGGGCACGAGCGTCCGGTCACTGCGCACCCGCTCCAGCTGGTCGGGATTGGTGAGCAGCCCGTAGAGCATGTTGCCCGAGGCCCGGTAGGTCGTCTCCACCCCGGCCGGCAGCAGCAGTCGGAGAAAGGAGTAGATCTCCTCGTCGTCGAGGACCCGGTCGTCCACCTCGGCCACCACCAGCTCGCTGATCAGATCGTCAGCGGGCTGACGGCGACGCTCCTCCAGTACGCCGGCGAAATAGTCCCGGAGGGCCAGGGACGCGGCCATGCCCCGTTCCCAGTTGGAGGCCACGCTGGTGATCTCGATGGCCCAGCGCTGGAATCGGGGGAAGTCTGAACGGGGCAGCCCGAGGATGGCGGCGATGACCTGGACGGGGAAGTTGAACGTTAGCTCTTGGACCAGGTCGGCCGTACCCCGGTCGGCGAAGCGGTCGATGAGCTCGTTGACCACTCGCTGGACCAGATCCCCCTCCCACTGCTCGAGCACCTTGGAGCGGAACGTCGGCGACACCATGGCCCGGTGCAGACGGTGCTCGGGCTCGTCCATCTGGAGGATGGTGCGGCCCATGACGGCACCCATGATCCCCTCGTACACCGTGGAGGAGAACGTGTCGTTGTCCCGCAGGACCTGTACCGACTCGTCGAAGCCGAACACTGTCACCGGCTGGGGCTTCGACGGGTCGACCTCGTTGGGGCCGTCACCGAGGTCGATGGGGCCGACGTGGACCGGCGACTCCCGTCGGAGCTCGGCCATGCGGGGGTAGGGGTCACGGATGTTGCCCGACACCGTGTCCTCCAGCTCGAACGGGTCGAACGTGAGCGGCGTATCCAGCTCGTCCACGGCATTGTCGGTATCCGGCGGCATCGGCCCACCCCTTTTCGGCCCGGTGGCCGTTCCCCCCAGGCTACATCAAACGTTCGTTTGGTATCCGCCGGGTAGCGCCTGTCACCCCGGACGGCCCGGGTGCTCGGACAGGGTCCACAATGGGAGCATGCCCACGCCCGAACGAGCTCCCTCCGCCCGGCCCGAGGGGTCCAACCAGCGCCAGCACATCCTCTCGGTGGCGCTGTCGCTCATGGCCACCCAGGGTGTGGACGGAACCAGTATGCGCAACATCGCCTCGGCCACCGGGCTAAACGTGGCCTCGCTCTACCACTACTTCCCGTCCAAACGGGACCTGTTGGTGGCGGTGCTGGAGGAGCGGGGATTCGTCGACGGTCCGAACGCCTCTCAACCCTCGCTCTCCCGGGATCCGGCGGCCGGATTGGCCGACCTGCTCAACGACATCCTCCAGTCGATGCTGGAGGTCGAGGAGTTCATCCGGCTGATGATGGGCGAGGTGATGCGGGGCGACGACACCGCCTATGCCGTCGGGAACGACCTCTTCGCCGCCACCCAGGCCTCGCTGGAGCACTGGCTCGCCGAGCAGGAGCCGGCCCCGGGGACGCCAGGTGAGCAGGCGGCCCTGGCCCGCGTGCTGCGGAGCCTCTTGGTGGGCCTGTTCTTCGAGTACGTCGCCGGGGTGCTCGACGATGCCGACCCGTCCGCCTTCTTCCGGGCGCGGGCCGACGAGGTGGCCGGCATCCTCCAGACCCGGGCGACCCGCCCGCGCCCGGAATGACGGGACACGCTCGGCTTCCGGGGTGAGCCCACGCAGACCGGCCGTACCGTCATCACCCCCAGCGGGCAATGACCTCCGAGCCGAACACCGCCAGGGTCTCGGGTGTGGCGAAGTCGGTGAACCAGGTGTAGACACGCTCCACTCCCCCGTCCGCCAACCCCTCCAGGCGGGCCAGCAGCTCGGCGGGGCCTCCCACCAGGTGGCCCTCGGCGCCCATGCCACCGAACCGCCGTCGGGCCAGGGCCTCAACCTCGTCCCGACGGCGTTCGTCGGTGATCAGGGTGACGAGCAGCTGGACCGAGACCCGGGCACGGCCGGCGGCGGACCGCGCCGGCTCCAGGCGATCGGTCTGGTGCAGGGGGACGTTCCACCAGTCGGCGTACTCGGCGACCAGGGCCATGGTCTTCGGACCGGTGCCCCCGATGACGACCGGCAGGTGGCCGAGGGGGGTGGGCAGCTGGCGGGCCCCGTCGACCGAGAAGTTGGTGCCGTGATGGTGGACGGGCTCACCGGACCAGAACCCCCGGAGCAACGCCAACGTCTCGGCCAGGCGCTCCACTCGTTGGCCGGCGGTGGCGGGGGGGAACCCGAAGGTGGCCAACTCCCCTGGCGTCGATCCCGACCCGATGCCGAGTTCGAACCGTCCGCCCGACACATGGTCGAGGGTGACGGCCTGGCGGGCCAGCACGGCGGGGTGCCGGAACGAGTCGCACAGCACCAGATGGCCGAGCCGGAGCCGCTCGGTGGCGGCGGCCAACCAGGTGACGATGGTCAGAGCCTCGTACATGGGCTGGTCGGCCGCGCCCGGAGGAACCAGGTGGTCCATGACGGCCAGTCCGGCGAATCCGGCGGCCTCGGCGGCCTCGGCCCGGGTCCGGAGCGCCTCGGGCGAGAGGCGCATCTGGGGGATGAAGAGATGGAACTCCACGACCGACCTCAACCCCCTGGGGACGGGTCAGACGTGGTCGACGAGGATGTCGGACAGGCGGCCCCACTGGTGGCCGGTCCCACCGGCCAGGACCTCGTTCTGCTTGGCCCGCTTGAACAGGAAGTGGGCGTCATTGGACCAGGTGAAACCGACCCCGCCGTGGACCTGGATGTTGTCGCCGGTGACCTTCACGGCTGCCTCGGAGGAGTAGGCCGAGGCCATGAGGGCGGCCCGGGACCGCTCCGGCGAGTCGGTGTCGGAGGCCCAGGCGGCGAAATGCACCCCGGCCCGGGCCAGCTCGAGGGCCTGGTACATGTCCACGATCCGGTGTTTGACCGATTGGAATTCGGCGATGGGCCGGTCGAAGACCACCCGGACCTTGGCGTACTCCACGGCCTCCTCGAGGGCCCGGTCGGCCACCCCGATCAGTTCGGCGGCCAGACCCACCGAGACATCGTCGAGCACCCTGCGCCACAGTGTCGCCTGGTCACCCTCCGGTCCGAGCGGTTCGACGGGCTCCTCGTCGAGGACCAGCCGCGCCAGTTTGCGGGTGGGGTCGAGCCCAGGGACCACGTCGGCCTTGGGCGCCGGCAACAGGAACGACCGGATCCCCTCCTCGGCCAGCGCCACCACGATGGCCCAGTCGGCGGTATGGCCGTCGAGGACCAGTGGCTTGGCCCCGGTCACCACCCACCCGGCGCCTTTGCGTCGGGCCCGCGCCCGCACCGTGCCCAATGGGTGGCCGTAGCCCTGCTCGTGCAGGGCCACGGTGCCCCGGGTCAGTCCCGATGCCAGTCCGGACACCAGGTCGTGGGCCCCCAGTGCACGCGCCGCCAGTGTCGCCATCACCGATGAGGAGAAGAAGGGGCCCGGCAACGGGACCCGACCCATCTGCTCGAGGATGATGCACATCTCGAGCAGCCCGGCACCCTCGCCGGGTACGAGCATCCCGGTCCAACCCAAGGTCAGCAGCCGGTCCCAGAGTTCAGGTGTGATGCCGACCGGGTCATCGGCCAGCTGTCGGAGCATGTCGCCGTCGACCTCGCCCATGGCCCGCCGGGCAACGTCCTGCAAGGCAAGTTGCTCGGCATCGAACGTGAAATCCACTGTCCACCCCCGGAGTGGTGTCGCTGATGTTGGCGACAGTGTAGACATGCGCCAGGACCGGGAGACAGTCCCGGCTCGCCCGGCCCCGCCGGCGGCCGGCCGCCAGTCACCGTCGCCCGGGGAAGAGAGGGCCGCTGGGCGGTACCGGAGAGGCCCGCTGTCAGCCGGTGGAGAGGCACCAACTGGCCTCCTGCGGCTAGCCTGCACGACTGTGGACTTCGCCCTGGCTCCTGAAGATGAAGCGTTCCGAGACGAACTGCGTGCCTGGCTCGACGAGCACCTGCCGCCGTTCCTGGCCAGCGAGGAGTTGGTCGACGATGCCTCGATCACGGGCGAGAAGTCCGCTCATCGACGGGCGGCCTGGCAACGGGTCCTGAACGAGGGCCGCTGGGCCGCCGTTCACTGGCCTGAGGAGTACGGGGGTCGGAACGCCAACGCCATGCAGCGGATCATCTACTCGGAGGTCAACGCCGAGTACCGCACCCCGGGTCTCTTCAACCCCAACGGCCTCTGGCAGATCGGACCGATGATCATCGCCTGGGGCACCGATGAGCAGAAGGCCCGCTGGCTCCCGTCCATCCTCGACGCCACCGACCACTGGTGCCAGGGATTCTCCGAACCCGACGCCGGCAACGACCTGGCCAACCTCCGCACCACCGCCATCCGCGACGGTGACCGCTACGTCGTCAACGGCCAGAAGATCTGGATCTCCACGGCCCACCTGGCCCGGTGGGGCCTCTTCCTCCTCCGCACCGACCCCACCGCCATCGAGCGGGGGGCCAAGCACGAAGGCATCACCGCCTTCATCATCGACATGCACACCCCGGGCATCGAGGCCCGCCCCATCCGGGACATGTCCGGCGAGGAGATGTTCAACGAGGTCTTCTTCAACGATGCCTCCATCCCCGTGGACAGCCGTCTGGGCGGCGAGGGCGAGGGGTGGATGGTGGCCATGGGCACGCTTGGCCACGAGCGGGTCGGCATCGCTGGCCAGATCTCCCTCCTCGGCGCCGACCTCAATGCCATGGTGACGGCGGCCCGTTCGGTGAATCCCGCCGCGCTGGAGGACCCGGCCATCAGGGAGCGCCTGGCCCGGGCCTGGACCGACATCGAACTGGCCCGCCTCCTGGCCCTGCGGGCGCTGAGCAAGATCATCAAGGGCGAGAAGAACTGGCCCGAGGTCCCCTTCGCCAAGCTCATGTGGTCGACGCTGGCCCAGACCCTGGCGGCGCTGTCGGTCGACCTGCTCGGACCGGCCGGGGTGCTGGCCAAGGGCGGTCCCGATGCGGTGGACCGGGGCAAGTGGACGCGTCTGTACTCGTTCCAGCGCTACAGCACCATCGGGGGAGGCTCCTCCGAGGTTCAGAAGAACATCATCGCCGACCGGGCCATCAAACTGCCCGGCCACTCGCGCCTCGGCTGACGTGCCCGTCGACCGGCGCACGCCGTGCATCATCGGTGTCGCCCGGCGCACTTGGCGCCAGGAGCCCGCTCCCGAGCCCCTCGACATGTGGGAGTCGCTGGCCCGGGAAGCAGCCGACGACGCGGTCAGCCCCGACGTCCTGAAGAGCATCCAGAGTCTCCAGATCGTGTTCAGCCAGTCGTGGGAGTACGACGACCCCTGCGCCCGCCTCGCCGCGCGCCTCGGGGCAGATCCGGCGCAGTCGGCTTACTCCGGCCTGGGGGGCTCGGTGCCGGTCAGGCTGGTGTCCGAGGCAGCGGCGGCCATGGCCGGCGGACAGCTGGACCTGGCCCTCGTGGTCGGAGGGGAGGCCCTGGCCACCCGGCGTCACCTGACCGAGCCGGCATGGTCCTATCCCCCCGACGAGCCCAGGCCCTACCCCATCACCATCGATCGCCTCGAACGGAAGAACGGGATCTTCCAGGCCTATCTGACCTTCGCCCTGCTGGACACGGCCCGGCGGGCCCACCTCGGCCAGTCCCTGGAGGACCGGCGCCTGGAGATCGGCCGCCTGCTGGCCCCGATGAGTGAGTTGGCGGCCACCCAACCCGAACACGCCTGGTTCCCCATCGCCCGCTCCGCCGAGGAGATCAGCACGGTCACCCCCGACAACCGGATGGTGGCCACCCCGTACACCAAGCTGATGACGGCCATCATGGACGTGGACATGGCCGCCGCCGTGCTGCTGGCTACCGAGGAACGGGCCGATGCGCTCGGCGTTCCCGCCGATCAACGGGTCTACCTGCTGGGCGACGGGTACGCCGAGGAACCGGCCACCATGGCGGCCCGACCCGAGCCGTGGCGCTCACCGGCCATGGCCTCGGCCATGGGGTCCGCCCTGGGGGGAACCCCTGCCCACGAGGTGGCGTACTTCGACCTGTACTCCTGCTTCGCCAGCTCACTCTCTTTCGGGGCCGACACCCTCGGCCTCCCCGCCGGCCGCGGTCTGACCGTGACCGGCGGACTCCCCTACCACGGGGGTCCGGGCAGCAACTACTCCACGCATGCCCTGGCCGCTATGGCCGGAGCCCTGCGGCGGGACCCGGGTGCGCTCGGCCTGGTGTCGGGGATCGGGATGCACATGACCAGCCACTCGGCCAGCCTGTGGTCGACCCGGCCCGGGACCTACGTGCCGGGTGGGCCGGCCGGAGGGCTGCCGACCATCCCGGTCACCGGTGAGGCCGACGGACCCGCCCGGGTGCTGACGTTCTCGACCGTCCACAGTCGCCAGGGACCGGAGTGGACGGCGCTCATCTGCGAGCTTCCCGACGGCTCGCGCTCCTATGCCCGTCTCGACGAGCCCGCACCGGCCGACGTCGACCTGATCGACCAGACGGTCACCCTGTCGCCCGGCGAACGGGGAGCCACCATCGCCCATCACTGACCACGGATCCGACTCTTCCCCACACGCCCGAACCGACCAGAACTGCGAGCACCACCATGACTATCCACTACGAGCCCGGCGACGACCACATCGTCCGCATCACCATCGACCGTCCCGAGGCCCGCAATTCGTTGGACATGGACCACTTCAAGCAGCTGCGGATGGCCTGGGAGCGATTCGGCGAGGACGACGACGCCTACGTCGCCGTGATCACCGGCGTGGGACCCGACTTCTGTGTGGGGGCCGACCTCAAGACCTACATCCCCCAGATCACCAAGCTCTCGACCACCATGAAGGAGACCGGCGTTACCGAGATCGACGGCTACCGTCTCGACGACGGCACCAAAGCGGTGCTCCGCAACGTGAAGTTGTACAAGCCCATCGTGGCTGCCATCAACGGCACCTGTGTGGCCGGCGGGATGGAGATGCTCGGTGGCTGCGACCTCCGGGTGGCCGCCGACACGGCCACCTTCGGTGTGATGGAGCCGAAGCGGGGCCTGTTCGCCGGAGGGGGGACGACGGTGAGGCTGCCCCGACAGATCCCCTATCCTGCCGCCATGGAGCTGCTGCTCTGCGCCGATCAGGTCCCGGCCCGGCGGGCCTATGAGATGGGACTGCTCAATGAGGTGTGCGCACCCGACAAGGTGATGGATCGGGCCCTCGACTACGCCCGGCGGATCACCGCCAACGGCCCGTTCGCCGTCCGCAAGACCAAGGAGTCGGTGCTCACCGGGCTGGCCGTGGACATGAAGGAGGCCTACCGCATCGAGTCGGCGCTGTCCTCGGAGGTGTTCTCCAGCGAGGACGCCGTCGAGGGACCCAAGGCCTTCGCCGAGAAGCGCCCGCCGGTATGGAAGAACCGCTGACCTGCACGCGGACGGCCACGACAGGGACTGACACGCCTACCGGCCCACACCGTTGGGCCGGTACGTACGGACCGACAGAGACGGACCACGACGCGACGGACCGACACAGGAGGGGAAAGCATGGCCGACACGATTGAGGATGCATTCGGTGGGAAACGGGTGCTGATCACCGGGGGGTCCTCGGGCATCGGCGCCGGACTCGCCGAGGCCTTCGCCGCCGCCGGAGCCACGGTGGGTATCGCCGCCCGGAGAGCGGACCGACTGGCCGAGGTCATCGAGCGGTGTCGGGTCCACGCACCGGCGTCCACCATGTGGACGGTGGACCTGGCCGACGACCAGGCTGTCGACGGCCTGGCCGAGCGTGCCGTGGACGAATTGGGCGGCGTGGACATCTTGGTGAACAACGCCGGAATCCCGAAACGTCGCCACGTCTCCGCCCTCGACCCGGGCACCGTGGAGGCGGTGATGGCCATCAACTACCTGTCCCCGGTCCGGCTGACCCTGGCCCTCCTCCCCCACATGCTGGAACGGGGTTCGGGAATAGTGGTGTCGGTGGCCTCGGTGGCTGCCACACTGAGCCCCCCGGGGGAGTCGGCCTACTCGGCCTCCAAAGCCGCCCTGGCCGTCTTCTCCGAGTCCATGGCTGTCGACCTGTGGGCGTCGGGCATCACGGTGTCCGTGGTCTACCCCGGGGTGGTCGACACCGAGCTATTCACGTTGCCCGACAACGACCCCTTCACCGCCGACGTCCCCTCCATCACCGTGGCCGAAGCGGCCGACACCATCCTCGAGGGGATCGCCGCCGGTTCGCTGGCCATCTACGTCCCCGGCTACTTCGCCGAGTTCGCCGCCAACAAGGCCCAGGACGTCAACGCCTTCCTGGCCGGGACGGCGGCCTACCTGGCGTCGAGAGCCCAGACACCGACCGACGGGTAGTGAGTCGCACGGGCCTGTCGGCGCCCCGGACCGACCGGTGGGGTCAGCCCAGGCGCTCGATCACGGTGGCGTTGGCCTGGCCGCCGCCCTCGCACATGGTCTGGAAGCCGTAACGACCTCCGGTGGCCTCCAGGTGGTTGAGCAGCGTGGAGGCCAGCCGCACGCCGCTGGCTCCGAGGGGATGGCCGATGGCGATAGCACCCCCGCGCGGGTTCAGCTTCTCGGGATCCGCATGGAAGGCGGCATTCCACATGAGCGGGATGGCCGCGAAGGCCTCGTTGCACTCGACGGCGTCGAACTGCTCGACCTTCATGCCCGACCGTTCGAGGATCCGATGGGTGGCGGGGACCGGGGCCGACAGGACGATGGCGGCATCGTCGGCGGCCACGGTGGCGTGGGCGAAGCGTGCCCGGATGGGGAGGCCGAGCCGCTCGGCCACCTGACGTTCGGCGATGAGCATGGCCGCGGCGCCGTCGGTCATCTGGGACGCGTTGCCGGCGGTGATGTCCGGCGCCGTGTCCGGTTCCCAGTTCTGGGCCGGCGGTAGTCCGGCGAGAGCTTCGAGGGAGGCGTTGCGGCGCATGCCCTCATCGGCCTGGAGGAATTCGCCGGTGAAGGCACCGTCCTCTCCCTTCAGCGGCACGGCCACCGTCTCGTTGGCGAAATGGCCCGAGTCCCATGCCGCCACAGCCCGACGGTGACTCGCCAGGGCGTACTCGTCCATCTGCTCACGGGTGATCCCCCACCGGTCGGCCAGGACCTGGGCCACCCGGAACTGGGCCCACAGTCGGCCGTCGATCTCCTCCAGGAAGGAGGGAGGGAACGGCCCGGTACCGCCGCGGGCGTTGGAGGCCATCGGCGCCCTCGTCATCGACTCCACGCCACACGCCACCACCAGGTCGTAGTGCCCGGCCTTGACGCCGGCGGCGCCGAAATGCATGGCCTGCTGGGAGGAGCCGCACTGCCGGTCGACGGTGGTGGCCGGCACGCTCTGGGGTAGCCCGGCGGCCACCCAGCCGTTCCTGGTGACGTTGGTGCCCTGCTCGCCGGACTGGGTGACGCACCCCCCGATCACATCGTCGACGGTCTCCGGGTCCACCCCGGTGCGCTCGACCAGTGTGTTCAGGGCGAAGCCCAGGAGGTCGACCGGGTGCCAGTGCGACAGGGCCCCTCCTCGCTTGCCCATGGTGGTGCGCACCACGTCGACAATGACGGCGTCGCGCTCGTTGTTGCTCACAGTCGTTCCTCTCGCTCTACTTCTGCTCGTGTTTTCATGGGCCCACCGTGCCCCATGCCCACCGGACACGCTACCGGTGCGGTCCCTGTCAGGCCCCATCGGCACGGTGCCCGGTCTGACGGCTCCGAGGCCCGATTCCCCGGCCCGTTCACCACCTCGCTGCGTCCGCCGGCGACCTACCCGTCGGAATCAGTCTCGGCCGTGAGGATGGTCCGTTCCCCCCGCGAGGCTAGGACCCGCTCCACCGCGGCCAGGGCGCCGTCCGAGGTTCCGCTGTAGGCCACCGATCCGTGCTCCAGGACGACGGCGGTACGAGCGATCTCGAGCACCCGGTCCACCTGCTGCTCCACGATGAGCAGGGCCGTCCCCGCCCCGTTGATCTGGCGCAGTCCGTCATAGACGGCGTCGATCATCACCGGGGCCAGGCCCAGGGAGATCTCGTCGGCCACCAGGAGGCGAGGTGGCTCCACCAGCACCTTGGCCAGTGAGAGGATCCGCTGCTCGCCCCCCGACAGCGTTCCACCGTGCTGTCGGCGGCGTGACCCGAGCACCGGAAAGGCCGTATAGGCCTTGTCCAGCGACCCGGCCACGCTCTGCCGTCCGCCGCGCTGCCGGAAGGCCAGCTTGAGGTTCTCCTCCACCGTGAGATTGGCGAAGACCCCTCGGCCCTCGGGCACGTGGGCCGCTCCGGCCCGGGCGATCTTGTAGGCGGGGAGCCCGGTGACGTCCCGCCCGCTCAACCGGACGGAACCGGAGGTACTGGGCAGCAGCCCGGTCACCACCCTGGACACCGTCGACTTGCCGGCACCGTTGGATCCGATCAGGGCGGTCACCCCTGACTCGGGCACGGTGAAGGTGACGTCGAAGAGGGCGCGATACGGTCCGTAACTCGCACTGACGTGGTCGACCTCGAGGGCTGGCGACCCGGGGCCCGGGGGCGGGGCGGACCCGACTCGGCCGCCGAGCTGATCGATGAGCGCCGCCGCCCCGTCTCCGGCTCCGGCGGACGGGGCGGTCATGCCTTCACTCCCAGATAGGCCTCCCGGACCGCGGGATTGGTCATGACCTCGTCGAAGCCACCATCGGCGATGACCACACCGAGGTTCATCACGACGGTCCGGTCCACCACCTCACCCACCATTCCCAGGTCGTGCTCCACCAACAGCATGGCCATGCCCCGCTCGCGTTGCAGCTTGGTCAGCACACTGGCCAGCTCGTGCGTCTCGTGGACATCGAGTCCCGAGGACGGCTCGTCGGCCATCAGGAGCACCGGTTCGCTGACCAGCGCCCGGGCCAGTTCGACCAGCCGGCACGACCCCAACCCGAGGGTCGAGACCGTGGTGCCGGCCTGTCGCTCGATGCCCACCAGCTCGAGTACCTCGTCGACCCTGGCCTTCTCCTCGGCGCTCGGCGAGCTCCTGCGGCTCAGGTCCTTCCAGATGCGCCCGGTACACCACCGGGCGCGCACCGCCACCAACAGGTGGTCCCAGACCGTCATGTCGGGGAAGACCTCGATGCGCTGGTAGGTGCGGCCGATGCCCAGGCGGGCCCGTTTGTAGGTGGGGAGGTTGAGCAGGTCGGTCCCCTCGAGCTCCACACGGCCCTGGTCCGGCCGGAGCTGGCCGCCCACGCAGTTGAACAGAGTGGTCTTGCCGGCGCCGTTGGGCCCCACCAGACCCACACTTTCGCCGTGACCCACCGAAAGGGTCACCTCGCTCACCGCGGCGACCCCACCGAAGGTCTTGGAGACCCCGCTGATCTCGAGCAGCGGCCCCTTCCCAGCCACCTCAGCCATGATCGCCGGCCCCTGCGGTCGCCGCCGCTCCCCCGCCGCCCGGGGGCCTTCCCGGAGCGGCGACGGCACCGAGGGCCGACCCTCCCGGCGATCCCGGGTCGACCGCGCTGTCCTTGAACAGCATGTTCTGGAAACGGAGCGTCGACTTGCGCTTCTGGTACTCGAGGATGCCCTCGGGGTGGCGGGCGTAGGTCAGGGCCCCGAAGGCGAAGAAGACCACCTCGAGACTGTTCCCTCCGAAGCGGGCAGGAACGTAGGTAAGCAGCTGGCTGATGATGACGTAACCGAACCCGGCCTGGACAGCACCCTCCACCGTGTTGGCACCGGTGGGCACCACGACGACCACATAGACCAGGGACAGCAGGTAGACGAACAACTGTGGGTTGACCTGTTGCTGCTGGATGGAGAGCATGGTGCCGCCCACGCCGGCCACCGCACCGGACAGGGCGAAGATCACGATGTGCTGCCATCTCAGGTTGATGCCCATGCCCGAGGCCGCGGTCTCGCTGCCGCGCATGGCTCCGAGGAACCGACCGGTGGTACCGCGGTGGATGAGCCGGACCACGAGGATGCACGCCACCAGCACCACCATGGCCAGCACGAAGAAGGCGTGCCCGTTGGGATTGGAGATGCCCAGTCCGACCCACTGGGGTTTGACCTGGAGCGATGTGCCGTTGGTCGCGGTCAGCTGCGGAAACACCGTGTTGTCGAAGAACAGGGCGGCGGCGATGGTCAACAGGGCCAGACCCAGGCCCCGCAGCCGGACCGAGGCGAAGGCCAGGACCGTGGCCACCAGAGCCGCAGCGACGGCACCGACGAGCCCTCCCAGCAACAGGTTGAGTCCGAAGTGGTTGGCCAGTTGGGCGGCGGTGAACGCCCCGACGCCGGCCAGCGTGGCCTGGGCCAGGGAGAGCTGACCCCCCATGCCGGTGATCAGGGTGATCGAGAGGAACACGGTCGAGTAGACCAGCCCGGCGTTGAAGACGTTCTCCCAGGTGGTCGGGAGCCAGGTCAGCATGGAGATCACGAATGCCGCCAGCAGCACGTACCACCCGATCCGGGTCACCTTCTCGATCTGCGGGGCCCGGACAGCCGCCGCGCTGGGCGGCGTCGGTGGATCCACCGACGAGAGGGGATCCTTGGTGCTGTCGAGCGTGCGCAGGCCGGGCACGATGAGCAGGGCGGCCACCAGCACGATGAAAGGCAGTGAGGTGAGGACCGCCGAGGACCAGACGCTGCTCACCGGCAGGTAGCCCTGCAACGTGGTGGCCAGCACGCCCATGGCCACGCCCACGAGGGCGGCGATCGGCATCGACCGGAGGACCGCCCAGGCGGCGGCGGCGAACGCCGCCACCATCAGGGCGGCGTAGTCGTCGAACTGCAGCTGCCCGTAGATCGGCGCCAGCAGCACGCCGGCCAGGCCGGCCATGAAGCCGGAGATCATCCACGCGGTGGCCACCACCCGTCCGGCGTTCACGCCGTCGAGCTCGATCAGCCGCCGGCTCTCCACCGCACCCCGCATCTGCAGGCCCAGACTGGTGAACCGCATCAGGGCCACCAGGGCCACCAGGATCACCACCGTGGTCAGGATGGTGGTCAGGTAGATCCCGTTCACCGGGGTGCCCACGACCCGGAAGTAGACGGTGTCGGGGTTGAAGATGATGCTGGGCGGGCTGTAGGTGTTGTTACTGCCGAACAGCACGGCCAGCAGGGAGGGGATCCCGACGAACAGGCTGATCCCCGTCACCAGCTTGGCCGTGGTGTTCGAGTTCGGGATCTTGCTGAACAGCAGGCGGTCGAAGGCCAGTCCGATCAGCGGTGCCAGGATCACCACCGAGAGGATGAACGCCACGCCGACGGGCAGGTGCACCGTCTGCACCAGCTTGGTGAAGGCGTAGCCCGAGATGTAGGCCTGGGCCCCGTAGGCGAAGTTGAACACCCCGGTGGCCTGGTAGGTGAGGACCAGGCCCACGGCCACGATGGCGTAGGTGCAGCCGTAGGGGACTCCGGGTATGGCGAAGCCCAGGAAGTGCTCCACTCCCGTGCCGATCCCTACCGATGCCGTGCGGCGGTATGGATCACGCGCCCGGCGTGCCCGCGGGCGGGGTGACCGGTTGGGGGTTCTTCACATTGTTGGGCACGCACACGAACACCTGCTTGCCCTTGCCGAACACCGGGACGAACTTCTTCTGGCTCACTTGGAGGTAGGCGCTGCAGCTCGGCCAGGTGACCCCGGTGTGGAGTTTCGTCCAGTCCACCGGGGCGGAGATGCCCGAAGCGGTGAAGTTGGTGAGCTTGTTGGTGGCGCTGACCACACTGGCCTGGGTGAGATTGGATCCGGCCGCTTTGATCCCAGCGACGATGAGGGCGGCCGACTGCCAACCTTGCAGGGCCACATCGTTGTAGACGTCGGCCGGTTCGTACTTCTTCATGGCGGAGATGTAGGTCTGCATGCCCGAGTAGGTCGTTCCGTACTTGGGCGTGTTGCCGGCCTCGAAG
Organism: uncultured Acidimicrobiaceae bacterium; assembly: GCA_963831535.1. Classification (GTDB taxonomy): domain Bacteria; phylum Actinomycetota; class Acidimicrobiia; order Acidimicrobiales; family RAAP-2; genus Bog-756. Next base: position 476,594 of record CAWHQP010000007.1, on the reverse strand, counting down.
GGCACGGTCCCAGTGTTGTTGAGGTAGACCCCTTGCATCAGGCTGCTGTACTGGTTGAGGAGGGTCTGGTCGTAGCCGTCAAGCCACAGCTGCTTGATCTTGAGGCCGTACTGCTGGATGGCCCGGGCCAGGGTGACGTTGTCCGTGTCCTGCATGCAGGTGACGACCAGCTGGGAGCCGGCCTGTTGCATGCGCTGGGCATCCGAGGAGTAGCTCCCGCCCAGCTGGGCCCCCACATCCACGAAGTTGACGTTGACCCCGGCCGCCTTCAAGCCCTTGGCGTAGGAGTTGCAGGCGTTGTAGGACGAGGAGATGGCCGGCCCGTAGCTGATGAAGGCCACCGACTTGGCTTTCACCTTGTTGATGAAGTAGCGCATCTGCGGGAATCCGGCTGAGTAGACCTGGGTGGACCCGCCCACCGCGAACAGGTTGGGTGCGGTCTGCCAGTTGGCCGACACGTTGTATCCGTAGGTGGGGGTCTTGGTGGAGACGAAGTACCCCGGGGTGAACCAGGCCGAGGCCACGCCCGCCGCGAACACATGGTCCTGGTCGATGAGGGTGTGGACGTCCTGGGTGAACTGGGAGGGTGACCCGCCGTCGTCCAGGTTGTTGGTCAGGACGATCTTGCGCCCGTTGACACCGCCTAGGGCGTTGATCGTATTGAAGTAGGCGATCATGCCCGGGGCCAGGCCCCCGAACAGGCCGGCCAGTGGGCCGCTCAGAGTGGAGATGGCCCCGATGTTGATCTGGGTGGCCGACACCCCCGGTGCCGTGGTGGCCGCACCGGCGCTGGCCGCGTCCCCCGTAACGGCCGTGCCCCCGGCCAATGCCATCCCCAGGGCCAGTACCCCGGCGACCGTTCGTGTCCCCCGTCGCTTCCCCATGTGCTCCACCCTCCCTAGTAGCCGACCTGCCCGATTGGCTCGTCGCTGGCGCAACTCCCCCCAGACGGCCGAACGCCGAGCCCGTTCTTAAAACACGGAGGTGACGTGTGTCAACAACCGTCTGCCTTGCAGGCTGGGAGCATGGTACTGGCGAAATCTGGAGTCTGCTGTTCATCCCGGGCAAAGAACGCCGTTCTCATCCGAGGAACTGGCGTTGGCGGTCGAACTCCCTCAGGTCGCGGACCTCGGACTGGGTCACCGGCTCGAGCTCACCGACGTCGCCGGCCACCTCGGGTTCCCAGCCACACGAGGCCACCATCGCCCTCACCCGGTCGGCCAAGGGCTCGGCGCCCGAAGGGACACCAGCCACCTGGAGACGTCCGTCGATGCGCCGGAGCACGCCCCGGTCGGTGACCACGCTGGTGACACGAGCTCCGGGCGCGGTGATGTAGGCCACATCGGCCGGCAGACGTCGGGGCCGGGCCAGGGTCACCACCACGCAGGCCCGAGCCCTACTGACCACATCGTTGGCCCCTCCGGACCCGACGAGGAATCGGCCGTCCCCGAGGGAGGTGGAGTTGAGGTTGCCGTGCCGGTCCACCTCGGCCGCGCCCAGACATCCGATGGTGGTGGTGCCCGGACCACCGACGACCATGCCGAGGACGGTGGAGGCGTCGGCGAGGAGCGACGTCCCGGGGAAGACCCGGTGATTGAAGATGTACGGATCGGCGGGTGTCGGGGTGTATCCCCACAGGCCCAGCTCGGCGGTGAGGTGCACCGACCCGCCGTCGGCCCGGGCCCGGGCCACCGCCACCCATGCGGCCAGATTGGCCACGCCGGCTCCGGCCAGCACGGCGTCGGCCCGGTGTTCGGCCACGACGTCCCGGACCTCACGGGCACCCAGGCTGGCCGCCACCTCCCAGTCGCTCACCGGTTCGTCGACGGGGACGGGGTGGGCCTCGGCATCACGGCGCCACGATCCGGGGTCGGCCAGGAGCCGGAGGCCGATCAGGCGGTCGTCGCCCAGGTGCTGCAGGTAGGCCGCATGGTTCGGGGGACCGAGTACGTGGGCCCGGGCCCAGACGTCGAAGTCCACCCGTGCCGCGGCCGCGGCGTCGATCCAAAAGGGGATGTCCTCGCCGTAACTCACCACGGGCAGACCCGGGGCGTAGCACCCCCCGGGGTGGGCACCGAAGGGTGCCTCCACCACGGCCAGCACCCGGTGGGCGGGGATCTTCACCCGGTGACCGAGCTCCTCCAGGTCGTCGACGATCGCCTCCACCGTGGCCACCACGCCGCGCCGTGCAGCCCACGCCCCCCACACTCCTTCGAGCAGGGGCTCCGAGACGGCCAGGTTGCCGTGCCGGTCCGAGACGGCGGCGTGCAGGAGGGCCACGTCCGGGGCCAGCGGAGCCACCAGGCCCACGTCTCCGAACGGGGTGTCCACCGTCGTGAAGGCGTCGTTGGCTGCCATACCGGAGCCGGAGAGGGATCCCGTTACAAGGGCCGGCAACCCGCGGCGGCAGCCTCCAGCCGCTGGCCCAGGGTGAGAATCGACCAGTGCTCGACCTCCACATCACCCGACTGGTACCCCTCTTGGAAGACGGGGTTCGGGGCGTAGGACGGAAAACTGTTTCCCGAGTAGGCGGTGATCACCCGACGCAGCATCCGGCCCCGGAAGAACAGTGCCCCCAGAGCACCGAGACTGGTCATGATGAGGGTCAGGCCGGCGTCGGTCTCCCAGTGCTGGCGGGCCATCTCGCGGGCCGCCGCCGTCCAGCGACTGTGGCCCAACATGACGTGTACCGCGTCTCCCGGACGTACGTGCCGTTCGACGGCGTCGCTCAGGGCAATTCCCACCTCGGCCATGGCAGGGCAGGTTACCCAGCCGTTCCGAGGGCCGTGGCCGAACCGGTGGCCGGTTCAGTCGATCACGATGTCGAGGGGAGCGCCCACCGCGTTCAGGTCGACGCTGTCGTTGTCCTCGGCGTAGTGCAGACCCTGGACGTTGAACAGCTCGACGGACGGTGCACCGATCGGATACGGCCCCCAGTGCCAGGTACCACGGTTGAGCACGATGGGCTGGAGTCTGCCGAGGACGAAGGCCACGATCGAGTCCACCTCGGACGGCGTCCGCATGGGCACGCCGGCCGGGGCCACCACCACCACGGCCGCCACATCCAGCGGCATCACCACCTGGGTGTGCGTGGCGTGCCGGAAGAGGACATCGCACCGCAGGCCGCCGGCGACCTCGGGTACCTCATCGCGGCGATGCCCGATGAGGTTGACATGGACGTCCTGCCAGGCGAATTCGAGACGGTGCTCCCCGTCCCTCGGGTCGGTGTCGGGCACGGGTAGCCAACCGAAGGGCGCCCATTCGTCCTCGGACAGCGGCACCGGTGTGATCCGGCGCACTTCCTCGCTCATGTCACACGCTCCAGAGGGGATCTACTGTGTCGCGAGGAAACCTAACATCGGACCCGGATCGCAACGAAGCCAAAGGAGGCTCCATGGCCATGGACGTACGCAACATCGAGGACGTCGCCCCCGTCGTCGAGCACAACGGCACCGTACCGGTGTGGTGGATGGTGAACTCGAGGGAGATGAAGGAGGCCACCGACGGCGGGTTCCTGGAACTGGTCAACGAATTCGTCGTGGAGGGCGGTGGGTACGTCGACCCCCACTCCCACCCGACCCACGAGTTCTACTACGTGCTGCGGGGGCGGGGCATCATGACCATCGAGGGTGAGGAACGGCCCATCGCCCAGGGTGATCTCGTCCACATCCCACCCGACGCCGTCCACAGCCTCCGGCCGGTGAGCGACCATGCCGCCATCCACTGCTTCTGCTTCGCCATCGGCGTGAAGGGTGCCGGTCCCATCGACTACACCACGCACACCAGCTGACCGTCCTCGGTGTGGTGCGCCCTCAGTCGGAGGGACCGAGTTCGATCAGCGACCCGTCGAGGCCCAGCAGGTCGACGGTGGTGGAGCCGCCTCGGAGAGCGGCGAAGTACCCGGCTTCGGCCTCGGTCCGGCGCTGACCGGCGGCGAGGACGTCGTCCAGCGAGCCTCCTGGAACCACCACCACGCCGTCCACGTCGGCCACCACCCAGTCGCCGACGCTGACCGGGACCCCGGCGACCGTGGTGGTCCGGCCCACCGAGCCCCGGGCCAGCTTCGAGGCACCGGGTAGGGCGATGGTGGCGGAGAACACGGGAAATCCCAGACGCTCCAGTGCGCCTACGTCGCGGACCCCTCCGTCGATGACCAGTCCGGCCAGACCGCGGGCGAGCGCCCCGGTGGTCAGGACCTCGCCCCAGTAGCCCCGGTCGGGGACACGACCGACGTCGACCACCAACACCGAGCCGGCCGGTGCCGTGGTCACGGCCACGTGGATGGCCAGGTTGTCCCCCGGGGTGCACCGGACCGGATAGGCCGGCGCAGCCACGGTGGCCCCCGACCACGCTGGTCGGATCCTCGGAGGCAGGCCCATGGCTCCGCTCTCCCCCAGGGTGGCTGCACCCAGTTCGGCGAGCACGGCCGCGGTCTGTGTGTCGGTCATCGGGCTCCTTCCAGAGCTGTCGTCATGCCACCGTCGCCGGTACCGCCCATCAGTCCCGGACCGCCACGGTGACTTCGATCTCCACCGCACCCCCCCGGGGCAGGGATGCCACACCCAGAGCCGAGCGGGTGTGGCGTCCAGACTCCCCGAACACGTCGTAGAGGATGCCGCTGGCACCGTCGACGACCGCGGGCTGCTGGTGAAAGTCGGGTGCCGAGGCCACGAACCCGGTGACGGTGAGCACCCGCTCGACGCGGTCGAGGCTGCCCAACCCGGCCTCGAGGACGGCCAGGGCGTTAAGGGCGCACACGGCGGCGGCGGCGGAACCCTCCGCGACGGTGACGTTCACACCCAGGGTGCCCACGCAGGTCAGCTCCCCCTCGATCCGGGGCAGCTGCCCCGAGGTGCGGGCCACGCCGTTGTGCACCACCACCGCGTCCAGTGGATGGTGCGGCGGATGGGGACCGTGCAGGGTGAGGCCCAGCTCACCCAGGCGGGCGCGGACGCGTCCCCCGTCTTCGGCCATCATGACCGCATCTCCGAGGGAGCCGTCCCGGACGGGTGGGGACAGGACATGGGATGGCATCCTCCAACGACGGGCCGGGCTACCTCCCCGGCGGGACGCCGAGATGCTACCGCCACCAGGTGGAGCCGATCCCGCCCCCGGTCCCGGTCATCGGCCGGGACGTTGCCACTCTCGGTTGCAAGGGCCACTCTCGGTTGCATGACCCGGTCCGAACCGCCGGCGGGGCCACCGCCCACCCCGGTGGGGTTCGCGTACAGTGGCCCGATGAGTTTGCTCGAGGGAAGAGTCGCAGTGGTCACGGGGTCCGGTCGGGGCATCGGTCGGGCTATCGCCCTCAGCCTGGCCGATGAGGGCGCCAGCGTGGTGGTCAACGACATCGGGGTGTCCCTCGGTGGCGAGGGCACCGACGAGGATCCGGCCGACCAGGTGGTCAAGGAGATCGGGTCACGGGGCGGGACCGCCGTAGCCAACCGCGACCGGGTCGACGACTTCGACGGCGCCGGTCGGATCATCGCCACTGCCATGGAGACCTTCGGAAAAATCGACATCCTGGTCAATAACGCCGGGATCGTCCGCGACCGCACCCTGGTGAAGTTGGACGAGGCCGACTACGACGCAGTGGTCGCGGTCCACCAGAAGGGGACCTTCAACACCGCCCGCCATGCCGCCCCGCTGATGAAAGAGGCGGGCTACGGGCGGATCGTGAACATCACCTCCTCCGCCGGTCTGCGGGGCAACTTCGGACAGACCAACTACGGTGCCGCCAAGGCCGCCATCATGGGGATGACCTTCGTCTGGGCCGTCGAGCTCGGAAAGTACGGCATCACCGTCAACGCCATGGCTCCCGCCGGCGCCACCCGGATGACCCAGGGTCTGGCCGACGAGGAGGCGCCGGCCGACCAGGATCCGGCCCTCAACGCGCCGCTCGTGACCTATCTGGCCTCCGAGGCCGCCGCCGACGTCAACGGCCAGGTCTTCGGCCGCACCGGCTACGGCTTCACCGTGTTCCAGACCCCGCGGCAGGTGGCCACCATGTGGCAGGAGGGGGGATGGACGCCCGCCGAGGTGGCCGAGCACTTCCACGAGGTGTTGGGCCAGCACCTCCAGCCGGTGGGCATGCCGGCCCACGCCCTGTTGGGCAACAAGAAGTAGGCCGGGTGAGCGCGTCCTTACAGCTGCCACCCGAGCAGCTCCACGCCGTCGCCCTGGCCTTCGGCGACGAGACGGCCTACACCGTCGTCGGTGGCTCCTCGATGACTTTCACCCGATGGGACACCGACGCCTCCCGACTGGCCCGCGGCCTGATCGACGCCGGCGTCGCGCCCGGCGACCGCGTGGCCATCCATCTCGAACCGACCCATGCCCTGCAGTGGGTCACCACCTACAGCGCCATCCACCGCGCCGGCGCGGTGGCCGTACCGTTCAATCCCCAGCTGGCGCGGCCTGAGGTCGAGCGCATGCTGGACCACTCCGGGGCCGTCGCCGCCGTGACCGAGGTGTCCCTGCTCCCCCGCTACGACGGCCGACGGCCCGCCCTGGTGGTGGCGGTGCCCGAGGACGTGGAGGGACCCCTGCCCGACGGGGTGTCGTACCAGGGCGTGCTGGCGTGGTCCGACATCCTGAGCGCCGATCCGACGTACCTCCAGGTGCCCCGGAAGCCGGGCGACCTCGCCGACATCCTCTACACCTCCGGGACCACTGGGGATCCCAAGGCCGTGGCCATCCGGCACGACAACTACTCGCTCATGCCGTTCTCCGAGCCCAACTGGAGTGGCGGGGCCTGGATGCACGCCAGTCCGCCGTACACCTTTGCCGGCATCGCCTTCGTCTACACCCCGATGAAGCTGGGCCTGCGGGCCCTCTACATGCCGCGGTTCGACGCGGGGACCTGGCTGGACACGGTGGAACGGGAACGACCCGGTTCGGTCTTCCTGGTGCCGGCCATGGCCAATCTCCTCCTCGAGCACCCCCGGTTCGACGAGGCCGACCTCACTTCTGTCCAGTTGTGCAGCGTGGGCAGCGCCCCGCTGGCCCCCTACGTGCTGGAGCGACTCCAGAACCGGATGCCCACAGCCCTCGTGTCCAACAACTACGGCATGACCGAAGCCGGCTCGGTGTACTGCCTCATGCCCCCGGGCGAAGCGGTCAGGCGACCGGGCTCCGTGGGCAAGCCCGCCCCACCGGCCGAGATCCTCTGTGTCGACGACCACGGGCGACCCATGCCGGCCGGGGAAGTGGGCCACGTCCGGATGAGGATCCCCGGTCGGCCCCGCGAGTACTACGGCGACCCCGACGCCAGCTCCCGGACCTGGGTCGACGGCTGGCTGGTGACCGGCGATCTCGGCCGGATCGACGATGACGGCTACCTCTACATCGTCGGGCGCACCAAGGACGTGATCATCAGGGGGGGGAACAACATCTTCCCCACCGACGTCGAGCACGTCATCGAACTGCATCCGGCGGTGCGCGAGGTGGCGGTGGTCGGGATCCCCCATGCGGTGCTGGGCGAGGACCTTCTGGCCGTGGTGGCCCTCCGACCCGACCACAAGGCGTCCGCCGACGAGTTGTCCGACCACACCTCCGAACGTCTGGCCCGGTACAAGGTCCCCCGCCAGTGGGAGTTCGTGGACGCCCTCCCCCGCAACGCCACCGGCAAGGTGATGAAGGAGCGACTGCGCCAAGAGTTCGCCGACCGTCCGGCCGACCGGGCCGCGCCGGAGGGTTCCTCCCGGTGAAGGTCACGAGGACGTTGCACCACAGCGTGAACGTGGAAGGCCGTCTGGACGAGTCGGTGTCCTTCTACCGCCAGCTGCTGGAGCTGGACGACGAGGCCCGGCCCGTGATCCCCGGCGTCGACGGGCACTGGTTCACGGCCGGATCCATCCAGCTGCACCTCGTGGACGCCGATGCCGGCACCCAGGCCATCAAGCCCACCGGTCCGCACGTCTGCTTCGCGGTGGAGGACCTGGCTGCCGCCATCACCGAACTCGAGGAGTCCGGCATCCCCTACGCGGAAGGGGCGCAGGGGGCGGTCGTCCAGATCTGGTTCGTGGATCCGGCCGGCAACACCGTCGAGATCCAGCAGGACCCCGCCTTCGGCTGACCGGTCAGGAGAGCCGCCCCTCCCCGATCATATGGGAGCGACACCGGCGGCCAGGCGCTGTTCGAGCGCCGAGGCGATGCGCTCGCGGTGCCACGCTGCGGTGCCGAACGAGGTGCTGTCGAGGCGCGCCCGCTTCAGCGAGAGGTGGATGTCATGGTCCCAGGTGAACCCGATACCCCCGTGGACCTGCATGCCGGTGGCCAGAACCCGCTCCGAGGCGTCCGAGCACCAGGCTTTGGCCATCGACGCGGCCAAGGACGCCTCGGGATCGTCGGTGGCCAGACACCAGGCCGCGTAGTAGGTGCATGAGCGCATGGCCTCGACATCCACGAGGGCATCAGCCAGCTTGTGCTTCACGGCCTGGAAGCTGCCGATGGGGTGCCCGAACTGGCGCCGCACCTTGGCGTACTCCACGCTCATCTCCAGTGCTCGGGACGCCGTACCCAAAAGCTCGGCGGCGGTCCCCACCGCGGCCCGGTCCACCACGCGCCGGGCCGCTTCGGCCCCGCCGATGCGGTGGGCAGGAGTGTCGTCGAGGCGCAGCCAGGCCAGCGACCGGGTCCGGTCCATGGCCGGCTCGGCCCTCGGCCGCTCCGCGGCCGGGAGGGCCACGGCGTACAGGGCCTCGTCGGTCACCACGACGACCACGTCGGCCTCGGCGGCGTACAGCGTGGGTTCCGGTCGTCCGGTGAGGAGCCAGTGGTCGCCGTCGGTCCGGGTCGCCACCGTTCCGGGACCGGCCACCCAGGCCAGCGTGCCCACGCCCTCCCCGGACGCCAGCCGGTCGGCCCACGTCTGGGCCTCGGCCACGGCCGAGCCCGTGACACCGTCGTCGGACCCGGCTTGGTGGAGCGCCACCATGGCCAGGATCGTGCCGAGGAACGGGACCGGCGCCGTCCGCCTCCCGAGCTGCTCGCAGAGCACCGCTACCTCGACCATACCCAACCCCAGCCCGCCGGCCGATTCGGGACGCTCCACACCCAGCCACCCCTGCTCGGCCATGGCCTCCCACAGCGGGCGGTCATAGCCCCCGTCCCGGGCGCCGGCATCGTCGACGGTCCCCGATCCCACGAACCTCCGGACCCGCTCACGGGAGGCGAGACCGTCGAGGAGGTCTCCGGCCGCGGCGGCCAGATCCTGCTGATCGGAGGAGAGTTCGAATTCCACAGCGGCGAAGCATACGGTCCGACGGGCGGTACCGCCTCCCACGGTCCGGGTCCGCTCCCCGACCCGCCCCCGGTAACGCCTGTGCCAAGCTGATACGGATGGACCTCCAGATGACCGCAGCGCAACAGGAGCTGCGCGCCGACCTGCGGGCCTGGTTGGTGACCAATCTCCCCTGGGAGTACGGAACCGAACCGCCCACGCGCTCCCAGGACCTCGCCGAGGTGGTGGCCTTCGGGCGCCACTGGCAGTCGATGCTGGCCCAGGGTCTCTGGGTGGGGGTGACGTGGCCCGAGGAGTTGGGCGGTCGGGGTCTGGGTGCCACCGAGCACTTCCTGGTCACCGAAGAGATGGCCCGGGCCCGGGCCCCTGAGCTGGTCGGCCGCATCGGGATCAACCTGGTGAGTCCCACCCTGTTCGCCCACGGAACGCCCGAGCAGCAGGAGCGGTGGCTCCCCCCCATCCTCGGTGCCGATGAGCTGTGGTGTCAGCTGTTCAGCGAGCCCGAGGCGGGAAGCGACCTGGCCTCGCTGACCACCAAGGCCCGCAAGGTGACCGGCGGGTTCCGGGTCACCGGACACAAGGTGTGGACCTCGTATGCCCAGTTCGCCGACTGGGGCCTGTGCCTGGCCCGCAGCGATCCCGACGCTCCCAAGCGCCAACAGGGGATCTCCTCCCTGGTCATCGACATGCACGCCGAGGGCGTGGAGGTCCGACCCCTCGTCCAGATCACCGGGGACGCCGAGTTCAACGAAGTCCTCCTCGACGAGGTCTTCGTGCCCGACGAACAGCTCATCGGGGTGGCGGGCAACGGGTGGTCGGTGGCCAACTCCACCCTCTCCCACGAACGGGGAGTCAACCCGCGACAGCTCGGGATCCACGTCCAGCTGCTGGCCGAACTGCTCGAGCTGGCCGCGGGCCAGCCGGCGCCCGGGGGCTTCGCCGATCCGGGGGTCCGCCAGCGACTGGCCGAGGCGTACATCGAGGTCAAACTGTTCCAGCTGCACAACTGGCGGACGCTCACCCGCCTGGAGCGGGGCGAGCACCCTGGGCCCGAGGGCAGCGCCCTCAAGCTGTACTGGAGCGAGATGTCCAAACGCCTCCATGAGACCGTCATGGCCGTACTGGGCCCGGCCTCGTCCCTGTGGCAGGGGGCGACCGACAACCCCGGGGACGGCATGTGGCAGCGGTCATGGCTCTACTATCAAGCCTCGTCGATCTTCGCCGGCACCAACGAGGTGCAGCGCACCCTGGTCGGCGAGCGCGTGTTGGGGCTCCCCCGGGACTGACCGGACGGGGAGGGGGCGATCGGGAAGGAACTGCCCATGGAGTACGAAGCGATCCTCTACCAGGTGGAGGGCACGGTGGCCACCATCACCATGAACCGCCCCGAGATGGCCAATGCCCAGGACACCCGTCTCATCGATGAGATGGACGACGCCTTCGACCAGGCCGACGCCGACGACACCGTACGGGTGGTCATCCTGGCCGGAGCCGGGAAGCACTTCTCGTCCGGCCACGACCTGAAGGCACTCATCGGGGACGGGGAGACCGACAAGTGGCGCCTCATGCGGGAGACCCCGGAAGGCAAGATGTACCACGAGAAGGTCATGTACTACGACCGGTGCAAGCGGATCCACGACTTCCGCAAGCCCACCATCGCCGCCGTCCAGGGGAGTTGTGTGGCCGCGGGGCTCATGCTGGCCTGCATGTGCGACCTGATCGTGGCCGCCGATGACGCCGCCTTCTCCAATCCGGTACTGCGCATGACCGGTGCCGGCGTCGAGTTGCTGGTGGAACCCTGGGAGCTGGGTATCCGCAAGGCCAAGGAGTTCCTCCTGACCGGCGACATCATCGACGCCCAGGAGGCGTGGCGCCTGGGACTGGTGAACCAGGTGGTGCCCCGGGACCAGCTGTCGGCACGGGCCCGCCAGCTGGCCGAACGCATCTCGCTCGTCCCGCCGGCCACCGCCCAGCTGGTCAAGGACACCCTCAACCACACCGGCGAACTCATGGGCAAGTCGGACTCGTGGAAGTACCACTTCATGGCCCACCACTGGATGCACAACACGGCCACGGCGGCCCAGGCCCTCGAGGAGCGGAAGGCGAAAGGATCCATGAAAGAGGTCTTCGCCGACCGCGACCGGGGTGACCGCCCGGGCGGAGTGTGAGCCCGGAAGACGCCGGCGCCGAGGCAGGCCGGGCCGGGCCGCTCGCCGGGCTCCGCGTCCTCGACGTGGGGACCCGGATCTCCGCTCCTTTTTGTGCCGGGCTCCTCGGCGAGTTGGGCGCCGACGTCATCAAGGTCGAACTGCCGGGCAGCGGCGACTTCATGCGCACCATCGGACCGTTCGTCGAACCTGGTAGCGGCGGTGAGACCGACGGGGCACCAGGACCGGACGGGGAGCCCTACTCCCTGTTCTGGTCGGTCGAGGGCCGGGGCCGCCGCGGGGCCACCTGCGATCTGCGGACACCCGAGGGCCAAGATCTGTTCCGACGATTGGCCACCCACGCCGACGTGGTGTGCGAGAACTTCCGGCCGGGGACGATGGAGAAGTGGCACCTCGGCCCCGGCGACCTCGACCCCCGTCTGGTGTACGTCCGCATCAGTGTCTTTGGCCAGGACGGTCCCTACTCATCGCGTCCCGGTCTCGACCGCCTGGGTATCGCCTACGGCGGCCTGCTCCACCTCACCGGTGAGCCCGATCGCCCACCGGTGCGCCCGGGTGTGACCATCTCCGACTACCTGACCGGCGTGTTCGCGGCCATGGCCGCGGTGGCCGGCCTCTACCAGCGGGACCTGCGTCCGGCCGGCCAGGGCGGCGCCACCGGGGCCGTCATCGACGCCCCCCTCTACGGCGCGGTACTGCGGGTACTCGAATGGACGCTGGCCGGCTACGACCGGCTGGGGACGGTGCGCGGCCGCGAAGGCAACCGGCTACGGAACTCCGCCCCCCTGGACAATTACCTCACCGCGGACGGCGCCTATATCTGCATCGTGGGCGGTTCCGACGCCAACTTCGCTCGCCTGTGCCGGGCCATGGGTCGGGACGACCTCCTCACCGAACCCCGGTTCACCACCCTGGCCCGACGGTCGGAGCACGCCGAGGAGATCAACGGCATCGTGGCTGCCTGGACCGGGGAACGGGACGCAGCGGACATCGAGGCGGTGTGCATCGCCCACGATGTGCCGGTGGGCACGGCCTACAGCGCCGCCGACATCTTCGCCGATCCACACATGGACGCCCGAGGCGACCTGGTGGCGGTGGAGGACCCGGTGATCGGGCCCATCCGCCAGCAGGCGCCGTTCCCCCGATTCATCGGACGCCCCACCCCCGTGCCGACCGGCGCCCCGACATTGGGGGCGGACAACCGGTCGGTCTGGTGCGACCTGGTCGGCCTGTCCGACGGCGAGTTGGCCGCGGCCCGGCGGGCCGGGACAATCTAGCGCCGTTCAACCCCCCGGCTCGGGGTCCCGGGGCAGGCCGAGAATGCGTTCGGCGATGACGTTGCGCTGCACCTCGCTGGTACCGCCGGCGATGGTCAGGCACCGCGTGAACAAGAGTCCCTGGATCCAGCGCTCTGACCGTCCCTCGGTGGTGGCCCCCTCGGCACCCAGCATGGCCAGGCCCAACTCCTGGACGCGCTGCTCGTGCTCGACGCCCAGGAGTTTCCGCAGGCCGGCCCCTGCCCCCGGGTCCGAGCCGGCCAGCGCCAACAGCGTGGAACGGTGGGACATCAGGCTGATCGACTGAGCCTCGGCCAACAGGGCACCCAGTCGGACCACCAGGCCGGCCGAGATGGAGTCACCCCGTTTTTCGGCCAACCGTAGGAGTGACTCGACGCCGATCCCGTAGGTGGAACCTGACGACATAGAGATCCGCTCGTTGGCCAGGGTCATACGGGCCGCGGCCCACCCACTGTTCACCTCCCCGATGACGCAGTCGTCGGGGACGAATACATCGTCGAGGAACACCTCGTTGAACAGGGCGGCACCGGTCATCTCTCTCAAGGGCCGGATGTCGAGGCCGGGGGCACGCATGTCCACGATAAAGAAGGTGATCCCCTCGTGCTTGGGAACCGACGGATCGGTCCGGGCCAGGCAGATGCCCCAGTTGGCCTGGGCCGCCATCGACGTCCACACCTTCTGACCGGTGAGCAACCACCCGCCCTCCGTCCGCACGGCGCGTGTCGTCAGGCTGGCCAGATCCGAGCCAGCCCCCGGCTCGGAGAACAGCTGGCACCACGCCAACTGGCCGAGGAGGGAGGGCCGCACCCACCGCTCCTGTTGGTCTTTCGTCCCACTGGCGATGATGACCGGTAACGCCCAGGCGCTGATCCCGATGTGGGGGCGGGCGATCCCCACCTCGGCCAGCTGCTCGTCGATGACCACCTGCTCCACCGCTCCGGCATCCCTGCCCCAGGGCCGGGGCCAGTGAGGCACCACCAGACCCGCCTCGACCAGGGCCGCCCGGCGATCCACTTCGGGCGTGTCCGCCAACTCGACCATCAGGGGAGCCAGGTTGGCCCGCGCCTGTTCGGCCTCGGCGGGGAGGTCGGCGGTCAGCTGGCGGCGGGCACCCCGCCCGGCCACGGCGGCCACGTCACGGCGGAAGACGTCGGTCTCGCCCACGAGCTGCCGATCGGCATGGGCGCGTTTGAAGTGCAGATGGAGATCGTGCTCCCAGGTGAAGCCGATCCCTCCCAACAGCTGCAGGCACTCCTGCGACGAAAGGGCATAGCCGTCGACGGTGAGAGCGCCGGCGGTGGCCGTGGCCAGCTCCACCGTGTCCGTGTCTGTGGCCGCGTTCGTCGGTGAGTCTGTCGGCGCCGGAGCGTCCGAGTCGACCGAGACGGCCACGGCTGCGTCCCAGGCCACCGCAGTCATCTGCTCGACACGCACGGCCATGTCGGCCAGGCGGTGCTTGACGGCCTGGAACTGTCCGATGGGCCGTCCGAACTGCACCCGGACCTTGGCGTACTCGGTGGCGGTCTCGAGGCACCACCGGGCTCCGCCCACGTGTTCGGCGGCCATCATCGCCATCAGGATCTGGCGAACTCGTCGGGTGGTGAGCGACGGGAGCTGACGGTCGGATGGCACCACATAGGCGTCCACCTCCACCGATGCCACCCGCCGGGTGGGGTCGAGACTGCCGAGGGGTGTCACCTGCAACCGCCCCTGGGCGCCCGGTGCGGTCACGTCGAGTAGGCACCAGGTCTCCGTTCCGTGCTTACCCCGGGCCGGTGCCAGCACCAGCGAAGCCGTGGAGGCGCCCAGAAGGGGCCGGAGCGAACCCGACACGACGAGCTCGCCTTCTCGGCCGCCGTCAACGACACTGAGATGGGAGTCCCCGAAGGACAGAGCGGCGGTGAGGCTCCCGTCGATCAGTCCCGGAAGCACCGCAGAGGCCAAGGACCGGTCGTCTCCGGTCGCCGCCTCGTGCACCAGGGCTGAAGTGACGACGGTGGGCAACAACGGGCCCGGAACGACCGACCATCCGGTCTCCTCCAGCAGGACGGCCAATTCGAACAGGCCGAAGCCCTGACCACCGAACTCCTCGGGGAGGTGGATGCCCAACCAGCCCTCGCCCGCCATCACCTTCCACACCGGCTGCAGGGTCTCTTCCTCGGCGTCGAGCAGGGCGCGGGGCACCGACGGGGGGCAGTGGGTGTCCAACCATCGGCGGGCCGAGAGCCGCTGGGCCTCGTGCTCGTCGGTCAGTGCGATCGGCATGGGGTCACCCTTCGTTCACGGATTCGCTCGCTTGTCGTCTACTGCTTCATGCACCGGTCCGACGGGTGTCGGCCCGTTGGACCCGGCTACCCCCTCGAGCGTGATGGCCCGGGTGGGACAGCCCTCGGCAGCCACCCGGATCCGCTCGTCGTCGTCCCCCTGAGGATCCACGACCGTTGACACCCCGTCGTCATCGAGGTCGAACGTGCCCGGCGCCCAGTACAGGCAGTTTCCGGATCCTACACACCGCTCCCGGTCGATCACTATCCGAATGGCCACCGTCGCCTCCTCACTCCCCCCCGAGGCTCGGGCCTCGCCGAGCAGGCGCTTGCGGACCTTGCCGTTGTGGTCACGCGGCAGCTCGTCCACGACCTCCCAATGCCGGGGGACCTTGTACTTGGCCAGCCGGTCGGCAACGTAGGCAGCCAGTTCGTCGGTCGTGACCGGCAGCCGCAACTGGACCATGGCCTCGAGGTGCTCCCCGTCGCGCTCGTCCGGCACACCGAATACGGCGCAGTCCACGACGGCCGGGTGACCGAAGAGCACTTCTTCGATCTCCCGGGGGGCGATGTTCACGCCCCCCCACAGGACCATGTCCGAGATGCGGTCGGTGATGAACAGGTACCCCTCGGCGTCGACGAACCCGATGTCCCCCACCGTAAAGGCATCGTCGCGCCAGGCCCGTTCGGTGGCTTCGTCGTCGTTGCGGTACCGGAAGCGCAGGGTGCCGGCGGGACGGATGTACACCAGACCAGCCTCGCCCGTCGGCAGCGGGGTACCCTCCTCGTCGAGGATCCGGATCTCCACGCCGGGCCAGGGTCGGCCGACGCTGCCCGGCTTGGCCCGCCACTCCTCGGGGGAGATCTTGGTAGCACCACCCTCGCTGGCCCCGTACAGCTCATGGATCTCGGCAGCAGGGAAGGCCTCCATCATCCGGTGCTTGACGGCCACCGGGCACGGTGCGGCGGCGTGCACCACCAGGCGCAGGCTCGACACGTCGAAGCCGGCCCGATCGTCCTCGGGTAGTTCGAGGATCCGGATGAAGTGCGCCGGCACCATGAAGGTACGGGTCCCCCGGTGTTTCGCCACCTCCCCCAGCCACGATCGGGCCTCGAACTGCTCGTTGACGACGGTGACCGCCCCGACGAAGAGGGCGCACAGGGACCAGCCCAGGTGGGAGGCGTGGTAGGCCGGGCCGCTCATCACGTAGACGTCGTCCTCGGTCCACCCCCACAGCGCCACCTGACCCTCCATGCCCCGAGCCCGGCCCAGCCGGTCGGCGAGGGCACCGTGCACCACGCCTTTGGGTCGGGCCGTGGTCCCCGAGGTGTAGAACATCAGCTCCGGGCTCCCGCCGCTGTCGCCCCCGGGCAGGGGATCGGCCGAAGCCATCAGGTCCTCGTACTCCCGGCCCACCGAGAACGAGGGGAGAACCGAGTCCGTCCAGAGCCAGGTGGAGATCCCCGTCGACAGCTTCGTGGCCCACTACCACCGCCACGTCGGCGTCGCCCAGGATGAAGGCCAGCTCGTGCGGCGCGGAGATGCCAGTTGACCGGGAGAAAGGGCGCATCGAGCATGGAGGCCGCCGTAGCCACCTCGAAGATCTCGATCCCGTTGGGGAGGACGGCGGCCACCGGTCGGCCCGGTCCCGGCCCCGCGCTCGGCCAGTACCGAGGCCAGGCGCAGGGCCCGGTACTGGAGCTGGCCGTAGGTGCGCACGGAGTCGCCGACGATGATGGCGGGACGATCAGGACCCTCCCTGGCGTGGTCCGTCACCCCCCGCACCGGACCCGCGGTACGTTCTGTCATCGCCGCCGAGACTACCGTCCCCGGAAGAGCGGGTGCCCCGGGGAGGAACGCCGGTGCGGGACAGCAAAGGAGAGGGCATGCGGATAGTGACCGAGAGCGTCCGGGTGCGGCCTCCGCACCGATCCAGGGACACCCTCCGTGGTTGATGTGGCCCCGGCCACGGCGCATCCCCTCGACGCCCTCGGCGCGGAGGAGATCCGCAGTGCGGTCTCCGTGGTGCGGGAGAGCGGCCGGGTGCCCGAGAATGTCCTCTTCGCCACCGTCACCCTGGAGGAGCCGGGCCGGGCCACCATCGAGGCCCACCGACCCGGCGATCCCGTAGAGCGGCGGGTCCGGCTGATCCTGCTGCCCGGACCCGGGGCCGAGGTGGTGGAAGCGGTGGTGGCCCTGGACTCGGGCCAGATCGTGCAGTGGACGCCGCGCGCGGAGGTACGTCCGGCCCTGCTCTTCGACGACTCCTACCGGGCCATCCTGGCCCTGCGGGAGAGTCCGGAGTGGCAGGACGCCATGCGCCGCAGAGGTATCACCGACTTCGAGAAGGTCCAGATCGACCCGTGGCCCACGGGCAACTTCGGAAACCCTCTGGAGGAGGGCAAGCGGATCGCCCGCTGCCTCTCGTACTACCGGGAGGAACCTACCGACAATGGTTACGCCCGACCGGTGGAAGGCGTACTGGCCACGGTGGACGCCGCCCGCGGGATCGTGCTGGAGGTCCAGGATCATGGCGTGGTACCCCTCCCCCCGGAACGGGGGAGCTACCGGGCCGAGGACAACCAGCCCATGCGCACCGGCCTGCTGCCCCTCGACATCGTCCAGCCCGAGGGGCCCAGCTTCACCCTCGACGGCAACCTGCTCACCTGGCAGCACTGGACGATGCGGGTGGCCATGGAGCCGCTCGAGGGCCTCGTCCTGCGCAGCATCGGCTATGACGACGGGGGTCTCCGGCCCATCCTGCACCGCGCCTCGGTCAACGAGATGGTCGTGCCCTACGGTGATCCCGGTCCGCTGCACGGTTGGAAGAACGCCTTTGACGTGGGCGAGTGGGGACTCGGACGGCTGGCCAACTCCCTCACCCTGGGCTGTGACTGCCTGGGCGAGATCACCTATCTCGATGCCGTGTTCTGCAGCGAGCACGGAACCCCGTACGTGGTCGAGAACGCTGTGTGCATCCACGAGGAGGACTACGGGATCCTCTGGAAGCACCAGGACATGAACACGTCACACACCGAGGTGCGGCGCTCCCGTCGCCTGGTCGTGTCTTTCATCGCCACCGTGGGGAACTACGAGTACGGCTTCTACTGGTACTTCTACCTCGACGGCTCCATCCAGCTCGAGGTCAAGCTGACCGGGATCATGTCCACGCAGGCCCTGGCTACCGGTGAGACGCCCGGGTACGGATCGGTGGTGGCACCCGGCCTGGCCGCCCCCTTCCACCAGCACCTGTTCTGCGCCCGCCTGGACCTCTCGGTCGATGGTCCCGTCAACGAGGCATACGAGGTCAGCTTCGAAGCACTGCCGACCGGCGACGACAATCCGTGGGGCAACGCCTTCCGTCAGCGGTCCACCCGGCTGGAGTCCGAGTCCGCCGCCCGGCGGGAGGTGGACGTGGCCAGCAGCCGACACTGGCGCTTCGTGAACCCGGAGGTCCGTAACGGGCTGGAGCGGCCGGTGGCCTACAAACTCGTTCCCGGGGCCACGCCTACGCTGCTGGCCCAGCCCGACTCCAGCATCGGCGGGAGGGCCGGATTCGCCCGCCACAACCTGTGGGTGACGCCCTACTCTCCCGACGAACGCCGGGCGGCCGGCGACTACCCCAATCAACACGCCGGCGGGGACGGACTCCCGTCGTGGACGGCGGCCGACCGTTCGCTCCTCGACACCTCTATCGTGGTCTGGCACACCTTCGGGATCAGCCACTCCCCCCGCCCCGAGGACTGGCCCGTCATGCCCGTCGAGTACTGCGGATTCCACCTGGTGCCGGTGGGGTTCTTCGACCGCAATCCGGCCCTCGACGTCCCCCCCTCGGCCGAGCACTGCCACTGACCCACCGCCCACGTGACCCCATCCGGTCGGGACCAGCAGGAAGCCGGTCGGAGACGTCAGTCGGTCGAGGCGTCCGCACCGGCCACCAGCAGGGGCATGAGCTTCGGCCCGATCCACGTGGCGAAGGCGTTCACCTGGGCCAGATCGTCGGGTGCCGAGGCATCGGGATCGCCGAACTGGAAGTACGGGAAATGGACACCGTCAGGAGCTCGGACGGTCACGCCGTCGATCACCGACTCGAACTGTCCGCCGGGACAGACCATGGCGTTGAGGTTCACCACCGAGACCTGGCCGGGGAACTCGGCAGCCACCTTGACCAGCTGCTGGTTGTAGGCGGCGAGCCGCGCCGGCGAGTCCTCGGGCCACGGTGAGCCGTCAGGTTGCTCCCCACTGGAGTAACACGGTGCCGTCAACAGCACCATGTGCGCCCCCGATGCCGTCCCGATCTCCACCGCCAGCTGGATCTGGTTGCGAACGTACTGTTGGAACGCCGGGGCGAGGATGTTGGTCCACTGTCCGTCGTAGACCCGGTCGGTGACCTCCCAGCGGCCGGCCAACAGGGCCACCACGTCGGGTCGGTCGCTGGCCACCAGGCCCTCCAGTCTGGCCGGCCACTGCTCGTCCACCGGTGTGGCGCTGTCGCAGGGGGCTCCCGGGCGCCCCGACCACCCCGTGATCCAAGATGAGCGGCCCTATGGCGAGGCCGCAACCGATGGTCCCCTGTTCGTCGATCGCCGCGTCCCACCCGTTACCCACGGTGGGGAGGGCGTTCCCGAGGGTCAGTGCCGTCGAGTCACCCACGACCAGGAGCCGCGTGACCCCGGGGCCCGGGGAGGGCGACGGGAACGGGGACGGTGACGAGCGTGCCGAGGACACCGGGATGGCGAAGGAGGCCGAAGACCCAGCCGTGGTGCCGACCACCACACCCAGCGTGATCACCAGGGACGAGGCCAGCAGGCCGAGCGTCCGCACGCGGGGTGCCCACCCGATGCCGCGGGCGCGGAACAGGGCGCCACGCCGTATGGGCTGCTCGACCAGGAAGTACGAGGCCGTGGCGATCACAATGTCCACGGCCACCCGGATGGCGAACAGGCTCAGACCGGTCCGGCCGGTCCGAACCTCGTCGACGACCTGGAAGACGGGGAAGTACCACAGATACATCCCGTAGGAGATGGTGCCGAGATAGGTGAGCACCGGCCAGGACAGGGCGAGTGCCACCGGGCCCTTCGGGCGCAGTGGCCACCGAGGCCAGCACGATCGCAGTCAGCACCGCGCCCACCAGGAACCCACCCTCGTAGGCGAAGTGGGTGGCGCTACCGACATGGGTCCACTGCCACCCGAGGGCGGCCGCCGCGGCCACGCCGGCGCCGGCCAGGATCCGCCGGGCCGCCGTCGATCGGGCCACCGGAACCAGGCTGTCGTCCTCGCGCCGTGCCCTGACCCAGGTGAGCACGGCAGCCAGGGCACAGCCGACCATGATGGATTGGGCATGCGTGTCGGTTCCGAAATACAACCGGGTCGAGAAGGCTCCCTCGCGGTAGAGCCAGGCCATCCAGGCAGTCGACACGAGGGCCCCACCCATCGACACCGCGAACACCACGTACAGTCCGAGGAATCGGTGCCGCCGACACAGCCACAGGATGCCCACCAGGACCAGCGGCCACACCAGATAGAACTGCTCCTCGATGGCCAGTGACCAGGTGTGGGTGAGCAACGACGGTGCGGCGCTCATGGCGAAGTAGTTGGTGCTGGTGGCGATGAAGTGCCAATTGCTGAAGTAGCCCAGTACGGCCAGGGCGTCCTCGCGGTAGCCCGGGTACTGGCCTGGCGGTGCCACGAAGCTCACGAAGACGGTCACGCAGATCAGCATGAGGAACAGTGCGGGCAGGAGGCGCCGGATGCGACCGGCGTAGAACCCACCCAGTCCGATGCGGTGGGTACCCCCCCACTCCCGGAGCAGGACCAGTGTGATGACCAGACCGGAGAGCACGAAGAAGGCGTCCTGGCTGAAGTACCCCCCGACATCGATGCCCGGCACGCCCGAGTGGTACGCCATGATGGCGAGGATGGCCACACCCCGGACCCCATCCAGGGGCGTGATCCGGCTACCGCCCCCGACCGGCGGTGATGAAGGGTCGGTCGTGTGCTCGAGCGATCCGCTGACTGTCGTGGAGTAGGTCAAACGGGGTCACTCTACCGGGCCGTGTGGCCACGTACCGGGGCGCGCCCGACGGGGCGCGTGGCACACTGGCGCCGTGGGGGCCGTAGGCGAGTTCACGGAGGTCAGATGCCCGATCAGGTGAGCGTGACCCGGGAGGTGGACGCTTCCGCCGCCGAGGTGTGGGCCATGGTCTCGGACATCACCCGGATGGGTGAGTGGTCACCGGAGAACGAGGGGGCAAGGTGGACGGGGGGAGCGACCGGCCCACGGCCCGGGGCGGGGTTCCGAGGCGTCAACCGCAAGGGCTCCCGGACCTGGAGGACGGCGGGCCGGGTGGTGGCATCGGATCCGGGACGCCTCTTCAGCTTCCGCATCACCGTGCTGGGCCTTCCGAGCAGCGAGTGGCAGTACCACGTCGAGTCCACGGCAGGCGGGTGCCGGGTCACGGAGACCTGGGGCGACCAACGGGGCACGGTGGTGAGGCTCCTCGGCCGGCTGGTCACTGGGGTGGACCACGACGCCGCCTACACCCGAGACGGCATGGAGCAGACCCTCGAGCACCTCAAGGCGGCGGCGGAGGCAGGTCGACACCGCGGGGATTCGCTACCCTGAGTCCTTCACTCGACCCCGGAGGTGCGCCATGGGAACAGAAGAGGATGCCGAACGACTGGTGCGGACGTTCTGCGACGTCTTCGACGGACGCGACACCGAGATCCTTCGTCCGTACTTCACCGACGACGTGGTGTACCACAACATCCCGTTGGACCCGGCCGTGGGCATCGACGCCACCATGGCGTTCATCGAGGGGTTCTTCGGCATGTGCGAGAGCATGACGATCGAGACCGTGCACCTGGCCGTCAGGGGCAACGTGGTCCTGACCGAGCGCATCGACACCTTCACCGTGGGCGAGGTGGTGGCCCCGCTGCCTGTCATGGGCACATTCGAGATCCGTGACGGGAAGATCAGCGCCTGGCGGGACTACTTCGACCTGGGCCAGATCACCGCCATGCTGTCGGAGGCGACCTGACCCTCGAGGGCCACGGGCGCGGCCCCGGCCGGTCGGGTGGGCCAGCCGAAGAGGAGCTACATGGGGGGGTGGCCAACGCCGGTCGGGTCAGCCGTCGGGGAGATGTGGTCCTGCGGCCGTCGAATCCCCACTCCGCCTCCATCCATACCTTCTTGACCGCCCTCCGGTCCTCCGGGTTCACCGGCGCTCCGCAGCCCCGGGGCTTCGAACCGGACGGACGGGAGCGTCTCGCCTTCATCGAGGGTGACGTGCCTCTTCCTCCCTACCCGAGCTGGTCCCAGTCCGATGCCGCGCTGGAGTCCGTCACCGCCCTGGTGTCCGCCTTCCACCGCGCTTCAGCCCGGGTCGATCTGACTCCGGCCTCATGGAGTGATGAGTTGGCCGACCCGTACGGGGGGTCGATGGTGTGCCACAACGACGTCTGCCTCGAAAACGTGGTGTTCCGCGAGGGCGTGGCGGTGGGTCTGCTCGACTTCGACTTCGCCGCCCCCGGTCGGCCCGTACACGATCTGGCTCAATTCGCCCGGATGTGCGTCCCGATCGACGACGACCTCAGCGCGGCCAGACTCGGGTGGCTCGAGCCGCGCCGGCCCGACCGCCTGAGGTTGGTCGCCGATACCTGCGGGCTCGGGGTCGGGGACCGTCGCCGGTTGCTCGGGAGCCTCGATCGGTCCATGCAGCGGGGCGCCGAATTTGTCCTTCGCCGCGCCGCCTCGGGTGACGAGAACTTCATCCGGATGCTCGACGAGATGGGGGGTGTGGAGCGTTATGACCGGCGGAGGCGCTGGTGGGAGACCTCCCGCGCCGACTTCGTCGGTGCCCTGGCTGTCTGACCATGCCCACCCGGTGAGCGGACCGATGGTGTGACCGAAGGCGGCCGGTCGGTAGGTCCGGACCGACTCCCGACTCCGCCCGCAGGTGCCGATACCATGGCCGCCATGCCCGACTTCGAGTCCCTCCTCTATGACGAATCCGATGGCGTGGCTTGGGTCACCCTCAACCGCCCCGAGGCCCTCAACGCCTTCGACACCACGATGCAGCGGGAGTTGCGAGAGTTGTGGCTGATGCTGCGCACCAACGACGACGTGCGGTGCGTCGTGCTGACCGGCAGCGGGGAGAAGGCCTTCTGCACCGGACTCGACCGCGAGGGCGTGGGCTCCTTCGACGATCTGCCGCCCGGAAAGCTGCCCGGGTACAACACGCCGTGGGACTTCGACGATCCGGGCAAGAGCGTGTGTCCCAAGTCCAACGACCTGTGGAAGCCGGTCATCGCCGCCGTCAACGGGATGGCCTGCGGTGGGGCCTTCTACATCCTCGGCGAAGTGGACTTCATCATCGCCGCCGAGCACGCCACCTTCTTCGACCCTCATGTGACCTACGGCATGCCCGCGGCCTTCGAACCCATCTTCCTGCTCCACAAGATGCCGTTCCAGGAGGTAATGCGCCTGGCTCTGCTTGGGGCCCACGAACGCATGTCGGCCAAACGGGCCCACCAGATCGGCTTCATCACCGAAGTGGTGCCCAAAGGGGAACTGCGGGAGCGCACCGAGTGGGCGGCCCGCGCCATCGCCGACCAGCCGGCTCTGGCCGAGCAGGGCACGTTGCGGGCGATGTGGATGGGGCTCGAACTCTCACGACGCCAGGCGCTCGACCACGCCTTCCTCTTCACCCACGTGGGTACGGATCGGACGCTCCTCGAAGAGGGTCAGGCTCGCTTCACTACCGGCCAGCGCATCGAGTGGCGACTGCGCTGATCACCGGGGGTCAGTGATCCGTCGGACCTGCGTCCCGGATCATGTTCTCCTGCACGAACGAGGCCACCAGAAGGCCGTCCTGGTCGAAGACGTGGGCCTGCCCGTAACTGGCCCCCCGACCGGCATAGGGGCTCTGATGGGCCAGCAGCAGCCACGTGTCCACCGGAACCGGCTCGTGGAAGGTGAGGGTGTGGGACACGACTCCGGTCCCGATGTTGCGATGGGCCATGTTCTGGCCGACGCCGGCGTGGGGAAGCATGGCCGTCCCGATGAGGAACCCGTCGGTGCCGTAGGCCAGCATGGCCTGGGCCAGAGCCGGATCGTCGGAGCCCGCGGGCAGGCGGACCCAGGCGAAGAGCTCGGCCGGGCCGACCGGGGCATCGGGATCCCAGGTGT
Source organism: uncultured Acidimicrobiaceae bacterium (assembly GCA_963831535.1). Taxonomy (GTDB): domain Bacteria; phylum Actinomycetota; class Acidimicrobiia; order Acidimicrobiales; family RAAP-2; genus Bog-756. The sequence goes on along the minus strand of CAWHQP010000007.1, from coordinate 452,429 downwards.
TCAGGCCGTCGACGACCCGCAGATCGCTCCCCGGAGCCAGCAGGCCCCCCTGCCCGGTATCGGGCGAGTCGTCGGGGCCGGCGACGTCAGGCATCTCGGGCTGGTGGCGGATGAGGTCGGGAGCGTCGAGCCGGCGCAGGATGAGGCCCTGGGCACAAACCCGGTCCCCCTGGTGCACGGTCACCGAATGGCTGCCCATGGTCCGCCCGTCGTGGATCACGTCCACGTCGATCTCCACCGGGCTGGACACCCGGGCGCTCCGAGCGAAGATGGTGTGGATGGAGGCCACATCCTTGTCCGTGCCCACTCGGTCCGACGCCAGGATCATCTGGGCCAGCAGTTGGCCTCCATACACCACGTCTCGTGTCCCCGGATCGCCGATGTTGCCGGCTACGAACCGGTTCTCCCCCGTGGGCGTGAGATCGAAGGCCCCTCCGGTCCCGGGTGCGACCCCGGAGGAGGCGCTCAAAATCCGAAGGCCGACACGTCGAGTGTTCCGACGGACAGCGCGGCCATGGTGCCGCCATCGGTGAGGATGCTCTCCCCGGTGATGGCGGACGCCGCCGGTGAATTGAGGAACACCAGCGGCGCGGCCTGCTCGTCCGGTGTCTGTCGGTGGCCCAGTGGAATTGGGTAGTTGTCCATGAACGCCTTGCCCATCTGCTCCTCGAAGTCCGGCATCATCGGCGTGTCGGTCGGGCCGGGCAGGGTGCAGTTGATCCGGATGCCCTTCTCGGCCAGCGCCAGGGATCGCCACACCGTCCAGACGATGATGACCTCCTTGGACGGTGCGTAGCCGCTGGCGATCTCGGCCGGGTGCTCCTCCAACCACTGCTTGCCGGCGGCGAACCCCTCGGTGGTCACCAGAGGCAGCCACTTCTCGACATTTCCCTGCCACCCTGCTCCCGCCCCCGACGAGATGCTGGCGATGGCCGCCCCCGGTTCCATGTGCTCGACCACGAGGTCGGCGAGGTGACGCTGCCCGACGAAGTTGACCAGCATCGTGTCGAGGTCCGAGAACCTTCCACCGGGGAGCCCCGCGCAGTTGAACAGCCCGTCGATACGACCGCCGACTGACTCGACGGCCGCGGCCGTGGCGTCGGGGTCCATCAGGTCCACAGCGTGGAATCCGGCCACCGGGATCGGAGGCTCCTTCAGGTCGATCACATGGATCTCGGCACCGAGAGGAGCGAGTTGGCGGACTACGGCGGCCCCCATGCCGGCTCCTCCCCCGCCACAGACGATGACCCGGCGCCCTTCATACGAACCGGCTGGACTCACTGTGTCCCCCTTCACTCGATGCTGTGCCTGCACTGTCGGCCCTGGACCCGATCCCCGTACCGTCACCGCTCCAACCGCTCGATTCCCGGTGCCACGGGTGTCGCAACCGTGCGGTCCCGCCGGAAGGGCGCCTCACGGTACACCAGGCGATCGGTTGCGACAATGTCGTTCTCGCCCTCCGTTTACGGCACTGGCCCGAAGGCACGCCGACCGGCGGCGGCGATCAGAGCTCCGAACCGGGAATCCAGCCGGGCGAGCTCGATGTTCGGCCGGCGGCCACGCTGGAGCCGATGTAATTCCGCTGGGCCTCGACGGTTCCGGCCCCGATGCACAGACCCCGTATGTCCCGGTAGGCGCGCTCGAGGGGGTACTCGCGGCTGTAGCCATAGCCTCCGTGGATCTGGATCGCCTCGTCGCAGACATACTTGGCGGCCAGGTTGGCGGCGGTTTTGGCCATGGCCGTCTCGAGGGGCGGCGGGGTGCCTCCGGGTCCGGCCAGGCGTACAGCCCGACCCAGCAGCAGACGGGCCCCTTCGAGAGCCACCGCCATCTCGGCCAACTTCCACTGCAGTCCCTGGAGGTCTGCGATGGGCCGGCCCCCGATGACCCGGTCCCGCATGTAGCGTGCGGCGCGCTCCAGCGCGCCCTGGGCCGCTCCCACGCACATGGCCGCATTCCCGCAGCGCTCGTGGTTGAGGTGGGACAGGAGCAGTTTGAAGGGCTCACCCGAGTCCGGGTCCCCGGACACCAGCACGTCGTCCTCGGTGATGGCCACGCCGTCGAAGGCGATCTCCGACTCGGTGGCGGCATGGATTCCCATGCCGCGGTGCCTCCCCACCAGGGAGACCCCTTCACGGTCCATGGGGACGATGACCGCCCCGATCCCCCGGGCCCCCTCACCCCCGGGCCACCGGCACCAGACCAGCACGGCCGAAGCCGCATGCCCCAGCGTGGAGTAGTTCTTGTAGCCGTCGAGCCGCCACCCCCCCGGGCCGTCCGGCTTGAGCGCGGTGCGCATCCCCTGCACGGCGGAGCCGGCATCGGGCTCGGTGATCCCGATGCTGATGATGGCCTCCCCGTCGGCCACCACCGGCAACCACCGGTCCTGGAGGGCGGCCGAACCCAGATGCTCGATCCCACGGGCCGGCCCGTTGTAGGCCAGCTGACAGCAGATGGCGGTGGACACGTCGTGCCGGGCGATCTCCTCCAGGACGATGGCCGCCTCCACATCTCCCATGCCGAGACCGCCCCAGCGCTCGCCGATGGTCACCCGGAAGAGGTCGGCGGTGGCCATGGCGGCGATCGCCTCACGGGGTACCTCACCGTTCTCGTCGTGTTCGGCCGCCCTCGGGCCGACCTCCCGTGCCGCCACGTCCCGGGCCAGCTGTCGCAGCGCGGACTGGTCCTCGGTCTCGGCGAACGGGTCGCTCCCTGCGGACGTGGCCATCTCAGTCCGAGGGCTCGGTGCCGACCACGCCCACGAAGCTGACACACTCGCCGGGGGCCCCGCCCAGATTGTGGGTGAGTCCGAGGGTCCGCCCGCCCTCGGTCACGGTGGCGATCTGCCGCTCGGGTGGAGCCTGCCGGCGCAGCTGCAACCAGCACTCGAACAGCATCCTCAGTCCCGTGGCCCCGATTGGGTGACCGAAGCTCTTCAAGCCACCGTCCGGGTTCACCGGGAGCTCGCCGTCACGGTCGAACGTCCCGGCCATGACCTCTTTCCACGCCGTACCCCGTTCGGCGAAGCCCAGGTCCTCCATGAGTACGAGCTCAGTGGGCGTGAAGCAGTCGTGGACCTCGGCCATGGCCAACTGAGACCGCGGATCGGTCACTCCGGCCTGCCGGTAGGCATCGGCGGCCGACCGGACCACCTCCTCGAAGGTGGTGTAGTCGTACTCGGGGTCGATGGCCCCGGCCGCCGGTCCAGCCACCAGGCTGAGCCCTTTCACGTAGAGCGGGGAGTCGGTGTACCTGTGGGCGTCCTCGGCCCGGCAGATCAGGGCCGCCGCCGCGCCGTCACTCACCCCACTGCAGTCGAACACCCCGAGCTGACCGGCCACCCTCGGCGAGGCGGCGATCTTCTCGAGTGAGACCTCCTTTTGGTACTGGGCCCGGGGGTTGACCGCCCCGTTCTGGTGGTTTTTCCAGGCGATGCGGTTGAGTACTGAGCCCATCTCATCGGGGTCCACGCCGTACTTGTGGCAGTAGGCGGGCACGAGAAAGGAGAAGGCCGCCGGTGAGCTGAGGGCGGCGTTGGTCCCGTCCCCCACCTTATGGATGCCGGTGAGGCCGGAGTAGCCCGAGTCCTTCAGCTTCTCCACGCCGATGGCCATGACAAGTTCGTAGGCGCCCGAGGCCACGGCATAGCAGGCGTTGCGGAAGGCCTCCGACCCCGTGGCACAGAAGTTCTCCACCCGGGTCACCGGCTTGTAGCCGATCTTCAAGGGCTTCGACAGGGTGATGCCAGAGTTGCCCGCGCCCAGCGTGCCGAGCCAGAAGGCGTCGATGGCGTCGATAGCCACCCCAGCCGAGGCCGTGCACTCGATGGCGGCGTCGGTCAGGAGGTCGTTGGTGCCCTGGTCCCAGAGCTCGCCGAAGCGGGTACAGCCCATACCCACGATGGCCACCCGGTCGCGGATTCCCGAACTGGTCATGACGCTGCCGCTCCTTCTCCTCGGTGGGCACCCGATGGCACGGGTTCCGGTCCCTCAAGCGTATCGTCGGTCACCGGCCGGGCCTTCCAGAAGTAGTTGTGGACCCCGTCGGTGCTGTAGAGCCGTCGGAAGGTCATGGCCACCCGGGTGCCCACCGCCACCGCGTCCGGGTCGACGTCGGTCATCTCGCCCCGGTAGCGGCCGCCGCCATCGAAGTCGATGACCGCGCCCACCAGGGGGGGCGAGAGGCTGAAGGCCAGGTGGTCGATGGTCCAGGTGGCCACGGTGCCCTCGAGGTCGGCCATCCGCTCGGGCACCATCTGGTCGACGGCCTGGCACGAGAGGCAGATCCGGGTGGGAGGAAGGTGACGGAAGCCGCAGGCCGTGCACCGACTGGCGTTGAACCCGAACTTCCACCCCTCGCCCCGCAGACTGGCCGGGGCGTCGGGACGCTCGGGATCCGGACGCCGCGGCGGTTCCCGGTGCAGCTGGCCCCGCCACGAGAGGAACACCGCGTAGTCCAGGTCGGATCGCCCCTCGCTGACCAGTTCGGCCACGGGTCGGAGCCCGGCCCGGATGCGGGTCTCCTGGACGCTGGTCAGGGAGGCGGTGGTCCGGAGCACCACGCGCGTCAGCCCCATCGGCCACCTCGACCACCACGATGACCTGGCCTACCGAGGCCCGCTCCAGACACGTCGGCCAGCTGCAGTCCGGACTGGGCCGCCCCCAGGTTGCCGATCAGGCCGGCATAATCGGGTGCCACCCTGTCAGTCGGCACACCCAGGCCCTTCTTGAGACCGGCCACGGCCCGGGCGTGCAGCCCGGTGACGACCAGGTGGTCCACGTCTTCGACGGTGACGCCAGCATCGGCAAGGGCCCGACCGAAGACCGAGCGGGCCAGCGGAAGGTAGGCCTCCTCGCCGAATCGGTCCTCCCACTGGCGTGAGGTCGTCTCCCCCGGGACCCGCCAGCGGTCGAGGAACTCGTCGGTCGTCGAGGCGTGTCCCAGCTGCTCGGTGACCCCGCCGTCGGGGGCGAACACCAAGGCCACCGCACCGTCGCCGCCCTGAGTCTCGTCGGGACCTCCGGGGAGGCCGGTCCGGAGATCCGAGACCACGGCCATGGCCGATCCCCGGGCTCCGGCCAAAGCGGCCAGCTGAACGGTGGCCCAGCCCGAGCGCACCGACCCGCACAGGTCGTAGGCACCGGTGTCCGGCGACAGTCCCAGTCCGGCGTGGACGGTGGTGGCGTTGGTCTTGTCCAGGTAGGCCGGCGCGGGCGTGGAGAAGAACAGGTCACGCGGGCTCGGGCACCCCGGGCACGGCCAGCGCCCGGCGGCCGGCCTCCACGGCCATGGAGGTGGTGTCCTCGTCGTAGGAGGCCACCGCCCGCTGTTCCCTTGCCCCCCGACGTGCCGAAGGCGCGCCCGATGGCCTGGCGCTCTAGGCGCCAGTACGGCAGGTAGACCCCCCACGAGACGATTCCCGCTTCCATCCTGACCTCGCTTCTCTCTGTTCTCGACTCTGTCTCTGTTTTCGATACTTGCTCCTCAACTGCTCTGTTGCTCCGACTCGGTCCGTCGCCGACTGCGACGCCGGACGCCGTCAGTGCTCGGCCACGCGCGAGGGCCGCGGCCCGTGACCGGAGTGCCTGGCGGTCCGGCTTCCCCACCCCAGCACAGGGATCTCCTCCAGATGCACCACCAACTCGGGGGTCTTGAACCGGGCCATCCCCTGATCGGCAAACCAACGCCGGCACTCGTCCACGTCCACGGCCCGGCTCCCCACGACAAACGCGGCCACCCGCTCACCCAGGCGCCGGTCGGGGCACCCCACCACCACGGCTTGGCGGACGTCGGGGTGTCGCTCGAGCACCCGCTCCACCTCGGCCGAGGCGATGTTCTCCCCGCCCCGGATGATCAGCTCCTTCAGCCGGCCCACGATGGAAACGCAGCCATCGGAGTCGAGTACCCCGAGGTCACCGGTGGCGAACCACCCCCTCCGGACCGCCGCCCTGCGTCTGGGACTCCTCGCCGTAGCCGACGAAGAGCTCAGGTCCCCGCACCATGACCTCACCCCGCTGGCCGGTCGGTACCGGGCGGTCCGTCGCCGGGTCGACCACCCGCACCTCGCCGTCACCCAGCGGATGGCCGTCGGTGTTGCGGGCCTGTTCCGGAGGATCGTCGACGGTGCTGGTGGTGATGGTGGGGGCCTCCGTCGACCCGTAGGTGCGCTTCACCACAGCCCCGAGAGCCTAGTCGGGCCGAGTCGATGAACTCGGGGGTCACGCCCATGGAACCGCAGGACACCAGTCGCAGGCTCCGAACCTGCTCCTCGTAGCCCGGCACCTCCATCATCCCGACGAACAGGGTAGGAGGCCCGATCATGAAGGAGGCCCGATGGAGGCCGGCGAGGTGGACGCCCCGCTCGGCGTCCCACTTCTCCATCAGGACGACCGTCATAGCCGCCGTTCCGGGAACCAGAATCGAGTTGAGCAATCCGGACACATGGGCCAGTGGCGACGGCATAAGAGCCACATCCGCCGGGGTGAGTCCGTGAGCCCGGGTCATCGACCTGGCTTTGTAGGCCAGGCCCCGATGGGTGTGGAGCACGGCCTTGGGGTGCCCGCTCGACCCCGAGGTGAACAGGACCACGGCCATGTCGGCCCCCCGGGCCGCACCGGCGGTGACCGGTGGGCCGGCGAGCAGGTCCTCGAACCGGACGTCGTCGTTGCGCACGCCGACGGCGTCGACCAGGCCAGCCAGCGGTTGACCGGGCGTACTGAGGGTCAACGCCGGAGCGAGGTCGTCGAGCACCCGGGACACCTCGGCCGAACCCACCTGGTGATGGATGGGCGCAGCCACCGCGCCCAACCGCCAGCAGGCCCGGAACAGCACCAGAGCCTCCCACCAGTTGGGCAGCTGCCACGCCACCACATCGCCCCGGCGGACGCCGAGCCGACCGAGGCCCCCTGCGGCCGAGGCCACCAGCTGCTCGAGAGTGCCGGCATCGATGGTCACGTCCCCGTCCACCACAGCCACGCCCGTGGCATCGCGGGGGGACGACAGCAGGGCGTCGAGTGTGGGCACGTCCCAGGCTCCCCCGGACTGCCGGTAGCGCGCGGCGCCGGGTTGCCGGTAGGTGGTGCGGAGCCTCACGTGGTCACGTCCGGTGAAGCGCCCACTCAGCGCGCCGGCACGGGTCCTTCCACCGCGTCCTTCTCGGACAGGCGGACCGGCGGGGCCGTCTTCCAGCTGGCGATCCCGTCCTGCTCCTCGGCGACCGGGTACTTGGACTCATGGATCTCGGCCCAGTGCGAATGGTTGAGCTGATGCAGGGTGAAGCAGGCCTGCAGTGAGTTGTAGAAGCCCATGTTGTCCACGGTCTGGTTGACCGACTCCTTGATGAGCAGAGCGGTCATCGTGGGCAGCTCGGCGATGCGCCGGGCGTAGGCCAGCGTCCGCTCCTCCAGGTCGTCGAGCGGGAACACCTTGGAGACCATGCCCAACCGATGGGCCTCGTGGACGTCGATGGCATCTCCGGTGAGCATGAGCTCTTTGGTACGACGTGGGCCGAACTCCCAGGGATGCCCGAAGTATTCGACGCCGCACATGCCGAGCCTGGTGCCCACCACATCGGCGAAGTACACGTTGTCGGCGGCCACGATGAGGTCACAGGCCCACATGAGCATGAGTCCGGCCGCGTACACCGTTCCCTGCACCTGGGCCACGGTGATCTTTCGCAGATTGCGCCAGCGCATGGTGTTGGTGAAGTAGTAGTGCCACTCCTGGAGCATCCGCTGTTCCGCGCCCACCCGGGTTCCCCCGTTGATGGTGACCGATCGGTGCTGATCGGGCCCGGGCGTCCGCTCGGCGGCGGCTTCCTTGGAACCCATGTCGTGACCCGACGAGAACAGCGGACCGACGCCGCCGAGGATCACTACCCGTACCGCGTCGTCCTCCTCGGCCCGGAGGAACGCCTCGTCCAGCTCCACCAGCAGGCCGCGGTTCTGGGCGTTGCGGGTCGAGGGGCGGTTGAGCAGAATGCGCACGATGGCGCCGTCGTCCAGCTCCTCGTAGGAGATGTACTTCCCTTGCTGTGGGGCGTCGGGCATGGCTCTCTACTCCTCGTTGTCTCTACGCATCGTTGTCTCTACGCATCGTCGAACCTCAAACGGCCTGGACCGGGCCGTCGTCGACCAGCGGGGCCCACGGGCCGAGAGCGTGCGGGTCAGCCCGGCCACGCTATACCTCGGGCCCGTCTCGCTCTTCCACCAGGGCGGCCCGATTGAATTTCATGGCCTCGCTGCGCGGGATGGCCCCGACGAACTCCACCGTCTTGGGCACTTTGTAGGGAGCGAGGCGCTCCCTGGCGAAGGCGATCACCCCGTCGGCGTCCGAGGGCCGGGTCCGCCGCTTGCACGATGGCGTGGACCCGTCGACCCCATTCGGCATCCCGTAGTCCCACCACCACCACGTCGGCGATGCCCGGGTGCTCGCTGAGCGCCGCCTCCACTTCGGCCGGAAAGACATTGACCGCCCCGGTGACGATCATGTCCACCCTGCGGTCGGCCATGTAGAGGAAGCCGTCCTCGTCCAGCCACCCGAGGTCCCCCACCGACGTGAACCCGTCGGCGGCAGTATCCATCGGCTTCACATCGTTGCCCACGTAGGTGGCCAGTGGCCCCGTCGGGGTGCGCAGGTAGATCCCCCCGATCTCCCCGGCGGGCAGTGACTCGCCGGACTCCGATCGCACAGCGATCTCGGTGCCGCTCATGCCCCGGCCCAGGGTGCCCGGATGGGCCAGCCACTGGTCACCCCGGCACACGACGATGCCGAAGCTTTCCGAGGCGCCGTAGGACATGAAGAAGTGCTCCGGCCCCACCAACTCGATCCAGCGGTGACCGAGCCAGACCGGAAGCGGCGATGCGCCCTGCTGGACCCAGGTCAGGCTGGACAGGTCCCGCTCCTCGATTCCGGGCACCTGGGCCAGACGTTGCAGCATGGGGGTGGCGGCGATGAAGCCGGTGATCCGGTGACGCTCGATCAGGTCCAGCACCAGGGGGGCCTTGAACCGCTCCAACAGCACGATGGGATCGCCGCCCAGCAGTGTGCGGAAGGCTGTGAACCCGTTGGTGTGATAGAGCGGCGCCGGGCACAACACCAGCTGGGGTCGCTCCATAGGACCGAAGTCCGCCACGACCATCGAGGTGACGTTGGTGGAGCGCAGGAAGACGGCTGGCAACGTTCCGAGGATGACCTTGGGCGTGCCGGTGGAGCCGGAGCTGCACACCCCCGACCCCCGGGGGGCGATCACCTCGGGGAGCCGGGTGACCGGGGCGCTCTCGCTTTCGTGCACCAGTCCGATCTGATCAGTACCGATGGTCAGGTTGGGGGCGAGCACCTCCAAGAGTCGGCTCCGCTCCCACTCGGGAAGATCCCAGCGCACCGGAACCACCGTGGCGCCCACCTTCCAGCCGGCGAACCCGGCGTAGAGGTGCTCGATGGAGTTGGGCAGTCCGACGGCCAAGCGGTCACCGACCCCGAGACCCCGCTCGGCCAGCACATGGGCCAGCTGGGTGGAACGGTCATCGAGCTGACGCCAGGTGACGGTCTGCTCGTCCCCGCGGACATCGACGAAGGTCAGCGCCGTGGCCTCCCCCAGGTCATCGGCCAGTTCACCCAGCCGGCTCCCGTAGGGGACGGCATCGTCGGCCGGAGCCGTGGTCACGCCCTCATTGCCCAACCCTCGACCCCCAACACGTGGCGCACCTCCACCGGAACGGTGGGATGGTAGCGCAAAGGTCATTTCCACCTGACATTGGGGACTGTTAACTTGGGGCGAGAAGGGGCGTATCACACAGCTCGCGACCGGGCCCATGCCGTCTCACCCCCGGGGGATGCGGTCGGGTCACCGGTGAGCAGAAGGAGCATGACCATGGCACGAGTGATCGACTTCCCGGTGTTCGACGCGGACAACCACATGTACGAGACCACGGACGCCTTCACCAAGTACCTGCCGCGTGAGTACGAAGGACTGGTCCAGTACGTCGAGGTCAACGGGCGTACCAAGATCGCCCTGAAAGGCCAGATCAGCGAATACATCCCCAACCCGACCTTCTCGGTGGTGGCGGCTCCGGGGGCACAAGAGGAGTACTTCCGGAGCGGGAATCCGGAGGGGAAGAGCCGCCGGGAGATCATGGGAAAGCCCATCCGGTCCCTGCCGGCCTTCATGGAGCCCGGACCCCGCCTCGAGCTCATGGACCAGCTGGGACTGGACCGGGCCCTCATGTGGCCGACCTTGGCGAGCCTGTTGGAGGAGCGGCTCCGGGGCGACCCGATGGCTACCCACGCCGTGGTGCACGCACTCAACGAGTGGATGGCCGAGCACTGGTCCTTCAACGTCGAGGACCGGATCTTCCCGACACCCGTGATCCACCTGGGGATCGTGGATCGGGCTATCGAGGAGCTGGAGTGGGTGTTGGACCACGGGGCCAAGATCGTTCTCATCCGGCCGGCGCCGGTATCCGGTTTCATGGGACCTCGCTCCCCCGCCCTGCCCGAATTCGACCCGTTCTGGAAGCTGGTGGCCGAAGCCGACATCCCGGTGGGCATGCATGCCTCCGACTCGGGCTACCAGCGTTACATGAATGAGTGGGAGGGCGTCACCGATGAAATGACCCCGTTCAAGGGGGGATCGGGCTTCCAGGCCATCGTCTCCCACATGAGCCGACCCATCACCGACACCGTCGCCTCCCTCATCGGTCACGGTCTGTGCAGCCGCTTTCCCACTCTTCGGTTCGCTCCGGTGGAGAACGGCAGCGGCTGGGTCCGCCCGCTCCTACGCGATCTCGAGCACGCCTACTCGGTGGCGCCCAGGGCCTTCGCCGAGGATCCCGTCGAGGTGTTCAAGCGGAATATCTATGTCCATCCGTTCCACGAGGAGGACCCGATCGGACTGGTCGAGCTGCTCGGTGCGGACCGTGTCCTCTTCGGCTCGGACTACCCCCACCCCGAAGGCCTGGCCGAACCGTTGAGCTTTGTCGACGAGCTCTCGTCCCTCCCCCATGATGACGTGGCCAAGATCATGGGGGGCAACCTCAACCGGCTGATGAAGCTGGACCAGGTCGCCTGATCGGATCCGTCGTCGCCGTCCCGTCGGTGGGCCGGTCCGCCGACGGTAGTCGGGCCAATTCACGTCCGACTGGCGGTGAGGTCAGCTGCTGCGCTGAGGGGACCGGTTGTGGCGCACCTGGTCGAACGGCCGATCACGGTCGGCGGCGAACTCCCGGGGCATGCCGAGCACCCGTTCACTGATGATGTTGCGCTGCATCTCGTTGCTTCCCCCGCCCAGGCTGTTGCTCTGACGGGACAGCCACGCCACCGACGCGCCGCCGGACCGGTCGCCCTCGGTCCACGCCCCGGCCGAATTGCCGGCGATCTCCAGACCTATGTCGAACCGCCGCTCGGAGTTGACGGCCGCATACAGTCGGCTCAGCGAACCGGCCGGGCCGGGCATGGCCCCGGTACGGATGCCCTGGGCCACCCGCTCGATGAGCTGGCTCTGGACCCGGTCGTTGACCCGGGCCTCGGCCAGGAGCTGACGAACCACGGGATCGGCCGACTGTCCGGTGGCCCGGGCCAGGTCCTCGAGATCGGAGCGCTGTCCGCCCTTGGCGGCGTTACCCATCCCCAGCCCACTGGAGTACGGCGAGCCACCCCCCACGGCGTCGCGTTCATGGAAGAGGAGCCGTGATGCCACCGTCCACCCGTCGTTGATCCCACCCAGCGCGTCGGCCACCGGCACCAGCACATCGTCGAAGTACTCCTGGCAGAACTCGGCCGTGCCGTTGATCATCTTGATGCGTTGGACCTCGATCCCCGGCTGGTGGATCTTGAGGATGAACATGGTCAGACCCTGGTGCTTGGGCACCGTGGAGTCCGTGCGGGCCAGGCACAGCGAGTAGTCGGCCCGGAAGGCGCCCGAGCTCCAGATCTTCGATCCGTTGAGCGCGAAGACGTCGCCGTCCCTGGTCGCCGTGGTCACCAGGCCGGCCAGGTCGGAGCCCCCGCTGGGCTCGGACAGGAACTGCACCCAGAGCTCCTCGCCCGACAGGATGGCCGGGATGTGGGCCAGCTTCTGCTCTTCGGTACCGAAGTCGAGGATGGTCGGAGCCAGGATGGTCAGGGTGGGGACATTGAAGGTGGTGGGCATCTGGTAGCCCATCGACTCCTGGGTGAAGGTCCGCTGGTGGGCCCGAGTCAGGCCCTGACCTCCGTACTCGACCGGGTAGCAGATCCCGGCAAAGCCGCCATCGAACAGCGTGCGCTGCAGGACACGGGCCCCTTCGGCCATCTCATCCCGCTGGGCCAACTGCCAGTTGTCCATGCCCTCAGGCAGACGGGGCATGTTTTCGGCCAGCCAGGTCCGCGCCCGGAGGCGATAGGACTCCAGCTCCTCGACATCAACCGGTGCGTCCTTGGCGTCTGTGTCACTCATGTCAGATCCCGATCCCTTCGGCGATGCGCTCGCGGTGGTCCCGTGGGGTCCCGAACTGGGACCGGTCGAGCACCACCCGGCGCAGGTACAGATGCAGGTCGTGGTCCCACGTCACCCCAATGCCCCCGTGGAGCTGCACGCACTCCTGGAGGATGGCGGGTCCGTGGTCGCCGATGTAGGACTTCGCCACGCTCACCAGCTCGTCGGCATGGGGGGATCCCGAGTCCACGGCCCGGGCCGCTGCCCCCGCCGTGGCGTGCGAGGCCTCGAGGCGCATCTTCATGTCGGCAAACCGGTGCTTGAGCGCCTGGTAGGAGACGAGGGGCCGCCCGAAGGAGTACCGGTCCTCGGCGTACTCCACCGTGAAGGCGAAGACCCGGTCGACGGCGCCGACCATCTCGGCGCACTGCAACACCACGGCGTCGTGGAGCTGACGCTCGACATCGAGTGCGGCTCCGCCGGGCTCCCCCAGGATGGCGTCGGCTCCCACCTCCACGCCGTCGAATCGGAGCGTGGCGAACCGCCGGACCAGGTCGATGCTCTCGGCCGGATGGACCGTGAGCCCCGGGGTGCCGGAGGGCACCAGGAACTGGGACGGTTCCCCGTCGGAGCTCGTCGTGACCAGCAGCAGGTCGGCCTGGCCGGCGGCCTCAACCGGCCCGGTTGTCCCGTGGAGGACGAACCCGTCGCGGTGAACCGTCATCGCTAAACCTGGACCGGAGCGCGGCTCAGGCGGGCACCACGTGGCGATGGTCTCACCGGCGACCAGGCCGGTCAGGTGCTTGTGGTGCGCCGTTCCACCGCTTCGGGACAGTGCCGCAGCCACCACGTTGGTGGGGATCAGCGGCCCGGGAGTCACCATCCGGCCGAACTCCTCGGCCACCAGCGACAGATCGGAAAGGCCCTGGCCGGAGACCGAGCCGCCGCCGTGGTCCTCGGCCACCAGCATGGACACCCAGCCCAACTCCGCACCCCGACGCCACCACCCCCGGTCGAAACCGTCGGGGTGGTCCTCGGCAAGCTGTCGAACCGCGTCGAGAGGGCTGGTGTCCTCCAGGAACTTACGCGTCGTCTCATGGAACAGCTGTTGGTCGTCGGTGAGTCCGAAGTCCACGGTCAGTGCCCTTCCCTGCTCGTCATCGTCCGATGATGCATTGTCGCCGCGTGTGGCCGGCCGGATGGACGTGACCGGACCGCGTCCCGGTAGTAATGCCCCTCCGCTCGGTCATCCCGGCCGCTTCGATACCGTCCACGCCGGCCCCTCATGCTCGGGCCACACCGCGTCCATGACCTGTCCGGCCTATCTGAGAATCTGCTTTCCGGCTGAAGAGTATCTCCTTCCGGACCGGTGCACCGCAAACCTCAGGACACTAAACCGTCAGATGGTGACGATCAGCGGGCGTGACGGAAGTCGGGCGTCCGCTTCTCAGCGAACGCGGCCATCCCCTCGGCCATCTCGGCCGAGACCGCCGCCATGGCCTGAGCCTGGGCCTCTCGGTCGAGGGAGGCGGGTAGCCCGGTTTCGAAGGTGGCATTCAGCAACTGCTTGGACAGGCCCATCGAACGGATGGGGCCGGCGGCCAGCCGGACGGCCAGGGCGTCGGCCTCGCTGGCCAGATCCCCCGGGGTGGGCAGACACCGGTAGGCCAGGCCCAGATCGACCGCCTCGGCGCCCTTCGCCCCCTCGCCGAGCATGACCATGGCCTTGGCCCTCGGCAGTCCCACCAGTCGGGGAAGGAGGTACGCCCCGCCGGCGTCGACGACCAGTCCCCATCGGGCGAACGACCACACGAAGCGGGCCTCCTCGTGAAGAAGCACAAAGTCGCAGGCCAGGGCCAGATGGGCACCGGGTCCCACCGCCGTCCCGTTCACCGCGGCCACGGTGGGCTTGTCCAACTCCCAGAGCTCACGGATGAAGGCCTGCACCCCGCTGCGGAGCGCCTCGCTCGTGGTACGAGGGTTGAACCCCTCGGCTCCCGAGCCGGCCACGGTGGACTGGCGCAGATCCATGCCGGCGCAGAACGCGTCCCCCGATCCGGTGATGAGCAGGGCGCGAACCCCGGGGTCGGCGCGGGCTTCACGGACCCGAGCCACGATGTCGTCGCGCATCTCGGGGGTAAGGGCGTTCTTCGCCTCGGGGCGGTCGAGGACCAGGCGGGCGACGCTGTCATCGCCGACGTCGTAGCGGATCATGGAGCAAACGTAGGCCAGGCGGGCCGAGGTGCGCGGTTCCCGGGACCCGAGCCCTGCTCAGATGCCCGCTTCTGCCCGGGTCACGGCCGGGAGGCCGTGGTACGGCATTCCCTTCTGCTTCCACTCGTCGTACTTGGCCAGCATGACGTCACCAAAGGGGTCCTCCCCCACCAGCGGCATACCGGCTCGCCAGATGGTGAAGTCATCAGGGGCCAGTTCGGAGGCCTGGACCACATGACGCTTGGTGACGTCCTCGAGGCCCTGGCGGTGAGCCTCGGCAGCCACCCGGAAGTGCAGCCGGGCCCGCACCTCCTCGTCCGAGAGGTCGCCCACCGCACGTCGCGCCTCGTCCGCGGTCACCGGGATCTCGCCGTCTCGGGCCCACCGCCGGATCTCGTCGAGGTGGGGACCGGACTCCACGCCGGTGAACTCGGCGAAGATGTCGGATCCGTGGGCCAAGCCGTTGGGTCGGGCGATGTTGTCCTCCTCGTCGATCCACACCACGGTGGGGACGTTGGAGATGGCGTAGGACTCGGTCAGGACGTGCTGGGGGTCATAGAGGACCGGCATGGTGATGCCATCTACCCACGGCCGTACATCGTCGGCCGACTGGTCGATGGCCACGGCCACCACGGTGAACCCCTCCGGCTCCAGTTCGTCATGGAGGGCCTGCCACCCGGGCAGGTCATAGCGGCACCCACACCAGCTGGAGAACGTGACCAGGGCCTTTTTCTTGCCGGCCCACTCGGTCAATCGGTGGAGGGTGCCGTCCATGTCGGGCAGTTCGAAGGCTGGGGCCCGCAGGTCCTCCAACGCCTGGCGTCGCAGTTCAGCCGAGAGGGCCACCGCCATCAGGCGGGCATCAAGATCGACCACGGAGGGACGGCCGAGGGCCGTGGCGACAGCCGACAGGTCCAGCCGGTCCCCCACCAGCAGGGCCTCCCGGTCGGCCACCGGGACGCAGGTGCTCGCCTGGCACAGCCCGTTCGGCTTCAGCTCCCATCCGAGAGCGTCGGGGAGCTGCCCGACCTCGATCAGAAACGAGCCCCGGCCGACATCGACGACGGCGTCCACCGACCGCACGGCCGAGTCGATAATGGTGATCTGGGTCATACCGACGACCTCCCCTGTCCCTCGAACCTGTCCCTCGAACCAGCCCGTCGACTCCGTTCGGGCCGACGGCCGACTGCGGCGATCCTCCGCAACCGGTGGTCGGCGCCCTGTCACTCTAGGCACGTCTGCGGTCGTCACGGGTCCGGTGACGGGATCACGGGGTGGGGCTGAGGCCGGCTGCGGTGACGAACTGCCGACTCCGGGCCGTGTACCCACCCTCGCCGTCGGGGGTGGGTGCCGCCGGGGAGAAGAGCACCACACCGCCCGGGGCGGTCATGGCCACCGCCGCGTCCACGGCCGCGGCCACATCGGTGGCCACGGCCACCACCAGAGTCGCACCGGACTCGGTGGTTTGGGCAGTCAGCGCCTCCACCAGGCGTTCCGAGCCCGGCGGAAGGACCACCACCCCCGGGGTGGGGCGACGGCGGGCCAGCACCTCCATCAGGCTCCCGGGATCGACACCACGGTCGGCACCGCCGAGGATCACCGTGAGCGGGCGATCCGGAAAGGCACCGATGGACGCGGCCGAGGCGAACGGGTTGGAGGCCAGCGCGTCATCCACGAAGGTGACACCACCCCGCTCCCCCACCACCTGACAGCGCGACGGTAGCCCCTCGAAACTCGCCACCACGGCCTCCACCGTTGACACCAACGGCGGGCGACCGTCGAGCAACATGGCCCCGGTGATGGCTCCGCAGAGGTTGTCGAGATTGTGGGAGCCGAGCAGGTGAAGGCCCGAGCCGTCCACCAGCACCTGGCCGTCGACGGCCACGGCTGCGGCATCGTCCACCGTCACCCGCCCAGTCGGACCGAACAGTGTCCGGCGCGGGTGTCCCGCCGTCCTTCGCACGGCCTCGGCACTTCGGGCGTTCACGGCCAGGAGTCCGGGGGGGCCGGCTTCGATCAGCCGGAGCTTGTCCCGGTAGTACGCCTCCTCGGTGCGATGCCAGTCGAGGTGGTCAGGCGCCAGGCTGGTCAGTACAACGAGGCCCGGACTCACCTGCACGTCGGCCGCCTGGTAGGACGAGACCTCGACCACATAGGCGTCGGCCAGGGGCATGCCGTACCGCTCCACCACCGGGACCCCAATATTGCCGATCAGCGCCACATCCGAGCCGTCCTGGCGCAGGATGGCTGCCGTCAGCGCCGCGGTGGTGCTCTTCCCCTTGGTGCCCGTGATCGCCACCACCCGGGCATCGGCGAAGTCCTCCAGCCACAGGGCCATCGCCGTCGTCACCGTGACGCCTGCCTCTCGGGCCGAGTCCAGCTCGGGACGGTACCGACTCACACCGGGGGAACGCAGCACGACGTCGACGGACGCCCAGGGCACGTCGGCCGGGGTCAGTACCGGGTACTCCGCCCCCAGGAGTGCAGCGAGCCTGGCGGCGGCGGCCGCAGGGTGGTCGTCGACGAAGCACACCTCGACGTGGCGGTCGAGGAGGATTCGGGCCAGCGACAGTCCCTCCGCTCCCAGGCCCCAGACCGCTGTCCGACGGGCGCACACGTCGCCGAGGTTCATGAGGCCGCTTCCATCAGCCGACGCACGGCCGCGTCCACCTCAGGGTCGGCACCGGACAGCCCGGTGGACGGTGTCAACAGTGCGGCCACCCCGTCGTCATCGATCAGTGCCCGGGCCCGGTCGGTCAGGGCCGCCACCACCGGCGTCTCGAGCCAATCGGAACGGGTCGAGAGGATCCGCATGGCGGCGGCCGACTCGCGCCGTTCGCCGACGCACTCGAAGGGCTTGTCCTCGTCGCTCATCAGGGCAGCGAAGCCACTGATCTGCCCAGGATCCATGAACAGGTCCCGCCCGAGCACCGCCGTGAGGTCGCCACGTTGCATGAACGGAGCCAGCATCAGGGCCACGAAGCGGCATTTCGGGCAGTCACCGCACCACCGGTCACCGCTCGCCGCGGCCTGTCGGAACGCCGAGTTACAGCTGCAGAAGGCGTCGTGATAGTCGGTCAGACGGGCGAACGTTCGGGCGATGGCCAGTTCCGAGTAGGGCCGGAGCGCGGAACCGTAGCGGAGACTCGGATCGATCGATCCGGCGATGAGACCACGCATGAGGAGCTCGAAGTCGAGGCTCTTCGAGTATTGGTGGTTGACGGGGATCCCGTCGACCAGGACCGTCTCCTCGCTGGCCGACCGCTCCACGGCCATGGCGATCGAGTCGTAGCCGTACAGGAAGCTTCCGACCACGGCGATCAGCGAGATGATGGCGGTGATGGGAACGTGGCCGTTGAGGGCACCCGACCCGTTGAGGGCACGCAGCTGGGGGTCGAGCCGCCGTCGCACCACGATCAGATCCAGTCCACTGCGGTGGGCGAGATCGAGGACGAGCGGATGGGGGTTGACGGCGAACAGCTGGGGATGGAGGTGCTTCACTGCCTCGATCAGAACCATCGAGTCCTTGCCGCCTCCGATGGGGACGAGCAGACCGCCCGGCCCCATCGGGGTCCGGACCACGGGCTTGCCGGGTTGGGGACCATCGTGCGATCGAATGACCACGGGCCTCGGCACCCTGAGGCCGTTGGTGACGGCGAACTCGCGCAACCCGTCGTCGTAGAGGTGGCGGTGGAACTCCCGCTCCTCACTGGTCAGGCTCTCGTGATCGAGTACCACTTCAGGTGGGGCAGCAACCTTGTAGTAGCTGGTCCCCGCGGCGACATGGAGGTGGAGCAGCGCCCGGTTGAGTCCGGGTGCGTCGAGGTCCGGTCCGGTTGCGAACGGCGTCTCAAAGGTCACGGTCTCGGTGAAGGCGAACTGTTCGTCGAGCGCGTAGTGCAGGGAGACCACGCCGGCATCGATGTCGAAGGTCCGCCCGAGCACCCGAAAGGCCCCGACAGAGGCCGGATCGATCCGGTTGGGGGCGTGCATGACCCCGCCAGCGTAGCGGTCAGGCACCCTCCGCCGGCCCTTGGCCCGAGGAGCTGAGGCGCCGGAGGTGCTGCACGATCGCCGGCTGGGAGCCGTTCGACTGCACCACCCATACTTCGCCTTTCTGCAGCCGGAGCGCCTTGCGCGCCGGGTCCTTCGGATCGGGTACCAGGGCCTCGAGGATCTCGGTGGCCACGTCGCCGTGGGTACAGAGAACAGCCGACTCCCCGGCCATGGTGGCCACCAGCCTGACGGCGTCTACCCCATGACCTTCAGCCAGTTCATCGACGGACTCCACCGCCAGCCCCAGTGATTCGGCGAGAGGCTGCACCGTGGCGCAGCACCGGACATAGGGGCTCGAGAGGATCCTCTGGGGTCGGTATTCGGTAAGCACCAGTACCAGTTCGCGGGCACGAACCACCCCCCGGGAAGACAGCGGACGCGTCCGGTCGTCACCCCGGTAGGCGCTCCGTCTTCCTGCGTTGGCGTGGCGTACCACCAAGAGCGGCATGCTCATGATGGTGCCATGCCCACCGGCCACCCGCGATGATGCCCCGGTGGAGCCGGGCTTACGGGGTAATCCCCGGGACGGTGAGACCCGGGTCAGCGGGGAATGGAAAGGCGTCCAGATCCCGGCCCCGTCGGGCCAGGGAGTGGTACTTCCGTTCGGCGAACCACCAGCGACCTGACTGGAAGCGGTACCGGTCGTGGTACACCCCGTACACCGTCGTCCACCGGCCTCCGGTGCGATCCTGTCGAACCTCGCTCATGAACAGTCTGCTCACCGCGTGACCGGCACCGGGCCCGCCGGGAAATACCACGTGAGCGTTGAGGATGATGAATTCGAAGAACTCGAACTGGTCGATTCCGTTGCTGATGAAGTCCCCCACCTCCGTCCCACCCGTGAACTGGAGCAGATCACCGGCACGTAGGTCGAGGGTCACAGTGGCGTCGGGGAGGAAGAGGTGGTCCATCTCCGACCAGGCCCGGCGGTTGACCACGTCGGCGTAGGCATGCTGGAGTCGGCGCACCCCGGTGTCGTGCACGGCCTCGGCGATCAGCTCGTCGTCAATCACGATCGGCACGCTATCCCCTGGGCCAGCAGGACCAGCCTTCTTGGCCAACGGCGCCGTCCGGACCGTTCCCCGAGGTCACCGATGGGTGGAGCCGTCATCCCGAGCCCGGGCTGGTGCATCCGGTCACCCTGGGGGCCCCGTCCACGGTGTTCAGTCCAGCGCCTAATGCGTCAACCCCCGAACCTTCCCGCGAAGCCACCGGCACCGCCGAAGCCACCGCCACCGCCGAAGCCACCGGCACCGCCGAAGCCACCGGCACCGCCGAAGCCACCGATTCCGCTACGGGTTGTCGAGGATGATGTGGACGGCAGCGGCTCCTGCAGGTTGGCCAGAGAGACCAGGTCGCCCCTGGTGACCCCCGACTTCACCTGCGTCAGGATGTCACCCACCGTACCCAGGGTCACTCGCTCGGGTGTCGGCTGGCCGTTCTTGATCACGGTGACCAGATGGATGGTGCCTACGGTACGGACCGCCGACGAGGGAACCGTGGTCACGTCGTCCGAGCGCTGGGTGACAATCTGGACATCGGCATCGACACCGGACAGCTGACCCAGTTCGGGCGCGTCAAGGGATACGGTCACCGGATAGGTTGTGGTGGTCGATCCCGTGTCGGCGACCACCCCGATGGCCGACACGTGACCGTGGACGACGGAGTTCGTGGAATCCGGCGTCACGTCGGCCTCCTGGCCGATCGCCACCTTCCCGATGTCGGCAACCGCGATGCTGGTGGTCAGGTCGTACGACGAGCCCTTTCCGATGACCACGATCTGCGCCGTCGACGAGGAAGATCCCGCCGTCACCGAGTCGCCGTCAGCGATGCCGACCGACGCCACTGTTCCGGCGATCGTGCTGACCAAGTTGGCGCCCGCCACCGCCTCCTGGGCATCGGTCAGATTGGCCGTGGCGGTGTCGACCGAGGCCTGATCGACGGCGATCTGCTGGGGTGTGGCCTTCTTGGTGGCCTGTACGTTTGAGCCGGTGCCGGACCCGGCAGTCGATCCCGTCGATCCCGTCGATCCGGTGGAGCTGGTGGACCCCGTGGAGCCGGTGGACGAACCCGTGACACCTGACGGCGAGGTGCCCGACGAGCCGCCCGACGACTCCAGCGCCGCGGTGAGGGCACGCTCATCCTGAGCTACCTGTTTGATGTCGCCTGCCACCTTGGTCTGAGCCGACGAGGCCTCGGTCAGCGCGGTCGAACAGGACGTCACACCGCCCGGCGTGGGGGTTGTGGTGGAGGTGGAGGTGGTGGTGGAGGAGGTGGAGGTGGACGACCCGGAGCTGCAGGCTGCGGTGGCCGCTTGGAGGCTGGTCCCGGCCAGGGACGAGTCGGCGTCGAGCTGGGACTGGTCCGAAACCAGCGTGGCCTGGAGGGGTGCCACCGTCGCACTAGAGGTTGAGGATCCGGTGGAGCCCGACGGGGTCGTGGTCGGCGTCGTGACCGAGGTGGCATGGGAGGATGTGGTCGTCGCCGACGTGACTGTGGCTGCGGTCTCGCTGGCTTCGGCGCTGGCCAGCGTGGCCTGGGCCGCGGCCAGGGAGGCCTGGGCCGAGTCCACGGTGGCGTTGAGCGCGGCGACATCCAGTGAGGCCAGGGTCTGGCCCTGAGTCACCGTCTGGCCCACCGACACGTCGACGGCGCTGACCGTCCCCGAGACGTTGAAGTTCAGATCCGCTTGGCTGACCGGTGTGATCGTACCCACCGAGTCCAAGGTGGACTCCACGGTACCGGTGCCGACCACGGCCGTCCGATAGGTGGGCGAAGAGCTTCGTGTCAGGTCCCAGCCGACGAGTGCGGCCACAACCACCACGACGAGCACGACGGCCCGAAACGGCGAGAACCACCCGGAGCCGATGCGAGGCCGCTCGGGGAGTTGGTGCCGGTCATCCTGCTCACCGTCGACCTCGTGCGTCGTCACCACACCGAACGCGACGGGCGCCTCCGGGTCGCCTGCGACCGGTTCCGTGGCCTCCTCGTCGGGCACCGCCGGATCATGCACCGGCACCGCTCCCCGGGGCCCCTCCGCCCGTACCTCCACGGAATCCGCCGAATCCGCCGAACCCGGCGGAGCAGCCATTGGCTCCGGGGGTGGAGATGGTGATGGAGGTGGCAGTCACGGCCCCAGTCGAGTCAGTGCTGCCGAACGAACTGGCGCACTTGCCCACAGCCAGGTCGGTGGCGGCGGCCGACTGCCGCTGGGTGAACGTAGTGGACGAGGTCAGGGTGACCACGACGCTCGACGACTTCTTGGTGGCCGGATTGGTCTCTTTGATGGTCACCTTGGAGCCGCTCACCCCGGTGACCGATCCGGAGGCCACACCGAACTGTCCAGCCGCCCGACCCCGGAACGTTCCACCACCGCTCGGACGCTCGCCGCCTCCGGGGAACCCGCCACCAGATGGCGGTCCACCGGTACCGCTACCGGCACCGGAGAATCCACCCCGAGCCCCGGCGCCGCCAAATCCTCCGAAGCCGGTAGTGCACGTACCCGACGTGGGCTGGGTGATGGAGACGACCGAGGCGGTCACCGGCTCACCGAATGTCCGAATCGTCTTCTTCGACTTCTTGGTCGGCTTCTTCGTGGGCTTACCGGTGGCGGTGAGACACGAACCCACGGTGACCGCGGAGGCGTTCACTTTCACCGTCTGCTCGAACGTCGTGGACGGGGTGTAGGTCACGGTCGTCTGCCCCGTCTCCGCGTTCTGCACCTCGAGCGACGTCCCGCTGATGGCGGCGATGGTCCCGCTGGCGCCGGGGAACTGGCCTCCACCGCCCGGACCGGAGGTGCCACTTCCTCCCGATGAGGCAGCGAAGGCCGGCGCCGCTGATCCGAATGCCGCCAGTGCCGCCGCCGTCCCGAGGGCCGAGAAGGCCAGCGCACGACGCACACGCCGTGAGCCCGTGCGTCGTCCACCGCCGTTGCGATGGTCGTGAGTTGAGGCCGATGCGGTAGTCATTGTTGTTGTTCCCTGCCGTTCCTTGTTGTCGTGGCTGCTGCCGTCTGAGTAGATGCTGATTGAGTAATTCCGGCGTAGGTTTCTGGCCGAAGCATTGCTTGCGGGGTTGTTGCCAACGGGGTCACCGGTCGCACGGCTCATTCGCTGCGGAGGGCGTCGATAGGCGGAAGCTTGGCGGCCCGGCTGGCCGGGTAGACGCCGAAGGCCACCCCGATACCCACAGCCACCACGATGGCCGCGGCCATGGCGACGGGCGAGATGGTGATGGGGTCGGAGATGAAGTGGGGAAGAATCCATGCCATCAGCAGGCCCAGACCGGAACCGAGCACGCCACCGGCCAGGCCCAGCACCGACGCCTCCACCAGGAACTGGCCGCGAATGGCGCGTGGTGTGGCCCCGAGGGCCTTGCGCAGTCCGATCTCGCGGATGCGTTCGGTCACCGACACGAGCATGATGTTCATCACACCGATACCGCCCACCAGCAGTGAGATACCGGCGATGCCACCCAGCAGGACCGTCAGCGTCTTGTCCACGGAGGTGGCCGTACTCACCAGTGACGTCTCGGGGGTGATCGTGAAGTCGGCCTCCGACGCTGTGGTGATCCCGTGCAGGCTGAGGAGCTCGGCATTGGACTCCTGATAGGCGGCCGGCAGGGTCGAGGATGAGGTGGCCTGCACCAGGATCTCCCCGACCGAGTTCCGGTCGGTCCCCCCGAACAGCTGGGTCGAAGCGGTGGTGATCGGTACGATGGCCTGGTCGTCCTGGTCGGCCGTGGTCGAGGACGATGATCCGCCCGACGAGCCCACCGTGTTGAGCACTCCGATGACCGACATCGGCACGCCGTTGATGGTGACAGACTGACCGATGGCGTCACGCGCCCCGAACAGTTCCTCGGCCGTCGTCGACCCGAGGACGACGACGTCGGCACGCGTGCTCAGGTCATGCCCGGCGATGAACCGGCCCTCGGTCATGGACCGGCCCCGCACCGTGAGCCACGAAGGGTTGGTTCCGACCACGGTGGTGGTCCAGTTGGTCGTCCCGGCCACCAGGCTCTCCGATTCCGACGTGGTTGGAGCCACGGCGTCGATGTCGGGGGCGACGGTTTTCGATGCCAGCGCCGCGGCGTCGCCGGCGGTCAGCGAGGACGCCGACCCAAACCCGCCCCGGATCCCCGAACTCGAGGTGGTACTGCCCGGCGAGATGGTGAGGAGATTGGAACCCAAGGCGGTGATCTCGGAACTGACCTGCTGCTGGGCCCCTTCGCCCAAACCCACGGTCAGGACCACGGCGGCAATGCCGATCATGATGCCGAGCACGGTGAGGCTGGAGCGAAGGCGACGGGTGATCACGGCCTCCGCCGCTGTCCGGAACGTCTCGAGGATGTTCACGGCAGATCCGGTCGGGTTCCCACCGCGGCGGCCACCGCATCGAAGATCTGACCGTCCCGGATTCTCATGGTCCGCTCGGCCGACCGGGCCACATCGGCATCGTGGGTGATGAGCACGATGGTGCGTCCGCTACCGTGCAGTTCATCGAGCAGGTCCAGCACTTCGCGGGCCGATACCGAGTCGAGATTGCCGGTGGGCTCGTCGGCCAGAATCAGGTCGGGGTCGGTGACCAACGCCCGGGCCACGGCGACCCGCTGCTGTTGACCGCCGGAGAGCTCGCCCGGTCGATGCTCGATCCGGTCGGCCAGTCCGACCCGGTCCAGCGCGCGCCAGAGCCCGTTCCTTGCGGGTTTGGCGGTCCACACCGGCATAGACCAGCGGTAGCTCCACATTTCGCCAGGCCGAGAGCGAGGCCAACAGGTTGAACTGCTGGAAGACGAAGCCGATTCGGCGATTGCGGACATGGGCCAACTCGTCCTCGGTCATGGTGCCCACGTCTTCGCCGGCCAGGCGGAACCGGCCCGAGCTGGGGACGTCGAGGCAGCCCAGGATGTGCATGAGCGTCGACTTGCCCGAACCGGAGGGGCCCATGATGGCGACGTACTCCCCGGTGTCGATCGTAAAAGTGACCCCCCGAAGGGCCTCGACCTCCAAGACCCCGGTCGAATAGGTCTTGCGGACGTCCGTGACCTCGATGACAGCGGGACGGACAAGGGGGTGCGATTCCGTGCGCTGGATCCAGACCTCAGCCGTGTCCGAGGTGCTGGCGCTCGGCTCTTGCTTGTCGGACAGGTCGGAGGTCATCCCCCGAAGCCCTCCGCCGCCGAATCCTCCGCCACCGCCGAATCCGCCTCCGCCGCTGAACCGGGTGCCGCCGAAGAGACCCTGCCCGTCCCGGCACCCGAGCCGAGGCCCCCGTGGAAGGTCACCGTGGTGACCTCGATCTTGTCACCCACCGAGAGCCCGCTGGTGACCTGGGTGTCACCGTCAGACGCCGCACCGATCTGAACGGTCCGGCTCACCTTGTTGCCGTCCGAATCGAGGGTCACCGTGGTGTCATTGCCGCTGTAGTGGATGGCACCCGTGGGCACGACCACCACGTCCTGGAGCTCCTCGGTGATGATCGAGACGGTGGCACTCGAGCCGCCGTAGATACCGGTGGGGCTTCCGGTTACGTCGATGACCACGGGGAAGCTCGCCACCCCCGAGGTGGTGGACGCCAGCAATCCGATGGAACCCACGGTCCCGTAGATGGGGGTGGTGGATCCGGAGACAGTGATCGTGGCCTGGTCCCCCACCTTCAGCTGGCCCACCTGGGAGCTGTCCACCGTGGCGTTCACGATGTAGGAACCGGTGGACACCACCACCACCTGCGCGGTCGAGGATGTGGATGCCGACGAGGAAGAGCTCGCCGAGGCTGCGGTGGAGGAGCCCGAGGTGCCCAGGACTCGAAGACGCTCCGGAGAACGTTCCCCCACCCGACGAACCCGTCGATCCGGTTCCTGAGGTCGACGATGACGACGAGGAGCTGGTGCCGGATCCCGAAGAGGAGGACGAGCCGGTCACCTGCTGTCCCACCGTCAAGCTGATCGACGCCACGGTACCGGCGATGGTCGACGTCAACGTGGCCTGGTTCAGGGCCGTCTGCGCGCTGGCCACCTGGTTCTGGGCGACGAGGATGCCGGCCTGGTCGGATGCGATCTGGGCGGCTGAGGCCCCGTCGTCCTGGTCCGTGGTGAGCTGGGCCTGGTCGTTGGCCAGGCTGGCCTGGGCCTGGGCCAGTGAGGCCGCCAGCGACGTATCGTCGATGGTGGCCAGGGCCTGGCCGGCGGTGACCGTCTGCCCGGCACTCACATCGACGGCGGTGACCCGCCCGGATTGGCCGAAGTTGAGGCTGGCCTGTTCGGCTGGCTCGATGGTCCCCGACGAGGACACGGTCTGGGTGATCGTCCCCGTCGAGACCGTCTGGACCGAGGTGGTCGTCGTGATCAGCGGCGAGGCGCTCGAGCTGGTCGTGGCCAGCCAGATGCCCAACCCCGCCGCCACTGCCACGATCACCGCGGCCGTGACGATCGCGGGCCTCCGGGTGAACCACTTCCTGCTTCTGGTACCCACCTACGCCTCACTTGCTGAGTTGCTGTCGGTCTTCGGCCCCGAGCCTTCGGGGACGCTCACCTCGGCACGGGGTCGAACGAGCCCGGACGGGGTGGCCGCGCCATCCAATCGGCCAAACATTGACGCCAGGCAACAGCCACCTGTGAGGTTTCTGAGAAAGATCTGGGCAGAAACTCCCAGTTCAGCGGGGTGGCCCTCGGACGGAGCACCGCGTTTGGCAGCGAGAGGGCCGGCCGGCCGTGCTCCGGTCATGGGCCCTGGGTCAGGCCCCATCCACAGCGCCGCTGGTGCCAGTGCGTCAGCCCGTCGGACACCGGTAGGGTCAACCATCGGTCCGCCATGGCCGGTCCAGTGCTGTGTCGGGCGCGCGTTCGCCGATTCGAGGAGGTACTCGTGCACTACACCAACCTGGGAACGACCGGCCTACGGGTGTCACGGGTGTGCCTCGGGATGATGAGCTACGGCAACGACAGCGACCGGCCGTGGGTCCTCGATGAGGACCAGGCCGAACCCATCGTCCGGGCCGCGGTGGAGGGCGGCATCACCTTCTTCGACACCGCCGACACCTATTCGCAAGGAGCGAGCGAGGTGGCCACCGGCCGTCTGTTGCCGAAGTATCTGAGCCGTGAGGAGATGGTGGTGGCCACGAAGGTCTTCATGCCGGTCACCCCGGGGGAGAACGGTGGCGGCCTGTCCCGCAAGCACATCCTGGCCGCCATCGACGCCTCCTTGACCCGGCTGGGACTGGAGTACGTGGACCTGTACCAGATCCACCGCTGGGACCCCCGGACACCGATCGAGGAGACCATGGGGGCACTGCACGATGTGGTCCGGGCCGGTAAGGCACGGTATATCGGCGCCAGCAGCATGTTCGCCTGGCAGTTCGCCGAGGCCCAGCACGTGGCCGACCGAGACCATGGCACCCGGTTCGTCTCCATGCAGCCGCATTACAACCTGATCTACCGCGAGGAGGAGCGCGAGATGATCCCCCAGTGCATCCACCAGGGAGTCGGGATCATTCCGTGGAGCCCACTGGCCCGGGGCGTCCTAGCCGGGAACAGGAACCGGACCGGGGAGCGGAAGACCACCCGTTCCGACACGGACGCCTTCACCGACTACCTCTATAGCCAACCCACCGACTTCGACGTCGTGGAGCGGGTGGCCGAGGTGGCCGTCGAGCACGGTGTGCCAGCAGCTCAGGTGGCACTAGCTTGGCTGCTCGGCAAGCCAGGGGTCACCGCTCCCATCATCGGTGCCACCAAGCCGTCCCATCTGGCCGATGCCCTGGCTGCCGAAGAGCTGACCCTCACCGACGACGACGTGGCGAAGCTCGAAGAGCCCTACGTTCCCCATCCGGTGCTCGGGCACTTCTGACCCGTACCGGTGGGTCGGGAGGCAACCTGCCCCGACCAAAGCCAGAGCCGCTGCCCACGTCGGTCAGGACATCCGAGCGCGCCGGATTGACCCGAGCGGGTGGTTCCGGTGCCTTTGCGCGCCGAACCTGCGACTGGCCGGCTCGGACCGGTGGATCGGCCCCGCTCCTGACCCGGTCCTCCTGACCCGGGACCGATCCTCACCACCGACGGGTCGGCAAGGGCCGCCGGCCGGATGGCCGGTCGGGGGACCGTGAACCAGACCACCCGTGGCAATGGAACCGCCAACAGAACATCGGCTGAAGGCCGACCCGAGGCGGGGATCAAGCCAGAGCCGGCTCCACCACCGCGTCCTCGTGGCACCGGCCCAGCGGTTCTGGGCTGGATCCGAGGGCCGTGATCACTGCGGCTACTACCGCAACGCCCGCCAGCACGACGAACGCAACCGAGGCGGCCGAGCGCACCACCGCCGGCGTCCCACCGTCCCCCCCGAAGGCGCTGAACACGGCCGTGGTCACGGCCAGTCCCATAGCCGTCCCCAGTCCCCGACTCATGTTGAGCAGCCCCGAGGCCAGACCGGACTGCTCCGCGGGTACGGAGGCCATGATCCCGGCATTGTTGGGGGAGGTGAACAGCCCGAGCCCCGCACCGATCAGGGCCAGCAGGGACACAAATCCCGGGGTCGCAGGGCGCAGCACGGCTACCAGGACCAGGCCGGCCGCGGCCAAGCCCAGCCCGGTCACCGCCGGGCGTCGCACGCCAACGGTGTCCGCCACGCGTCCCGAGAAGGGGGCCACGACACCGAGGGCCACGGGCATGACCATCAGTTCGAGCCCGGTCCTCACCGTGCCGAAGCCGTTGGCCCGCTCCATCAGATACGGCACGACGACGAGGACGCCGAACAGGACCAGGAAGGCGAGCAGACTGCTCGACACTCCGGCGGTGAAGCGCACCCTGCGGAACAGCGAGATGTCGACCATGGGATTCCGACACCGTCGTTCCCGGGCCACGAATCCGATGCCGAGGGAGAGGGCGACGAGGGCGGAGGCCACGATGAGTGGCGATGTCCATCCGTGGTTGTTGCCCTGGGAAATGGCGAATATCAGGCACGCCACCGCCGGGAAGAACAGGGCGAACCCGGTCCAGTCGAACTCGACCCGGCCCTGGAGATGGGTACTGCGGGGGACGAACAGGAGCGCCGCCACCAGACCCACCAGACCGACGGGGACGTTGACGAGAAAGAGCACCCGCCACCCGCCTACGGCCAACAGGAGCCCACCGACCGACGGGCCGAGGGCCAGACCGAGGGCCTGGGCCGCCCCCTGGATCCCGAGAGCCCGACCCAGGCGCCGGCGGGGAACGGCAAGGGCGATGATGGCCACGCTGTTGGCCTGCAGCATGGCTGCACCGACGGCCTGGATGGCCCGGAAGACGTCCAGTGCCAACAGGCTCGGAGCGGCTGCGCAAAGTACCGAGCCGACGACGAAGATGATGAAGCCGTAGAGGTAGAGGAGCTTGCGACCCACCATGTCGGCGAACCGTCCCACCGCGGCCACCGTGGCCACCAGCACCAACAAGTAGGTCAGGCCCACCCAGCTGACCGAGGCCACCCCGGCGTGAAACGACCGCTCGAGGGCCGGAAAGGCCAGCGTGACGATGCTGGCGTCCAGCTGGCCCATGAACGCACCTACACAGACGGCGGCCAAAGCCAGGAGATAGGCCCGGGGAAGCCTACGGACCACCTCGGGACGTCGGGGCTCGGCGGTGAAGGTGTGCCAGCGTGTGGCTCGCTGCCCATCGACGGTCGCGCTGTCCATCAGCAGTCAGTGTCGTCACCGTCAACCTAGAAGTCCAATAGTCATAAATCATAGTTTTGATATGATTTATTTATGGACCTTCGACGTCTCACCTACTTTCTGGCCGTCGTAGACCACGACGGGTTCACCGCCGCGGCCGACGAGGTGGACGTGAGCCAGCCCGCGCTCTCGCTGGCCGTCAAGGAGTTGGAGCGGGAACTCGGCGTTGGCCTATTCGACCGCGTGGGCCGCCGGGTGCATCTCACTGCGGCCGGTGAGGCCCTGGTCGGACCGGCCCGTCAGGCCCTACGCGACGTGGAGACAGGGCGGGCGGCGGTGGCCGCGGTGGCCGGAGTGCGGTCGGGCACGCTGGCCCTGGCCAGCCTCCCCACCCTGGCTGCCGATCCGCTGGCCGAGCTGGTGGGCCGCTTCCGGCGGCGGTATCCGGGGGTGGATGTGGACCTCGCCGCCCCCGAGGACACCTCGGACCTGGTAGCGATGGTGCGGGACGGCCGGTGCGAGGCGGGGATCACCGAGACCACCCAGGTCAGCGCCGACCTGACCAGTCGGGACATCGGGAGGCAGGCGCTGCTGCTCATCCTCCCTCCTGGGTTGGGCGGATGGGGAAATCCGATCGGGGAACCGGCCTGCGGCGGTCCGGGTGCCGGCCCGGCCGACACCCCCGGTGCGGCACTACCGGAACTGGCATTGTCCGACCTCGTCGATACCCCGTTCGTGGCCGCACCGGTAGGCACCTCTACCCGGAGGCTCCTCGACGAGGGCTTCGCCGGGGCCGGAGCGGTGCCACGGGTGGCTGTCGTCACCGCCCAGCGGGACGCCATCTTGCCGCTGGTGTTGGCCGGAGCTGGCGCGGCTCTGGTTCCCGAGCCCATCGCCGCGGTGGCCGGTGCACTCGGCGCCACCGTCGCCCGACCTTCGCCTTCGGTGGAACGCAGTATCGCCCTCGTCCACCGGACCGGGACACTGGCCCCGGCGGCGGACCGCTTCGTCGAGTTGGCCACCGGACCGCGTGGGTGACGAGGGGGAGGGCTACGGTGATCAGGTCGGAGGAGAAGGAGCGACCCGACGGAGGAGGATCGCCATGAGCACCCCGAGTGAGCCGGCCACGCCGCAGGCCGTCGACTTCCACTTCGACATCATGTGTCCCTACGCCTACCAGACGTCACTGTGGATTCGTGAGGTCCGCGACCGGGCCGGCATCGAGGTTCGGTGGCGGTTCTTCAGCCTCGAGGAGATCAACCGGGTCGAAGGCAAGAAGCATCCCTGGGATCGGGAGTGGTCCTACGGTTGGTCGATGATGCGGATCGGCGCGTTCCTCCGCCGAGAGGACCCCGAACTCCTCGACCGCTGGTACCGGGTGGCGGGGCGGGCCCTCCACGAGGAAGGTCGCAAGCCCCACCGTCCCGACGTCGCTGAGGCGCTCCTAGCCGAGATGGGTCTCGATCCCGGCATCGTGTCGGCGGCCATCAGCGATCCCTCCACCGGCGACGAGGTCCACGCCGAACATGATCTGGTGGTGTCCAAGGGAGGGTTCGGCGTGCCGACCCTCGTCTTCGACGACGGCCAGGCCCTGTTCGGACCGGTCCTGGTCAACCCACCCACCGGTGACGCGGCACTGCGACTGTGGGTACTGGTCACGGGATGGCTCGAGTTCCCCAACGTCTACGAGGTGCAGCGCCCCAAGCGGCCCGAGGACATCGACACCATCGCCACGGCGTTCTCCTCCTACCTCGGGGCCCGGGACTGGTTCACGGTCCAGAACGACACGCCCTGAACCACCCACGGGACCTCTGCCGGGTTCAGCGTGCCGGCGGTGATTCAGCGGAGCGGCGGTGCCTCACCTCCGTCCGATCCCTCGGACTCGGCCGGTCCGTCGGTGGCCAGCGATGGCCCCGAGACGTTCGGGCTCCCCGATCCGTCCGGGCCCCGCGAACCCTCCGGGCCGCCGGCGTCCTGGTCGGTGATGGCCACGGCGAGGCCGGCAACCCGCATGCGCCACAGGCCGATGGCGGGAAACAGGAGTACCGAGAGCATGCCGGCGGCCACCAGCGCCGCGGCGTTGACGGGGAGCATCCTCCCTTCCCCCAGGGCGATGCTGGTGATCACGACGATCAGGGGCAGACCGGTGGCCGAGAGCAGGGCCATCGGGACCCGCTCGGGTGGGGTGAGCGCCTTCTGATAGATGAGGAACACCGGGGCTCCCCTGGCCACCAGCATCAGCGTCAAAAAGAGCCCCACCCGCCAGAGTGAGGCCGGGTCCTGCACGAAGACGTGGGCATCGAACTGGATGCCGCTCACGACGAAGAAGACGGGGATGAGGAAGCCGAACCCGATGGCCTCCAGCTTCCCCCGAACGGCGGCGATCTCCCCACCGGCCGAGAACAGGCGGACCACGATGCCGGCGGCGAACGCACCGAGCAGCACGTCGAGACCGAGGGTCTCGGCCAGGAGCACGAGCAACACGATGAACAGGAGCGCCACCCGGACGGGCAGTTGTGCACTCGACTCGAGATGGCGGCTGAGGAAGTGCACCAGGCTCGGCGGCTGCTTCCGCGCGGCCAGCAAGACCGTGGCGACAGCCAGGACGATGAACGCCACCAGGAGGAGCGAGGTCAGCAGCGGGTCCTTCTTGGTCAACAACAGGGCCACCGCCACGATCGGGCCGAACTCCCCGACCGTGCCGATGGCCGAGATGTACGAACCGAACCGGGTGTCCATCACGCGGGCGTCCCGGAGCATGGGGACGAGGGTCCCGAGTGCGGTCGTGGTGAGGGCCAGACCGACGACCACCGTGTCCCGGGCCAGGCCCGTCGATACCAGGGCAAACGCGGCGCCGAGCCCGATGACCAGGGAGATGGCCCACCCGGTGGTGGCCAACCGCAGTGGCCTGCCCCGTATCCTGGCCAGGTCCAGTTCGTAGCCGGCCAGGAAGATCAGGAACGTCAGGCCCAGTTCGGAGAGGCCGGTGACGACACTGTTCACATGGGCGATGTCGAGGACGTAGGGACCCATGAGGATCCCGAGACCGATCTGGATGACGATCTCGGGGACGGCTATGGCTCCGGTGAGCTCGGAGAGGACGGGAGCGAGGACGGCGGCGAGGGCGATGAGGACCAGGGTGCCCACCGCTGTCGACGTCACCCTCCACCACCCCCTGTCGGCCTCACGGACATCGGCTCACTCTAGGCTTCAGCTCCGGTTGAATCGGAGTGACCGGGTTAGCGGGGAGCGTGACCCGGACCGGGCGCTGTTCCCGGCCCCCCGGAACTGGTGCAGACTCTGGGTCGACCCATGACGCTCCCCGAGGTCGGACTCCGGGGAGGTCCGTGGACGGGGAGGAGTGCACGTGATCATCGGCCTCGGGCATCTCGGTGGAGCACCACCGTGCTGACGGTCGTGGGCCCGGAGACGGGAGACGAGCACGTCCATCCCGGACATCCGGAGCGTCCGGACCGGGTGGCAGCGGTCATGGAAGGCCTCGCCGATCTGTATCTGGGTGACGACCTGGTGACTGTGGAGACGCGGCCCGCGGGGCTGCTCGAACTGGGGAGGGTGCACTCCGAACTGCACCTCGACCGCCTGCTCCGATTCTGTGAGGAGGGTGGCGGTTCCATCGACGCCGACACCTACGCCACCCCCGAGTCGTGGGCCATCGCCACCCGGGCCGCCGGGGCGGGGCTGGTGGCCATCGACGAACTGCAGCGGGGGCGTGGCGACCTGGCTTTCGTGGTCGCCCGACCGCCCGGGCACCACGCCCTGGCCGACCGCTCTATGGGCTTCTGCCTCGTGAACAACGTGGCGGTGGCGGCGGCGGCGCTGGTGGCGGCGGGCGAACGCGTGCTGATCGTGGACTGGGACGTCCATCACGGGAACGGCACCGAAGCCCTGTTCTGGAATGAGCCGAAGGTCATGTACGTGTCGACCCATGAGTGGCCGTCGTTTCCGGGCTCCGGTCGGGCCTCGGACGTGGGCGGTCCGGGGGCGCCGGGGACGACGATCAACGTGCCCCTGCCCGCCGGCGCCACCGGGGACGTTCTCCGCCGAGCCTTCGACCGCCTGGTCACGCCAGCCGTGGACGAATTCGCACCGACATGGGTGCTCGTCTCGGCGGGCTTCGACGCCCACCGTGCCGATCCGCTGGCCGACCTGTCCCTCACCGCTGGCGACTTCGCCGATCTGGCCCTCGTGGTCGCGGGGTACGCCCCGGCTTCCGGGCGTCTGGTGCTGTTCCTCGAGGGGGGCTACGACCTCGGTGCACTGCGGACCTCGGTGGGTGCAACCGTCGGTGCGCTGGTCGGTGCGGGCACCCCGGTCGAGGGACCGACCACGGGAGGGCCGGGCATGGAGCAGGTCGACGAGGTGGCCTCCCGCAGGCGGGAGGGCCTCGACCGCATACCGTGAGTGCCGCCGCGTGGCGGCCCTAGCATGGGATCCGGGGCCGGAAGCACAAGACAAGGAGGGCGCTGTGTCCCAGACCGACGTCGGAGCTACAGGTGAGGAAGTGGGCGGTGATGCTCCCGGTCGTGGACACAGAGAGGTCCGGCGGATCGTGGTGGGAGTGGACGGTTCCGACACCTCCGTGGCGGCCCTCGGTTGGGCCACCGACCTCGCCTCCCGGATCGGAGCCTCCATCGAGGCCGTGACCACCTGGCAGTGGCCCACCGGCATCGGTCCGGTCATCCCCTTCCCCGAGGGGTACGACCCCGCCGGCGACGCCAAAACGATGCTCGATGCCATCGTCGGCCCGGTTGCCGACCGGTACGGATCGACAGAGGTGACCGGCCGGATCGTCGAAGGTCATCCCGCCGAGGCACTGGTCGAGGCATCGCAGCACGCCGACGTCCTCGTGGTGGGGAGTCGCGGCCACGGGGAGTTCTCGGGAATGCTCCTGGGTTCGGTCGGCCAGCACTGCGCCACACACGCCGACTGCCCCGTCACCATCTACCGGGACCGGTCCGGACCGGCCTGACCGGTGAGTGGGAACGGCAGTCCGGGGTCGAACGGTGAGGTACCGAGCGAGTTGCTCCGCGCCGTGGTGGACGGCATGCCCGGGGACTTCGCCGGGCCTGACGACGATGCGGCCCTCACCCGGGAGTCCATGGCCCCGCTCCACGGTCACCCGCTGGCTTCGGACACCGGAGTCGACACGTGGACGCTGGGAGGGGTGAGGTCCGCCTACCTGACCCGACCCACCAGTGACGCCACCCGTGGCCTGGCCCTCTTCGCCCACGGAGGGGCCTTCGTGTCGTGTGATCTCGAGGCCTATCACTTCTACGCCGAGTTCATCGCCGACTGGACAGGGATCCCCGTCGTCACGGTCGACTACCGGTTGGCCCCCGAGCACCCCGGCCCGGCGGCGCTGGAGGACTGCCTCACCGCCTACCGTGCCCTCCTCAGGTCTGGTCGGGACCACCGGCGCCTGGTCTGCATCGGTGACTCGTGCGGCGGCGGCCTGGCCCTCAGCACGGTGATGGCGGCTCGCGACGAGGGCCTGCCGGTCCCGGCCGCCGTGATCAGCCTGTCCGGATGGGTCGACCTCGACACGGCCGGATACGGCACGGCCACACCGTCGCTCCGGGATGCGTTTATCTCCGAGGGATTCCTCCGGGCCCGGGCCCGTGACTACGTCGGTCCCAACGGCGATCCCCGGGCCACGTGGGCCTCCCCGGCCCGGGGTGACCTCTCCGGCCTCCCTCCGATCCTGGCCCAGGTCGGGGAGACCGACGTCTGTCGACTCGACGCTGAGCGCCTGGTCCGCAAGGCTCGGTCAGTCGGCGTGGACGCCCGTCTCGACGTGGTGGCCGGCGGGATCCACGGCATCCAGGGACTCGTCAACCTGGGCGTCCCCGAGGCCGTCCGCGCCTGGGAGTCGGTTCGTCAGTTCGTCGACTGGGTCCTTCCCGTCCCCTGACCCATCGCCGATCCGGCACCGGGTCCGGACCGTGTCACCAGGTGTCGATGCAGCTCCTCTTCTTACCGGAGCGGGGGGCGGGCGGTGCCACCGAGCGCAGCGCCTCGACGATCCGCCGTCGGGAGTCCGCCGGATCAATGACGTCGTCGATCTCGTAGGCCGATGCCACGTTGATGGCCTTGCCGTGCTGGTAAGCCCGGTCGACCATGGTGGCG
The DNA here is from genome assembly GCA_963831535.1 of uncultured Acidimicrobiaceae bacterium. GTDB lineage: Bacteria > Actinomycetota > Acidimicrobiia > Acidimicrobiales > RAAP-2 > Bog-756. Next base: position 416,957 of record CAWHQP010000007.1, on the reverse strand, counting down.
AAGAGGGCGTCGCGTTCGTCGGGATCCTCGACGGCCTCCAGTTCCCGCCGGAAGCCCAGTCGGACAGCCCCTTCGAGGCCCATGCCGCCGAACTCGCCGCTCGGCCAGGCCACCGTGAACAGCGGGGACCGGAAGCTGCCCCCGGCCATGGCTTGAGCACCGAGGCCGTATCCCTTGCGCACCACGATGGTGAAGAACGGGACCGTGAGACTGGCCCCGGTCACGAAGAGCCTGCTGAAGTGACGGACCTGGGCGGTCTCCTCGGCCTCGGGACCCACCATGAACCCGGGGGTGTCGCAGAGGAAGAGGATCGGGAGGTCGTGGGCATCGCAGAGTTGGAGGAAGCGGGCCGCCTTGTCGGCCCCGTCACGGTCGATGGCCCCGCCGAGATGGGCGGGATTGTTGGCCACCAGACCGATCGGGCGGCCTTCCACCCGCACCAGCGCCGTCACCATCCCCGCTCCGAAACCCCTACGGAGCTCCAACACGGATCCGGTGTCGGCCAGGGTGAGGATCAACTCGCGTATGTTGTACACCCGTACCCGCTCGGCGGGCACCGCCGAGCGCAGCGCCCGCTGGTCCGCGCACGACCAGCCATCGGTGGCTCCCTGAAAATAGGACAGGTACTGGCGGGCCAGGCGGACGGCGTCGGCCTCGTCCTCGGCCACCACGTCGACGACACCGTTTCCTACCTGGATGTCGAGGGGACCGATATCCTCGGGCCGGACCGTGCCCAGTCCACCGCCCTCGATCATGGCCGGGCCCCCCATGCCGATCGAGGTCCCCGGGGTGGCGATGATCACGTCGCAGCATCCGAGCAGTGCGGCATTGCCGGCGAAGCAGAATCCCGAGACCACGCCGACCAGTGGAACCAGGCCGCTCAGTGCACCGAACTCGGCGAAGGCCATCGTGTCCAGACCGGTGACGACGGCGTAGTCGGTGTCCCCCGGCCGGCCACCACCGCCCTCAGCGAAGAGGACGACGGGGAGTTGCACCCGTCGGACCAGTTCGAACAGCCGGTCCTTCTTGCGGTGGTTCTGGGATCCCTGGGTGCCGGCCAGGACGGTGTAGTCGTAGGAGAGCACCGCGCAGCGGGAATGGCGGTCGTCGAACGTGCCGCCGTTGACCCGTCCGACGCCGGCCACCAGACCGTCGGCCGGTGTTCGCTCGATCAGCTCCTCGACTGGTCGTCTACCTCGTTGGGCGGCGATGGCCAACGATCCGTACTCGGTGAAGCTTCCAGGGTCGCACAGGTCGTCGATGTTCTCCCGCGCCGTCCGCCGTCCCTGGAGATGACGCCGCTCGACGACGTCGGGCCGACCGGCGTCGAGCACCCCGCGCTGGCGCACCACCAGTTCCTCGAGGTCCGGACGCACAGACTCGAGATCGATGGGTGGCGATGGGTCGTCTGCCAGCGTCTCGGTGTCGCCCGCCTCGACCACAGCGACGGGGTCCCCCGCGGCCACCAGCGTCCCCACCTCGACCTCGAGTCCCACCACGACACCGGTGACCGGTGACCGCACCACATGCTCCATCTTCATGGACTCGAGGATGAGCAGTGAACCACCCCCGGCCACTCCACCTCCGGTGGCCACCGTGATCACCACCACCGTCCCCTGCACCGGGGCCACGACGACGTGCCGGGTACCTCGGGGAGGCGCCACCGGTCCCGGTGTCCCCTCCGTCGACGGGTTCACGCCGCCGGCATGGGGAAGATGCTCGACTCGTCGGCCACCGCCCGGACGGCTTCATCCCGTGCCGTGGCGCTCATCGGGACATGGGTCTCCGCCGCGGTCAGGGCCGTCCTGAGGACCCGGGTGTCCCCGGGCGTGCAGAAGGCGTGCACCCCGGGAGTGGACAGGACGAAGTCGATGTTGCGGGCCACCTCGTCGGCCCGGGTGTAAGGCTCATACCAGGTGGATGAGGTGTGCTCCCGTGGGCCCCACGGTCGGGCGGCCACGGCTTTAATGGCCATCACGCCCACGTCGTGGTGGCCGGCGTAGTCCAGCAGGGCCTCGGCGTCCCGGCGGTAGGCGGGATCCGACCACAGGTGCGGATTGACGGGGAACATCACCGTGTCGAGGTCGTAACGGCGAAGTGCCTCGAGATGGGCGCCGGGTGCGGTGAGTTCATGACCGGTGATCCCCACCCACCGGCACAGCCCCTCGTCGCGGGCCGACAGGATGGCCTCGACGGCACCGGCCCTGGCATCCAGCTCGTCCAGGTCGGTCACGGCGTGCATCTGATACAGATCGAAGTACTGGCAACGGAGCAGGGTCAACGACTCCTCCAGCTGGGCTCGCACCCCGTCACCGCTGTGCCGCAGTGTCTTGCACGCCACGAAGAGCCGGTCCCTCACCTCGGGGATCGAGGGTCCCAACAGCTCCTGGGCGCGGCCGTACTGTGGCGCCACATCCAGGTGGTTCACCCCGGCGGCCAGTGCTTCGGACAGGGTCGACGCGGCGCTGTCGGGATCACCGTCCCACAGCGCCGCTCCCCCCAGGATGGCCACCGACGACCGGTGGTCGGTCCTACCCAGTCGCCGCAGTTCCACGCCTGCACCGTAGTGCGGTCGACCGCTGGACGCCGTCGCCGTCCCGGACCGAGGGAGTGCGGGGGTCAGCCACGGTCATGCTCCGGCGGCGGCCCGAGCGGCCTCCCATCCGGCCACCATGGCCCCGAAGCGCATGGGGTTGTAGACGTCTTCCTCGTAGGACCACCGGCCGTCACCCGCGTACTTGAGGAGGGTGAAGTTGTACTCCTGATGCACGGTGCCGTCGCCGGGGTCCTTCATCCGGTTCCACACCTGGCACACCACCCACCCCCGCTCCTCGTCGATGACGTACCACTCGATGGGGAACTCGGGCATGTCGCGTCCGGGGTACTCCGACATCGTGGTGCTGATCCACTCGTGGATGGCCTCGCGCCCCTCGAACTGTCCGTAGTGGTGCTCGATGTAGGTGGCGTCCTCGGTGAACTGATCGGTCCACTCCCGCCAGTCCCCCGACGCCCCGGCGTCGGCCGCCTTGCGCTGGTATTCGGCGAATGCCGCTTCGATCTCCGCCCTGCTCCACTGTCCCATGGCACCGGCTCCTTCTGGCCCCCCATGGGCCGGCCCTCAGTGTGGGCCGTGACCCGGACCGGGTCAATCGAAGCCGCCGGGGCTAGCATCGGAACCGTTCCAGGGAGGTTCGATCGGTGAAGCACCAATGGCGGGCCCTCACCCTCGACTACCGGGATCCGGCCATCCCGTTCGAGGAAATCGTCCGGCTGATCGATCTGTCCGGATCGGCGACTGGAGCTGCCTACAGCCGTAGCGACGTCGTAGAGGCACTCCATGAGCATCAGCCCGCCGTCGTTGCCCTCTCACCGGGCGGCGCGGTGGTCGGGGCCGTCGTGGCCAGGGTGGACGGAACCGACGCCCACCTGATGATGCTGGCCCTCCATCCGGACTGGCGCCACCTGGGCATCGGTTCGGGGCTGCTCCGTGAACTGGACCAGGAGATCATCCACCGGGGCGGCCGGCGCCTGCTCGCCCTCATCAGTCCCGGCCAGGTCGGTGAATCGGCCTTCGCCAATCAGGGCTTCACCCGCCGTGACGGACTGGACCTCTACAGCCGGGATGCCTCGATGGTGCCCGAGGAACTGGCCATCGTGGAGCGGTTCGGCGGGCAGGTTCCCGCCGCTGGCCTGTGGGAGTCGATGAAGGGGTTCTCGACAGCCAAGGGCCTCTTGGACCGGCGGGTGGTGGCGCCGCTGGCGCACACCGAGTTGGCCGACCAGCTCGGCCTCGTTCCGCCCGCCGCCGTACTCCTGTTCGGTCCGCCGGGCACCGGGAAGACCTCCTTCGCCCGAGCCATCGCCTCCCGGCTGTCCTGGGCCTTCGTCGAGCTCCATCCGTCGCTCTTGGGCCAGGGGGTCGACGGTGCCCGGGCCTTGCGCGACAGCCTGGCCGAGCTCGGGAGGGTGGACCGCCTGGTGTGCTTCATCGACGAGGCGGACGAGATCGCCTCGGACCGCGCCGACCGTCCCGACAGCCAACCCCTGGTCAACGAGCTCTTGAAGGTCATCCCGGTGTTCAAGGCCCACCCGGACCGTCTCATGGTCATGGCCACCAACTCCATCGCGGCCATTGACCCGGCCCTCCTGCGCCCGGGCCGGTTCGACCTAGTCATCCCGGTGGGAGCGCCCGACGAGTCCGAGCGTGCCGATCTGGTTGCCGAGTTTCTGCCCGCAGGCAACCCCGAGGAGGTGGCGTCCCACACCGCCGGGTTCACCCCCGCCGACTTCGCCCTGGTGGCTCAACGCAGCGCCCAGCTGGCCTTCGACCGAGCTCTGGCCGGCGGTCCACCCGAGATCCTGTCCGCCGACGTGCTGGCGGCCGTCGAACTCACGCGGCCGTCGGTCAGCCTCGAGGCGTCCCTTCGCTTCGAGGAGGAGGCGGCCACCTACTCCCGTCTCTAGTAACCCCATCAGCTCTCTGGCCCTCCTCAGGAGGCCAAGGTCTCCTTGAGCCGCGGCACCACGGTCGTCCCGAGCCGGTGGATCTGCTCACGCACCGCGTGGGGTGGAACCCCGGGGAGGTGGACCCGCAGGTCGAGAGTTGTCGCCCCCGTCGCCTGCACCACCGCAGACAGGCGCTCGGCCAGGACGACGGCGTCGTCGGATGCGACGGTCTGATCGGTGCCGAAGGCGGAGGAATCGCCGGTCACCCCGTCGTAGACCCGGCGCTGCCTGACGATGAGATCGGAGGGCACGTCCCCCAGCCACACCCGCCGGATGAGGACTTTGGCCGCCGTACCCCCGGCGTCGTCGTAGGCCGCGGTGACCCGGGCCAGGCGCTCGGGGTCCGACATCCCCTCCATCAGGATCCCGGCTCCCGCCACCGCAGCCCGTCGGGCGGCCGACGGCGAGACGGCGGCGCTGACCACGGGGACGGGATGGTCGGCGCACCGCATCAGGGCGGGATCGCCGGCCAGCAGTCCGAGATCCCGGCCCATCAGCATGGCGACCAGTCGGGGCAGCTCGGCGGCGAAGCGGGCCGGTGCCGACGCCTGGTCGTTCCCCATGACCTCGTAGTCCGAGGGGAGTGCTCCCGCGGCGACGCCCAGTCCCACCCGGCCCGGATGGCGGGCCGCCAGCCACGCCGTCTCCTCGGCCACCAGAGCGGTGGGTCGCAGCGGGAGGAGTAGGGGGCAGGCCGCGGCCCACCCCGTTGGATGGTCGTCGAGGACGAACGACGAAGCCTGCTGGGGATTGGGCAGGTAGCCGGGGAAACCGCCGTGGTGTTCGCTGGTCATCACCCCGTCGAATCCGACCTGTAGTGCCAGGACACCCTGAGCGCAGAGCTCGGCCACCACTTCGGATGCCGGGAGCTCGTTGTGGGGATAGAGGCGCATCGATACCGAGCCCGCAGCGAAGGGCACCGGCGTCGGGACCTCGGGACGCGTCACGGTTCGACCCTACCGGGCCTGCGACTGGACGTTCGCGTCCGGTGACCGTCGGCATCCACTCGATCGGGTTCGGACCGATGGCGGGTGCAACCGTCCGAACGTGGGTGTGGGAAGCTCGGAGATGGGTCGGATCGGCACACGGCGGACAGAGGGGTCCGACGGGGGCCCCGACAACCGGCGGGTGCTCTCCTGTGAGCTCGGGTTCTGGGTGGCGGAGCCCGCCGAAGTGGTACTGCAGATCGCGGCCTCGGCCACGGCCGGTGCCGTGGTGGCCGAGCGGTTCGACGCCCGCTCCGAAGGGGATCCACTGGTGACGACCGAGCTCCTCGGCCCGAACGGAACCAGGTCCGACGTGCTGGTGGCGCCGGTCGGACGGCTGCACGTGTCCTACCGGGCCGAGATCCAGGCGGTGGCGCCGCGGTCCTTGCTGTCTCCGACGCCGGAGGCGCCGACGGTTGACCCCGGTGGGCCCGAACTGGCCGCGGCCAACTCGCGACTGGTCTACCTGCGGCCGAGCCGCTACTGCCCCTCTGACCATCTGGTGGGCTTCGCGGTGGCCGAATTCGGCGTGGAGTCCTCGGTGGACGCACGGGTCCGAGCCATCACGGATTGGATCCGCGAGCGTGTGGGCTACGTAGCCGGATCGAGTTCGGTGCACGACTCGGCCGAGCACACGCTGCTGACCGGGATGGGCACCTGTCGTGACTTCGCCCATCTGGGGGTGGCATTGTGCCGGGCCGTCGGCATCCCGGCCCGCTTCACCTCGGTGTACGCCCCAGGCCTCTTCCCCATGGACTTCCATGCCGTGTTCGAGATCATCGAACACGGACGCTGGTATGCGTTCGACGCCACCGACCTGGCCCCCCGTTCGGCCATGGTCCGGATTGCCACCGGTCGGGACGCGGCCGACACGGCCTTCGCCTCGGTGATCAGCGGTATCGCCACGCTCGAGTCCCTCGACGTGACCGCCACGGTGGGCGACAACCTGCCCGTGGATGACCGGGGACGGTCCTTCGAACTGGCCTGACGGGTCCGGCCTAGCGGCGTAGATCGCCGATGCCGAGCGAGTGGGGATCGTCGTCCGGGCTGGCGGCGGCATCTTCGATGGCCACGACAGGATCTGACGTGAACAGGTAGGTGCGGAGATGCCGGTCCAGCACCGGGTCGTGCCGCCGCAACCACTCGAGGGTCATGGCAGCGTGTTCTTTCTCCTCGTCCCGGTTGTGAGCCAGGACTTCGGCCAGCTCGGCGTCGTCGGTGGCCTCCACCCGCTGGTCGTACCAGTCGACGGCCTCCAACTCCTCCTGGATCGACGCCAGGGCACGGTGTCGGTCGATGGTGCTGGACGGCAGTCGGTCCTCGGGCTCGTGCAGTCCTGCGCTCTGGGCCATGGGCTCTCCTCGCGGTCGGATCGTCGGGACCCCCGGGGGTGCACCGGGTGGATCCCATGCCTCCGCAAGGGTACAAGACACCTGTCGACGGGGCGCCCCGATCAGCGGGCACCCCGGGTACGGAACTGCACGCTGATGCGGGGTCCGACCGGTCGGCTGGTCTTCGGCACACAGTGCTCCCAGGTCTGCTGGAACTGTCCCCCCATGACCAGGAGATCCCCGGCGCCCAAGCGAAGGCGCCGGGCCGGGCCACCGGACATCGGACGGATGAGGAAGGTCCTCCGCTCGCCGAGCGACACGATCGCCACCATGGTATCGACACCAGCGCGTCGCCCGATGCGGTCGCGGTGCCAGGCCACGCTGTCCCGTCCGTCTCGGTAGAAGCACAGCCCGGCGCTGACGAACTCCCCGGCAGCCCCGTCCCCGTACCGCTGGTCGAGGAGGCGCCGGGCCTCGACCAGGGCCGGGTGCGGGAGATCCTCACCCTCCGGGTAGTGCGAGACCATCCGGGGCACCGCCACCGTCCGGTCGTACATGGGGCGCTCCTCGAGCCGCCAGGGGACGGCGTCGACCAGATACTCGAACAGCAGGTCGTGACGCGCCACCCAGCCGGTTCGGCTCTCGATCCAGGCACCTCCGCCGAGGGACGCCCTCGCCCCCGGGGGAGCGGCCGGGCCCAGTGTCACCTCCTCCCCCTGGTCGAACAGGGACCGCTGCCACGGTGTCGTCGTGCCCGGTGTCATCTCGGTATGACTGTATACGAACATGTGTTCGTATACAGTCGAGCGGACCAGGAGACGACATCCTGCCCGGGTCGGATCCGGTCACCCGTCCGGTCAGGTAGGAGTGGAACAACCGATGGCCGGGTAGCGTCGACCACCTCCCGCCTGCTCGTGCCCCACCCCGGATCGGAGCTCCACCCCATGCGAGTGTTCACGTGTGACAGCTGCGGCCAGCTGGTGTTCTTCGACAACAGCCAGTGCCTTCGGTGCCATTCCCCGCTCGGCTATGTCCACCAGCGCCGCGACGTCGTGGCCCTCACTGAGGTGGCCCCCGACCATCTGGTCGACCTGAGCAGCCCGGTCAGGGCCTGGCAGCGCTGCGCCACCCATGCCGCCACCGGATGCAACTGGCTGGTGCCCGCGCACACCAACTCGCTGTGCGAGTCGTGCGTGCTGACCCGGACCCGCCCGGCGGACGGGGATGCCGAAGGCGTGGCCGAACTGCTGCACGGGGAGATGGCCAAGCGCCGTCTGATCTTCCAGCTGGCAGAACTGGGACTGCCCGTCGTCCCGAGAGACGAGCAGGCCGGGAAGGGCCTGGCCTTCGATCTTCTCTCCAGTGCGGAGACCAAGGTGATCACCGGGCACGACAACGGCGTCATCACCTTGGACCTGGCCGAAGCCGACCCCGAGCACCGGGAACACCTACGCCAGCAGCTGAGCGAGCCCTACCGCACCCTGCTCGGGCATTTCCGGCACGAGATCGGGCACTACTACTGGCCTATCCTGGTCAACGACCCCGACGTCCTGGAGGCATGCCGCGTGCTGTTCGGAGACGACCGCGGGGACTACGCCCTGGCCGTGAAGCGGCACTACGACGCGCCCGCGGACCTCGACCGGTCGTGGTCCGGTACCCACATCAGCCGCTACGCCACCATGCACCCCTTCGAGGACTGGGCGGAGACCTTCGCCCACTACCTCCACATCCTCGACACCCTGCAGACGGCCGACAGCTTCGGCCTGGGTACCGCCATCACCATCGGACAGCGCCGGTCCCACCGCACCGGGGCCCACCCCACACGACCAGACAGCACGACCTCGTTCGGGGAAGTGGTCGACAACTGGTTGGAGCTCTCCTACGCCCTCAACCAGATCAACCGGTCGATGGGCCACGACGACCTCTACCCGTTCGTCCTGGCGCCGAAGGTCATCCGCAAACTGGCCTTCGTCGACCATATGGTGCACCGGTCCTGAGGTGGGGGGACCGGCCTCGACGACCTCTCCCCCGAGGGTTCGTCAGTGGTACACGACCGGGGCGTCGAAGGCCGCCCGCCTCGAGGCGCGACGGAGTGCGGCCATCACCGGTCGCCCGAGGAGCAGGACCAGCACGGCATTGGTCACGGCCCGGGTGATGTCGAAGCCCAAGGACGTGGTCAGGTCGAACAGGATGAAACTGTGGAGATTGGTCAGCGCTCCGGCCCCCGGGGAGAACGAGAAGCTGGTCGAGGTGCCGGCGCCGAACGGCCAGAACCACAGGTTCAGCAATGTGCCGTAGAGGATCGCCGAGACGGCGGCGTAGCCAGCCAGCATGGCCAACTCGGCCCGTCCCCTGAGGGGTGGGAGGCAGCCGGCACCGAAGCCCATCCAGGCCGCCCCGAACATCTGGAACGGGAGCCACGGACCGATGCCCCCGGTGATCAGGGCCGACGCGGCAATGGTCACCGCCCCGAGTACGAACCCGAAGCCGCGCCCGAACACCCGGCCCGCGGGGATCAAGAGGAAGAATACCGGCTCGAAGCCGGCCACCCCGGGGCTCGGGATGCGCAGTGCCGCTCCACAGGCGGCCAGGATCCCCAGCAGGGCGATGGCCTTGGCGTCCAGGGTCCCCTCGGCCATCTCGCCCAGGATCACGGCTAGCAGCAACGGGAGGATGGCCACGAACAGCCACGGTGCATCGGCGGCGTGGGCCTGATTGACACCGGCATGGCCCTGGATGACCAGGGGCCAGCAGAAGGCCGCCACCCCGATCAACGAGGCGACCCCCAACAGCACCGAGGCCCGGGGCTTCAGCCGTATGGCCGTCGAACGGGCCCGGTCCCTACCGGTCAAGGCCCCCACCTCCCAGGGTCGCAGGGCACGAGCCCAGCGCCGTGCGGACCTCGTCCACGGTCAACCACGGCTCGGGGGCCAGCACCTTGGCCACCTGTGGCGCGAAGACCGGCGAGTGACAGACCACGTCCCTGGCCGGCCCGTCGGCCACGACCTCACCCTCGGCAAGTACCACCACCCGGGTGGCCACCTGAGCAGCCAGCTCCACGTCGTGGGTGGCGACCAGCACGGTATCGCCGTGGGCGGCCAGGGTGCGCAGCACGGTGACCAGACGCTCCTTGCTGGGGTAGTCGAGGCCCCGGGTGGGCTCGTCCAACAGCACCACCGACGGGCCGGGGGCCAGCACGACAGCCAGGGCTAGGGCCAGGCGCTGGCCTTCGGAGAGATCACGGGGGTGGCGGTCCCGGGGCACGCCCGGCAGCACCTCGTCCAGCACGGATGCCGTGGTGCCGGGGACCAACCCGGTTTCACGGTCGGCGGTGGCGCACTCCGAGGCCACCGTCTCACCGTAGAGAAGGGACCCGGCGTCCTGGGGCACCAGGCCCACCACCGTGATCAGCCTCCGGGCCGGCAGGTCGGTCGGCGCGCTACCGGCCACGGTTACCCGACCGTCGGTTGGCGAACGCAGGCCGGCCAGCTGAGCCAAGAGGGTGGACTTGCCCGACCCGTTGCGACCCATGAGGGCCACCACCTCGCCGGCAGCGACGGACACAGACACACCGTCGAGAGCCACCACCGGGCCGTAGTCGACAGCCACACGGTCCACCCGGACCACCGGGACCGGGGCGGATTCGACCGATCCCCCATCGATGCTCCCACCCCGGCCGGCCGAGGCCACGGCCGGAGGGTGGGCATCCGCCAGCTTGCCGCGGAGGGGTCCAGCCAGACGCCGTGCGTCACGGACCGCCAGGGGCACCGGCGACCAACCGGCCAGTCGGGCCAACTCGACGAGAGGCGGGGCCACCGGGGAGGTGGCCATGATCTCGGCCGTGGGCCCGACCACCAGCTGTGCCCCGTCGCCGGGCACCAGTACCACCCGGTCGGCGAAGGGGATGACCCGCTCGAGCCGGTGCTCGGCCAGGACCACGGTCATGCCCACGTCGTGAACCAGCCGGGTGAGCGACGCCAACACCTCCTCGGCGGCGGCCGGGTCGAGGGCCGACGTGGGCTCGTCGAGGACCAGCACCCGGGGCGAGGCACACAGGACCGCTCCGATCGCCACCCGCTGCTGCTGGCCTCCCGAGAGCGCGGACAGCGGACGGTTGCGTAGCTCGTGCAGTCCGAGCAGGTCAAGTGTGTCCTCGACCCGACGGCGCATGGCGTCGGGGGCGATACCCAGGTTCTCCATGGTGTAGGCCAGCTCGTCCTCCACCGTGTCGGTGACGAAACTGGTGACCGGGTTCTGGCCCACCATCCCGACGAGATCGGCCAGCTCCCGCGGGGGAAGTCGCGGGTAGAGCGGCCTCCGATGCTCACGTCCCCCCCAAGGTGGCCCCCGGTGAAGTGGGGCACGAGGCCGTTGATGGCCCGGAGCAGCGTGGTCTTGCCCGACCCGGTCTCCCCCACCACCAGGCAGAGTTCCCCCTCGGACACGGACAGGTTCACATGGGACAGGGTCGGACGGTCGGCCCCGTCGTAAGTGAAGGAGACGTCGGTGAACCGGATCATGCCCGACTCCCCTCGACAGTCTCGACGGATCCGGTTGGACCGGCGGATCCGGCGTCCTCGAACCCGGCGACCGGTCCGGTGCGCCGGACTGATGGGGCACGTTCCGGGTCTGTGTCGACGACCGTCCTCGGGTGCCGGGTGCTTCCAAACGTCGGCGGAGCTGGAGCGGCCACGGCCGGCACCAGACCGACCAAAACCCCCACCATGGCTAGGAGGGGAAGCTGGGGGAAGTGGAGCGGGCTGACCGTCAGCTGCAGACCGGGCACGCCGATCACGCTGGCGGCGATGAGGCTGGCCAGCGCCACCGCACCCGAGCCGACCACCAACCACTCGGCCGTCCTCCAGACGTCAGGACGGTACCGGGTGCGATTGGTGCGGCGGCCCCCAGCGGCCATACCCACCCCCACCAGGACGGCGCCCACCGCCACGAAGGGCACGCCCCCGGCCGGGAGCGATCCGGTGTCGAGCAGCCCGTACACTCCGGCCAGCACCAACAACAACCCGACAGCGGTCGAGCCTGTCCCCAGCCGTCGCGTCCCAGGCCGTACGGCCACCCGGCGCCCGTAGCCCCGGGCATCCATGGACGATGCCAGCTGCAGGGACCGGTCGAGGGCGCTCTCCAGCACCGGTATGGCCATGCCCCGCAGACCGGCCACGCCCCGGGTCGGCCGACCCCGGAGCCGGCGGGCGTCACGAACCGCGGCGATGGCCATGACCACCTCAGGGGCGAAGGCCAGCGACACGGTGATGGCCACTCCCGCCTCGTAGAGGATGGCGGGCAGGCAGCGCAGCAGGCGGTACGGACTGGCCAGGGAGTTGGCCGCCCCGAAACAGATCAGGATGACAGCCAGGCGAAGACCGTCCACTGCGGACTCGATGATCGATTCCGCAGTCACCGGGCCACCGATGCTCACGCCGGCGGCCCACGACGGCAGGGGGACCTGGGGAAGGGAGAAGAGCACGTGACCTGGCAGCCGGTCACCGAAGACGATCTGCACTACCACCCGCACCACGATGACCACCACACCCATGCGGAAGAAGAACACGATCGAGCGGGACCAGGGCGCCGCCGTCCGGCGGGCCGACACCACGAAGGCCGCCACCGCGGCGATCAGGGCCAGCAGCATCGGATTGGTCGTCCTGGTGGCGGCACCGGCCAGGCATGCGGCCCACAGCCACCAGGCCGCCGGGTGGAGGCCGCGGCGTCCAGACGGCGTGGACCGGCGAGTCATTCCGACCGCGCCCGTCGACGCCAGCCGAACACCGCCCCTGCGGCCAGGGCCAACACGAGCAGGGCGCCGACGACCGTCGGGACCGCTCCCCCTCCTGAACCTTCGTGATCGGCGGTGTCAGCGGCCCCCAGCGATTGTGACTCGGGTCCCGGTGCCGTCGACGACGTGGTGTGCGTTGAGGAGGTGTGGCCGGCCGGGGCCGTGGTCGACGACGTCGGCGACGTCGCCGTGGTGGACCGTGGGCCCACCGTCGCCGTCGCGACGGAACCACCCGGAGTGAGGCCCGGCGCCGTTGCAGTCGACGACCCGGCACCGGTCCGCGTCGACGTCGGGGTGGTCACCGTCCCGGGGGTCGTGGTGGCGGGAGCTGGGACAGGAGCCGTTGTTGTCGGCGATGGAGCCACCGAGGCACACAAACGGGCGTAGTCGGGGCTGGGGGAAGGTTCCGGGGCCGAAGCGTTGTCCGGCCCGGGATTCTGGAAGCGCCAGCCCTCCACGTCCTCGCCGTTGGTGGCGCTCCCCACCTCGGCCGAGGCGCCCCGGTTGGCGTAGGTCCAGTTCCCCGAACCATCGGTCATGTACCAGTAGGACCAGAACTGATAACCGCCGGTAATGGCCTCGCCGCACGCCGGTGCGGCGGGGATGCCGTTGATGGAACAGAGCAGACCGCTGCCGTTGGGCTCGAACTGTGGTGCGGCCAGGTCCTCCTGGGCGACAAAGGCCTGCAACGCCTCATAGCCGCTGTCGGTGGGCGGCACCTGGACGCATCCGGTGACCGTGGACCCCGTCCCACCGAAGTCGATGACGAATCCGACCCCGATGGTGGTGGCGGCGCCGGCGACATCGGAGAACGGGACCAGGGCGTCGGGTCCGCCCGCCGCCAGGGCGGCCGAAGCCGCCCCGACGAACAGGAGGGCCGACACCAGGTTCCGACGGTGTCGCCGACGCCTGGCCATCAGCCGGTCTGGTCTGTGCTCGCCGCTATGCCCACGATGGGCTTATTAAGTGGCGAGCCACCGTGGGACCCCTCGAAGGGAGCGTCCCCGTAGTTGAAGATGCCGCCGTCGGCCGCCACCAACCAGTACCCCTGGCCGTCGGGTGTGGCCGCCATGCCCACGATGGGCTGGTTGAGGGGCGAGCCACCGTGGGAGCCGAAGAAGCCGGCATCCCCGTAGGTGAAGATGCCGCCGTCGGAGGCCACCAGCCAGTACCCCTGGCCGTCGGGGGTGGCTGCCATGCCCACGATGGGCTTGTTGAGCGGCGAGCCACCGTGGGAGCCGTAGAAGGTGGCGTCGCCGTAGGTGAAGATGCCGCCGTCGGAGGCCACCAGCCAGTACCCCTGGCCGTCGGGTGTGGCCGCCATGCCCACGATGGGCTGGTTGAGGGGCGAGCCACCGTGGGAGCCGAAGAAGCCGGCATCCCCGTAGGTGAAGATGCCGCCGTCGGAGGCCACCAGCCAGTACCCCTTACCGTCGGGTGTGGCCGCCATGCCCACGATGGGCTGGTTGAGGGGCGAGCCACCGTGGGAGCCCTCGAAGGGAGCGTCCCCGTAGTTGAAGATGCCGCCGTCGGAGGCCACCAGCCAGTACCCCTTACCGTCGGGGGTGGCTGCCACGCCCACGATGGGGCTGTTGAGCGACGAGCTACCGTGGGAGCCGGCGAAGGGAGCAGTGCCGTAGTTGAAGATGCCGCCGTCGGTGGCGGCCAGCCAGTAGCCGCTGTCGGTGAACGACGCCACGAAGGGGATGGCCTTGCCGGCGATGGCCGGGACCGCCTGGTAGGTGGCGAGAAGGTTCGGTCCGGGTTCACCGGGAAAGGTGAACGCACCGGTACCGGCTCCAGATGCGATCTGGAAGGACGCCAATGCCGTCACCGGATCGGCCGAACCCTTCTGGAACTGCGGGCCTACCGGGGAGACGCCCAGGGACACCAGGGACTGGACGACCAGCGCGGTCGAATCAGGATCGGTGGACTGGGGAACGCCGACGCTATTCGGGTAGTAGGACCATCCCCCGTCAGCGTCCTGACCGGTCGTGAGGAACCCCTGGGCAAGGGTTGAGATGGTCGGGGTGACGGCGTCCTGGGCGACCAGACCCTCGAGGGCCAGTGCAGTCGAGTTGGTGTCCGGACCGGCGAAACTGGCTGGCGTGCCGCTACAGGCATTGTTGGTGTTGTCCGGAGTGGTCCAGCCGCCGTCGGAGCACTGCTCGGCGATCAGCCAGGTGACGCCGGCGTGCACGGCCGCCGTACCCGTGACACCGACTGCGGCCAGGGCGGCCAGGGCCAGGCCCTGCTGGTAGTTCCCGGCGTCGTAGTCGGCGGCCTGGGTGTCGGTGCCGAACAGTCCGGCATCGGGTCCCGTCGCCTGCTGGGTGGCCAGGAGCCTGGTGACCAGGTTGGTGCCCCCGAACGCGTAGGGGTTCTCACCGAGGGCGTGGGCATCCAGGATGAGCAGGGCCAGCTGTCCCGGTCCGTCGCTCCCGTCGGCCACCACATAGGTGGTGATGTGCGCGGCCAGGTAGCCGAGGGCGGCGTAGGCGCCGGCTGGATCGGTGCCGGCGCTGGCCAGGGCCAGAACGGTGTTGGCGGTACCCGAAAGATCGGCTGCGCCCGGGGTCGTGGTCGACGGGATGTAGCCGGTCTGGGTGAGCTGTCCGGCCAGCCACGTCGCTCCCGCCTGGGCGGAGGCGCTCTGCGGGAAGGTGGAGGTGACCGCTGGTGAGATGGTGATGGCGCTGGCTGTCGCCGGTGCCGCGGCGACGGTGATCAGCAGGCTGACTCCGACGGCAGCCGTAGCCAGGAGGCGCTTGATGGACATGGGGTGATCCTCACTTCCGGACAACGACCCGGAAGTCCCGACGCCTGACAGGCCCGTGACCGACCGAGTCCCTGCCGCGATTCTCGACGGGTATGGACTCAACAGGCGGTGGATCGGTATCCCGGCTCGTGGTGAACGCCTGCGTTCACCACCTACGGTTGCGGACCAGCGCCGGACTTTGACCGGCTTCCCCGAGGCACTGCCTTCACTGCAGAGGCCGACGTTATCAGGATTGGTCCGAGCGGTCCTGGCTCGCTGCTCGAGTTGGGGCCCCTGGCTCCGGTCGCCGACATCCGAGTTCCGCGCCCGGTCGACGGATCGGCGCCAACGAGAGGATCAGTCGATGACAGAGATCGGCCGGCCGGTACCGGCACGACGCAGATGCACCAGTACCTGGCGCCACGCCGTCCACGGACTCTGCTCGGCGTAGTGGATACGCCGTTCGTCACAGAACGGCCGCACCAGCTTCCTGGCCCGGCGCAGGTTGGCTCGGGGCATGGAGGGAAACAGATGATGTTCGATCTGGGTGTCCAGGCCCCCGAAGAGGAATCCGCTGAAGGTCGGACCGGTCAGGTTGCGCGACGTGAGCACCTGTCGGCGGAGGAACCCCAACTCGTCAGTGCCCACCAGGGTGGGCATACCCACGTGGTTGGTGATGAAGCTCACACCGAGATAGAAGCCGAAGAGGGCCTGGGTCACGAGGATGAATCCCAAAGCACGCAGCGGCGAAAGGAGGAGGAACGGGGCGACGAAGAAGAGGAACACGTGGACGGCGAGCAGACCGGACTCGACCAGGGCGCCGCGGTCCCGGCGGCGGGAGAGGGAGATGACGCTGGCCACATGGAGGTTGAGGGCCTCGAGAAACAACAGGGGTACGAGCATCGCCACCTGCGAACGAGCGAACTCCCGCCCGAACCTTCCGCGCCCACGCGCCTGGTCGGGGGTGTAGACCAGTGCCCCGGGGACGAGGTCCGGATCCTTGTCCAGTCGCTGGGTGTGGGCGTGGTGACGATTGTGCTTCTTGATCCACCAGCCGAAGCTGAATCCGGCGAACAGGTTGGCCACCACCAGACCGATCAGATCGTTGTCACGGCGGCGGGAGCAGATCTGGCGGTGCCCGGCGTCGTGGCCGATGAATCCCAGTTGGGTGAGTACGAAGGCTAGGGCGACGGCCACCACCAGCACCCACCAGGAGTTCCCCACCAGCACCACGGCCAAAGCCACCACAGCGAGGGCCGCAACCGAGGTGGCGATCTTGGCCCAGTAGTAGCCGCGCCGGCTGGCCAGCAGACCGTCGTCCCGGACCCTGCGGGCCAACTCGGCAAAGTCCTCGCGGCTCGACGGCACGGGAGGAGCATCCTCGAAGGCGGTAGTCATGGATGTGTCTCTCGGTCGGTGCCCGGCGGCAGGTGATGGGAGGGACGATCAGGGCACTATCGACCGCTGCGCTGGTCGGGGCGAAGACAGGACCCGTCAATCGACGAGGACCGAACGACCGACCAGATCGTGCCGGCCCGAACCGAGGGTGACCCCGCCAGTGTAGGTCCATCGAGCACCCTGGAGCGGATCAGCACTCCCGGGGGTCCCCGGTCAGCGGCCCCAGGCCTTGGCCAGTAGGTCGCAGGCGCGGACCCGGTCCGCATGTTCGTGGGTGATGGCGGTCAGGATATCGCGTCGGCATCCGTTGAGCGCTCCCTTCGGGCTGCTCGGAGCCTCCGGACTCCTCGTACCTGTTCATCACCGACGTGGACCCTGAGGAGACAGATCACCCGGTCGTCGATGGGTTCAAATGCCCGGTCGAGGAGGCGATGGCCGAGTCCCTGGGTCGATCGGTGCTCCCGATGAACTGCTGCAACGCATCGGGCTCAGCTAGACGGTCAGCGTCCCTCGTAGGATCGGGTCGTGCGCTTGGACGGGAGCAGGGCCACGATGATCAGGGCGATGAGCGAGAAGAAGAACCCGAAGACCAACCAGAGGAAGGCGTGGCGACCCTTGCGCCTGGCGATGTTGTAGATCCAGGCCATGATCAGGATCCACAGGATGAATCCGATCACCGAGGTCAAGGCGATCCGAGCACCGGTCACCGCGACGGCAGCAGCCAGAAGCGCGGTCATCTGTCCGTCCTGATCTGGGCCATCCCCGCCAGCGTAACAATCGGGAAGCGTGATGACGATCCGGCCCATCCGGCCGGCGAGGCCGCATCGCGGCTGTCGCATCTCCCGGAGGGCCACTGCTCACAGGAGCCGAATGACCACGGAGAGGCGTCACCCCTGGCCGGAGGTCGCGTCGGTATGGTTCGCTTCTCTAGGTGGACGAGGGGAGCACAAGGCGATGGAGCGTGGCCGCGGCCGCCCTGTGCGTGGTGGCCGCTGCACTCTGTGCCGGCTGCATAACCACCAGCGGAGCCGCACCGGCGCCGGCGCCGGCATCGGCTGCCTCGGCGTCATCCCCGGCCGCGGGATCATCGGCGGTCGGGGCCGAGGCACGGCCGGTCACCCAGAGTTCTGCCGGGCCCAATCCGGGGGTTGCCGTCCCGTCGCCTGGCTGCGCCGGTCCCCAGACGGGTCCGTTGACCAACCTGCTCCAGGGGCTCGAGGTGTCGGGCTCGGACCGCTGGTACCTGCTCACCACCCCGTCGCCCGACACTCCAACTCCGACAGCGGCGAACCCGACCACCGGGCAACCCGTCCCCCGACCGTTGGTTCTCGACTTCCCCGGGCTCGGGGAGAGCGCCACTGTCCAGGCCGCCATGTCTCAGTTCGGGACGCTCGGTCAACGGGACGGCTTCGCGGTGGCCTTCCCCGAGGGCACCGGGGACCCGGTGCGATGGGACATGACCACGCTGGCTGCGACCAACCCCGATCTGGCGTTCATCACTGCTCTGTTGAATCAGGTGGAGGCGACCCAGTGCATCGACACCTCACGGGTGTACGCCAGCGGATTCTCCGACGGCGCCTTCATGGCCTCGGCGCTGGCCTGTTCCATGTCGAACCGGATCACGGCCATAGGAGCCGTATCCGGCCTCCAGTCGCCGACCCGATGCTCGACCATCCGCACCGTTCCGGTGATCACTTTTCACGGCACGGCCGATCCAATCCTGCCCTTCGCCGGCGGGACCGGCTCGCCCTGGCTCAGCCAGGTGCTCGATGACACCGAGGCGACACCGACACCCGTCCCCTCCGTCGTGAAGGAGTGGGCGGCGCGTGACGGGTGCGATCCCCAGTCGGTCGACGCCGACGTGGCCAGCCAGGTCGTCTTCAGCAACTACCGGTGCCCGGCAGGAGTCAGCGTGCAGTTCTACATGATCGTCGGCGGTGGACACACCTGGCCAGGGAGCCTGGTCGGTGCGACCGAGAGCCAGACCGACGGACCGACGAACTTCCAGATCGACGCCACATCGTTGATGTGGTCGTTCTTCCAGCGCTTCCAGCTGTAGTCACCTGGGTCCGGAACGGTCCACCGTCCCACCTGAGCCGAGGGTGGCGGGTACGATGCTGGCCATGGCTTCGGGAGGGTTCGTGCGCTCCTGGCACGACCGGCTCGTCGTGGAACCGGTCCGGCGCGTGGTGGCCCAGGAGGTCGAGAACGCCTCGGTCCGGTTGGTCGCATCCTTCGAGGAAGCCACCGAGGAACTGCGGCGGATCATCGGGGATCTGGCCGACGCCAACGACCAGGTCGCCGAGGCCCTGGGTCGAAGCCTGACCCGACTCGAGCGCGGAGACGGAGGCACTTCACGAGGAACTCCGCCACCTGGGGCGGTCCCCGGGTGCGCCGGATCCACCCTCTTGACATCCGCGCTCGCCGATGCCCCGGTCATCGTGGACCTCCAGGCGGCGCAGAGCCCGACCTACCGGGAACGGGGTGTCGCCCGCTACGTCCTCGAGTATGCGGCCGCTCTCGTCAGGACGGTGCCGGACCTGATCGATCAGGTGCTGATGCGATCGGACCTCCCTCCCGTGACCGCTGTACCCCAGTCGTTGACCGGCGGTGTGATCACCTCGGTTCCCGAGTGGGACCGGGCCGGTGGCGTGTTCCACGCCCTCTCGCCATTCGACATCGAAACGCCGGTGCGCCGGATCTGGCCCCGGGAGGCATCACGAACCGGCCGCCGACTGGTGGTGACGGTCTACGACCTCATCCCCGAGCTGTTCCCCGACACCTACCTGCTCGATCCCGGGGTCCGACGGCGGTACCGTGCCCGTCGGGAGTTGATTCGTGCCGCCGACCACGTCATGACCCTGTCACGTTCGGCGGCCGATGACGTGGCCGACGTCCTGGGCGTTCCCGAGGACCGACTGACCGTGGTCGGGGCGGCGTGCTCGGGCGCCTTCCGTCCCGGAGCCGATCCGCGCCGGGAAGCGGAGCTGGCCCGGGCCACCGTCCCCGGTCTCGGACACCGGACCGTGGTCTACAACGGTGCCGTGGAGCCGCGTAAGAACATGGAGGGGCTGATTCGGGCCTTCGCCCGACTCCCCGGCGAAGTGCGCCGCCAACACCAGCTGGTGCTGGTGTGCCGTCTCCTACCACTGGAGCAGAACCACTACGAGGTACTGGGGCGGAGCCTCGGACTCGACGACTCGCAGTTGCTCCTCACCGGACTGGTCACGGATGCGGCACTCGTCCACCTGTACCGGAGCGCCACCCTGGTGACGTACCCGTCCTTCTACGAGGGGTACGGGCTGCCCGTGGTGGAAGCGATGGCCTGCGGGGCGCCGGTGGTCGCGTCCAACACCTCGTCGCTGCGGGAGCTGGTCGCTCCCGAGGCCACCTTCGACCCGACCGACCTCGATGACATGGCCCGAACCCTCGAGCGAGCCTTGGTGGACGAAGGCCATCGGGAACGGCTGCTCCGTTGGTCGGCGGGGAGCCGTCCCTCGTGGTCCGACGTGGCCGAACGGGCCGCCGTCGTCTACCGGACCATGAGCACCGGGACCGGGGGTCGGGGTCGGCGCTCCCCGGCCGCCTGGCGTCGACGTCCGCTGATCGCCCTGGTCACACCGTGGCCCCCCGCCACGACCGGAGTGGCGGCGTACTCACGCCGACTGGCGCGGGCCCTGGCCGCCTTCGTCGAGGTCGAGGTGTTCGTCGACGGCGACGCCTCCGAAGCGGCCTTGGCCGACCGGGAGTTCTCGTCGTACCCCGCATGGTCCCTACCCGACGTCGATGCTGCCCGGGGCGGCTACGACGCGGTGATCATGTGCATAGGCAACAGCGAGCACCACGCCGGCGCCCTGGCCTTGGTCCGACGGAACCTGGTGCCGGCTGCCGTGTTCGCTCACGACGTCCGACTGAACGGGCTCTACCGGCACGGCGCGGCACGGGGAGCGGTGCCCGAGGGGATCGCCACGGTACTTGCCGACCTGTACGAAGGGGTGACTGAGGATTGGCTCACCGACGGCTGGATGCAGCCGGAGGAGGCCGAAGCGAGAGGGGTCTACCTGGCCCGGGAGCTCATCGGCCTGGCCCGACCGTTCATCGTGACGTCGGAGTTCGCCGCCGAACTGGCTCGCCGCGAAGCCAGACCCGATGATCGGGGCAACGTCGTGGTCTCACCGTTCGCCTATCCCCCACCGGCACCGCGCCAGCCCCGCCTCGAGGTGCCGGGACTGGTCTGCACCTTCGGACTGGTCGACGGGGTCAAACAGCCCGAGCTGATGATTTCGGCATTCGCCCTCATCCACCGGAACGACACCGCCACCCGGCTGGCCTTCGTGGGACCGATCGACCCCGCCCTACAGGAGCGGTACCACTCCCTCGCCCTGCGGCTCGGGGTCGCCGGAGCCGTGACCTTCACGGGTACCGTCGACGACGACGAGTACGAGTCGTGGCTGGCCCGTGCATCGGTGGCCGTGCAACTCCGGGCCGGCACCAACGGGGAGACCTCTGCGGCCGTGGCCGACTGCCTCACCCACGGAGTGGCGACCGTGGTGACCGACATCGGACCGGCCCACGGGCTGCCCGGATGCGTGGCCAAGGTGCCGGTCGACGCCACTGCGGAGGTTCTGGCCGACACGGTGACCGAGCTCCTCCACGATGATGACCTTCGAGTGGCGCGGGTGGCCGAGGGCCTGGCCTATGTGGCGGCCAGAGGCTTCGACGGGGAGGCCCGTCACCTCCTCGATGTTCTGGCCCTAATCCCGTCGGAGGCGGCCGGGACGGACCGGTCATGAGTCGATCGGTCGTCGTCGTCTCGATGCGGTGCGGGGACTGGCTCGAGCCGTGCCTCGGCTCGGTGCGGGACCACGTCGATCAGCTGGTCGTGGTGGACAACGGCTCGGAGGGCGCCGAGGTGTCCGTCCTGGCCCGACGCTTCGGTGCAACCGTCGTGCGGAACGGCGAGAACCAGGGATTTGCCGGCGGGGTCAACCGGGGCATCCGCCAGGCCACGGGTGAAGTCGTGGCCCTGCTCAACGATGACGCCCTGGCCGGAGGGCCATGGCTGGACGACGCGGAGAACGCCCTGTCGGACCCGTCGGTTGCCGCGGTGACCCCGAAGGTACTACTCGAGGGTTGGTACGGTCAGGTGGTCCCGTCCGAGGCGGCCTGGAGCGCCCCGGGGGATTCCCGGTCGCTCGGACGTCGGCTCACCTCGGTCACCCACGACGGCACCGAGGTGCTCGACCGGCTGGTCGGGCCGGGCATCCACCGGCTGGAGACGGGCGTGGTGGAAGGAAGGCCTTCGCGTTGGCGTTGGACCCGTCCGGGCAAGGCCTACTATGTCCCCCTCCCCGGCCCGGATCCGGATGCCACCGTCGTGCTCGACGGCGGCGAGGAACTGGCGGTGTCAGCCGTGTGCCGACTGGTCAACAACACCGGGCTCTTCCTCCGGTCCGACGGCTACTCGGGCGACCACGGCCTCGAGTCCCCTGACGACGGTCGCTGGGATCGCCCGCGGGAGATCTTCGGAACCAGCGGTACGGCCATGGTGGTGCGGGCCGAGGTCCTCGACCGGGTGGGGCTGTTCGCCGAGCCGTTCTTCGCCTATTACGAGGACACCGACTGGAGCTGGCGGGCCAGGCGCCTCGGACTGCGACTGGTCTACCGGCCCGGGAGCTCGGTCTCGCACCGGCGGTCGGTGACCTCGGAGATCACCCTCGGAGCCAGGGTCCGGGTCCTCGGCGAGCGCAACCGGCTGCTGACCCTGGTGCGCAACGCCCCTGCGGGCGTCATGGCTGGAGAGGTACGTCGTCGCCTCCTGGACGGCCCCGATCACGGAGTTCGGCGCGGCATGCTCACCCATCTCCCGTGGGCGCTGGCGTCGCGGTCCCGACTGACACGACGATCGGTGGTGGATGCGGCCGAGGTGTGGGATCGGTGGGCCGGTGCGGACGTCTCATGGGACGACGCACCCTGCCGAACCGGAGGCGGCGCCGGTGCCTGACCGATCCCCGGTCGACGACGGCAGATGGGCCGACGGGCCGGGAGGACCGCTGCCTACGCCCGACGCGCTCCACGAGCGCATCACGGCCACCGTCGACGAGCGTCGGGCGGGCGGACACTTCGAGACGGGACTCGAGGATCGGCTCGACGCCCACGGCCGGACCATGGTGGCGGTGCGCGCCGGACCAGGAGGACAACGCCCTCTGTTCTCGACGACAGGCAGGCGGGCCCGCCTGCGGCGCCTGCTGGAGCAGATAACGGCTGTCGTCCCGCGGCGTCGTCCACCGGCGGGCCCCGACCGACCGCTTCGGATCCTGTTCGTGGTGCAGCGGTACGGGGAGGAGGTGGCCGGCGGTGCCGAGCTCTGCTGTCGGCAGTTCGCCACTCGCCTGGCCCACCGCGGCCATCACGTCGAGGTGGTGACCAGCCGGGCCCAGAGCGCGCACGACTGGACCGACGTCTACCCGTCCGGCTCCACCGAGGTCGACGGGGTGGAGATCCATCGGCTCGGGGTGGCCGCACCACGCGACAACGAGGTCTTCGAATCGATGACCGTGGATGTGCTGTGGAGCGGCACCCTCGTCCCCCTGGCCGACCAGGAGCGGTGGCGGCGCCTCCAGGGACCGGACCTCCCCGGTCTGGTGACATGGCTCACCGAGCGGGCGGAGGGCTTCGACGTGGCCGTCCACTTCTCCTACCTGTACACACCGACCTGGTCCGGGCTACCGGTCACCGCGGCGTTGGTTCCGACCGTGCTCCACGCCACCGCCCACGACGAGCCGGCGTTCTGGCTACCGGTCTACGACGACCTGTTCCCCCTCCCGACCCGGTTCGTCTGGTTCACCGAGGAGGAGCGTGACCTACTGGCCCGGCGGAGGGCCCCCCGACGGGGACAGGTCATCGGCATAGGGGTCGAGCTGGACTCCCCCGGTGACGGCGCCCGATTCCGCACCCGGTTCGAACTCGGCGACCGGCCCTATCTGCTGTACGTGGGCCGGGTCGAGGCCGGCAAGGGGTCTGAGGAGCTCACCCACTTCTTCGAGGCCTACAAGCGGCGCCGTCCCGGGCCACTGGCGCTGGTCCTGATGGGCCCGGCCGAAGACCGGCTGTCGCATCCCGACATCATCTACACCGGATTCGTCGACGACCCGACCCGAAGCGATGCCCTGGCCGGTTCCCTGGCGCTGGCCCAGCCCTCCTTTTTCGAAAGCTTCTCCATGGTCCTGACCGAGGCGTGGGCCCAGGGCCGACCGGTGGTAGCCCAGGGTCGTACCGACGTCCTCGTGGGGCAGGTCCGTCGCAGCGGCGGAGGCGTGTGGTATTCAGGGTTCGCCGAGTTCGAAGCGGCCCTCGACCTGCTCACGGGAACACCCGGACTGGGCGACGCCCTCGGCCGGGCCGGCCGGGCCCACGTCGAGCGGGAGTACCGGTGGGAGACCGTCCTGTCCCGCTACGAGGAGCTACTCGGCCAAACGATCAGCGCCGGCGTCACCCCGAGGTTGATCCGATGCGTGCCGATCGGCACGCAACGACAGCTCCGGGACCGAGGGTGCCGGACCGCGACGGGGGCCCACTGGTAGGGTCCCGCGGTGCCCAGTTTCGACGGCCCACCGCCGCCCTGCGGCCTGTCCGCGGTGACCGGGGGCGTGGCGGAGACGCTCACCCACGAGCCCGGCGTGGATCTCGATGAACCGGTCACCGGCAACCGGATGATCGCCGCCGTGCTGGCCGCCGTGGTTTTCGCCATCGACCTGGCCAGCCCCAGTGGCATGACCGCCGATTCCATTCGGGCGGTGAGCGTGGCCGTGAGCATGGTGCACAACCACTCCCTGAGCCTCGACCGCTTCCAACCCCTGCCCGACCCGGGCTACGCCGTGACTGTGGTCAACGGTCACACCTATCCGCTCTTCCCGTGGGCGGTCTCCCTGTTCGCGGTGCCGTGGGTCATCGCCGACGACCTTCTGCACAAGGTCGGCCTGACCGAGGGCAGCGTGGCCATGGTCCGGTCCGGTCACGACTGGGGCCTTCAGGTCATCTCCATGGCCGCCGTGGTGGCCGCAGCCACCGTGGTGGTGTACTTCATCGCCCTGCGTGTCCTGCGCCTGCAGCCTCCCTCACGGCGACGACGGTGGTCGGTGCTCGTGGCGCTGACCTTCGCCCTAGCCACGCCGGCATGGTCGACAGCCAGCCGGGCCATGTGGCAGCACGGTCCATCCATGCTTTGCATCGCCGTCGGGTTGCTGTGCGCCCTACGGGCCCAAGCCGGTCAGCGCGGATGGGCGGGGATGGGTGCCGCGTTCGCCGCCAGCTACGCCATGCGGCCCACAGACTCCATCATCATCATCGTGATGGGACTTTGGGTGCTGTTGGCCGAGCGCCGTCACCTCCTGGCCGTGGTGGCCGGCGCCGTTCCCCCCTTGGCCATCCTGGTGGTGGTGGACCTGATCTACTACCACCAGCCCCTTACCCCGTACTACACGGGAGGCCAGGCCTTCGACGTCTCGGGGACCATGGCGGTGGCCCTGGCCGGGAACCTGGTGAGCCCGGCCAGGGGGCTGTTCATCTTCTGTCCGCTGGTCGGCCTCTCCGTGGCCGGCGTGGTCGTCCGGTGGCGGGCGGGTGAGCTCACCGCGTTCTGGAAGGCACTGGCGGTCATCCCGGTCGTCCACTGGGTCGTCATCTCCGCGTTCAAGCACTGGTGGGGGGGCGACTCATTCGGACCCCGCTTCTTCACCGACCTCATGCCGGTGTTCGTGGTGCTGGCCCTGCCCGCCGTCGACGTGCTGGCCCGTTGGTTGACACCGTCTCGCCAACGGACGGGGCCTGGCCGGTCGGATCCGGGGCAGGCCGACTCCGCCGAAGGGGTGGACGTCGACGGCGGCTCGGCGGGCGATCCCCCGCGACTGGCGTGGCGCCGGGTGGCAGTGGCGCTGGCTGTCGCCGCCCTCGTGTGGAGCGTGGCTGTCAACGCCCAGGGGGCCGTCTTGCGATCGGCGTGGTGTTGGAACAACGAACCAGTCAACGTGGACACCCATCCGTCCAACCTGTGGAACTGGAGCGACCCTCAGTTCGCCCGGGGCATCCGCACGCTGGTCTGGGGTCCGGACCGCAGCTCGGAGTTGAGGCGCGACGGCGTCGACCTGCTCGGTTGCCCGACCGAACCCGTGCGCCCCTGACCACCGGGCGGGACTGCGTCTCCACTACCCTCGTCGACGCCGGCAGCACTCCCCCGGTCCCGGATGAGGATTCGTCGTATCCGGTGGTCCGGGCCCTTCTCGAGGATCACATCGGCCCGGTCACGGGTCGGCGCCACATGCTCCCGGAGGTTCACCAGGTTGATCTCCGACCACGACGTCGACGCCACCTGGATCGCCTCCGTGTCGGTGAGCGACGCCAACCACCCAAGGAAGGCGCCGTGCCCGTCACCATCCGAGCGCAGGGCCATGAGCCGCTGGGTGTGCCAGTGGGCTACGTCCTCCTCCGCGGCGTCGACGTAGATGGCCACGTCGAGGAGGCTCCACAGGTCATGGGCACCTTGGGCCGGGTCGGCGGTTGCCGACTGCAGGACGGTTAGCCCTTCGACCACCAGGACGTCGGGGGCCACGATCCGTTGCACGACCCCGGGGACGATGTCGTAGTCGCGGTGCGAGTAGACGGGTACGGCGACGTCGGTGCGACCCGCCCTCACCGCTTCCAGGGCTATTACCAGGCCGCGGTGGTCGTAGCTCTCGGGGAATCCCTTGCGACCGAGGATGCCCCGCCGCTCGAGTTCACGGTTCGGGAACAGGAAGCCGTCCGTGGCCAGGAGATCGACGTTCGGTCGCCCTGAGCCCCGCTGCAGAAGGCCCTGGAGGATGCGGGCCGTCGTGCTCTTCCCCACCGCCACACTTCCGGTGATGCCTACGAGGGCCGGGCCGGTACCGGTTCCGGCCCTCAGGCGTCCCTCGATCCAGCCGGCCAGTGGGACGTAGATATCCAGCACCTCGTCGCGGTGGACCGGCTCAGCATCGGCGACCTCGCCCGACCACGCCGGTGAGGAGGCGGGCGTGCCCGCCTCGCGTCCGAACTCGATCCACCGCTCCCGGGTGAAGGTCTCGAACCCACCGGCACCGGGGCAGGTCATGAACAAAGCGTACGCCGTCATCGACCGAGGGGCGAGGGCAGGCACAGCGAGGCCCGGGTGAGGCAGGATGAACAAATGCCCCACGCCCACCCCTTCCGTTTCGCCGCGCAGCTGAGCACGACACCCGGGGTTACCGCCCGCTCCTGGGCCGACCAGGCCCGCCGTGCCGAGGACCTGGGCTACTCCGCCCTGCTCATGCCCGACCACTTCGGCGATCAGTTGGCCCCGGTACCGGCCCTCGCTGCTGTGGCCGCGGCCACCACCACCCTCCGCATGGGCTCGCTGGTCTTCGGCAACGACTACCGGCATCCCGCCGTGCTGGCCAAGGAGGCCGCCACCCTCGACGTACTGAGCGAAGGAAGATTCGAGCTCAGCCTGGGTGCCGGGTGGATGCGCACCGACTACGACCAGGCCGGTATCACCTACGACACACCGCGGATCCGGGTCGAGCGGTTCGAAGAAGCGGTCCAGATCATCCAGGGCCTGCTGCACGCCGACGGACCCTTCTCGTTCGAAGGGTCCTATTACCGGATCTCTGAGCTCGACCTTCTGCCCCGGCCCGTCCAACGCCCCGGCCCGCCACTCATCATCGGCGGCGGCGGCAAGCGGGTGCTCTCCTTCGCCGCCCGGCATGCCGACATTGTGAGCATCAACGTCAATCTGCGGGAAGGAACCGGCGGGCCCGAGACGGCTCCTAACGCATCACCGGAGCGGACCCGGGAGAAGGTAGCCTGGGTCCGGGAGGCAGCCGGGGATCGATTCGAGGCGCTCGAGCTCAACGCCCTCATCGGCTTCGTGATGATCACCGACGAGGCGACCTCGGTGGCCGAGGCCATGGCTCCCCACTTCGGCATCAGTCCGGCCGACGCCCTCCACATTCCGCTGGCCCTGCTGGGCACGTTGGACGAGATGGCTGCGGAATTGGAGTGGCGGCGCGAGGAGTATGGGATCTCCTACTGGTCCGTCGAAGCCGACTGCTGGGAGGACCTCGGTCCGGTGGTATCCAAACTCACCGGGACCTAATGGGGATGTCGAGACCGGCCGGGTCAGAATCCGAACGCGGCGCGCAGGTTGTTGGCGGTGGCAGCCAGACCGAGTTCAGGCACTCCGGCCACATCCTCCTCGGCCTTCAACAGGCTGTAGTGGGTGAACGGGATGGCCGAGCGGGTCCCCGCCGGTACGTAAGGGGACATCACGATGGCGTCCACGGTGCTGGGCACGTTCCCACTGCCTGAACCCTCGTCCCAGGCGATGACCACGGTGAGACGACCGGACTGGTAGTCCGGACCGGCGGTGATCACCGGGATCCACTGGCTCAACCAGGCGTCGCCCTCGGCCACGGTCCCGTCGTGCATATCGTCGGTGAGGTTCGGGGTAACCGTGCTGACGGTGGGCAAGGTCCCGGCCTGGACATCGCTCAGGAGACTGCCCCCCGTGATACTGCCCAGCGGTACGTCGTTGGCGGTGCACGACGCTCCGAGGTCGGTGTAGTACACCGCCGGATTGTGTCGGCTGACATACTCCCCGCCGTTGGAGCGCTGGCACGCCGAAGTCATCGACTCGGCGTATCCCTTCCAACCGGACGGGCCCACCTGGTCGAACAGGTTCTCCGCGGCGGTCGTGCAGGTGGTGGCCTGGCAGTCACTGTTCCACGGCGAGCTGGCGTAGTTGAGTCCCGACGTGGCCGCCAGGTAGTTGGGGAGACTGGGATGGGTCAGGGACTGGTAGTCGGTGGCCAGTCCGCAGTCGGCGGCGTAGCCACTGATGTGCGGGGCGGCCGAAGGCGTGATGGCGCTGGCGCTGTGGTTCTCCTCCCAGATGACCATGACCTTGGAGGTGGCGGGAGGCCCGGTCCGAGTTCCACAGTAGGAACTGGTCGAGCCGGCCGTCGTGGTCGTAGTCGTGGTCGTCGTCGGAGGTGCGGCCCCGGTGGTCGTGGTCGTGGACGTGGTCGTGGTCGTGCTGGTGGACGAGGTGGTCGTGGTGGAGCCTCCGGACGGGGACCCATTGCCGCCGGTGGAGTACTCGAGCGTCAGGACGGGTGCGTCGGCGGTGCCGGCTCCGGCAAAGCGTCCGATCACGCCCGGGGTGGTGAAGCCCACCGACAGACCCGTCGGTGAGTCAAAAGAGATGCCGGACAAGGGGATGGTCAGCGGAACGTTGGCCACGGGCGGCGTGGACGTCCCCAGGAGTGACCCGGTGCGGGGCGGCTGCGTGGCCCAGGTGACGGCGGTCGGATCGAACGCACCCTCGGTGCTGACGGTGAACGCCCCGCTCTTGGTGACGAGGGGATCGATGGTCAGGGATGCGCCAAGGACGGTGGCCCCGGCCGGGAGCACCGGCGCGAACTGGAGGAGGCCCCGGTACGCCTTCGCCGAGGCGTACAGCGGGTCGGCTCCGTCGTAGTTTGCCCGCGGGTACGCCCACCTGGACGTAGGTTCCCGCCGTGGCCACCCCGGAGATGGTGGTCGGAGCCGATGGCGTGCTCGGTGTCGTCCCGGCTGGCACGGTCGGCGGTCGCCACCGGGGTCGACCGGCGTCGTCAGCGGCGGGATCAGGTCGTGCATGACGTCCAGATAGCTCCCGTAGCCGCTGGCGCTGGCCCAGTCGGTGCCGGACTCGACGGCGGTGCCCTCACCCCACTCGTTGAAGGTGGTGATGAGCTGCAGGGGCTCGTTGCTGGCCACCATGTCGCGCACGTTCTGCGTCCAGGTGCTCAGGTCGCGGGCCAGCCGGGGTGCCGACTCCCCGCTCTTGTAGAACCCCGGTGAGATGGAGAAGGAGTATCCGGGCTGGTGGTCCTCGGCGCTGGCCGGCGCGTACTGGTGCCACGAACTGGCGTCCGTCGCACACGAGGTGTAGCCGCTGAACACCTTGAGCACGGTGTAGAACCCCTCGGTGGCATTGGCCTCACTCCAGCGCTGGGCCATCCCGCACCCGTCCGAGGGGTCGGCGTAGACGAAGATGACCGGCTTCCCGTCGATGGTCAGGTAGTTGGGGTTGGATGCGTACCGCTGTTTGATGTAAGCTCAGGTCACTCTGGATCTGGGCCACACTCGGGTCGCCGTAGCCCTCGGGCTCGTAGTAGAGCGACCACTTAAAGCCGGTGCCGTCAGCGGCGGCTAGGTCGGTGGGTACCACGCTGTCCTCTTGGGAACCCTGCCCCCACCACGAGATGATCCCGGCGTCCAGGTTCCCGTACTGCATGGCTGCGATCTGCTGCTTGACCACCGTCGGATCAGCCGACGAGTAGTAGCCGTCCGACGGCTGGTACTGGCTGAACGGGTCGACCCCGGACTGGTTCCAGGCGTCGGGGTACCACGGGTAGTAGAACGCGGCACGGACGACCGGTGTGGCGGCCTGCGGTGCCGGTGCGTGGACGGCCACCAGCACGGCGCACAGGACCAGAAGTGCGGCAAAAGCGGAGGCAAGACGCTTTGCGGACGCGAGATGGAGCATGGGACCCCCCGTTGGCTCGATGCCTTAGGTATCGGCACCGAGAGCCGATGCCTTGAACCGAGGGGGTGCACGACGACGGTCCCACGAGCGGTGAACTTGGGCGCTGACCTGCCCGAACGCAGGTCGGGGCACGGTGACCCGCCAAGGGTCGGCCCGTCAGGAGGACGGCGTGCTAGGCGATCGGAACCAGAGCCCGCCACGGGGTGAGGTCGAGCCGCGGATAGCGCAGGGCGACCTCGTCCAGCAGGGACTGACTCCAGATGGGATGTCCGGGAGGAGGGAACCCGAACAGGGCCAGCTCCCGAGGCGTGGACCGCTCGGCGAACGACCGCCACGCCGGCCCGGTGGAGTTGGACTGGGCTTGGTCGTAGCCGATCCAGTCCTGGCCGGCCCGCTTGAAGGCCAGCGCCAGTACGAACCGGGCCGTGGCCTCAGCGTCGAAGGGCGCGCCCCGATGGAACACGTCGGAGCGATAGGCCAGATAGGACCCGCGGACGCCGCTGGCCCGTCGTTCGGCCGCATAGAGGAGCGGGTTCGGTGTCGGGCATGACGACCGGCGTGGCCTCGGTCAGATGGGCTGAGTCCTCGACGGACACCAACCGGGTCGGGTTGTCCTCGTCGCGGACGTCGGAGAGGTAGAGGAAGCCTTCGAGATTCCACCAGGGCGATGCCGTGCCGGCCGGGAGCCACGAGTGGTTCCGGTCGATGTGCATGGGCTGCTCGTAGTTGGTCATGCCCGAGTACTTGGCATCGGCGTGGACCTGGTAGAGCCGGATGTCGTCGGTCCCGAGGGATCGCTCGGCGAAGTTCACGATCGATGGATGCACGGCCAGACGGTTGAGCGCACCGTTGCCCGAGAAGGGGAAGGCCGCACCCCAACGATGCTGCTCACCGCGGAATCCAGGGCCGTCAGCCGGCCAGACGAACTCCTCTTCGGGGTCTTGCCGCGCCCCCAGCCACTGTCGGTTCACCCTGTCGGGATGGGCGTGGTACTCCTCGGACGTCGGAAAGGCCCGATGCAGGTCTGCGGCCGCCGCATCGATGTCCGCGGTGTCGACGAGTGCCTCGAGGAGCACCCAACCGTGCTGCCTCCAGGTCTCGACCTCGTCGTCGGTGGCCAGCCGGGATGTCACCCGACCAGGTCCCGATCGGGGTGAGGACTCGCCGATCCCCGGAGTGAGCGGAGCGCCAGGGCGTCACCCACGGCGAACACGAAGGCTGCTGCGGCTGCCCCGGCCGACTCCGCCGGGCCGATGGTGCGGGCCGTGACCAGGCTGGCCGCCACGTCCAAGGAGTCGCTGGCCAGCCCCACCGACGTCCAGCGCCGCACATCGCCGTCATTGCCGCGACGGACTGCAGCCACGGTGCCGGCCCCAAGGACCAGGTCACGGATGCCGATGGTCCGCATCAGCAGTAGGGAGACGGCCGTGGGCGACTCCCGTCCCGAGAGGCGGAGGAACCGGGCGGGAACCACGACGAGGCTGGCTCCGACCCCGGCCCGCAGCCATCCCATGAGCTCCCCGGTGGTCACGGACACCCGGTCAATCTAGTCACCCCTGGGGAGCGGATCGACTCGTCAACAAGGCGGTCGGGGTAACCGCCAGCGACACAAGGCGGCCGACCGAGGCGTGAGGGTTCAGCGGTCGCCGGTGCCGCCCGACACCCTGAAGTAGGCGCGTTGAGTGGTCGCCCAAACACATCAGGTGGGATAAGGAATTTTTGTCGCCAGATAGTGCTGCAAGTCATTGCACACCCACGGTCCGTGTCATATGTTGCGTTCTGCAGGGAGAGTAGTGAGTCAGTACGGGCAGGGGTGTAGCAGTGGGGCAAGGGGCAAGGACATCGGTTCTGCGGGGCATCCGATCGGTTGATCGCGTCGTGACGCGTTCGGGACTACGGGTGACCGGGCATCGGCGGGTTGCGTCCGGTGACTCCGTGTCCTCCGGAGACCGTCGTCGGAACGACTTCGCCGATCCATCCTTCCTCGCCCCACCGCGCGTGAGCGTACCCAACGACACCGCTTCATCTACGTAACACCATCCACAACATTGGCAGGGGTGTCCTCGATGGATGCTCGGCACGAACAGGAGTATCCATGCAGAAATTCCGAACGATGAAAATGGCGGTGATCGCGGCCTCGGTGGTCGCGGCACTCGTCGGAACGGCCTCGGCCGCCGCGGCGGCCTCGGTGACGGCCGTCACGGTGTCGTCCAGTTCGTACGCACCCGGTGCTTCGGCCACCTACACCATCGGTTTCAAACCGGCCACGGCACTGCCGGTGACCCCGACGGCCGGGACGATCACCATCACTGGTCTGGCCCCGGCCACCTCGTACTCCATCGACGCAGCGGGCCGGAAGGCTGCTATCAGCGGCGTGTCGACGTCAGGGTCCAGCGTGACCTTGACCGTGCCCTCACCCCTCGGAACCGGCACCCAGCAGCTGGCCAGCATCGCCGTCGGCGCCGCCGTCACGATCACGGCCACCGGGGTGACCAACCCCGCAGCCGGCAACGTTACGGTGAGCGTCTCCACCTCGACGGACACGACGCCGGCACCCAGCGCTCCCTTCACGATCGGTACGCCCACGCAGCTTCTGGCCACGGGCGGCAACAACCAGAGTGCGACGGCTGGGACGGTGTTCCCGACCCACCTCGGAGCCAGCCTCAAGGACTCATCGGTCCCGCCGATCGCCGTCGATCAGCCCGGCATCCCGGTGGTATTCACCATCGTGCCCGGGGCCAACGGCGCCGGCGGTAACTTCGGTGGGCCCACCTCGGTGACCGTGTCGACGGGGGCCACTGGGGTAGCCACGTCCCCGGTGCTGACCGCCAACGGTACGGCCGG
The DNA here is from genome assembly GCA_963831535.1 of uncultured Acidimicrobiaceae bacterium. Classification (GTDB taxonomy): domain Bacteria; phylum Actinomycetota; class Acidimicrobiia; order Acidimicrobiales; family RAAP-2; genus Bog-756. Next base: position 383,758 of record CAWHQP010000007.1, on the reverse strand, counting down.
CACCTTCACGGTGACGGCCACGAGCGGTGCCCTGTCGGCCATCTTCACCGAGTCGGTCACGCCGGCGCCGGTCACCTCGCCATCGGCCGCCCACGGCTACTGGCTGGTCGGTGGCGACGGCGGCATCTTCACCTTCGGCTCGGCCAACTTCTGGGGATCCACCGGCAACATCAAGCTCAACCGGCCCGTGGTGGGCATCACGCCGACCTTGGGTGATCAGGGCTACTGGCTCGACGCCTCCGACGGCGGCATCTTCGCCTTCGGCAATGCTCCCTTCGAGGGATCCATCCCCGGCCTGGGCATTCTGCCCTACGGCTATCCCGGAGGAGGACGGAAGCTGGCGGCACCGATCGTCGGCATGGTGCCGTCCCATTCCGGCCAGGGCTACTTCATGGTCGGCGCCGACGGCGGGGTGTTCGCCTTCGGTGACGCCGTGTTCAACGGATCCTGCCCGTCCATCGGCGGGTGCTCGGGTGCCGCGGTGGCGGTCATGCCCGATGGCACCGGCAACGGCTACTGGCTGGTCACCACGACGGGCCACGTCTACGGCTTCGGCGACGCTAGCTACCTCGGGGCCCCCGGACCCCAGGGCTCCCCGGTGACCTCGGCCGTGGCCACCCCTGACGGCAACGGTTACTGGATCCTCCTGGCCAACGGCACGGTCTTCAACTATGGCGACGCCGTCAACCTGGGTGGACCGACCTCCAGTGCTGGGGCCCTGAACCCGGCCAGTGCCATCTTCGCCACCTCAACCGGCGGGGGCTACTGGGTGGCCCTGGCCAACGGAGCCGTCTACAACTACGGCGATGCCCCGAACGACGGGGGCATGAGTGGCACCCATCTGAATGCGCCGATCATCGCGGCGACCGGCTGGTAGTCACCGCGTCCTAGGCGTACCGCCTCATCACAGCATCACCGCCCTGGCCGGAGCAGTCCGCTGCTCCGGCCAGGGCGCGTTCGGGCCCATCGGTTCCACTCCGTCCCCCTCGCCCACTGCTCGGCCCGTGTCCCTGGCCGCCAGCGTCCCGGTCAGCGGACCAGGCGGAAGAATGCCCGGAGTTCCTCCACGAACAGCTCCGGTTGTTCGAAGGCGGCGAAGTGGCCACCCCGGTCCAACTCATTCCAATAGCGGATATCGGAGAACCCGGACTCGGCCCACCGTCGCGAGATCCTGATGATCTCCTTCGGATAGATCGAACACCCGGTGGGGACGCCGATGGGGTCGGGGCGTCCCCCACCGAATTCTGAGCCGAAGCTCTCCCAGTACAGACGGGCCGATGAGGCTCCTGACCCGGTCAGCCAGTAGAGCATCACGTTGTCCAGTAGTTCGTCCCGGGTGAATGAATGCTCGGGATGATCGTCACAGTCCGTCCAGGCCGCGAACTTCTCCACGATCCAGGCACACTGGGCCGCCGGCGAGTCGACGAGCCCGTAGCCGAGGGTCTGGGGCCGGGTCGACTGCTGTTTGGCGTACCCGGACTCCCACCGTTGGTACTCGGCCAATGCATCGAGGGCGGCCTGCTCCGCCGCAGTCATGTCGGTCATATCGAGAGACCCGAAGGGCACCACCGGCATGTTCAGGTGGATCCCGGCCAGGCGGTCGGGCACCTGTCGGCCGAGAGCCGACGTGACCGCCGAACCCCAGTCCCCGCCCTGGGCCCCATAGCGGGAGTAGCCCAGACGCTCCATCAGCTCGGACCATGCCGATGCGATCCTGGAGATCCCCCATCCGGTCGTCGTGGGCTTGCCGCTGAACCCGTAGCCGGGAAGCGAGGGGCAGACCACATGGAAGGCGTCGGCGGCGTCCCCGCCATGGGCCACCGGATCGGACAACGGGCCGACGACCTTCAGGAACTCCACCACCGATCCCGGCCAGCCGTGGGTGATGATCAGAGGTAGGGCATCCGGCTCGGGCGAGCGGGCATGGAGCAGGTGGAAGTCCAGGCCGCCGATATCGGTGACGAGCTGAGGAATCGAGTTCAGCCTCGCCTCGGACCGCCGCCAGTCGTAGTCCTCGGCCCAGTACCGACACAGCTCCTGCACGTAGCTCAGCGGGATGCCCTGGGACCAGTCCTCCACCGGCGCGGGTTCAGGCCAACGGGTTCCACGGAGTCGAGTCCGGAGATCGGTGAGCTGCTCTTCTCCCACCTCGACGCGAAAAGGCCGCAATTCGCCACCCATGGATCTCAACGTACAGCAGCCCGAACCAGTCCGGCGGAGCCGGGTCCGGCCTTTTCTGCTGCACTACGGTGAGCTCATGCCGGACTACGACGCCATCGTCATCGGTGCGGGCCACAACGGCCTCACCGCCGCCGCCGTTATGGCCCGAGGGGGTATGCGGGTCCTCTGTCTCGAGAAGAACCATTTCATCGGGGGAATGGCCTCGACCAACGAGTTGGTGCGTGGCTTCCGCTTCGAGCTCGCCGGGTCGATCCAATTCCCCATTCCCACCGAGATCTACGACGACCTCGGCTTCGCCTCGTGCCCCATCTACGAGCCGGAGGTCCAATCCGCCGCAATCGGGACGGACGGACAGCCACCGCTGCTGCTTTACAGCGATCCCGAGCGGCTCCTCGAACACCTCAGTGAGGCCCTCGGCCTCGAGGCCGTACTGGGCATGGCCGAGGTCGCCGGGTGGGCCGAGGCTCCGGCCCGGGCCATCGGCCGGTTCGACGTACGGAAACCCCCGAAGTCCCTCGATGAGATGTGGGCGTGCGCGTCGAACGAACAGGAGCGCCAGGCCATCCGCACCGCCATGTTCGGGAGCGTCATGGACGTGGTCGACCAGTTCCTGCCCGACCGTGAGCGGCACGCCCAGGTCCGGAGCATGCTCGCCTTCCTGTCGGTCAACTCCACGTATCGGGGCCCGGCCACTCCTGGGAGTGCCCTGTGTCTGGCTTTCGCCCTCGCCTCACCCACCGATGCCACCATGGCCAAAGTCCGGGGCGGCATCGGCGCCCTCTCCGACCACCTGCTCACCCTGTTCGAGAAGCATGGGGGTCAACTCCGACGTCACGTGAAGGTATCCACCATCGTGACGGCCAATGGAAAGGTCGAAGGCGTCGACCTCGGCGGCGGCGAGGTGGTCACGGCACCGATCGTGGTGTCCAATCTCGACCCGACCGCCACGTTCACCCAGCTCCTCGACCGGGACACCTTGCCCGACGCCTTCATCCGGCGGATCGATGCCATCGACCACCGGGCCGCCTACTTCCAGATGCACTTCGCCCTCAACGGACTGCCCGAGTTCGTGGCACCGTACGAGATGTTGAACAACAACGACCTCCGTCAGAATGTGACGTTCTTCGGTACCGCGGAACAGATGCAGCTCGACTTCGAGGGCTGCGCACGTGGCCTTGTTCCCCAATGGCCGTCGTGCAACCTGGCCATCTCGACCCTCCGCGACCCGGAGCTGGCTCCCCCAGGCAAGCACGCCGCCAGCACGTTCGCTTTCTACGCACCCATTGGGGCCGACAACACCGAACGGGCGCGGCTGCGTGACGAGATGGCCGACCGCATCGTGGCCACCATCACCAGGCAGGCCCCCAACTTCCCCGACCTCATCGAACGGCAGATCAACTATCCGGCGTACACCTACGAGCTCATGTTCGGATGCACCGGAGGTGACTTCACCCACGGGCTGCTCCAGCCCGAGTTCATGGGCCCGTTCCGCCCGGGACCGGGCGGCTGGCCCGACGATCCGATTCCCGTCGACGGCCTGTACCTATGCGGTGCCGGTTGCCACGGCGGACCCGGGATCACCTTCATCCCCGGATACAACTGCGGCTACCAGGTGCTCGAAGCGGCCGGGTCCTCCTCCTGAACGGTCGCCAAACCGACTGACCTACTCGAGAGTCCGGGCCAGAATGCCGAGCGTGGCCCGGAGGGCGGACTCGGGAATGACCGGAAAGATGCCGGCGTCCCGGTACTGCTCGTCGATCTCGCTCCAGTCGTAGTAGGAGGTAACCGAGGTACCCGACCCGCTGGGCCGGAGGCGGTAGCCGTAGAGGTGCCGGATCGGGGGTTGGATGGCACCAGAGATCGTCCACTCGAGGAGGGCGTCCTGCTCGAAGCGGGTGATGATGACGGTGACGTCGTACTTGCCCATGGGGTAGTCGTTCAGCGATTCCCGGTCCATGTGCACGACGAACTCATCGCCCACCTGATGCACCACGTCGCCGTCCGCCGACTGCAGCATCCCCGAGCTGTCGATGGCCACGTGGCCCTGGGGATCGCACAACAGTTGGAACACCGCCGCCGGATCCGCTTCGATCTCCCGTGTCACCTCGAACCGTTCGGTCGTCATCGTGGCGCTCCCTCCGGTAGTTTGGACCCGGGCCGAAGGTTAGCCAATGGAACCGTCGTAACGGGCCACCGTCGTGCCGTGGTAGCGAGCTGATCAACCGGACGACAACGGTCCGAGTTGGCTCATCCAGCCCGGCGGCCCCCGCACCCGACCCCGAGGATCTGGTCGGTGGTGACCCCACCACCTCGGGACCGAGAAGGCGTTGCCCCGGACGGCCCCGTCCGGGCACAGGCGCCCACCGGGAACGAAACCATGTGGCCACCAATGTCGAGCACGGGAATCACGCACTGGACACCTAGGGAGACGGGGAGGACCACCATGCCGAACAAGGGAGATGTAGCGGACACCGCCGGGATCATCACCAAGTCGACGACAGGAGGATCGGTCACGGACACGGTGTCCGCCTTGATCGAGGCGGTACAGGAGCACGGCATGACCGTCTTCGCCACCATCGATCACAGCGGCGAGGCCCACAAGCACGGTCTCACGCTGCGCGACACCGCGGTGGTGATCTTCGGGAGCCCCATCGCCGGCACGCCGGTAATGCAGGCATCACCGTTAGCCGCTCTTGACCTCCCTCTCCGTGTACTGGTGTGGGATGACGACGGTCAGACCAACGTCAGTTACACGGACCCCGACGTCCTGGCCACGCGCCACCACCTGTCCGACGAACTGGCTTCCAGGCTCGCCGGCATCGGGCCCCTGACCGACGGGCTGGTCGCCTGATCCCCTCTCACCCGACTGGGAGCCCGACAGTCCGGGATGGACGAAGGGGACGGGCCGCGTCACCAGGTGTTGAGCCGCCGGTCGATGTCCTCGACCAGACGTTCGGCGTCGAGTGTGTCGGCGTGATCAGGACCCTGGGTCCGGATGGTCGCGGCAAGGAGGTTCCGGGCCACGATGCTGGCTTCGGCGTAGTCACCGGACCACACGAGGGCCGAGACCAGGTTCCGCAGCGAAGCCAGGGTGTCGGGGTGATCGGTTCCGAGAATCCGGCCGCGGACCTCGACCACGGTGCGCAACAGGTCGGACGCTTCGACATAGCGACCCTGGCGAATCAGCGACGAGCCCAGTTTGATGCCAATGGCCGAGCCGGCCACCTCGTCGCCCCGCTCCCCGTGATGGGCCATCACCTCCCGGAGCAGCGGGTCGGCCTCCTCGAACTGCCCGAGGGAGAGATCGACGTCAGCCAGTCGCTCCGCCACGGCCAGCGCTGTCGCGTCATCGGCCCCCTGGGTCACCGCCAGGCCACGATGGACATGGAGGAGGAGGGGCTTGGCCCTCTCGGGCCGCTTGAGTCCGATATAGGTGACCGCCAGCCGAGCCTCGGCCGCCAGGGTCAGCGGATGCTCCGGGCCGAGCTGACCCCTCCGGCCGCTGACCACCTGTTTGCGTAGAGGCAGTGCTTCGCGGTGGCGGTCCTCCGCTTCCCGGTACTTGGCCACCGCCTCCATGGCATTGATGGTCCTCCAGGAGTCCGGACCTCGACGTTCCAGGGTCTTGGCCAGGCGCTTCTCGGCCAGGGCCAGTCGCTGAGCCGGGGTTTCGGCCCGCCGCTCGGCCCGCCGCTCGGACCAGTTACCTATCTCGTCCCACCACCGAGGTGGTGTGAACCATCGGCGCCTCGACGGACCAGCCATTGTCCGCCAGCGTAGGGCGCGGCCCGGAGGGATCGCCACCACGACCTCCCGTCCATGTCGGGGGCCGGCAGCAGCCGGCCGCTACGAGAAAAACCCCGGTCAGGGCACGCTGGTGGTGGCTCCACCGCCCCCGCGCCGGACCCACGTGGGTCAGTCCGCCGTCCGACGGCGGTACAAGATGGTGGCCAGCGGAGCGAAGACGACAATCAGGAGGGCGCACCAAAGCAGTGATGCCGTCACCGGGTGCTGCATGGGCCAGGCTCCGATCGAAGCCGACGGATTGGGGTTGTGCCACAGCTGTCGCGCCGCCGAACTGACCGCACTGACCGGGTTCCAGTCGGCGACGACGCGGAGCACCGTGGGCATGCGCTGGGTGGGGACCAAGGCGTTGGACACGATGGCCAGGGGAAAGAGGATCACCAATCCGACCCCCTGTGCCGATTCCGGTCCCTTGCTGACCATGCCCAGGCAGGCACAGCCCCACGACAGCGCGTAGCTGAACAGGAGGAAGATGCCGAACCCGGCCAGGGTGGCGAGGAAACTCCCACCCGGCCGCCACCCGATGACCAGACCCGTGGCGGCCACGATGCCAGCACAGACAACCGCCGTGGCCAGATCGGCCAGAGACCGTCCGACGAGGACGGCGGGCCGCCACATCGGCAGGGTGCGGAACCGGTCGATCACACCGCTGTTCAGGTCGGAGCTGAGGCCGACGGCGGTGCCCATGGAGGAGGTGGTCAGGTTGAGGGCGAGCAGGCCGGCGATGGCGAAGTCGGTGTAGCTGCCACCACCGGGGAGCACGACCCCCGCGCCGAATACGTAGACGAACAGCAAGGTGAACAGTACGGGCTGCACGGTGACGTCGGAGAGCTGGAGTGGCTCGCGGGCGATGTGGACGAGATTCCGCCCGGTCAGGACCAGTACATCGCACAGCCTCCGGATGGGGCCGGGGGACCGAGGTTGGCCGGCGCCGGTGACCACTGCGGGGATGATGGCCGTGGTCACCGGATCGCACCCACCGGCACGGCACCCGGTGCCGTCGGATCTTCGTCGTCGCCGTCCCCCTTGGTCGGGTGACCGGTCAGGGCAAAGAACACATCGTCGAGCGACGGTTGACGCACCTCGACGTCGTCCACGGCGATGCCGGCCCGGTCGAGGGCTCGCACCACGGTGGTGGCCAGTCCGGTCACGCTGGGCACGGGCGCCTGGAGACGACGTCCGTCCTGACTCACATGGACGGCCCCGGCCACGAAGGCCGCCAGGGCCTCGGGAGCCTCCGGCGAGGGAGTGCTCAGGGTGACCTCGAGCCGGGCACCGCCGGTGTCAGCCTTGAGCGAGGCCGAGGTTCCCTCGGCGATCACCCGGCCGTGATCGATGACCACGATCCGATCGGCAAGTTCATCCGCCTCGTCGAGGTACTGGGTGGTGAGCAAGAGGGTCACCCCGTCGGCGACCAGGAATCGGATGACGTCCCACATCCGGACCCTGCTGGTGGGGTCGAGGCCCGTGGTGGGCTCGTCCAGGAAGAGCACGGGTGGCCTCGTGACCAGGCCCGCAGCCAGGTCGAGGCGACGGCGCATTCCTCCGGAGTAGCCCTTGAGGACCCGGTCACCAGCATCGGTCAGGTCGAATTGACGGAGCAGCTCCGAGGCGCGGCGCACGGGCGTCGGCGCGCCGGAGTCCGCTGAGTCTCCCTACCATCACCAGGTTCTGGCGGCCGGTGAGCAGCTCATCGACCGTGGCGTCCTGGGCCGTGACCCCGATGTTGCGCTGCACGGCGGCGGCTTCGCGCACCACGTCGTGGCCGGCCACCCGGGCGGAGCCAGCGTCGGGTGTGGTCAGTGTGGTGAGGATACGGACTGCGGTGGTCTTACCCGCACCGTTCGGTCCGAGCACCGAGAGGATGGAACCGGCTGGGACCTCGAGGTCCACGCCGGCGAGCGCCAGGGTCTGCCCGTACCGCTTGACCAGCCCTTCGGCATGGATGGTGGCCTCGTCTGTCACGATGGTTCCTTACCGGCCGGTCAGCAAGTCGGCCCCACGACATGGTAGGCGCGTCACTTACCGGTCGTCAAGTAGGATGGGGACATGGCACTGAGCAGTGAGGCGCAGACAGTCGACGGGCCGGAGGCGGCGGGCGACGAGCCGGCCACCACCCGTGAACGGATCCTCGACATCTCCCTCGAGCTCTTCACCGACCAGGGGTACGACAAGACGTCCCTGCGCCAGATCGCTGAACGGCTCGGTTTCACCAAAGCGGCGATCTACTACCACTTCGCCAGCAAGGGGGACATCTTGATGGCCCTCCACATGCGACTGCACGAATTCGGGCGCGAAGCCCTCCAGGCGCTCGACGACGACACCGCCACCCCTGAACGCTGGGCCCAACTCCTCGATCAGCTGATCGACCAGATGCTCCAGCACCGTGCCCTGTTCATGTTCCATGAACGCAACCAGGCCGCCATTGAGGCGCTGCACCAGGTGAGGAACGACTCGGACCACGAGGATCTGCAGATGCGCTTCCGCCAGGCCCTCTCGAACGAGGACCTCCCGGTCGAGACCCGGGTCCGCATGTCCTGCGCATTCGGCGCGGTGATGGGTGGACTCGCCCTCTCGGGCGATGTTTTCTCGGCCCTTCCCGCCGCGGATCTCGGAGACCTGTTGAGGAGCGCCGTCCACGCCCTGTTGGCCGAGCCCTGAGGGAACGGGTCACGCGGCGTAACAGAAACCCGCATACGGTCGCTACCTCAGCCTCGAGCCGCAGCTGGGCGGCTCCTCGCTGATCCGGGACGAGCCGGTCGAGATCGTAGCGGTCACGTCTGCGGGCGGGTCTTGGCCCTCCGGACCGTCGGTTGCCGCTGCATTCGTAGGCGGACCAGCGCACGGGTCCCGATGGTTACCGACCCGATCTGATGGGTCCCCTCGTGCCGCCGCGGCTTCCCGCAGCGCTGCCATTCACCCGATGCGAACATCTCCCAGCGGCACCTCTGGTCGACTGAGCGGGGTTCCGGCATCCCGCTTCTTACCTGAACCCGATCCCTCGGGGCAAGGCCACCGGGCCGTCCGAAGCTCCCGAACGGCCCCGCATGCCCCGCTGAACTGGGACGATGGTGCCCGACAACCCGCATCGGCGTTGACCCATGGCTCAGGCTCCTGGGGTCCCCTTCGGCGGCGTGACCGGCACCGGGTCCTTCACACTGGCACCGAGGCAGACGAAGACCTGTTTCCCCGTACGGAACGCGATGACGTACGCAGATCCCTCCACCTGGACGACGGTGCTGCAGTTCGGCTCGGTGTAGCCGACGTGGCCCTGGGACCAGTTGACCGGGGCCGACAGTCCGCCGGCGGTGAAGTCGACGATCTTGTTGGTGGCGCTGACCACGTTGGCCTGGGTCAGGTCGCTTCCCGCCGCCCTGATACCGGCAACGATGAGGGCGGCCGACTGCCAGCCCTGGAAGGCCACACCGTTGTAGGTGTAGGCGGGTTCGTACTTGTTCATCGTGGACAGGTAGGTCTGCATCCCCGCATAGGTGTCTCCGAACGTAGACTTGTCGGCGGCTTCGAACGGCACGCTGCTGGCGTTGTAGACGTAGACGCCCTGCATCAGGCTGTGGTACTGGTCGAGGAGGGTCTTGTCGTAACCGTTCAGCCAGTCCTGCTTGATCGAGAGGCCGTACTGCTGGATGTCCCGGGCCAGGGTGATGTTGTCGGATGCCTGCATGCAGGTGACCACGAGCTGCGAACCGGCCTGTTGCATCCGTTGCACATCCGAGGCGTACGACCCGCCGAGCTGGGCGCTCACGTCGACGAAGTTCACGTCGACGCCCGCCTTCCGCATACCCGATGCGTCGGCGTTGCACGCGTCGTACGACGACGCGATGGACGGCCCGTAGCTGATGAACGCCACCGACTTGGCCCCCACCTTCTTGATGAAGTACGCGAGCGTCGGGAATCCGGCTGAGTAGATCTGGGTGGATCCACCCACGGCGAAGAGGTTGGGGGCGGTCTGCCAGTTGGAACTGACGTTGTAGCCGTAGGTGGGCGTCTTGGTCGAGACGAAGTAGCCCGGGGTGAACCACGCCGACGCCACGCCCACGGCGAAGACGTGGTCCTGATCGATCAGGACATGGGTGTCCTGGGTGAACTGGGTGGGTGAACCCCCGTCGTCGAGGTCGTCGGTGAGCACGATCTGGCGTCCGTCGACTCCACCCTCACCGTCGATCAATTTGAAATATGCGCTCATGCCCGGGGACAGGCCACCGAAATACCCGGCCAGGGGGCCCGTCTTGGAGGAGATGGCTCCGATGTCGATCTGGGTGGCCGAGACACCCGGAGCCGAGCTGGTCGCACCGGCCGCCGAAGCGGGCCCCACCGGAGCTGCCATGGCGAGCCCTCCGAGGGCGACAACGGCCAGACCGGTCACGGTCACGGCACGCCAGGACGAGAAGTCCCGCAGCTTCCCCACAGCAATCCCCCAACTGTCATCCACGCCACCGGAGCGCTCTCCGATGGGATCCCCCACTGCCCCGATCAGCGGCGTCCCATCACGGTCGGCCGCCGACCGACGGGTGTGAGAGTAGACCAGACGGGGCGGCGGTGGGAGCCGTACCCCGGGGACCGCCCGGTGCTCGGTTCTCGTGCTGCTTCGCTACGGGGCGGAGGCCGACGACGTCGTTGTCGACTGGCCAGCCGACACGGTGGACGACGTCGTGCTCGTCGTCGGGGAAGGTGCAGCCGACGGCAGGGAGGTGGTCGATGTGGGACCGGGTTGGTTGGTGGTCGAGGTGGACGGCCCGGAGACGGGCGCCGTGTCCGACCCCGGTCCGGCCGTGGTCGACGTCGTGCTCGTCGCGGCCGTCCCGGTTGGTGGGGTGCAGCCGACAGGGGGGACTCCGGAACCGGTCTGTCCCGGCATGAGGATCGTCCCCGCGCACCCGAAGTCCGAGAAGGTCGCCTCGAGGGTGACCGTGCCACCGTCGGTGAACGCGTCCGTGGAGCGGACCTGGCGGATGAAACCGGATCCGTCGACCGATACCACGACACTGTTCGATGTATAACCTTCGGTATTGAGGAGTCCGAGCGCCGCCGAGATGGTCTGGGATTCCGCCGCTGACGTCCCGGCTGCACCGGCCAGCTGGCTCAAGTCGTTGGTGACCTGGTAGTTGGTCACGGGCACACCGTCAACACTCCCCGTGCCGGTTTGGGACGCCCCAGTGATGGCCGGGGCGATGAGATCGAGGTAGCCCGTGGGACTGGCCATGCCCATCATGGCGACCGCGCCCTCTCGGTTGCCCAGTGTGCCGTCGGTGATTCCGGCGAACTGGGGCAAGTCCGTGCCGGAACCTGGCGCGTCACTGGCCTGCGGAGCGAGTCCGGTGTCGTTGGAACCCTCCTCGTAGACGCTGGCATCGTCCACCCGCACAGTGACATCAAGACCGTCGCCTATGTCGGCAGAGGCCACCATGGCGAGAGGATTGGTGTTGATCACACCGCTTCCCTGCACTACCGGATCCGGTGGGCTCGTCGGTCCCGAGCACACGCTCTGGGTCTGCCGCGTGAAACCGGGTGGGAGCGTCCCGGCGGTGCCGGTGCCGAGACCGGTTCCCTGGATCTGAGGCCCTGCGCTCGTCGGAGTGGGGACGGACGGGGTGCTTGCTCCGCCCCCGTCGACCGCGCCTCCGGCCGTCGTTGCCCCGCTCGGTTCGACCACCTGCTCCTGCTGGCACACCGTGGAGGGCGTGGTCGTCGTTGCGGTACCCGAGGCGGGCGTACTGCGGATGGTGTAGGAGAAGTCGAAGCTCCCCGTATCGGTGGTGGCACTGAGGGCGGAGAGCACCACGTGCTCGGCAGGGCCACTGGCCAACCGTGCCTGTCGGACGCTCGGTCGAACCGCGGACCGTCCCGGGGAGGTACCCGTCGCCACCAGGGCCACGGGCACCGCCACGACCGCCAGGACCACTGCTACGGCGCCCACCACGGCCCACCGACGCCACGACGGCGTGTGGGGGGATCCCCCGTCTTGCCCCTCATCGAGCCACAGTCCGCTGTCAGCCACCGCAACCTCCCCCATCCTCGGAGAACGAGCGCCCCGCCGCAACCATATCGGACGGGACGATCGGGAGGAAGCGATGTTTTCCACAGACGTAAAGTCTGGTGGATCCCTGGTGAGCAGCACCGTTCCATCCGACATGAGCTGCAGGAGCCCGGCCTGGCCAGCGGATGCCATCAGCTGGTCCGACACGGTCCTGGCTTTGGATGGCATCTCGCCGAAAGCGTCCTCGAGCCACCCGGGGATGTCGGCGGGGAGGACGCCGCCCTGCAATGCCACGGTCTCGTAGACGGCGGCGAACAGGGGGACGGCGGTGAAGGCATCCCGCCGGGCCTGTACCGCCTCCGGCTCGGTACCGGCGAGGAGGTGGAGACCCCGCTCGGTCAGCTGGAGACGGGCTCCCCGGCCGCTGACCACACCGAACAGACGGGCGCTGGCCACCCGGCTCAGATAGGCCCCGTTGTTGGTACCGCTGTAGCCCAACGCCAGGGCCAGGATGTCCGGGCCAATGGATCCCCCGGCCGAGTGGACGAGTCGCGCCAACTCGACCGCAGCGTCGAGGTCGTAGCGAACAGACCGGTACCGGGAGCGGGGGCGGACCACGGTGGACAGTCTCCCAGTTCGATCGAGGCGGAGACAGCCGGTCCCAGTCCCTTCGTCGGCATCGGGAGCCTCCGAACCCGTAGGCTTGGCCCCCACGTTCCAGCCGCCGTTGGCCGGGTTCCCGTCAGCGGCGGCCGACCAGAGGCGACGTCCTCACCACACCGGGAGACACGGGAGAAGATGGTGGCCCACTCGGATCAGCAGTTGTCGGCGGCGCCGGTTCCGCCGGTGGACCGGTCTTCCGCCACCCGGACCTTTGTCGACGTGGAGCAGGCCGTGGCGGCCGTCGTGGCCACCGAGCCGTCGACCATCCGGCTGGCCGTGTCTTGCGTGGCCGCCCACGGTCATCTCCTGGTGGAGGACCACCCGGGCCTGGGCAAAACCACCTTGGCCAAGGCGCTGGCCGGCGCGCTGGGTCTCGGGTTCCACCGGCTGCAGTGCACGGCCGACCTGTTGCCCGCCGACGTGGTCGGCGCCACGGTGCTCGGGCCCGACGGGACCGAGCCGGTGTTCCGCCCCGGGCCCGTGTTCACCAACATCCTCATGGCCGACGAGCTCAACCGGGCCTCCCCGAGAGCCCAGTCCGCCCTGTTGGAGGCCATGGAGGAGCACCAGGTCAGTGTGGACGGAACCACCCATGCCCTCCCGGACCCCTTCTTCGTATTGGCCACCCAGAACCCCTTCGACGCCACCGGGACCTCACCGCTCCCCCACGGTCAACGGGACCGCTTCCTCGTGCGACTGACTCTGGGCTACCCGGGTCGCCCGCAGATGGACGCCATGCTGGCCGGGCCGGATCCGGCCGACACGGTCCGGCACATCACGCCGTCCATCTCGGCGGCGGACCTCGCCCTCCTCATGGCGGCCGTACGTGAGGTCCACGTGGCCCCGGCGGTACGCGCCTACGTACTCGACCTGGTCGAGGCCACCAGGGCCCACCCCCAGATCGCCGTCGGCGCCTCGCCGAGAGCCGCCCTGGCTCTCGTGGGGGTGGCCGCCGCCCTGGCTGTGGCGTCGGATCGATCCTTCACGACCCCCGACGATGTCCAAGAGGCAGCGGTGCCCACCTTGGCCCACCGTCTGCTGCTGCGGCCGGGAGTGGAGGTGACCGGCGACGAAGGTGAGGCCCTGGTGGCCGAGTTGACGGCGTCCGTACCCGTACCGCTCCTGACCGACTGAACCGGCCATGCCCCGTTCGGTTCCCCGACTGACCTCCCGGGGCCTCGCCGTCTTTGCCGCCTTCGGATTCGTCGTGGTGGTGGCCACGGTGACATCCACACCGGAACTGGCACCCCTGGCCGTCGTTACCGGTGTCCCGCTCCTGCTCGCGCCGTGGTTGGCCGGGCGTCGGGCGCGGTCGGCCCTGACGGCGGCAGAATTCCATGCCCACGTCGAACCGGGAACGGTCGAAGTCGGGGCCACGATGCAGATCCACCTGTCCGTGACCCATCGAGCGTCGGCCGGGTACTCCTTCCCGTCGTTGGGACTGGCGCCCACCGAACACCAGTGGCGGATCCGGGGTGCGGCGACCGGCCCGAGCCGGCGCCGGGGCCACCTGGCCCCGGCGGCCGACTCGCTGCTGGTGCTGCCCTCCCCCGCACGGGGACGGACCGGGACATGCCGGTTGCCGGTCCCCACCGGGCGGCGGGGAGTTCTCGAACTTCCCCCGCAGCCGAGCTGGACCTCGGACCCGTTCGGACTGTTCGCAGCGGCCGGTCCGCCCACTCCGGCCGTGCTCGCCGTCGTGTATCCAGTGCCGCTGGCACCCGGGGAGCCCCTTCCCGAGATCATGACCCCGGTCGGCGGCACCGACTCGTCGGGTCACTCCCCGTCGGGGAGCGGTGTCGGCGATCTCGAGGGGATCCGTCCCTATGTAGTCGGCGACCGGCTCAGTCTCCTCCACTGGTCGTCAAAGGCCCGCTACGGGGCTTGGTTCGTGCGCCAGTTCGGCACCGAGGGACACGTCACCGTCTCGGTCGCCATCGACGATCGTCCCGGCGTGCACCAGCGGATCCGATTCGAGCAATTGGTCGCCGTAACTTTGGGGGTCCTGACCGAGGCCACCGAGGCTGGGCGGTCGGTGCACCTGTTCACGCTGTCGGGCCGGCGGTACACGTTCGGGCCCGGTGAGCGCGGACGTGCCGAAGCCCGACTGGTCCTGGCTGAGCTGCAGCCAAGTGGATCCGGCGCCCGGGCAGGGTCCGGTGCTCTCCCGCGGGGGACATTGCTCCTCACCACCAGGACCGGGGCTGACCGACTGGCACCGCTGGGGACCGAGGGCGCTCCCCCCGGCCGAATCGGTTCCGTCGTCGGAGGACCCGGCCCACAGGTGGCAGTGGTGTGAAGGTGCGCTGGACGAGGGAGGCCGGGATGCTGGGAGCGTGCCTGGTGGCCGCCTTCGCCGTGGCCCGCCTCACCTCCGGCGCCTACACCGCCATCATGGTCACCGCCGCAATCGGCACGGTGGTGGTGACGGCCCTCCGCCGAAGCGCCACGGTGGCTGTGACCCTCGGGGTCCTCGCTGTGGCGGCCAGCGCCCTCTGGTGGGGCGTCCGGTCGGCGACAGGGTCGTGGGCGCCAACCTCCCGCGGCCTCGGTTCGTTGCACCACTCATTGGCCGGGGCCCGGGGCATCCTGGGAGGCTTCCATCTGCCGTTGACCCACACGCCCGGTCTCCTCGCCCTCGGAGCGCTCGCCGGCGGCCTGTCGGCGGTCGGCAGCCGGGGCCTGGGCATCCGCTCGCCGACCCTTTCGCTGGTTCCGCCCGCCGTCCTCATGGTCTGGTCGGCCGCCGTGCTGCCGTCCACCGGCGCCGCGGTCGGCGGCATGGCCCTCGGGGTGTGCGGATTCCTCGTATCCTGGAACGGAATCCTCGTCCAGAAGGGCGCCGCCTTGGTCGTCGTGGCGCTCTCGTTGCTCCTGGCCGCCGTGGCCCTGAGCTGGACCGCCGAAGCGGGCTCGGTGATTGCGCCCCACAGCCAGGCCGGCGCGGAGGTGGCGCCGTCGGCGGCATCGCTGGCCACCGATCTAACCGGGGTAGAGACAAGGGATGCCCGCCTCGTCCTGTTCCGGGCGAGAACCTCGGTCGCCACCTACTGGCAGGTCACCTCGCTCACCACCTTCTCGGGGGGCCGGTGGCAGCCGGATCCGGCCACCTCGGCCCTGCTCGAGGGATCGGCCCCGACCGAGGTGACGGCCACACCTCCCAGTCCGTCCACGTTCACCACGGTCGTGACCCTGCACTCCTACAGCGGACGCCTCCTGCCGGCCCCACCCGCCACCGTCCTGGCTTCGGGATCCCCCGCGCCGGTGGTCACGCCATCGGGTGTGGTGGCCACCAGTTCGTACACATCGGGAAGCACCTACACGGCCAGGGCGGTGGTCCCTTCCCCCGTCACGGAGGCCGGCGGAACGGAGCCGGCCGCTACCGCCGCCGACGATGACACGTACACCGGACCGCTTCCCGCCTACGTCCAGGACCTGGCGCTGGCCGTCACCGGTGGACAGACGACCGAGCTCGACAAGGCCGAGGCGCTGGTCGACTTCTTCCGGTCGGGTCGGTTCCACTATCAGGTCGACACGACCCAGCCCACCGACAACGACCCGCTCGTCACCTTCCTGACCCGTACCCGCACCGGGTCCTGTGAGCAGTTCGCCGGTGCCTTCGCACTGCTGGCCCGCGCCTCGGGCCTTCCCACCCGGGTGGCCATCGGGTTCACCCCCGGACGGTCCAGCCACGGGGTGACCGAGGTCCGCGGCAGTGACGCCCACGCGTGGCCCCAGGTGCTCATCGGCGGAAGCTGGGTATCCTTCGAGCCCACACCCAATCTGCCGTCAGGTGAACTGTCGCCCCCGGGAGTCCTCGGGCCCGCCGCCCTCGGCCGCCCCGAACCCACCACGCCGGTCACCCGACCCCCGGTCTCCATCCCGACCCCCACCGTTCCGGTGACCACGCCGCCTCCCGTCCCGAGGTCGGGGAGCGGGTCCACGCCGGCGGCTGGTACCGGGATCCTGGCGGACCTCCTCATCGCACTGGGCGTGGTCGCCCTGGCTAGCGGCGCGGTGGCGCTCGTGCTGTGGAGGCGACGGCGCCGAACCCCCGTCGATCTGGTGGTCGGGACGTGGCGGTCGATCGATCGGGCCCTGACCCGACGGCACCTGGCACGCCCACCGTGGCGCACGCCGACAGGCCAGGTCCGCTATCTGGCCACGGAGCCCGGCAACGAGCAGGCCCGCGCCACGGTGGAGGACTTGTGGTCTGTGGCGACCGTGATCGAACAGGCCACCTACGGAACCGCACCGGTCACCGCGGAGCAGGCCGACCGGGCCGTCCAGGCCGGCCGTCGTGGCCGCCGAGCCGTGCTCGCCGGGGCTCTGTCGGGTGCAGCGACCGCCGGCACCGACGATTCCGGGGGTGCCGGTGTCGACTCCCGGGTCCACTCGAGTCACTGACCCACCGGGCATCGGGACCGATCCGGGGTGACCGTGGTCCGGTGCCGTCGGATCCCCGAGCAGGGAGGCGCGGCATTCCGGACGCTGCTCGACGGGAGCGATGCGGAGTCCCGTTACGTGGCGGAACTGGTCGTCGGCGTCGCCGCGGGAATTGACGTCGACGATGACGTGGTCGTGGTGGAACCCGCCACGGTGGCCGGTGTCGGTGACACGGTGGTCGGTGACACGGTGGTCGGTGACACGGCGGCTGGAGACTCAGTGGTCGGCGCCACGGCGGTCGTGGTCGACGGCGCCGTCGTGGCCGTCGGATCGTCGGGAGACGTGCATCCGGTCGGCGGAGTCGACGAACCGGACTGCCCCGGCATGAGGACCGTCCCCGCGCAGCCGAAGTTGGAGAACTCGGCCTCACTGGTCATGGTCGTACCGTCGGAGAAGTGATCGGTGGTCTGAGTCCGGCGGATGAATCCGGCCGTGTCGACGGAGACTAGGACCGTGGATCCGGTGTAGCCCTGCTGGCTCAGCAGCTGCATGGCCGCGGCGACCGCCTGCTGCTCCTGGCCGCTCAGCCCAGGGACCTGGGCAACTTGCGCTGGACTCTGCGTGATCTGGTAGACGTCCACGGGAACGCCGTCCACCGTGTCGGTTCCGACTTGGTCGGCGCTCGAGGTCTCCGCCGGGTCGAGGTCGAGGTAGCCGGTCGGGCTGGCCAGTCCCAACATGGCCAGGGGTCCCTGGCGCGGTCCGAGCGTGCCCTCGACCAGGCCGGCGAACCCGGTGAGCGGCGAGCCGGGGCCCGAGTCGTTCGACCCCGGCGACAGGCCGTAGTCACCGCCCCCCTCCTCCCAGACGTCAGTGCCGTCATCCCGGAGGACAATGGTTCCGAACCCGCTGACCTCGGAGGTGGCCATCAAGGCGAACGGCGCCAGGTCGATCGTCCCCTTCCCCGTGACCGGTTGCACACCAGCTGTCGCTCCGCCCACGCAGAGGCCGGGCGAAGGGGTCTGGGCCGTCCCGTCTACCGAACCGGCGGAGGAGCCGGACGCCGTCATACGGATGGCCGACGAGGCGGCACAGCCACCCATGGTGGTCGTTGTCGTTGACCTACCGGTCTGACCACCGAAGGTGTAGCTCACGTCGAAGTCTCCCGCATCGGTAGAGGCGTTGAGCGCCCGGAGGAGGATCGGGGCCGCCCGTCCGTGACCGGCGCGGTCGGGGTGACCGGACCTGATGTCAGCCGAACCGGATCCCGATCCACCGCTGACGACGAGGGCGACGGGGACGGACACGACCACCAGACACACGGCCGCGGCGACCGCCATTCCCACGCCGCGCCAACGCCGTCGAGACGCACGGTCCGTGGGTACGTCCTCGAGCCATAGGTTCTCCGCCACGGCGACACCTCCTCGACCCGCGGCCCCCGCACGTCTCCACAGCGTAGCGGTGGCCGGGTCGGGTGGACAGCGAGCGAAGTCCCCCAAGGCGTGACGTCAACAAGTGGCGGCGCCGAACCGTGACACTCACTCGAGGCTCACCGTCACCGGTCTCACCTCGGTGCAGTCGGGTCCGACGGTCGCCAGACGCAGTCGGCCCACCTCGGACTGGACGGTGCCGAGCGAGAATCGACCAAGGACCACGGCCAGGTCCTTGACCCAGATGTCCGCCAACCAGGCGAAGGGGAGGCGGGCGTGGACCACTCCGTCACGCCGCGCCATCGACGGGGTCACCGTGGGACCGATCATCTCGAGTTCGACCGCAGTGCCGTCATCGCCCAGCCAGGTTCGGACGGACGCCAGCAGCCGGCCGTAGAGCGCCGCGGTGATTGCCGGGCGGTAGCCCGCGGTCCCGGCTTCGTCGCCGGTCAGCCGGAGCGACCAGGTCGCCAGGATCTCAGCCACCAGCCGTTGGGTCACCGCCCCACCCAGGGCGAGCAGGTCCAGCACCTCGTCGGGCGGCAGTCCCGGACGCGCCCGCGTCATCGGATTCGGTGACTGCGGCGAGTACGCCACCCACCCGGACGTGGCCGCCCGAGCCGAAATCCGGGCGACGCGCCCACCGGATCCCCGGGGTGACCCGGTGGCGGCCGACACGAACCGGCTCTCGCCGACAGGATGGACGGGGTCGGAGGCCCCCCGGGAAGCGATGGTGAGGACTCGCAGGTCGTCGGCGTGACGAGCCCAGATATCGAGGAGTTCGATGCAGGGGCTCCGGGTTCCGCCCAGGGCGGCGAGAGTCCGCTCCCCCTCGGGATCCTCATGGTCCACGGCGTCCACCACCCCGTCCCTCCAACAGATGGTGTGGTTCGCACCCGAACAGTCCAGGCGCACCTCGACGGGGAGCAGTCCGTCCCACCACGTCCGGCTCACGATCGGGAGTCCCAGGGTGGAAGGGGAACGATCACGACGGCGCGCTCGGTGGTGGCAGTCGCCGTCAGCGTCACGACGGTGGCCTCCTTGGGGAGCGGTGGCCAGAACTCGATGGTCCCCTCACTCAGGTCGGGACTTCCCCCCCACCCGCTGAGACGTCCGACATAGTGGTTCCCCAGATCGTCACGGCCCAGCCACTCGAGCGACGCGCTCTTCACCCCAACACGAAACGGGAGAGGAGCGTAGGCGTCCCCCGGTGAGACGCCGACACGCAGCGAAAACGCCGAGGCCGTCGAGACCAGACCCTCCAGGCTGATCACCATGCCGTCCACCGGATCGGTCACCAGACCGAGGGCCACCGCGCCCTTCGGTCCGTCAGCGCGGAACGCGGCGGACAGGATCGAGGCCCATGGCTCCTTGGTCGTCCCCGGGGCGCCCGGTTGCCCCGACAGGGCCGCGGCCACCTCCAGGACCTCGCCGATCAGAGGATCGTCCGGAGCCAACTCCCCGGCCACCACCAAGGTCTCGATCGTGGTCTCCACCGGTGTGCCGGGCCCGTGGCGTCGCCCGTGGTGGAAGTCGCCGACCCGCCGCCAGAGGAGTCGGGCCGCCGGAGCCATCGGGGCCAGCGGCTCCACCCGCGACGTGGCCACCGGTTCCGGACCACCGAGTTCGATCCTCTCGTCCCCCAGTTCGATCCACGCCGTCGCGCGGGCGAGGGGCGCCCGGGTGACGAGGACGCCGGAGAACCCGTTCGAACCTCCACCACCGTTGAAGTGGGCGGTCTCGGTGGTGCCCCGGTCATCGGTCACCGTGGCCTGAGTCATGGGCATACCCAACCGACCCTGGGCCTGGGCCAGAGCCCCGGGAACGGACTCGATCGCCGTGACCGCGAGTGATACGCCCCGGTCTCCTAGCGCCACGTAGTGGATTTCAAGCGTTCCCCATTCCGGCGCCAGCACCCAGCCGGTGGCGTCGACACGCGGCACGGTCAACGCCAGGCGCCGGCCCGGAGGAGTCCGGACTATCGCCATCCGATGCATCGGTCGTCCGCCGCCCCCGGTAGCCCGGACCCCCTGGGCCACCGCGTAGTCGTCGACGATCTGCTGGGCCAGGTCAGCATCCAACGCCTCCACGGCCACCAGGGTGGCGGCGACATCGATTCCTGGTTGGTCCCACGGGGCCCGACCATGGGTCTGACCCGACTCGAGGAGTGCCCGTTCGTGGAACAGACGCAGATACAACTCGGCGTCGAAGTCCTTCCTCACCCATCCACTCTCGCACGTCCGCTCCCGGCCGTTCAGGGCCGGAGCCGGTGATCTCGTGCACACTGGAAGGGATGGATGACCAGTCGGCGGTGACCGAGGCGTTGGGAACGGCGATTGCCGCCCGGGTACCGGTGCTCCTGTGGGGCGCGCCGGGCACCGGGAAGACCTCGGTGGTACAGGCTATGGCGGCAGCGGCCGGCTGGCCCTGTGAGACGGTCATCGCGTCCATCCGGGAGCCCTCCGACTTCGCGGGCCTCCCCATCGTCACCGGTGGCAACGCGGCACCGGCGCAGGTCGATTTCGCCCCGCCCCGCTGGGCCCGCCGCCTGGCTGCGGCCGGCCACGGGCTGCTCTTCTTCGACGAGATATCGACGGCTCCGCCAGCCGTGCAGGCGGCCCTTCTCCGGGTGGTCCTCGAGCGCACCGTAGGCGATCTCGTGCTCCCCGAGGAGGTCGCCGTCGTGGCCGCGGCCAATCCCCCCGAGCAGGCCGCGGACGGCTGGGACCTGTCGGCACCGCTGGCCAACCGGTTCTGCCACCTCGACTGGCCGGTCAACCCCCGTCTGTTGGCCGACGGGTTCACGTCCGGATGGGTGACGCCGTCTCCACCGGAGCGTGCCGCCGGATGGGAGCGTCACGTGGCTATCGCCCGCAGCTGGATCGCCGGCTTCATCACCGTGCGGCCAGCTCTCGCCCTCGAGGTTCCCGGTGACAACGCCGGCGCAGGACGGGCGTGGCCGAGTCCGCGGACGTGGGACATGGCGGCACGTCTCCTGGCCGCGGCGGACATGCACGCGGTCAGTGAGACAGCCCGCTCGCTGCTGGTCCGAGGTGCGGTCGGGCAGGGACCGGGGGTCGAGTTCCTAACCTGGCTCGTCGAGGCCGACCTCCCTGATCCTGAGGCCGTGCTGGCCGACCCCGACAGCTTCGAGCTCCCCGAGCGCGGCGATCGCGCCTACGCCGCCCTGTCCTCGATCGCCGCCGCTGTGGCCACCGAACCCACGCCCGAACGCTGGGAGGCCGGTTGGGTGGTCTTCGGCCTGGCCGGCTCCCGGGCTCCCGACGTGGCTGCGGCGGCGGCCCGGACCCTGGCCCGCTGCCGGCCACCGGGGTCTCCGATCCCACCCCAGGTCACCGCCTTCGCCCCTCTCCTCCGGGACGCCGGACTACTCGACTGAACGACGTGTCCACCGCGGTCAACGAACTCCACGCCCTGGCCGCAGCCCGCCTCTGGGCATCCAGCCGGCTCCCCTATCTGGCCAGTGCGCTCTTCGCCCTGTCCCTCGAGGTCGAGGCGGACACCGGCACCGTTGCCGTGGACCGGTCCTGGCACCTGGTGGCCGACCCCGTTCACGTTGGGCGCCTGGACGTCGAGGAATTGGGAAAGCTCATCATCCATCTGACCGGTCATCTGCTCCGTGAGCACGCCGACCGCGCCGGTATTGCCCGGGTCGAGGAGGACGACGCACGGTCGCGGTGGAACCGGGCGTCCGACGCCGAGATCAACGACGACCTCCACGGTGGCGATCTCGTCCCTACCGTGGCCCCCGACCTGCCCTCCACCCTCGGGTGCGCGGACGGCAAGCTGACCGAGCAGTACCTCGACGCCATCGGACCGGGACAGCGCCACTGGGACTGTGGTTCCGGATGCGACAACGGCGAGCGACCCTGGGACCGGGACGGCGACGGCGTCAGAGCTGACGGCGGTCTCGGGCCCGGTCAGGCCCAGCTGCTCCGGCTGGGCGTGGCCGCCGAGGTCCAGCGCCACGCGGCCATGTGGCCCGGGACCGTCCCCGGGGGCTGGTTGCGCTGGGCGCAGGACATGCTCCCCTCACGGGTGGACTGGCGACGGGTGCTGGCCGCGGAGATCCGGCGCAGTCTGGCCAGTGTGGCCGGCAACGTCGACTACACCTACCGCCGACCGTCCCGCCGTCAGCGGTCGGTACCGCGGGTGGTGCTCCCCTCGATGCACCGGCCGGTACCGAACGTGGCCATCGTGTGCGACACCTCGGGGTCCATGCACGAGACGCTGCTGGCCCGGGCCTTGGCGGAGGTCGAGGGCATCCTCACCCGGGCCGGGCTGCGCCAGACCCAGGTGCGCGTACTGGCCGTCGACACCAACGTCCACGCCGTGAGCCGGGTGTCACGTGCCAGTCAGGTAGAGCTGACCGGTGGTGGGGGAACCGACATGGGTGCCGGCATCCTGGCCGCCGCCGAGCTGCGACCGCGACCCGCTGTCATCATCGTCCTCACCGACGGGTTCACGCCGTGGCCGTCCGGACCGCCCACAGGGATCAAGGTGGTGATCGGTGTCCTGATGCAGGCCGTGGTCCATCTCGACCAGTTTCTGGTTCCGGGTTGGGCCCGGGCCGTTCGGATCGAGGAGGCGACAGGGCCCTGAAGGCATCGCCTGCCCGGCTCAGACCTGCCGCAGGGACTCCCGGTACATGGCCGTCAACACCCGGGCCACCGCCCCGTGCACACCCTGCAGGTCCTTCATCAGTTCGGCCCAGGCCCCGGGCGATTCCGCCGCCACCATCTCGGTCATGCTCCCCGCCAGGTAGGTGTACGAGCGGGCCATGGCCGCCAGCAGCCGATCCAGATCGGCATACGGACAGCGACGGTCTTCGAGCCACACCGCCAGGGAGCGAGCCGCGGCCTGGATCTGGTCCGCGTGGGCGATCAGGGCCGGCGTCCACCGGTTCTCGCACACTCGGTCCGAGGCGTTCAGGGTGGCCATGGCCGCATGCAGTACCGGGGTGACCCCTGATTCCCATTCGCGAAACTGATTCACCGGCTGCCCTCCGCGTTGCCCCTGATGTGCCACCGTCCGGTGTCCCGATAACTGCCGATCGGTTCCCGGACCAGGGATCCATCATGACGCCCTCGCTCGCACTGCGATAGGTCGAACCGCTCACCGTGGTCGGGAGAACGCTGACCGGGGCGAGGGGGGCACCAGCCCCCGGCCGACCACACGGCCACGGACGCCGCCCGAGTGGGAAGCGGGGACTACCGTGGCCGGCGATGGACGAGCCGACCCTGGTGATCCTGACCGGACCGCCCGGCGCGGGGAAATCCACGGTGGCGCGGTCGGTCGCCGATCGGCTGGGGCGGTCGGCCTGCATCGAGTCCGACTGGTTCTGGACGACAGTCGTACACGATCTCATCCCGCAGTGGACTCCGGAAGCCGACACGCAGAACCGAACGGTCATCCGATCCTTCGTCGCCGCCGCCACCAGAATGGTGGGCGGTGGCTACACGACCGTGCTCGACGGGATCGTCGGACCCTGGCACCTCGACGGGGTGCGTGACGAACTCCGTGCTGCCGGCGTCAGTGCCCACTACATCGTGCTGAGACCTGACCTCGACACCTGCCTGCACCGGGCCACGGACCGAGCCGGGGAGGAGCGGGTCCCCGGACATCCACCCCTCACCGAGCACGGGCCGATCCGGCTGATGTGGGAGCGCTTCACCGACCTGGGCGGGTTCGAGGCCCATGTCATCGACACCACCCACTTGTCGGTGGGGACGACCGCCCATGTGGTCGTCGAACGTCTCGACAGCGGGGCCGCACTTCTGCCGCTCGACTGAGTACGGTGCCGGCCGTGGGGCTCCACGCATCGACGATGTGGCGAGAACATGCCCGGCGGCGGCGCGGCCCGGCACCACGCGGCCCCGGGTCGCGCCCATCCACCGTCCCAGAGTCCTCGTCGCCCATCTAGGCTCGCCGCGTGTTCTTCGGCATGCGCTTCGACTTCCGGAATCCGGACCACGCGGACACGGCCATGGCCGACCGCTATGCCGCCGCCCTGGACATGGCCGAATGGGCCGACCTCCTGGGCTGCGTGACCATCGCCGTCTCTGAACATCACGGGTCCCCAGACGGCTACCTCCCGAGCCCGATCCCCATGCTGGCGGCAATGGCGGCACGCACTACGAATGTCCGGCTGAACATCGCCGCCCTGATCGCCCCTTTCCACGACCCGCTGCGCCTGGCCGAGGACCTGATCGTGCTGGACATCCTGAGCAGGGGGCGGGTGGACCTCATCGTCGCCGGAGGGTACGTGCACGAGGAGTTCGCCCTATTCGATGTCCCCATGTCCGAGCGGGGGGCGCGGGTGACCGAGACGGTCAGCGTGTTGAAATCCGCCTTCTCCGCCGAGCCGTTCGACTACCGGGGGCGGACCGTACACATCACGCCGGCGCCGTACCGGCCCGGCGGCCCGTCCATCTCCCTCGGCGGGAGCAGCAAGCCGGCCGCCGTGCGTGCCGCGCGCATCGCCGACGGATTCATCCCGTCGGTTCCCGAGGTGTGGTCCTACTACCGGGACGAGGTCCAAGCGCTCGGTCGGCCGGATCCCGGCCCCTGTCCCATCGGCCCCAACCAGGTGGTGGCCCTGGCCGAGGATCCCGACAACGGGTGGGAGCAGATGGCTCCATTTTTCCTGCATGAGACCAACGCCTACGGGGCCTGGCAGGCTCAGGACGACGTGGCCAGCCCCTACCACACGGTCACCGACACCGACGCGCTGCGCGCCACCGGTCAGTACCGGGTGGTGAGCCCCGATCAGTTCGTGGAGGAACTGAAAGCGTCACCGTTTCCCTTCGCCTTCTTCCACCCCCTGTGCGGTGGTATGCCGATCGATCTGGCCTGGTCGAGTCTCCGGCTGTTCGAGGACGAAGTGCTGCCGGCGTTCCGCTGACGGTGATCGGCTCACGCGGAACGGGGGGCGCTGGTCGGCGTCCCCGCCGGGCGGCCCGGTGTCCCCGTTTCAGGGGTCCGACGGACTTTGCTTTGGTCGGTCGAGGACCTCCAGGGCCTGGCCCCGGTACCGGCCGGTGCTTCGGGAAATGTGGCCGATGCCAGCACCCAGGGGAGCTATACCGCCTTCATGACCGGCCTCCACACCACCATGCTGGTGGCCGGCGTCGTGACCCTGGCCGGAGCCGCCCTGGGTAGGCTGCTGCGGTCAACGAGTCCCCGCCACGACCTGGCGGCGACCATCAATCTGCGAGAAGACGACACCACCGGGATGCGTGAGGAATCGGCCCCGGGCTGACGGTGTCCGATCGGCCGTGGACCGGGGCCGTCGGCCGCCCCGGTCGCCTTACGACGGCTCGATGACCACCCGGATGGCCCCGCCGGTCCGGTCGGAGGCCACCCGGAACGCCTCGGCGGCATCCTCGATGGGGAAGCGGTGCGTGATCAGGGTCCGGGCGATGTCGGGGTCCGCCGCCAGCATGGCCGCAGCGTCTTCCATCTCCCGACCTCCCTCGCGGGCGCAGTATCCGAGGGAGGGAATGATCCGGGCCTCACGGTTGAACAGTGGCATCCAGTCCAACTGGACCGGGCCGAAGTGCACACCGAGAACCACGATCGTCCCACCGGGCGCCACCAGCTCACCGCAACGGGTCAGGCTGGCGGCGGTCCCAGCCGCTTCGACCACCACGTCGTAGAGTCCCACCGGACCGATACGGGCGCCCAGACGCTCACCGGCATCCCGTTGATGGCGGTGGCGGGCCTCGAGGGCGACGTCGGTCCCCCCCTGTCGCCTCGCACCGGCCACGGCCAGCAGCCCCAGCGCCCCGGCACCGACCACCGCGACCCGCGTGCCGGGGCCGGTCTCGGCCAGGCGCATCGCGTGCCACGAGACGGAGGCCGGCTCCACGATGGATCCGTCCCGTATATCCATCCCGGCGGGCAGGGGCACCATGCGTTCGGCCGGGGCGCGGAACTGTTCGGCCATCCCCCCGTCAGCACCGATGCCGAGGGCCCGCTCGCCGTGGGTCGGGCACAGGTTGTAGGCACCTCGCACGCACTGGTCACACACCAGGCAGCCGTAGATGGCCTCCACGACGACGGCGGTGCCGTCCGATCGGACGCCGGCCAGTTCGTGGCCAAGCACGTTCCGACTCCCGAAGCGGATGTAGCTGAGGTCGGACGCACAGACACTGGTCGCCCTCATCTCGAGGAGCTCGCCGGTGCCCGGCGGCTCATCGATGTCGACCACCGCCACGCCCCCGTCGACACCCCGCACGGCCTTCATGGCTGCTTAGCCCTGGCCCATCTCGTCAGCGCTGACCCATCTTGCGAAAGTCCCAACTGACGATCTTCTCCGGCACCACCCGGAGCCACGCATGCCGGCCGTCATGGGTAAAGGTCCCACCGGCATATTTGACCCCGAACCGCTGCTCCGGGTCGACCAGGCCGTCGTGGGGTTCTCCGGTGCGCGGGACCTCACCCACCGGCAGGGCCTGACCTCGGATCTCGACTCCCCGCAGTTCGCCGAATCCCTCCCCGACGTCGACCAGGACACTGACCCGGGGATCCTGCTCGAGGTCCTTCCAGCGCTGGCTGTTGACGATGGAGGTGAGCCACAGGGCTTCGCCGTCCCACACGAACCACAGCGCGGTGAGGTGCGGCCCCTGCGACCCGGTCGTGGCCACTCGACAGGTGCGCTCCTCGGCGAGGAAGGCGTCCCGCTCCTCCGGTGTCATGGCGATGCGCCGAGACCGTCGCTGCTCCCTCATGGAGCCCTCGTTCCCCCTCGGCGGATGACGTCCGGTGCGCCGGTCAGTGGCCGAACGGCCGTGTGAGCCCGGACCACCTCCGTTCAGGTGCCGGCGCCGGTGCCGATCCCGTGGAAGATCAAGTCCCACAGGTCCTCAGCCGTCCCCTGTCCCCCGGGGTCCACCGAGAGGCCGCCGATGGTGGAGGAGAACGAGTTGAACATGATCGCCTCGAGCACCACGCCCACGATCGGACCGTGACGCGGGCCGGATCTGATGGATCCGACGGCCGCCGCCCCGTCGAGTACCTCTTCGAAGAGCGCCACGAGTGGTGAGAACACCCGGGCCGCCTCCTTCGGATGGTCGGTCAGCAGCTGCTGGGCGAACTCGGCCATGAACGGGGCCCGCCCGGCCACGAGCGCGCCGTCCTCGGGTGTCGGCCGGCACAGGCGGTAGTACTCGACGACGAAGCAGTGGAGGCGCTCGAGGGGATCGGCCTCATCGGCAACCTTTTCCCTCAGATAGTCGGTCGTGGTACGGACCGACTCCTCGAAGAGGGCCAGGAGGAGCTCGTGCTTCCCACCGAAGTACTGGTAGAAGCTACGGAGCGACTGACCGGAGCGGTCCACGACCTCCTGGACGGTGAAGTCCTTTCCCGAACCCGAGTTGAACAACTCGATGGCGGCGTCGAGGAACCGCTGCACCCGGGTTTCAGCACGGAGCCGGGCCGAGTCCAGCGAACGCGCCACGGCCTGTTCTCGCCAGCTGAGGCTGTCGGGCTCCAGCGGGTCGGCCGCCACCTCGGAGTTTGTCACTAGCGAAATGGTACCCGATGATTGGGTATAGAGGGAATCTCCTGTTCGGGGCACACTCGGTGCGGATCTGGAGAACGGAGTTCTTTCCGACGAATCCGGCCACCGGGGACAGCGGAGAAGATCCCTGGTCCAAGGCTGAATCGGCTCCAGGTGGCGAGAGGCCGAAGGGCCGAGGGAGCCGAGGAAGGGCGACCGGGGGAACAGTTCGTGCCAGGCCGGCCAACCTGTGGCCCCGCTCCACTACCCTGGTCGATCGTTGGGGGGCGGCCCCGGGCAACCAGGAGCCCGAGCACGTCGGGAGTCGCCCGGCCGGGACGCAACCGCTGGTGGAGCGAGGAATTGCCGGCTCGGCCCCGCACGGGGCAGACGGTGGCGGTCACCGCGCTGACGAGGCCGACCCTCCATCCTTGTCCTCACGGGCAAGGAGCCGGTCGAGATTGGCCCGGAGCTCCGGCGACGTGAACGACCGGTCTTCGGCGCTCAACGCGAAGTCCAAGGTAGCGACCACCGCCCGCTCGAGGTGGAGGTTGAGGATCCGCTTGGTGTCCTCGACCGCACGTCGAGGCAGTCGGGCGATGCGATGGGCGCAGGCCATGGCTTGGTCCACCACCTCGTCATCGGGGCAGACGTGGTTGACGAGGCCGATCGCCGCCGCCCGCTGGGCCGGGATCCGATCACCAGTCAGTGCGTACTCCTTGGCCAGTTGCAGGCTGATCAGGAGCGGCCACGTCACCGGTCCGCCGTCGGCCGCCACCAGTCCCATCAGTACATGGGGATCGGCCAGGTGGGTGGTCTCGGCCATGTAGACGATGTCGGACAGGGCGACCAGGCTGCAGCCCAGCCCCACGGCGGGTCCGTTCACCGCGGCCACGATGGGCACGCGGCACCCCACCATGCCGGTGACGATCTGACGTCCGTGGGCCAACGTCTCGCTGCGGAGTCCCGGGTCCCGGGAGAGCTCGTCGAGGTAGGAGAAGTCCCCCCCGGCGGAGAACGCCTTGCCGTTCCCGGTGAGTACGACAGCGCGAGCATCGACGTCGGCGTCGATCTGGGGGAACAGTTCGGCCAGACCCCGGTGGAGCTCATGGTTGGTGGCGTTCAGGTGGTCAGGTCGGTTCAGTCGGACCACACGGACCGGACCGTCGACGACCACCTCGAGTTCGTCGGGAACCCCGTAGCTGCTCATGGTGCCGGCACACCGGGGACCGGGCGAGCCACTGGCTCGCACCACAGCAGAATCTGTTCCATACGGTTCCTCCCAAGGACGGTCATATCGATGATGTCGGTCGAACGGTGGACGGGTGGAATGTGTCCCGGCGGCCACGACTCCTCCGATGCTGGCTGTGGGCGGGCCACGGTGGTCACGACCCGGGCAGGCCCAGTATCCGGCGGGCCACCAGGTTCCGCTGGATCTGCGACGTCCCCCCCATGACGCTCTGGGCCCGGCTGTACAGGTAGGTATTCAGCGGGGTGTCGTCGCCCCCACCGTGGGCCACTCCGCCGATGGACAGCGATACATGGCCCACAGCCTGCTCGACCCAGGTCATGAGCAGCTTGTCCACCGAGCCCTGGGGGCCGTGGGTGATGCCGTCCAGCCGATCGGACAGCCGCCGACGGACGTGCAGACGGAGCATCTCCACTTCGACCATGGCCCACCCGAGCTCCCGCACGTGCTCGGGTCGGACGCTGGCCGGATCCTC
The DNA here is from genome assembly GCA_963831535.1 of uncultured Acidimicrobiaceae bacterium. Lineage (GTDB taxonomy): Bacteria > Actinomycetota > Acidimicrobiia > Acidimicrobiales > RAAP-2 > Bog-756. Next base: position 354,052 of record CAWHQP010000007.1, on the reverse strand, counting down.
CTGCACTTGGCGGGTGAGATCGTTGACCACTTTGCTGTAGCGGGCCACATAACCCAGCTCACCGGGTTCCCGTTCGTGGCTCACCACCGTCATGGCGAGGGGCCAGCCTTCGCCGGGCCCCCCAATCATGTTGGCCGCCGGTACCCGGGCCCGATCAAAGAGCACCGCACCGAACTCCTTGGTCACCCCGTTGATCATCCGGAGCGGCTGCTGCTCGATGCCGGACTGGTGCATGGGCACGGCGAAGGCCGAGATGCCCCGGTGTTTGGCCACGTCGTGGTCGGTCCGGGCCAGCAGCAGACACCAGTCGGCATCGTCCGAGTAACTGGTCCACACCTTGTGGCCGGTGATGACGAAGTCGTCACCCTCTCGGTCCGCCCGGGTGCGGAGCGAGGCCAGGTCGGAGCCGGCGTCGGGCTCGCTGAACCCCTGACACCACCGGTCGCGGCCGTTCACGATACCGGGGAGGAACCGCTGTCGGATTGCCTCGCTCCCGTGCTCGAGCATGCCCTGGACCAGATAGCCCAGGCTCGGCCGGGGTGGCGCTCCGGCCAGAGCGAGCTCCTCGTCGACGATAACCTCGTAGACCGCCGGCAACTCCTGGCCACCGATGGCCCTGGGCCACGACATGCCGAAGAAGCCAGCTTCGTAAAGCGACTGATGCCAGGCCGCCATGCCGGCCCAGTAGTCGTCATCCGTGGACGACGTGGGCAGGCCGGGGTTGTGGTCGGCCAGCCATTCCCGCAAACGGTGCCGGAAGGCCGACTCCTCGGGTGCGTCACCGAAGTCCATGACCATCCCCGATGGAGCGATGGTGCAGCACGCGGGTCACACAGGATTCGGCGTCGCCGAACAGGTCGCCCGAGAGGAGCGAGCGCCGGAGGTAGACGTGAGCCAGGCACTCCCAGGTGTTGCCGATCCCTCCATGCACCTGGATGGCGGTTTCGCACACCTGGCGCGCGGCACGGGCACAGTACGCCTTGGCCACGGCCGCCGCGGCGAGGGCGTCGGCGGCGGGGAGCTCGTCGACGGCCCAGGACGCATGCCGGGTCACGCTCCGAGAACCCTCGGTCAGCACGTAGGCATCGGCCAACAGGTGTTGGACGGCCTGGAACGAGCCGATGGCCGCCCCGTACTGGTGGCGTTCGATGGCATAGCCCGTGGCCAGCCGCACCGCCCCCTCCATGGACCCGACCAGGTCGGCGCAGGCCACCGAGAGCCCGAGCGCGGTCCAGCGGACCAGGGCCTCGTCAGTGATCGGTCGGGCTGCCCCGGCCAGGGCGGTCACCGCCGCCGTCGGGTCGAGGGCGGCAGAGGGTCGGGTGAGGTCGGCACCCACCGGAGCCGGGTCCACCACCACGTGGGCCAGGCGCGATCCGCCGGCGCCCTCGATGAGCAGGAGGGCGCGGGACGAGCCCTGTACGTCGACCGCCACACCGTCGGGCGTCCGACTCCCGGCGACCCGGGCCACCGACATGAGGGGGGGATCGAGCACCACGGTCTCGGTCTCGGCACTGGGCGGCGCACCGGCCAACCTGCGTAGCTCACTGGCCAGGGTCGGCCCGAGGAACGAGACGTCGGCCAGTCCCCGACCGAGCGCCTCGGCGACGATGGCCACCTCCACCCCCGAGGCGAGCGGCTCGTCGCCGTCGGCGGCGGTCCGGAGCTCCCGCCACCCGGCGCCGGTCACCGCGGCGTCGAGCTTCGCGGTCCGCTCCGGATCGCCGAGGTCTCCGACCGCGTGGGGGCCGAGCCGGTCGACAAGCCGGGCGGACGAGTCCCGGAGAGCCTGCTGCTCGGGCGACAGGCGGACGTCCATCAGCCCTCGGTCAGTTCGGCCAGCCGCCAGGCCGGCCACTCGTCCCGGAGCGTGCGGCGCAGCACTTTGCCCGACGGGAGACGTGGGATCTCATCCACCACGACGAGGTAGCCCAGGCGCTTGTAGGTGGCCAACGACTCGGCCACCAGGGCCTGGAGCTCCCCGTCGGCCACAGGGTGATCCGGGTCGAGGGCCACGGCGGCGGCGGGCACCTCCCCGGTGCGCTCGTCGATGACGCCGAACACCGCGCAGTCGAGCACGGCGGGATGGCCAAGCAGCACCGCCTCCACCTCAGCCGGCGCCACCTGGAATCCGTTGACCTTGATCATCTCCTTGGAGCGGTCGGTCAGATGGACCCAACCCTCGGCCTCCAGCCATCCGACATCCCCCGTCCGGTACCAGCCGTCGGCGAACGCGTCCGCCGAAGCCTCGTCGGGAAGGTAGCCGGACATGACCGATCTGCTCATGACTTGGACCTCCCCGATCTCGCCGGGCGGCAGGACATCGCCGGTGTCGAGATCGGCGATCCGGAGTTCGATCCCCGCCGGTGGCAGTCCGGCGGAGTCCAGCCGCCACTCGTCGGGACGGTCGACCGGGTTGGCGGCGATCACCGGCACCTCACTCGCCCCGTAGGCCGGCAACCACCGCACGCCCGTGCGCTTGGTGACGACGTCGGCGACGCTCTGGGTCACCGGTGTGGCCCCCCACATGATGTAGCGGAGTGAGGACAGATCGTGGTCCTCGAGGTGGGGATGGTTGGCCAGGGCCAGAGCGATGGGGGCGACGGCCATCTCCAGCGTCATCCGCTCGCTGGCGATCCGGGCGAGCACCTCGTTGAGGTCGAACCGCCGGTGCAGTCGGACCGTGGCGCCGGCGGACACCGCGGCCAGCAGGTTGAGGAGCCCGAGGATGTGGGAGGGGGGCGTGGCCACTTGGAAGCGGTCGTCCGGGCCGAGTCCGAGCACCGTCACCCAGTGCTCGGTGGCCAGGCCCATCGAGGCGTGGGTGTGACGGACCGCCTTGGGCAGGCCTGTGGTGCCCGAGCTGAAGACGAGAACCGATTCGTCGCCGGACCGCACTCCGACGGTGGGCCGGGGGGCACGGCTGTGGGCGAAGGGGTCGATGGCCGGGTCGTCGAGCTCGGTGACGGACCCGGCACCCAAGAGCTCGGCCAGCAGGGGCGAGGCGTCCACGTCGGCCACCGCGTGCACCGGCCCGGTCAGGTCGAGGGCGTGGGCGACCTCGGTCCGCTTCCAGGCCGGGCTCACGAGGACCGCCGCCGCCCCGAGCAGGCTCACGGCATGGACGGCCACGATGAACTCCATCCGGTTGGCCATCATGAGGACCACGCGGTCACCCCGACCGACGCCGCTGATGGTGAGGTGGCGGGCGAACGCGTTGCTCAGCCCGTCGAGGTCTCGGAACGACCAGTGCTCGTCCCCGCTCCGCAGTGCATCACGTTCGCCGAATCGGTGCGCGGCCCGCTGGAGGGCCTCGTGCATCAGGACCGATTCCATTGGAAACATTCTTCTCTAATTTGAGATCGACCGTCAATATTTATCAGAGTTAGACTTCCGTCATGCAGACTACGGACGCCATCACCACCAGCGAGGACGTGCGTGAGGCGATCATCGACACCGTCCGCACCTTCGTCGCCCGTGAGGTCATCCCGGTCGCCTCGGAGTTCGAGCACGAGGATCGCTTCCCCACCGAGATCATCGAGCAGATGCGAGGCCTCGGTCTGTTCGGGATCACCATCCCCGAGGCCTACGGCGGACTCGGACTCGATCTCCTGACCTACATCGGCGTCATCGAGGAGCTGGCGTACGGGTGGATGAGCCTGACCGGGGTCATCAACACCCACACCATGGCCGCCACCTTGCTCATGGCCCACGGCAGCGAGGAGCAACGGCAGCGGTTCCTGCCGGTGATGGCCACCGGCGAGCGCCGGGGAGCCTTGTCGCTCTCCGAGCCCGACGCCGGTAGCGACACCCGCAACATCGCCTGCAAGGCCCGCCGGGACGGCGACGAGTACGTGATCAACGGCACCAAGGCTTGGGTGACCAACGGCGAACGGGCCGGCGTGGTGGCCCTGGCCGCCCGCACCGAAGAGGGGATCTCCGCCTTCATAGTGGAGAAGGAGCCGGGGGCCAGCTTCGAGGGGATCTCGGTCAGCAAGCATGTGGGCAAGCTCGGGTACCGGGGCGTGGAGACCGTGGAGATGGCCTACACCGACCACCGCGTCCCGGCCGCCAACCTCATCGGGGAGCCGGGCAGAGGCCTGCCCCAGATCCTCGGCGTGCTCGAGGTGGGCCGGATCAACATCGCGGCGCGGGCCGTCGGCGTGGCCGGTGCCGCCTTCGACGCCGCCCTGACCTACGCCCAGCAGCGGAGCACGTTCGGCAAGCCCATCGCCGAGCACCAGGCCATCCAGCTCAAGCTGGCCGACATGGCGACACGGCTGGAGGCATCCCGCCTGCTGACCCGCAACGCCGCCGAGCGCAAGATGGCCGGACTGCGCTGTGACGTGGAGGCCGGGATGGCCAAGCTGTTCGCCAGCGAGACGGCCCTGGAGTTGGCCACCGAGGCCATGCGCATCCACGGTGGGGTCGGCTACACCACGGACCTGCCGGTTGAGCGCTACTACCGTGACGCCCCCCTGATGGTCATCGGCGAGGGCACGAACGAGATCCAGCGGCTGGTCATCGCACGGGGTCTGCTGGCCCGGGCCCGGCACTAGAGGACTCGACCCGGGGCCGGGGCCTCCGCCCGGTCGGCCAGTTCGGCGAGCACCTCCTCGGTGTGCTGTCCGAGTCGGGGGACCGGGGCGTACCGGCGTCCGGCGACATCGGAGAAGCTGACCGGACCGTTCACGGAGCGCTGTACCGCGGCGGTCTCGCCGCCGTCGATCTCGGCGATCCCCCCGTTGGCCAGCAGCTGGGGATCGTCGACCACCTCGGCGGGGGTCTGGGCCGGGGCCCACCACACGCCTTCCCGGTCGAAGCGCTCGGCCCAGACCTCGAGGGGGCGCTGGGCCACGATCTCGTCAAGGATGGCGATGACCTCGGTGCGGTGGCGACGAATGGCGCCGGCATCGGCAAAGCGCGGGTCGTCCAACAGGTCGGGGCGGCCGAGGGCCCGGCAGACGGCGGGGATGTGCCGGGCCGCCTCCAGTCCGGTGAAGAAGAACCACCGACCGTCGGCGGCGCGGTAGGGGTTCATGAGGGGGGCCTGGTTCCGGTCCCTCGACTCGGCCCGGGCCACTTTTCCCAGCGTCATCTGCAGACCCAGGTCCCACCCCAGCACGTAGGTACCGGTCCGGAGTAACGACACCTCGACCACCCTCCCCTGTCCGGTGGCCCGCTGCTCCATCACCGCAGCCAGGAGCCCGCCCAGCGCGGCCAGACCGGTGATGTGGTCGCCGATGCCTCCCCGTGCGTTCAGTGGGTTGCCGTCGGCATCGGCCATCTGGACCGACAGGCCCGACCGGGCCCAGAAGGCCCCGATGTCGTAGGTGGGACGATCGCGCTCGTTGCCGTGCAGTCCGTAGCCGCTGATGCTGCAGTACACCAGCCGGGGGTGGCGGGCCACGGTGGTCGAGGGCTCGAGGCCGAGACCGTCGAGGGAGTCGGGCCGCAGATTGGTGACGAAGACGTCCGCCGTGTCCAGCAGGTCCTCGAGGTGACCGCGGTCCGGATCCTGGCGAAGGTTGAGGACGACGCTGCGTTTGCCCCGATTGTCGAGGGCGAACGCCGGGTTGGGCATATCGCTGTCGATGCCGAGCGACCCGAAGACCTGGCGCATGGGATCGCCCGCCGGCGCTTCGACTTTGATGACATCGGCACCCCAGTCAGCCAATAGGGCGGCAGCCGACGGGGCGGCCACCCACACCCCCATCTCCACCACTCGGAGGCCGGCGAAGGACGAGAGGCCCGGGGCGGTCGGACTGGCCGGGCCGGTGCTCACCCCGCGGCCCCGGACCGGTGGGCTTCGGCCCGCTGGCGCAACGTGTCCTTCATGACCTTCCCGGTGGCGTTGACGGGGATCTCATCCACCACGGCCACCATCCGCGGGACCTTGTAGTTGGCCATCTGGTCCCGACACCAGCCGATAATCTCGGTCGGTGAGGCACTCCCCGGTCCGGTTACGACGAAGGCCATCCCGACCTCGCCCAGTCGCTCGTCGGGGATGCCGATCACCGCGGCCTGGCGGATGTCGGGATGGCCGAGCAGAACGTTCTCGATCTCGGCCGGATAGGCGTTGAATCCCCCCACGATGAACATGTCCTTTAACCGCCCGACGATGGAAAGGTAGCCGCCGGGGTCGATCACGCCGATGTCGCCGGTCCGCAACCATCCGTCCGCCGACAGGGTGGCCTCGGTGGCCTCGGGGTCGTCGAGGTAGCCGGCCATGACGCTCCCGCCCCGCAGCACCACCTCGCCGGGTTCGCCGACGCCGACGTCACCGTCGTCGCCCACGATGCGGAGCTCGAACCCGGGCCGGGGCCGTCCAACCGTGGTGGCGATGGTCTCCACGTCATCACCCGGTGAGGTGGCAGCCGCCGTTCCCGCCTCGGTGAGCCCGTAGCCGGTGATCACGGTGGTGAACGGAAGTTCGTCGACGACGCGGCGTACCAGTTCGACGGGGATGTCGGCCGCTCCGGTCACCGCCACACGAAGGGTCGCCAGCCGGTGGTCCTGCCGCTCGGGATGGTCGAGCATGGCCTGGTAGAGGGTCGGCGGCCCGGGCAGCACGGTGACCCGATCCTCGGCCACCCGCTCCAGGATCCGGTCGACGTCGAACACCGCCTCGGGCAGCATGGTCGCCCCGCTGGCCACACAGGCCAGTATCCCCGCCTTCAGCCCGAACATGTGGAAGTACGGATTGACCATGAGGTACCGGTCGTCAGAGGAGAGGCCGGTCATGGCCACCCAGTCGGTAGCCACGCACAGAGTCCGACCGTGGGTCATCACCACCCCTTTGGGCACACCGGTGGTGCCCGAGGTGAACAGGATGTCCGACGGATCGAGAGCGCCGAGTTCCGAGACTCGCCGGTCGACCACCACCCGGTCGGACGGCGCGGCCCGGGCCATGAAGCCGTCCCACGACTCGGCGCCGAGGGGCACCGGTCCGTGGGCGATGACGACCGCGTCGAGATCGGGGAGCTCGAGGTCGGTGGCCCGCAGCATGGACACGTAGTCCACCCCCAGGAAGTCGGTCACCGTCACCAGGAGGCGGGCGCGGCTCCGGGCCAGGATCTCCGCCGCCTCACCGCCCTTGAAGCGGGTGTTGATGGGCACGAGTACGGCACCGGCCTGGGCCAGGCCGAGCAACGCCACCACCCACTCGGCACTGTTGTAGGCCCACACGGCCACCCGGTCTCCGGGTTCGATACCGGAGGCCACCAGGGCGGCACCGAAGGTGCGGGCCTCTTCGGCCAACTCGGCGTAGGTCAGGCGGGTCGTGCCGTCCTCGATTGCACTCTGCTCGGCGAACTGCGCCGCGGCCGCCGCGGTGACGGCCGGGATGGTCGTCCGGGATCCGCTGGCCGCTCCGGACACCGGGCCACGGCCTCGACGACGTTCATCAGGGATGTCCCGTGTTCGCTTCGCCATGGCTCCACTTCCTTCGTCGCACCCAATTGAGAATGCTCCTATGTCCAAAGGAGAGTATCGTTTTTACCTGAGCCCTGCCACCACCCGGCCCTGCCGGCACTGAGCGGCCGGGCCCCCACCTCGCCGGGTTTTACCAGGTCACGCTGGTCATCATGGCCGGCGGCCCGACCGGCTGGGTCCGGAGGCCTCGCCACATCGCCCCTGTTGAGAACGGGCTTCTTTTTTATGTGCGATGCTGGTTTTGTCGGCTGGCCGCCAGCCGGTGCGCCAGGCCGAGCACTGGCGGGACAGTTCGGAGCACGGGGGGTCGGGGCGTCTGGCCCACCGACGACCGCCCAGGACAGCGATAGGGACCCCGATGACCACGATGGAATCCGACGTCTACTACGACCCGTACGACTTCGAGATCGACACCGATCCGTACCCGGTGTGGAAACGACTGCGGGACGAGCAGCCGGCCTACTACAACGAGCGCTACGACTTCTACGCCCTCAGCCGCTTCGACGACGTCGACTCCTGCTCCAAGCAGTGGGAGACCTACATCTCGAGCAAAGGCACCCTGCTCGAGATCATCAAGGCCGACATCGATCTTCCTCCCGGGTCGATCATCTTCGAGGACCCGCCGACCCACGACATCCACCGGCGCATCCTTTCCCGCGTCTTCACCCCCCGGGCCATCAACGACCTCGAACCCAAGATCCGCGACTTCTGCGCCCGGAGCCTCGACCCGCTGGTGGGTACGGGAGGATTCGATTTCATCGAGGACCTCGGCGCCCAGATGCCCATGCGCACCATTGGCATGCTCCTCGGCATCCCCGAAGCCGACCAGGAAGCCATCCGCGATCGGATCGATGAAGGGCTGCGCCTCACCGAGAGCGGCATGCCTGATTTCGACAAGGCGTTCGACGAAGGCATGAATGCGGCGGAAGGATTCGCCGAGTACATCGACTGGCGGGCCTCGCACCCCTCCGATGACCTGATGACCGAACTGCTGCAGGCCGAGTTCGAGGACGTGGACGGCACGGTGCGCCGGCTGAGCCGTGAGGAAGTCCTGAGTTACGTCAACCTGATCGCCGCCGCCGGCAACGAGACCACGGCCCGGCTCATCGGCTGGACGGGCAAGGTGCTGGCCGAGCACCCCGACCAGCGTCGCCAGCTCGTGGAGGACCGCAGCCTGGTACCGAACGCCATCGAGGAGCTGTTGCGCTACGAATCACCCTCCCCGGTCCAGGCCCGCTACGTGACCAGGGACGTCGAGCACCACGGCGTGAGCGTCCCCGCCGGGAGCACCGTCCTACTGCTGACCGCCTCGGGCAACCGCGACGACCGCCATTTCCCCGAGGCCGACCGGTTCGACATCCACCGCGCCATCGACCACCACCTGGCCTTCGGTTACGGCATCCACTTCTGTCTGGGCTCGGCCCTGGCCCGGATGGAGGGTCGCATCGCCCTGGACGAGGTGCTCCAACGATTCCCCACGTGGGAGGTCGACTGGGACCACGCCGTCCAGACCCGGACCTCAACCGTCCGCGGGTGGGACAAGCTGCCCGTCGTCACCTCCTGACCCGATCATGTACCTTCAGGTCAGAGGCCAGCCATCGGCCGCGGTGGTAGCGATCGACCAGCCCGCAGGAGAGAGGACATCCCGGTCATGAGAACAGTCGTCGTCGGCGCCTCGAGCGGTCTCGGCCGATCGCTGGCCACCGGTCTGGGACAGCGGGGGGCAACCGTGGCCCTCCTGGCCCGGCGTAAGGACCGCCTGCTCGAGGCGGCTGAGGAGGCAGGGCCGGGCTCGGTGGCCGTCGTCTGCGACGTCACCGACGACCAGTCGTGCCAAGCGGCCATCGAGGAGGCGGCGGCCAGCCTCGGTGGCATCGACGCCCTCGTCTACGCCACCGGGGTGGGACCCCTCGGCCGGTTGGTCGACATCGACGGTGAGACCTGGCGCAACACGTTCAACACCAATGTGGTGGGCGCGGCGCTGATCACCGCGGCGGCGGTCCCCCATCTCACCGAGACTCGGGGCGTGGCCGCATACCTCTCATCGGTCAGTGCCTCGTTCACCCCACCGTGGCACGGCCTCGGGGCCTACGCCACCAGCAAGGCGGCGTTGGAGCGCCTGATCGAGGCGTACCGGACCGAGCATCCCGCCGTCGGTTTCACCCGGGTCATCGTGGGCGACTGCGCCGGTGGCGAAGGGCCTTCGGGCACCGAATTCGCCAACGGGTGGGACTGGGACCTGGCCGCCGAGCTCCATCCCATTTGGCAGGCCCGGAACCTCCTGAGCGGATCGCTCATGGAGGTCGACGAGCTGGTCCAGACGGTCGACAACGTGCTCCGGTGCGGGGCCAGCGCCTACATCCCGTCGGTGGCCGTCATCCCCCGACCGCCGGTCTGACAGCGGTCGGGGGAGCCCGGCCTCCGGCGAGCTCAGTACCGCCCGAGCAGGAAGTTGGCGGCGGCAGTGGCCTCAGGGAACGAACTGGTGAGGCCTGAGCTCATGTAGCCCGAGTCGGTGATCATGATGATCCCGTTCACGGCGGCGGCGGCGTCGCTGCACAGGAAGACCAGCGGGTAGGCCTGCTCCAACGGCGTGGCCGCCTCGATGCCTGCTTCGCCTCGGTAGTCGGCGCCGAAGCCCAGCCACATGTCCTTGTTGGCCTGGGCCAGGGGCGTGTCCGTGGGCCCGGGGCAGATGGCGTTGATCCGGATGCCCTGCTTGAGGAGGGGGAAGGCCTGTCCGGCCACATAGGCGCAGATGATCTGCTTGGTGGACATGTAGTCGGCCTTCCCATGGGCCTCGATCCACGCCACCGACTCGTCCCAGTCGCTGAGGGCCAGGAACTCCTGGATCTCGGCGAGGTTGGCCTCCCAGCCCAGACCGGCGGCTGACGAGATGAACCCGATGGCCGCGCCCCGACCCAGCATCCCGCCGGCGATCAGCTGGTCGATCATGTACCGGTGGCCGATGAAGTTGATGCGCTCGATACCCGGCGTGCCGTCGGCCACACCGGCGCAGGACAGCAGCACGTCTACCGGGCCCCCGCACTCGGCGACGGCCGTGTCGATCGAATCCCGCTCGGCCAGGTTGACGTGGATGGCCTTGGCGCCCTCCAGGGTGACCTCGGCGAAGTCCATGACCACCACCTCGGCTCCGGCGTCCAGGACCAACTGGGCGGCGGCGGCACCCATGCCGGTGGCGCCGCCGACCACGAGGACCCGCTTTCCGTCGTAGCGAAATGCGTCAAAGAGCGTCATGTGAGGTTCTCCTGTCTAGCGGTTGGTGTGTCCGGCCTCGGACGGCGATCACGCGACGACGCCGCGGATCTTGAGGTCGATGATGGCATCTTCGTCGAAGCCGATGTCGGCGAGGATCCTCGCCCCGTGCTCGTTGAACTCCGGGGCCCGTGTCGGCGCGGCGGGCACCTCGTCGAACTGCACCGGTGCCGCCACCAGCTGGAACGGCGTCCCGGTCGAGGTCTCGCACGCCTGGATATAGCCGTTGGCAACGGACTGGGGGTCGGCCGCCGCCTCCAGGGTGTCTTGCACCACGGCCCACTGCCCACTGAAGGACTCGAGCCGCAGGCGCCAGTCGGCCAAGGTGGCCGAGGCGAATACCTCGGTGAGGATCTCGACGGCGGCGGCGCTGTTGGCCATGAGCGACGGGTAGTCGGCGAAGAGGGGATCCTCGCTCAACTCCGGCCGGCCGATGACCTCGCACATCGGGGGCCAGTACTTGGCCGGTTGGAGACAGGTGAAGGCCAGGGTCCGACCGTCCTTTGTCTCGTAGTTCCGCGACAGCGGATTGGACCCGATCCGGTCGGCCGGAGGCGGAGTCCACGGCGTCTCCAACACCAGCGAGAGGGCCATGGCCTGGCCCATGGCCCACATGCCCACGCCCAGCAGGGACACGTCGACGATGGTGGCCTCACCGGTCTTCTCTCGGTGGAAGAGGGCTCCCATGATCCCTCCGGCGATGGTCATGGCCCCGATCGAGTCCCCGAATCCCGGGGCGGGGGGTACGGGCACCAGGTCGTACTCGGGACGCTTGGCCCCGACGGCGATGCCGGACCGTGCCCAGAATGCCAGGGCGTCGTAGGAACCCTTGTCGGCGTCCGGGCCGCGCTCGCCCTGCCCTGTTCCGCGTACGTAGACGATGTCGGGATTGTGGGCCCGGATCTCGCCGACTCCGATCTTCAGCTTGGCCCGCACGCTCGGAAGCTTGTTGGTGAGGAACACATCGCAGGTGGCCGCCAGCTTGTAGAGGATGGCCAGTCCGTCGGGCGAGGTGAGGTCGAGTCCCAGGCTCTGCTTTCCCCGGTTGGAGTGCTCCAAGAGGGCATGGACGTCGTTGGGCACGATGGCGAGGCCCGACGAGGCCAGACCCCTCATGGCGTCACCCCGCTCCACATGTTCGATCTTGATGACTTCGGCGCCCCAGTCGGACAGCAGCGCGGACGCGGCCGGCACGAAGGTGTGTTCGGCCACCTCGAGAATCCGGACACCCTGCAGGACTGCGGTCACGCTCCACCTCCGACGATCTCCGTACGGCAGGGCACAGCGGTTCCGCGCTCCTCCGGACTAATGGCGAATTACCGAGCCGGCCAGACAGAGCCACAGACCCGAGAATCGACAATGATGACTCTAGCTTCGAGAGACTGCCGTTCTCAAGCTGGTGCCGAGGCCTGCCGGTGCCCTCCGCCGCCTAGCCGGCCGACTCGGAGGGAGCCCAGCTCGGGGGGCGCTTCTCCATGAAGGCCCGCATCCCCTCCCGCGGCTCGCCGGAGTGCTCGAGGGCCCAGAACATGGTTTGGTAGTCGATGTCCCCGTATCGTTCGTTGAGCATGCGCTTGACGTGGGCCCGGGCATCGGGGGCGGTCTGGAGAACCTGATGGGCGGCCTCCAATGCCGCCCCACGCAGTTCGTCGTGGGGCACCACCCGGGAGATCAGCCCGAGGCGGTGGGCCTCGGGCGCATCGAACCGGCGGGCCGAAAGGAGGAGATCCCGGGCGACGGCGACGCCGACATGGGCCGGGAGGGCGGCGGCGTAGGTAGCGTCGGGGATCCCCCGGAGGAGCTCGGGTACGCGGAAGGTGGCCCGGTCACTGACCACGGCGATGTCGGCCATCATGGCGATCAGCAGTCCCCCGGCCTGGCAGATTCCGTTGACCGCGGCGATGACCGGCGCCCGGCTGTCGCGGATGGCCAGGAACGGGAGGACGTCTCGTCCGACGTGGTCGGGCACCGACTCACCCGGCTCCGAGCGGCCACCGAGGTCGCCTCCGGGGGCGAAGACGTCCCCGACCCCGGTGATGATCAGCGCAGCGAGATCGGGGTCGGTGTTCACGAGGTGCACGGCCCGTTTGATGCCGTAGTACATGGCTGGGGTCAGAGCGTTCCTGGCCTCAGGCCGGTCGATGACACACCAGGCAATGGGCCCGGCCCGTTCGAGGTGCAACATGGCAGTGCCGAGATCGTCGTCCATCGGTCCTCCACTCCCCGGCGACGCCCTGCGCCGCCTTGCTACGATAGTGCGGCTCTTGTGATTCAACAATCATGTGCTGATTTTCTGACAACCTGGCTTCCGTACCAGTCCAAGGAGCACCCGATGGCCCGCCCCCGCCCTCCCGAACACACCCATCTGCGCAGCGCCCGCATGGTCGACGTCGTCACCGGAGACCTCGTGTCCCCCGGCGACCTCCTCATCGCCGGTGACCGCATCCTCGAGATCGACCCGCCGTCGGTGCCCGAGGACGCGGTCGAGATCGATCTAGGAGACGTGACCCTGCTCCCCGGGCTGATGGACATGGAGGTCAATCTGCTCCTGGGCGGCCCCGACCACCGCAGTCCGCTCAATGCCGTACAGGACGACCCGGCCCTCCGCACGCTGCGGTCCGTGGCCAACGCCCGGCGCACCCTCCAGGCCGGGTTTACCACCGTGCGCAATCTGGGCCTCTTCATCCAGACCGGCGGCCTGCTCTTGGACGTGGCCCTCATGAAGGCCATCGACTTCGGTTGGATCGAGGGACCGCGGGTGGTCCCCGCTGGTCACGCCATCACCCCGACCGGTGGGCACCTCGATCCAACCATGTTCCAGGCTCTCGCCCCACACATCATGCCGCTCACCGTCGAGGAGGGCATCGCCAACGGCGTGAGTGAGGTAAGGAAGGCGGTCCGCTACCAGATCAAGTACGGGGCCAGGCTCATCAAGGTGTGTGCCTCGGGCGGGGTGATGTCCCACACCGGGCCGGCCGGGGCCCAGCAGTACTCCGACGAGGAGCTGCGGGCCATCGTCGACGAGGCCCACCGAGCCGGTCTTCGGGTTGCCGCCCACGCCCATGGCGACGACGGCATCCGCGCTGCCCTCGAAGCGGGGATCGACTGCATCGAGCACGGGTCTCTGATGACCGACGAGACCCTCGACCGCTTCATCGAGCTGGACCGGTTCCTCGTCCCAACTACGTATCTGGCCGACGGCATGGACGTGTCCCATGCCCCTCCCGAGCTCCAGGCCAAGGCGGCCGAGGTGTTCCCCCGGGCCAAGGAGACCATCCGGAAGGCCATCGCCAAGGGAGCCCGAATCGCCTGTGGCACCGACGCCCCGGCCATTCCTCACGGGAAGAACGCCAAAGAGCTGCTGGCCCTGGTCGACCGGGGGATGACCCCCCTGCAGGCCATCCGCGCCGCCACCACCGTCGCCGCCGAGCTCATCGACGTCGACGACCGGGGACGTCTCGAAGCCGGGCTGCTGGCCGACATCATCGCCGTGCCCGGCGATCCGTTGTCCAACATCGACGTGACCGAGCATGTGCGCTTCGTGATGAAGGGCGGCCAGGTCTACCGGAACGACGCTGCCGGCTGACCGACACCCGACGGGTCCCGGCCCGAATCAGGGGGCGGTGTCGGTCCCGATGCCGTTCATGATGAGATTCCACAGATCCTCGCCCGAATCGCCCCCGGCGTGGCGGAGCGACATGCCGCCGATGGTCGAGGAGAAGGTGTTGAACATGATCATCTCGAGGACGATGCCGACGATGGGGCCGTGGCGGAGACCGGCCCGGACCACCCCGGCGTCGGCGGCCTCCTGGAGGACGTCCTCGAACAGGGAGACGAGCGGCGCGAACACCCGGGCCGCCTCCTTCGGATGCTCGGTCAATAGCTGCTGGGCGAACTCGGCCATGCCCAGGGGACCGTTGTGTTTGGCATCGCGGTCGGTCTGCTCGGTCGGTCGGCACATGCGGTAGTACTCGAGTACGAAGGCGTGCAGCCGTTCGATCGGCTCGTCCTCTTCGGCGATGACCACGCCAAGGTGGTCGGTGGTCTTGCGCACCGACTCCTCGATGAGAGCCAACAGCAGCTCGTGCTTGCCCCCGAAGTACTGGTAAAAGCTATGGAGCGACTGGCCCGACCGCTCCACCACCTCCTGAACGGTGAAGTCCCTCCCCGGCCGGGAGGTGAGCAACTCGAATGCGGCGTCGAGGAATCGTTGGACCCGGCTCTCGGCACGCAGTCGGGCAGAGTCCAGCGACCGTGCCACGGCCTGGTCGCGCCGGCTGAGCCCGGCCGGCTCGATCGCTTCGGTGGCCAGTTCGTCATTCGTCACTCGGGTGAGCGTACCCGAGGGAGCGGCCGGTCCCTACGACCGACGGACCCACAGGTCCGCCTACGGGCCGGCGCCGGCACCGGACCGGTGAGGGTCTAGACGGCCGGCTCCACCAGCATGTCCATGCTGGCGGCACCGCTGTCGGGGACCCTGGGCTGGCGCCAGACCTCCACAGGGAACGAGGCGTTCACCAGCGAGTAGCACAACCACAGCAGCGCCGTGGCGTCATCGGGGAGCTGGGTGAGGTCGAGCTGGTCGAGGTAGGCCATGGCCGCCCCGAGTCGGGGGAACGCGCTGTCGTAGAAGGCCTGGATCTCGTCCATGCTGCTGGTCAGGCGCTTCCCGTAGCGCTCGGCCTCCGTCTCGAGCGCCCAGTCGGCAAAGGGTTCGAGGTCGGAGAAGTCGGCGGGGAGCGTACTCATGCGGTCGTGGATCCTTGTCTTGGCGGTCGGGTGGGTCGTACCGGGCTAGGAGGCGTTGGAGATCCGGACGGGGGTGGCAAACTTGCTCTGGTACTCCGTCACGTAGTCCCGTGCCGTCTTGTGCAGATGGCGCAGGAGGATCTCCTGGTCGTTGAGCGGGAACTCGGTGACGGCCCGGGACTCCAGCATGGTCTGTGTGGCCTCCAGGGTGTTTCCGTCCTGGAGCGCGTATTCCTTGAAGGTGACCGCGGCCAGTTCCTGTCCCAGTCGCTCAGTGGCGTTCTTCGGGGGCACGAAGTACAGGGTCCCCTCGAAGATGTGCGTGTTGTAGGAGGTCGGCCAGTAGTGGTAGGTCAGATACCAGCCCGGCTCCCAGATGAGCAGCATGAAGTTGGGGAAGAAGACGAAGGAGTCGACACCCCACGCACGGTGGCGGGAGGGATTGACCGAGGGAGGAAGCGGAGCCAGACCGTCGATGTCGGGCTTGGTCCACGGACCGAACAGGCCGCTCTTCAGGGCCCGTTCGATCGGCTTCACCATGTCGAGATCCTTCGGCGGCGACATGCCGCCCCACGACGAGACCATGCCGTGGGGACCGTCGATCTGGTAGGACAGCCCTTCGAAGCCGTACCCGGAGAGCTTGCGTGACTCGTCCGCCGTGGCCTGCTTAGCGTGGAGAACCGGTGCGTGGTAGAACTCGGCGAAGGCGTCGATGAACAGCTTCCAG
The DNA here is from genome assembly GCA_963831535.1 of uncultured Acidimicrobiaceae bacterium. Lineage (GTDB taxonomy): Bacteria > Actinomycetota > Acidimicrobiia > Acidimicrobiales > RAAP-2 > Bog-756. Next base: position 337,866 of record CAWHQP010000007.1, on the reverse strand, counting down.
TTGGCACCGATATCGGCCCGGTATTTGTAGACCTGGGTCATTTCGCCGAACGGATAGCCGGCGATGCCGTCCCCGAACTCCCCGAGGTAGTCACGCAGTGACGTGGTGTTCTCGGGATCGAGGTTGACGAAGATGAAGCCCTCCCACGTCTCGACCTGTACGCCGGCCAGACCGTAGTCGTCCTTGTCGAGGTCGAAGAACTCCGACTCCTGTTGAACGAAGGTCAGCTGGCCCTCGGTGGCGTAGCGCCACCCGTGGTACTTGCAGGTGAACTGGCGGCAGGTGCCACTGGTCTCGTCACCGGGAAAATCGGTCCAGACCAGCTTGTTCCCCCGGTGCCGGCAGATGTTGTGGAAGACGTGGATCGCACCGTCCTTGCCTCGAACGACCACCAGTGAGGTCCCGGCGGCATCGAGCTCCTTCGTGAAGTAGCTGCCGTTGCGGGGGAGCTGCTCGACCCGCCCCACGTTGAGCCATGTGCGGGCAAAGATGGCCTTGCGCTCGAGCTCGTAGTGGTCGGGCGAGATCGAGTCCTCGTAGGACACCGGCCCCGTGCCGAGTTCGGGGTAGTGCTCGGTCCAACTGCCTTCAGCGGGTTTTGCGAAGTGCGGCATGTCGTTCCTCCAGGTCCGGTCGTACCACATAAACGATATCATCAATCTTTAAAAAACAGAAGATCATTTCCGTTTGAGGTCGTCATCCAGCTCGACGTCGAACGATCGCAGGGCCAGGGCCAGCACCTCGTAGGCGCCGACCGTGAAGACGAGGTCCATGAGCTGTTGGTCGTCCAGCTCGGCGGCGAGCACCTCCCAGGTGGCGTCGCTCACTCCCCCTTCAACGATCAGCTCGTCCACCGCCCGCACCATGGCCCCGTCCAGTGCGGGCCACCCGGGTGCGTCCGGACCGACGGCGATGCGTGCCACCTCGTCCTCGGTGATGCCGGCGTCGCCGGCCAGGACGGCATGCTGCTCCCACTCGTACTCGGACCGCCGAACGGCGGCCACCCGCAGCACCAGCAGCTCCCGTTGCCGCGGCGACAGGGTCGAGGCGAAGAGGATGTAGCCGTTGAACGTGTGGAAGGCCCGGGCCAGCTCGGGATGTCGGGCCAGGGTGCCCAGCACGTTGAGGCCTTTGGGGCGACCCTCCTTCCGGGACGGGAAGGGGTGGCGGGGGTTGGCCGGACGCAGGGCGGCCAGGGCGTCGTCCATCTCCGGTGGCCACTCCCGAGGGGGCAGCGGCGGGATCCTGGCCATCAGGTGTTCCGTCCGCCGTTCACGCCGATGACCTGGCCGGTGATGTAGCTCGGCCTCATCGCTGACCAGGAAGGAGCAGGCCGCGGCGATGTCCTCGGGCGTACCCACCCGGCGCACCGGGGTGAGGGCGGCGTGGTGCTCGACGCCGTCGCCCGAGCAGTCCCCGGGCCTCGGACTTGCGCAGCATGGGGGTGTCGATGAATCCGGGGGGGATGGTGTTGACCGTGATCCCTTTGGGACCGAGCTCGAGGGCCAGGGCCTTGGTGAAGCCCATCACCCCGGCCTTGGACGCCACGTAGTGGGTCATCATGGGCTGGCCACCGTGGGCGCTGGATGACGAGATGTTGACGATACGGCCCCATCGCTCCTCGATCATCCCGGGTACGACGGACTGGCAACAGTCGAAGGTGCCGGTGAGGTTCACGGCCAGGATGCGGTTCCACTTCTCGGCGGTGATCTTGAGGAACGGATCGAAGCCGTCGAGGCCGGCGCTGTTGACCAGCACGGTGGGACGCCCGAGAGCCTCGCCGGTGTCGGCCACCCCTTGGTCAATCTGGGCCCGGTCGGTCACGTCCACGGTCAGTCCGACGGCCGACCCCCCGGAGGCCACGATCTCGGCAGCGGCGGCCGTGGCGGCGTCCCCGTCGCGGTCGAAGATGGCGACGGCGTTCCCGTCGACGGCCAGGCGCCGGCTGATGGCCAGCCCGATCCCCGAGCCGCCCCCGGTCACGATGGCCACGCGGGTCGGGGTCACTGGATCACCTCGTCGCCGCTAAGCGTGGTCCGGTGCATGTCCCGGGGAGAGTCCGGGTCGTACGGGCAGGCCCGATGCAGCACGCCGCGGTTGTCCCAGATCACCATGTCCCCGACGGACCACTCGTGGCGGTAGACACGATCGGGGGTCGTAGACCGGGCCAGCAGGTCGTCCAGAAGTGCCCGCCCCTCGTCACGCCCAATGCCGGCCACGTGCGACGATGTGGCCCCGAGGACCAGCGAGCGCCGTCCCGATTGGTGTGTCCAGACCAACGGATGCTCCTTGGACGGTCGTGGTCCGCCACAGCGCCACCTCATCGGGCGAGGGGTCGTCGTCCACCAGCCGCATGGAGGCCTCGATGGAGTGGACCACACGGAGCGAACCGAGGCGCTCCTTCTCGTCGTCGGCCAGGTCCTCGTAGGCGGCGTAGGTGCTGGCGAACTCGGTCTCGCCCCCGGACTCCGCCACGGCATGGGCGGCTCAGCACGGTGGCCATGATGGGCACGTCGTCGGTGCAACCGTCGATGTGCCAGTCGAACGTCCCCCGCAGGTATGCGGCGGCCCGGTTCTTGCTCGGATCGAGTGTCACCCGGAAGATCTCGGGAAACTCGCCGGAGCCGAACGTCTCGACTCGGCCGAGCCGCTTGGAGAAGGCGACCTGGGTGGCATCGTCGATGTGGAGGTCGCGGAAGACCAGCACGCCGTGGTCCTCCAGGGCCCCGAGCGTCCAGGCCGGCAAAGCGTCATCCTCCAACAGCAGCTGGCGGTCGACGCCGACGATCTCGGCGCCCACGGTGGCGCTGAGCCTCTCAGCGGTGACCACGGTCATGGGTTCTCCTTCATGTTTCGTATCTCTTAGAGGAACGCTATCCAACCCGCAGAATCCTATTTTCACTTTCTAGCAGTCCCGAGGCGCCCTTCGCCGAGGAGCTGGCGGAGCCGGAACTTCTGGACCTTGCCCGACGGCGTACGGGGGAACTCGGTCACCGCATAGATCGACTCCGGCCACTTCTGGCGGGCCAGTCCGACCTCGCCCAGGTGGGCGCGGACCAACTCCAGCGTGGGCACTGCCGCCCCCGGACGGACGCTGACCACGGCCGCGGCGTGCTCACCGAGTCGGCGCGTCGGATTCGGCCACCACGGCCACCTCGGTGACCGCCTCCATCGTCGCCAGGAGCTCCTCGATCTCCTGGGCACTGATGTTCTCACCGCCCCGGATGATGATGTCCGAGATGCGGTCGGTGATGGTGAGGTAGCCGTCATCGTCGAGCACGCCGATGTCACCGGTCCGGTACCACCCGTCGCCGTCGAAGGCCGTGGCGGTCAGGGCGGCATCGGTGTAGCCGACACAGCAGTCGGGCCCCCGGCTCACGATCTCGCCGTCGCTCGTCGAGCCGGAGCTCCACCCCGGGGAGCAGATGGCCGTCGGTAGTCAGACGCTTCTCCTCGGGATCGTCGAGGACACAGCCGGTGATGGAGGGGTGTTCGGTGCTCCCGTACGAGCGGAACACCGTGATCCCGAGCCTCGTGGCCCGTTCGGTCACCGCCACCGGGACCGATGAGCCACCGAGGCCGGCGAACGGCATCATGGCCAGGTGCCGGGGGCTGAAGTCGGGGTGGTCGAGCAGGCTCGTGAGGAAGTAGGTGGCCCCTCCGCCGACTCCGAGGCCCTCCTCGTCCATGAGCCGGAGCACCTCACCGGGATCCCACACGTCGAGCAGGTGGACCGGATCGTTCCCGCAGCAACGGCAGGAGGAAGGCGTTGACCATGCCGATGAAGTGGCCCACCGGGGCCCCGGTGATCTGGGGAGGCCCGCCCATCGGGAACATGTAGTCGAGCTGACGGGTCTCGCACCCGATGGTCCGGTGGGAGTGGACGACGCCCTTGGGGTCCCGGGTCGTGCCGGACGTGAAGGCGATGATGGCGGGCGAGTCGGGGTCGACCCCAGCTGGTCGGTCGACCGGTTCGGCGCCGAGCATGGACGAGAAGGGGGTGGCCCCCGGGGGCAGGCCCGTCGGCGGAGTGTCGCCCACCACCAGCCACGACGGAACCGATCGCCTCTCCAGCAATGCCGAGTAGGTGGCCAGGTAGTCGCTATGCCCGAACCGGTCGGCCGTCACCACCACGTCGGGTGACGTCACCGACAGGATGTAGTCGACCTCCTTGGCGCCGTAGAAGTGCACGATGGGGACGACTACGGCGCCGAGGTAGGCCGCGGCCCAGAAGGTGATCCCGGCTTCGAGCCAGTTGGGCAACTGAACGACCACGACGTCGCCGGCGCCCACGCCCCGGGACCTGCAGGGACGAGGCCAGCGAGCGAGCCGCCCGGTCGACGTCGGCGAACGTGCCCTTCCACGGTCGGGTCAGCGAGTGGACCTCGAACGCGGTCCGTCCCCGGCCGGCCAGGCCGTCGGCCACCATCTCGCCCAGGGTGGCGTCCGTCCAGTGCCCCTCGGACCGGTACCTGCCGGACCAGGTCCTGGGGAACGGGACGCAGGCCCCACCGGTCCCCTGCCGTGCTGCTCGTCTCCCCCACTCGATCGATCTCCTCGCGCTGTTCGCGGCCACGCGCCGGACGTGACCCGGACGGGACCGGTCGGTGCCCCGCCCTCCTGCCCCTAGCTGCGTTGCCAGTCTAGGAGAACTTCGTTATCATTTGTCAACATGGCACTCTCGGAACCCCGGACGACTGCCGCTGGTATCCCTGCCGACCACGGGTTCCATCCCCTCCGGGTGGTCGACGTCGTACGCGAGACGGCCGAAGCCAGTTCGTTCGTGCTCGACGTGCCTCCAGAACTCGGCACCGCGTTCGCCTACGAGTCCGGCCAGTTCTGCACGTTCCGGATATGGGTGGGCGGCGAACCACACCTCCGCTGCTACTCGATGTCCTCCGCACCGGCGGTCGACCCCGACCTGCGGGTGACGGTGAAGCGCACGCCCGACGGCGTCGTGTCCAACTGGCTGTGCGACCACCTGGCCGCGGGCGACACGGTCGAGGTGACCCGGCCCGCCGGCGTCTTCCGCCTCGGGGACGGAACGGGCGACGTCATTGCCCTCAGTGCCGGGAGCGGGATCACCCCGGTGTTCTCGCTCGTGAAGACGGCGCTGGCCACCACGTCGCGTCGGGTGAACCTCCTCTACGCCAACCGGGACGAGGAGGCGGTCATCTTCCGGTCCGAGATCGACGGACTGCAGGAGCGCCACGACTCCCGCTTCACCCTGCGCCACCACCTGGATGTCGATGACGGATTCATCGGCCCCGATGCCGTCCGTCGGTTGGTCGACACCGCCCAGGACCCTGACTTCTACGTCTGCGGACCGGGTCCGTTCATGGACCTCGTGGAGACCACGCTGCTCGACCGCGGCGTCAGCGCCCACCGCATCCACATCGAGCGCTTCACCCCTGACGAGTGGGTTCCCGAAGTGGTCGCGGTCGAGGGCGGGACCGGGCCGCTCCAAGTCACCATCGAGCTGGACGGCCGTACCGAGTCCACCGACTACCACCCAGGTACCACCATCCTGCAGACCGCCCGTCAGATGGGCTTGTCCCCGCCCTTCTCCTGCGAATCGGGCAGCTGTGCGACCTGCATGGCCCGGTTGCTGGAGGGGACGGCCTCCATGCATGTCAACAACGCCCTCACCGACGACGAGGTTGTCGGCGGGTGGGTGCTCACCTGCCAGGCCGTGCCCACCAGCCCTTCGGTGCGGGTGGCCTACGGATACGAGGAGTCATGATGGAGGAGTTGCCGATCGACGACGTCATCGAGCTCCAGCAGCTGCTGGCCCGGTACGCCGTCGGCATGACCAAAGACGATGTCGAGGCCGTGATGGAGGTGTTCACCCCGGACGGCACCTACAGCGCCTTCGGCGACACCTATCCACTCGTCGACTTCCCCACGCTCGTGGCGGCCGCTCCCAAGGGACTGTTCCTGGTGGGGCCACCCGTGCTGGAGCTCGACGGGGACGAGGGAAGCGGTCAACAACCGCTCTGCTTCGTCGACCAGATGACCCACGACATGCGCATCGGGTACTACAGCGACACCTACCGGCGCACCGACGTCGGGTGGCGACTGCGCACGCGATCCATGACCTTCCTGCGCAAGAGTGGGGCACAGGACTCGGGACGACCCCACGATCCGACCCGTCCGGCACCCACCGCCACCTGATGGAGCTCACGGAGTTCCGCCGGTCATTGGATGCGTGGCTGGACGCCCACGAGGGCGACCTGAGACTACGCCCAGGTGCGGTGGTCACCCTCGACGACCAGATGGACCACCTCTCCCGGGTCAAGCGCCTCATCTACGACGCCGGCTGGATGCGCTGGGGATGGCCGCGAGCGGGTGGGGGGCTCGGGGGGTCGACGCTTCTCCGCGCCTACCTGGGCGAGGCTGCTCACCTCTCGGGATCTGGTGGAACCGGGCATCTACTCGATGACCGAGGTGCTGGCGCCGACCATGATCGACTATGCCGAGCCCGCTCTGGCCGCCACCATGGTCCCCCGGTTGCTGAGGGGGGACGAGACCTGGTGCCAGGGCTTCTCGGAGCCCGGTACCGGGTCCAATCTGGCCGCTCTCACCTGTCGGGCCACCCGAGTCGGCAACACCTGGCGGGTCACGGGCCAGAAGGTCTGGACCAGCCTCGCCCAGTACGCCCAGCGCTGCGTACTCCTGACCCGCACCGGCACGCCCGAGTCGGCCCACACGGGGATCACCGCCCTGTTCGTCGACATGGACGGCCCCGGTATCGACGTGCGGCCCATCGAGACCATGCACGGTGCCCCGGAGTTCTCCGAGGTTTTCTTCGACGACGTCGCCGTGCCACTCGAGCGCACCCTCGGGCGAGAAGGGCAGGGCTGGTCGGTGGCCATGGACCTGCTTCCCTACGAGCGGAGCACGGCACTGTGGCACCGCGCCGCCTACCTTCACCGACGTTTGCAGGTCCTCCTCGACAGCGTCCCACCCGACACCCTCGACCCCCTGGCCGTGGGCGAGGTGGCCCAACTGCTCTACGCGCTCCGGGCCCGCTCGAAGGCCACGCAGCACCGCCTGGCGTCGGGCGAGCACCTCGGACCCGAGACGTCGGTCGACAAGATACTGGTGGCCACGGCCGAACAGGCACTGTTCGACCTGGTGGCCGACGGGCTCGGCCCGGCGGTGACCAGCGGTGACGACCTCACCGCTGACCGGTGGCGGCGGGAGTACCTCTACTCCCGGGCCGCCACCATCTACGGCGGGACGGCGGAGATCCAGCGGAACATCATCGCCCGTCGCCTTCTCGAACTGGGATCGGACCGGTGATGGACGGCGATGAGCGGGCGATGTTCGAGGAAAGCATCCGTCAAGCGTGCCGGTCCTCGGACGGTGCCGCCCTCGACGGCGCCCTCGACGCACTCGGATGGCACGACGCGCTCTCCATTGACCCCGGCCTGGCCGTGTCGGTTCTCTTCGGGCAGATGGGCAGAGCCAACACCACAGCGTCGGCCCTTGACGCGGTGGTCGCCTCCGCCCTGGGACTCAAGACCGGACCCTCCGTGGGCATCGTCCTGCCTGCGCTCGGCCAGTGGACACCACCGGGTCGGGTGGCCGGGGACGGCATGGAGGTCCGGGGCGTGGGGACGGCGGCACTGGTGGACGCCGCCACCGCATGGGTGGTGGCTGACGCCGGTGGTCACGCGCTCGTGGGTGAGGTGGCCGTGTCCGATCTGTCGCCCCGACCCGTCCGGGGAGTGGACCCACAGTTGAGCCTCGTCGACGTGGCCGGCCACAGCATCCCCCTCGCCGCCCCCCGTCGCCTCCAGTCCGGTGACTGGTCCCGGGCCGTGGCCCTGGCCCAGCTGGCCCTGGGTCACCAGTTGGTGGGCGCCTCACGGGCCATGGTGGAGTTGGCCCGGGATCACGCCCTGGAACGGGTCCAGTTCGGCCGGCCCATCGCCTCCTTCCAGGCCGTACGCCACCGGCTGGCCGAAGCCCTGGTCGCCACTGAGGCCACCGACGCCGCATTGGGATCGGCCTGGCAGGACGGGTCGTCGGCTTCGGCCGGGTGGTCCAAGGCTCTGGCCGGACGCAGTGCCCGGACCACGACCCGCCACAGTCAGCAGGTGCTGGCCGGCATCGGGTTCACCACCGAGCACGACCTCCACCACTACGTGCGACGGGTCCTCGTGCTCGACCAGCTGTTCGGGACCGAACGGTCCCTGACCCGGGAGCTGGGTCGCCAACTGCTGGCCACCCGCCGGCTACCACCCCTGCCACCCCTCTAACCCGGGGATCAGCAGCCAGCCGGGCGAATCAGAAGGACGGGGCCAGCGAGGCCAGCAGGCTCCGGGTGCGCTTGGACGAGGCGATCAGTTCGTCACGACCCTCCCCGATCGGCACCACCCGTACCGAGAGGTCGGTCACACCGGCAGCGGCGAAACCGGCCAGGCGCTTCCTGATCGTCGACTCGCTCCCGGCCACGAGGATGTCACCGACGCTGCGCGCGTCGCCCTGGTCCATCAGCCTCTGGTAGTTGGGTGAAACTTCCGCCTCGGCCAGCAGCCGGTTCGTGCGGGTCACGGCTACCTCGATCTCGTGGTCACCGCACAAGCACACCGGGATCCCGGCCACCACCCGGGGGGCCGGCCGACCGGCGGCCTCGGCGGCGCGGGTCAGGTTGGGTACGACATAGGTCGAAATGGCCCGTTCGTCGGCCATCCACAGGATGGTTCCGTCGGCCCGCTCGCCGCACAACTGCAGCATGCGCGGACCCAGTGCGGCCAACAGGACCGGGGTGGGTGTGACGTCGGTGATGTCCAGGGGGTTGTGCACACAGAACAGTTCGTTCTCCACGTCGACGGGCCCCGGACCGGCCAGGGCCCGGTCGAGCACATCGAGGTAGGCCCGCATGGTGGCCACGGGGTGCTCGTAGGCAAGACCGAGCATCTCGTCGATGATCCAGTGGTGGGACACGCCGAGGCCGACGGCCAGACGCCCCTCACAGACGGCCTGCACGGACAGGACCTGTTGGGCGAGGGCGATCGGGTGGCGGGGCTGAACCGGCACCACCGCCGTGCCGATCTCGATGAGCGAGGTCTCCGTGCCGACCACGGTGGCGGCGGTCAGGGCGTCGAACTCGTCAGGGATCTGCGGGATCCACACGGTGGCCAGTCCGGCATCCTCGGCCCAGCGGGCGTCGGCGAGGAGCCGCTCCACCTTCGTCTGGTACCGACCCCGCTCAGGACCGATCATCAAGCCGATGCGCATGCCTGCGGTCCTCCCCGGGCTGGACACTGCCGAAAAAGAGAACTTACTTCTTTTTTTTTCGACATGCTAGTTCTACCTACAACAAGCGCGCTGCTCCACCGAACGGATCCGTGGCGTCGCCGGTGCGGGGACCCTGGTCGTCGGTCACCTCCACCGGCACCGTCGAGCCCATTGCCCCACGGCGGGGAGGTCGTCCCCACCGGGCCGCACCCGCCGAGTCGTCAGGCTACCGGCCAGACCCCGGGTTGGCCGTCACGGGGCCGGTACCTCGAGGACGACGGCGGTGGACATACCGCCGCCGGCGCACATGGCGGCCACACCGGTACCGCCGCCCCGACGTCGGAGCTCGTGGGTCAGCGAGATGACCATGCGGGCGCCGGTCATGGCGATGGGGTGGCCGAGGCTGCACCCGCTGCCGAGGACGTTGACGATGGTCTCATCGATCCCGAGGATGCGGGTGGTCGCCACACACATGGAGGCAAACGCCTCGTTGATCTCCCAGAGATCTACCCCGTCCACGGTGAGGCCGGCGCGCTCGAGAGCCTTCGGGATGGCGATGGTCGGCGCCAGACCGGTGTCGTGGGGTGGGACCCCCGCCGAGGCCCAGGCCCTGACCGTGGCCAGCGGAGCGAGGCCGAGCTCCTCGGCCAGGCCACCTTCGACCATGACCATGGCCGCAGCGCCGTCGTTGACACCGGCGGCATTGCCGGCGGTGATGGAGAACCCCTCGATCTCGGGGTGAAGGGGCTTGAGTGAGGCCAGCTTCTCGATGCTCGTCTCGCGTCGCGGGTGCTCATCTACGGCGAAGGTGACCGTCGTACCGTCCCGGCGGTTGACCTCGAGGGGGGCGATCTCGTCCGCGAAGCATCCGGCGTCGATGGCGGTCACGGCCCGCTGGTGTGACCGGAGGGCCCAGGCGTCCATCTCCTCCCGGGTGACCCCGGCACTGACGGCGGCGTTCCAACCCACGGTGATGGACATGTCCATGTTGGGCGCGTCGGGGCTGTCGCGGTGGCTGGGCGACATCCAGTCGGCCCAGTCGTCGGTTCCCGGAACCCGCCGGGTGGACCGGGGCGAGGTCGACTGCGAGTACGCGCCCCCAGCGATCACGGCGCGGTCCATACCGGCCCGGACCGATGCCGCCGCGCTCTGGACGGCGGCCAGCGAGGAGGCACAGTGCCGGTTGTGGGCCACACCCGGGACGTGGACCAGGCCCGCCTCGATGGCCGAGTACCGGGCGATGTCGCCACCGCCGTAGAGGCTCTCCCCCATCACCACGTCGTCGATGAGCAGGGGGTCGATGCCGGCCCGCTTCACCGACTCGGCCACCACGTGGGTGGCCAGCTCGAAGGGGTCCACGTCGATCAGCGTCCCCTTGAACGCCGTGGCGATCGGGGTACGTGCCGTCGACACGATCACTGCATCAGGCATGGTGGGTGTCTCCTCTGATCGGTTGCTGCGGGTCGAATGCTGCGCTCGTGGTGGGACGACCGGTTCGCGGCCCCTCGGGTAGCAGCCTGCCCGACTCAGGCCCACCGGATCGAGTCGGGTCGATAATCGTCATCTGGCCAATCTACAACCTGGCTATCGATATCCCTGTCGAGGGCATTGCTCCATGCGGAACGCTATTATCAGTCTGAGGCCAGGACACCACCGGACGGGCACGGGTACGACCCGCAGACCGACGGAGGGGAGCCGCACGACGAGGCCGAAGACCAGGAGACCAGGAGGTCCGTTGGCATGACAACGAAGGTGAACCCTGAGCCGAGGATGCTCATCGACGGGAAGCTGGTCGATGCCAGCGGGGGCAAGACGTTCACCAACGTGAACCCGGCCACCGAGGAGGAGCTCGGACAGGTTGCCGACGCCTCGGCCGAGGACATGGACCGGGCCATCGCCGCCGCCCGCCGGGCCTTCGACGAGACGGACTGGGCCACCAACCGTTCCTTCCGTCGGCGCTGCCTCGAGCAGCTCCACCAGGCCCTCGCGGCCGAGCGCGAGGAGATGCGCGAGCAGCTCATCCTCGAGGTGGGATGTCCACGCCTGCTCACATTCGGGCCACAACTCGACGCGCCGCTCGACGGGGCGATCACCTACCCGGCCCAGCTCATCGACGAGTTCGTCTGGGAGGAGGACCTTGCCGACGCCATCGACTTCCGCGGCAACCTCAACTCGCGACGCATCGTGAAAGAGCCGGTCGGTGTAGTCGGGGCCGTCGTGCCCTGGAACTTCCCCTTCGAGGTGTCCATCACCAAAGTGGCCCAGGCCCTCGCCACCGGCAACACCGCTATTCTCAAGCCGGCTCCGGACACCCCGTGGAACGCCACCCTGCTCGGGCGCATCGTGGCCGAGCACACCGACATCCCCGCCGGCGTGCTCAACGTGGTGCCGTCCTCCGATCACCTGGTGGGCGAGCAGCTCACCCTGTCACCGCAGGTGGACCTGATCTCCTTCACCGGCTCGACAGCGATCGGGAGGCGGATCATGGAGAAGGGGGCAGCCACCCTCAAGCGGCTCTTTCTCGAGCTCGGGGGCAAGTCGGCCACCATCGTCCTCGACGACGCCGACTTCGCCACGGCCATGATGTCCGGGCTCGCCGTTTGCGCCCACGCCGGCCAGGGCTGCGCCATCCCCACCCGCATGCTGCTGCCCCGGTCCCGCTACGACGAGGGCATCGAACTGCTCAAGCCCATGCTGGGTGGGGTCCCGGTCGGCGATCCGCAGCGCCCCGACATCCTCATGGGCCCGCTCATCTCCGAAAAGCAGCGGAACCGGGTCCTCGGGTATATCGAAACGGGCGTCGAGGAGGGCGCCACCCTGGCCCTCGGCGGCGGCCGTCCGGCCGGCCAGTCCCGCGGCTGGTTCGTGGAGCCCACTCTCTTCACCGGGGTGGACAACACCATGACCATCGCCCGGGAGGAGATCTTCGGCCCGGTACTCGTGGTCATCCCCTACGAGGACGACGACGACGCCGTCCGAATCGCCAACGACAGCAACTACGGCCTGGGCGGGGCGGTCGTCTCCAGCTCGCTCGACCGGGCCCTGGCTGTGGCCAACCGGGTGCGCACCGGCACGGTGAGCGTCAACGGCGGGATGATCTACGGGCCCGACCTCCCCTTCGGCGGCTACAAGGACAGCGGGATCGGTCGCCAGAACGGGACGGCCGGGTTCGACCAGTATCTCGAGGTGAAGTCGCTGGCCTGGCCGGCGGGCTGAGCCCACTCACCGGGTGTGAGCACCCCGTCCACCGCTCGCCGGATCATCGGTGGGGCCGGGACCACCGACGTGGCCATGGCGTCCGCTGATCTCGCCGGCAACCGGGCCGTCCACCGTCGGTCGGAGTGCCGCGTCGATGACGCGCAGGCCGGACGGCCGGGTCACGGCGAGGACCGGGACACCACGATCCAGCCGCATCCGTTGTCGGTCGGGCGTCAGCTTCCGTGCCGGCCGATCTCGACGAACGGGTCCAGGGCGGCCGGGTCGGCCAGGGCGCCGACGCTGGCCACCCCCTCGACCGGCGCACCACCGAGGATCCGCTTCACCGGTACCTCCAGCTTCTTCCCGGAGTGGGTGCGGGGAATGGTCGGCACGGCGTGGACCTCGTCGGGCACGTGACGGGGGGAGAGCGCGGACCGGAGATCACCGGCGATCCGGCCCACCAGTGCATCGTCGAGGACCGCCCCTCTGTCCACCTGTACGAAAAGCACCAGCCGACCCGGGCCTCCCCCGGGATCCTCGAGATGCACCACCAGGCTGTCGGCGATCCCGGGGACGGCTTCGACCACGGCGTAGAATTCACTGGTGCCCAGCCGGACACCACCGCGGTTCAGCGTGGCGTCCGAACGACCGGTGATGACACACGATCCCCGGTCGGTGATGGTGATCCAGTCGCCGTGGCACCATACGCCGGGGAACCGGGCGAAGTAGGCATTCCGGAACCGGCTGCCATCGTGGTCGCCCCACAAGCACGTGGGCATGGACGGCATGGGGGCGGTGACAACCAACTCCCCCTGCTCCCCGACGAGCGACTGCCCGCCGTCGTCGTAGGCCTCGACCCGCGCGCCCAGATAGCGACCGCTGATCTCGCCGGCCACCACGGCGAGCAGCGGGCTTCCCCCCACGAATGCTGTGCACACATCGGTGCCGCCGCTCACCGAGGTCAGCCAGGTGTGCGGCAGCTGCTCATGCACCCACCGGTACCCGGCGGCAGGGAGCGGGGCACCCGTCGACCCCACCGAGCGCACGCCCGCCAGGTCACCGCACGTACTGAGATCGAGTCCGTCGCTCCGGCAGGCCAACAGGAACGGGGCGCTGACGCCGAACACGGTAACGCCGGTCTCCGCGGCCAGGCGCCACAGCGTCCCACGGTCGGGCCAGCCCGGATCACCGTCGAACAGCACGACGGTGGCGCCCACGCAGAGCCCAGACACCAGCAGGTTCCACATCATCCACCCGGTGGTCGAGAACCAGAAGAACCGGTCACCCGGGCCGAGATCGTGGTGGAGGCCGAGTGACTTCAGGTGCTCGAGGAGGATGCCGCCGTGGCCGTGCACGATGGCCTTGGGCAATCCGGTGGTCCCCGAGGAGAAGAGCACGTACAAGGGGTGGTCGGCGGACACCTGGTCGAACGTGAGGGCGGCCCCTTCGCCCAGCAGGTCGTCCCACCCGGTGTCGATGTCCACCACCGTCCGCACCGTGGGCAGGGCGTTGACGATGGCTTCCACCTCGGACGAACGGTCGATCAGCTTGTCCCCGTACCGGTAGGAGCGGACGACGAGGAGCACCACGGGGTCGAGCTGTCCGAACCGGTCGGTGACGCTGCGGACCCCGAACTCCGGCGGGCATGAGGACCACACTGCACCTAGGCTGGCTGTGGCCAGAAAGGCCACCAGGGCCTCGGGACCGTTGGGAAGGTAGGCGCCCACCCGATCCCCCCGTCCGACGCCGAGGCCGGCCAGGCCGACCCGGCACCTGGCCACCTGGTCGCGAAGGTCGTCCCAGGTCAGCCGGCGCTCGTCCCTCGACTGGGAGCGGGCGATGACAGCCAGGCCGTTCCCGTGGCCGGCCAAGGCGCGCTCCGCGTAGTTCAGCCGGGCACCGGGGAACCACTCGGTGCCGGGCATGGACGGGTGGCGGAGCACTACGTCAAAGGGGGCCGAGGCCTGTACCTCGAAGAACGACCACACCGACGACCAGAAGGCATCGAGATGATCCACCGACCACTGCCAGAGCTCGCCGTAGGAGTCGAAGTCGAGGCCCCGCTCCCGGCTCAGCCAGTCGAGGTAGCGGCCGACCACGCTGGACCGGCGCACGTCCGCCGGCGGTCTCCAGATGACCTCGAGGTCGGGTGTCACAACGGTCCGCCGGCGCCGTCCCCATCGGCACCGTCCACTCCGGCACCCTGAAGGATGGCCCGGGCCCGGGCCGCCACCACCTCGTCCACCATCAGCCCCTCGAACCCGATGGTCATCCCCCCGGCCCCCCGGAAGGCGGCCAGCACGCGGCCGGCCCAGTCCACCTCGTCCTCGGAGGGGCGGAAGGCTTCGTTGGCCAGGGCCACCTGGGCGGGGTGGATGCACAGCTTGCCCGCGTAGCCGAGCGCCCGGGCCTCGGCGGCCTCACGGCGGAAGCGCTCCTCGTCGCCGAAGGACAAGGTGACCATGTCCAGCGCCACGACGCCGGCCAGCCGGGCGGCCATGGCCACCCACGCACGCGCTGATCCGACCTCGTCGTTGGTGTCGGTACGCACCCCGCCCAGGTCGGCCACGTAGTCCTCGGCGCCGAAGTAGCAGGCCACCACCGGCGAGCGGAGGACCTCCCGGGCGTCGGCCACGCCTCGCACCGTCTCGATGCCGGCCACCACCGGGCGACCAGCCAGGGTCTCGTCCACCTCGTCGACGGTGGTCAGGGAGTCGAGCTTGGGGACCACCACGGCATCCAGCCCGGCGGGCAGGGAGGCTACATCGTCGTCGAACCACGGAGTGCCCGGCGGGTTGACCCGCACGGCCACCGGTACCGTCCCCGATAGAGCGGACACCGCCTCGTTGACCAGGGAACGGGCGTCGTTCTTGGCTCCGGCGGGTACGGCGTCCTCGAGGTCGAGCACGACAAGGCCTGGCCCCGACCGCGGGGCCTTAGCGGCCAGGTCCGGGCGGTTGCCCGGAACGAACAGGACGCTCCGCCAGCGGTCGCTCACGGTGGACGGCGGTGCATGAGGGCGGAACGGCGGCACCGGGCCACCAGCTCCTCCCGCTGGTTGAAGGCCCGGTGCTCGAAGACGACGATCCCCTGGCCGGGTCGGGATGCCGAGGGACGGGCGGACACCACCTCGGTCCGGGCGTGGATGGTGTCACCCGGGATCACCGGCGTCGGGAAGGCGATCTCCTCGAAGCCCAGGTTGGCCACCGTCGTGCCCAGCGTCGTCTCGTAGACGGACAGACCGATCAGAAGGGAGAGGGTGAACAGGCTGTTGACCAACCGGGTGCCGAACTCGGTGGTGGCGGCGAAGGACTCGTCGAGGTGGAGGGGCTGGGCGTTCATGGTGAGGACCGAGAACAGGGTGTTGTCGGCCTCGGTGATGGTGCGGGTCACCGCATGATCGATGACCTGGCCCGGCTCCAGGTCCTCGAACCAGCGGCCCATGGTCGGCCTAGGTTCGGGCACGGCACCCTCCGACGGTCGGTGATTGGCGAACCCTCAGGTGACCGTCGTCCCCGGAGGGACGTCGGTCACGAGCGGGTGCTGACGCTACGGGGCACGTCACGGAAGGCCACGTCCTTGTCCTGGGAGCGCTCCCGGGGCATGCCGAGGACCCGCTCGCTGATCACGTTGCGGGCCATCTCGGTCGTGCCACCACCGATGCACGACACCTGGCGCATCAGGAAGTCCGAGCCGGCGAAGGCCAGCTCCCCGTCGTCCTCGGTCCAGGCCGCTCCGGCCGCCCCGGCGATCTCGAAATTGATGTTCCGGATCCGGGCCGTGGTCGTTCCGACGAACAGGCGCCCGATGGCCGCCGACTGGTCGGGCATGGCCCCGGTGGCGATTCCCTCACCGACCCGCCGACGGAGGTGACGGTCAACCACCTCGAGCATGTGGGCCTCACCCACCAGGTCCCGCACGTAGGGGTCCTCCAGCCGACCGGCATCCCGGGCCACCGCGGTCATGGGTTTGGTGCTGCCTCCGTGGCTCATCCCGGCCGGGATGGTGACGAGGGGTGAGTTGGTCAGCATGCGTTCGTGGAACATCCACCGGGTCCCGACCGTCCAGCCGTCGTCGATGTCACCCACCCGGTCGGAGTCCGGGACGCGGACGTCGGTGAGGAACTCCTGGCAGAACTCCTTAGACCCGTTCAGCATCTCGATCCGGTGGACGTCGAGGCCAGGCTGACGGATAGGCAGGATGAACACGCTGAGGCCCCGGTGCTTGGGGACGTCCCAGTTGGTCCGGGCCAGACACAGCCCCCAGTCCGACCACCAGGCACCGGTGGTCCAGATCTTCGAGCCGTTGAGCACCCACTCCTCGCCGTCTTTGACCGCGCTGGTCAGAGCGGCGGCCACGTCCGAGCCGCCGCTGGGCTCGGACAGGAACTGCATCCAGATCTCCTCGCCCCGCAGGATGGCCGGGATGTGGTCCAGCTTCTGCTCCTCGGTCCCGAATTCGAGCAGGACCGCGGCACACGGCGAGAAGGTGGGCGCCTGGAGCCGGGACGGGTACTCGAAGCCGGCCAGCTCCTGGTTGAGGGCGCGTTGGTGGTCGCGGGTGAGCCCCTGGCCGCCGTACTGCCTCGGGAAACAGATCCCGGCGAGACCGGCGTCAAACAGCATGCGTTGGACCTCCCGCTCTCGGGCCACCGCGGTGAGCTCCTCCTCGTCGGTGCGCTCGTTGCGCAACGGGCCGACCATCTGGTCGGGGTTGGCCGGAGCCAGGTTGGCCCGGATGAAGGCCCGGGCCCGGGCCCGGAATGCCCCGAGGTCTTCGAGATCCGGGCTGTCGGCGGCGTTGCTCATGCCACGTCCTCGCTGGCCTCGACGATGTCGCAGAGGCGCTGGCGGTGGTCGGCCGGCGTGCCGTAGAGGGCCCGGTCGAGGGTGTGGCGGCGCAAGTAGAGGTGGAGGTCGTGCTCGAAGGTGACCCCGATCCCGCCGTGGATCTGGACACAGTCCTGGAGGAGCTCGCTGCCGTAGTCGCCGATGAACGCCTTGGCCGTGCTCAGCAGCTCGGCGGCGTTGGCCGACCCTTCGGCCACCGCCCTGGTGGCGGCGTCGCTGATGGCGTGTCCGGCCTCGAGCCACGTCTTCATGTCGGCAAAGCGGTGCTTCAGCTCCTGGTACGAGGCGAGGGGGCGGCCGAAGGAGTACCGGTCGAAGGCCCACTCGACGGTCATGTCGAAGGCGGTCTGCATGGCCCCGACGGACTCGGCACAGGTGAGGGCCAGGGCCAGAGCCAGCTGGCGGGCCACCCGGTCATCGGCCGAACCAGCGTTCCCTATGACGGCAGCACGGGGCAGCCGGACGTCCACGAAGGTGACCACGGAGAACCGCCGGGTCATATCGACCGACTCCATAGGGGTGATCGATACCCCGGTCGTGCCCCCCGGCACCAGGACCTGGGTCAGTCCCGCACCGGTGCGCCCGGTGACCAGCAGGTGGTCGGCGACGTTGGCAGACTCGACCGGTCGCTTGATGCCGTTCAGCACTACCTCGTCACCCTCGAGCGCGATGTCGAAGGTGATGCATCCCAGGCGGTCGCTCGGGACGGGCTCGGCGAGGCACCAGGTGGCGAGGGACGTCCCCGCCACCAGGTCCTCGATCACCCCGGCGTCGCCCTGTCCGGTGGCCGACAGGGTGGCCGACAGGGTGGCCGCCACCACATTGGCCACAGCCAGAGGGCCCGGGGCGGCGTGACGCCCGAACTCGTAGGCCACGAGAGCGAGGTCGACGAGGCCGTGCTCACCGATGGAGCCCCCGCCGTGGTCCTCACCGACCAGAAGCGACGTCCAACCCAGCTCCGCACCCCGGTCCCAGTACCGGCGGTCGAAGCCAACCGGGTCCTCACGAAGGCGCCGGAGTTCACCGACGGGTACGAGTTCGTCGAGCAGCTTCGCCGTGGTCTCCGTGAAGAGTTCCTGGTCGGAACTCAGCGCCAGCAACATCGTTCGCCCTACTCCCCCGTCTTCGGTGGCCTCGACCGTCTGCGGCTTCGCTGGCCGCGACGCCGACCGATGAAGTTACCTTGAAAACGATGTTTTGTCCATGTGGATGGCACACTTCCGGAAAAAGAGAGGAAGGCTAGACCAGGGCGGGCGACCGTGGACGGGATCCCGGACCGGGGGCGGGCGGCCCGGGCCACTCACGACCCGCGCCGTTGGAGGAGCAGCACGCCCGAGGGCACGCCACCCCCCGAGGTCACTACGGCTGTTTCCGCTCCGGCAACCTGCCGTTCGCCGGCATCGTGCCGGAGCTGCTGGACGGCTTCATAGAGGAACCCGAAGCCGTGGGTCCGTCCCTCCGACAGCTGGCCGCCGTGGGGATTGACCGGTAGCTCCCCGTCGGGGGCGATACGACGTCCGCCGTCCAGCCAGTCGTTGGCCTCCCCGAAACCGCAGAAGCCGAGGGCCTCGAGCCACGAGATGGCATTGAAGGTGAATCCGTCGTACAGCAGGGCGAGGTCGACGTCGTCGGGGCGGAGCGTGGTCCTCGACCACAGGTGGGCGGCCTGACCCAGGACCTGGGGCTCGTGGGTGAGAGTCCCCTGGTCCCAGGAGACGCGCTCGAGGATCTGGGACCCGACCGCCTCGATGTGGACGGCCGGCCGGGGGCGGTCGCCTGCTGTGGACACATCCGACACCACCACGGCGATCGACGCGTCGCACGGGACGTCGCAGTCGTAGAGACCGAAGGGGGAGGTGATCGGCCGTGCCGACAGATAGTCGTCCATGGTCATCGGTTCCCGGTAGATGGCGACGGGATTGCGAGCGGCGTTGGCCCGCCCGTTGAGGGCGATGAGGCCGAGCATCTCCCGGGGGGCGCCATAGCGGTGGAGGTACTGGTGGGCGTTCATGGCGATCCAGTTGGCCGCGGACATGGCCCCGAACGGTGCCCGCCACGCCGAGGGACCCGACGAGCGTGTCCCACCCGGACCGGCCAGGCGGAGCGTGGCGAAGGTCGACTCCCACACCGTCCGGAAGCACAGCACGTGCCGGCACAGGCCCGACGCCACAGCCAGCATGGCGGCCACGACGGCACCACCCGGACCGGGCAGGTCCCCTCCCCCGTTGATCCAGGTGGGGTGCAGGCGCAGGGCCTCCTCCACCGCGGTGATCCCCCCTTCGCTCATACCCATGCCGGCAACACCCGGGTAGGTGGACAGACCATCGATGTCGTCGAGCCCGAGGCCGGCGTCGGCGACCGCCTCGAGGCAGGCATCGACGGTCAAGGACAGGGGGTCCACCATGAGTCGTCGACCGAGGGCCGATCGCCCCACGCCGGTGATCGCTGAACGGTGCTCGAAGCGGTCGTCGCCGAGCGGGGGGCGGGGGCGGGGGCGCTCGGGCTCGGCCACCGGGTCGGCCTCCGCGATCTCCCCGCTCGGAGCGAAGAGCGGTAGCCACACGTCCTCGTGGTGCTCGAAGCGGACCGCCACCTCCTGGCCGATGGCCACATCGTCGGGGTCGCAGTCCACGATGGTGGTGGTGAGCCGGACCCCAGGGTCCTCGACCAGGGCCACCACGGCCAGGGCGTAGGGCGGCGGGAAGTCCGGATGCCACTGGTGGTGGTTCACCGTGTACCCGATGACCGTGGCCCGGCCGGAGACGACGGTCGGCTCCCATGCCCGGCTCCGGCACACCGGACAGATGGGCACGGGTGGGTGGACGAGGGTGGCGCACTCGGTACAACCCTGCACCCGGAGCCGACCGTCGGCACCCGAGGTCCAGAACCACGCGGTCGCCGGTGTCAACTCCGGCAGTGGCCTCACCGCTCCGGGTCCGACAGGGTGGCGACGATCTGGGGCAGCTCCACCGTGGTGCGGATCCCCGGCTGGGCCGCGCAGACCACGGCCACGGCGTTGACGGCCCGGTTGGCCGTGTACCCGGGGGTGTAGGCGCCCATCTCCTCCAGCGGGAAGTCGAACCGCATGTCGATACTGAGGGGCGCGTCACCGGCGACCGTCAGCCTCCAGCCCGTCGGTCCGAGGTCCCAGACCGGCTCGAGGTCGTCGGTGCAGTACCAGTTGGCCATGAAGGTGAGGAAGGGGCGGCCGGCCCGCACGCCCGTGACGCGCATACGCAGCGCGGCCACCGTTCCCGCCTCCAGCCGTCCAGCGGCGATCTCGGTGGCCTGCCGGGCCACGGCGACCTCGCCGGTGGCCTCCACCGAGTCGAGGGGGAGGCCGACGGCGTCGGCCACCAGCCGGAGGGACGGGCCGAAGCTGGCCGCACCGTGTGACCAACGTCCGGGATCAAAGGAGTCGGGATCCGCGCCGAACCCCATCAGGTCGAACAACAGTTCCGGCGAATTGCGGCGGGAGAGATCGGCGAACTCCTCGATGAGCAGGCTCTCGAGCTCCCGCTGGATCGAGGTCAGCACCACGGGCACGGCCTCGGAGATGAACCCCGGGCTGCTGCCCGTGCTGTGGATCGACGCGCCCCCGGTCCGGCAGGCCGACTCGACCCGCTCCCTCGTGTCCGGGTCCATGCTGCCCGGGTGGTGGAACTCACCCCGGGTGGTGACGATGTTGGCACCCGACTCGAGCAGTCGGCACACGTCGTCCACATCCAGAGCCCGGGGCATGTAGAGCACGCAGTCGGCGTCGAGACCGAGGATCTCCTCGATGTCAGCGGTGGCCACCACACCGACAGGAGGCTGCCCACACAGTTCGCCGGCGTCCCGGCCCACCTTGTCCGGCGAGTACACGTACAGCCCGACCAGCGAGAGGTCGCCGTGCCCGATCACCCCCTGCAGCGAACGCGTCCCGATGTTGCCGGTGGCCCACTGGACGACCCGGTACGGAGTCGTGCCCTCAGCATCCATATCCATCCACTCCCCTGTCGTCGCGTTCAGTGGTCGTCGGCCAGTGACGCCTTGTACAACACGTTCTCGGCCAGGCGCATGTGGGCGGCATCGACCAGCTTCCCGTCCCGGCCGATGGCCCCCACCCCGTCGGCCTCGGAGCTGCGGTAGGTCTCGATGGACTCCCGGGCCTCGGCGATCTCGCGCTCCGTCGGGGCGAAGACCTCGTGGGCGATGGCGATCTGGTCGGGATGGATGGCCCACTTGCCGTCGAAGCCAAGCAGGCTGGCGTGCACCGCCGATCGCCGGAAGCCCTCCGGGTCCCGGTAGGCCGGATGCGGTGCATCGATGGCGTCGATGCCCGCGCCGCGGGCCGCCGCCAACACCTGGACCCGGGCGAAGTGCCAGAAATCGCCGGGGTACTCGCCGATCGGGTCGAAATTGCCGTCCACCCGGGCCCGCAGCGAGGCGGACAGATCACCGGCCCCGAAGATGATGGCCTCCAGCCGGTCACTGGCCCGGGCGATCTCGGGGGCGTTGGACAGCCCCTCGGCCTCCTCGATCAGCACCTCGAGCCCGATGCGCTTGGTCATGCCCAGCTTGGTCTCGAGCTGGGTCAGGAGCACATCGACCCACCAGACGTCCCGCGCCGAGCGGGCCTTGGGCACGATGAGCACGTCCAGTGAGTCACGGGCACCGGTGACCACCTCGATGATGTCCTCGTGGCACCACGGGGTCTCGAGGCCGTTGACCCGGACGGCGCGGACCGTGCGGCCCCAGTCCAGCCTGGTCAGTGCGGCGACCGCGGTTCCCCGGGCCGCCTCTTTGGCTACCGGGGCGCAGGCGTCCTCGAGGTCCAAGAAGACGAGGTCGGCGCCGGAGGTGGCCGCCTTCTCGCACATCCGTTCGCTGCTGGCCGGGGTGGCCAACTCGGACCGTCGGGCGCGGGGTACTCGCACGGGTTCCTCCTCAGGGGACGGATCAGATGACGCCGGACGCCCGGAGGGCGGCCAGACGGTCGGGGTCGATGCCGAGCAGATCGCCGAAGACGGCGTCGCTGTCGGCGCTGAGCGATCGGCCGAGATGGTCGATCCGCCCGGGGGTCTCGGTCAGGACGGCCACCGGCGCCTGGACGGTCATGGACCCGAGGTCGGGATCGTCGACTTCGACAAAGGTGCCCCGGGCGGCCAGGTGCTCGTCGGCCAGTAGCTGCTCGGCGTCGTAGATGGGTGCGGCAGCCACCGACGCGGCCTCGAAGACGGCCATGGCCTCGGCCAGGGTACGGGTGACCACCCAGTCGGCCACCAGTTTGTCGACCTCACCGGCCCGCTGCTGACGGGGGATGGAATCCACATAGTCGGGGTTCTCGGCCAGGTCGGGCCGATCGATGGCCCGGTAGACGCGGGCAGCGATATTGGGGGACGCGCTGGAGATGGCCAGCCACTTGTCGTCGGCCGTCCGGTAGGCGTTGCGGGGGGCACTGGCGTCGAAGCGGTTGCCCACGCGGCCGGTGACGGTGCCCAGCTGGTCGTAGGCCAAGGTGGAGGATTCGATGAGCCGGGCCAGCGGCTCGATGAGGTTGACGTCCACCAACTGCCCACCGCCGCCGTGCACGTCCCGGTGGTAGAGGGCCATCATCACGGCATAGGTGGCGGCCAGGGCGGCCACGCCGTCGGCCAGCATGAACGGCGGGAGGGTGGGGGGTCCGTCGGGCTGACCGGTGAGGTGGGCGAAGCCGCTCATGGCCTCGGCCAGCGTGCCGAAGCCGGGGCTGTCGCTCTTCGGGCCCCCGCTCCCGTACCCGCTCACGTGGAGCATGACCAGCTGTGGATGGCGCTCGTGGACCGACTCGTAGTCGATCCCCCACCGGGCCATCGCGCTGGGCCGGTTTCCGATGACCAGCACATCGCTCACCTCGAGCAGGCGGTGGAAGAGGTCCTGGCCGTCGGTCTGGCGAAGGTCCAGGGTCACGCATTGCTTGTTGCGGCTCATCGACTTCCACACCAGTCCGATGTCGCCCTTGCGGTCCCCCCAGGTGCGCAACGGATCGCCCACCCCGGGCTGCTCCACCTTGATGACGTCGGCGCCGAACTCGCCCATGGCCGTCGCCACCAGCGGTCCGGCGGCCAGAGTGGCCGCGTCCACCACGCGCACGCCGTGGAGCGGGCCGCCCACCTCAGGCATGCTGCACGACCTCGGGACGGGCCAGTCCGAGGGTGTCGCGCAGGGTCTCGCCGGTGTACCGGTCGCGGAACACGCCGCGGCGTTGGAGCTCGGGCACGACCAGGCGGACCACGTCTTCGTAGGCGCCGGGTGTGTGGGTGGCGGCCACGGTGAAGCCGTCGCACGCCTCGGCTTCGATCCACTCCTCCATCTGGTCGGCCACCTCGGCACCGGTACCCACGAAGCGCGGGCCTTGCAGCAGAGTGGCCCGGTGCCCGGCCAGGTCGGCAAGGGTCACGGTGTCCCCGCCGATGTGCGTTCTCAGGTTCTGGACGAGGCCGCGGATACCCGAGACCGACCCGATGAGCTCATCCGTGATGGGGGCATCGAGGGGCAGTCCGGAGAAGTCGTAGTTCATCAGTTCCGACAGCAGGCAGAGCGAGGCCTGGGGATCGACCAGCGAGTGGAGGAACAGGTCCTCACGCTCCTCGGCGTGGGCATGGGACTCACCCACCACGGTGTACACCATGGGCAGCATCTTGACCGAGTCCGGGTCGCGCCCGGCCCCGGCGATGGCGTCTTTTTGTTCCTTGTAGTGCGTCGTGGCCACCTCGAGGCCCGGGTCACCGGTGAAGATCAGCTCGGCCCAGCGGGCAGCGAAGTCGCGGCCGCGGCCCGACGACCCGGCCTGGAGGAGCACTGGGCGGCCCTGGGGTGACCGGGGCACAGTGAGGGGACCGCGGGCGCTGAACCACTCCCCCTCGTAGTCGAGCTCGTGGACCTTGTCCGGATCGGCGAAGGTGCCACTGGCCCGGTCGAGGACGAGGGCGTCGTCCTCCCAGGTGTCCCACAGGCCCGTGGCCACCTCGAGGAACTCGTCGGCCCGGTCGTAGCGGGCGTCGTGGGCGAGGTGCTCCTTCAGCCCGTAGTTCTGGGCCTCGCTGTCGTTGACCGAGGTGACGATGTTCCAGGCCGCCCGACCACCGGACAGATGGTCGAGCGTGGCGAAGGTGCGGGCCACGTGGAAGGGCGAGTAGTAGGTCGTCGAGTAGGTCGCCCCGAGGCCGATCCGCTCGGTGGCCGCAGCCACGATGCCCAGCACGATGCTGAGGTCCAGCTTGACCGGACGGGCCCCGAGGCGCACGGCGTCGGCCACCGAACCGCCGTAGATGCCGGGCATGGCCAGGCGGTCGTCGAAGAACATCATGTCGAAACAGCCCTCTTCGAGGGTCCGTCCCAGCTTGGCGTAGTAGCCGGCGTCGAGGAACCCATGTTCGGTGGCCGGATGGCGCCATGATCCGGCATACACCGTCGTGCTTCCCGCTTGCATGAACCCCACCAGGGACATCTGCCGCTTCGCCATGGTCACAGACGCTCCTCTATACCGCGATCACCGCAGACGGCCAGGGTGCTGGCGCTGCCGTTCGTTTAAAATGTAGTATCTGATATGTCAAATTTCAAATCGATCGGCAGCACCGTGCGGGCCCGCGCCGCCGGCGAGCTGCGCGACCGGATCCTCACCGGACGGCTGGCGCCCGGCACGCGCCTTGACCTCGACGAGATCACCCGCGAGTTCGGCACCAGCCGGACGCCGGTGCGCGAGGCCCTCCTCGAGCTTTCCTACGAGGGCCTGGTCACCGTCACCCCGCGCAGCGGGATCACCGTGCTCGGCATCTCCCCCGAGGATGCCGTGGACAACTTCGCCGTCCTGGCCACCCTGTCCGGCAAGGCGGCTGAGTGGGCCACCGAGCGGATCACCGGAGCCGAGCGGGTGCGTCTGCACGATCTGGCCCAGGAGGTCGGCCATGCCGACGATGTGGTTGCCGCCAACTGGAGCTTCCACCGTGCCCTCAACCACGCGTCGGGCTCGCCGCGCCTCATGACCTACCTGCGCCAGGCGGTGCGGGTGGTGCCGGCCAGCTACTTCGAGCTCTTCCCCGAACAGGTGGGTCGGAGCCGTGCCGACCACGCCCTGCTGCTGGAGGCCATCGATCGGGGCGATGCCACTACGGCACGCACGCTCACCGAGTCGCACGTGCTCGACGCCGGCGCGGCCCTGGGCGATTGGCTGCGGGCCCGGGAGACCGGAGCCGACGGGGCGGCCGGCGTGCGTGTGGCCCGGGCGTGACGCTACGGGGTTGCCGACCGGGCTAACCGGCGGCGGCGACAGCCCGACGGGCCCGGACACGGAAGCCCTCGAGCTTCTCGTCGGCAGTACGGATCCGCGTGCTCCGCGCCATGGTGGACACGTCATGGCCCGCCGCCCGTCGGCGCAACGCCCCGACGGTGGCGTCCTCTCGGGTGATGCGGGAGAAGGGGTCGAACGAGTACCAACGCATGGCGTTCTCGTGGGTCATCTTCTTGATGTCGCCCTCGGGGACGGCGTTCTTGGTGAATTCGGACTCGAGCTCCTCAGGCGCGCTCGGCCACATGGAGTCGCTGTGGGGATAGTCGGCCTCCCAGGCGATGTTGTCGATGCCGATGGCGTGGCGCAGCTGGATGCCGACTGGATCGCTGATGAAGCAGGTCAGGAAGTGCTCGCGGAAGACCTCGCTCGGGAGCCGGCCCCCGAAGTCCTGCAGGGTCCAGGCATGATGCATCTCGAAGGTCCGGTCAACCCGGGAAAGGAAGTACGGTACCCACCCGGTTCCGCCCTCGGACAGGGCCACCCGCAGGTCCGGGAAGTTCTTCAACACCCGTGACCACAAGAGATCGGCCGCCGCCGACTGAATATTCATGGGCTGCAGGGTGATCATCACGTCCGGAGGGGAGTCGACGGCGGGGATGGAGAGCCGGCCGGACGAGCCGAGGTGGATGGAGAGCACGGTGCCCGTGTCGCAGCACGCCTTCCACACCGGATCCCAGTACGCGTCGTGGAAGCTCGGATACCCGAGGGCCGCCGGGTTCTCGGTGAAGCTGAGCGAGTGACAGCCCTTGGCCGCCGTGCGACGGATCTCCGCGGCGGTCAGCTCGGCGTCCCAGATGACCGGTACGGCCATGGGGATGAAGCGCTCGGGGTACGCTCCGCACCACTCGTCGATGTGCCAGTCGTTGTAGGCGCGCACCAGGGCGAGGGACAGGTCGGCGTCCTCGCTGGCGAAGACGCGGGCGGTGAACGTGGGGAACGACGGGAAGTTCATGGAGGCCAGGACACCCCCGGCATCCATGTCCTTCACCCGCTCGTTCACGTCGTAGCAACCAGGACGGACCTCGTCGAGACTCTGGGGCTCGAGCCCGTACTCCTCCTTCGGTCGTCCGGCCACGGCATTGAGTGCGGCGGTCTCCATGACCACCTGGCCGAAGGTCCAGACATCGGAGCCCTCGGCGTTGCGGGTGAGCTTCGGTGCCCGGTCCTGGTACCTGGCATCGAGGTGCCCGACGAAGAGATCGGGTGGCTCGATGACATGGTCATCGACGCTGATCAGGATGAGGTCATCAACCTCGTGCATGGCTTCCTCCCGAGAATGCTGTTCTTTCAACTCCGTAACGATCCTACCGCCACCGGTGGTCTGGGGCCACCGGACGGTGGCCGGCCGCACCGAAGCGTCACGGCCGAGGGGAGGTGCCCTCGGGGGTGCCCCGCGTGGCTCCGGACGCGTGACCGGTGGACGAACCGGACAGGGAGTCCGCCGCCACCGACGTCGGTTGGCCACCACCCAGGTAGACGGCGGACAGCTGGTCCACGTCGAGCGAGCTGGCCGGTCCGGCCCAGGTGATGGTGCCGAGCTCCATGAAGATCAGCCGGTCGGCCACGGCCACGGCGTTCTCGGCATTCTCCTCCACGAGCAGCACCGCGCTCCCCTTGTCCCGCAACTCGACGATGGCCCGGATCACCTCGGCGGCGGCCATGGGCGCGAGCCCCAGGGTCGGCTCGTCGGCCACGAAGACCTTGGGCGGCCGGGCCAGGGCCGGGGCCAGTCCGAGCATCTGCTGTTCCCCGCCCGAGAGAAGTCCCGCGATCTGGCCGCGGCGTTCGGCCAGCACGGGAAAGCGGGCATAGGCCAGCTGCCGGTCCTTCTCGTCGGGCAAGGCGAGGGTCAGGTTCTCCTCGACCGTCAGTCCGGGGAAGATGCCACGGGCCTCGGGCACCAGGTCGAGACCGGCACGGGCCCGTCGGAAGGCGGGCAACCCGGACAGGTCCACGCCGGCGAGGTGGACACTGCCCGCCGTCGGTTCGAGCAGTCCGGCAATGACGGCGCACAGCGACGACTTGCCGGCGCCGTTGGCCCCGAGCAGGCCGACGATCTCGCCCGCACGCAGCTCGAGGCCGACCCCGTGGAGCACCTCGGCATCGTCGTAGCCGGCCACCACGCCCTGCACAGCCAGGGCGGCATCGAGGGAGACGTCGAGTGCGATGGGGGCGGCTTCGGGTTCGAAGTGGCCGACGGCCGCGGTGCCGGTGCCCGACGGGACCACCGGCGGACCGACCTCGACCGGAATGGCCACCGGCTCGGCGACGGCCCGGGTGCGTGCCCGCCGCTTGGCCAGCTTCTTGCCTCCCCGCAGGGCCAGGATGCCGTCGGGCTCCTGGGCCAGGGAGATGGCACCCATACCGAAGAGGATGGGGAGGAAGTAGGGCGAGGAGATGAGCGTGTTGACGGTCTGGCCGGGGAGCCAGTTGGTCAACTGGTTGAGAAGGGGGCTGCCTGCGGCCACAGCCAGGCCGGCGAGGAGCGCACCGCCCGGTCGTCGCACTCCGAAGACCACGACAAAGGCCAGCCAGGTGAGACCCTCCAGCGGTGGGGCCGTCGAGTTGGAGGCGGCGAAGGAGAACAGGCTGAGCATGACCCCACCGATCCCGGCGATCCCGGCGGCCAGTGCGAAGACCAGGATCCGGTTCCGGTTGGCCCGGATGCCGGCGGCCATGGCCGCGGTCGGCGAACTGCGCACGGCCAGGGTGGCCCGGCCGGTGGCCGAGTGGGTGAACAGCCAGATGACTCCGGTGATCAGTCCGAAGACGCCGATGAACAGCAGGATCTGATCGTTCAGGTTGGCGAAATTGAGCCGCCACCCGAAGAGGTCGAGGGCCGGGCTCCGGATGTTCCATCCGGCCTGTCCGTTCCCAATGGCCTGGGTGTCGAAGGGCACCAGACTGAAGAACAGGCAGGCGGCCAGAGACCAGATGGCCAGGTAGACCGCACCCAGTCGGGTGGCCGGCCAGGCGATGAGGGCCCCGATGGCGCCGGCCACGATGGCGCCGATGACCACCGCCCAGAAGAAGTTGAGCTGGCCGTGCGATGCGATGAGGGGGATGTTGATCCCCCAGTTGCGATTGAGGGCCCATCCGGCGGCGAAGCCCCCGGCAGTAACGAATGTGGCCTGGGCCAGGCTGACCATGCCGCCCATCCCGGTCACGACGATGAACGACAGCAGGATGATCGAGATCGATAGTCCCTGGGCGATGGCCGTCTGGGCCGTGCTGGTGGCCTGGAACCACGAGGGGAACCAGTGCAGTGAGTAGCCGACCAGGATGAACAGGAAGGTCACCCAGGGCCACCAACGACGGGGAAGGGACATGCCCGCCCGGTGGTCGCTCGGTGGTCGGTCCTCGGCCACCGAGCCGGCTTGCCGGGAGCGGTCGCGACCGATGATCAGTCCGAGCAGGATGACCAGCACGTACGGCACGGCGCTGGACAGGCCGTTCAGGTTGGCGATGAACCCCGGGTAGGCCGTCGAGTAGCCGGCCACCAGGTTCTGGACCACGCCCAGCAGCACACCGCCAACGAAGGCGATGGGGATCGAGCGCAGGCCGCCGAGCACCACGGCGGCCAGAGAGCCCAACACCACCAGGGTGAAGACGATGGGGTCCAGGGTGAACAGCGGGGAGATCAGGATGCCGCCCAGACCGGCCAGCACCGTGGTGAGCACCCAGGCCACAGCCGAGGTCCTCGACGCGCTCACCCCCTTCAGCCCGGCCAGATGCCTGCGGTCGACCACGGCCCGCATCTCGAGTCCGATTCTGGTATGGCGTAGGACGAACCACAGCACCGCGGCCGAGACGAGGGCGGCGACGAACACCGCCAACTGGTCCGAGGTCAGCGCCACCCCCTGCATGACGTGGAACACCTTGGCCGGAGTCGGACCCAGCCCCGGTGTGGACAGTCCCTGGTTGTCCGCCTTGTTGGCCACCCACCCGGCATGGAAGACGCCGTTGCCCAGGGTGACCACCACCCACTGCATGAAGTTCGGGATGGCCACCAACAGGCCGATGGTCCCGACCACCTTGGCGTAGACCGGGGCTTCGCCCAGTCGCCGCAGGAGCAGGCGGTCGAGGGCGAAGCCCATGAGGGGGGCGAAGATGAGGATCGAGAGGATGGCGGCCGGGACGATGGGCATCCCGCCCGAGTTGAGCTGGTAGTAGAAGTAGGCCACGGCGAAGGCGATGGCCCCCTGGGCGAAGTTGAAGATGCCCGACGTGGTGTAGGTGAGGACCAGCCCCGAGGCCATGATCGAGTAGATGCCACCGGTAACCGTGCCCGAGATGACCAGGCTCAGGAACTTGTCCATGGATCGGGTACCCGCCTCTCGCTCAGACCACGTGGCCCAGGTAGGCACTGCGCACCGCCGGGTCGCTCTGAACCTCGTCCGGCGTTCCGTCGGCCAGCGTTGAACCCAGGTTGAGAACGACGACCCGATCGCAGTGGGTCATGACGAAGCCGGCGTTGTGCTCGACCAGGAGCACGCTGCAACCAGTGGAAGAGCGGCAGTCCTGGATGAGTTGGCCGAGGCGCTCGACCTCTTCGGCGTGGAGACCCGACGCCGGTTCGTCGAGCAGCAGGAGCTTGGGGGGCTCGACCGTGGCCCGGGCGAACTCGACCATCCGGGCCGTACCGATGGGAAGGGACCCGGCGAACTCGGCGCGCACCGAAGCCAGCCCACACCGCTCGAGGGCGGCGTCCACCAGCACCCGGCGCTCGCGTTCCCGACGCCGTCGGCCGCTCCAGCCCACCAGGTCGCCGACCACCCCGCCACCGCCGCCGTGCCACTCCGTGGCAGCCAGCACGTTGTCCTCGACGGTCAGCCAGCCGTAGGTCTGGACCCTCTGGAACGTACGGCGCACCCCGAGCCGACTCCGCTTCACCGGATCGGCGCCACTGACGTCCACTCCCTCCAGGAGCACTCGGCCCGACTGTGGCCGCCGAACGCCCGAGACCACGTCGAACAGCGTGGTCTTACCGGCGCCGTTGGGTCCGATGAGCCCGCAGACCTGGCCGGCCGGCACCCGCAGGCTGACCTCGGAGACCGCGGTGATCCCGCCGAAGCGGACGCCGATGTCGGTCAGTTCCAGAGTGGGTGCGGCGGACGGGGACGGTTGCTCCGCCGACGCCGAGAGTGCCTCCACCTCAGTCACCGACCGTGCCTCGCTCTGTCACGGCATGGCCGGCTCAGCGCGGTCAGCGTGCCGGATCCCGCCGGGACACGGCCAACCGGTCAACTCGCCTTCTCGGCGGCCGGGGTCACCTTGAACACCTTGTAGTTGCAGGAGTAGGGGTAGACCTGCTGGGCCGAGCCTCCCGTGTAGGCCAGGAACTCCGTGCAGTAGGGGGTCCCCGCCACTGTGGAGGCCGGATAGGAGATCGGTCCCACCAGGTTCGGGATCCCCCACTTGATGGTGGACAGCACCTTGCGGACGTTAGCCGGGGTAATGGCCAGTTTCTTGGCCTGCACGGTGTGCACGGCGGTGGCGAACATGGCCGTGTCGATGTAGGAGGGGACATTGGAGTAGGAGGCCAGTTGGGTACCGGGTACGACGGAGTTCATGGCGTTCTGCATCGCCGTCAACCCGGGGTTGGGCTGATTGTTGTAGGTGGCGATGGTCACCGTGCCCTGCATCGACGAGTACAGCGCAGGAATGGGCCCGAGCGGCGACCAGTACGAGCCGGTGTAGCCGGCGTTCTTGAGGGCCGCCCACATCGGGATGCACTGGGCGGTCAGCTGGCACCCGATGGCCTGGGGCGGCTTACCGTTGTTGGCCGTCATCAACTGTTGGACGTACGGGGTGTAGTCGCTGGCCGTAGTGGGGATGCTGGCCTTGTTGTAGACGACGTTGAAGCCGGCACCCTTAGCCGCCACCGTGGAGGTCTTGGCCGAGTTGGAACCCGAGGCATTGTCGTTGGAGAAGACGGCCATGGTCGGGTGGAGGCTGCCGGTCTTGGCCTTCACGTAGGTGTAGAACTGTCCGTACACGCTGGGGACGAGTGGAGGGCTCTGGGGCACGAGGCAGCCCCCTGATGAGTAGCCCCACAGGCTGGTGGTCACCGTGTTGGAGCAGTACGTGTAGTCGAAGCCGCCACCGACATAGAGGATCTTCTGCGACGTCAGGTAGGTGCCGGGATTTACCGCGGAGAGGTCGGGGACGATGGCGAAGACGCCGTACTGGTTCACCAGCTGGCGGACGGCGGACAGGGCCGTGGCCGGGTCGTTGTCGTCATTCACATAGCCGGCGAACTTGAGCTTGATCCCGTGCAGATAGTTGGTCTTGTTGATCTGGTTGACGTATCCCTCGGCACCGACCTGGGCGCCGGAGAAGTTGGCCGTGCCCCACATGCCTCCGATGGTGATCGTCTTGCCGTCGAAGCCCCGCACGGTGGCGGCACCGGCCTGGCCGGTGGCCACGCCGATCGCCGTGGCCGAGAGAAGCACCGATACCAGGATGCCCGCCCCGACCCGAACCTTGCGCCTCATCTGGTCCCCCTTCATTGATTCCCCCTTGTTGTGAGCACGCCACGAAACGTGTTCTCTTTTTGTCAGCATGGTCATTCCGCTTTTGGAGCTGACAACGTGGCGATGAGCGTATACGAGATTCTGCACCGTGTCTACGAAGGCCGCACACGGCATCGGACGGTCACGGCGTGTCGCGTGCAGCGAATCTCCCGACGTGTCGGCGAGGCCCCGAGCCGTCTCCCCCTTCTCCCTCGGCCGCCCAACCCCTGCCCCTGGTCCGGCGGTTCCGCCCGCCCGCCCCCGCTCCCCGAGCCGACAGTAGCAATCGCAACCGGGAATGTGTGGTCGCCTCCGAAATTGATGTTCTTGTGTTGGAAGAATGTCCCCCCGGGACGGGAGTGAGCCCCGGTTGGTGGTCCCCCGCGGCCGTCAGCGGTACTCGGCCGGCGTGTCCTCCAGGATCACCGTCTTGGTCTCCAGGAAAGGCAGGAGTCCTTCGGTGCCCCCCTCACGGCCGATGCCGGACTGTTTGAAGCCACCGAAGGCGATGGTGAAGTCGGTCCGGAAGGCATTGTGTCCGACCGTCCCTGACCGCAGCCGTCGGGCCACCTGCCGGGCCCGGTCCACATCGGGCGTGAACACGGAGGCATTGAGGCCGTAGATGGTGTCGTTGGCCAAGGCCACGATCTGCTCCTCGTCGTCGGCCGGGATCACGGTCAGAACCGGTCCGAAGATCTCCTCTTGGGCTATGACCGAGGCATTGTCCACATTGGCGAACACGGTGGGCTCGATGAAGAAGCCGCGGTCAAGGCCCTTCGGACGTCCGCCACCGGTAGCCAGCGTGGCTCCCTGCTCCACGCCCTGGGCGATGTAGCCCTCTACCCGGTCCCGCTGACGCCCCGAAACGAGTGGGCCCATCTGGGTGGTCGGGTCGAACGGATCGCCCACGCGGACCTGGGAGAAGGCGCCGGCCAGCGCATCGACCAGCTCGTCGTGCCGACGGCGGGACACGACGATCCGGGTCAGCGACGAGCACACCTGCCCCGAAAGCATGCACTCGGCGCCGGCCAGCGTCTGGGCCGCCTGGCCCAGGTCCATGTCGTCGAGGATCAGAGCGGCCGACTTGCCCCCCAACTCGAGCGTGCACCGGGCGATGCGGTCACCGCAGATGGAAGCGATCCGGCGCCCCGCCGCCGTCGACCCGGTGAAGGTGATCTTGTCCACCCGCGGATCCCGGACCAGCAACTCGGAGACCTCACGGTCGGCGGTGACCACGTTCAGCACCCCGGGGGGAAGGCCGATGGACTCGGCGATCTCGGCGACCACGTAGGCGTCCCCGGGGGCCTCCGGTGAGCACTTGAGCACGACCGTGCACCCGGCCAACAGGGCCGGGGCCAGCTTGTAGGTGATGAGGCCGATGGGGGCATTCCACGGGATAATGGCCCCCACCACCCCGACCGGCTCCCGCACCACCAGACCGAACTCGCCCACCTGGGGCTGGGCACGCTCCTCGAAGGGGAAGGTCTCGGCCAGACCGGCGTAGTAGTCGAATGATGCGGCGGTGCCACCGGCGCTGTGCCGGGCGATGAGGTGGAGCACGCCGGACTCGCGGGGCCAGATCTGCCCGATGTCCTCGGCCCGCTCACGCAGGCCGGCGGCAAAGGCCCGGAGGAACTCGGCCCGCTCTCCGTGGCTCAGGGTGGGCCAGGCCCCTTCGTCGAAGGCTCGCCGGGCCGCAGCCACCGCCCGGTCGACGTCCGCGGGCTGCGCCTCGGGAACACGGAAGTAGACCTCCTCGGTGCCGGAGTCGATCACATCGAACGTGGCATCGGACGACGGGATGACCCACTGGCCGTCGATGTAGAAACGGTCGGCGTGTCGCAGTGGAACGGCGGTCTCGCTCGTCAGGGTCACGGTATGCACTCCTCAATCGATGGGCCGGCGCCGTACGGATGCGTCCCGGCCGCTGCCACCGGACAGCGTACTCAGCCAGTCGCGCCCGCCGGGCAGGGCGCGAGGATCGGCCTGATCAGGGCTTCGGCGGCAGCCGGTCCCGATAGGTCACCGGGAGGAGCTCGATCAGCTGGCCATCGGGATCGCGGACGAACAGGGCGGCCCCGACGTCGCTCTCCTCGATGGCCTGGCCGCCGAACTCGACGGCCCGTTGTGCCGCCGCATGCACGTCGTCGACCGAGAGGGACAGATGGGTGAGCCCGGGTTCGTTCATGGTCCGCGCCCGGTAGGGGGCGGTGGCCCCCTCGGCGGCGTAGTGCATCAGTTCGAGTACGAAGCCGTCGAGGGTGAGGTACGACGCCGTGACCCCGAGCGGAGGGGTGAGGCCGGTCAGCTGGGCGGTTGGCTCGTCGGGTGGGCTGATCTCGTACCAGAGTCGGAAGCCGAAGACCTCGCAGTAGAACTGCTTCGACCGTTCGAGGTCGGTGACAACCTGCCCGGTGTGGTTGTACGTGCCCATGGGGTACCTCCGGTCGATCGACGGGTCAGGGAGAAATTCGGGTGGGAAAAAGGACGTCAGGAGGGGAAGAGCCGCTCGAACCGAATGGCCGATGTCGGGCAGTTGGCGGTCGCCTTCCGGACCTCGTCGTCACGCCCTGCCGGGTCGCCGACGACTACGGCGATCCCGTCCTCGTCGAGGTCGAAGACTCCCGGAGCCCAGAACGCACAGTTCCCCGAACCCATGCAGGCGTCCCGGTCCACGGCGTCGTTGGTCAGGGCCTCGCTCGAGCTCATGGCAGTGCCTGTCCGACCATGAGGGCAACGCTAACAGGGGCGGTTGGGAGCCATGTCCTGCCCTATGCTGACCCGGGCCTCGGGGACGGTGGGAGACAGGGAGACGCACGGAGATGGAGCCGATGAAGTTCGGAGTCGCCTTCGCCAACATCGGGGCGTTCGTCGACCCCGTCCAGGCGATCCGTCTCGCCCGGGCCGCCGAAGATGCCGGGTTCGAATCGATCTGGACCGTCGATCACGTAGTGGTCCCCGGCGGTTACCAGTCGAGATAC
This sequence comes from uncultured Acidimicrobiaceae bacterium, assembly GCA_963831535.1. Lineage (GTDB taxonomy): Bacteria > Actinomycetota > Acidimicrobiia > Acidimicrobiales > RAAP-2 > Bog-756. The sequence goes on along the minus strand of CAWHQP010000007.1, from coordinate 302,762 downwards.
CCCTACGACCCGACCGGCAGGCTCCCCTCCGGGGAGGGCACAGTCTTCCCCGATCCACTGATCTGGTTGGCCTACATCGCCGCTCGGACCTCGACCCTCCGCTTAGGCACCGGGATCCTCATCGTCCCCCAGCGCAATCCGCTGGTGCTGGCCAAGGAGCTGGCCACACTGGACTCGTTGTCGGGCGGCCGGATGATCCTCGGGGCGGGTATCGGATGGCTGGAAGAGGAGTTCGAGGCGCTGGGTGTCCCCTTTGCCGGTCGATCCCACCGCATGGAGGAAGCCATCGCCGCCATGCGGGCGTTGTGGACGGAGGAAGAGGCCAGTTTCCACGGCACCACAGCGAACTTCGACCACTGTTTCCTACGCCCGCAACCACCCGACGGGACCATTCCGGTGCACATCGGCGGACACAGTCCGGCCGCCGCCCGCCGGGCCGGGCGGATCGGTGACGGGTTCTTTCCCCTGGGTGTCGGCCCCGAGGAGCTTCCCCCGCTGATCGATCTGATCCGCATCAGCGCCGAGACGGTCGGTCGGGATCCCGAGGCCATCGAGGTGACCATGCAGTGCACCGCTGTCAGTGGCGAGGGGGCCATCAACGCCGTCGAGGGCCTCCGGCAGGTCGGCGTGAACCGGATCCTCATACCATCGGTCCTGTTCGGCACCGAATTCGAAGCCTCCCTGATGCACTACGGCGAAGACGTGATCGGCCGCTCCTGACCGCCACCTCTTGCCGTTCCCTACCAAGCCCTACGACCAGACACCGGCCGACGGAGGAGCACCACGCAGTGACGACACCGAAGCAGACGGCCCCGGAGAAGGGAACCGATGAGGACGTGGTGAGCGAGTCGATCGAGGTGTTCACGATCCGGGTGGACGACGCCGTGCTCGATGATCTTCGACACCGCCTGTCCCTCACCCGCTTCCCCGATCAGATCGAGGGAACCGGCTGGGAGTACGGCGTTCCCGTCGACTACCTCCAGGAACTGGTCGCGTACTGGCGCGACGCCTACGACTGGCGGTCCGCCGAGGCGCGCCTGAACACGCTCGGGCACTTCCGGACGACGATCGACGGCCAGCGGATCCACTTCATCCATGCCCGGTCCCCCCGCCCGGACGCCCGGCCCCTGCTCCTCACCCACGGCTGGCCGGGTTCGGTCGTCGAGTTCCTCGACGTCATCCCGCGGCTAATCGATCCGGAGTCCCACGGCGGCCGGGCCACCGACGCCTTCCACGTGATTGCCCCCTCGTTGCCCGGGTACGGATTCTCCGACCCACCGCGCACCCCGGGTTGGGACGTGGCCCGTATCGCCGGGGTCTTCACCGAGTTGATGGCCCGTCTGGGCTACCCGGACTACCTCGCCCAGGGTGGTGACTGGGGAGCCCAGGTAACCACCTGGATCGGCGCGCTCGATCCCGAGCACTGCCGGGCCATCCACCTGAACATGGCGCCCGGAATCCCACCCGAGCGTCCCGGGCTGCTCACCGAGGAGGAACAGACGGACCTGGCCGTCATGAAAAATTCGCCGCCGAGGAGTCCGGCTACGCCAACGAGCAGGGGACCAAGCCGCAGACGGTCGGGGTCGCCCTCAACGACTCGCCGGCCGGGCTGCTGGCCTGGATCGTCGAGAAGTTCCGGGCCTGGAGCGACTGTGACGGGCACCCGGAGAACTGTTTCTCCCGAGACGCGCTCCTCACCAACGTGATGCTCTACTGGGTAACCCAGACCAGCGCCTCGGCGGCCCGCCTCTACTGGGAGACCAGGAACAGCGCAGCCGGTCCGCCGCCGTTCGTCACCGTTCCCACCGGAGTGGCCCGGTATCCGAAGGAGGTCTTGCGGTGGCCCCGATCGTGGGTCGAACACCAGAGCAACGTCGTGCGCTGGGAGAACATGGAGCGGGGAGGGCACTTCCCCGCCATGGAGCAACCCGACCTGTTCGTCGACGACCTGCGGGAGTACTTCCGGACCGTGCGCTGAGCGGGCCGGGCCGTCAGGCCAGGGTGGGGTGTGACCCGGGGAGCCTCTCCAGGTCGAGCTGTCGCTCATCGGTCCGGATCAGCGTGCCGTTGACGAGGACGTGCCGCATACCGAGGGGCTCCTCGTTGGTGAGCCGTTCCCCGTCGGCGGGCAGGTCCCGCAGGCGGCGCTGGGGACCGGGGGCCACGGTGGCTGGATCGAAGACCGTGATATCGGCGGCGTAGCCGGGCCGCAGGTAGCCCCGACCCTCGAACCCGAACATGTCGGCGGGCTCTCCGGCCAACTTTCTGACCGCCCGCTCGAGCGGCATGATCTCCCGCTCCCGGACCCAGGTGCCGAGCAGGTCGGTAGGAAGGGGCGCGTCACACAGCTGGTCGACGTGGGCACCGGCATCGGTCAATCCCAGGACCACGTGGTCCTCGGTGAGCAGACTCCCCACCTCGGCCACGTCATCGTTGGCGATGTAGGCGCGGAACCGCGTGGTCAGGTTCTCGGCGAGGGCCAGCTCGCACATGACGTCCAACGGAGTGGCGTTCCGCTCTCGGGCGATGTCGGTGACCCGGCGACCGAGGAGTTCGGGGTACCGCTCGGACTCCGACACTTCGAACGTGTCCCAGCGCGGCTTCATGCCACCCTCGTTTCGCTCCAGGTCGTCGAAGGCACGGGTTCGCCACTCCTGGTCTCGGTAGGCGGCCTTCCGCACCTCCGGGCTGACCTTGATGAGCTCACCGAAGACCTCACCGACATTGAGGTTGTAGGCATCGGCCAGGGTGAACTGCATGGTCAGCGGACGCGGGGTGACCTGGGGCCAGACGTTGGCCCCACGGACCAGAGCCTCTTCGTGCAGCCTGACCACCTCCCGGTGCTTCCCGCTGGACAGGGCGAAGAGCGGACAGGTGAACGGCCGGCCGACTCGGGGCTGCCAGGTGAAGATGTCCGGGTACTCGCACTGCCAGCCCGGGGTGGCGAGGACCACGCCCTTGCCGGCCTTCCCCACCGTCATGAACAGCGCTTCGACTTCGTCCATCTCGGCGAAGCGGCTGGGCACGGGCTTGCCCTCCACACCACGGTGAGCGAAGGAGAAGCTGGTGGAGAGTCCGGCCGCCCCCACCTCCATGGCCTCATCGACCAGCTGGCACATGCGGTCGATCTCCTCGGGGCTGGCGGCCCGCTCGTAGGCAGCGTCCCCCATGACATAGAGCCGCAGGGCGGTGTGCCCGATGTAGGCGGTGAAGTTGAGCGCCGTCCCCCGGCGGCGCACCAGGTCGAGGTAGTCGGGGAACGTCTCGAACTCCCAGGCGATCCCGGCTGTCAGCGTGGCCGCGTCCATTCCCTCCACGTTCTCCAGTGTGTGCACGATCACGTCGTGGTGCTCGGGCCGGCACGGGGCGATGGAGAAGCCACAGTTGCCCGCCACCACCGTGGTCACCCCGTGGTACGACGAGGGCTTGAGCTCGGGATCCCAGAACACCTGGGCATCGAAGTGGGTGTGGATGTCGATGAATCCCGGCGCCACCACACAGCCGGAGGCATCCACCTCGACGGCACCGTCGAGGTTCGGGCCGATCGCCTCGATCAGGCCACCGGTGACGGCCACGTCGGCCGACCGACCGGCCTGGCCGCTGCCGTCGATCACCGTGCCGCCGCGGATAACCAGGTCAGCTGCCATGGGCACACTCCTTCGCCTCGTCCGGGTACATCATGAACCCGAAGAGACGGCCGCCGGGGTCGCCGACGTACACGCTTCGGCCCTTTGGCCCCCACCCTCCTGCTCGCTCGACCGCAATCGACGATGTCGGCACCCCTCCGGCCGAGCACGAGAGCCAACGCTTCCACCCGAGCCCGGTCACCGGAGACCCAGCGAAGTATCCGGTGGCCGTGGCGCGGGTGTACTCCATGGGCAAGGCCGTCTGATCGAAGGCGGGAACGGATCCCGTCCGGGTCGGTCCGGGATAGTCAGGCGACATAGTCGAAGCCGTAGAGCTCGGCGCAGTTGATGGCGGTGATCTTGCGACGATCCTGCTCGGGGAGCATGCCCAGCGTCTCGTCGATTGATCGCCGAGACTCGGGGAACGTGCTGTCGGTGTGGGGGAAGTCCGCCGCCCACATGCACGAGTCGGCGCCGAGGTGGGGAATGGAGTGATAGGCCAGTGTCTCCTCCTCGAAGGTGGCGATGACCTGTCGTCGGAACAGTTCGCTCGGAGGCACGCCGGGGGCGTCATCGATCTTGTCCCGGAGGTTCTCCCACTCCATATCCATCCGTGCGAGGAAGTACGGGAGCCATCCCACGCCGGACTCGGCCAGCACCAGGGTCAGGCCGGGGTGGCGCTCGAGCGCCCCGGAGAAGACCATGATGGCCAACGCCTCGTCCAGCTGGAGGGGCAGCAGCGTGGCGAAGGCGGCCGACTGCCACTTGCCCACCTCGTAACTCAGCCTCGGTGAGGCCCCCTCTTTGATGTGGAAGCTGAGCGGCAGACCGGTGTGCTCGGCGGCGGCCCACAGCCGATCCCAAGCCGGATCACCGGCATCGAAGTCGAAGACATCGATGATGGCGCCCCGGTGGCCGAGGGCGGCCACTCGCTCGAGCTCAGCCACCGCCGCCTCGGGCGCATGGCTGGGCAGGAATGGCAGGGCACAGAGCCGGTCGGGGGCGAAGGCGTTGAATTCCTCGACGGCCCAGTCGTTCCAGGCCGAGTAGCACGCACTCTGCAGGTCCGGCTCAGGGATGGAAAGGGTGAGCGGGATGGGTCCATAGATGACCGATGCCCACACCCCATCGAGGTCCATGTCCTCGAGGCGCAGTTTGGGATCGCTGACCCGGAAGCCATTGTCGTCGATACCGGCGCGGCTGACGGCGCTGAGGACCACGAGCTTGTCCCCCTGGGGTAGGCCACTGCGGCCGAGGACCCGGTCGTTGCACACCCACATGGGATCGCCCTCGCCCGTGACCACCCGGGGACCCCGCTCGACCAGCCCCTTCGGAAGACGGTTCTGCCACAGCTCGGGTGGAACCGAGCGAAGGTCCAAGTGGTCGTCGCAGGAGTAGATGCTCGTCTCGTCCATGGTGTTGCGTCCTTCCTTGTCGTACTGATCGAGGTCCCGGCCGGAGCACCTCTGTCCCTCCGCCCTACGTCAGCAGGTACCGGATAGGCAGGTGCTTGATGGCGCCGTTGACCGACGAGTTGAGGCGCTTCACCGGGCCTGACTGCTCGAAGAACGCCAGCCGGTCGACGAGGAGGCCGAACATCGACAGCAGTTCGGCCCGGGCCACGTGGGCGCCCATGCACAAATGCGGGCCGAAGCCGAAGACGACGGGCTGGCCCGGTTCCCGGTCGATGCGAAACTCGAAGGGGTCCTCGAACACCTCCTCGTCACGGTTGGCCGAGGCCCAGTACAGGGCCACCTTGTCACCGGCATGGATCGTCTGCCCGTGCAGTTCTGTGTCCTCGGTCGCCGTCCGTGAGAAGTAGCTGATCGGCGTGACCCACCGGAGGATCTCCTCCACGGCCCTGGGCAGGAGCTCGGGGTGGGCCCGCAGTTTCTCCCACTGATCGGGGAACTCACAGAAGGCCTGCATCCCGCCGGCGATGGCATCACGGGTCGTCTGGTTGCCCGCCTCTACGAGCAGTTCGCAGTACGTAACCAATTGCTGGCGGGTCAGGGGCGCGCCGTTCACCTCGCTCTGGATCAATTGGGTGACCAGATCGTCCTCGGGATGCTCCCGGCGGGCCGCCACCATCGCCGTGAAGTAGCGGTGCAACTCGCCGCGGGCCCGCACGGAGGTCTGCTCGGGGCTCTCTCCGGGGAGCCGGTACTCGGGATCGTCCTTGCCGATGATCTCATTGGTCCATCGGAAGTGGTGCTCCCAATCGTCGTGGGGCACACCCAGGACCCACGAGATCACCGCCACCGGAAACGGTGCGGCGAAGGTGTCGACAAAGTCGCATTCCTGGATCTCGCCCCCGGTCGAAGCCCGGTCGACGACCTCGGCAGCGATCCGGTGGATCTCCTCACTACGGGCCCGGATCGCACTGCGTAGGAACTTCTTGTTGGCTACCTGGCGCATGGGGGCGTGTTCTGGAGGATCGAGGTACACGATCATCTCCGCCGGCATGTCGATCCCGGTCAGGTCCATGTCCAAGGTGATCCCCCCTGCGCTCGAGAAGAGCTGGGGCTGGCTGGCCGCATACTGGATGTCGACATGTTTGGTCACCGCCCAGAATGGCGGGTATCCCGGCGGCTCGATGTACGCCACCGGCGCCTCGGCCCGTAGCCGCGTCCACACCTCATGGGGATACCCGTGGAGGGCGAACCGCTGGGGATCGACCAGGTCGAGTGGGTCGATGTCGAGACTCATGGGCATTGGGGGCTCCTCGGTCGGATGGGAGGGACGGTCCCCGCTCCCACCCCGGAGGGGGTGGCACGTGGGCTCGAACGGAAGGCGAACGGGTACGGCGGGCGGGACACGATGGTCACGGTGCCCCTGGCCCTTCGTCGTCTCGGCGGTGGGTGGCCGCGGCCCCGCCGTTCGGGATCCTTTCCCTTAGCCGGTCCACTTCCCTCCCGGGAAAGTGGGGCGCGACCCGGTGTCGCCGATCCCGGTCGAGTACTCGTCGATCGTCATGGCCCGGATCCCGGACTCCTGGAGCTTCCAACCAGCGGCGATACCTCCGGTCCGGCATCGATGACCGTGACGGACCGGGGTCCCAAAAGGACCGAGCAGATCCTGGGCGGTTGGGACCGTCTTGACGGCGGGCGGATCGCCGCCCCGGTGCCGGGCAGAGGGGGGCGCTCACTCGAAGGTGACCACGCCTCGGAGGTTCACACCGTCGAGCATGTCCCGGTACCCCTGGTTGATCTGGTCCAGTCGGTACGTGTTGGTGATCAGTTCATCCAGCTTGAGCTGGCCCGACTTGTACAGGGCCAGGAGATTGGGAATGTCGAAGCGCGGGTTGGCCGCTCCGAAGATCACCCCTTTGATCTCCTTTTGCATCATGGCCAGGTCGAAGAGGTTCACGCTGGCCTCGAGCTGCACCTGGGGCGCCACCCCCGTGACCACACAGGTCCCGCCCTTGGCGGTCAGCGCCAGAGCACCGGCCATCAGGTTCCCGTACATGACGCCCGGCACCATGATCACCGCATTGGCCATCTGGCCGCGGGTCAACTCCCTCACCATGGGCAGAGCCTCCTCCATGGACGCCGCCGTGTGGCTGGCACCGAAGTCGAGCGCTGCCTTCTGTTTGAACTCAACCGGGTCTACAGCCACGACGTTGAGTGCTCCGACCATCGCGGCGCCCTGCACGGCATTCATGCCGACGCCGCCGACGCCCACCACCACCACCGTGTCGCCCGGTTTCACCTCGGCCCGATAGACGGCCGAACCCCAGCCGGTGGCCACCCCGCAGGACACCAGGGCCACGGCAGTTAGCGGCAGGTCGGGGTCGACCTTGACCAGCGACGCCTCGTGACAGACGCTGTGCTCGGCGAAGGTGCCCAACTTGGACATGACGTTGAGGGGCCGGCCGTCGAGGTGGTAGCGGATGGTGCCGTCGGCGATCTGGCCGCGCTGGAAGGTCGCCGCGCCCAGGTCGCAGAGGTTGGAATGGCCGGTGATGCACATCGTGCACCGCCCGCAGATGGGGAAGAAACTGGCGGCCACGTGGTCGCCGGGCTCGAGGCTGGTGACACCCGGCCCAACCTCGAGCACGACCCCTCCCCCTTCGTGCCCGCCCACCATGGGGAAGAGTCCCGCCCTGGCCGGTTCGCCGGTGCCGGCCTCCGACCCCATCTCGCTTGACTGCAGGTGCTCGTCGGAATGGCACAGACCGGCGGCCATCCACTTGACCAAGACCTCGTCAGCCTCGGGCGGGTCGAGGTCGATCTCCTCGATCCTCCAGTCCTGTTCCCGGCCCCACAGGACCGCCGCATGCGTCTTCATCGTCCCCCATCCGTCAGGCACCGTCCGGCCGGCCGCCGGCTGGCGGCAAAGCTCTGCGCTTGACCGTCCGACAGCTTAGTGTCACAGTACGACATGAAAGCAAGGGGAGGTCCGGTGTGACCATCGAGAGCACCAGCGACGTGTACTGGGACCCGTACGACGTAGGTATCGATGCCGACCCGTACCCGGTGTTCCGGCGGATGCGGGAGGAGGCGCCGCTCTACTACAACGAAACCCACGACTTCTATGCAGTGAGCCGATTCGACGACGTTGAGCGCGGCTACCTCGACTCGAAGACCCTCATCTCCGGACGGGGCGGCATCATCGAATTGATCAGGGCCAACATCGCAATGCCCTCGGGCGTCCTCATCTTCGAGGACCCGCCGGTCCACACCATCCACCGTCGATTGATGTCCCGAGTCTTCTCACCCAACCGGGTGGCCGCCCTCGAGCCGCAGATCCGGGAGTTCTGTGCCCGCAGCCTCGACCCGTTGGTTGACGCCGAGGAGTTCGACTTCATCGCCGATCTTGGGGCCCAGATGCCCATGCGGGTGATCGGCATGCTGCTCGGGATACCCGAGCAGGACCAGGAGGCCGTGCGGGACAAAGTCGACGCCAACCTCCGCACCGAGGCCGGTCAGCCCATGGAGGTCTCCGAGAACTTCGTCCCCACCGACATGTTCGCCGAATACATCGACTGGCGGGCCGACCACCCCTCGGACGACATCATGACCGAGCTCCTCCAGGCCGAGTTCGAGGACGAGAACGGGACCGTGCGCCATCTGACCCGTGAAGAGCTCCTCACCTACATCAGCGTGATCACCGGCGCCGGAAACGAGACGACCGGCCGACTGATCGGATGGACCGGCAAGGTCCTGGCCGACCATCCGGACCAGCGACGGGAACTGGTCGAGGACCGGTCGCTCATTCCCGGCGCCATCGAGGAGCTCCTGCGCTTCGAGACTCCAGCGCCCCACGCGGCCAGATTCGTTGCCCAGGATGTGGAGATCCACGGCCAGATCGTGCCCGAGGGCAACATCATGATGCTCCTCCCGGCATCGGCCAACCACGACGACCGTCGCTTCCCCGACGGCGACCGTTTCGACATCCACAGGAATAACGGGAAACCCCTGACCTTCGGCAACGGGATCCATCTCTGCCTGGGCGCGGCATTGGCTCGCCTCGAAGGCCGGGTGGCCCTCGACGAAGTCCTCAACCGGTTCCCCTCCTGGGAGGTCGACACGGACCGGGCCACACTCGCCCCCACCTCGACCGTCCGGGGCTGGGAGACGCTCCCGGTGTTCACCTCGTGAGCACCGGGGTCATCCACCCCGGGCTGCAGGCTCCGCGCGGCACCGGAGGGCGGTGATGGGCGAACTGGACGGCAAGATCGCGGTCATCACCGGGGCGGGTTCGGGTATGGCCAAGGCCTCGGTCAGGGTCTTCATCCGCGAGGGAGCCAGGGTGGTGGCTGCCGACATCAGTGGCGCCGAGCGGACCACGGCCGAGGAAGTCGGTGGCGACGTCCTGCCGGTGCATTGTGACGTCACGAAGGAGGACGAGGTCGAGGCGTTGATGGCGGCCACCATCGAACACTTCGGACGGGTCGACGCGGTTCTGAACGTGGCCGGTATCGCCGACGGCTGCCTGCTCGCGGATCTGGACATGGAGCTCTACGACCGGCTGATGGACGTCGACCTGCGGGGCATCTTTCTCGGCATGAAGCACGGGATCCGGGCGATGCTCCCGACCGGCGGCGGTTCGATCGTCAACTGGTCGTCGGTGGGGGGCCTCAACGGCTCCGCCGGTACCAGCGTCTACGCCGCGGCCAAGCACGGGATCATTGGGGCGTCCAAATCCGCAGCCATCGAGTACGGCACCCGGGGGATCCGGGTCAACGTGATCTGTCCAGGGTTCATCCTCACCGAGATCATGGCCCAGGGAGCGGAGGACTTCATTCCGGACATCGCGGCCAAAGCGGCCCTCAATCGGGCCGGAGAGTCCCCCGAAGTGGCCGAGGTCGGCGCGTTCCTGGCCTCCGACCGCGCCTCGTTCATCACCGGCGCAGTGATCCCGGTCGACGGAGGTTGGTCGGCGAAATTGGCCTAGCAGAATGGACGCCATGACCACCACCAAGAAGCCGGCGCCGGATTCGCCGACGCGCCCTGGTCGATCCTACGACGGCACCCTGCGCCGGGAACGGGCGGCCGAGACCCGGGAGCGCATCCTCGATGCTGGCTCCGAGCTCATCCACCGCACCTCGGTCCGGGACTGGAAGAAGCTGACCGTCCGGGCCGTGGCCGAACGGGCCAGGGTCAACGAGCGGACCGTCTACCGTTACTTCGGAAGCGAGCGTGGGCTGCGCGATGCGGTGCTGAACCGCAATGAGCAGGAGGCCGGCATCGATCTGGCTGGCATGGAGCTCGAGGACATCGCCACCGTGGCATCCCAGATCTTCGACCACGTGGCCCAGTACCCGCGCGAACCCCGACCGCCTCTCGATCCGACTCTCACCGCAGCCAAGGAGCGACAGCAAGAGTCGCTCCTCGCTGCCATCACCACGCGGGCCGGGCAGTGGCCCGACGACCAGCGGATGTTGGCGGCGGCCGTGTTCGACGTGCTCTGGAGCGTGGCCACCTACGAGCGGATGGTCGTCAACTGGGACATGGACCACGAGCAGGCAGTCGAAGGGATCACCTGGGCCATCGGATTGGTCGAGCGGGCCGTGCGCGAGGGAAGGGGGCCGACGTGACCGCGAACGCGCTCAGGGGCCGACTGCCGTCAACCGGTGTCGGCTCCTTTCGAAACCACCGGGTTCTTGGGGGCGTGACGGACCGGCCGACCGGCCACGGTCCCGCCGTCCACGGGCACCACGATGCCGGTGATCTGGGCCGACCGGTCACCGGCCAGGAAGAGCACGGTCTCGGCCACGTCCCTGGGCGTCCCCTGCCGCTGCAGTGGCTGGTCGGCCTCGATGGTGGGACCCAGGTCATAGTTGGTGATCCCCGTAGGGATGTGGCCCGGCGCGATGCAGTTCACCCGGATGCCGAACGCAGCCAGGTCGACGGCGACCATGCGGCTGAACTGGACGATCGCCGCCTTGGACGTCCGGTAGGCGATCGGAGGCCCACCACCGGTGAGACCACCGATCGACGACGTGTTGATGATCGAGCCGCCCCCGTGCTCGGCCATGTGTCGGCCGGCTCGCTGGGTCCCGATGATTACGCCGAACAGGTTGACGGCCATGACCCGGTCGAAGTCACGGAGGTCGTCACGCAGGAAGCGTCGGAACGAGCTGGAAATGCCCGCGTTGTTGACCATCACATGCAGTCCGCCGAACGTGTCCACGGCCGTGTCGACCAGTCCCTGGACATCGTCAGCGTCGGACACATCGGTCCGTCTGAAAATGACGGCGTCCCCCAGACCGGTGGCCAGGGCCTCGCCCCCTTCGACGTCCACATCGGCAATGACCACGCTGGCGCCCTCAGCGGCGAACAACTCGGCGGTAGCGCATCCGATCCCACTGGCCCCTCCGGTGACGATGGCGACCTTTCCCGAGAGCTCTTGGGTCATTCCGGTCCGTTCCTTTCGACTGGTACGCGACACCGGGTGATGGACCCGGCCCGTCCACTCTTGCCGTCCTCCGTGAGGTCGGCGCGGCCACCGAACATACTCCGCACCAACGAGCCCGGACGCACGGCCACCACCCTCGCATCCATCCGATCAGGGCATCAGCCCCTCACCAGCCCGGAGCACCAGTGACCGACGACCCGTTCGAATCCGTCGACTTCTTCCGCACCCAGGAGCTCATCGACGACCCCTACCCCTACTTCGAGCACCTACGGGGACAGTGCCCCGTGCTCAAAGAGCCGTACCACAACGTCTACATGGTGACGGGCTACGACGAGGCTGTCGAGATCTACCATGACCAGGCGACCTTTTCGGCCTGCAACTCGGCCATCGGGCCCTTCGCCAAGTTCCCCGTGCCCCTGGAAGGCGACGACGTCACCGAGATCATCGAGACCTACCGGGACGATCTCCCTTTCGGCGACCAACTCCCCACCTTCGATCCCCCCAAGCACACCGCCCAGCGCGGACTGCTCATGCGGTTGATCACCCCGAAACGACTCAAGGAGAACGAGGCGGCCTTGCGGCGGCTGGCTGACGCACAGATCGACCGGTTCCACGACCGGGGCGACTGCGAGTTCGTCGGGGAATACGCCCAGCCCTACACCATGCTGGTCATCGCCGATCTTCTCGGAGTGCCCGAAGAGGACCATCCGGAGTTCCTCGACAAGCTCATGCACACCGGTGCCATCGAGATGAAGCACAGCCCACTCGAATACCTCTACGCCCAGTTCACCCGCTACATCGAGGACCGACGGCGTGAGCCCCGTGATGACGTGATGACCGGCCTGGCCACGGCCACTTTCCCCGACGGTTCGCTCCCTCCGGTGGTGGACGTCATGAAGATCGCCTCCAATCTGTTCGCCGCCGGCCAGGAGACCACAGCCCGACTCCTGGGCACCGCCCTCATGACCCTCGGCGAACGACCCGAACTCCAACAACAGCTGCGTGCCGACCGGAGCCTGGTGCCCGCCTTCATCGAGGAGTCCCTGCGCCTGCAGCCTCCCATTAACGGCACCTTCCGCCTGTCCCGCACACCCACCACGGTGCGGGACACCGAGATCCCGGCAGGCAGCACGGTCATGGTCCTGCCCAGCGCGGCTAACCGCGACCCCCGTGAGTTCGAGGATCCCGACGAACTGCGCCTCGACCGCGAGAACGCCCGTCAGCACATCGCCTTCGGCCACGGCATCCACACCTGTGCCGGCGCCCCGCTGGCCCGGGCGGAGGCCAACATCTCCCTCCAGCGCCTGCTAGACCGGATGGCGGACATCTGCATCTCCGAATCGCATCACGGCCCGGTCGGTGACCGTCACTGGGACTACACGCCCACCTGGATGCTCCGTGGGCACGACCGGCTCTATCTCGAGTTCACCCCGCTCGGGTAGATGAGCATGCACGCCGACCGTCAGTTTCACCACACCGATCACCGATGAATCGAGGTTTCCGTGACGAGGTATGAAGGTCCCATATTCGATGCCGACAACCATCTCTACGAGACGGAAGATGCCCTCACTCGCTACCTGCCAAAGGAGTTCGACGGTTTCATTAAATACGTGCAGGTAAAGGGTCGGACGAAGATCGCCATCGCCAACCACATCAGTGAATCCATTCCCAATCCAACCTTTGAGGTGGTGGCACCTCCGGGAGCGTTCGCGTCGTACTTCTCCGGACACAACACGGAGGGCAAGACCCTCCGGGAGCTCGCCGGCAAGCCCATCCCGGCCCTCGACGCCTTTCGCTCGGCCGAGCCGCGCCTGGCCCTGCTCGATGAGTCGGGGGTCGACGCAGCCCTGATGTTCCCGACCCTGGCCAGCCTGATCGAGGTCAATCTCCTGGACGATCCGGAGATGACCTGCACGGTCATCCACGCCTACAACCAGTGGCTCCACGACGAATGGACCTTCGACTACCACCACCGAATCTTCGCCACACCCGTGGTCAACCCGTGCCTGCCCGAGCGTGGGATCGCCGAGCTCGAGTGGGCCCTGGAGCGCGGGGCCAAGGTCGTGCTGCTCCGACCGGGACCCGTCGCCGGCACGAAGGGCACGAAGTCACCGTTCCTGCCCGAGTTCGACCCGTTCTGGGCCACGGTGGCCGAGTCGGGGATCCTGGTGGCCATGCACGCCTCCGACTCCGGCTACCAGCGCCACGCCAACGAGTGGGAAGGCGACGGACGGGACATGCAGCCGTTCGCCCCGCGCCCGTTCAGCGACGCCGTCAACACGGGGCGGCCGATCAGCGACACGGTGACGTCCGCCATCTGTCACGGGATGCTGAGCCGGTTCCCGTCGGTGCGGCTGATGAGCGTGGAGAACGGTGGGAGTTGGGCCCTGCCGTGCCTGAAGGCGCTGGACAAGACATACGGAAAGATGCCCTACGCCTTCGCCGAGCATCCTCGGGACGTCTTCCTCCGGAATATCTACATCAACCCGTTCTGGGAGGACTCGCTCGAGGCACTGATCGACGTGATGACACCCGAACACATCATGTTCGGTTCGGACTATCCGCACCCAGAGGGTCTGGCCGAGCCGTTCGAGTGGGCGGCGGAGATCTCGGACCTCTATCCGCGTGAGGATGTGCGGAAGATCATGGGAGGGAACATGTTCGAACTCCTGGGGCTGAAGGAGCCCGCCTGAACCATACCTCCCGCGGGCGTCGGCCCGGGTGGTCGGTCGGGCACCTCGGGGCTTGTCACCGGGGCCGGGGCAAACCCAGACCCCGTTGGGCGATGATGTTGCGCTGAATCTCGCTCGTTCCCCCATAGGTGGTCGTACCGAGAGCGAAGCGGAAGTCGTAGTCGGCGGCACCACCGGCGGGAGCTGTCGGATCACCCTGGCTCCGGATCCCGTCCGGGCCCAGCAGGTCCACGAAGTCGGCCGACTGCCGGGTCAGGGCCTCGGAGGCGAACAACTTGCTCATCGAGCCCTCGACGCCGGGCATGCCTCCCGAAGCATGGATCCAGGCCGACCGTCGGCACAGCAGTGTGGTGACCTCGTTCTCGGCGGCCGCCCGCCCCAGGCGGGCCCGTACGCCGGGATCATCGGCCTTCCGGCGACCGTCACCGTCCGCCGTGGTGACCGCCCACTCCTCCATGGCGGCCAGGAGGCGGATCAACTCGCCCCCGTGATCACCGGCACGCTCGAGGGTGAGGCCCACTCCCATCACGTCCCAACCCCCGTCCACCTCACCGATCCGCAGCGAGTCGTCCACCCGGACGTCGGAGTAGAAGGTCAGGTTGGTCCGTTCGCCCGACAGCGTGCGCACGGGCTGGATCTCCACGCCCGGCTGGCGCAGGGGGACGAGGAACGTCGTCAGTCCCCGGTGCTTGGCCTCGTCGGGATTGGTTCGGGTCAGCATGAAGACGTAGTCGGCTTCTTGAGCGTTGGTGGTGAACATCTTCTGCCCGTTGATCACCCACTCGTCCCCGTCCCGGACTGCCCGGGTCTGGGCGGCAGCCACATCGGACCCCGATTCCGGCTCGGTGAAACCGAGGACAATGATGATCTCGCCCCGAAGCGCCGCCGGGATGACCAGCTGCTTCTGCTCCTCGGTGCCGATGTGGCGGATGATACCGGCCACCATCAAGGTGGTGCCCACGGCATAGGTGGGCGCCCCGGCGCGGTGGAACTCCTCCATGAAGGCCAGCATCTCCAAGGGGTCGCGTCCCTGTCCCCCGAGCTCCTTGGGCCACCCGGGGGCCAGCCAACCCCGCTCGACCAGATTGCGGTGGAAGTGCCAACTGTGGTGGACGCCGGTCCGTTCCATCTCCTCCCGGACCTCGTCGGTGAGTACGTCGTCCAGGAAGTCCCGGGCCTCCTGACGGAAGGCTTCGCTGCGCTCACCCAGTCGGAAGTCCACCGTCACCCTCGTCCGTGCCGGGAGGACAGGCGGTGGCCCTCGGCCCGGGCGTAGAGAGCGGCCGGCTCGCCGAACTGGGCCGGCCAGGCCTTGGCCCGCCGGAAGTAGAGCTGGATGTCGTACTCCAGCATGAACCCGTACCCGCCGTGGTAGTGGAGACTCCGGTAGCTGGCCTCTCGGGCCGCCTCGGCGTTGAAGGCACAGGCCAGAGCAGCCAGCTCCGGCGCCCGGTCGGGCTCCTCGGCGGCCGCCCACGCCGCCTCCCGGGCCAACAGCCCACCGCCGTCCACGCGGGTGGCGGCATCGGCCAGGCCGTGGGCCACCGCCTGGAAGGTGCCGATGGGGACACCGAAAGCGTGGCGCTCCTGCACATAGGCCACCCCGATCTCGAGGGACCGCGTTCCCATTCCGGCTAGGGCGGCGGCCATCAGCACCAGCCACTCGTCCCGGGCCTGCTCAACCAGCGCATCCACCGCCGGTTCGGCGGAGAGCTGGACGGCTTCGGCTCCGATGACCACATCGGCCACGGGCAAGCAGCCGAGGTTGGCCACGGCGGTACGGGACCCGCGGCCGCCCGTCAACCACAGCTGGCCCTGGTCGACGAAGACCACCGAGTCGGCCACCGCCCCGGAGGGCACCATGGCAAGCGTGCCACCCCGAGGGGGGTGGAGGGCCAGTGTGGTCAGGCTCGCACCCGTGAGCACGTCGGCCAGGGCCGCCCGAGCGTCGGGGCTGCCCACCCGGCCCAGGAGGCGGGCCGCCACCTGGGCCTCGATGAGCGGCGCCGATCCGAGGAACCGACCGTGCTGCTCGGCCACCAGGGCCAGATCGAGCAGCGACGCCCCCCAGCCGCCGGATGCTTCGGCCAGCGCCATCTCGAGTACACCGTTCCCGCGGAGGTGCCCCCACAGATCGGGGTCGTACCCCGCCGGTTCGGCAGCCCGTACCCGCTCGGGTGGGGACTGCTTCGCGTAAAGCGCACCGAACGCCTCGATGAGCAGGCGCTGTTCCTCAGATGGGTTGAGGTCCACCTGGCCAACTCCTCCCCTGCGGTCCAGCGCTGCGGAACCCACGTCTCGATCGGCTCGGCACCGATCCCGGCAGGGCAGGTTGCCCTTCGCGTCACACTGTTGCACGTCCACGAGTCCGTACGGCCGCTCCGACCCGTCCGGCCATCGAACATGGCAAAAATAGCAGAATGTCACTGTGGCCAGGGCGGAAGGCCGGGTCGGTACGCGGCTCGGACCTCATGCACCTTCCAGCACGGTGAGCTCCTGGGTCAGGCCCCGGCGAATCCGTCGTTTGGTGTCGGCAAACGCCTCGCGGGGCAGCCGGGCCAGTGTCTCGGCCAACGAGAGCGCTCCGGCGAGGGGATCGTCCGAGACCTCGTCGAGGAATCCCATGACCATGGCCCGGTCAGGAGCAACGACCTCAGCGAACATGGCTGCCGACGTCAGGAATCGGCGCTCCAGCCGATGGGTGGCGATGGATACGGCGAAGGCAGGCAGGGCCATGCCGATGCCGACCTCGTTGAGTCCCACCTTGTAGGGCCCGTTCCGCCCGATCCGGTAATCGGCACACAACAAGAGGATGGCACCACCGGCCAGGGCATGGCCCGGGCATGACGCCACGACGGGAACAGGTGCCTCGACGATCTCACGGTAGAGACGGGCCCCCTCGGCGAAGAGGGCCAGAGCCCGCTCGGGGTCGTCGCCGTTCATCACGGCCAGATCGAACCCGGCCGAGAAACAGCCGTCCCTGCCGGTGATCACCAGAGCCTGACCCTGTCCTGTGGCCGAAGCCACCGCGGCACGCAGCTCGTCGACCAGCTCGAAGGTAAGGCGCGTTGGCCTTGCCGTCGTCGATCGTGGCCAGCAGGACCCCGTCAGTGCTCTCGGTGACGAGGGTCACAGGACCGCGGGGCGGACGGGCGCAGGTTGGCGGCTCAGTCGGAACATCGTTGCAGCGTACCCAGTGCGCCCGGCAGCGTGGAACCCGCCCGTTGCGGCGTTGGGCATGGTCGTGGAGGAATCCGGTGCCTTGTCCCCTCCCGGTCAACACCGCGTGAAGCCCGGGCGGGGGCGGAGCCGACGCCTCCGTCGCTCATCGCCACCGGGACGGTGTCGATCGAGGCGACCCGTCCACCGACGCCCGTAGCCCCGACTTGCTAGCCTTCAAGAATGGGCTTACCGTTTCACAGAATACCACTTACACAATCGAGGACCAGGCCCTCTGATTGTTCGGGTGGCCAGGAGACCAGTCCAGGAGACCAGTAGAAACTGTGAGCGAGTTCGACACCGTGGACTTCTTCCGGGATGACGACCTCCTCGTCGACCCCTATCCCTACTTCGAGTCCCTGCGGGCTCGATGCCCGGTGACGCCCGAGTCCCACCATGACGTGGTGATGATCACCGGGTACGAGGAGGTGATGGCCGTCTACAACGACGCCGACACGTTCTCCTCGTGTACCTCGGTCACCGGACCCTTCCCCGGATTCCCGGTCCCGCTCGTGGGCGATGACATCAGCGCACTGATCGAGGAGCACCGTGACGAGCTCCCCATGAGCGACCAACTGCCCACCCTCGACCCGCCCAAGCACACCGATCACCGTGCCCTCCTCATGCGCCTTATCACCCCCAAGCGGCTGCGGGGCAACGAGGAGTTCATGTGGCGGTTGGCCGACCGCCAGATCGACACCTTCCTCACCCTGGGCGGGTGTGAGTACATCAGCGAGTTCGCCAGCCCCTTCGCCATGCTGGTCATCGCCGACCTCCTCGGGGTGCCCGAAGACGACCATCCCCGCTTCGTGGAGGCGCTGCTCCGGGGTCAGGCGGGTCACGGGGCCATCGGAAGCACCGGAGAGGGAACCCTGGCCCTCTCACCCCTCGAGTACCTGTACCAGCAGTTCACGGCCTACGTCGAGGACCGGCGCCTCACCCCTCGTGAGGACGTCCTGACCGGCCTGGCCACCGCCACCTTCCCCGACGGAGAGGTTCCCGATGTCCTCGACGTGGTCCGCGTGGCGGCCAACCTGTTCGCCGCCGGCCAGGAGACCACCGTGCGGCTCCTCGGTTCGGCACTGCAGCTGATCGCCGAAGACCCCGCGCTCCAGCGGCTCCTGCGGAACGAGCGTCATCGGATCCCCAACTTCGTCGAGGAGACCCTCCGCATGGAGAGCCCCATCAAGGGCGATTTCCGGCTCTCGCGGGTTCCCACCACCGTCGGAGGGGTGGACCTTCCCGCCGGCACCACGGTCATGCTCATCAATGCGGCAGCCAATCGGGACCCACGGCGATTCCAGGATCCGGCGACGTTCGATCCCGCCCGCGAAAACGCCCGCCACCATCTGGCCTTCGGTCGTGGAATCCACACCTGCCCCGGGGCGCCGCTGGCCCGAACCGAGGCCCGGGTGAGCCTTGAGCGCATTCTCGACCGGACGGCGGAGATCCGTCTCTCCGAGAAGCACCACGGGCCTCCCGGCGCCCGCCGTTTCCACTACGTACCCACGTTCATTCTTCGGGGCCTGACTCGTCTGTACCTCGAGTTCACGCCGTCGTAGCCCGGACATCCGACGGTCTGATGAGCGCGGCCGCCCATCAGAAAGGCCCTGTAGTACCGCTCTTCCTCACCCGGAACCTCTGTGCCGATCCGCGATCGCCCACCCGTGTGGGTGCCCCACGTGACCCGCATCGAGAGCACCGGGGAGTGCGGCACCATGACCAGAGCCGACCGGGCCGCCGGCCTCGGAGCTGTCTGTCCCGAACGCGGTCGGTCATCCAGCAAGGAGAACATCGAATGAGCGCACCGACCACCGACGTCTGGTCCGTCATGTCCACGTCCCGGACCATCCGTCGCTTTACCGACGAGCCGGTCGGCGACACCACCCTGGCCCGGTGCCTGCAGGCCGCCACGTGGGCGCCGTCAGGCGCCAACGCGCAGGGATGGCGGTTCATTGTGCTGCGGTCCCCCGGACAGCGGGGCGTCGTGGCCCAGGCGGCCGCCCAGGCCCTGGAGGTGATCGAGCCGGTCTACGGGATGAGCCGACCGGCCGATGACGACCACAGCCGCAGGGCCCGCACCAACCGGGCCACCTACGAGCTCCACGACCGGGCCGGCGAGTTCACGTCGGTCCTATTCACCCAGAAGCGGTACCCGACGGCCTCCGAGCTCCTGCTCGGAGGCTCCATCTATCCGGCCATGCAGAACTTTCTCCTCGCCGCCCGGGCCCTCGGGCTCGGGGCCTGTTTGACCAGTTGGGCCTCCTACGGCGGAGAGCCCCTGCTCCGGCGGGCCGTGGGCGTCCCCGAGGACTGGATGCTGGCCGGGCACGTCGTGGTCGGATGGCCCCGAGGAAGTCACGGACCGGTCCGTCGACGCCCTCTCGCCGAGGTCGTATCGCTCGATCATTGGAACGGACACGCCGAGGAGATCGCCGCCTGGGAGCCACCGCCCCGGTCCGCCTGACTGGGTACTGGACCACCTCACGATCGGGACCTGGGGCACGCCGGGTCTCAGGCACCGAGCGTGGGGACGAGCTCTGACCCGAGAATCTCGAACCGGGCGCTGAGCCGGAGGTTCCGAGAGGACTCTCCGATGGCGATCTCTGCCGGACCATCCTCAGTGCGCCAGCCGCCCTCGGTGGTGTCCCAGTGTCGGAAGGCCGCCGGGGCCACCGTCAGGCACACGGTTCGGGTCTCGCCCGGCTCGAGCTCGAGCTTCTCGAACGCCTTGAGCTCCCGGTCGGGGCGCGAGATGACCGACTCCGGTCGCCGCACGTAGACCTGCACCACGGTGCAGCCCCGGCGGTTTCCGGTATTGATGACGTCGAGGCGGACCTCGGCACCGTCGGACCGCACCACGACGACGAGATCACGGAAGTCAAACGTCGTGTAGGACAGGCCGTGCCCGAACGGGAATAGGGAATCGGGTCCCTCGCTGTCGTAGTGACGGTACCCGACGAAGATCGACTCCTCGTAGGTGATGAGCCCGTTTGACCCCGGAAAAGTCGGATACGCCGGCGTGTCCTCGATCCGCCTGGGGAAGGTGGTCGGAAGTCGCCCCGTGGCATCCACCGCACCTAGGAGAACATCGGCGACGGCGTCGCCGCCCTCCTGTCCGGGATACCAGAGCTGGACGATGCCTGCTACTTCCTCGACCCAGTCCATGGAGACCGGTGCCCCGCTGTTGACCACCACCACGGTGCGCGGGTTCGCCGCAGCGACAGACCGAATCAGTCGGTCCTGGTGGCCGGGCAATCCGAGCGACCGCCGGTCCTCACCTTCCATCTCGGTGTGATTGTTCGTCCCCACGAAGACAATCGCCGCGTCGGCGCGGTCGGCCGCCCGGGCCGCCCGGGCCAGCGCATCGACAGGTGGCCTGAGGCGGGCCCCCAGACTCACCGCGGCAACGGGTAGTCCGGCAGCGTCGATGCGGTACTCGATGACGAGGTGGACGTCGTGTCCCGCGACGATCTCGAGGCTGGCGGTTACCTCGTCACTTCCCAGGGTGAAGAAGGACCCGCCGGTGGCCGCACCGGCATTGTCGAGCAGCACCTCGCCGTCGACGATGATTGTGGCCGTACCGATGGCGGTGAGCCCGAAGTCCCAGACCCCGGTGTGGTCGGCCGTGAAGACGGTCGAGGCCCGGGCCGAGAATTCGCCGACGGTCAGCGCGGGATGGGGCGGCCCGGACCAGATGAGCCGGGTCTGCGTGAACACCTCGCGGAGGACCGGAGGTCCG
Source organism: uncultured Acidimicrobiaceae bacterium (assembly GCA_963831535.1). Taxonomy (GTDB): domain Bacteria; phylum Actinomycetota; class Acidimicrobiia; order Acidimicrobiales; family RAAP-2; genus Bog-756. Next base: position 281,619 of record CAWHQP010000007.1, on the reverse strand, counting down.
GTCCAGTCCAAGCTGGCGAAATACTCCACCTCGACGCCCTCATCACCGGCCCCGGTGCGCACTCCCCCGGGACCGAGGCACGGGATCGGGCCCGGAATCGCACATCCCGGCTCGTGGATGATCCTGTCCGGCCCCATCGCCTCGCACAGTGCTTCGAGCGGGGTGCGGATATAAGGAGGGGTGACTTCAGCGGCGCCGCCACCCTGAGGACACATGCGGGCGGCAGCCGGACCTATGACAGCGAGCCTTCCCAGGTCGGCCGGATCGAGCGGGAGTACCCCTGTATTCCGCAACAGCACCACACCTTCGGCCGCTGCTTTCCTGTTGAGGGCGATCCGGTCCGACCTCGAAGGAAGTACCACACCGGTGGCCCGGGTGCGTTGCATCAGCCGTAGCATTCGGTCGGCGGCGGCATCGACAGCCCCCCGGGTCACCCGGCCTTCTTCGATGGCCACCTGGAGGTGCTCACCGAGCCAGGCCGGAGGACCGGGCATCTCGAGGTCCAGCCCCGCCTCGACAGCCTCAGCGGAGTGTGTCCCGAAGTAGTCCGACACCACGACACCGTCGAACCCCCACTCGTCCCGCAACAGCTCTACCAGCAGGGGGGCGTTCTCACTGCAGTAGCTACCACGGAAACGGTTGTACGCGGCCATCACCGACCACGCCCCGGCACCGTGCACCGCCGCCTCGAAGGCCGGGAGATAGATCTCCCGGAGAGCCCGTTCGTCGATCTCGACATTGACCGACATGCGCTCGAACTCCTGGTCATTGCCTACGAGATGTTTGACCGAACAGGCCACCCCGGTGCTCTGGACACCGGCCACGTAGGCCACCGCCATAGCCGAGCTCAGAAATGGGTCTTCGGAGAAGCACTCGAAGCTCCGTCCTCCGAGAGGGTGCCGGTGGAGATTGACGTTGGGGGCTAACAGGACATTCACCTGCTTGTCGTGGGCCTCCGCTCCGAGGACCACACCTACCCGTTCGACGAGGTCCCGATTCCAGCTGGCGGCCAGCGCCGTGGGCGACGGCAGGCACATCGAGACATCCCCCCACCGCTCGCCCCGGACACCGTTGGGACCGTCGCTAGTGACGAGCGGCTCGAGACCGAGGCGCGGCACTCCCGAGGTCCGCCAGTAGGTGGTCCCACCGGTGAGGGCAGCCTTCTCACTGGCACGGAGCTCACTGCTCACCTCGGTCGGTGAGCCCACCGCCTCCCCCGACACCTACCGTTCAGCGACCGGCTCGGACGCCGAGCAGCAGCTCGGTTGCCAGCTGGTCGAGTCGTTCGTGCCCGTAGCCGGTGCCACCCAACTCGGACTCGGAGAGGGTGCCAGCCGACGACCGTAGGGCGTCGATGGCGTCGGCCCCGAGCCCATCGGGGGAAGTCGGCTGGAAAATCGACGCCACACCCGCCGTGGCGAGGGACGCAGCGATCTCCCGGTCGTCGTGGAACTGTCGGACCTTCTCCCGCAGAATGAGATAGTTCCGCATGCTTCCCCGGGCGAAGTCCCACACCCCGTCGGCGTCCTCGGTCCGATAGGCGTGGGCATCGAAGTGCCGCATACCGTCCCAACCGGCGTCCTCCAACAGCTTCACCAAGTAGAACGCATCTCTGATTCCCTCAGACCCGAAGCGGAAGTCCTGATCGAACTTGCCGATCCGCTGGGCGTTGAGGTCGATGTGGAAGAGCTTGTCCTGCCACAGGGCCTGGGCCACCGCATGGGTGAAGGAGAGCCCGCTCATGGTTTCGTGGGCGAACTCAGGATTGACCCCCACCATCTCCGGCCACTCGAGTTCGTGGATGAAGGCCAGGGCATGACCGACCGTGGGCAGGAAGATGTCGCCCCTGGGCTCGTTCGGCTTCGGCTCCAGAGCGAACCTGAGGTCGTACCGGCGCTCCCGAACGTAGGCACAGCAGAGATTGACGGCTTCGGCATACCGGTCCAGAGCGCCCCGGACATCCTTGGCCGCTTCGGCCTCGACACCTTCCCTACCTCCCCACATGACGAAGACCGTCGCCCCCAGCTCCACCCCGAGGTCGATGGCGTCGAGCGTCTTGGCCACGGCGAACCGTCGCACCTCGGGGTCGTTGGCGGTGAACGCTCCCTCTTTGAACACGGGACGAGAGAAGAGATTGGTGGTGGTCATGGGAACTTTCAGGCCGGTTGCGTCGAGCGCACGGCGGAACCGCTTGACCACGTCCCCCCGCTCGGCGGGCGACGAGCCGGGCGGCACCAGGTCATCGTCGTGGAAGCTCACCCCGTAGGCACCGAGATCACTCAGCCGGTACACCGTGTCGACCGGATCGAGAGGTGCTCGGGTTTCGTGTCCGAACGGGTCCCGGCCCGGATTGCCGACGGTCCACAGTCCGAAGGTGAAATGGTCCTCCGGCACGGGTTGGTATACGTCAGTCATGATGCGGCCTCCCTGGGCTCTCGTCGCCGTTGCCTCTCCTGACACAGTGCCACCGTCCTGGTCGTTCCGCATCCCACAGCGTCGGCCGAGCCGCGGCGCGAGGCCCGGGCTGCCCAGCACCCCTACTGGCCACAGGCACCAGGATCACGCTCTGTCGCCGCCGACTCCGCGTACCGATCTCGGATCATCCGTGCCTGGTCCGGGTCGACCGCTGGGGTCACAGTCTCCCAGCGCTCCGAATCCCACGCCCCGGCCACCGGGCCGACCTCCGAGGATGTTGCCACCGCGGCGGCGAGCATCGCGGCCCCCTTGGCCACAGGCTCGGGGATGGATGGGACCGAGAGCGGTCGTCCGGCCAGGCCCGCCAATACCTCGAGGTACGCGACCGAGCGCGCCCCGCCCCCGAGGACGATCATCCTCCCGTCGTCCAGGGGAACCCCCGCCCGTCGGAGTGCCTCTGCTCCCTCGAGCAGGCCGCAGACCACTCCTTCGATTGCCGCCCTGGCTAGCAGGGCGGGGGTCGCGTCGGCCCGGATGCCGTGGAGCGATCCACTGGCGTGGGGTCGATTGGGCGTGCGCTCCCCCGCCAGATAGGGCACCAGGACCATACCCCCACTGCCGGGCGGGGCGGCCAGGGCCAAGGCATCGAGCCCCACGTGATCCACGGAAAGCAGCCTTCCCACCGCATCGGTAACCAGGGTGGCGTTGAGGGTGCAGACGAGGGGGAGAAAGCGGTCCGTGGCATCGGCGAATCCAGCCACCGCCCCAGACGGATCGTGGGTCGGACGGTCGTGGAGGGTATAGACGGTCCCCGAGGTTCCCAACGAGACGGCGACATCCCCGGGAGTCATGGCGACACCGAGGGCTCCGGCCATATTGTCGCCGGTGCCGACGGCTACAGGGATGTCGACCCGAAGGCCGAGCTCCGTCGCCGACCGGGCCAGCAGCTCCCCCGCCACGGAAGCGGCCGGGTGAACGACGGGAAGCCGAGATTGCCAATCGACGCGACCGTCAACCAGATCGAGCAGATCGAGCCGGTAGCTCTCGTCGGCCGGCGACCAGTAGCCGGTGCCCGAGGCATCCCCTCGGTCCGTGACGTGGGCTCCGGTCAGGCAGAACGTCAGCCAGTCGTGGGGAAGCAGGACCGTGGCGATCCGGTCGTATGCGTGCCGCTCCTGTCGACGGAGCCATGCCAACTTGGTCACCGTATAGGCGGCCACGGGCACGCTGCCGCACGCCTCGGCCCAGGCCACAGGACCGAGCCGATCGAGCAGACTCCGGGCGTCGGGGGCCGACTCGGTGTCATTCCACAGCTTCGCCGGTCGGATCACGGCGCCGTCTTCTCCGAGAACGACGAGGCCGTGCTGTTGCCCTGCCACGGCCAGGGCCACTACGTCAGCAGCGCGGGCACCGCGGGAAGCGGCGTCGGCGAGCGCCTCCCCCATGGCCAGAACCAGGGCCTGCCACCACGCAGCCGGGTCTTGTTCGCTCCTCGGAGGAGTCGTGTCGGGGTGGGGGGAACGCCCGGAACCGACCACCGATCCCGAATCCTGATCACGCAGCTCCACCTTGGTGGCCTGGGTCGAGACGTCAACTCCAGCGACCAGAGGCACTAGCGACCGACTCCCAGCCCCGTCCGGCAGGACATCTGCCTAACCCTCGGGGTCGCGCCCTCGCCATTGGTTCGGCCCCGGTTGGTGCCGATCGTGAGCCGTAGGACCCACGCACCGATCGACTCCTCACTTTGACCACTCACGAGGTCCCCCTTACAGCGATGGACGCGCTAACAGCGATAGACGCGCTCGGCGTTCCCGGCGAACAGTTTTTCACGGGACGCACTGTCGAGTCCGGCCGTCACCTGGCTGAACGCACCGTAGAGGTCGTCGAAGGTTCCACACATCGAGTCGACAGGAAAGTTGCTGGCGAACATGCAGCGATCGACACCAAAAGCTTCGATGGCGTACTCGATCCACGGAGCCAGGGCGGTTGCGCTCATGGACCCGAACGGCATGGCCAGGCCCGAGAGCTTGCACACCACATTGTCTCCGAGATCAGCCAACGCATCGATGCCGATCTGCCAGAGGTGACGTTCTTCGTCGTCACTGGAGCGGGGCCAGCCGGTGTGCTCGACGACAATACGGAGATCGCCATGGCCGGCGAGCCCGGCGGCCGCCGCCCGCAGCTGATCGGTGTGGGCCATCAGCTCGAATATGAGGTTCCGTTCCTGCAGGGCGCGGAGGACGTCAGCGGCAGGCAGTGGCCCCTCGTGGATACCCATCGGGCGGACCCCACGGAAGCGTGAGGCGGCCATCTGCCGGTCGAGCAGCCCGACGGCCTCAGCCACCGTGTCCGTCGGTGGCAGACCGCCGATGATGGCGTCGGGGCCACCGCGTCCGGTGGCCTGGTCATCGAGCTCGAGGGTCTCCTCGATCGAGTGCCGTCCGGTGGCCGCGGCAACGTTGACGAACTTCTCGACGTTCCACCCGTCCGCCTCGGCCCGATAGGTGTCTACGTCGAACCGGCGGTACATCCTTGACGCATCCCCAGTGCCCCGCGTCGGGGGATGGGACAGGTAGGGATACCAGTCGGTGCGGCCCGGATCCCAGATGTGCACATGGGCGTCCACGACGCGGATGGGCCGATCGGGCATCAGGCTTCCAGGGAGGTGGTCAGGTCGGTGGGACCGACGATTTCCCGGAGTAGGCCGTCGAGCCACTCCGGAACGTCGGGGCCCCCGTAACTGATGCTGCCGATCGGCCGGGGATGGCTCCGCAGGCCGATCCAACCGACACCCACCACCAGCTCGGCGCCGGCGAGCTCTGATCCCTCCGGGTGGCTGAGCAGGTGGGCGGCCAGTTCAGCGGCCGAATGGCCGGCTCGCTCCTCCGGTGCCTCGATGCTCACCGAGAAGGCGGTGACACGTCCCTCGGTGGCGGTGGCGGCGATCCGTGCTTGCTGTACCGAGGCCTGGCCGCGACTACGACCCCCTCCGGTGGTGGCGTCGGTGAGCGTCACCAGCTGGACGGGGCGATCGGCTCCGGCGGCATAGTCGGCGGTCGCCCGGGCCCATCCGGCATCAGCATGGAGTTGCTCGACGATGCCGTGGTGCTCGTCGAGTACCCGCTGCCAGCCGTCCGAGGCCGCGACCCCCGCGTGGCCGCCGTCGAGAGCGACGACGACGGCGTCTAGCGGACCGTTGCCTTCGGCCGCGGACCTCAGCGCCTTGGCTGCGCCACCGAAACCTTGGGCGACCTCAACGTGGTGGCAGGCGATGGATCGGGCCTCGAGTGCCGAGGCCACTGCGGCGGCGAACCTCGGCCGGTCAGAAACGACGGCACACGATCGCACGTTCGGCGATCCGAAGTCGGCGGGGGCCGGCTCGTCGAAGATCGGCCCGAATCGGGGATTGCCCCCGCCCTCGCTCGTCTGAGCCGCCTCTGCTTTGGCGAACGCCCGGGGAACGACCTCTTCGAGCACACGGGCGAGGGAGGCCGATCCGTCGGTGCGCGCCACCTCGAGCAGCCGGGGCTTGTCGACGATGGCCACCTCAGAGCCACCAGTGAACACCACCTCACCGCTGCACCACCCGAACTCCTCTCCGGCCAGGTAGGCGCCCACCGGTCCCAAATCCTCGGGGCCGGCCACCGTGAGAAAGGAGATCCCGCCACCACCGGACAGGCCCGCCTTGCGGGCGCGCTCGAGGGCGGAAGCCATCATCCGGGTCGCCGCGATCGGCGACATGGCATTGACCGTCACCCCGTGGGGGACCTGTCGACCCAGTTGCCACGTGAGCGAAGCAACGGCGCGCTTGGCTCGGCTGTACGCTCCGGCATCGGCGGCCCGCCAGCCCGATCCTGAGGTCACGCCGACGACGTGGCCATGTCCGGCAGAAGCCATGAGCGGCAGCGCAGCGCGGAGCACATTCAGGTAGCCGTCGAGGTGCACGGTCAGCACGGCGAGCCAGTCTTCCTCGGTACCCCTCCCGAAGTAGGTCTGCCGGGTGATGCCGGCCACGTTGACGACGGCGTCGAGCCCTCCGTGTTCGTCGACCAGATCCTTGAACAGCCCACGGACGGCCTCGGCGTCGGTAACCGACACCGAGGTGGCTCGGGCCGATCCCCCCGCGGCAACGATGCGACCGGCAGTCGTCTCTTCCGGCTCCGGGAGCCGTTCGGAGCCGTCCAGGGTCACCAAAGGATCGACGGTGACGACGAACCAGCCCCTCCGTCCGAGCTCCTCGGCGATCGCGGCCCCGATCCCTCCCCCGCCACCGGTCACCACTCCGACACGTTGGCGACCGTTCACGACGCCGTCGACCGGATCGTGAGTTCCAGTCCCTCGAAGTTGGCGGCGGCCAACCACTCCTCGAGTCGATCACGGTAGGCAAACCAGTCACCGAACCGTCGGCCGTAATTGCCGTTGCGGGGGTTCAGGGCTTCGGGGTGGCCCTCATTGTTGATCCGCGACGGCGTGCAGGCGGACATGACGGCACTCCCGTCGATGAAGGAATCGACAATGGCCTGGGTCCACGCCTCCTCAGCGTCGGCGCTCACATCGAATACCTCTACCCCCCGCTTTTCGAGCAGCCCCACGGCACCACCGATGAACTCGGCTCCGAGTACGGCCAACTGTGTGTAGTTAACCGTCACCACCGCCTGCTGCCCCGGTGCTGGCATGACGAACATGTTCGGGAATCCCCGGCTCATCATCCCGAACAGGCTGGCGGCGCCGTCGGCCCACTTCTCGGTCAGGGTAATCCCACCACGCCCGACGATCTCATGACCGACCCGACGGTACAACGGGGTGAGCTCAGCCTCGAAGCCGGTCCCGTAGACGATGCAGTCGACGTCGTAGTGCCGCCCGTTGACAACAGGACCATTCTTGGTCATCCGCTCGATCCCAGCCGGGCAGTCGACCAGCGTGACGTTGGAATTGTTGAAGGCCAGAAGATACTCGTCGTGGAAGCACGGGCGTTTGCACAAATACCGGTAATAGGGCTTGAGGATCTCGGCCGTGGCCGGGTCCGACACCAACTCCTCCACCCGCCGTCGGTGCTCTTCCATGATCCCGTAGTCGAGCTCCTCGGCCGTTCGCATGTAGTCGGCTGTCGACATGCCCGCAACCCGCGGGACGTTCTGGACCGCGGCGTAGTGGCGCGTCCATCCATCGTCCACCGGGTCGACTCCGGAAGGGCGTCCCAACATGATCCCCTGGAAATTGTCCATCCTTTCCCGCTGCCAGCCCGGCTCGAGGCCGCCGGCGAAGTCAGGATCGGTAGGCCGGTTGCCCCGTTCACCGATGGCCGAGGGCGTCCGTTGGAACACGTAGAGATGCTTGGCGGATTCGGCTAGCGGTGGAACACACTGGATTCCGCTGGCCCCCGTGCCGATCAAGGCGACAACCTTGTCGGTAAGGTTGGTCAGGGGCTCGTGCGGCCCGCCGCCGGTGTACTCGTAGTCCCACCGAGCCGTGTGGAACGACCGCCCGTCGAAGTCCTCCATCCCGGGAATGGCGGGCAGCTTCATGAGGTTGAGGATGCCGACGGCCAGCACGTACCACCGGCAGGTGACCTCGTCCCCCCGGTCGGTGTGGATCGACCATCTGGAGGTGGCCTCTTGCCAGTCGGCACGGGTCACGTCGGTATGAAACAGGGCATCATCGACGAGGTTGAATCGATCGGCGATCGCCTCCAGGTGGCCCAGAATTTCGTCGCCGAACGCATAACGACGGGTAGGAACGTAGTCGAGCTCCTCGAGCATCGGCAGATACATGTAGGACTCGACGTCACACATCACACCCGGGTAGCGGTTCCAGTACCACGTACCCCCGATGCCACCCGCCTGGTCGATGATTCTGATCCGATCGACTCCGGCCTGGCGCAGCCGGACCCCGGCCAGGATCCCGGCGATCCCCCCGCCTACGATCACGACATCGACATCATCAGCGATCGGATCGCGCTCGATGAAGGGTCGGAACGGGTCGTCACGGTACCCGGCGAAATGATCGTCGGTCGTTAGGTCACGGATGGCAGCGCGGTCGGGGACCAGCCGCTTGTCACGCTCGGCGAGGTACTTGGCACGGACGACCTCGGGGTCGTACCCTCCGGGCGTCACCTGGGATCCTGGCATCTCGCGATACTAGGTCAAACCTGGTTCTCGGTTTCGGAGAAGGAGATCTCCGGAATAGACGGCCGGTGAGGGCCTTGAAGCCGATCAGCGGGTCGGAACGGGACTTCAGCAATCCCCACCCGCACTCGCCATTCTCGGTCGGTTCCACCTGTCGCTCGACGAGAGGCGCACCTACGCAGACCGACTCCGTGATGAGGGGGTGGCGGTGGACCAGGTCTGCCTCCGGGTCAGCCTCAGGGCTTCATCAACTTCTCGTACCCTGCCGCCGGCCGCGCCTTCGAGCACATCGGCTACTGGCTCCGCGCCCAACTCAACTCGTCGATACCGGGCCGAAGAGCGCGCCGAGGCCACACTTCCACTGCTAATCGGTCGCTCTCCCGACGGGCTTGGAGAGGCACGGGCGGGCGGAGCGGGACAGTGAGTTCGATCGGACCGTCCCAACCGGCTTGCCACCCCTATTGATCGGGCCCGCGAGGCCGCTGTGGCTGGCGGGCCGTCCGTCCGCCGAACTGGCGGGACTCGGCGCCGATGCCCACGATCCGACGCTGAGCATTGGTGGGTACAGTTGACACGAGTCCCCCGATCAGGATGAGGAGTAACGATGGATAGTGCTAGAGCGAAGGAGCTGCTCCGGGCAGATCGCGAGAGGACGAACGGGCTGCTGGCGGAGATGACCGGCAGAAGGCAGGCGGATCGCGAAGCAGCCAACCAGTCGGGAGACATGTTCGATTCGGCTGAACCTCTCACCGGCGAAGTGGCCGATGAGTCAGTCGTCGCCGAGCTCCGGAGCCACCTTGCCGCCATCGATCGTGCCGAACAGCGTATCGAAGCCGGCAGCTTCGGCCGTTCGGTCAAGAGTGGGGCACCGATTCCCGACGATCGCCTGGAGGCAGATCCTTCGGCCGAGCTCACCGTCGAGGAGGCGGAGGAGGCCGGAAGTACCCGGATCTGACCTCCGCGTCGACCGGCGGGCATCGAGGTCGGATCGGCGATGGGCTGAGCAGGCGACACCGGGTGCGGTCAACGTACGCCGGGGACGGAGGCAGCATTGTAGAACGAGATCCCTGCTGGGCATGGCGCCCGATGATGGGTTCAGTTCAGAACCGTGCGGAGGTGGTAGGCCCATGGCTGAACGCGTCATCATCGGTGAGCAACTGGTCGTGAGGCTGAGCACCAAGGAAAGCTCGATGCGGTCCACGGTGATGCAGGCGTACCACTCTCGTCCGTCCGCCCCGTCGAGATCGTCGAGAACCCCTTGGACTTCGTTGACGGACTCCGCGTCGGGACGGGTATCCCGGGCTCAACGGCCATCGGAACGTTTACGTCATCGACGGCCCGACTATTCGGCGTGATCCATCACGGTAAGCACCGAGGCGTCCGCATCCTGCTCGAAGGCGTAGATTCGAGTTTTTGATCGGTGTGACGATCCTGAAGCGGTGGTATCAGCCATTCCGGTCCATCCGCAATGAGGCATCGTCGCAGCACACCGGATGACCCACGGAGTGTCCAGTCTCACTTCGGTCGGAGCTTCGCTCCGGCGCGGTCATGGGCGACGTCCTGCTTCAGTGAGAACCAAGGATCCGATTCAGGATCTTCAAGGGCCCTCGGCAACCGGTCGAGGAGGGCCGGTGCGTAGATTGCCGACGGAGGTGACTCACCTGCCCCGGCTCATAGGCTGTGGGAGAGGGACCACGAGATGCTTACGGCCCGACATACTGGATCGGTGCCTTCACCTCCGGATCTGGTCCGAAGCGTCGTTGCGGCAAGTGCTCAACGAACGACCTCGATCGTTGACGCCCTCGACGAGGGAGGCAGTCGGGCCCTGACCGCTCCCTCCAGTCTTCCCGGCTGGACCCGGCTCACGATTGCCTGCCACCTTCGTTATGGGGCCGAAGCTCTTCTTCGCATGACCGCGGCGGGACTGTCGGGAGAACGGGTGGCCTACTACCCGGACGGTCGCGTATCGCAGCGCCCACGAACGCTTGAGCCCGCCCCAGGGGAAGAACCCCTGGAGGTCGTGGAATCACTTCGTAGGCTGTCCGTGGAGCTGGACCACGTGTGGGAGAACCTCGGCGATCGAGCGTGGCAACACGAGATCGTCGAACCAGAAGCCAACCCCGACCTCGGCACGGTTCCCGTTTCCGGACTTCCGTTGGTGAGGCTGACCGAGGTCGAGGTCCACGGCACCGATCTGGGCCTCGGATTGGAGGACTGGAGCGATCTATTCGTGAGAACGGCGTTGCCAAATCGGCTGAGGCGACTGGGTGGTCGGCGCACCAACCACCGTGATTTCGATCGCTCGCTACAAGGCACCTGGCTCCTCGTGGCGACCGATGGTCCCACCTTTTCGGTGTCGGTGCGCGGCGACGATGTTCAATCACTGCCAGCCCGTCCGGCGACACCGGCCACTGCGGTCATCGAAGCCAGCAGCCGAGACCTTCTCGCGCTCCTGGTCGGAAGGCCCTTCACCGGTTCACCCCACATACGAGGTGATGTGGAGTTCGGTCGGGCCTTCGCGTCGGCTTTCCCGGGTCCGTGAGCGATCCGGCGATTGGCCACGTCGATGACGGACCCGGTCCCGGCGTTTCTTGCCGTGGTGGTCGACTGTGTTGGAATCGGACAGGTCCAACCGTTGCGACCACAACGCCATCGAAGTTCTGGTCCACGCTGAAGTGGGAACCCACCTGCATTCACGGCCCCTGATCTACCCGAGCCGACCACGCCCGGGAACGCCCTGTCCGACTACATCGAGTTATCCTCCAACCGGGATCGGGCCCGGGTCGGCCCGGTCGTCTCTGCCCTGTTGACTTCGAAGCCCCTTGGGCCGTCAGGGAACACCAGCGGCGCTGACTGGAACGCGAGTCAGTACGCCGCTGGGCGTCAACTTAAACCGCGATCCACACGTACTCTGGCCATCGGCACTTCGGGACCAGGCGCGGGCGTGGTCATTGCCGTCTGGTTCGAGTCCCGTCAACTTCCGGTGAGGAGTTATGGGTCCTCGTCCATTGCGGCCATGCTGCCGTAGGTGGGCATGCCGGCGATCTCGTAGATGAGGTGAAGCGTCCCGCTCGGGTAGGTGACCGATTCGGTGAGGCACAGCGCCGCGGGCACGGTCCCGTCGGCGAACACCTGCTTGCCACTGCCGAGCAGCAGAGGGTACACCCAAAGGTTGACACGGTCGACCAGGCGGAAGCGCAGCAGCGACTGCAGTAGGTTGAGACTACCGATGACGTGGACCTCGTCGTAGCGCTCCTTGAGGGCGGTGATGCTCTCGGCGAGGTCACCGGCGACAAGCGTCGACCCTTGCCAAGCGAGAGGGTGAGCGAGGGTTCGGCTGGCGACGTACTTGGGGATGCCGTTAAGCAGACCGGTGAACGGTACCTCCTGCGGAGCGCTCGGCCAGTAGTCGGCAAAGATCTCGTAGGTCCTTCGCCCGAGAAGCAGGGCGTCCATGTCCCTTGCTTGTTCGAAAATGACCCCGCCCGACTCCTGGTCCGCCACTGGCGCCTGCCACCCGCCGTGCACGAAGCCGCCGTCGCGGTCCTCGTCGGGCATTCCTGGTGCCTGTGCCACTCCGTCGAGCGTGATGAACTCGGTGACGATGAGCTTGCCCATAATGTGCTCCTTGCCTGGTGGCGATCCGTCCCCGGGTAAGACTCCCGCTCGCGTCGAACTCATCCCGGGCATCGGGGTCAACGGCAGCGTAGCCACGGCCACTCAGACGAACAATGACAGCCGTGGCTGATCAGGATCCCCCTCCATTGGTAAACAGCGGAGAAGGGGTGGTGTCCGAGCGCCCGATCGAGGCCGACGTCGACTCACTCTGGTGCGTCGCCCCGCAACCTCACCCGATGAACACGCCGGCGCTGCTCTCCGTAGTCATCGGCCACCGAGTGCTGCGTCGAGCGGTTGTCCCAGAACCCGACGTCGCCGACGGACCAGTGGTACCCGACGGTGTTCTCAGGCCGCACCGGATGGTCGTACAGATAGGCGAGGAGCGCATCGCTCTCGCCGCGCTCGAGATCCAGGATGTGGGACGTGAATCCCGGGTCGACGGCGCAGGGGGGAACGGCTGTGGACTTCGATGTCCCCGCCAGGTGCGGAGACTGTACCGCCTTGGCTTGGTTGGCCCTCCCGCCGAGCCGGCAGCAACGACGGGACGCAACAGGGCTGCGGGCACGAGGTACGTGCCGGACAGGTGGCGAGCGGACTACGGTCGAGGTCGCATCCGGGCGAGAGGCGACCGATGTCGGATCCTGCAGGCTCAGCTTCATCATCAGTTCACATCCGAACGACCGAGCACCAGTTGACTCAAGACGAGGTCGTTCCCGTCGTCTACCGGCAGGCCTTCCACCGGTGGCAGACCTGGTGTCTCCCGGTCGCAGGTATCTGCCTGGTCATCGCCGGAGCCATCGTGTTGGCGCTGAACGCACACGACACACTGGCCTGGGTCGTCATGCTGACCTTGGGGATCGTCGTCCTGCTGATCTTCTTCCTAGCTGTCCCGGTAACCCCCAAGCGCATCTGGAAACGCGTGAAGACGCAGTTCGAGCTCAGGACGCTGGAGATCACCGACGAGGGGGTCTCTCGTCACACAGCTCTCAACGACTCCACCCTGAAATGGGCCATGTTCTCGGACGTGAACCTGCGCAATGATCTCTACCTGCTGACCGTCGGGAAAGGTCCGGGGTGCTTCATGATTCCCAGGCGAGCGTTCCTGTCGCGGGCGGACGAAGAGGCGTTTCGCCATCTGGCTGAGCGGTCGACGGCGGTGCATCCCGACCGTCCAGAACCGTAATCTCCTGTGGTCGGTGCCGTCCCGCGTGTGCTGCGGCGGATGATCAAACAGATCCGGCCCCGGCTTCACGGCCCCTGGGGCATTTGGCGCTCGGGTACCAGGCCCGAGCCGGCAACCCGGTCCGTCCGACGGGAAGGACCCAGACGCCCTCGCACAGTCGCCGGCGCCATGGGCAGTAGAACGGAGCATCCGGGAGCGGAGCCGGACGCCATCGTTGTGCCCTTGAGGAGGGAGAACCCGAGAGCGGACGACGGGATTCGAACCCGCGACCCTCACCTTGGCAAGGTGATGCTCTACCAGCTGAGCCACGTCCGCGTGAGGACAACACCCTAGCAGTTGACCGGCCGGAAGCTCCCCTGGCGGGCCACCGGACCCGGGTCATCAGCGGAGCGGGTCCGGGCGTCCATGCCACACGCCCTGCGCACTGCGCACTACTCCTATGCAGGGAGTTCGGCGTGCCACCAGGGCACGGGACGGTCCCGGCGGTTGGCCCGGACCACCAGATCCGCCAGCGACTCCTCCATGGCCCGGGCCATGCCGTCGATATCCGGCACGAGCGCCCGGCAACCCAGTACCCCGACGTACAGGCCGTCGAGGTAGGAGAAGACCGTCACGTTCATGCCCACCCCCTCGATGATCGGCCCCAACGGGTACATGGACACCATGCGGGCGCCGGCCAGGTACAGCGGGAAATCGGGACCGGGAACGTTGGAAACAATGAGGTTGAAGAGCGGCGCCACGTGGTCGAACACGCGCAGGTTGGTGATCAGCCGGGTCAGCCGGGTCGCCACCGAGGGCACCAGCGTCTCGGCCCATCCGGCGAACACGCCGGGGTCGACCAACTGACTCTGTTCCTTGGCGCTCCGGCTCTCCTCGACGATCCTGCGCAGGCGGGCCACCGGGTCCTCGACCGTCGTGGCCAACGACACGAGCATGGCCGAAACCCGATTGCCCAGGGTGCCGTCCTCCTCCTCCGTGCGCACCGAGACCGGGACCATACCTACCAGGGAGGACTCCGGCTGTTCGCCACGGGAGGCGAAGAACGACCGGAGGGCTCCCGAGGTGACCGCCAGCACCACATCGTTCGTCGTGCCGCCGAGGACCTGGCGTATCCGACTCACGTCGTGCATCGACAATTCGGCCAGTGCCACGCGGCGGTGGGGAGAGATGGCGCGGTTGATCGACGTCCTTGGCGCTTCGAACGGAGTGGGAGGAAGTGGTCCGGGTTCACCCCGGCTGCGCCCGCTGAGACCCCGGATCGTCGAGATGCTCCGGGACACCGTGCGCACCACGACATCGGCGTGGCCGGGCAACGACCCGAGCACGTCCCGCCACCGTTCCCACTCACCGGGGAACGAGTCGGGCGACCACCGTGGGTCATCGCCTCTCGGTTGTCCTTCTCCCGGCCCGGCCGCACCCTCAGCGCCGGCAGGTCCCGCAGCCTTTGGTCCGGCTGGACGGCCGAACAGCGGTACGGGGGCCGGAACCGGTGACAAGTCGAAGAACGCCGCCATCACCTGGGCCCCGGACACGCCGTCGATGATGGCGTGGTGCACCTTGGGGACGATGGCCAGATGGCCGTGCTCCAGGCCTTCGACCACATGGAACTCCCACAGGGGACGGCCCCGGTCCAGGGGACGCGAGGCCAGATCGGCCACCAGGGCGGCCAACTCGTTCCGACCACCCGGCTCGGGCAGCCGGACCCGGCGGACGTGGAAGTCGAGGTCGAAGTCCGGGTCGTCCACCATCGCCGGATGCTGCAGACCGAAGGGAACTTCGACCATCCGCTGACGGAACGGTGGCACCAACGCCAGACGGTCGGCGATCAGGCTCCTGACCGTCCAGAAATCCACACCGCCTTCGACGTCGGTGGGGTCGAAGACCAGGGCTCCGAGGATCTGGAGATGGGTGGTCGGTGACTCGAGGGAGAGAAACGCCCCGTCGAGTCCGGTCAGTCGGTCCACGTCACCTACCGACCTGTCGACCCGAAGCCGCCGAGGCCCCGCTGGCTCTCGTCCAGCTCCTCGACCTCACCGAAATCCGCCGATTCCACCCGTTGGATCACCAGCTGGGCGATCCGGTCCCCCCGCTGCACCTCGTAGGCCGCGTCCGGGTCGGTGTTGACCAGCAGCACGGCGAGCTCGTCGCGGTAACCCGAGTCGATGAGCCCCGGCGTGTTGAGACAGGTCACGCCGTGGCGGAGGGCCAGACCACTCCGGGGCTGCACGAAGCCGGCATACCCGGGCGGGATGGCGAGGGCGATGCCCGTGGGCACCAGCACACGGCCTCCTCGGGGGGCAAGGCGCACCGTCGTCCGGGCCACCAGGTCGGCTCCGGCGTCGCCCTCACGGGCGTAGCTGGGCAACGGGAGATCGGGGTCGAGGCGGACCACTGGCACGGCCACCGACCGGACGGGCGGCGCGAGGGCCACCGCCTCCGACGCCCCGTCGATGCCGTTGTGTGCTGCCGGGGCCACCAGGCGCCTCCACTTTCTCCCCGCCCGGGACGCTATCGCTCCCACGCGGCCTCCGGCGACACCGGAAACGGGACGCCGCGGGAAGTCCGTCGCTACCGGAGCCGGTGGCCCGGCTACCTGCCCTCCGGAATCTGACGGACCATCAGATACCCGAGGGTGTCCCAGCCGGTAGCGTCACAGCGTGCTGGTGTGGATGGACCTCGAGATGACCGGGCTGGACATCGGGCGTCATGTCATTGTCGAGGTGGCCACGCTGATCACCGACGACGACCTGGCCATCGTGGCCGAGGGACCGGACCTCGTGGTGTCGGCCACCCACGATCAGCTCGACGGCATGGACGACTTCGTCCGGGCCATGCACACCAGGAGCGGCCTGCTGGCCGAGATCACCGCCTCGGACACCACCTTGGCCGAGGCCGGGGATGCCACGCTGGCCTTCATCCGCTCCCATGTGACGAAGGCCCGAACGGTTCCACTCGCCGGAAACTCGATCGGCACCGACCGCCGGTTCCTGGCCGCCCAGCTACCCGAGATCGAGGAGTTCCTCCACTACCGCTCGATCGACGTCTCGACGGTCAAGGAGCTGGCCCGGCGCTGGTATCCCGACATCATGAAGGACGCCCCGACCAAGGCCGGCGGCCACCGAGCCATGGACGACATCCGAGAGAGCGTCGCCGAGTTGGCCTTCTACCGCTCCCACGTGTTCCGGCACGTGGCCGAGTCCGAGTAGTTCCGACGTGGCACCCCGCTCGGTCGCCGTGACCACACCCCGACCACGGATCCCCCGCGGCTGCGGTCGGCCGGCCAGACACGGAGAGGAGCATCCATGGTCCCGACGTCAGATCCGGAACCGGCACAGCTGACCGAGCCGTCGGGGCTGCCCACGCTGGCCGAGGCCACCGCGGCCCTCACCGCCCCGGACGAGGGATTCGAGATGGAAACCCTGACCATCCGCGGTGTCCCCACCCGCACGTGGAAGAAGGCCCCGGCCACGCTGCGGGCGGTCCTCGAGCTGTCGGCCCTCCACGCTGACCAGACCTTCCTCGTCTACGAGGACGAGCGGATCACCTTTGGCGAGCACTTCCGCATCGTGGCCGGACTGGCCCACACCCTGATCGACCGGTTCGGGGTCCGTCCCGGAGACCGGGTGGCCATCGCCATGCGCAACCTCCCCGAGTGGGTGACCGCCTTCTGGGCCACGATCGCCGCCGGCGCCGTGGTGGTCCCCCTCAATGCCTGGTGGACCGGTCCCGAACTGGCCTACGGCCTGAGCGATTCGGGTTCCACAGTGGTGTTCGTGGACGAGGAGCGCAGGGAGCGGATCCGACCCCATCTCCATGAGTCGCCCGAGGTCGGCGCCATGATCGTGTGCAGCGAGGAGCCCGACCCCGCCGGAGGACGCCGGACGGCCACCGGATCGATCGAGGAGCGGGCCGGAGGACCGGCGGTACCGGTGATCCCCTTCACCGACCTGGTTGCCGACGTGCCCGATCCGGCGGTCCTGCCCGAGGTCACCATCGACCCCGACGACGACGCCACCATCTTCTATACCTCGGGCACCACGGGCAGGCCCAAGGGTGCGGTGGGGACCCACCGCAACAGCGCGTCCAACCTGATGAATCTGTTCTTCATCTCCGTGGTCGGGACCATGCGCCGGAAGAAGGACGACACCGAGCCCGGCTCGGGCGGCCAGAACGCCA
Source organism: uncultured Acidimicrobiaceae bacterium (assembly GCA_963831535.1). Classification (GTDB taxonomy): domain Bacteria; phylum Actinomycetota; class Acidimicrobiia; order Acidimicrobiales; family RAAP-2; genus Bog-756. Next base: position 264,102 of record CAWHQP010000007.1, on the reverse strand, counting down.
ACCTCTTGTCGGTGCCTCTGTTCCACGCCACCGGTTGCCACGCGCTGCTGGTGACCAACACGGCGGCCGGGGGCAAGCTGGTCATGATGCACCACTTCGACCCCGAACGCGCCCTCGAGCTCATCGAGCGGGAGCGCATCACCATCTTCGGGGGCGTGCCGGCCATGGTCATGCAGGTCATCGACTCCCCCAACTTCGCCACCACCGACACCTCTTCGGTCAAGTCCATCTCCTACGGCGGGGCGCCGTGTCCGCCCGACCTGGTCCGCCGGATCAAGGAGCACTTCCCCGGCGGCGCCCCGGGCAACGGCTACGGCCTTACCGAGACGTCGGCCATGACCACCATGAACGCCGGCGACGACTACGTCCGCAAGCCCGACAGCGTGGGCCCACCGGCGCCGGTGTGCGACGTGGCCGTGGTGCCCGAGGACTACGACGGCGAGGAACCACCCTTCGACCAGCCTGTCGACCCCGACCGCACCGGGGAGCTTTGGATCAAGGGCCCCAACGTTGTGCGGGGCTACTGGAACCGTCCCGCCGAGACCGCCCTCACCTTCACCCGGGGCTGGCTGCACACCGGGGACGTGGCCCGGATCGACGAGGAGGGGTTCGTCCACATCGTCGATCGGGCCAAGGACATGATCATCCGGGGCGGGGAGAACGTCTACTGCGTGGAGGTGGAAGCCGCCCTGTTCGAGCACCCGGCCGTCGCCGACTGTGCCGTGATCGGGGTGCCCCACCCGGTGCTCAGCGAGGAGGTCGGCGCCGTGGTGGTGCTGCGTCCGGGCGAGGACGTGGGAGCCGACGAACTGGCCCGCTTCGTCGCTGAGCGGCTGGCCGCCTTCAACGTGCCCTCCCGGTTCTGGTTCCGTTCCGAGCCCCTCCCCCGCAACCCGGCCGGCAAGGTCCTGAAGCGGGAGCTGCGGACCGAGCTCCTCGGGGACCCGGCCACCGCCTGAGGCCGCGACGGGCGCGGGGCCGGCTCAAACAGAGGGGTCAGTCCCCTGGCGCCAGGAGGGACCGGGTGCGGTCGACGTCCCGTTCAATCTGGGCGACCAGCGCGTCGGCCGACGAGAACGTGATGTCGTCGTGCAGGCGGGCCACGAAGGACACCCGGGCCCGTTCCCCGTAGAGGTCGTCGGAGAAGTCCAGCAGGTGGGCCTCGACCAGCAGCTCCCCGTCCGTCCCGTAGAAGGTGGGCCGGCGTCCCACCGAGATGGCCGTGGGCCACCGGGAGCCGTCGGGTCGCTCATACCAGCCGGCGTACGTACCCGAGCCGGGCAAACAGATGGCGGCGGGCACGTCCACGTTGGCGGTCGGGAACCCCAGCTCGGCACCGCCCCGCCGGTCACCGTGGACCACCACGCCTCGGATCTGGTGGGGCCGGCCCAACAACCCGGCGGCGTCCTCCACCCAGCCCCCGGTCAGCAGGCCGCGGATGCGGGTCGAGGAGATCGGCTCGAATGCCCCACCGTCCCCGTCGGCCGCGCCCCGGAGGGAGATCCCGTCCACGTCGAACCCGGCGGTGGCCCCCATCTCGGCCAACAGGGCCACGTTGCCCTTCCGGCCGTGTCCGAAGTGGAAGTCCTCCCCCACCACCACCAGGCGGGCCCCCAGGGCCTCCACCAGGATGGTGTCCACGAACTCCTCGGCCGTCTCGTTCGCCCGTTCGGCGTCGAAGTGGACCACGACGGTGCGCTCCACACCGGCCGCCTCCAGGAGTTCGAGCTTCTGGTCCAGGTCACAGAGCAGCCGGGGTGCGGATTCGGGACGGACAACCGTGGCCGGATGGCGGTCGAACGTCACCACGGCGGTGGCCAGTCCGTCGGCCCGGGCCCGTTCGGCCAGCTCGGCGAGGAGGGCCCGGTGGCCCAGGTGGACGCCGTCGTAGGCCCCGATGGTCACCGCCGATCCCCCGTCCGGTGGGACGCAGGCAGCCAGGTCGGTCACGATGTCCATCACCCGGGGAAGGTTACTGCCGCCGCCGGCAGATCCCTGCGGACCCGCTGCCTGGCCGGCCCTGGCCCCGGGCTGAGCGACGGGCGGTCATCCGGCCGCCTCCAGCACCACCGAGGGACGGATGCGGTCGGTCTCGGTGGCCTCGTACACGGCGAGCAGCCGGTGGCCGCTGTCGACGAGTCCCCATGGACCGTCGCCGGTCACCCCGAGAGGAACCCGGTCAAGCGGCAGTCCTCGGGCGATGTGCTGCTGCATCTCGGCCGTCACCACCACTTGGTCCAGGTCCCGCAGGGCCTGGGCCGGGGACAACACCACCGCCGGAGTCAGCTCATCTAGCATTCGGGCGTCCTCGACGGTGAACGAACCGATCCGGGTCCGCCGGAGGTTGCGGAGGTGGGCCCCGCCCCCGAGTGCCGCCCCGAGGTCGGCGGCCAGCACCCGGATGTAGGTGCCCGACGAGCACACCACCTCCACCCGGAACACCCCTGGCTCCAGCCCCGGCGCCACATCGAAGCGGTGGACGACCACCGGCCGCGCCACCCGGTCCACCTCGATGCCCTCCCGGGCCAGAGCGTGCAGCCGACGGCCTCCCACCTTCACCGCCGACACCATCGGGGGGATCTGGTCGATGGCCCCGGTCAGGGCCACCGCCGCCTGGCGCACGTCGGCCAGTCCCACCGAATCCATGTCCCAGGTTCCGGTGACCTCACCGCTGGCGTCGAGGGTGGAGGTTGCCGTACCCAGCACCACCTCGCCCTCGTAGGTCTTGGGCAGGGCGGTCAGGAATCGCATCAGCCGGGTGGCCCGGCCGAGGCCCACGAGGAGGACACCGGTGGCGTCGGGGTCGAGCGTTCCGGCATGGCCGACCCGCCGCTGGCCGAAGATCCTCCGACAGCGGGCCACCACATCATGGGAGGTCCAGCCGGCCTCCTTGTCCACCACCACCAGTCCGGTGACCGTCCCGGCGTCGGCGGGGCTCATGCCTCCGGGCCGTCCCCGGCGTCCGGACTCCCCTCACCGCTCCGGATCCTCCGCAATACATCCTCGACCCGCCCCCCGGCCACCACCGCGGGGTCCACGGCGAACTCCAGCTGGGGCGTGCGCTTCATCCGGACCTGCCGGCCGAGAGCTCGTTGCAGCTGAGCCCGGCGTTCAGCCAGGGCCGCGGTCGAGTCCTCCGTCAGCGAACTCAGGTAGACCGTGGCGTGGCGCAGGTCGGGGGCGGTGTCCACCGAGGTCACCGTGACCAGTCGCAGCCGCTCGTCGGCGTCGGCCAACCGCTCGAGCTCCTCGGCCAGGACCTGGCGGAGGACCTGGTTGACCCGAAGGGAACGGGCGTAGGGGGCCGCGCCCCGATTGTCGTTCCGACGGGCGGACACGGTTCTTCTGCTCCCACCGGTCGCCCGGGACGGAACCGCCCGGTCTCGGGCGACACCCGTCACTAGGTCCGGGGGATCTCCCGCTCGTCGAAGGTCTCGATGATGTCGCCGGCCCGGAGGTCCTGGTAGTCCGAGAGGCCGATCCCGCATTCGAAGCCGGCCTGCACCTCCCGGGCGTCGTCCTTGAACCGGCGGAGCGAGGTGATGGCGCCCTTCCAGATGATCGCCCCGTCGCGGAGGAACCGTACCTTGGAGCCCCGGGTGATGACACCCTCCCGGACGTAGCAGCCGGCGATGGCGCCGACGCGGGGGACCCGGAAGACCTGGCGCACCTCGGCCTCACCGGTGACGATCTCCTCGAAGACCGGCGAGAGCAGACCGAGCATGGCCGCCTCGAGATCCTCCAGCAGTTTGTAGATGATCTCGTAGAGACGGATCTCCACGCCCACCTTGGCCGCCATCTCCCGGGCCCTGCGGTCGGGCCGCACGTTGAACCCGATCATGGTGGCCGCAGAGGCCTGGGCCAACTCCACGTCGGACTCGGTGATCCCGCCCACCCCGCGGTGGACGAAGCTGAGCTTGACGTCGTCGCGCTCCAGCTTGCGGAGGCTCTCGGTCACCGCCTCCAACGAGCCGCGGACGTCGGCCTTCAAGATGAGGTTGAGGGTGGCCGTCTCACCCCGCTGGATCTGTTCGAAGAGGTCCTCCAGCTTGGCCCCGCCGAGGGCGGAGGTGGCCGCCGGCACATGGCCGGCCACCCGGTAGCGGTGGGCCCGGGCCTCACCGATGGTGCGGGCCTGGGCCAGCTCGGGTGCCACCCGGAATTCGTCTCCGGCCTCGGGAGGCTCGGAGAAGCCCAGAACCTGCACCGGGGTGGAGGGGGGTGCTTCTTTGATCTGCTCACCGTGGTCGTCCACCAGGGCCTTGACCTTGCCCCAGGCCGCTCCGGCCACGATGGGGTCGCCGACACGGAGGGTTCCGCGCTCGACGATCACCGAAGCCACCGGGCCGCGGCCGATCTCCAGTTCGGCCTCGAGGACCACGCCGCGGGCCCGTCCCTCGGGTGAGGCCACCAGCTCCTCCACTTCGGCCACCAGGATGATCTGCTCCAGCAGGTCGTCGATGCCCAGATTCTGCAGTGCCGAGATTTCGACGGTGATCGTGTCGCCGCCCCAGGCCTCGGGCACCAGCCCGTGCTCGGACAGCTGTTGCAGCACCCGGTTGGGGTCGGCCTCCTCCCGGTCGATCTTGTTGACGGCCACGACGATGGGCACGTCAGCGGCCTTGGCGTGGTCGATGGCCTCGATGGTCTGGGGCATCACGCCGTCGTCGGCCGCCACCACCAGCACCACGATGTCGGTGACCTCGGCCCCGCGGGCCCGCATGGCGGTGAACGCTTCGTGACCCGGGGTGTCGATGAAGGTGATCGGGTGACCGTTCCAGTCGACCTGGTAGGCGCCGATGTGCTGGGTGATGCCCCCGGCCTCGCCGGCCACCACGTTGGCCGAACGGATCCGGTCCAACAGGAGCGTCTTGCCGTGGTCGACGTGGCCCATGACCGTGACCACCGGAGGCCGCGGCCGCAGATCGGCATCGTCCTCTTCCTCGTCATCGTCGTCGAAGAACTTGGCCAGGAGCTCGGCCTCGCGCTCCTCGCCCGGGTCCACCAAGCGGACATCGGCGCCCAGTTCGGCGGCGAACAGGTCGATCATGTCGTCGGTGAGGGACTGGGTGGCCGTCACCATCTCCCCCTGGAGGAGGAGGAACCGGATGACGTCTCCAGCCGACCGGTTGAGCTTCGGGCCCAGATCGCGGGCGGTGGAGCCGCGCTCGATGATGACCTCGGTGTCGGGCACTGGTGCCGTCGAGGGGGCATACGCGGTCAGCTGGGTCGGCTCGAGCTCTTCGAGGTTGCGCCGACGACGACGGGGTCGACGTTGGTTGGGACGGCCGCGGCCCACGCCGGGACCTCCACGACCCCCGGGTCCACCAGGACCTCCGGGACCGCCTCCGGGTCCACCCCCGGGACCGCCTCCGGGACGTCCGCCGTAACCACCACTCGAGCCGCCACCGGGCCGGGCACCGAAGCCTCCGCCGCCGCCGGGACCACCCGTGCGGGTGGCGCCGCCGGGACGCCCCCCAGACGAACTCGGCCCGCCGGTTCGGCCGGCGAAACCTCCCGGACCGCTGGGACGGGACCCAGCCGGGGCCGGACGTCGTCCACCGGCTCCCGGAGGAGGAGGAATGGGCTTGCCGGTCACCGAACGGGGAGGGCCACCGGGAGGGGGCGGAATGGGTCGCCCGGAGGCGCTCGTCGGTGGATGCACGGGCGCCGAGGGAGGGGCGACCGGCGGGGCGGCGGGGCTGGCCGCCGCCTGGGGCGGGGCCGGGGGCCGGGGTGCGGCCGGTGCGGGAGCGGGCGCTGACGCCGCCGGAGCCGACGGTGCGGAGGGCGGGGCCGACGGTGCGGCCGGCTGGGCTTGTGCCGCCGGGGCCACCGGCGCGGGCGCGGGTGTCGGCGCCGGGGTTCGGGCGGCCGGTACGGCGGGGGCGGTGGGCCGAAGGGGCGTGGCCGGGGCGGGAGCCGGGGCCCGGGGTGCGGCCACGGGAGGCTGCTCGGAGGCCGGTCGGCTGGTCACCAGTCGTGCGCCGGTCCGCTTGATCGGCGGGGTGGAGGGGGCGTCGGGCGGAGACGCCGACGGTTCGTCATCACCGACGGGGGACAGAACGGGTCCGTCCGACGTCGTGACGTCGGGTCGGGGTTCGGTCCCGAGCGTCGAATCCGGCGCGGTCTTCCTGGCCGCGGCCTTCTTGGTCGCCGCGGCTTTCTTGGCCGGCGCAGCGGGCTCCTCGGGCTGGACGGGGCGACGGAGGCCCTCCCGGTCAGCCTTCCTGCGGGCGCGGTCGGCTTGGGCGTCCTCGATGGACGAGGAGTGGCTCTTCACGCCCATCCCCAGGGATAGGCACAGGTCGAGCGCCTCTTTGTTGGTCAGTCCGAGCTCATGAGCGAGCTCGTAGACGCGGATCTTCTTCGGCAACGGCTGTTACTGCCCTTCCTTACACGTCGTACGTGCCGATACGCACATACGACCCTCTATTCTCGCACATCACAGGACCGGACTTTCCGAGCCCGCCCCCGCCGACACGTGTGGCCCGGACCCGAGTGCGATCCGGATCCCTTCCACCTGGGGGTCGTCGACCCGGTCCCGCAGCGCCCGGTCGAACGCCCGTCGCCTCACGGCCTGGTCCAGGCAGTCCGGAGAATCCCGGCACAACCAGGCCCCACGACCCCAACCGCTGCGGCCGACCGCCAAGGAGCCGTCGTCCAGGCGCACCACCCGGATCAGTCCGACGACCGAGCCGGTCCGCCGGCACCCGATGCAGGTTCGGACCGGCGCTATGCCTGATCCCCCTCGCCCGCCGTGGACACCGAAGCCTCGACAGGGTCGCCGACCGGATCAGCCCCGTCCCCGCCGTCGTCCGATCCCTCCCCCGCCGACCCGCTGTCGGGCGTTGCGGCCTCGGCGGCGGCCTCCGGCGTCGATTCAGATTCGGTTTCGGTGGCGGTATCGGTGTTAGGGACCACCGGCTCGGCGCCCTCGACCCCCTCGGCACCCTGGGACCACTCGGTGGCCGACACGGCCGTTCCACCCTCGGCCGGCTGCCACACCATCTCGCCCGCCTCGTTCTGGATCCACTCGCCCTCGGCCCACTCCTCGCCGGCGTAGCCCGACTCCTCCTCGGCCAGCTGGGTCTCGCTCTTGATGTCGATGCGCCAGCCGGTGAGCCGTGCGGCCAGGCGGGCGTTCTGACCCTCCTTGCCGATGGCCAGTGACAGCTGGTAATCGCTCACGATGACCGTGGCCGTACCGGTGTCGTCGTCGAGCCGGACCTCGCGCACCCGGGCCGGAGCCAGGGCCGACTGGATCAACTCGACCGGATCGTCCGAGAAGGGAACCACGTCCACCCGTTCCCCACGGAGCTCGTTGGTCACCATGCGCACGCCGCGACCCCCGGGCCCCCACGCACGCCCCCACCGGGTCAACGTTCGGGTCGTTCGACCAGACGGCGATCTTGGTCCGGTGGCCCGGCTCCCGTGCCGCGGCCTTGATCTCCACCGCACCCGAGGAGATCTCGGGAACCTCCAGCTCGAAGAGCCGCTTGATCAGTCCGGGGTGGCTGCGGCTCACTACGATCTGGGGACCCTTGGTCGTCTTGCGGACCTCGACGATGTAGGCCTTCAGCCGGGCCCCGTGCTCGTAGCGCTCGTAGGACACCTGCTCGGCCTGGGGCAGCAACGCCTCCACCTTGCCGAGGTCGAGCAGGGTGTAGCGGTTGTCGGTCTGCTGGACGATGCCGGTGACGATGTCGCCTTCACGCCCCGCGTACTCCTCGTACTTGAGGTCCCGCTCGACCTCTCGGATCCGCTGCAGGATGACCTGCTTGGCCGTCTGGGCGGCGATCCGCCCGAAGTCGTCGGGGGTGTCGTCCCATTCACGGGTGACGTTACCGTCCTCGTCGAGTTCCTGGCCGTAGACGCGGATCTCCCCCGACTCGGGGTCGATGGTGACCACCGCCTCCTCGGCAGCGTCGGGACGGCGCTTGTACGCCGCTACCAGGGCGTTGGCCAGGGCATCGAGCAGCGTCTCCACCGAGATGCCCTTGTCGCGCGCGATCTGGCCCAGCGCGTCGAGGAATTCGAAATTGGGCTTGCTCATGGGGATACGACCTGCTTCCTCTTCATCTCCGTCGTCCTGTTCTCCGTCGTCTCCGCCGGTTGCCTCGGGGGGGCCTTGCCGGACCCGGGACGGTTCGCTCCCCCGCTCCCCCGCTCCCCGGACCTGGCCTTCGTCGCGTCGCGCCGGCCGGCTTTGGGCTCCGGGCCCCAGACGAAGACCGTTCGGGCCTTGTCGATGTCCGAGTAGGCCGAGGTGGACACCTTCATCGGGCCCACCCTCCTCGGCCAGCGTCAGACCATGGTCGTCGGCGGCCACCAGCACGCCCCGGCGCCGGCGGTCACCGGGTACCTGGGGCCGGGTCTTGACCGACACCGTCTCCCCGATGGCCTTCACGAAGTGGGCGGGCGTGCGCAGGGTCCGTTCGACGCCCGGGCTCGAGACCTCGAGGGTGTAGCGGCCGGGTATCGGATCCAGGTCGTCCAACACGGTCGAGACGGCCCGGTTGGCGTCGGTCAGGGCCTCGAGGTCAACGCCACCCTCGCGATCCACCGTCACCAGGAGTACACCCGAGCGCAGCTCCACGTCGACCAGCTCGAGCCGGGCGGCGGCGATGACCGGTTGGAGTTGGGTGAACAGTTCTTCGGTCATCTGCGCTGCCTCCTTTCAGTGCCATGTGGTCTCGATATGGCTGTATGTCATGTCTCGTCACTGCATTTGCTGCCTGTACTGCACCCCCGATGGAGCGTTCCGGACCAAAACAAAAGCGTGGGCTGTCCGCCCACGCTTGCATCAGCGTCACTTCACTCCAACCGAACGGCAGATCTAAAAGTATAGCAGCGGCGGCTCCGGATTCGCGTGCGGCCTGACGTGCGGTTTCACCCCGAAAATCGGGGATCCGACCTCCCGTCGGTCCTGTCGCCGTCCCGGGCGGGATCCCGATCAGGGGCCTCGGACCTCAACCGGCCGACAGCTTCGAGACCGGGCTGTCCACCGGGAGATCCCGCTCCTCCCCCGTGGCCCGGGACCGCCATTCGATGACCCCCCGGGCCAGGCCCTTGGCCCCCACCACCAGCCGGATCGGTACGCCCAGCAGGTCGGCGTCGGCGAATTTGACCCCCGGTGAGACATCCCGGTCGTCGTAGAGGACGTCGACCCCGCCGTCCACCAGGCGCCGGTAGAGGTCCTCGGCGGCCCCGGCCACCTCGGCCGAGCGTCCCGCGCCCAGTGCGGCCAGGTGGACCCGGAACGGTGCCACCTCGGGCGGCCAGGCCAGACCCCGCTCGTCGTGGTGCTCCTCAGCCACCACGGCCAGCAGCCGACTGACCCCCATGCCGTAGCAGCCCATCGAGAAGATGGCCTCGCTGCCGTCCTCGGCCACGAAGCTCGATCCCGGCATGACCTCGGAGTACTTGTGGCCCAGCTGGAAGGTGTGGGCCGCCTCCACCGATCGAACCAACGTCACCCCGTCCCCACAGCGGGGACAGGGGTCTCCGGGGACCACCTGGGCGAACGAGCCCCACTCGTCGACGGTGAAGTCGCGACCGAGGAACATGCCGCCGAGGTGGTGGTCCCGCCGGTTGGCACCGGTGATCCACTCCCCGGCCCGCCCGACGCCGACGTCGGCCACCACCCGGATGCCGTAGTCGGCGTGCCCATGGGGACCGATGTACCCCTTGACCAGGGAGGGGTAGTTGAGGAAGTCGGCGTCCTCGAACAACCGCCACCGGGCGGGCAGCCGGGCCTCGCGGTCGCCGGCCAGGAGCAGAAGGACCGGACCGCCCTCGGCATCCACGACCGCCAGACTCTTCAACATCGACGCCTCGGTCACGGCGGGATCGCCGAAGAACGCGACGACCTCGGTGATCCCGGGACAGTCCGGGGTGTGGTGCTCGATCACCGGCGGCGACGGGGCGATGTCGTCCCGCTCCGCGCTAGCACCCGCCCACCTGCGAACGGCCGCCTCCACGTTGGCGGCATACCCACAGGACGGGCAGGAGACGAACTCGTCCTCACCCACCGCGGAGGGCACCATGAACTCATGGTTGACGTCCCCGCCGATGGCCCCGGACTCCGCCTCCACCGGGGTCACGTCCAACCCCAGTCGGGCGAAGATCTTGAGGTAGGCCTCGAATACGGTCCGGTACGAGGCCTGCATGGCCTCCTTGTCCACGTCGAAGGAGTAGGCGTCGGCCATGATCAGCTCGCGGGTCCGCAGCAGACCGAAACGGGGGCGGGCCTCGTCCCTGAATTTGACCTGGATCTGGTAGACGCTGAGCGGCAGCTGGCGGTACGACTCCACCTCGGCCCCGACGGTGACCGTGACCACCTCTTCGTGGGTGGGCCCGAGGACGAAGGTGCCCCCTCGGGCGTCCACGGTCATGGCCGGCAGGGCGTCGCTGCCGAAGAGGGTGGCCCGGCCGGAGCGCTCCCACAGCTCGACGGGATGGAGGGCGGGCAGGAGCACCTCCTGACAGCCGGCGCCGTCGAGCTCTTCCCGGATGATCCGCTCCACCCGGGCCAGCACCCGCATCCCGAGAGGCATGAAGGAGTAGACCCCCGAAGCCAGGCGGCGGATGTAGCCGGCCCGCACCAGCAGCTGGTGGCCGGCCACCTCGGCGTCGGCCGGAGCCTCCCGCAGGGTGCGGACGAGGAGACGGGACATACGCATGGTCGGCGATCCTACCGGCGGCCCCTACGGTCACCGCAGGATCCGGTCCGAGGCCGGGAACAGTCAGTCGGGGTCGGTGCCGTACTTCTTGCGGATGAGCTCGACCTTGGTCTCCGAGGCGTTGGCGTCCTCGCCCTTGGCGTCGATGAGGGCCCGCCGATCGGCCTCGGCCTCGGCCTCGGCACCGACATCGGCCTTGGCCAGCCGGGCCTCGACCCCTTCGGCCACCAGCTGCTCGGCCTCGGCCACGAGTGCCTCGACCATCTCGCCCTCGGGGACCACCCGGACGATCTTCCCCTTGATGAACAGGTGGCCGCGCTTGCGTCCGGCGGCGATACCCAGATCGGCCTCTCGGGCCTCCCCGGGTCCGTTGACCACGCAGCCCATCACCGCCACCTGGATGGGGAGGTTCCGGTCCTCCAGCGCCTCCTGGGCCGCCTTGGCCACGGCGATGACGTCGATCTCGGCCCGCCCGCAGCTGGGACAGGCGATGAGGTCGAGGCCCTTACGCTCCCGCAGGCCCAGGGCCTCCAGCAGCTGCCGGCCGGCGCGGGCCTCCTCGACGGGATCGGCGGTGAGCGAGTACCGGATGGTGTCCCCGATCCCTTCGGCCAGCAGGGTGGCGATCCCGGCGGTGCCCTTCAGCAGCCCGGCCGGCGGTGGCCCGGCCTCGGTCACCCCGAGGTGGAGGGGGTGGTCGAAGGTCTCCGAGGCCAGTCGGTAGGACTCGATCATGAGGGGCACCGACGAGGCCTTCACCGAGATCTTGACGTCGTCGAATCCCACCTCGGCGAAGTAGGCCAGCTCCATGCGTGCCGACTCCACCAGAGCCTCGGGTGTGGCCCCGCCGAACCGCTTGTACAGGTCGGGGTGGAGGGACCCGGCGTTCACGCCGATGCGGATCGGCACCCCGCGGTCCTTGGCCTCCGAGGCGACCTGTTTGATCTCGTGCGCCTTGCGCAGGTTGCCCGGGTTGAGCCGCAGGCCGTGCACGCCGGCCTCGAGGGCGGCCAGGGCCATCTCGTGGTGGAAGTGGATGTCGGCGATGATCGGCACCGGGGAACGGGGCACGATCCGGGCCAGGCCCTCGGCGGCGGCCTCCTCGTTGCACGTGCACCGGACGAGGTCGGCCCCGGCCGCGGCCAACGCGTAGATCTGGGTCAGGGTGGCCTCGGCATCGGCGGTCTTGGTGGTGGTCATGGACTGCACGGTGACCGGGGCTCCGCCCCCGACGGCCACACCACCGACATGGATCTGGCGGGTGGGCCTCCGCTCCGTCGTGGTCCAGGCCGTGCGTCCCATGACCCCATGCTACCGGCGCCCACTCGCCGTCCCCCGGGCGGACCGGCCGCACCCCTCTACCCGAACGGGTTGGCGGCCGGATGGAGGATGTCGGTGAGCAGGGCGGGCACGATGAGGACGGCCAGGAACGCCATGAACAGCCAGGTGAAGGGCATCAGCTTGGCCACATCGGCGTGGTAGAGGACCTTGCGCCGGCCGGTGCGGATCTTCTCGTAGACGGCGATGGCCACATGGCCGCCGTCGAGGGGCAGCATCGGGAAGAGGTTGAAGACCCCGAAGAAGATGTTGATGACGATGAGGATGTAGAGGTAGTCCCCGATGCCGGCGTGGAGGGCGTCGGTGGCGACCCCGCCGATCCCCACGATGGACGAGGCCCGGGTGCCGTTGGCCTCGGCCTGGCTGGCGTCCTTGGCGCTGGTCACCTGGTCGAAGCGGCTGGGCCACCCCGCTGGGCGAGAACAGATGTCCGATGCCGGTCACCGAGGTTCCGGCCAGGCTCCCGAGCTGGGATCCCGCCGAGGTCACGCCCTGGAGGGCGGTTCTGGTCTGGACCGGCGATCCCAGGCTGATGCCGATGAGGCCGTACGGGGCGGTGCCGGCCGGTGGCTTCGAGCCCTTCTCGTGCAGAGTCCGGCCGTCGACCGGCGTGACGGTCAGGGTCTTGTCGGTGCCGTTGCGGTCCACCACCACGGTGACCGGCACGCCGGGATGGTCGTTGATGGCCTTGGTCAGGGCGTCCACGTTCCCGCCGATGGGCTTGCCGTCGACCGACACCACGACGTCGCCGGGCCGGATGCCGGCGGCCGCGGCCGGACCGGGCAGACCGCCCACCGGATTGAGCCCTTCGATCTGGACCTGGTGTGAGTTGGGCACCCCGACGAACGTGAGGAGGACCCAGAGCAAGACGAAGGCCAACAGGAAGTGCACGGCCGAGCCGGCCACGGCCACACCCAGCCGGGCGTGGAAGGGCTTGTCCCGGTAGAGGCGGCCCTCGTCGGCCGGATCTACGTCCTCGAGGTTGGTCATCCCGGGGATCTTCACGTAGCCGCCCAGGGGAAGGGCCTTGATGCCGTACTCGGTCTCCCCCCGCCGGAAGGACCACAGGCGCGGTCCGAACCCGACGAAGTACTCGGTCACCTTCATGCCGCTGCGCTTGGCCATGGTGAAGTGGCCGAGCTCGTGGAGCATGACGATGACGATGATGGAGACCACCACGATCAACAGGTCCACGTAGCCGGTGACCACGGCCAGGGCGGTGATGACCACCACCGCGGCGATCAGTTCAGCGGCCAGCCGGCGGGGGGACTTCGTCGTTGCGGACGACCATCCGTCGGGCCGGCTCGGGTCAGGGGCCGGACTGACCGGCGGGCGCAGATCGATGGCGCTCACGCCGCCCTCCCGCGTTGGGAGACAACCGATTCGGCCACCCGGCGGGCGGTGGCGTCGGCGTCGAGAACATCCTCCACCGTGCGCCCGGGGTCGTGGGTCCCACCGGTCGGGGAGGGTGGCTCATAGCCATCGAGGGTGCGCTCGACCACCTCGGCGATGGACGTCCATCCAATGCGAGCGTCCAGGAATGCGGCCACGGCCACCTCGTTGGCGGCGTTCAGCCACGCCGGAGCCAGGTCCCCGGTGCGCCCGGCCCGGTAGGCGAGCCCCAGGCACGGGAACACGGTGCGGTCCGGCTCTTCGAACTCGAGGGTGGCCAGCTTGGTCCAGTCGATGGCGCCGTAGGCCACCGGGAGCCGTTCGGGGAAGGCCAGGGCGTAGCCGATGGGAAGGCGCATGTCCGGCATGGACAGCTGGGCCACGGCGGCGCCGTCGACGAACTCCACCATGGAGTGGACGATCGACTGGGGATGGACCACCACGTCGATGGCGTCGTAGGACACCCCGAACAGCTCGTGGGCCTCGATCACCTCGAGGCCCTTGTTCATGAGCGTCGAGGAGTCCACGGTGATCTTCGGACCCATCGACCAGGTCGGATGGGCCAGGGCCGCCTCGACGGTGACGGTGGCCAGCTCGCCTTGGGACCTGCCCCGGAACGGTCCCCCCGAGGCCGTGAGCAGGAGCCGGGCCACGCTGCCGGGGTCGCCGGCCCGCAGACACTGGTGGATGGCACAGTGCTCGGAGTCGACCGGGATGAGCTCGGCGCCCGGGGTCCGGCGTGACCGCTGCACCAGGGGTGCACCGGCGATGATGGACTCCTTGTTGGCCAGGGCCAGGCGGCGCCCGGCATCGAGGGCGGCCAGGGTGACGCGCAGACCCGGCGAAGCCCACGACCCCGTTGACGGCCACGTCGGCCAGCGTGGCGATGTGGGCCAGTCCCTCGGTGCCCACGACGACGTCCACGCCGGCATCCAGACGCTCGGCCAGCTCGGGGGCACAAGCCGGATCACCGATGGCCACCACGGTCGGGTGCAGTCGTGCGGCCTGGGCCACCAGTTGGTCGACCGAGCTGTAGGCGCCCAGCGCCACGACGTCGAATCGCTCCGGGCACGCCTCCATGACCTCGATGGCCTGCCTCCCGATGGAGCCCGTCGATCCGACCAGGCTCACGGAGACCGGCGTCACGGGGCCCTCGATGGTGGCCGGTTCCGACCCGCGAGGTCCGGGGGGACCCTCCGCCTCGGTGCCCCTGCTGGCCAGATTCATCCCCCTAGCCTGCCCGAAGTTCAGGCAATGTTGAGGGCGCGGACCAGGTAGTAGGTGGCCGGCAGCACGAACAGCAGGGCGTCGACCCGGTCCAGGACCCCCCCGTGGCCCGGGAGCAGCCGTACCCATGTCCTTCAGCCCGAGATCCCGTTTGAGCAGGGATTCGCACAGATCCCCGAGTGGTGCCACTACCGCCACCACGACGCCGAGGAGGGCGGCGTTGGAGGCGCTCCAGGGGTGGATGGATCCCACCACCACGGTGGAGAACAGGATCGAGAAGACTGCCCCGCCGAAGAGACCCTCCCACGTCTTGTTGGGACTGATCCTGGGGGCCAAGGGCCGGCTCCCCAGCCATCCGCCGATGACGAGGGCGCCGACGTCGTTGGCCACGGTGGCGATGATGGCCCCGAGGAGGAAGGCGATGCCGTGCCGGTCGGGGAAGCTCGAGGGTGACAGCAGCAGCCCGGCGTAGGCCCCGAGCAACGACACCCAGCCCACGGTCATCAGGGTGGCGGCGGTGCCGGCCACCGGCGAACCCCGCTCGATACCGAACAGGTACCAGATGAGGGTGAACACCGTGATCAGTACCAAGACCAGCGGGAGGGCGGCGACTCCCTTGGTGTAGGCGCCGACCATCAGCGAGATGGTCCCGACCAGGCCGAGCAGGCTGGCCGGGTGGTAGCCGGCTCCGCGCAGGACCCCGAAGCACTCCCCGGCGGCGAAGGTCACCACGATGGCGCTCAGGACCAACGATGGCACCGTGCCCAGTTTGAAGGCCAACAGGGCGATGACGGCCACGGCGATGCCCGTGCCCACCCGGACCCCGACCAGGCTCCCACCGGGTACCGGGTCGGTCCGAGCCCTCCGGCGACCGTCGACGTTGCCGTGGCGCCGGGGGGCCTCCCCCGGTCGGACCCTCGGTGTCACCGACCCCGGTCTCGGAGGCGGGTCCTGTCGACTGAGGACGCCGCAGCACAGCCGGCGGCGCGGCCGTGGTCGACGCGGCGGCACCGGCGGCAGCTCCGGCGATCCCTGCAGCGCTCGGCCTCCTCGGCCGCGGCGTCCTGGGCCCGCTCGGCCGTGCGGTCGGCGGCGGCCAGGCCGGCCACACCCACCCGCTTGCGGCCGGCTCCCGGTACGTCGGTCACCGACGCCCCCGGGAGCTCGGCGGCCAGCGGCGCCTCGACAGGGCCTCGCCGTCGTCGGGCCGTTTGGCCCGCAGCCGGGCCGGGAGCAGTCCCGCCCGGCGGGCCCGCCCGAGCCGGGGCGAGCCGGTGGGGACGGGCTTGTCGGCGAACAGTTCTTCGTCCCCCGGTTCGTCGTGGTCCGACGGCGCCGTCGCTCCGGTCCGGACCGGGCCGGGCCGGCTGGCGGCGGCCCCGGCCGCCGCACCGGCCACCGCGGCGCTCCCCACTACGGGCACGGGTGATTCCGACCGTCCCTCACCGCCCCCGTATCGTTGGGCCGCGGGTTCCGTCCCCGCACTCGGCCGGGGGCCCGTGGTCGGGGCCACCGCGTCGGTGGGCTCGGTGATGGGGTCGGTGGCGGGCGCCGAAGGATCGTCCACCGCCGCGCTGACCCGCTGCACCGGACCAGTCGGATGGGGAGACGCACCGAGGTCGAACTCCCACGGACGTCGCTCCGTATCGGTGCTGTCGGTCTCGTCGAGCGACCCGAGCGCGACCTCGTCCTCCTCGCCGGCGAACATGGCCGGGTCGAACGCCTCGTCGTGGGCCTCCCAGTCGGCGTCCTCCTCACGCCAGGTGGGGGCCACCACGGTCGGGCCCGTCGGTTCATCGCCGTTGTCGCGGGACAGCACCGCCGGCACCTGCCCGGTGGGCGGCTCGGTCCAGTGGGGCAGTTCGGTCGGGGTGGCGGTGGCTCCGGGTACCGCCGTCTCCCCGGGTCGCACCGGGTCGACGACCGGACCTCCGTCACTCGGCCCGACCGGCTCGTCGATCAGATGGACCGTCGGCTGGTCGAAGAGGGTGTCGGCCGGCAGCACCTTCGGCTCGACCGTTGCCCCGCCACCCTCGTCTCCCCCGTCACCCTCATCCCCACCGTCGGTGTCGGCGTCGCGCCGTACCACCGGTAGCTCCCCGGTGATCTCACCGGCCGGCTCGGCCCCCAGGATGCGAACGCGGTCGGTGGAGGGTCCGGTGGCCGCCCCGGCGGGGTCGCGGCGCGTCACGGGAAGATCCGTTCGGGTCACGTCATCCTCTCCCTCTGGGCCGTCGTCCACGTCAGTTGTTTCCTTCCATCCACCGGGCGGGCCGACGCCGTCCGGTGTCAGATCTCGAGGAGTTCCTGCTCCTTGTGTGCGAGGAGCCGGTCGATGGCAGCCACGTGGTCCTGGGTGATCTTGTCGAGGTCCTTCTCCACCCGTTCGAGCTCGTCACTGGACAGATCGCCGTCCTTTTGCATTGCGTCGAGATCGTGGCGGGCCGACCGGCGAAGGTTGCGAACCGTCACGCGCCCCTCCTCCGCCTTCTGCTTGACCACCTTGACCAGCTCCTTGCGGCGCTGCTCGGTGGGGATGGGAAACGAGAGCCGGATCACCGTGCCGTCGTTGGATGGGGTGATACCCAGGTCAGAGGTCTGCAGCGCCCGCTCGATGTCGTCCAGCGATCCCTTGTCGTAGGGCGAGACCACGAGCAGGCGGGCCTCGGGGACACTGAACCCGGCCAGCTGACGGAGCTCGGTCTCGGTGCCGTAGTAGTCGACCTTCAGATGCTCCACCAGGGCCGGGGTAGCCCGGCCGGTCCTGATGGAACCGAATTCGGCCTGGGTGTGGTCCACCGCCTTGCTCATGTGCTCGCGGGCATCGCCCACCACCAGCGCGATCAGGTCGTCGTCCATCAGCCGCCCAGCGTAGCCAGCAGGGTCGTGCGCCACCCAGATGAGGGCATCACCTGGGCGTTCATCGCACGAGGGTCCCGATGGACTCGCCACCGAGAGCCGCGCTTGATGTTGCCCGGCTCCATCAGGTCGAACACCCGGATGGGTAGTCCGTTGTCCATGCAGAAGGTGATGGCGGTGAGATCCATCACACGCAGGTCCTTCGAAACCACCTCCATGAAGGAGACCTCGTCGTACCGGGAGGCCTCCGGGTCGATCCGGGGATCGGCGTTGTAGACGCCGTCCACCCCGCCGTGGGTGCCCTTGCACAGCAGATCGGCCTCGATCTCGGCGGCCCGGAGGGCGGCCGAGGTGTCAGTGGTGAAGTAGGGATTGCCCATGCCGGCGGCGAACACCACCACCCGTCCCTTCTCGAGGTGGCGGATGGCCCGGCGCCGGATGTACGGCTCGGCCACCTCGGCCATCTGGATGGCCGACAGAACCCGCGTGGGCTGGCCGTGGTGCTCGAGGGCGTCCTGGAGGGCCAGGGCATTGATCACCGTACCGAGCATCCCCATGGCATCCGAGGTGGCCCGGTCCATGCCCGCTCCCGCCCCGGTGGTTCCCCGCCAGATGTTCCCGCCCCCGACCATGACGGCCAGTTCGAGGTCGAAGGCGTCCCGGGTATAGGCGATCTCGACGGCGAGCTGCTCCACGACGGCGGCGTCGATGGTCTCGTCAGAAGCCGAAGAGGCCAGGGCCTCCCCCGACATCTTCAGGACGATGCGACGACGCTCACCCACCGCTGGCTCAATCGCCCACGACGACCTGGGCGAACGCTGTCACCGTGGCCGATCCGAGAAGCGAGGCGATGGTCTTCTTCTCGTCCTTCACGTAGGCCTGGTCGAGGAGCACCCGCTCCTTGTACCAGCCGTTCAGGCGGCCCTCCACGATCTTGGGCAGCGCGGCATCCGGCTTCCCCTCGTTGCGGGCGATCTTCTCGACCGTCTCGCGTTCGGCCTCCACCTCGGACTCGGGGACCTCGTCCCGGCTGATGTAGGCGGGCCGGGCGAAGGCGATATGGGCGGCGATGTCGTGGGCCAGTTCGGCCGAACCACCGTCCAGGGCCACCACCACGGCGTTCACACCACGACCGGCCTGGAGATGGAGGTAGGAGTCGACCACGCCGCCGGGAGGGGCCTCGATGCGGACCACCTGGCCCAGCGAGATGTTCTCCTTCAGCGTGATCTTGAGCGTGTCGATCTCCTCGGCCTTCCCGGCCAGGGCGGCTTCGTCCTCGGCGGCCACCAGGTCGGCAAGAGCGGCCACGAACGACACGAACTGTTCCGACTTGGCCACGAAGTCGGTCTCCGAGCGGAGCTGGACGATGGAGGCCACCCCGTCGGCGTGCCCGATGGCCACCGCTCCCTCCGAGGCCTCACGGTCGGCCCGCTTGGCCTGGCTGGCCAGCCCCTGCTCGCGCAACCAGGTGATGGCCTTGTCCATGTCGCCCCCGTTCTCCTCGAGGGCTTTCTTGGCGTCGAGCATGCCCACCCCGGTGAGCTGGCGAAGCTTCTGCACGTCCTTGGCGGTGAACTCGGGCACGGTCAGACCTCCTCGCCCGGGGTGGCCGGTTCCTCCGCGGCGACCTCGGCATCCGAGACAGCCTCAGCGATGGGCGCGGTAGCGGTCGGTGCCGGGGCGGATGCCTCGGTGGCCGGTGCCGGAGCAGATGCCTCGGCGGCCGGTGCGTCCGCTGCCGGGCTGGGGGCAGGACCTCCGACCGGGGCTGCCGCTGCGACCAGGGCCGGCTCCGGCCCGGCGGCCGCGGCGGCGGGTGCGGGCGGGGGCGGGATGGGCGCCGACGGAGCGGGCGCAGCCGCGGCCGGTGGTGCCGGACGCTGCTGGGCGATGAACCGGCCCTCTACGACCGCATCGGCCACCACCCGGCACAGCAGGGCGCCCGAGCGGATGGCGTCGTCGTTCCCGGGAATCACGTGGGTGATCACGTCCGGGTCACAGTTGGTGTCGACCACCGCCACCACGGGGAGGCCGAGCTTGTTGGCCTCGGTCACCGCGATGTGCTCCTTTTTGGTGTCGATCACGAAGATGGCGTCGGGCAACTTGTCGAGACCACGGATGCCGCCCAGGTTCCGCTGGAGCTTCTCGAGCTCGCGGGTGTGCCGGAGAGCCTCCTTTTTGGGCATGGCGTCGAAGTCGCCGGCCTGCTGCATGGCCTCGAACTCCTTCATCCGCTTCACCCGCGTCGAGACGGTCTGGAAGTTGGTGAGCATGCCGCCCAGCCACCGCTCGTTGACATACGGCATGCCGCAGGCGTCGGCATAGATGGCCACCGGGCCCTGGGTCTGCTTCTTCGTGCCCACAAAGAGGATGGTCCCGCCCCCGGCCACCAGGTCACGGATGTACCCGTAGGACTCCTCGATACCCCGCATGGTCTGGCGGAGGTCGATCAGGTAGATCCCGTTCCGCTCCCCGAGGATGAACCGGCGCATCTTCGGGTTCCACCGGCGGGTCTGATGCCCGAAGTGGACGCCCGCGCCCAATAGCTGCTTCATGGTGACGACGGCCATGTGACTGCTCCTTCATGACGGTTGGTTCTTCCCGACCACAACACCCCTGGTGAGGGGCGACCGTGGACGCGGCCGGGTACGGCTCCGATACCGCTCGTGCTCCTCGTCGGTTGACGAGGCGCTTCCATAGTAGTGCGCCGACCCCGCCGCGCTCCACTCGGGTCGGTTCAATCGGTGGGCGACCTCAGCCGGTCGCCGACGTCGGGACCCGTTTAGGCGACTTGGCCCCGGCGGCGGCCCCGCCCTGCGCCTTCGTCCCCGCGGCCCGGCGA
The DNA here is from genome assembly GCA_963831535.1 of uncultured Acidimicrobiaceae bacterium. Classification (GTDB taxonomy): domain Bacteria; phylum Actinomycetota; class Acidimicrobiia; order Acidimicrobiales; family RAAP-2; genus Bog-756. The sequence continues at coordinate 243,759 of CAWHQP010000007.1, read as the reverse complement.
CCTGACGTGCTGTCGCCACCCGTGCCTGGTGACGCCTTGGCCTTCGGCGTCGGCGCCCTCCGGCCGGCCGCCTCGGGCCGATCGGCCAGCTTGGCCCGGAGCTGCAGCACCGCCTTGGTGTGGATCTGACACACCCGGGACTCGGTCACACCGAGGATGTCGCCGATCTCGGCCAGCGTGAGACCTTCGTAGTAGTAGAGGGTGAGGACCGTCTTCTCCCGCTCCGCCATCTGGCCCACGGCGTTGATCAAGGCCTCCTTGGTCTCTTTGACCTCGAAGGTGTCCATCGGTCCGGCCGTACTGTCGGGCAGGGTCTCACCCAGGGTGGAGCGATCCGACCGGTCCCCGCCGCGGAAGACCTCGTCGAGGGCGACCACGCCGACGAAGGAGATCTTGCGCAACGCCGTCTGGAACTCGGCGTCGGTCATCTCGAGGTCGGCGGCGACCTCGGCGTCGGTCGGCGTCCGGTGGAGCGTGGCCTCGAGCTTGGAGTACGACTGCTCGACGGCCCGGGCCTTGGCCCTGACCGACCTCGGTACCCAGTCGATGGACCGAAGCTCGTCGATGATGGCGCCCTTGATGCGGGGGATGGCATAGGTCTCGAACTTGATGTTGCGCTGGGGCTCGAAACGTTCGATGGCGTCGATCAGACCGATGATCCCGTAACTGGCCAGGTCGGCCTCGTCCACGTGACGGGGCAGACCTACCGACACCCGACCGGCCACGTACTTGACGACCGGGGCGTAGTGCACGATGAGCTGGTCCCGCAGGGCACGGTTGGCGGTCTTCTTGTACTCGGCCCACAGCCCGTCGATGCCGTGTCCCGCCGTGTCCAATTTCGTAGGCAATTGTCCCCTTAGGCCCGTGGATGGGTTCCCGAATACACGGTGAGCAGCCGCTCTTTGCTTACATGAGTGTAGACCTGTGTCGTCTGGAGACTGGCGTGACCCAGCAGTTCCTGCACAACCCGCAGGTCAGCGCCCCCGTCCAACAGGTGGGTGGCGAAGCTGTGGCGCAGGGCGTGGGGATGGGTCGGAACCGGGGACCGCCGGTCGAGCAGCCGACGCACGTCACGGGGACCGAGTCGGTGTCCCCGCCGGTTGTAGAACAGCGCATGGGCTGGACTTTCATCCGTGGCCATGGTGGCTCGAGGTCCGTCCAGCCATGCCGCTACGGCGGCCGCGCCGCGGTCGTGGATCAGCACCTGGCGCTCTTTGCTCCCCTTGCCGATGACGGTCACCAGCCCGTGGGACAGGTCCACGTCGGACACATCGAGCCCGCACAGCTCGGCTACGCGAATCCCGCTCCCGTACAGCAGCTCCAGCACGGCGTCGTCCCGCCGGTTGACCTCGTCGGGCTGGCCCGTCCCGTGCTCGGGTTCCGGTTCCAACAGTCGGTCCAACTCGGCATGTCCCAGCACGCGGGGAAGGCGCGAGTCGGGTGCCGGGGCCGAGAGTCGGGACGAAGGGTCGGCCGCGGTCAGGCCCCGCGTAGTGCACCAGCCGAAGTAGGAGCGGAGCGAGGCGGCGGTGCGGGCGATGCTGGCCTTGGCGTAGCGACGGGTGGACAGGAAGGCCAAGTAGCGCCGCAGCATGATCCGGTCGACGTCGGCAGGACCGTCGGCCCCGGTGCGGGAGGCCCACTCGGCGAACCGTCCGGCATCGGAGGCGTAGGCCCGCACGGATGCCGGAGACAGCCCGCCCACCGATCGGCGGTAGGCATCGATCTCCCAAGGCACCGATCCAGCGTATCGGGCAGGCCCCCACCGAGGGCGTATCCCCGGGTGGCTCGGGCTCCGGCCCCGGCTCCGTCGGGTCAGCGGTGCGACGTCGGGACGGCCGAGGTCCCCCGGATCGACGCCCGACGGGACGGCTGCTGGGGGTGCCCGGCAACCGCACCGGCGTAGGGCTATCGTCATGCCGTCGCTGGTGGGACCGGCGACGAGCGCCACCCCGGTGGCCACGCAGGTGCAGGTGCACATCACGGAACGAACCGACGGCGACGGAGCCTTCCGGCGGCGGCGCACAAGGGGGAACATTGACTGATCGCATCGACCGCCGCTCCTTTCTGGCCCGCGGGACGGCCACCGGGGCCGGCCTGGCCGTGGTGGCCATCACCGGAGGCGTCCTGGCCAGCCGCGGCTCGGGAACGGACTCCGCGGTCGCGGCCCTCATCAGGGTCGGGATCCTCGTCCACCGACTCCCACCCCAACGGGGTGTCGACAGCCAAGCCCAAGAGCGGTGGCTCACTGATCTTCGGGGTGGATGCCGAGGAGAAGGGGTTCTCCACCACCCTGGGCACCTTCGACGAGGTCGGGATCCTCTACGCCCGCACCGTGTTCGACCCCCTCATGATCCTCAGCGCCAATGGCACCCCCGAGCCCTATCTGGCCGAGTCGGTCACCCCCAGCAAGCGACTACACGGTCGTGGACCATCACCATGCGTCCGAACCTGGTGTTCCACAACGGCACACCCTGCGACGCCGCCGCCGTGGCCGCCAACTTCAACGCCCAGAAGGCCTCCTCACTTACCGGGCCGGCCCTCACCACCCTGGACACCGTGGCCGTGACCAGCCCCTTGGTGGTCACCCTGACCATGAAGACGCCCTGGGTACCGTTCGACTACTACCTGACCGGGGGCATCGGCGGCCAGTTCGCCTTCATCGCCGAGCCCACCTGGCTGGCCAGCGGCAGCCAGACCAATCCCATCGGCACCGGACCTTTCGTGTTTCAGGAGTGGATGCCGAACGACCACTTCACCGCCACCAAGAACCCCCACTACTGGCGGCCGGGCCTTCCCTACCTCGATTCCATCACCTACAAGCCCATCCCCGATCCGGACCAGCTGTACAGCAGCCTGAGCTCGGGGTCGGTGGACATCATGCACTCCGACACGCCCGAAGTCATCATCCAGATCCGGGCCGACAGCTCACTGGGCTACATCGACGACTCGAAGAACGTGGCCGGTGAGCCGGACATGGGCTGCATCCTGCTCAACCTGTCCAAGGCCCCCTTCAACAACCTGAAGGTCCGCCAGGCCACGGCGTATGCCGTGAGCTCGGCCCAGTACGTGGAGGTCATCGACAAGGGCGTGAACGCCACGTCCAACGGCCCCTTCGTCAAGGGTTCCCCGTACTTCGTGGCCGACAACGGCTACCCGGTCTACAACGTGGACAAGGCCAAGTCCCTGGTCAAAGAGGTGGCCAAGGAGACCGGCAAGCCCGTCTCCTTCACCCTCAACCACACCCCGGACGCCAGCACCACCAAGATCGCCGAGTACCTGCAGCAGCAGCTGCAGACGGTGGGCATGCAGGTCACGCTGGCACCCATCCAGCAGGCCGACATCATCAACACCGCCCTCCTCGGGTCGTACGAAGCCCAGGTGTGGCGGCAGTTCGGGGCGGTCAACCCCGACCTGAACTACATCTTCTGGAGCCCCACCAACGCCAACACCCCGGTGTTCTCGATCAACATGGCCCGCAACACCGACCCCAAAATGCAAACGGCCCTGATCGAGGGGCGCCAGTCGCCGTCCAAGTCCGCACAGATCGCCGCCTACCAAGAGGTCAGCAAGCTGATGGGCCAGGACATCCCCTACGTCTGGTTCGACCGGTCCACGTGGGTCATCGCCGCCGCGCCGAAGGTGGAGAACTTCGCCAACCCGACCACCCCGGCCGGGGCCAAGGCCTTCGCCCTGATCGGCGGCTCGATCTACCCCACCCAGATCTGGCTCAACTCCTGACCGGCCCGACCCGGCTGCCCCCGATGGGCGGGACGGTCGTGCCATGATCGGAGCATGAGCCGCATCCTGATCGTCGAGGACGACGAGCGGATCCGGTCCTCCATGCGCCTGGCCCTCGAGGACGAGGGGTACACGGTGGAGGACGCGGCCAGCGGTGAGGAGGCCGTCAGCCGGTTCTCCGAAGAGCCCTTCGAGCTGGTCCTGATCGACCTGATGCTGCCCGGCATCGACGGATTCGAAGCATGCCGGACCCTCCGCCACCAGAGCACCGTCCCCATCATCATGGTCACGGCCCGCTCCGACACCCACGACGTGGTAGCCGGCCTCGAGGCCGGCGCCGACGACTACGTGACCAAGCCGTTCGTGGCCAAGGAACTGGCCGCCCGCATCCGGGCACTCCTACGCCGGTCACGTCCCGACGCCGACGGCGACTCGGTCATCAGCTTCGGTGATGTCCAGATCGAGCCCGACGCCGGCGTCGTGCGACGCCACGGCGAGGAGGTCCATTGCACCCGCACCGAGTTCCGCCTCCTGTGTGAACTCGCCGACCACCCGGGAAAGGTGCTCAGCCGGGAGCACCTGCTCGAACAGGTCTGGGGTTATGACTACTTCGGTGACGGGCGGCTGGTCGACGTGCATGTGCGGCGACTCCGGACCAAGGTGGAGCCCGACCCGGCCAATCCCAGCTTCATCCTCACGGTCCGGGGCATGGGCTACAAACTGGCGGTCTGATCCATGCCTCCGGCGGAGTCCCCGACGGTGCCGGACGGCGACGCCGAAGCCCCCTCATCCAGCCAGCCGCTGGCCCTCGAGACCCCGACGGGTCGGCGGCACCGCACCCAGTTGTCCCGCAACCTCGGCCTACGGGCCCGAGTCACGTTCACCTTCGCCATCGGCGCCTTCGCCCTGTCGGCCGTCATGGCCGGCATCACCTACTTCGCCGCCCGGCAGAGCTTCCTGAACGAACACCAGAGCACCGACCAGCGTCAGGCCTTCGCCAACGCCTCGCTCATCAAAAGCGCCCTCCCGTCATCGGGGAGCCAGGCCTCGGGGACCCAGGTCGACCAGCTGATCGGGTCCATCGACACCCTGCCCGGCTCGCTGTCGGTCCTGCACGCCGGGGGGAAGTGGTACGCCACCAGCCCCATCCAGGTGGGCCAGAGTGCCATCCCGGCCGGGCTGCGGACACTGGTGCTCCACGGCACCCCGGCCTCGCAGTACTTCGCCCTCGGCGACTCCCCCCAGATCGTGATCGGCGTGCCGCTCCCGGCCGAGCACGCCGCCTACTTCGAAGTCTTCTCGCTCGACGAACTGGCCAGCACCCTGCGGACGTTGGCCTTCGCTTTGGCCGCCGCGGCCCTCGTCACCACGCTGGCTGGCGCGCTCCTCGGGCGGTGGGCCAGCGGTCGCGCCCTGCGACCTCTGGCCGGCCTCACCGAGGCCGCCGTGGCCATCGCCGGCGGCCAGTTGGACACCCGGGTCGAGGCCGGTGACGACGTGGACCTCCAGGAGTTGGCCTCGGCCTTCAACCGGATGACCGCCAATGTCCAGGAGCGCATCGAGCGGGAGGCCCGGTTCACCTCGGACGTGAGCCACGAACTACGTTCCCCGCTGACCACGCTGTCGGCCACGGTCGGTGTGCTCGACGGCCACCGAGACGAGCTGAGCCCCCGGGCCCGGAGCGCCCTCGACCTGTTGGACGCCGATCTCACCCGTTTCACGAGGATGGTGGACGACCTCCTCGAGATCTCGCGGTTCGATGCCGGCTCCGCCGAGCTCTCCCTCGATGAAGTGGATCCCGGAGAGCTGGTACGCCGGGCCGTCGGTGCCTCGGCCCCGGTCGGGGAGGACGGGCACCGGGCGGCGGTGGTCTTCCCGGTGGAGGTCGAACCCGGGGTGGAGGGGCTACGCCTCCGGGTGGACAAACGCCGGTTCGAACGGGTGATGGCCAATCTGGTCGAGAACGCCACGCTCTACGCCGGCGGCGTGACCCGCGTGGTGGTGGCCCGTCATCCGGCCGAACCCGAGCTCCCGGCCCGCAGCATCCGGGTCATCGTGGAGGACCAGGGCCCCGGCGTGCCCGAGCCGGACCGCAACCATCTCTTCGAGCGCTTCTACCGCGGCGGCCGGGCCGGTCGACGCGAGTCGAGCGAGGGTACGGGGCTCGGGCTCTCCCTGGTCGCCGAGCATGTGCGGCTGCACGGCGGGGCCATTTGGATCGAGGAGGCCCCGGTCCGGGGTTCTCGATTCGTCATCGAACTGCCTCTGGAGCCCCGCGACGACGGTCCCGATCCCCGATGAGGCGCCGACCGGCCGGGACGGCTCGTCCCCGAGCACTGGTGGTCGTCCTGGTGCTCAGTATCGGCCTGACCACGGCGGCCTGTGGCATCCCGACCACAGGGGGGCCGACCGCCATCAGCAAGAAGGACGTCCCGTTCCACCTCCTCAGTCCGGCGAGCTCCACGACGGCGAGTTCCACCCTGCCGCGGGCCGTGGCCGTACCCGAGCTGATCTTCCTGGTGGCGCCGACCCAGACCGTGGCCCCGGTGACCCGGGGAATCCCTGCGTCCACCACGCTCAGCGGCACACTCACCGAGGTCCTCGAGGCACTGCTCGAAGGTCCGAAGGCCAGCGAGTCGGCCAGTGGGCTCCAGACCTTTCTCACCCCCGCCCAGACCAAGGTGTCGGCCAGGGTCACCGCGGGTATCGCCACCATCGACTTCGCCACCAATCCCATCCAGGTGGTGGGGGCCAACCAGACGCTGGCCATCGCCCAACTCGTCTACACGGCCACCGAGGTGAATGGCGTCAGCGGCGTCATCTTCCAAATCGGCGGGCAGACCGAGGAGGTGCCGACGGCCAGTGGGGCGACGGTCATCGGACCGGTGGACCGGACCTCCTACCTGCCCCAGGCTCCGGTGTTCTAACCGACCGGTGCCCGACCGCGTCCGGGTTGAGGCCGGGGCGTCCCCGGTCAGGCCGGGGCGGCCGAGGACCAGGTGATGCGGGGTGCGTCGGTCCAGAGGTGCTCGAGGTCATAGAAGTCCCGCGCCTCGTCGAGGAACACGTGCACCAGAAAGTCCCCGTAATCCATCAGCACCCAACGGGCGTCGTTGAGACCCTCCACCCGCGTCGGCTTCCGACCGTGCACCTCAGCCACCTGCCGTTCGACCTCGTCGACGATGGTCCTCACCTGCCGCGAGTTGCGACCGCTGGTGATGACGAAGGCGTCGGTGAGGCCGAGCAGCTCACCCATGGCCAGGACGGCGGTGTCCTCGCCCGATTTCGCCTCGGCGGCGCGCGCGGCCACGAGCGATGCTTCGGGCACGGCCGGAGCCGTGTCACCGAGGACGGTTGCGGTGCTGAGTGAGGTCAAGGGTTGCCTCCTTCTGACGCCGGGGCGCCGGGGATCGGATGGAATCGGGTGAGGGACAGGGTGGCAGGCGGGCGGGACGGCCCCGTGGACAGCGCCACCGGGCTCATCACCAGCAGGGGCCCGGAGGTGCGGTTGCGTGCCATGTCCACGATCAGGATAGTGAGGATCAGGCACACCGCCACCACGACCCCGCAGACGATGGCCAGAGTGCGCCGCGTGCGCCGTGCGGCCCGCTGGGCCTTCCGGTCGGCCACTCGCGATCCCGCCTCGGGGCCCACCTCGGGGGCGCCCAGCCCGGCGTCCTGTCCCACCGGCCCTGCCGCCGACTCCCCCGGTGACCCTCCCGGTGGTGCGGGATCCGGCGGCGGTGATCCGACCGGGTCCTGGTCGCCGGTCGGGTACGGATGCCTCGTCCGTCTGGGGTACCCGGACTTGGTCTGCGTCGGCCGCACGCTCATCTGTCCGTAGCGTACAGACCCCGCTGACGGATGCAACGGATCACCGGTTCGGGCACCAGCCCCTCGACCGGCTCACCCCGCTCGAGCCGCCGGCGCAGATCCGTGCTGGACACGTCGAAGGGCACGGCCGGGACCGACACCGCCCGCCATCCCGGCGGCGGGTCGGCCGGGTCGGCCCCCGGGCGACCGACGACAGCCAGCGTGACCAGGTCCGAGAGGATCTCGTGCTCGTGCCACGTGGCGAGACCGGCCACGACATCGGACCCCACGACCAGGGTCAGACGGGCCCCCGGCTCCTCGGCCAGGAGTTGGCGAACGGTGTCGAGGGTGTAGGACGGCCCACCCCGGTCGATCTCCATCCGGCTGGGCGTGAGACCGGGCCACTCCTCCGTCGCCGCCTGCACCATGGCGAAGCGGTCCTCGGCCGGCGTGACCACCCGCTCCCCCTCCTTCTGCCAGGGCAGGTTGGCCACCACCAGCAACATGCCATCCAGATCCAGGGTGACCCGGACCAGCTCGGCCAGCTCCAGGTGGGCCGTGTGGATGGGATCGAAGGTGCCACCGAAGATCCCGATGGCCGGTCCCGGCGAGGACACCCCTACGTTCCGGCCAGGGTGGCCACCACGGGCGCCAGTGCCTCCATCTCGGCCTCGTGGACCACGACGTAGGAGAACCCGAACTCCTCCCGCCGTTGGCGGAGCGTGTCGATGATCTGGTCGGTGCTGCCGATGAGGGCGATGGGCGAGCCCTCGATCTGCTCGGGGGCCACCGACAGGGCGCCGGCCAGGCGGGCGATGGCGTCGTCCCGGTCCGGCACCACCTGCACGAGAAAGGTCAGGACCTGGAGCTCGAGCTGGTCGAACCGGGCCCCGGCGGCCTGGCGGATCCAGTCGATCCGCTGGTGGTAGTACTCCTTCGAAGTGGTCTCGAGCACCTCGGGCCCGATGTAACCGGCGGCCAGGCTCGGATTGACCCCCACGATGTCGGCCTCCCGGGCGGCGATTCCGAGCACCCGCTGGCCACCCCCGCCGATGATGATCGGCGGGTGGGGACGCTGCACCGGCCTTGGCGTACCGAGGGCCCCGTTCACCTGGTAGTACTCGCCCTGGTAGGTGGCTTCGCCGGTGGACCAGAGGGCCTTCAGGACGGCCAGGCTCTCGGCCATCCGCGAGATCCGCATGCCGGCCGGGTCGGCGACGATGCCTGACTGCTCGTAGTCCGTGGTCATCCAACCGGCACCCAGGCCGAACTCGACCCGGCCCTCCGAGAACACGTCGAGGGTGGCCACCTCCTTGGCCAGTACCACCGGGTGCCGGTAGTCGTTGCCGAACACCAGCGAGCCCACCCGGAGGGTGGTGGTGGCCTCGGCGGCCACCGTGAGGGCGACCAGCGGTCCGAACTGGTCCTCGAAGTGGTCGGGGATGAACAGCGTGGAGTAGCCGAGGTCCTCGATGGTGCGGGCCGTGTCCCGCCAGGCGGCCCCGGTTTCGGCCTTGGACAGCTGGACGCCGAATCGGAAGGGAGGCATGGCCCGAGCCTACGTCGCCAGGCCTTACGCTGGTGGGGTGGCGCACGACTCACGAACTACTGGATGGGCCCCTGACTCGTGGCGATCGCGCCCGGCCGCCCAGCAGCCGGTGTGGCCCGACGAGGGCGAGCTCAAGCGGGTCCACGCCCAGCTGGCGGGGCTCCCGCCCCTGGTCTTCGCGGGGGAGGCACGTCACCTGACCCGGGGGCTCGGTGAGGCCGCAGAGGGTCGGGCCTTCGTCCTGCAGGCGGGGGACTGTGCCGAGTCGTTCAGCGAGTTCAGCGCCGACTCCATCCGCGACAAGCTCAAGATCATCCTGCAGATGGCCGTGGTCCTGACCTACGGCGCCGGTGTCCCCGTGGTCAAGGTGGGTCGGATCGCCGGTCAGTTCGCCAAGCCCCGCAGCTCCCCCACCGAGATCGTGGGGGGACAGGTGCTGGACTCGTTCCGGGGGCACATGGTCAACGACGACCTTCCCGAGCGCGGGGCCCGGGTTCCGGATCCGTCGCGCCTGGTGGCGGCCTACCAGCAGTCGGTCTCCACGCTCAACCTGCTGCGGGCCTTCACCAAGGGTGGCTTCGCCGACCTGTCCCAGATCCACCAGTGGAACCAGGAGTTCGTGGCCTCCTCGACCGAGGGCCGGCAGTTCGAGGACATCGCCGTGGGCATCGACCGGGCCCTGCGCTTCATGGCGGCCTGCGGCATCAACCTCACCGCCGAGGACACCTTGCACCAGGTGGACTTCTGGACCAGTCATGAGGCGCTGATCCTCGACTACGAAGAGGCCCTGACCCGTCGCGACTCGCTGACCGACCAGTGGTACGACTGCTCCGCCCACATGCTGTGGGTGGGTGAGCGCACCCGTCAGCTGGACGGTGCCCACTGCGAGTTCCTCTCCGGCATCCACAACCCGGTGGGCTCGAAGATCGGACCGTCGGCCACTCCCGACGACGTCATCGCCCTGTGTGAACGACTGAACCCCGAGCGGGTCCCGGGGCGCCTGACCCTCATCACCCGGATGGGCGTGGACGCCGTCGAGGCCGGACTCCCCCCGTTGCTCTCCGCCGTCCGGAACGAGGGTCATCCAGTGGTGTGGGTATGCGATCCGATGCACGGCAACACCTTCACCGCCGAGGGCGGGCAGAAGACCCGTCGGTTCGACGACATCATCGGCGAGCTCCGGGGCTTCTTCGCCGCCCACCGCGAGGTGGGCACCTGGCCGGGCGGCGTCCATGTGGAGTTGACCGGTGACGACGTGACCGAATGTCTCGGTGGGGTCGAGGACATCGTCGAGGGCCAGCTCCATCAGCGCTACACCACCACCTGTGACCCCCGACTCAATGGCCGCCAGTCACTGGACCTGGCCTTCGGGGTCGCCGAGCTCCTGCGAGGCTGAGCGGCCCGACCCCCCGGTGGTCGGGCTCACCCCGGGGGGTCATTGACCAGTCCCCCTCCAGCAACGAGACTGGTCGGGCTGAGGGGCACCGGAGTACCGCTGCCTCGACATCCGGCCACAACCGTCCTTCGCCGGCCCACCCTGCCACGCCGACCCGGGAGACGCCCTTCACCATGTCCCTGCTCAGAACCACGCGTCAACCGTCCGCCCACGCCACGGGTGACCGGGGGCGCATCCGGGGCGGGGGCGTGGCGGCCGCGGCCTTGCTGTGCGTACTCGTGTCGCTGGTCGTTCCCTCCTCCTCCCCGTCGGCGGCATCCGCGGCCTCCCCGGTGGCCCACACCACCGGTGTCTCGGCCTACTGGCTGGTGGCGTCCGACGGCGGAATCTTCTCCTTCGGTGGGGCCCCGTTCTACGGCTCGACCGGCAACATCCACCTCAACCAGCCCATCGTGGGGATGGCGGCGTCGGCCAACAGCGGTGGCTACTGGCTGGTGGCCGCCGACGGCGGCATCTTCTCTTTCGGTAACGCCCCGTTCGATGGCTCGATGGGCGGGTCGCACCTCAACCAGCCCATCGTCGGGATGGCGGCGGCCCCCAACAACAGCGGCTACTGGCTGGTGGCGTCCGACGGCGGCATCTTCTCCTTCGGCAACGCCCCGTTCTTCGGGTCGATGGGTGGGTCGCACCTCAACCAGCCCATCGTCGGGATGGCGGCCACGCCCGACGGTGAGGGCTACTGGCTGGTCGCCGCCGACGGCGGCATCTTCTCCTTCGGTGACGCCCACTTCTACGGGTCGACCGGAAACATCCGCCTCAACCGGCCCATCGTGGGGATGACGGCCACACCGGACGGCGGGGGCTACTGGTTCACCGCCTCGGACGGCGGGGTCTTCGCCTTCGGCGACGCCGCCTTCGACGGCTCGCTGGGCGATGTCCCCCAGAGCCGGCCCATCGTCGCCATCACCGGGACCGCGGACGGCGGGGGCTACTGGTTCGCCAACAACAACGGAGCGGTGTCGGCCTACGGTGACGCCACCTACTGGGGTTCGGCACCCCAGGTCCTCAACCGGCCCATCGTCGGGATGGCGGAGGCCGCCGGAACCGGCAGCTTCACCGGTTCGTCGTACCCGTCCGGATCCTTCGGCTACGACATCGCCGACTACCAGTGTCCGGGGACGCCGACGGGCCTCCCGCCTGCACCGCACACCATCGGGGTCGTAGAAGTGGTCGGATCGTCCAAGGGTGCGGTCAACCGCTGTCTGGCCACCGAAGCGGGGTGGGCCGGTGCCGGCCTCAACCTCTACGTCTATCTGACCAATGGGGTGGACGCCACGTCGGGAGACCCGGCCTGCGCCTTCACCGGCTCCCAACCGGCGTGCAACTTCGGCTTCAACACGGCACTCGACGCTTTCGCCAAGGCCCAGGCGGCCGGGGTCAACACCTCGGTGGCGTGGTGGCTGGACGTGGAGGACCACTCCCTGGACAACCAGACGGCGGCCAGTTCGGCCCTCGTCCAGGGCGCCATCGACGGTCTGCACTACGAGGGTCTCAACGGGGTGGGCATCTACGCCAGCCCGGGGGTGTGGAAGAGCATCGTGGGCAACTACACCCCGGCCGTGCCCTACTGGGCGGCGGACTGGGGACCCAACCCCACCCTGACCTGCCAGGGCGTCAAGTCGCAGTTCCCCGGTCTGCCCGCCGGTCCGGTCCAGATGGTCCAGTACAGTTCGCCCTCCTACCCCACCCCCTACGGCGGCATGAGTACGGCCTACGACAACGACTACGCCTGCTAGGGCCATCCCCCAACTCGCCCCTGCTCCGCCGATCCCTGAACGGCCGCCTAACCGACGGCCCCAGGGCGGGGCTCAGTCGACCGACTCCACCACGGCCAGGTGCGACGCGTCGTTGTAGCCGAGCAGTCGCCACCGACCACCATCCACCTCCCAGGTGGTGAGCGAGGCATGCCGCGTGCGCAGCTGCAGCCGGGCCCCGTCCACTCCTCCGGCCACCGGCACCTTGGCCAGCAACGACGCCTCGATGACCCCGGCATGGCAGGCCACCACCACCAGCTGGCCCGGATGGGCCGCGGCCAGGACATCCAGCCTTCCGTCCACCCGCCGCACGAAGCCGGACCAGCTCTCGCCGCCGGGGGCGATGGGCTGATGGGGATCGGCGTCCCAGTCGAGCGGCCCGAACTGCTCGGAGTACTGACCCCAGCTGAGGCCGTCGGCCTCACCGGGGTGGAGCTCGCACAGCCCGCACTCGAGGACCGGCTGGGGGGGCTTGGACCGGTCCGTGTCGGTGTCGGTGTCCGCGTCCACCAGGGCCGGCGCCAGCAGCTCGGCCGTCTCGATGGCCCGGGGCAGCAGACTGGCGTACAGGGCGTCGGCCCCGGCCAGCTCCCCGGTGAGGGCTAACCGGTCCCGGAGCACCGCGACCTGGCGGCGGCCGAGCTCGGTCAGTCCGGTGCAGCCGATCAGGCCCCCGCACACCCCCGAGACGTTGCACACCGCCTCACCGTGGCGCACCAGCACGATCCGGGTGGCCCCGGGCGAGCCCGCGGCCACGGTGCGGATCCCCGCAGGGACGGTGCCGGCCGACGTCGTGGCCGACCCGCCGCCGTCCTGGCCGGCACCGGCCAGACCGTCGAATCCCCCGGCTGCGGGGGTCACGCCAGGTTCCCAACGAACTGCTCGAGCTGGCGGAGGGTGCGGCACTCGACGACGTCGTCGCAGTGCACGGCGTACTCGCCCACGATGGAGTCGCCGGAGTTCCAGTATGCCCGGGGCTCGGGGTTCAGCCAGTAGACGTGCCGGGCCCGGGCTTGGAGCTCTTTCACCACCCAGGCCTGGGAGGCGTGATAGTTGTTACGGGCGTCCCCGAGCAGCAGCACGCTGGAGCGCGGCGTGATCTCCTCACCCCACCGCTCCCAGAACACGGTGAAGGCGTGCCCGTAGTCCGAGTGGCCGTCCACCCAGATCACATCGGCCTCCGTGTTGATCCGCTGAACGGCGTCGGTGGGGTCGTCGACCCGGTCGAAGAACCGGCTCACCTCGTCGATGCCGTCGATGAAGACGAAGCTGCGCACCTTCGAGAACTGGGAGCTGATGGCGTGGACCAGGTGCAGGGTGAAGCGGGCGAAGCTGGCCACCGAGCCCGAGATGTCGGCGATGACCACGATCTCGGGCTTGGACGGCCGCGGGTACCGGAACTTGGGCTCGAGGGGGACCCCGCCCGTCGACAGGGAGTGGCGGACCGTGGAGCGAAAATCGAGCGGACCCTTCCGGCCGTGCCGGCGCTTGCGGGCCAGCCGGACGGCCAGCTTGCGGGACAGGGGGACGAGGGCCTTGCGCAGGGCCACCAGTTCGTCCCGTGTGGCGTGCATGACGTCGATATCCTCGGGCAGGGGTTTGCGCAGGGACTTGGCCAGCGCCTCACTCCCCCGGTCGGCCACGAGCCGCCGGCGGATCTCGTTCTCGATCTCGGCCCGCAGCTGATCGATGCGGGCCTGGAACTCGTCCCGAAGCAGCCGCTCCTCCAGGGTGGTCAACGTCACCGGGGGCTCCTCGGCCGCCGTCGACTGGTCGTCGTTGAGGGCCCGGGTGGACGACCGTGCCTCGGACATCAGACGTTCCAGTACGCCGTCGAGGTCGAGGTTCCGCAACGTCCGGTAGAGGTAGTAGGTCCCCCCGACGGGGCGTCCCGCCTCCATGCCCGCGTAGCGGCTCACGGCCTGGCGGGCCACGGCGGCCACCATGGCGTCGTTGGCTCCGAGCAGGGCCTTGAACAACAGGTCGGCCAGCTCCTCGGGGGTCATCCCCTCCCCTCCCCCGCTCCCTCGGCCGCGGCCCTGGCCCTGCTGGCGGCCCTGGCCGTTCATCTGGCCGGCGTCGTCGGTCTCCAGCTGTCCCGACCCGTCCTGGCCGTCCTCGATCTGGTACTCGGGGCCCCGCAAGGAGAAGTAGATCTCGAAGGCCGTCTCGTAGGCCCGCCAGTGGGCGGACGACTTCACCAGGCTGGCCCCGAGGGTGTACTTGATGGCCTCCCGGTCCTCCATGGGAACGTGGCGCAGCGCCTCGGCGGCATCGAGGTGCTCAGTCAGGGACACGGGGATGCCGGCGGCGCGCAGTTCGCCGACGAAGCCGGTGAGGAGGTCGAGCATGACGCGGCCACCCGACCTCAGTCGGGCGACTCCACCCCCGCCAACTCCTTGGCCGCACGTTCGATGTCCGTCTGGTACTTGAGCAGGATGTGCAGGGTGTCGCGGGCCTGCTCGACGTCGATCGACTCCACGCCGAGGACCACCAGGGTCCGGGCCCAGTCGAGGGTCTCGGACACCGACGGGTCCTTCTTCAGGTCGAGCGTCCGGATGGAGCGGACGATGCGGGCCACCTGGTCGGCCAGCGATTGGCTGATCCCGGGCACCCGGGTCTCGATGATGGCCCGTTCCCGGTCCAGCTTGGGGTAGTCGATGTGCAGGTACAGGCACCGCCGCTTGAGGGCCTCGGACAGCTCGCGGGTGTTGTTGGAGGTCAGGAAGACCAAGGGGATCTGGGTGGCCCGGACCGTCCCCAGCTCGGGGATGGACACCTGGTACTCCGAGAGGATCTCGAGCAGCAGGGCCTCGGTCTCCAACTCCACTCGGTCCACCTCGTCCACGAGCAGTACCACCGGCTCCGGCGAGCGGATGGCCTCCAGCAGCGGCCGGGTGAGGAGGAACTCCTCGCTGAAGATGTCGTCTTCGAGCTGCTCCCACGACTGGCCCGAGTCG
Source organism: uncultured Acidimicrobiaceae bacterium (assembly GCA_963831535.1). Lineage (GTDB taxonomy): Bacteria > Actinomycetota > Acidimicrobiia > Acidimicrobiales > RAAP-2 > Bog-756. Next base: position 228,486 of record CAWHQP010000007.1, on the reverse strand, counting down.
GCCTGGATGCGGAGCAGCTGCTTTTTGTAGTTCCACTCGTACAGGGCCTTGGATTCGTCGAGGCCCTCGTAGCACTGGAGCCTGATGAGCCGGCTCCCGGTCAGTCGGGCCACCGACTTGGCCAGCTCGGTCTTGCCCGTACCGGCTGGGCCCTCGACGAGGACCGGCTTGGCCAGGCGGTCGGCCAGGAACACCACGCCCGAGATCCCGTCATCAGCCAGGTAGTCCACCCCGGCCAGCCCCTGGCGCACGGCATCGATGGAATCGAACCGGGGAGTACCGGCTACGGGGAACCCGGTGGTGATCTCCTCGACGGAGCGCAGGGGTTCGACCGCATCGGCGCGGCCGGTCATGACCGCACCTGTCCGGATCCCCGGACCACGTACTTGACCGAGGTCAGCTCGGCTAGACCCATCGGGCCACGGGCATGGAGCTTCTGGGTGGAGATGCCGATCTCCGCTCCGAGGCCCAGCTCCTCCCCGTCGATGAAGCGGGTGGAGGCGTTCACCAGCACGGCTGCCGCGTCGACCTCGGCGGTGAACCGGTCGGCCGCACCCAGATCGCTCGTCACGATGGCTTCGGAGTGCCCCGACGTAAACCGGGCGATGTGGTCGACTGCCCCGTCCAGGTCGTCGACGACGGCCACCGTCAGGGTCAGACCCAAGAACTCGGTGGCGAAGTCCTCGGCGGTGGCCTCCCCCACGTCGGGCAGGACGGACCTGACGCCGGCGTCACCGAGCAGGGTGACCCCGGCGAGGGCCCGGGACAGCCGCGGCAGGAAGGCTTCGGCCACGTCTCGGTGGACCAGCACCGTCTCGGCGCTGTTGCACACCCCGGGCCGCTGGGTCTTGGCATTGACCACGATCGACTCGGCCATGGCCAGATCGGCGGCGCGGTCCACGTAGATGTGGCAGTTCCCGGCGCCGTCGAGGACGTAGGGCACCGTGGCATGCTCGCGTACCGAATCCAGCAGCGACGGCCCGCCCCGGGGGATGAGGCAGTCGATACACCCGTCCAGCTGCATGAAGGAGACGGCCGAGGCCCGGCTGGTGTCCTCCACCAGCACCACGGCATCCGAGGGGAGCCCGGCCTTGTCCAGCCCGTCACGCAGGGCGGAGGCGATGGCCAGGTTGGAGCCGATGGCCGAGGACGATCCCCGCAGCAACACGGCGTTCCCTGCCTTCAGGCACAGACCGGCGGCATCGCTCGTCACATTGGGACGGTTCTCATAGATGATGCCCACCACGCCGAGGGGCACCCGAACCCGCTCCACCCGGAGCCCGTTGGGACGGACCCAGCCGTCGACGACCTGGCCCACCGGATCCGGGAGGGCGGCCACCGTGCGGAGGCCGGCGGCCATGCCTTCCAGCCGGCCGACGTCGAGGCGGAGCCGGTCGAGGGCAGTGGCATCGGCGGCGGCCTGCTCGGCCCTCGCCACGTCGGCGGCGTTGGCGGCGAGGATGGCATCGGTGCGTTCCACCAACAGGTCGGCGGACCGGTGAAGGGCCTCGTTGCGGGCGGCCGATGAGGCACGGGCCACCAGCCGGCTGGCCGCCTTGGCGCGCTGCCCCAGTTGGGTTATGGGGGTGAATGGGCTCGATGGCACCGTGTCAGCGTACTTGCCGGACCCCCGGTCTCGGCGAACCGGCCTGCTCAGGCCCCACGCGGCCCCACCGGTTCACTCCAGCACCACCAGGTCGTCCCGGTGGACGACCTCGGCGGGGACGTCGTCGGGCAGCTGGTCGGAGCGCTGTCCGGCCCACTGGTCCACTTCGGCGGCGGACTGGCTGACCAGCCCCTTGGCGAAGACGTGACCGTCGGGGTCGGCGATCTCCACGGCATCGTCCACCACGAACTCCCCCCGGGTCGAGAGCACCCCGGCGCTGAGCAGGGACCGTCCGCGTTCCACCAGGGCCCGTCGGGCGCCCGGATCCACCACGATGGTGCCCGACGACCCCACGGCGAAGGCGATCCACAGCTTCCGGGCGGGCAGGCGTCGTTCCCGTGGCCGGAAGCGCGTCCCGACGGCCGGGGCCGACCCGAGAACGGCGGCCAACACGCCGGGCCGGGCGGCATCGGCGATGACCGCCTCCACCCCCGACCACACGGCGATCTTGGCCGCAGCCAGTTTCGATCCCATGCCCCCGCTGCCCCGATCGGAGCCCGGGCCCCCGGCGATCCGCTCCAGCTCGTGGTCGATCTCGACCACCTCTTCGATGAGGGAGCCGGTGGCGGTGCGACGGGGATCCTCGGTCAACAGACCGGCGGTGTCGGTCAGCAACACCAGCACCTCGGCCCCGACCAGGTGGGCCACCAGGGCGGCCAGGCGGTCGTTGTCGCCGAACCGGATCTCCTCGTCGGCCACCGCGTCGTTCTCGTTGACCACGGGGACCACACCCAGCTCCAGGAGCCGGGCCAGGGTCTGGCGGGCGTGCAGGTACTGGCTGCGGTGTACGAAGTCGAGCGGCGCCAACAGGACCTGTCCGGCCACCAGGCCGTGCTGTTCGAGGGACCGGCTCCACACCTGCATGAGCCGGTGCTGGCCCACGGCGGCCACGGCCTGGAGGGTGGCGAGGTCGGAGGGCCGCCGCTCGTCCGGAGCCAGGGCGCCCCACCCTGCGGCGATGGCCCCCGAGCTGACCACCACCACCCGGTTCCCGGCCCGACGGGCCTCGGCCACCTCGGCGGCCAGCTTCTCGATGGCGCCGGCGTCCACCCCGCCGGCGGCGGTGGTGAGCGAGGACGTGCCGATCTTGACCACCACCGTCCCGGTGGGGGTGCCGGCCGGGGTCGTGCTCACGACCGCTTGCGCCGGGAGGCCGGCTGGCCGGTGAACTCGGGCTGGTCCCGGTACCAGGTGAAGGACAACGAGCCGATGTGCACCTCGTCGCCGTCGCGTGCGCCGGCCTTGGCCAGGGCCCGGTCCACGCCGATCCGCCGCAGTCGGCCCTGGACGTAGTCGGCGGCCTCGTCGGTGGTCAGGTCGTTGAGGGCCACCACCCGTTCGGCCACCCGACCCACCACCCGGAACTCCCCCTCCCTCAGTCGCTCGACGGCGAACCCTTCGGGAAGGGGCCGGTGGATCACGATGGTCGAGTCCGCCTCGGGTGCCTCGGCCCGGACTTCGTCCACCAGTTGGCTGAGCCGACCGACCAGTTCGCGGATACCCGCACCGGTGACCGCCGAGATGACCAGGTCGGGGGCGAAGAGGCCTGGTGGGCCGACGGCGCCGTCCCCCCGGTGAGGTGCATCGGCGGTGCCTCCGAGGCCCACCATGTCCGCCTTGGACCCCACCACCAGCCGCGGCCGGTCGAGCAGGTCGGGCTGGTAGCGGGCCAGCTCGTCGAGGAGCACGGCCAGCTGGGTGGCCGGGGCCACGCCGGTGACCGGATCCAACTCCACCAGCACCACCAGGACCCGTGACCGGGTGATGTGGCGAAGGAACCGGTGACCGAGGCCCTTGCCTTCGGCGGCACCCTCCACCAGTCCGGGGATGTCGGCCACGGTGAAGTCCGAACCGTCCCCCGTCCGCACCACCCCCAGATGGGGTTCGAGGGTGGTGAAGGGGTAGTCGGCGATCTTGGGCTTGGCCGCCGAGATCCGGGAGATGATGGTCGACTTCCCCACATTGGGCAGCCCGACCAGGGCCACGTCGGCCACCAGGGCCAACTCGAGGTTGTACCACTGTTCGTGGCCCTTCTCCCCCTGCTCGGCGAAGGCCGGTGCCCGGCGGCGGTTGGAGAGGAAGCTGGCGTTGCCCCGGCCCCCGCGCCCCCCTTCGCCGGCCAGCCACCGGTCCCCCACGCCGACCAGGTCGGCCAGCAGCTCACCCTCGGGTCCCATGGCCCGGGTGCCCACCGGGACGGGAACCTCGAGATCGTCCCCCCGGGCCCCGTGCTTCTTCTTGCCGCCGCCGTGGCCCCCGTCGCCACCCCGTCGATGGGGGTGGTCACGGAAGCCGAGGAGGGAGGACTGGTTGTGGCTGGCCACCAGCCAGACGTTGCCGCCCCGGCCCCCGTCACCGCCGTCGGGGCCGCCCCGGTCCACGTGAGCCTCGCGACGGAAGGAGACGGCGCCCGCTCCCCCGTCACCCGCCTTCACATGGAGTTGCGCCTCATCGACGAAGCCGGACATGGGGTGGATCCTACCGATCGACCGTGTCCGGCCCCTCTGGGTCTCCGGTCAGGCGTCGACCAGGACGGTCCGGCCGAGGGTGGTCACGGCGTCGGTGACGCCCAGGAATTCAGCCAGGTCGGCGTAGGACCCGTACTCCTCGCGCAGGGAGGCCAGGAACTCCTCCATGGTCTCGGGGCGCACCTGCAGGACGGCCGGGGCGTAACGCATGACCTCCTCCTCGGCCTCGGGGTACTCGGACTTCAACCGCTCCAGCAGGTGCACCATGGCCGCGGCACTGAGGGCGTAGTCGGCCACGATGGTCTCGTCGGGCACCCCGAGGAAGGCCAGGATCAGTGCCGAGAGCACCCCGGTGCGGTCCTTGCCGGCGCTGCAGTGGAACACCGCGGGCAGCGATCCGCCCGAGGCCAGGGCGGCGAAGGCCCCCGACAGGGCAGGGGCGCCCTCGGACACCATGAGGGCGTAGCGCGAGGCCACATAGGAGGCCTCGGCCCACGAGGGCATCTCCTCGGTGGTGGGCAGGACATCGGTGAGGGGCAGGTCCACGTACCGCACGGGGACCTCCGCAACCGGGAACCTCCCCCGCTGCTCGGCCTCGTCGACGGTGCGGAGATCGATGACGGTGGCCACGCCCAGCTCGATCAGCTGGCGCCTGTCGGCCTGGCTCAGCCGGTGCAGTCCGTCGGCCCGGAACAGTCGGCGCCATCCGACTTCCCGACCGTCCACCGTTCGGTAACCGCCCAGGTCACGGAAGTTGACGCACCCCTCGAAGGCCAGGGCCCGAGTGGGTTCGGGCCGGGGAGAACCGGAGGTGAGGAGGTCAGGACCGGACATGGACCGGAGCGTACCGTCCGGGCTGGGCCGTCGGCCGCGCCGCCCGGTGAACGTTGGGTGTCAGGCCGGCGGGGGCGTGGCTGGCGAGGGGGCCGGGGCGACGGTGGCTAGGAGCCCGTCACCACGTCGATGAGCTTGCGCCCCTTGCGACTGGAGAACTGCACCGTGCCGTCGGTCAGCGCGAACAGGGTGTCGTCCCCGCCCAGACCGACGTTGAGGCCGGGATGGAACTTGGTGCCCCGCTGGCGGACCAGGATGGCCCCGGCCCGCACCTCGGTCCCTCCGAAGGTCTTCACACCCAGCCGCTGGGCGTTGGAATCGCGCCCGTTTCGGGTCGAGCCGCCACCTTTGGTCTTCGACATCGATCTGCTCCTTGTGTCTCGATCGTTCTCGCCGGCGGACCGGACTAGCCGGCCGCGCTGATCGCCGTGATGGCGATGGTGGAGTACCGCTGGCGGTGACCCCACCGGGTGCTCTGGTTGGACTTGTTCTTGTAGGTGAAACCCCGGATCTTCGGCCCGAGCTCCTCGCCCACCACCGTGGCCGTGACCGACGTGCCGGCCAGCTGGGCCGGGGTGGCCAGCACCGTGTCCCCGTCGACCACCAGCACCGGGGTGAAGGTCACCTCCGAGCCCGGGGTCTCCCCGAGCAGCTCGACCCGCAGGGTCTGGCCCTCGGCCACCCGCTCCTGCTTTCCTCCGGTTTTGATCACGGCGTACATAAGGATGCGACTCTACTACAGGCCGGTCAGAGCTCGGGATCGTCGAAGACGATGCCCCGGCCCCCGCAGACCTCACAGGTGGTCGACATGGACTCGATAAGACCCTCGGACACCCGCTTCCTGGTCATCTCCACCAGACCCAGCTCGGAGATGTCGAAGACCTGGGTACGGGTCTTGTCCCGGGCCAGGGCCTGGCGCAGCGCCGACCCGACCTTGTCCCGGTTCTCCCGGATCTCCATGTCGATGAAGTCGATGACGATGATCCCCCCGATATCCCGCAGCCGGAGCTGGCGGGCCACCTCCTCGGCCGCCTCCAGGTTGTTTCGGTAGACCGTCTCTTCCAGGTTGGTGGTCCCGACGTTCTTGCCGGTGTTGACGTCGATGACGGTCAGCGCCTCAGTGCGGTCGATGACGAGGGAGCCGCCCGACGGCAGGAAGACCTTGCGGTCCAAAGCCTTGTGCAGCTGTTCGTGGACGTGGTAGCGCTCGAAGACCGGCAGGGCCTCGGCCTCGGGATCGAAGTACTCGACCCGATCGGCCAGTTCGGGGTTGACCGCACCCACGTAGTCCCGGACCTGCTCGTAGAGGGCCAGATCGTCGATGACCACGGCCCGGTACTCCCGGTTCAACTCCTCGCGGATGACCCGCACGGCAATGGCCGGCTCCCGGTAGAGCAGGGCCGGGCCCTGGCCCTTGGTGGCCTGGGCGGCGATGCTCTCCCACTGATCGACCAGACGTTGCACGTCGTTGCCCAGCTCCTCGGCGCTGGCCCCGGCCGCCGCCGTCCTGACGATCAGTCCGTGGCCTTCGGGCCTGACGGCGTCGACGATCCGGCGCAGGCGCTTGCGCTCGGCGTCCTCCAGGCGCTTGGAGATGCCGTAGGCGGTGCTGTTGGGCACCAGCACCACGAACCGGCCCGGCAGCGACACCTCCTGGGTGAGGCGGGCCCCCTTGGCCCCGATGGGGTTCTTGGTGACCTGGCACAGGATGGTCTGGCCGGGCCGGAGGAGCTGTTCGATCCGCGGCTGTCCCGACGAGGGCGACTCGATGTCGTCGGTGTCGTAGCGCACGTCACCGTGGTAGAGCACGGCGTTCTTCGGTGTCCCGATGTCGATGAAGGCCGCCTCCATTCCCGGGAGAACGTTCTGGACCCGGCCCCGGTAGATGTTGCCGTCGATCTGGGTGGCATCATCGGAGGCCCGCGAGATGTAGTGCTCCACGAGCGTGCGACCCTCGAGCAGCGCGATCTGGGTCATCTCGGGGCGGACGTGCACGCAGATCATGTAGCGGCCGACAGCCTTGCCCCGGCGTTCCCGGCCCCCCCGCCGGCCCTCGTTCTTCGGCCCGGGGTCAGTGCGGGGTTTCCCCCCCGGCCGGCCGTTGGCCCCGGCAGCCGACCCGTTGGCCGGGATCGCCGTGGCGTCTGGTGCGGCCCGGTCGGCCGAGACCTTGTCACCCGTGCCGTGGCGGGTCCGGGACCGGCCGCCGCCCGGGGAGCGCCCCGGATTCTTCGCACCGGAGCCACCCTCGACGCGGGCTGCACCGGTTCCCCCGCCGCCAGCGGCGGCGGTGCCGGCCGCCCCGACCGGCGGTCGGGCCGGCCTGGTGTCGCCAATCTTCGGACGCTCCGGGACTCCCCGGGGTGGCACCGGGGACCCTCCGGGGGAGCCGGCCGCGGCCGCCGTTGCGGGTCCGGTCACTACCGACCCCGAACCGAGCTCGGAGGTCGACTCCCCCGACTCGGAGGAATCGGAGTTGGCCCCGGCCGGGCGGCCCCGGCCGCGACCACCCCGCGAGCCCCGGCGGCGGCGGTTCGGACCATCGCCTCCGGTGGCTCCCTCATTGGTGGGCTTCCCCGCTCCGGTATCGGCACCGGGGCCCCGGGCGTCAGCCTCGGCGCGTCCCTCCGGAGTCGGTCCGGGGTCCCCGGCCCTTTCGGCCGGTGTTGGCGTGGCTAGGGGCGCGGTCGACGATCCGGGCGCATCCGCCGGGACCTCCACCGGTTGCCCGGTTGCTCCATCTGACATCGAAGTTCCTTCCCAAACTGCTCATGAGGCACGCTCGAGGGCGTGCACGGCGCGGTCGGCCCCGGTGGTGGCCCCTCGGTAAACGAGGGGCTCCTCCCGTCGGCCGTCGCGCTCGATCCATTGTTGCGTTCTGCAGGCCCGGTCGAGGACCGGGACTCCCGCGCCACGGCCGCCTCCGGCGGACGCGCCCTCCACTCCGTCACCGGCCGGATGGCCGGCGACGGCGATCAGTCCCCTCACCAACTCGATGGGCCGCACACCACGGGGCTGGCACCCCAGCTCGGCCAGAACGGCCACCGGGGTGCCGACCGGTGCCCCGGACGGCCCCGGGTCCACAGCCAGGCCCAGGACCGAGGGGCGCAGATCGTCCTGCTCCTGGCGGCCCTTGCGCTCCCGCGTGATGGGCACCGAGGGCGCGGCCAGCAGGGCCGCCACCCGTTCGGCCAACGCCCCCGCGTCCATCCCGCCCAGCCACATGGTCCACGAGCACGATGTCACCTGCTGCTGGAGGGAGCCGTCCCGGCGGTCGACCAGGGCCGCCGCTTCAACGTCGATACCCTGGGGTAGCAGCGCGCTCAGCTGGGCGGGCAGGGCCGCCAGCTCGACCCCGGCGGTCTCGGCCCGGGCCTCGTCAAGGACGACGTCGAGGTACTCGGCCAGGGACTCGCATCCGGTGGGCAGGGCCAGGCCGAAACTGAGCTGGGGCCGGGGGGAGAACCCCTCGGTGTAGGCCAGGGGCAGGGCCGCCCGCCGTAGGGCCCGCTCCCACATGCGGGCCACGTCGCGCTGACTGGTGAAGCGGATCTTGCCGAGCTTGGCGAAACGGAAGCGGATCCGCATCTCAGCTGCTCCCCTCCCCCACTGGCGCCACGGCTCGGGTGACGACGTCCTCATCCGGCCCGGGGGCCGAACCGGCACCGGACGGCACCGTGGTGAGAAATCGTACCGGTACCTGGCCCCCGGTCGAGAGATCCTGGCCCGTCCCCTGGCTGCCGCCGGCCGGGGGGACGGCCGAGGCCACCACGTGCTCGATGCCGAAACCGGTGCAGGCGCCGCAGTCGTAGCAGGGCGTCCACCGGCAGTCCGGGAGCCCGTGCTCCGCCAGGGCGTCGAGCCAGTCCTGCCACAGGAAGTCCCGGTGGAGGCCGGCCGAGAGGTGGTCCCACGGCAGCGCCTCGTCCTCGGTGCGGTGTCGGTACACGGTGTCCTCGAGGGACATCCCGTGCTCGGCCAGGGCCTCGGTCCACAGGGACAGGTCGAAGTGCTCGGTCCACTCCTGGAAGGTGCCCCCCTGCCGCCACACCTGCTCGATGACCGGTCCCATCCGGCGGTCGCCCCGGCTCACGATGCCCTCGGCCGCGGTGGCCTTGGGGTCGTGCCAGCGGATGGTCAGTCCCCGCACCGGACGGGCGGCGTCGCGGAGCAGGTGGACCTTGCGGGTGAGCTCTTCGATGGTGTTCTGGCCGAACCACTGGAACGGGGTCTGGACCTTCGGCACGAAGCCTCCCACGGAGGCGGTCACCGTGACCCCTTTGTGGTAGCGCTTGCCGATGGCCACGCACTGCTTGGCCAGGGCCACGATGCCCAGCGTGTCCTCGTCGGTCTCGGTGGGCAGGCCGATGAGGAAGTACAGCTTGACCCGCTTCCACCCCTGGCTGAAGGCGGCGTCCACCGCGGCGTAGAGGTCCTCTTCGCGGATGAGCTTGTTGATGACCTGGCGCATCCGCCAGGTGCCCCCCTCCGGGGCGAAGGTGAGGCCGGTTCGGCGGACCCGCTGGATCTGGGCCGCCGTGCCCACGGTGAAGGCGTCCACCCGGAGGCTGGGCAGGCTGACCGAGACCTGGCCGGAGCACGAGGGGTCGTCGATGATGGTGGTGACGGTGTCCTCGATACCCGAGTAGTCGGCGCTGGACAGGGAGGTCAGGGCCACCTCGTCGTACCCGGTCCGGGCCAGACCGTCCATGACCATGGTCCGGACCTGCTCGGCCGGGCGCTCGCGAACCGGACGGGTGATCATCCCGGCCTGGCAGAACCGGCACCCCCGCGTGCACCCCCGGAACAGCTCGACGTTGAGGCGGTCGTGGACCACCTCGATCAGAGGTACCAGCTGACGTTTGGGATACGGCCACTCGCCCAGGTCGGCGATGGTCCGCTTCTGCACCCGGCCGGGCGTCTCGGGGAACAGGGGGGTGGTGCCGGTCAGCCGGGGCAGCGTGGCGTGGGACACCGGCTCGGCGGCGGGGCGGTAGCGGGCCTCGTAGCAGGCGGGGACGTACACCCCGTCGACCAGGGCCAGGGACCGGAGCAGCGCCATCCGGTCACCGCCCGGGCCCTCGGTGCCCCCGGCGTCCTTCCAGGCGGCGATCACCGCGTTCATCTCGCCCACGGCCTCCTCGCCGTCCCCGAGGACGAAGCAGTCCACGAAGTCGGCCAGCGGCTCGGGATTGAAGGCGCAGTGACCACCCGCCACCACCAGAGGATGGCCAGCGGTTCGCCCGGTGGACCTGACGGGCACGCCGGCCAGGTCGATGAGGTTGAGGACGTTGGTGTAGACGAGTTCGGCCGACAAGTTGAAGGCCAGCACGTCGAAGGAGGCGGCGGGCAGGTGGTTCTCGAGCGAGAAGAGCGGGAGGCCGGCGGCCCGCATAGCCGCCTCCATGTCCACCCACGGTGCGTACGTCCGCTCGGCGGCGGCGTCGTCCCGCTCGTTGAGGATCTCGTAGAGGATCTGGAGCCCCTGGTTGGGGAGACCGATCTCGTAGGTGTCGGGGTAGATGAGGAGCCACGAGACCGAGCCGTCACCGTGCTCGGGTACCTGGGCGCCCAGCTCACCGCCGATGTAGCGGGCGGGCTTCTCGACCTGGGACAAGAGGGGCTCAACCCGTGGCCAGAGGGACTTCATTTCCCACGCCATCCTAGGGCCCAGCGATGCGGGGGTCGGACCGCCGGCCGTGTCCCCGGTCAGCCGCCGGCGCCGGTGGCCGCCGTGGCGGCGGTGGTGGCGGTGATCGAGCCCGCCTGCGGGGTGGTCGTGGTGGTGGTGGTCGAAGGGGTGGGCAGGGCCACCCCTGTGGTGGCCTGATAGACCTGCTGAGCTGGGGTGACGTTCACCGGGGCCACCGGGTGGGTGGCCAGATAGCTGAAGATGTCCCCCACCACCGGGGCCGAGGCGGTGGCCCCGAACCCGGCCTGGTCGATGACACAGACCACCACGTACTGGGCGGCCGACGCCGTCGGTCCCCACCCCACGAACCAGGCGGTGGGCTCCTTGCCCGGCTCGGTGTCGGCGGTCCCGGTCTTACCGGCCAGCCCCCCGGGGAAGCTGGCCAGGCCGGGCACGCCGAAGGCGGTGCCCTGGCGATTGTTCACCACGCCCTCGAACCCGGCCAGCATGGCCTGGTAGTTGGGCGGGGAGATGGCGACGTGGCCGACCACCTGGGGGGTGAACTTCTTCACCACCTGACCGGTCGGGGAGACGATCGCCGCGGCCACCTGGGGCACGTACCGGGTGCCGCCGTTAGCGAACGTGGAATACGCCACGGCCTGCTCGATGGGGGTGATGTAGGTGCCGCCCTGGCCGAAGGCCATCTCGATGTTGTCACCGGTGTACCACTCGGTGTTGGGGAAGGCCTTGGGGGCCTCGGCGTGGAGCTTGACCCGCTCGGCCTGGCTGTCCACCCGGCCCTGGACCTCGCCGGGTAGGTCGATGCCGGTCAGCTGGCCGAGGCTGTACTCGGCCGCCGTGTCCTGGATGGGGGTCTGACCGTACTGGGCGGTATGGGCGTAAAAGAGGTAGCCCAGGTTGTAGAAGAAGTCGTCACTCGACACGGTGAGGGCCGAGGTCACGTCGTAGGTGCCGGTCGGGTCACCGACGCTGTTGTGGAAGATGCAGGTCGTGCTGTTGTACTGGCAGTCCGGCGTCTTGAAGGTCCCGGTGTCGTAGTACGGGGTGGTGGGGGTGATGAGACCGGTGTTGAGGGCGGCGGTGGCGGTGTTGAGCTTGAAGGTCGAGCCGGGGATGTACTGGCCCTCGATGGCCCGGTTGAGCGAGGGTTCGCCGTTGTTCGGGCCGAACAGCTCCTCGTTCTGGGCCGCGCTGAGACCGCCCACCCACTCGGACAGGTTGTAGGACGGGTACGAGGACATGGCGTAGACCGCACCCGTCTGGGGGTTCATGACGATCACGGCCCCGCCGGTGGCCGCCGGGTAGCACCCGGTGTTGTTGTCGCACTGGCGGTCGATAGGTCTTACGCAGCTGGAGGATCTGGGAGGCGAGGGCGTTGTCGGCCACCTGCTGGAGGTTGGTGTCGAGATTGGTGATCAGGTTGTCGCCGGCCACGGCCGGGGTGGTCCTCACCGTGCCCGCCACCTGGCCCGAGGGGGTCACCTCGATCTCCTGACTACCCGGGGTGCCCCGCAACTCCGACTCGTACTGGTACTCGAGGCCGGACTGGCCGTAGGCGTCGCCGGCCTGGTACCCCTTCGACGCCTCGGACTGCAGCTCGGTGGCGTTGATGGTGGACACGTAGCCCAGCGTCTGGGACGCCGGATAGTCGTCCTGGGCCGGACCCGGCAGTTCGCCCTGCGGGTAGGTCCGCTCGGTGGTCTGGACCGAGGACACACCAGGGAAGTCGTCCTGGTGCTCGCTGATGTAGAGGATGTCGGCCTTGGGGGCATTGGTCAGAACCGGCACGGGCAGGTACGGGCTGTAGCGGGGGTCGGCGATGGTGGCCTGCACCTGCTGGGTGGTCTCCCCGATCAGCGCGGCCAGACGACCCACCACCTCGGGATGGTTGAGGGCGGCGGCACGGGACAGGGTGATCTGTTCGACCACCAGGTTGCTGACCAGGGGGTTCCCCGATCGGTCCAGGATGAGTCCGCGGGTCGGGGCGACGGGAACGGAGCGGACCTGGTTGACGGCCACGGCCTGGGCCGCCGCCGGGGCCTGGAGCACGGTGAGGGCCCACAGGCGCAGCCCGAGTAGGGCGAACAGGCCGACCACGACCAGCCCGGCGATGCGCAGCCGGAGGCCGGGGCGGGCGGAACTGGTGTCGGGAGCGTCCAGCATGGACTCCATCGAGAAGCGGCTCTGGCGCATCCTCGGCTGGCGGGTCTTCTTCCGACGGGGGCTCCGGTCCTTCCCGGCCCTCAGGTAGTGGTGCGATCCCTTGAACGGGTGACGAAGGGAGCGGCTCACGGCGCACCAGTATCCCAAGGCACGTCCCGCTTGGGTACGCGACCCTCGGGGCCGCTCACCGGAGGGTGCCCGAGGACACCCTGGAGGTGGGCACGCCCTCGGTGGAGGCAGCGGGCAGGGCCCAGCTCACCAGGCGGAGGGCCGGCAGGGCCAGCAGGGCGTTGACGACGGCCACCACCAGCACCACCCGGGTCAGGTCGACATGGATCATCTGGGGCTGGCCGAGCACCGACCCCAACACCGCGTAGATGACCTCGTAGAGGGCGCTGCCCCCGAAGGCCACCAGCGGCGGCAGCCAGCCCGCCGTCCGGTCCAGAGCCAGTGTGGTGACCCCGACCGTGAAACCGATGAGACAGCCCACCAGGGCCGAGAGTCCGAACGGCGTGGGCAGGAACAGGTCGGCGGCCAGCCCGGCGCCGAACCCCATGGACGTCCCGGTGCCCGGCCCCCCCACCAGTCCGGCCACGATGGGCAGCAGGACCATGATGTCGGGGTGCACGGTACCCAACCGGAGGTCCAGCATGACGATCTGCTGCACCGTCACGAACAGGGCGACCACCAGCGTGACCCGCGTCGCCTCCCGGACGGTCATCTGCTGGCCCCTCCCGAGGCGGTCCCGGTCACGAGGACGGCCCGTAGATCACGACGGACACGTAGCGGAGATGGCTCAGATCGGCCAGCGGCTGCAGATTCACCGACTCCTGGGAAGCGGTGGTCCCGTTGCTGGTCGAGGTGACCGTGGCCACCGGGATGTCCCCGGGGAAATCGGCGTTGGGCAGGCCGCTGGTGATGAACGTGGTTCCCGGGGGCAACGGGGTGTTGGTGGGGACGAGACTGGCGGAGAGCGGCTTACCCGGCCCGTGGCCGCTGATCACCGCGAGCGCGTCGGAACCCGCGCCGTAGCGCACCCCGACCTGGGACTGCCCGTCGGTGATCAGGCGCACCGTCGATGTCGTGTGGTTGGCCTGGACCACCTGGCCCACGAGACCGCCCATACCCACTACCGGCATGTTCAACTGCACCCCGTCGTCGCGTCCCACGCTGATGTCGACGGTGGCGGCGAAATCACTGGTCCCGTAGTTGGTCACCTCGGCCGGGACGGTCTCGAAGTTGCCCACGAAGGGGAGGTGCAGCAGCGCGCTCAGCTGCTTCAGCCGCTGTTCGGTGTCCACCTGGATCGTCCGCTGCGACCGCAGTTGGTCGATCTCGGCCTGGAGCTTCTGGTTCTGCTGGCGCACCGCTCCGTAGTGGACGGCGCCGGCCAGGAAGCTGCCCACCGGTTCGATCACATCGTCCACACCGGATCGGACCGGGGAGAAGGCGTCCGACGCCACCGTCCTCAACCCTGAGGTGATCCGGTGGAATCCGCCCCTGGCGTCCAGGGTGATGATGGTGAGGGAGGCCAGCACCAGGATCAGCAGCGTGGTGCGGGGACGGCGGGAACGCCGCGGCGTCGCCACAGGACAGGAGACTCCCGGTCGTTCAGCGCGCCGAGGAGGTGATGAGGACCTGCTTCAGGGCCTCGAACTCCTCGAGGCACTGCCCGCTGCCTATGGCCACACAGTTCAGGGGATCGCGGGCCACCACGATGGGCATGCCCGTCTCCTGGGTGAGCCGACTGTCCAGACCGTGCAGGAGGGCGCCGCCACCGGTGAGGACGATGCCCTGCTCCATGATGTCGGCGGCCAACTCGGGCGGCGTCCGGTCGAGGGTCACCTTGACGGCGTCGACGATGGCCGAGACGGGCTCGTCGATGGCCTTGCGGATCTCCTGGGTGGAGATGACCACGGTCTTCGGCAGTCCGGTGACCAGGTCGCGGCCCCGGATCTCGGCGTGGAGCTCCTCTTCCAGCTCGTAAGCGGAGCCGAGGGCGATCTTGATCTCCTCGGCCGTGCGCTCACCGAGAGCCAGGCTGTACTCCTTCTTGACGAACGAGACGATGGCCTCGTCCAGCTCGTCGCCCCCGATACGGATGGACTGGCTCGTGACGATGCCACCGAGGGAGATCACCGCCACCTCGGTGGTGCCTCCGCCGATGTCCACGACCATGTTGCCGGTGGGCTCGTGTACGGGCAGACCGGCGCCGATGGCCGCGGCCATGGGCTCCTCGATGATGTAGGCCTTCCTGGCTCCGGCGTACTCGGCGGCCTCCATCACGGCTCGCTGCTCAACCCCGGTGATCCCCGACGGGACACAGATGACCATGCGGGGCTTGGCGAACCGGCGTTGATGCACCCGGTGGATGAAGTAGCGGAGCATCTTCTCGCAGATCTCGAAGTCGGCGATAACCCCGTCCTTCAGGGGGCGGATGGCTTGGATGTGACTCGGCGTGCGACCGATCATCCGCTTGGCCTCGGCCCCGACGGCCAACGGGCGGCCGTCTTTGACGTTGACCGCCACCACCGAGGGCTCGTTCAGTACGATGCCCCGACCCCTTACGTACACCAGGGTGTTGGCCGTGCCGAGGTCGACCGCCATGTCTCGGCCTAACAGTGAAAAGCTGTTGTCGCGCATCAGGGATGCACTCCTCCGTCGATGTTCGGTCGGGACTGTTCGAGTGCGAGTGACCACACAGGGGTTCCGCTTGTCGTGTGGGTGCCGGGTTCCGAGGTCTTCGAACTGGGCGGCATCTGCGTTCAGGCTACGGGAATCGGGGTGTCGGCACAAGGTCGCCCCTCCCGGCCTCGGCCCGCCGTCCGGCATAATCCCCTGGTCAGTGGTAGCCCTCCACCGGCCCGGGACCCGAAGTTCGGGAGTTGCTCGCCCGGCGTGCCGGTCGGGCGGATGCCAGCCCGTGCGGGCCGGCAGGGACCGGGGCGGGCGGTCAGCCCAGACCGGGGAAGAAGAGTTCGATCTCGCGGGCCGCCGACTCGGGCGAGTCGGAGCCGTGGATGAGGTTCTCACTCATCTCAGTGGCCAGGTCACCGCGGATGGTTCCCGGTGCGGCCTCGACCGGATTGGTGGCACCCATCAGGGTGCGCACCATCTTGTAGGTGTCCTCGGGCCCCTCGACGACCACAGCCACCACCGGGGACCGGGTGATGAAGGTCACCAGGTCCTCGAAGAACGGCTTCCCCTCGTGCTCCCCGTAGTGGACCGAGGCGACCTCGACGGTGATCGTCCGGTGCTCCACGGCCACCAAGGTCAGGCCCTTGCGCTCGAGCCGGCCGATGATCTCGCCCACCAGGCCGCGTTCCACGGCGTCGGGCTTGCAGATGACCAGAGTTCGTCCCACGAGCGAGGGAGGCTAGCCGAAGGTCGGGCCGGCGCCGTACCGGCCCGACCCGGTGCCGTCGGTGCACATCCCGCTCATGCGGCGTCAGCGGACAGCACCCGGCGGGCTTCGGCCACGACGTAGAGGGATCCGCACACCACCACCCGGTCCTCGGGGCCGGCCCGGCCGACGGCCGTGCGGACGGCATCACCCGGCGAGGACACCACCAGGGCATCCATGCCGAGACCGATGGCCGCTTGGGCGATCGTCTCGGCCGGCAGGGCACGGGGTGAGTCGGGGGCGCAGGCCACCACGGTCCGGATCCCGGCGGTGACCAGCGCCTCCAGCATGGCTACCGGGTCCCGGCCGGTGAGCATCCCGACCACCGCCTGCGCATCGCCCTCGACGTCGAACTCCTCGGCCAGGGACCGGGCCAGCACCAGCATCCCGGCCACGTTGTGGGCCCCGTCCACCACCACCAGGGGACGACGTCCGACCACTTCGAGCCGGCCGGGCATCCGCACCGATGCGAACGCCTCCTCGACCACGTCCTCGTGGAGGGGGGCGCCGAAGAACGCCTCCACCGCGGCCAGGGCCGCCGAGGCGTTGTCGCCCTGGTGGGCCCCGTGCAGCGGCACGAGCAGTTCGCCGTAGGCCGCCCCAGGGGTGCGCACGTCGATGAGCCGCCCCCCCACGGCCAGCCGGTTGGCCGTACAGGCGAAGTCGACACCCCGAACCCACACCTCGGCGGCCCCCACGTCAGTGGCGGCCTGGCGGAACAGGGCCACCAGCGTGGGATCCGACTCGCCCACGACGACCCGGCTGCCCGCCTTGATGATGCCGGACTTGTCCCGGGCGATGTCCTCCAGTGTGGGTCCCAGCACCTCGGTGTGGTCGAAACTCACATTGGTCAGGACGGCCACATCGCCGTCGACCACGTTGGTGCAGTCCCACCGGCCTCCGAGGCCGACCTCCACGACGGCCACGTCCACCGCTTCGTCGGCGAACCACGCCAGGGCGGCGGCGGTGAGGAGCTCGAAACGGGTGGGCGGGTCTTCCATCATCTGCTCCAGGCGGGCCAGTGCCTCCAGCACCTCGAGGAAGGCACCATCGTCGATGGGCTCACCATTGCGGGCCAGGCGCTCGTTGACCCGGCTCAGGTTGGGGCTGGTGTAGGTACCAACGGTGAGTCCCTGGGCCCCGAACAGGGCGGTGGCCATGGTCGCCGTCGAGCCCTTGCCGTTGGTGCCGGTGATGTGAACGGAGCGGTAGGCCTGCTGGGGATCACCGAGCAGGGCCATGAGCGCCCGCATCCGGTCGAGGGTGGGAAAGGCGCGCCTCGTCGGCATGGTCGACTCGAAGTCGATGTGGGAGTCCAGCCAGACCAAGGCCTCGGGAAGATCGTCGAAATGCATGGGGGCCGATTCGGACGTGTGCCGGTCGACGCGTGGATCGGCGGCGGGCGGACCGGGACTAGGAGGCGGCCCGGCGGCTGCGGGTGGACTTGGCCGGAGGACTGTTGAGGGGCACCAGGGTGGGGTGGACCTTGTCGAGCACCACGGCCCGGTCCACCACGCACTTGGAGATGTCGGTGCGGCTGGGCAGGTCGTACATCACCTCGAGCAGCACCTCTTCGAGAATGGCCCGCAGGCCGCGGGCGCCGGTACCCCGCAGGAGGGCCTGCTCGGCCACGGCCTCGAGGGCGTCATCGGTGAGCTCCAGTTCGATGTGGTCCAGCTCGAAGGTCCGTTTGTACTGCCGGGTCAGGGCGTTCTTGGGCTCGACCAGTATCTGGATTAAGGCGTCCTTGTAGAGGTGGGAGACGGCACTGACCACGGGGAGCCGCCCGATGAACTCGGGGATCAGGCCGAACTTCATGAGGTCCTCAGGCAGGACGTGGCGGAGCAGCTCCGAGTCGTCGCGCTCGGCGGCCTTGCGCACCTCGGCCCGGAATCCCATTCCCTTCCGACCGATGCGGTTCTCGATGATCGTGTCGATGCCGGCGAACGCCCCACCGCAGATGAACAGGATGTTGGTGGTGTCGATCTGGATGAACTCCTGATGGGGGTGTTTCCGCCCACCCTGGGGCGGGACCGACGCCGTCGTACCCTCGAGAATCTTCAACAGGGCCTGTTGCACACCCTCACCGGACACGTCCCGGGTGATGGACGGGTTCTCCGACTTCCGGGCGATCTTGTCGATCTCGTCGATGTAGATGATCCCGGTCTCGGCCCGCTTCACGTCATAGTCGGCCGCCTGGATGAGCTTGAGGAGGATGTTCTCCACGTCCTCACCCACATACCCCGCCTCGGTGAGGGCCGTGGCGTCGGCGATGGCGAAGGGGACGTTGAGCATGCGGGCCAGCGTTTGGGCCAGCAGCGTCTTGCCGCATCCGGTCGGACCCAACAAGAGGATGTTGGACTTGGCCAACTCCACCTCGTTGTCATGGGAGCCGTTGCTCCCGGCCTGCACCCGCTTGTAGTGGTTGTAGACGGCCACCGACAGGATCTTCTTGGCGTACTCCTGACCGATGACGTAGTCGTTCAGGAACTCGAAGATCTCCTTGGGTTTGGGCAGCTCCTCGAAGGACAGCTCGGTGGTGTCGGCCAGCTCCTCGGCGATGATGTCGTTGCACAACTCGATGCACTCGTCGCAGATGTAGACACCCGGACCGGCGATCAGCTTCTTCACCTGCTTCTGCGACTTGCCGCAGAAGCTGCATTTCACCAGATCGCCACCGTCTCCGAACTTCGCCACGTCGGTTCCTCGTGTCCTTCTGTCAGCGGTTCAACGTTGATCAACCGTGCGAGCTGTCTGTTGTCATCCGGTCCTGGTCCACATGCCTCGGTACTCCCATGTCTTCCCCCGGTACCAGGTGACCGTGGGTCGACCCTTCGATGCAGTGTCCCAACCCTAGCGGCTGGTCCGCCTCAAGTCGGTCCTGTCCGGCCCGACCTCCCCCGGACCGCTACGCCGCGCCCATGGCCTCCATGGGCAGGGAGTCCCGGGCGGTGATGACCTCGTCGATCAGGCCGTAGCCCACGGCCTCCTCGGCCGTCATGATGAAGTCCCGGTCGGTGTCCTTGCTGACCCGCTCGGTGCTCTGTCCGGTGTCGTCGGCCAGCATCCCGTTCAGCAGGTCGCGCATGCGCAGGATCTCCTTGGCCTGGAGCTCGATGTCACTGGCCTGACCCTCCACGCCGCCGAAGGGCTGGTGCAACAGGATGCGGGCGTGGGGCAGGGCGAAGCGCTTACCCCGGGTTCCCGCCCCGAGCAGGACGGCCGCCGCCGAGGCGGCCTGGCCGAAACAGAACGTGGACATGTCCGGCTTGATGTACTTCATGGTGTCGTAGATGGCGAACAGCGCGGTGATGTCACCGCCCGGCGAGTTGATGTAGAGATGGATGTCCTTGTCCGCCTCCTCCGACTCGAGGAAGAGCAGCTGGGCGCAGACCAGGTTGGCCACCGTGTCGTTGATCGGCGTCCCGAGGAAGATGATCCGCTCGCGCAACAGCCGGGAGTAGAGGTCGTAGTTGCGCTCCCCCCGGCTGGTGGACTCGACGACCCAGGGCACGCTGTAGGCCTGCGCGTCCGTCGTCCTGATTCCCTCCGTGGTACTCACTCCGAGTCCTCCTCACCCTGGTTCACCAACAGATCGTCCCGTGACACTGGCGCCCCCTCCTCGTCCACCAACTCGACGTTGTCGACCAGCCAACGCATGGCCTTGGCCTTGCGTCGGTCCGAGCGTACCGCCGGAAGGCGTCCGGCCCGTTCCAACTGGTCGCGCACCTCGGCGGCGTCCATCTCGAGGCGCTCGCCCATGGCGGCGAGTTCCTCGTCCAGTTCCTCGTCGGTGACCTCGATGCCCTCCGCCTCCACCAGGGCCCGGAGGGCCAGGTCGACCTTCACGCTCTGGAGGGCGCCGACCCGCAACTCGTCGAGGAACTCCTGCTCGTCACGCCCGGTGGCCCCGAGGAACTGGCCCAGGCTCATCCCCTGTGCGTCCAGTCGGTGGTTGAGGTCGTGGATGCGCTCACGGAGCTCCTCCACCACCAGCTGCTCGGGGATGTCCTCGGTGACCAGCTCCACCAGAGCCTCGGCCGTCTTCGACTGCAGGGTCGCCTGGGCCTGGACGATGTGGCGCTGGCGCAGCCGCTCGGCCACATCGGCGGTCAGCTCCTCGGCGGTCTCGAACTCCGATGCCTCCGACGCCCACTCGTCGGTCACCTCGGGGAGGACCAGCTCTTTCACGTCCTTCACCAGCACCCGGAAGGAGACGGTCTGGCCCAGCGCCTCCAACGTGGAGTCGAAGGTGAAGATGTCGCCGGTCTTGGCCCCGCGCAGCTGGTCGTCGAGCTCGGGCACCACCGTGCCGCTCCCCAGCTCGTAGAGGAAGTCCTCGGCGTCGAGATCGTTGTCGTCCCCTCCGATGCCTTCGGCCCGGGTGCCGTGGATGTCGACGGTCAGCTGGTCACCGTCCTGGGCCGGACGGGTGACCTCCACCAACTCCCCCGACGTGGCCCGGAGGCGGTCGATCTGGGCGGCGATCTCGTCGTCGGTGACCTCGAGGCTGGGCAGCGTCACCACCAGACCTTGATAGCCGGGGATGCCCACGGTCGGGCGGACCAGCACCACGGCATCAAAGGAGACCGGGCCGGACTCGTCGCCCGAGGTGATGTCGATCTCCGGTTGGTCGATCGGATCGACCTCGGTGTCGCTGACGGCCTGGGCGTAGAAGTCGGGTAGCGCCTCCCGCAGCGCCTCGCCCCGCAGCGCCGTGGCCCCGCCCATGCGGGCCTCGATCACCCGACGGGGCACCTTTCCGGGACGGAAGCCGGG
The DNA here is from genome assembly GCA_963831535.1 of uncultured Acidimicrobiaceae bacterium. GTDB lineage: Bacteria > Actinomycetota > Acidimicrobiia > Acidimicrobiales > RAAP-2 > Bog-756. Next base: position 207,520 of record CAWHQP010000007.1, on the reverse strand, counting down.
CACCCGGACCTCTCGGGACAACCGACGCATCACCTCGTCGAGGGCCTTGTCGATCTCCGTCTCGTCGATCTCGACGGACAGACGGACCTTGTTGCCCTCCTCGGGCGCAGCTGTGGCTCGCATACGAATTGGTCAGTGTACTGGCACCGGGGAGCCGAACTTTCCGCGCCGTCCCCCTCCGGGCAGAGGTGCAGCGCACGGCCGCCCTCAGATCATGAAGGCCATGCCGGCCAGTACGCGCCGGCCGAGGTCGAGGTCGCCCTCGATGGCCACGGGTCCGTCGGTGGCCGACTCGTCAGGACCGAGCCGGCCGTAACAACGGCGCCAGAAGACCTCCTGGTCCATGGTCAGGGTCACCGTCGGTGGGACAGCCGGCGGACCCGGAGAAGGCGAGGCCCGGCGCTGGTGCACCGCCACCAGCACCTGGCGCCCCATCGCACCGGTGACGACGAACAGGACCGAGGTGCCGTCGGGCGGTGCCACCACCTTGCCGACCACATAGGGCATGGTCTCGGCGCAGCGGTCGAGCACGACCTGCTCGCCGGCCCCGTTGCGTCCACCCGCTCGGCCGAGGGCCCGACGCATGTCCTGTTCGTGGGCCCAGGTGTCGAGGACCCGGGTGGCCATGAAGTCCCGGTACGGAACGTCGCCCACCGGGCTCCATCCGACCACGTCGAACTCGTCGGTGGACATGGCCATCAGGGCATCGATGCGTCGGTTGGTCGCGTCCATGAACTCGGCCAGGACCTCGGCTCCAGGCACGTGGCGCCGGGCCTCGACCCACGCCTCGTTCAACTCCCCGAACGGATTGCGGACGTAGTCCGGCACCTCGGTCAGTGCCGGTGGCGACGGATCACCGAGGAGCATCCGCTCGATACCGATGAGGTGGGAGAGGTTGTCCTTGACCGACCAACCCGGACAGTCGGTGGCCCGGTTCCACTGTTCGTCCTCCACCAGGCGGCAGGCCTCGACGATGGACGCCCATACCTCGGCGAGTTCATCGATGACCGGTTCGTGCCGACCGGGCCCGTTCTCCCCCATGGTGACGGTCGGCGGGGCTTGTCCGCGACTCAGGCCGGCAGGTTGGCTTCGATGGCGTCGGTGACCTCGGGGGCCTCGGGATCGACCATGGGACGGAAGCGCTGGACGATCTCGCCCTGGGGCGACACCAGGAACTTCTCGAAGTTCCACTGGATGTCCCCCGCCTCGCCCTCGGCGTCGGGGAACGCCACCAGTTCGTCATAGACGGGATGGCGGTGGTCGCCGTTCACCTCCACTTTCTCGAACATGGGGAAGGTCACCCCGTAGGTGGCCGAACAGAAGGTGGCGATCTCCTCGGAGGACCCGGGCTCCTGCTCCCCGAACTGGTTGCAGGGGAACCCCAGCACGGAGAATCCCTTGTCACCGTAGGTCTTCTGGAGTCGCTCCAACCCCTCGTACTGGGGGGTGAGGCCGCACTTGGAGGCCACGTTGACCACCAAGAGGGCCTTGCCCCGGAAGTCGCCGATGGAGACCGGGGTGCCGTCGAGTGCATGCAGGGGAGGGTCGTAGATGCTCATGGAACCAGTGTAGGTGACCCCGATTGGGGTGTCCCGGTGGTGAACGGACCGCTGATCACGGCTGAGCGTCTCCGGACCTCCCCCGCCGGGTGCGGTGGACGGCCCGAGGTGATCCGGCATGCCACTCCGGGCCGGCTTGGAGGACACCTTCCGGGCGCCTCAGGTGGTTGTCGGTCGGTTCCGGATCGGTTCCAGGATGGCGGTAGGGCAATGACCGGTAAAGAACTGGCCCCGACCGGTCGAAGATGCAAGGTGGAGATCCAGGGTGGAGAACCAGGGAAGCGAAGCACCGGTTCGGGGCGCGGCGTCGGTGTCGGTGTCGGTGTCGAGGAGCGAATGACCAGCGATGTCCATTGACGTGGCAGACGTGAGGCACGGGACCGGGAGCGGTCGGGATGTCTCCGGTTCTGCGGTCCACGTCCTGGTCGGCATGGTCCGGGCTCACAGCGGCGAGGCCGGCGTGGCCCAGGTCCTGGCCCTGGCCGGGGAGCAACGCACGTTCGCCGAGCTGGCCGACCCGGACCGGTGGAGCTCCCTGACCCAGACCGTGGCGCTGTTGAATGCCGCTGCGCTGGTCACCGGCGACGGTGCGGTGGGCCTCCACGTCGGCGAGGTACTGCTCTTCACAGCGGACGCGCACGCCTTCGGCCAGCGGCTCCGGGCCCTCGGGTCGACCTCGGAGGTCATGCGACACATCGAGCCGGTCATCGAACGCTTCGAGCGGACGGCGTCGGCCACCGCCTTGGAGGTCGCCGCCGATCATGCCCTGGTCGAGGTGGTGCCTCACCGGGACCGCGTGCGCCACGCCCACCTGTGCGAGATGACCCGTGGGCTGCTTTCCCGGATCCCAGCCCTCTTCGACGGTGAGCCCGCCCTCATCACCGAAACGGAGTGCAGCGCGCGGGGTGGGCGTCGATGCCTCTACGCGATCACCTGGGAGGCCTCGGAGGCCGACGGCACCGCGGGCGACGGGGCCGTCTCCGCCCCGGCGGTGGTCGGTGGGGTCCGGCCGGCTCCGGATCCACTGGAGCATCCCGACCGGTCCGGGCACTCGGTGGCCGACCTCCAGGAACAGCTCAACCGGATGAGCGCGCTGGTGGAGGGAGCCTTCGCCACGTCGCTCGAACTGCTCGACGACGACGTCGAGGCCCTGCTGGCCCAGATCGCCGCTCGAGCCGACGCCGTGGTCTCCGCCCACCGCTACCTGTTGATGGTCCGGGTCCGGGCGGGCACACCGATCCAGCTGCACCACCGTGGACTCGAGGCCGGTGAGGCCCAGCGGCTGGCCGCTGAGCTGTGGCGCGACCACCCCGGTGAGAACAGCGGCTCCCACGTCGTGGTCGACATCGCGTCGTCCCGGCGTCGGTACGGCCGCCTGGTCGAATTCCCACCGCCCGACGCTGCCGTCTCCCCGTGGGAGTCCCGTGTGCTCAACCTCTACGCCGAGTACGCCGCCACCGCCCTCGACATCTTCAGTGTGTTGACCGACGCCAAACGCAGCGACGCCACGGCCAGGACCCTGCTGTCGTTCTCCGAATCGCTCTCCCGGGTCACCACCTTGGCCGAGATGGTCCAGGTGCTGGCGGACACGGTCCCGGCCGTGACCCAGTGCGACCAGTCAACGGTGTATCTGTGGGACGCCGGCTCGGGTCAACTCGTCCCAAGGGCCCGGACCAGCGGACTCGAGTCCGAGGACGCCTACCAGGGCCCGATCGTCCCCATCCGACCGCCACGTGTCCTGTCTGGGGGGCCCGCCGACGGGGCGGGCACCGCCCCCGAGCCCGGGACCGGCGAACCGCTGACCATTCGTACCGATACGTCCCTGATCGAGCGGATGGTGAAGGAGCGCCAGGTGATGGTCCTCGACTCCTCCACCGAGGACCCCTATCTGGTCAACCTGCTCAAACGATCGGGCACGGCGGCGTCGGTGGTGGCACCGCTGTTCGCCGCCGGGGAGTTCCTCGGGGTGATTGCCGCCAATTTCGGGAGCGCCACCCCCACGGCCTCGATCCATGATCCCGATCTCCACGAGCGGCTGTCGGGCCTCGCCGACCAGGCGGCCACCGCCCTCCAGAACCTCGAATTGTTGGAGAAGGTCTCGCACATGGCCTGGCACGACGCGCTCACCGGTCTCCCCAACCGGCGGCTCTTCGAGGACCGGGTGGAACAAGAACTGGTCCGCTCCCGCCGCGTGGGTGAGCCGGTGTGCATGTTCTTCGTCGACCTCGACCACTTCAAGTCGGTCAACGACACCCTGGGCCACGCTGCCGGGGACGACCTCATCCGGCAGGTCAGCCAACGCCTGGTGGACACGGTGCGGGCCCAGGACACCGTGGCCCGGGTCGGAGGGGACGAGTTCGCCATCCTCCTGCCGGGCCTGGCCGATCAGCTGGCCATCGACCAGCTGGCCCAGCGCTCGCTCGAGGCTCTCTCCGCCCCGTACGTGGTCTTCGGCGAGGTGGTGGAGACGTCGGGATCCATCGGCATCGCCATGGCCCCTGAACACGGGGACTCCTACGACGCCCTCCTGAGCCGGGCCGACGAGGCCATGTACCGGGCCAAGGACCGCGGCCGCAACGCCTTCCAGATGTACTCGGGGTCGCTGGTCAACTCGACCCGCGGGCGCCTGGCCGTCAGCGAAGCCACGCTCTACGCCGATCTGGTCCACGCCCTCGAGCACGACGAGTTCTTCCTCCTCTACCAGCCCTACATCGACCTACGGACGGCCCAGGTGGTCGGCGTGGAGGCGCTCATCCGCTGGAACCACCCGACCTTTGGGATCCTCGAGCCCTCGTCGTTCATCTCCATGGCTGAGCGCACTGACATCATCGTGGCCCTGGACTCCTGGGTCCTAGACGAGACGTGCCGACAGGCCCGGGTCTGGCTCGACGAGGGGCTCCCCCCGCTGCGGGTGTCGGTCAACCTGGCCTCCCGGGACCTGTCCAACCCGGAACTGTTCGACAACATCCACCGCGCCCTGATGGAGACCGGGATCGACCCGTCCCTGCTCGAACTGGAGATCACCGAGCGGGTCGTCCTGGACAAGGTCGGACCGGCCCGGGCCACGATCGAGCGTCTGAGGCGTCTCGGTGTGCGGTTCACCATCGACGACTTCGGCACCGGTAACTCGTCGCTGAACCGGATCGGGGCGTTCCCGGTGAGCACGCTCAAGATCGACCAGTCGTTCGTGCAGGTACTCGGACCCGACGCCGACAACAACTCCCTCGTGTCCGCCATTATCTCCATGGCCGCCCGCCTGGGGCTCGACTGCGTGGCCGAGGGCGTCGAGACCTCGGTGCAGAGCCGGGTGCTGCTCCAGCGAGGCTGCACCACGGCCCAGGGCTACTTTTTCAGCCCGCCGCTGCCGGCCCAGGACATCGGGACCATGATGGCCGATATCTCCACCACCGATGGCCAGGCGGACACCGGGGACGAACCGGCCTGACCCCGGGTGAACCCCCTGGTGCTAACTATAGCTAGCACCAGGGGGGCCTATCCCCCCGTCCCCCACCCCCGCCCGGTACGTTCGGTCCATCCGATCACCGGATCGAGACCACCCGACTGTTGAGGAGGAACCATGGCGTCGTACGAGGGATACTGCGTGAAATGCCGAGAAAAGCGGCAGTTCGAGGGCGAGGAGGTCGAGATGGCCAACGGCCGTCGTTCGGCCAAGGGCAAGTGCCCCGTCTGTGGGACCGGGATGAACAGGATCCTGGGCAAGAAGGCCTGACCCGGTCGAACCCGGGGTAGTCAGCCCGGGATCTCGTTCCGGTCCGTAGCGAGCGAGAGAGCGCCGATCACGGCGCCTTCTCGTAATCCCCAGTCGCTCACCACCAGGCGCTGGAGGCCCAGGTGCTCGACGAGGGTGGAGAAGACCACGGCTCCGATGGGGAGCAGCGGGGCACGGCGGGCGTGGATGCCGGGAAGGGCCAGGCGGGCGTCGAGGTCCATGGTGGACAGCTTGTCGGCGAGCTGGTGGATCTGTCCGGCCGGCAGCTCCAACTGGTTCACCTGCACCGACGACGAGGAACCGTGCGGACCGAGGGGACGGTGCAGGACGACGGCCAGGCGGGCCAGCGCCCGCACCGTCCCGCCGCTCACGATGACCCGGGCGGCGGCGGCGGGGTTCCGGGCCAGCATGGCGGCGATGGGCTGCGACCGCTCCAGCGTCACCTCGGTCACCGCCACCCGATCGGCCGGTGTCAGGAGCTCACCGGTACCCAGTTCGCCCCGCAACCGGGCCGTGCCCAGGGCCACGCTGGCCACGTCGGAGACCTCGTCGATGGTCCCGATGCCCGCCTCGAGGCTGCCACCACCGAGATCGAGCCCGAGGACGGGATCCGCACCCACCCAGACGCCGGCCCGCTGCCCGAGAAAGCACAGCCGGGCCTCCTCCTCCCCGGTGAGAAGGGTGATCGAGATCCCGAGCACTTGCTCGAACCGGCCGAGGAGCTTGGTGCCGTTGGCCGCGTCCCGCAGGGCCGCCGTGGCCAGTGCCACCACCACGTCGGCGCCGGCGTCGTCGGCCGCCGCCCGAAGGCGGCGTACGGTCCGCACGGCCGAAGCGGCTCGGTCGGCAGGTACACCCCCAGTGCGGGCCACCTCGGTCCCGAGATGCAGGAAGGACCGCCGGCGCAGGACGGGCGTCAGGATACCGTCCCGCGATGCGTCCACCACCATCAGGTGGAACGAGCTGCTGCCCAGGTCGAAGACGGCCACGCGCACGGTCGGCATCGGCGAGACGCTACCGGCAACCGCGGAGCGGAGGAAAAGGGGGCGGTCCGGTGACCTACGCTGGTCCGGAGGCGGGCGGTCCCCGGGACCGGTCGCAGTACGGGACGTAGCGCAGCTTGGCAGCGCGCCTGCTTTGGGACTAGCCCGATGTAAGCGTTGTGCTCGCCTGGGATGCCGCAGTTCGAAGACAAGCGAAACTGCCGGCGTTATCCGCGGAAGGAATCGTCATGCCCTTTGATGAAGGCATTTTCCACGAACTCGGGCGGGTAACGGCTGCATGGTCGCACCTAGAAAGCCAGACTCAATCGTCGCTGTGGCTCTTTGCGAGCGGTGGCGGCCCTCCGATGTATCAACCCTCACGGGTCCTCATGACGGAGATGAGTTGGGAGGCCGAGTGGAGAGCAATGGAGGTTTTTCTCGCGATGCCACCCACCGGAGATTCAGAGAGCCTCACTTGGTTCAAGCAGTGGCGTGTTGGGTGCACAAGATGGCCAACGTCATGAACGCCCTGCCGAAGTCGGCCCATCCGGCCGCCCGTGCCGCCCTCTGCGAAGTCCGTGATGCCGAGGACCGAGAGCACGCCGAGAATGCCTTCGACGGGTTCATCAAGGAGTATGAGGCCAAGTGGCCCAAGGTTACCGAAAAGATGGAGAAGGACCGCGAGGAGCTGCTTGCCTTCTACGCCTTCCCGGCCGAGCACTGGGTCCACCTCAAGACCACCAACCCCATCGAATCCACCTTCGCCACTGTGCGGCTGCGCACCAAGATCACCAAGGGACCGGGTTCCCGGGCCGCAGGTCTCGCCATGGCCTACAAACTGATCGAGCAGGCCCAGACCCGGTGGCGGGCGGTCAACGCACCCCACCTCGTCGCGCTGGTCCGGGCCGGAGTAACGTTCGAGAAGGGGGTGATGGTCGAGCGAACCGACGGGCAGAACGAGGAGGTCGCTGCGTAGTCGGTCAGATTCTCATCCACAGGTCTTGACTATTTCTCTGTATGCCCCAACTACGTCGTCACGCCATCGCCAGTCGGCCAGCTCGACGCGGAGCTGTCGGCCTCGGCGGTGGGCACGGGCTTGGCCTCTGCGGCCGCTTAGGGCGGCTCCAGGGGGTCGTGGGGGGGCGAACCTATGCCCCCTCTCGAAACCGACGGGCTCGTATTCGCCCCGCCCCAACCAGGCACATGGGGGGGACGGTGAACGCCGTGGATCTCCCAGCTACTGGTCGATCCACCGATCCCGCTCTGACTACCGAAGTGGTTTCCTTCACTCAGCCGGCAGAGGTCAGAGGGATGGCGATAGCGACATAAGAATCACCCAGATCAAGAGCATTCACGCAGGGTTGGAGTTGCCAAGCGATTGTGTCCGAATCACCATGTCTGAGATTGCTGGTCCATCCATCAGGATAGGTCTCGACCGGTAGGCCATCGTCACCGGTATCAACACCATCCTCAGTCAATCCAGTGATCATTAGGTAATCGGCATCAGAGACTCTGGGTGCGTAAAAGCCATCGAATGTGTTGTTTGTTGCAATAATTTGAGGTTGATAGCCGCACGAAAAAGACAGGATGGTCGCAGTTGTCCAGTTGGATGTGGCGTTGATGGCAACCTGATTACCGGCGAATGCACTGTTCTCGATAGAGGGTGTGGCCTCGACGGCCGCGCTCATTGAGATCCCGGTCCCGTTGAACTTGAAATCGTCATAATTGAACTTCGCGAATTCGCTGGTGCCAACCGCGACATCGACGCCCGTTGAGGCGTAGTCAATGTCCGTGTGTTCAAGGTCGATTGATGCTGTCGTCGATGCACTAATTCCGCCCCAATCGCCAGCAGCAGGTGTTCCTGATCCAGAGGCACCTCCAACATCATTATCGTTTATGGAGGTAAAAGTGGTCTCCTCCGTATCGGAGCCAGTCATCACGACTCCCGATTCGAGGGTGCCTCCAACAAAGATTGCGGGACCATTTGCAACATCGCTCTTAATGACAGCACCTTCTGCGATATTGAGAATCACGCCGTACGGTACGTCAATCTCACCATAGCCAATGAGCCACGTAGGGTCGTTGGCAGACAGCGTCCCGTTCGTCATATCGGTGCCGGCGAGGTTGAAGTAGGGGTATCCCCCGGTCGCTGAGTTGCCTCCCAACAGAGAGGGATTAAAGCCCCCTGCGACTAGATAGGCAGCAGTGTTGGGGCTCGATCCATCGTCTAGGGCGGTGTTGTTCTCGACTGTCGGATCGCCGGCAGGTTGGAGATACACCCCGGAACCTACTGTCGAGGAGAACGTGTCGTTCTTGATCACTACCGAGCCAGTGGTGTTGGCATCAACTCCGGTTCCTGCGTACTCGACAACAGAGTCCTCAAGATCGAGCGACCCGGAGGTGAAGAGACTGATCCCGGCCCAATCTCCCGGAGCTGGGCTTCCTGTGCCGGTCGAGCCGCCGATCGAGTTGTCATTGAGCGATGTAAAGCTGATCGGGTCGGTGGCAGTGCCGATGGCGTTCAGTGTGCCGTGGACGGTGATGGAATACGGGAAGTTCGGCCCAAAGTTCTTGAAGACAGCACCCGGTGCGACCGTCAGGGTGACTCCTTCAGGTACGTCCAGCTCTGAGGTCAGGCTGCTCTCAACTGACCACGGGATGGACTCCGCAGGCAACGTTCCGCTTGTGTCGACCTGTCCACCGATCACGAACAATGGCCAGCCTCCACTTGCCGAGTTGCCGCTCAGCAGGTTGGGATTCAAGCCACCGTTGGCAAAGAACGCTGGGGCACTCGGTTGTGCTCCGGTGTTGTACGCGGTGTTGTTCTCGACTGTCGGATCGCCGGCAGGTTGGAGATACACCCCGGAACCTACTGTCGAGGAGAACGTGTCGTTCTTGATCACTACCGAGCCAGTGGTGTTGGCATCAACTCCGGTTCCTGCGTACTCGACAACAGAGTCCTCAAGATCGAGCGACCCGGAGGTGAAGAGACTGATCCCGGCCCAATCTCCCGGAGCTGGGCTTCCTGTGCCGGTCGAGCCGCCGATCGAGTTGTCATTGAGCGATGTAAAGCTGATCGGGTCGGTGGCAGTGCCGATGGCGTTCAGTGTGCCGTGGACGGTGATGGAATACGGGAAGTTCGGCCCAAAGTTCTTGAAGACAGCACCCGGTGCGACCGTCAGGGTGACTCCTTCAGGTACGTCCAGCTCTGAGGTCAGGCTGCTCTCAACTGACCACGGGATGGACTCCGCAGGCAACGTTCCGCTTGTGTCGACCTGTCCACCGATCACGAACAATGGCCAGCCTCCACTTGCCGAGTTGCCGCTCAGCAGGTTGGGATTCAAGCCACCGTTGGCAAAGAACGCTGGGGCACTCGGTTGTGCTCCGGTGTTGTACGCGGTGTTGTTCTCGACTGTCGGATCGCCGGCAGGTTGGAGATACACCCCGGAACCTACTGTCGAGGAGAACGTGTCGTTCTTGATCACTACCGAGCCAGTGGTGTTGGCATCAACTCCGGTTCCTGCGTACTCGACAACAGAGTCCTCAAGATCGAGCGACCCGGAGGTGAAGAGACTGATCCCGGCCCAATCTCCCGGAGCTGGGCTTCCTGTGCCGGTCGAGCCGCCGATCGAGTTGTCATTGAGCGATGTAAAGCTGATCGGGTCGGTGGCAGTGCCGATGGCGTTCAGTGTGCCGTGGACGGTGATGGAGTCTCCCGATCCGAATTTCAGGATGGCCCCGGCCTCGATGACCAGGGTGAGCCCCGCTGGCACGTCGAAGGTGCAGTCGACCTGGTAGGCGCCGGGGGTGATCTCTTCATCTGCGGTGAGCGGGCCGCTGCAAGGAGTCCATGGCGTGGCAAAGGTGAACTGGTCTCCCAGTGAGGTGGCTGAGGTGCCGTTGGCTGTCGTCACGGTGATGTTAACGGTGTCTGGGGTCTCGGCTGGGCTTGTGGCGGTGATGGAGGTGGCCGTATCGGAAGTGATGGTGCCGGCTATGGTGCCGAAGTTAACGCTGGTGGCCCCGGTGAGGTTGCTGCCGATAATGGTGACGAGTGTGCCGCCAGCTTGAGGACCCGATGCCGGGCTGATGCCGGTGACGGCGGGCGGCAGGGGCGCTGTCGTGTAGGTAAAGGTGTCGTGGCTGCTCAGCGCCGAGGTTCCACCCGGGTTAGTGACCGTAACGGCGACGGGACCTGGGATGGCAGTGACGGGGCTGGTGGCGGTAACCGACGTCGCCGACACGAAGGTGACGTGAGTGGCCGGGATGTTGCCGAATTGGACGGCGGTGACCCCGGTCAAGTTGGTGCCGGTAATAGTGACCGTGGTGCCGCCGACCTGAGATCCCGAGGTAGGGCTGAGCTTGGTGACCGTCGGCACGCCAGGTTTAGCCGCCACTGTCGCCTTGACTGCCTTGGCCTTGACTGTCTTGGAGCCGATGACCGAGAGGCCGAATGAGTAGCTCTGGGCCGTGGTGGAGGTGTCAGCGGGGAGGGACACGTTCTCGGTCACCGCCCCCGAGGTGCAGGGAACAGTCGCGGGCAGCCCGGGGACGGTCGTGGTGGCCGAGAACACGCAGCTGGTGGCTCCGGTGACCTGCGCAGACAGGACCACTGGACCACCACTCGAGGAGAGCGACAACGGGGTGGACGAGAAGCCAGTCACCGTCGGGGGGGCGGTTGCGGCCACCGTCACCTTGACCGTCTTGGCGTTCACCGTCTTAGAGCCCGAAACGGCCAGGTCAAAGGTGTAGTTGACCGGCTTGGACGTCGAATCCGCTGGGAGCCTCACGCTCTCGCTCACCGCCCCCGAGGTGCAGGGAACAGTCGCGGGCAGCCCGGACAGGGTCGTGGTGGCCGAGAACACGCAGCTGGTCGCACCGGTGACCTGGGCCGAAAGGGCCACAGCGCCACCCGAAGAACTCAGCAAAGACGGGGCGGCCGAAAGGGCGGTGACCGTCGGAGGGCTGGGCTTGGGGCTTGCCGCACCGGCGATACCCTTAGAGACCGTCGGCGGGGCAGCGAACAGGCCCAGTAGGACGATGAGTGCGAGGCCCAGTCGAACCCCAGCCACTTGCCGCCGAACACCCTGCCTACCCGCCATGTCCAGTTCACCCTCCCCGGAGCGACCCTGCTGCGCCTATGACGGAATGGAGCATGGCATGTTCACCGGGACGGTGCCACGGTGGTGACAGACGGTGACCCCCGAAGCGAACGCTCGAACGAGGGGATGAGCGTGGCCAGATCGCCTACGCTCTCGGTGGTTACCGAGTTCATCGAAATGCCCTTTCCTGGGCTCGGAAGCCCGAGTTGTGAGAGCCCGGCAAGGCTTCGCCATAGCGAAAGTTCTCCGCTGAGAGAGCGTTGTGCAAGCAACCTCTCAAGGCGGGTTACAAGAAGTATCCAGTTCAGAGGTTGTTTCTGACGGGACGTAGCGCAGCTTGGCAGCGCGCCTGCTTTGGGAGCAGGAGGTCGCGGGTTCAAATCCCGCCGTCCCGACCGAAATCGAGGACGGAAGGCTCGTAGTTGACGAGCCGAGCGAACAGCCCGGGGGGACCGGTGGGCCGCCACCTCGTCGAGGGTGGCGTTGTCACAGGCCGGGTCGAGTTCGGACGCGGGGGCGCCCCTCCGGGCGGCGATGCGGTCGGGGGCGTCTGCCCCCCTCACTCACCCGAGGGCTGGCCATCACCTGGGGCTACCCGGAGGAGCCCACGGACGTACACCCGAGATCCGGGGAGTGACGCCGGTCCCGCTGGCCACCGGGATCAGCTGTTGGCCACGGTCACCGAGACGGCCGGACAGGCACTGCTGTCGCCGGAGGTGTCGTAGGCCACGCATCGCACGGCGTAGGTACCGTTTTTCAACCTGGTCGTGTCCCACGAGGTGAGCCACCCGTAGTGGAATTGGGTTGCCACGGCGACGGCGACGTTCTTGAGCCCTCCACCCGTTACCGAGAATGTCACCTTGGTGACGCCGATATTGAATGCTGCTACCGCATCGAGCACGGTCATTCCCGTGACCGTCGCACCGGCGACAGGTCTGGCCAACCTCACTGCCGGCAACGACGCGACCGGACGGTCCAGCGCCGGGATCCCGAGTTCGGGCATCAACCAACGAGCTACCCACAGCGATCCTTCGGCGGTGTAGTGCGCGCCGTCGCCCCGCGTGAAGACGTTGTCCACGACCAGCGGGCACGGCGGACCCGATGGGCACACCCGGGCGGCCAGATTCACGAGGACGACGTGGGGCCGGTGGTGGGCGAACGCGGCCAACAAGCCATTGAGGCGCTCGAACGTCTTGTCGTTCGGCGTCGGGCCCGAGGGCTTCCCCGGGTCGACGTATGGGGGCTGGGTCACCATGACCACCGTGGCTCCTGTGGAGGTGAACGTGTGCACGCGGTCGTTGATCCGCTGCATCAGCACGCGGTACCACTCGGGCGATCCAGCCTTCAGGACCTTCGACCGGGTACCCGTTCCGACCACCAGTGAGCTCCTCTCCCAGGAGCTGGACCACAAGACGACGTTCGGTGGTCCCGGTCTCAGTGCCGTCGCCTCCGCCGCGTTCGCTCGGCTCTGGCACTGCCCGGACGTGCGGTCCTCGCCATTGAGGACATCGGGCTCGATGCGGCCGCTCACCACTCCGCAACCGATCACCGCGCCATTCTCGATCTGAATGCCCAAGGGTGCCCCTACGGCGTCGAGGCCCGCGAGCATCGTGCAGGCCGTCGAGTCCCCCACCACCAAGAGCCGGGCCACCACGGTGTGACTGGGGACGACGTGCACGCCCATCAGCGACGTCACCTCGGCCCGGCTCGGCGAAGGACAGCGCGTGTTGGTGCTGAGACCGGCCAGGCCCGGGGTTGCCAACGATGCCTCGTGGTGCTGATGGAGCTCCACGGTGGACACGACGAGGCCGGAGAGGATCAGACACCCGCCCATGAGCAGGCTGGCCCATCGTCTCGACAGCAGGAAGCTGTGGTGACGGATCGGGTGCTCGACCACCGCATAGGTCGCCGTGGCCAGTACCAGGGAAACCAGCACCCAGGCCAGCCCGTCGGCCACCGGCAAGCTGGTCGTTCCCCGCCGCTCCGCGGCGAGCGTCAGGAGCGGCCAGTGCCAGAGATAGAGCGAGTACGAGATCAGCCCGATCCACTGGAGCGGCCGCACCCGCAGAATGATCTCGACGCCATACGCGGGAACGGCAACACCGCCGGCGATGATGAGCGCGGTTCCCACCGCGGGGACGGCCACCGCCCAACCCGGATAGGCCGTGCTGGTGGAAAACAAGGTGGTGGCGGCCAGGACCGCACCCAAGCCCAGCCATGACGAGCCAGCGGCCACGGCGGCGGGCAGCCGGCGCAGCTCGGCGGTGCACACGGCGACAAGGCCCCCCAGGGCCAGCTCCCATACTCGAGGGAAGGTCGAGAAGTAGGCGGCCGCCGGATGTGGCGGGGTCTGGATGATCGAATCGATGAGCGATGCCACCGCGCCGACCGCCAGTACGATGCCGAGCCAACTCCGCCGCCATCGGTCCGTGGAGCATCTGGCCACGACCAGAAAGATGGCCGGATACACCAGGTAGAACTGCTCTTCCACAGCCAGCGACCAGTAGTTCTGCAGTACCGACGGTGGGCTCAGCGAGGCGAGATAGTTGGTACCGGACGAGGCAAAGTGCACATTGATCAAGAAGATCGACGCCCACCTGGCGTCGTCCGCCGTGGCGTTGCCGGAGAGTGGACCGAGGACCACGTAGGCGGCCACGACGGCGACGATGATGACCAGCGTGGCCGCAGGGATGATGCGACGGGCCCGACGGGCGTAGAAGCTCAGGATGGAAACCGAATTTCCGGACAGGTCCTCACGGAGCAGGACGCCCGTGATGACAAAGCCGGAGATGACGAAGAAGACGTCGACACCCACATAGCCCCCACCGAAGCCGGGCAGGTGGGCGTGGAAGAGCACGACGACGAGGACCGCTACGGCTCGCAGACCCTGCACGTCCGGGCGGAATCGTCGGTCCCCGGGAGCGGTTCCCGACTCAAGGTCGGAGCCTGGAATGTCGATCCCAGCGGACCGGGTGTCGTTCACCATGGTGGGGTCCCCACCCCCCGGGGACGACCGTGGACCCAGCCAGCCGGTCCGGGGCGACCCGAACCGGTCGCTGGGTGGTCCGAGCGCCGACGATGCCTCCGACTGAAAACAGACAACCCGGCGCCCCCGACACAAGTTGGCAACAATCTGCGCACCGAGGGTGCGGCGGGGAGCTTATACCGATCACTCATGAGGCGGTCGGCCCCGAGGATCCGTCGCGATGTCAACCGGGTCGACGTCCCCGGGACGTTGGCGAAAGTCCTCTCGGCCAGCTGGCTCCTTACCCTCCCCGGACCAACGACCCCGTGGCCGGCTCGTTGACAGGCTCGAGATTGACACCGTTGGACGACAGCCGCCACCTCCTCGTGACGTGGCCATCAGTCAGCACGATGGCGGGGACCAGGTCGACCGTGCCTCCTTGGCCGTGGGCCCGGCCCGGGTGACTCAGGCGCTGAGCGGGAGACCGAAGCTGGCTTCGATCTCGCTGGCCGGCAGAGGCTTGGAGAACAGGTAGCCCTGGGCCAGGTCGCACTCGAAGGACTGGAGCACCTCCAGCTGCAGGGCGGTCTCCACGCCTTCGGCCACCACCTTGAGCCCCAGGGCGTGAGCCAGGTTGATGACCGCCGACACGATCTCCTCGCCCTCGACGCTGACACCGAGTTCCTCGACGAAGGAGCGGTCCACCTTCAGAATGTCGAGGGGGAAGCGCTGGAGGTAGGTGAGTGACGAGTAGCCGGTACCGAAGTCGTCGATGGCCAGTTCGACACCGAGCTCCTTGAGCGCCGACAGGACGGCCAGGGCCGACGCCGCGTTCTTCATCAGCGCGCTCTCGGTGATCTCGAGGGTGAGATGTTCCGGGGCGAGTCCGGTTCGCTCGAGGATCTGCTCAACGGTCCGGACGATCCGCGGGTCGTCGATCTGGCGGGCGGACAGGTTGACCTCCATCGAGCCGTGGGGTCCGGCCTGTCCGGGGTGCTGCCAGTCCTGGAGCTGATGGCAGGCCTCCTCGAGTACCCAGGCACCGATGGGGATGATCAGGCCGCTCTCCTCGGCCACCGGGATGAAACGGTAGGGGGACACCAGGCCCTGGGCGGGGTGCTGCCATCGGACCAGAGCCTCCACCCCTACGGTGGTAACGCCCTCCAACTCCACGACCGGTTGGTAATGGAGCATGAGCTCGCTGCGTTCCAGGGCCCGGTGGAGCGAGTGTTCGGTGGACATCCGGTCGAGCACTTCGATCCGCATGGACTCGCCGAACGTCTCGGCACCCGAGCCGCCCCGGTCCTTGGCCTGATACATGGCCGCCTCGGCGTTGGACAACAGCTCGGCGGTGTCGTCCACCCCGAAGGTGTTCAGGGCCACGCCCATCGAAGCGTCGAGGAACACCTCGGTCCCCTCCACCACGAACGGTTCGGCCAGGGTGTCGCGCACCCGTTCGATGAACGCGGTGGCGTTGAGGTGCGCGGTGCCGGCCAAACTTCCAAAGAGGGCGAGAAACTCGTCACCGCCGAAACGGGCGATGAGCTCGGCGTCGCCGGAGACCTTCTGGAGGCGGGCCGCCACCGACGCCAACACCAGGTCTCCGAAGTCGTGGCCCATGGTGTTGTTGATGGTCTTGAACCGGTCGAGGTCGATGAGCACCACGGCGACCGAACCGGGGACACCCTGCGCGTCGTTCACCGCCTCGGACAACCGATCCCCGAACTCGACCCGGTTGGGCAGGCCGGTCAGCAGGTCCTCGCGCCGGGCCCGTTCCCGCCAGACCCCGGGATCGGCACCGGTGGCGGTCACCGACGCCGCCACCGCGGGACGGACGAAGCCCCCGACACAGCGCGCCGTTCCCTGGCCGGTGACGAACAGGCGACCCTCACTGGCGATCCGGTGGCCTTCTCGGTGGACCAGTTCGAACCGTCGGTGCAGGCCGTTGCCGGCCCCGTTGCGCAGGGGGTCGAGAAGGGCCGTCGGCTCCGCGGCGGCATCGAGGAAGATCCGGTCCCCGAGTTCGGCCGGCAGCACCGTCTCGGCCGCCGGCCTACCCACCACCTCATGACGGGCCCAGCCGTACACCTCCTCGGCCCGGGGGTTCCATTCGATGACGGTGCCGGTCCCGTCGACTTCGAAGAAGGGCTCGGGCCACAGGGCCACGAACGCCGTGCACCGGTGGCGCCAGTTGGCGTAGGTGATCATGGCGCTCCACCCGCACAGGGCGACGGGGTACCGGTGGGCGCCGTCGGCAGGACGGGCCCGACCACAGTGGCCCCACCGCCGTTACGACGCTCCACGATGCCTCCCTCGGGACGATCGGCCATGACTATCGTCCTACTCGATTTCCGTGGCCCGTCGCCGACTGCCGAGGCCTGGTGCTGGCACGCATGGTAGGCACTCGCCCTGCACACTTCAAGGATTTGACGGTCACCCGGGGTGCCGGGGGCCGGTGGTGGGACCCCGTTTCCGTTCCCGCGGAGGCCCTGTGAGCGGGGATCGGTGTGACCGTCGGGACCGCCGTGCCGTGTACCGTGCCTGTCGTGGTCGTCGTCACCGGCACAGCGCAGAAGGCCGCCTGGGACCAGAAGATCATGCCGCCGGTGGAGGAGGTGCGTCCCGGACTCTGGTCGATTCCGGTCCCCATCCCCGACAATCCCCTGCGCTACGTGCTGGTCTACGCCCTCGAACTCGACGGGGGGGGCGTGGCCCTGGTCGATGCCGGGTGGAACACCGAGGAGGCGTGGTCCGCTCTGGGTGACGGGCTGGCCACGGCCGGTGGGAGCATGTCCGATGTCCGGGCCGTGATGGTCACCCACATCCATCCCGACCACTACGGCCTGGCCGGGAGGGTCCGGGAGGCCTCCGGGGCGTGGATCGGGCTCCACCCCGCCGACGCCGTGATGCTCGAGGCCCGGTACGGGGACACCGACGAGCTCCTCGTCACCATGCGCCACTTTCTGGCCGATTCGGGGGTTCCCGCCGACAAGCTCCCCGACCTGGCCTCGTCGTCCATGGCCGTCAAGTCGATGGTCACCATGGCCGTCCCCGACGTCCTGTTCGAGGACGGCAAGAACATCGATCTTCCCGGATGGCCGCTCCGCACCATCTGGACCCCGGGCCACTCGCCGGGACACGTGTGCTTCTACAGTGCCGACCGCCGCCTCCTCATCTCGGGGGACCACGTCCTGCCCCGCATCACCCCCAACATCTCGGCCCACTCCCAGCAGGTGGCCAACCCCCTTGGTGACTTCCTGGCCTCTCTGGCCAAGCTCAACGACGTCCCGGCCGAGGAGGTGCTCCCCGCCCACGAGTACCGTTTCGCCGACCTGCAGAACCGGTTGGACGAACTTATCGCCCATCACGCCGACCGGCTGGACGAGATCGAACAGGTCGTGGCCGACCATCCCGGGTCGACGGCATGGGAGATCACCCTGCAGCTCCACTGGTCCCGCCCCTGGGACGAGATTCAGGGATTCATGCAGCGCCAGGCCAACGGGGAGACTGTGGCCCACTGCATCCTGCTCGAGCTGAGCGACCGCATCCAGCGCAAGGGGACCGAACCGGCCCGCTACTTCGTGACCCCGACCTGATGGCCGAGGAACGTCGGGAGGAACGGCGCTCCGACCAGGCCTCCCGGGCCCGGCGTATCCAGCATCGACGACGACGGGCCGCCACCATCGGCACCCTCGTCGTGCTCGTGGTCACCGGCATCGTGGTGGTGTCCTTTCTGGGTGGGTCGCCGACCAGGTCATCGGCCCCGACCACCTCGTCGGCCACCCCGGCGCCGGCCAGTGCGGCGGCGTCGTCGAACCCCTCCGGCACCGGTACCCCCGGCCTCGCCCACAACTCGGGTCCACCGTCCATCGAGGCCGGCATCGAGGCCTGGCCCCTGGCCGCGCCCCTGTCCCGCGAGGCGGTGGTGGCCGATCGCGGTGGACTAACCGTTCTCGGGGGCATCACCCCGGCCGGGACGTCGCTGCCCACCGTGACCTCCATCGCCCCGGCGAGCGGGGCCATGGTCCCCTCGGGTGGGCTGGCCGACCCCGTCCACGACGCCGCCTCGGCCACCCTCGGGGGGACCACCTACGTCTTCGGAGGCGGCTCGCCGGACACGGTGGCCACCGTCCAGGCCGTGACCACCCCGAGCCCACCGGGAACCGCGGGTCCGGCCGGCACCACGGTGGGTGCACTCCCCCAACCCCGATCGGACCTGGCCGTAGCCACCATCACCCGCGGGAGCGGAGCCCGGGCCGCATCGACCGCCTACCTGGTGGGAGGGTACGACGGCACGACCTACCTGCCCGGTGTGCTGGCCACCGTCGATGGGCGCCACTTCGCCACCGTGGCCACCCTCCCGGTTCCAGTCCGGTACGCCGCCGTGGTGGCCGCCGGGGGCCTGATCTACGCCTTCGGGGGCGAGACCGCGTCATCGGGCTCGACCGCCACGGCCACCGACGCCATCCAGCGGATCGATCCGTCCACCCACAAGGCCACCCTCGTCGGCCATCTGCCCCAGGCGCTCTACGGGGCCTCCGCCTTCCTGCTCGACGACACCATCTACGTGGCCGGGGGGCAGTCCCCCGGCGGCCCGACCCTCACCGGGATCAGCGCCTTTGAGCCCAGTTCAGGACGGGTGCTTCACGCCGGGCTCCTCCCCCAGGCCGCCGCCTTCGGTGGTTACACCACGGTGGGCAGGGGATCGAGCGCTGTCGGGTACCTGGTGGGCGGCGAGGTGACCTCCCAGACCGGCACGGACCAGGCCGGGGTGGCCTCGGGATCGCTCCAGTCGGTGATCTCCCTGCGGCCCAGCCGCTACGGAGGTCCGGCCGGGTCACCGGGCGCCGGATCGCCCTACGTGGGCACGTTGCTCATCGCCGACCGGGGCAACGACCGCCTAGTGGCCCTCGACACCGCCCGCGACCTGATCTGGCAGTACCCGTCGGCCACGATGCCCCCGCCGCCGGGGGGCTTCTACTTCCCGGACGACGCCTTCTTCATCCGGGGGGGCACGGGGATCATCTCCAACCAGGAGGACAACCACACCATCGTCGAGATCGGCTACCCGTCGGGGAAGATCCTCTGGCAGTACGGCCACCCCGGGGTGCCGGGGGCGGCGGCCGGATACCTCGACCAACCCGACGACGCCTATCTGCTGAAGTCCGGCGTGATCACCGTGGCCGACGCCTCGAACAACCGGATCCTGTTCATCTCCCCCCAGGGCCAGATCATCCAGCAGATCGGTAACGGGGCCGACGCCCATGTCCCCCCCACCTCGATCGCCTACCCCAACGGGGATACGCCGCTGGCCGACGGCAACGTCCTGGTGTCGGAGATCAACGGGTCGTGGATCGACGAGTACACCCCCAAAGGGACCCTGGTGTGGACGGTGCACATGGCGTCGGTGAACTATCCCTCGGACCCCCAGCAGCTCGGACCGGACAGCTATCTGATGACCGACTACGACCCGCCGGCGGAGGGCCGCATCGTGGAGTTCACCCGGGAGGGGAAGGTGACCTGGACCTACGATGCCCTCTCGGGAGACGGGGCACTGAAGAAACCGTCCCTCGCCGAGCGGCTCCCGAACGGCCTGATCATGGTCAATGACGACTACCGCGATCGGATGGTGGTCATCGACCCCACCACCGACTCGATCGTCTGGCAGTACGGGATCACCGACGTGCCCGGAACCGCTCCGGGACTCCTGTCCATCCCCGACGGGTTCGACAACCTGCTGGCCAACGGCACCACACCTACCCATCCCGAGACGGGCTGAGCGACACGGGGTCAGACCGGCCCGGCCGTTCCCCGGCCGCCCAACTCCGCATCGGAACCCGAGTCCGCCCCGTCGCTTCCTTCGGATCCATCACCCCCGTCCCTGGTTCCGCCGCCGTCGGCAAGGGACGGGTCCTCTCCGGCGAACTCCACGGCCAGCCGACGGCGCTCACGTCGCTTCAGCACCAGGCGGACCACGATGGCCACGACCACGATGACGCCCACTCCGGCCAGCGACCACAGTCCCACCTCCTTCAGGATCCTCTCGAAGGAGAGACCGACCACGTACCCGAGGAGCGTGTAGCCCACGCCCCAGATGATCCCGCCCATGGCGTTGTAGAAGAGGAACACCCGATATCGGAGGCCGCTCATGCCGGCCAGACCGGGGATGAGGGCACGGGCGAAGGCCACGAAGCGACCGAGGAAGACGGCCGGGCCGCCGTAGTGCTCAAGCATGCCCATCGTCTTGCGGACCGCGGCGTTTCCCTTCAAGGGGCGCCGCTCAAGCAGGTAGGGACCGGCCCGCTTGCCCACCTCGAACCCGACCGAGTCCCCGACGATGGCGCACACCACCACCACGACCATCATGACCCCGAGGTTGACGGCACCCAGTCCCGCCAGCACCCCGCCGATGACCACCGCCGTCTCGCCCGGGATGAAAAAGCCCACCAGCAGGGCGGCCTCAGCGAAGGCCAGGAAGCCGACGATCACATAGGCGGTAGGACCATGGAAGTGCAGCAGCCAGCCGGTGACCCCGCCCGGATCGGTGCTGGTGCTGGCCGCAGCCACCAGGACGTGCGCGGTGGCGACAGGGCCTTCGATCACGAGGTACAGCGGACCGGCAGAATCGGGCAAGCGGGCGGCCGGGCGGGCGGAGGTGTCGGGTTCACCGGGCCAGCGTCACACTGGTCCAGGTGCGACGGCGGCAGGCGGGACAGGTCATCCACCGGTCGAAGACCCGACGGGGTAGCCAGGCCCCGAAGGGGAGCTGGAGCCACAGGAAATCGAGGATCCCGATCCGAGTCACCGAGCCGCACGACGAGCAGGACACCACGATGAGGCCACGTGCAGGGACCGGGCCGGCGACGGTCTCGGTCGCCCCTTCGTCATCGCCGGCCGGCGTGGCCGCCGAGAACAGCGCGTGCTTGCCGGACGGACGGGCATGACGACGGTCGGGCCCCAGCCGGACGGCGTCGCTACCCGCAGTGGGACGTCGACGGTCCCGATAACCGTCCCCTTCGACTGCCTCCTCGTCTACCGGGAGCCAGTACAGCGCCCGTTTCCCCAGCGGATCGGGACCGGAGGCCACTAGCCGACGGTGCCGGTGACCACGCCCAGATCGAGCAGGGTCCGGGCCAGTTGGCGGTAGGCCTGGGCGCCCGGAGAGTTGGGGGCGTGCTGAAGGATGGACTTGCCCCGGGCCGGGGCCTCGGCGAACCGGATCGACTTGCGCACCGGGGGCTGGAGGACGGGGATCCCGTAGCGGGACTCCACCTCTTCGATGATGTGCCGGGAATGCCTGGTCCGGTCGTCGTACATGGTGGCGATGATCCCGCGGACGGCCAGGTCGCTGTTGGCGAAGGCCCGGACGTCCTCGATGGTCTCGAGCAGCTGGCCCACACCCCGGTGGGAGAGCGCCTCGCACTGAAGGGGGATCAGCACGGCGTTGGCCGCGGTCAACCCGTTGATGGTGAGCACGCCGAGGGACGGGGGGCAGTCGATGAGGATCAGGTCGTAGTTCGAGAGCACCGGCTCGAGGGCCCGTTCGAGCACGTGCTCGCGGCCGGTCCGGGTGAGCAGGTGGACCTCCGAGCCGGCCAGGTCGATGGTGGCCGGGAGCACATCGAGGAGGGGTACGCCGGGAACGGGACGGACGACCTCGGCCACGCTGTCACGACGAACGAAGACGTCGTGGAGGGACCGGTCCAGGGCATCGGGGTCGAAACCCAGTGAGAAGGTCAGGCAGGCCTGGGGATCCAGGTCGACCACCAGGGTGCGTCGCCCGAACTCGGCCGAGGCCACTCCGAGGGAGTGGACCGTCGTTGTCTTGGCCACACCACCCTTCTGGTTCGCCACGGCGAGGACGTCGGTCATCGGCGAAGTCTACGCCCGCCCACGGGGCGGCGGTCAGGGTCGGGGTCGGGTCACGTCCCGGCCATGGCCACCACCGGTCGGGCCAGTCGGACTGCTCCCATCGAGCCCAGGAAGGGGGCGGAGAAGCTGAACACCCCACCGTCCGAGGCGGCGAACCGGTACCCGCTCCCGTTGGCGGTCTCGGCCATGCCCACGATGGGGGCGTTGAGGTGGATGTTGCCGGTCGAGCCGTAGAACGGGGCCCCACCGAAGGAGAACACACCGCCGTCGGCGGCCACCTCCCAGTAGCCGCCGGTGTTGTCGTCGTTGGTGGTACCCACCACGGGCTGGTTGAGCCGGGTCCCCCCCTCCGATCCGGCGAAGGGGGCGTCGCCGAAGGCGAAGATGCCACCGTCGGAGGCCACCAGGCGGTACCCCTTGCCATCCGTCGACGATGACATTCCGACGACCGGACTGTTGAGGTGCCTCCCGCCCATGGACCCGAGGAAGGCGGCGTCGCCGAAGGCGAACACTCCACCGTCGGAGGCGACCAGCCAGTAGCCCAGGCCGTCTGGGGTGGCAGCCATACCCACGATCGGCGCGTTGAGGCGCGTGCCCCCCATCGAGCCGAAGAAGCCGGCACCGCCGAAGGCGAACACTCCACCGTCGGCGGCCACCTCCCAGTAACCGCCCGAAGCCGGTGCCATGGCCATGCCGACGACAGGGGCGTTGAGGCGACTGCCGCCGGTGGAGCCGCAGAAGGGCAGTGTGCCGAAAGTGAACACGCCACCATCGGATGCGGCCAGGTCATAACCGGAATACGCCGCCGAGGGTACCGAGCAGGGTGGGACGGACCCGACCGGCGTGGTGTCCCCGGCGTTCCCGGTCAGCTGGGGATCGTGGTGGAACATCGGCCACGCCGCCCCGCTGACCGCGGCGGCCCCGTTGGAGCCGGGGATCTCGTAGTGGTCGATCTCCCCCTGACCGGCCGGGGACTGTCCGGAGGCCACGTAGCCGGCCAGGGTGATCCCGACCGTCCCGTTCGGATCGTCGGTGACGAGCGGCGAGTTCTGCAGGCCCAGATTGGGGCTGAGGTCGGCGATCTGGGTCCCGGTCTGGCCGTCGAGCACCAGCGTCCCGGCGATGGTGGGGACGAGGACGTCGTCGTGGCCCGTCCCGCCGAGGTCGGCCGTGACCACCGAGCCGATGACCCGGTTGATACCGCCGACCTCCCAGATCTTCTGGCCGGTGGCGGCATTGAGCACCCAGACCGAGCCCCCGTAGACGCCGGCGTCGGTTCCTTCGACGACCTGGAGCGACCCGTTGCCGAGCACGTCGGAGAGCGCCGGCGACGAGAACGTGTCCCCGTCGAGGGTGGTCGACCACTGCAGCTGGCATCTGTTGTTGTAGGCCTTCAGCGTGTTGGTGTCCGAGGCGCCGGGGAAGAAGCCTCCGGTGCCGACCACGATCCCGGTGGCTCCGTCGGCGAGGAAACCACCCACGGCCGGCGACGAGTCCACCACCTGGTTGGTGTCGGCCCGGCAGATCTGGTTGCCTTCCGCGCTGAGGATGCGCAGGTGGCCCCCGTTGCCGTACTCCTGGCCGTTCCCCTGCCCCGCCGTCTGATCTCCCCCGTCCACGATCTCGGTCTGGCCGGTGCCGTAGAGGTCGGCCAGAGCCGCCGTCGAGTGGGTGCTGTCCGAGTTGAGGAAGGGCCATCCGGTCAACGGGGCGCCCGTCGTGGCATTGAGGGCGTAGGAGACCTGGCCGAGCGAGCCGGCCACGGCATCCAGACCACCGGATTGGAGGAACCCGACGGCGATGCCGGCCTGTACCCCTCCGGCCGGAGTGGTGTCGCTCGGCGGATTGACCACCTTGGTGAACCACTCCTGGGATCCCGAGGCGTTGTACGAGGTGTAGCCCCCTGGCACCGGATCGCCGTCGTTGCCCGAGCCGACCAGCACCGAGGTCTGGCCACCGGACACGGCGACGGAAGGCGTGGAGTCGATGGGGCCGCTCTCGTTGGTGGCGGGCCATCCCGGCACGGCCACCGGCGACGAGCCCCCCAGGTGGTAGGCGAACAGGTTGCCGGTGCGGTCCCCTACCACCACCGAGGCCTGCCCCCCGAGGGTCACCGGCACCGGCGACGAGAGGGCGATGGGGCCACCCACATCGGGCAGGTGGCCGGTGGTCCAGGTCTCGGTGAAGCTGGAGCCACTGAGATGTGCCGTCGGGATCCGTATCGGCGCGGCGGAACCCAGCGCAGAGGCACCGGGGATGCTGACCATGGCAATCAGGGCCACGACGGCGAGGATCAGCGGCAACCCCGCCGAACGCAGGCGAGTGGGTACGGCCTGCACGGTGCAACGCACACGCGCCGACGGACCACCCCGCCAGTCGAGTACCCCCCGGTTGGCCGTAGTCCGGGTTCGTTGGTCAGTCGATCCACGGAATTCGATCCCTTCAGAGTAGGTGAGGAGATCGAGAAAGGGGAATCGGTCCGGACAGGATCCGCCGGCCCGTGGTGGACCGGTCACCGTGTGCTAACCGACCGTGGCGCCCCCGGCACGACTCGAACGCGCAACCTGATGGGTAGAAACCATCTGCTCTATCCAGTTGAGCTACAGGGGCCAGTCGGGGGAAGGCTACCGCCACGACACTGGCGGTCAGCGGTCTGTGCCACACTAGAGACTCCTTGGTGGCCGTAGCTCAGTTGGCAGAGCGCCGGGATGTGGCCCCGGAGGTCGCGGGTTCGAGCCCCGTCGGTCACCCTCTTGCCCCCGGGGAACCCTGTCGGCGAGGCCTTCCGGGAGCACTACGGTTGTTACGACGCGCCTCTAGCTCAACGGCAGAGCAACGGACTCTTAATCCGCAGGTTCCGGGTTCAAATCCCGGGGGGCGCACTGGCGGAACGCCCCGATTTGGCACATCCCCACCACGGCGCTGTCGAGCTCAGCCACGAAGACGGCGTTGCCCGGCGTTGCCCGGCGTTGCCCGGCGTTGCCCGGCGTTGCCCGGCGTTGACTGGATGTCGTCGAGGGCGGTCGCGTAACGGTCCGGGCGTCCGGGATCCTACTTCCCCTCGACCAGGGCACTGTGGACGAGCAGGCCGACCAGGGGCCCTGCGTCCTCGGGCCGAGCGCTCCGGACGCTCACTGCTTCCACGACCGCCAGTGTGCCAGTGGGCGGGGTCGACCGGTCAGGGCGGCGAGGTGGACGGTACCGGCTCGGCCACGTCGTCGGGATCGGACATCGGGGCCCCGCTCTCCCAGGGCCGCACGTAGGCCAGCCAGATGAGGGCCACGGCGAACAGGACGGCACAGAGCACCCAGCCGAGGGCCGTGGTCCCGACCCCCACGTACTTGAGCCCCGAGGCGAAGATCACGAAGGTGATCGCCGGTCGGATGTACTTGTCCGGCGCCCTCGATGAGATGAGCGAGCCGATGATCACGGCCGGGATGCTCCCGATGATGATCGACGTGGTGACGGAGAACTCGATGTGCCCGAAGGCCAGGGCACCGAGGGCCGCGGCCAGAGTCAGCGGGACCGCCTGGGTGAGGTCGGTACCCACCAGCTGGTTGGCCCCCAGCATCGGATAGAGGAAGAGGAGCATTACGATCATGAGGGATCCCGAGCCCACCGAGGTGATCCCGACGATGAGCCCACCGACCATGCCGATGGCCACGGTGGGCACCGGTCGGACGGCGAGATGGTGGACCACCGCCCTCCGCTCCTGGCCGGCCCGACGGTCGAGGATGTAGCGGATCACCATGGCCGCCGCCCCGATCAGCAGGGCCGCCCCGAGTGCCTTTTCGATGTTGGCCTGCGATGTGGTCGAGTCCCCCATGAGGTGGAGGAGGTACGCGCCGACGAAGGCCATGGGCACCGACCCCAGCACCATCCATCCGACCAGACGGAAATTGACCGTCTTCTTGGACATGTGCACAGCGGCACCGAACGGACGCATAAATACCGCGGCCACCAGGTCGCTGGAGATGGCGGTGGACGGCTTGATGCCGAACAGCAGGATAAGCATGGGCGTCATCAGGGCGCCGCCGCCGGCCCCGGTGAGCCCGACCAGAAAGCCCACGAAAGCACTCCCGAGGACGATGTACGGATCGATGTTCACATGGGTCTCCGACCGATGATGGCTAATCCCGTAGGAATTGATCATTTCATAGCCGCCGCCCTCAACGCCACCGTTTTCCGTTGCCTGATACCGGTGTGACGAAGGGCTGTCACCGGGGCGGGGCACTCGACCAGGGTGCAGCCCACAGGACAGAAGCGGATAAGGAGGCCGCCTCCACCGGGGCGCCGGGCGAGCGGCGGTTCTCCGGGCGGAACCGGCCATCATCAAACCGCATGGCATACCGTCGTTCGTAATCCTCCCGACACCAAACTTTTCGCTGATCCCCTTCCCAAGCGTGATCCGCCCCGTCATACTGAGTTGATTGTCAATCACTCTTAGTGATCAGATTCCCACTATTCGTGGTATTCCCCGCAATGCGGGATCCGTCCCTCCGTCGCCCGTGATCACTGCCGTGCCACACCGATCCAGCAGTCCAAAACGGGCCCGACACTGCAACGACAGACCGATGACCTACGCCGTTCACGGAAGAAAGCAGGGACGATGGCCCGACTGACCCACCTCCAACGCCTCGAGTCCGAAAGCGTCGCCATCATGCGGGAGGCGGTGGCCGAGTCGGAGCGCCCGGTCATGCTCTACTCGGTGGGTAAGGACAGCGCCGTGATGCTCCACCTGGCCATGAAGGCCTTCTATCCCGGGCTGCCCCCGTTCCCGCTCCTCCACGTGGACACCACGTGGAAGTTCCGGGCCATGTACGAGTTCCGGGACACGCTGGTCGAACAGCTCGGCGTCGATCTCCTGGTGCACCAGAATCCGGACTGCCTGGCTCAGGACGTCAACCCCTTCACCCACGGCTCGGCCGTACACACTGACCTTTGGAAGACCGAGGGGCTGAAGCAGGCCCTCGAGAAGTACAGCTTCGACCTGGCCTTCGGCGGTGCCCGCCGGGACGAGGAGAAGTCTCGGGCCAAAGAGCGGATCTACTCGGTGCGGACGGCCCAGCACCGTTGGGATCCCAAACAGCAACGCCCCGAACTGTGGAGCATCTGCAACGCCCGCAAGCAGCCGGGCGAGAGCATCCGGGTGTTCCCCTTGTCGAACTGGACCGAGTTGGACGTATGGCAGTACATCTACCTCCAGGACATCCCAGTGGTTCCCCTCTACTTCGCCGCCCCCCGTCCGGTGGTGGAACGCGACGGTACCCTCATCATGGTGGACGACGATCGGATGCCCCTCGCCCCGGGCGAGGAGCCCGAACTCCGGTCCGTGCGCTTTCGCACCCTCGGGTGCTATCCGCTGACCGGGGCCATCGAGAGCCAGGCGGACACGCTGCCCGGCATCATCCAAGAGATGCTGCTCACCACCACGTCGGAGCGCCAGGGCCGGGTCATCGACCACGACGCGAGCGGATCCATGGAACGAAAGAAGCAAGAGGGGTACTTCTGATGACGCTCACTCCCGAACTCGCCCATACCGACATCGAGGAGTACCTCCGGGTCCACGAGCACAAGAGTCTCCTGCGCTTCATCACCTGCGGGAGCGTGGACGACGGCAAGAGCACCCTGATCGGCCGCCTGCTCTACGAGTCGAAGCTGGTCTTCGAGGACCACCTCGAGGCCCTGCGGACCGACTCCAAGAAAGTGGGGACCCAGGGCGGTGACCTCGATTTCGCCCTCTTGGTCGACGGGCTGTCCGCCGAACGGGAGCAGGGGATCACCATCGACGTGGCCTACAGGTTCTTCGCCACCGACCGCCGCAAGTTCATCGTCGCCGACACTCCGGGCCACGAGCAGTACACGCGAAACATGGTCACGGGGGCCTCCACCGCCGATGTGGCCGTGATCCTGGTGGACGCCAGGAAGGGCGTGCTCGACCAGACCCGCCGGCACAGCTACCTGGTCTCGCTCCTGGGCATCAACAAAGTGGTGCTGGCCATCAACAAGCTGGACATGGTCGGATACTCCGAGGCGACCACGAGACAGATCGAAGCCGACTACCGCCAGTTCGCCGAAGGCATCGGACTCGTCGACATCACCTGCATCCCAATGTCGGCCCTCCGCGGTGACAACATCACCGAACGGAGCCCTCACACGCCATGGTATGAGGGGCCCACGTTCATCGGATTCCTCGAGACGGTGGAGATCGAGGCCGAGGAGCAGGCCAAGCCGTTACGGATGTCCGTCCAGTGGGTCAACCGGCCCGACCTCGACTTCCGGGGATTCGCCGGCCGGATCACCAGCGGGGTGGTGCGGCCCGGGGACCGGATCAGGGTCCTTCCCGATGACCGTCTGACCACAGTCGAGCGGGTGGTCACCTTCGACGGCGACCTTGACGAGGCCGTGGCCGGCCAGTCGGTCACCCTCACCCTGGCCGACGAGATCGATATCAGCCGGGGCGACGTGCTGGCCGCCGCCGACGACGCACCGGGGGTGGCCGACCAGTTCGAGGCCCACCTGGTGTGGATGAGCGATCAGGTGATGCTCCCGGGCCGCCCCTATCTTCTGAAGGTGGGAAGCCGGACGGCCGGGGCGACGGTGAGCCAACTCAAGTACAAGGTCAACGTCAACACCCTGGAGCACACCGCCGCCAACTCGCTGGAGCTGAACGAGATCGGGGTGGTGAACATCGCCCTCGACCGGCCCATCCCTTTCGACCCCTACGAGAGCCACCGGGAGACCGGCGGGTTCGTCCTGGTGGACCGGCTCGCCAACCACACCGTGGGGGCGGGCCTGCTGCACTTCGCCCTGCGTCGGTCGGAGAACGTCCACTGGCAGACCCTGGCGGTCGACTGTGATGCCCGGGCCGCCCTGAACGGCCAGCAGCCCGGAGTGGTGTGGTTCACCGGACTGTCGGGCGCGGGGAAGTCGACCATCGCAGACAACGTCGAGCGACGGCTCCACGCCTTCGGACGGCACACCTACCTCCTGGACGGCGACAACGTCCGCCACGGGTTGAGCAAGAACCTCGGGTTCAGCGACGCCGACCGGGTGGAGAACATCCGTCGCGTGGCCGAGGTGGCGTCGCTCATGGCCGACGCCGGCCTGATCGTGCTGGTCTCGGTGATCTCGCCGTTCGAGGCCGAGCGCCAGATGGCCCGCGAGCTGATCGGCAGCGACCGGTTCTACGAGGTGTTCGTGGACACACCGCTAGCCATCGCCGAGCAGCGGGACGTGAAGGGCCTCTACGGCAAGGCCCGTCGAGGCGAGCTGACCAACTTCACTGGCGTCGACTCCCCCTACGAGTCCCCCCGTTTTCCCGATATCCGGATCGACACCACCCAGGTGGTGGTCAGCGAGGCCGCCGACCAGGTGGTCGAGTACCTCCGTGAAGAAGGGGCCTTCATCCAGGAGCGGGAGCCCGAGTGGAGGCCGGGCCGGCGTCGGGGCGACCGGTCATGACGCATCCCGCCGTGGCTACATGCTCGGGTCGAGGCTGGACGGAAAGGACGAACCACCGCCCAGGGGATCCCGGGCCTCGAACCGGTCGGCCCACTGCCCACGTCCGGTTGCCCGCAGCCGCTCCAGGTACCAGCCGATGTCCACTCGGGAGTGCCAGGGCCCGCCCTCGTGGAGGACCGACCACATGGGGTCGATGCCGTGGGTGGAGCGGCCCATGGCCTCCTCTTTCCACTCGTGGAGGAGGCCCCGTGCCCGACCGACCACGTCGGGGGCGTCGGGGGCCAGATTGCGCTGCTCGTAGGGGTCGTCGGCCAGGTCGAAGAGCATGACATCGGGGAAGCCGTGGAAGGCGTCCCAGTACGTCTCCATGCACAGCCAGTTCCCGAACCGGACCGAACGCTGGGCCGTCCAGGCCGCGTGGGACAGCACCAGGTGCTCCCGACCGCTCGGCTGGCCCGCGGTCAGGGCCGATGCAAAGGACCGACCGTCCCACGTCTCGGGCACGGTCGCCCCGCTCAACTCGAGCACCGTCGCCATCACGTCGATCTGGTAGTGGAGGTCGTCTTGGACGGGCAGGGCGGCGGTGTCGAGGCCCGGCCACCGCAGGACCACTGGCAGTCGGGTGGTGAACTGGTCGGCGGTCTGGTGGTCGCAGTAGATACCCAGCTCACCGAGGTTCTCCCCGTGGTCCGAGGAGACCATGATCGCGGTGTCGTCCCACAGGCCGAGGGCGTCGAGCTGGTCGAGGACCTGGCCCACGTGATGGTCGGCGTAGCGCACCCCGGTGTCGTAGCCGTCGTAGACGCGGGCCACGTCCTCCATGGAGGTGGCCTGCTGGGGCTGGCGGGTCCACTCGTCCCACACGGTGCGGGGGCTGAACCCGGCGATCTCCTGGGCCGAGTGTGGCCCGGGCTGGGTCCAGTGGTCGGCCCGGACATCCTCGGTCAGCCAGGCCGGGACCCAGCCGTCACCGAAGGGGTCCCCGAAGGCCATGGGCGTGCGGTAGGGAGTGTGGGGGTCCCACAGGTGGACGTGGAGGAACCAGTCCTCACGCCGCCCATTACGGGCCAACCAGTCACGGGCCACGGCCGACACCTGCTCGGCCGTCTCCATGCCCCGGGTCCCGAGGTTGTAGCACTCGTTGAACCCGGCCTCGAAGTGGTAGGCGGAGTGTCGCTCGGCGAACGTGCTGATGGAGGCCGTCCACACCCCCTCGGCCCGCAGGGCACTCATCCAGCCGTTGCGGGCCAGCGACGTCTGGAACTGGCGGTCACGACCTTCGGGGAACGGGTCCGTCGAGGGTCCGCCGTGGTTGATGGAGCCGTTGCGAATTCCGAACTGGCCCGAGCAGAGGGCGGAGCGGGACGGCAGACACGGCGTGTCCGAGGCGTGGACGTTGTCGAACCGGAGGCCCTCGGCGGCCAACGCGTCGATGGTGGGGCTGGTGGCCCGTCCGTAGCCGTAGCAACCCAGATGGTCGGCCCGCAGGGTGTCGATGTCGAAGTAGATGATCCTCATGGTGCCTCCTGCCCCCCGATCTTCTCGTCGACGGCCTCGTCACACCGCCGACCCGAGCCCTCGACGCCACCGCGGTGGTCCGTGCGACCGGCTACGACGCCTGGCCTCCCGGTCATTGGCCGCGCCCGGGTCATTGTAGGTGGGGCACCGCCTACGACCGCCACCATCGATCGCCCCAGGGTGCGCACCGCCGTCTCTTGGGCCACCGCTCCCGGTAGCGTGTCTCCGTCGGTCGGCCGACGGGGACATCGGTGCGGCCGTGCTCGGGTTGGTCCCGTGGACTTCGGCGGACGGGAGGAACGATGACTCGTCGAAGGTCACAATGGACCGCCACGGTCGCAGTCCTGTGCACCTCCGCCGTTCTGATCTGCTCGTGCGGCGGGGCGGGTCCACCGAGCGCCAACGCTCCGAGGACGACGACGTCCACCCCACCGCCGGCGACCGCTCCGCCGTCGACAGCCGTCCCATCGTCCACGGCGCCGACCGCTCCGGGGCCGGCGGCGAGCGGTCCCTACTGGCTGATCGAGGACTTCACCCTTTCGCTGTTGGAGCACAATGGCCTGCCCGCCGCCACCATCACCGAGCTCTTCAACTCGCCGCGGACCCTCCTCATCGTCCGGCCCCATGGGAACGCTCCCGACGCACTCGTCCCCCTGGCCCAAAAGGTCGAGTCCTTCGCCAGCTTCACGGCCATGCAGACCAGCATCCTCGACGCCACGATCGAGCCCGGCGTCAAGTACGTCCTCTACGACAACGAGGCCTGGGCATCCACCCCGAGCGATGAGAAAGCGGCACCGTTCACCTTCGCCGCCCAGGCGCTGGCCCTGGCCCACGCCCACGGTCTCCAGATGATCTTCACGCCGGCCGCCAATCTGACGCCGATCCTCGATCCGAGCTACACGGCGTCGAACCAACTGAGCTCGGGCCGGGGGAAGTTCTCCGGCTACCTGAACCTGAACATGGCCGGCCAGGGCGCGGCCACCTCCGATGTCGTCGAGATCCAGGGTCAGCAGGCCGAGGACGAGCCGGGGTTCACCTCGTTCGTCGCCCAGGCCGCCGCCCAGGCCCGGGCGGCCGCGCCCACCCACTTGGTTCTGCTCGGCATCACGACCTCGATCCCCGGGAGTGGACCCGTCAATCCGGCCACGCTAACCAGTGTGGTGGCAGCGACCAGGTCGCTCGTCTCCGGCTACTGGCTCAACATCCCGGGACAGTCGCCTCAGTGCCCCAACTGTGGACAGGCCGACGCCGGTCCCGCGGTCACGTTCCTCGAGTCGTACGCGGCCGGTTCGGGGCAGTAGGCCGCCGGGGGCCCAGACGGCCGGAGCGGTCCCGCGGATCCACACCCGGCCCCTTGGCTGTAACACAATGTTCGCAATTTTCTGACCACGGAGAGTAGTTATTCAGCTTCTCTCTGTGGTTTCTCTGCTAGATTCAGACGTCGGGCAGGGGCGCGGCGCGTGCCCACGGATATGGCGACGAAAGGACGAGGGGGGCGCGGTGAGGCAGAGGGCAGACACGGAACGAGTTGCCGCCACGGTGGGACCTGTCCCGGAAGCACCCATCGGCGGACCACACCGTCGGCTCTCCCCTGTCCATGTCGCCCTCGACGCCGGTGGAGCGGTCGCCACTCCGAGGTCTGCTTCATGACGGCTCCTCGGAGCTGTCGACCTGGGTGGTCCCAGACACTGGTGGCGTCCGTTCTCGCCGTCCTGGTGGGCACGGTGACCGTGGCGCCCCCGACCTACGGGATGCCGGAGGCCACCACCCCGACCGTGTCGGTCAGCGGAACGTCCGTCTGGACCACCGTCCCGTCCCGGCCGGCCGTGAACCCGCCCGTCGTGCCCGCCACCGGCACGGCCTACCTCGGGGCCTTCGTCGACCCGTCCGGACAGTCGCTCACCGGTGCCGCTCCCTCGGGCGGCTCGGAGAGCGTCGCCGCGGAACTGGCCTCACTGCCGAGTGTCGAACCCAGCCTCGCCCGGCCGCTGTCGATCGTCGAGGTGGACCAGGACTGGAGCACCCTCGTGGACATCGCCCAACTCCGGCGGGTTGTCGGGACCGGCGCCATCCCCATGATCACTTGGGAGTGCGGCGACACCGACGCCAATGTGACCGCCGGGACGGATGACGCACTCATCACCCGGTTCGCCCATGAGCTGAATGCGCTCGGCGCACCGGTACTGGTGCGCTGGTTCCCTGACGCCAACGGGTCGAGCGCGGCCTCACAGGCGTGCCTCGGCACCGGCGGCGCGGCCGGCTACGTGGCCGCCTTCCAGCACGTCAGCCGGCTCCTGGCCGGCGCCACCAATGCCGCCACCGTCTGGTCCGTGGACACCTCGCAGGGCTCGAGTTCGGCATGGGCCGGCTTCTTTCCCGGAGCGGCCAGCGTCGCCTGGATCGCCGCCGACAACGAGAGTCCGACTCCGACAGCCACCGACCCGCAGGGGGTGAACTCGGCGTTCGCTTCGTGGTACTCGACCTTCTCGACCTACGGGCGGCCACTGCTCATTTCGAATACCGGGACCACCCCCGGAACTCAGGGTCAGTTCCTCACCGCCCTGTCCTCGGCGCTACCCACGTCGTTCCCGTTGATCAAAGGGGTCGTCTACGCCGATGCCCCCGAGGTCGTGGCCCAGACCCAGCTGGCCCTCGACCCGGCGGGGACGGCAGCGTTCCGGACCCTGTCCCGCTCCCCCTACTTCCAGCCGGCCCGGGCCCCGTCCTCCACGTCCATCAGGACCCCAGCCGCCCAGGTGGCTGCGGGCCAGCAGGTGGCCATTTCCGTCTCAGTGAGCGCTCCCGATCTCGGCGGGGCCGTCACCTTCCTCGTGAATGGATCCGCAGTCGACGGCTGCGCCTACCTCCCGGTCTCGGTGACCACGGGGTGCAACACGTCCACGCTTCCCGCCGGAGCCGACACCATCATCGCGGCCTACAGCGGAGACAGCGCCAACCAGTCCTCGGCCTCGGCCCCCCTTGCGGTGGTCGTACAGCCGAGCCCGACGTCGACGTCGACGTCGACGTCGACGTCGACGTCGACACTGGCGGCGGCGTCAGGTACCGTCGCCTCCCACGCCCGGATCATCGGGCCCCGCGATCCGGCCTGCACGACGGCCTCACCTCCCGCCTCGCCGGGAACTAGTCGTCAGCCGGCGGTCCCGAGTTCGTGTCAGGCCTACCTCGGTGCCTCCGTCAACCCGACCGGGAGCACGCTCTCCTCGTCCGACGCGCTCGCCGACCTCAACCAGGGTCTTGGTCGCCCGGCCTCCATCGTCCAGGTGGACCAGGCCTGGAGCGCACCGATCAACACCACCCAGGTCGAGCAGGTCTACGCCACCGGCGCCATCCCCATGATCACCTGGGAGTGCGGCGACCTCGACTCCCACGTGCTCAACGGGAACGATGACGCCACCATCACCGCCGCCGCGCAGGCCCTGGCGTCCACCGGCATCCCGCTCCTGGTCCAGTGGTACCCGGACCCGGGCTCGTTCACCGACGACTCGAGCAACTGCCTCGGCAACATCGGCGCGGCGGGCTACGTGCAGACCTATCGCGACATCGTCCGCCAGTTCCGGTCGGCCGGCGCCGGCAATGTGGCCTTCGTGTGGTCGGTGGACACCAATGACAGCCCGGCCACCGCGTGGAGCACCTTCTATCCCGGGGACAACTTCGTCGACTGGATCGCCGCCGACGGGTTCGACCGGTCGACCTCCCCTCCGACCGCCGGGCTGGTCCAGAACCGCTTCGCCGCCTGGTACGCGGCCTTCTCCCCCTCCGGCAAGCCGCTCATGATCTCGGACACCGGCGCCCTCACCGGCCAGCAACCCTCGGTGCAGGCCACCTACCTCAACCTCCTCGGTACGTTGCTGCCCACGGCCTTCCCGCTCGTCAAGGCCGTCGTCTACCAGGACGGCCGCTCCCCGGGACCGACCGGGGACCCCTACGACTTCACCCTGGACCAGGGGGGACTGTCCGCTCTGAATGCACTGTCGGCCGACCCGTACTTCCAGCCGGACCGTTCGACCACGACCACGTCAGTCTCGGTGTCGGACACCTCACCCCCGGAGGGCAAGGTCGTCACCATCACCGCCGCAGTCGCCGGTTCCGACCTGGGCGGGAGTGTGTCCTTCTCCGACAACGGCTCCCCCATCCCCGGGTGCGATGACGTCCAGGTCCTGCACGCCAGCAGCTGTGAGACATCGTCACTCGACAGCGGCGCCAACGACATCACGGCCGACTACCTCGGGGACGCGGCCTACGGCCCTTCGGAATCGACCTCGGTCACCGTCACCGTGGGCTCAGTGGTGGGCGATCAGGGACGTCCATTCATTCCCCCGGCGGGAACGGCCTATCTCGGGGCCTGGGTGCGGCCCTTGCCGGTGACCAAACAGACCCCGATCAACCAGGAGTTGAGTGCGCTCCCCTCCTTCAACGTCGGCCTGAACCGCCCGCTCTCGGTCGTCCACGTCTATCAGAACTGGGCGGAACCGACCCCGACGGCGACCTTGGAGAAGGTGCTGGCCAACGGGGCGACACCGATGATCGACTGGCGCTGCGGCCCGAGCGACGCCACCATCCTCTCCGGCCAGGACGACGCCCTCATCACCAGCTTCGCGACGGAACTGGCCCAACTGAAGGCCCCGATCTTCCTGCGGTGGTTCTACGAGTTCAACTTCCCCAACTCCCCGGACTACAAAGCCTGCATCGCCAGCCTCGGTCCGGCCGGCTACGCCGCCGCCTTCCGCCACATCCACGCCCTCTTCGCCGCGGCCGGGGCCGACAACGTGTCCTTCGTATGGTGCATCGCCTCGGGAGGTCAGGACCAGGACTGGATCAAGTACTACCCGGGGCCGGCCTACGTCGACTGGATCGCGGTGGACGGCTACCTCCGCAACTCAACGAGCTACCAGGCCGGCCAGTTCGCCCAGCTGTTCGGCTCGTGGTACTCCACCTTCGACTCCTTCGGAAAGCCGCTGATGATCACCGAGACCGCCGCCCTGTCAGGCGCCCAGTCGCCCTACCTGTCCGACCTGAAGCAGTCGCTCGACAGCGGGTACCCGATGATCCGAGGCGTGCTCTATTTCGACGCGCCCGGCAAAGGCGGTACCTATAATTACCCCCTGGACAACTCGGGGTATTCGACGTTCCAGACCCTGGCCAACGACCGGCGCTTCCAGCCGCCCCAACAGCCGTCGACCACGTCGGTGACGGTGTCCACCCCGTCTGCGGCCCCCACCGAGGCCGTGCACATCAGCGCCGCGGTCGCCTCGGACAGCGGTGGCTCGGTGAGCCTCTTCAGCAACGGGTCGCCAATCTCCGGCTGCCAGCAAATGCCCGTGACCACGGATCCCAGCTGCACCACGGTGAGCCTCCCCGCCGGCACCGACGTGCTGACGGCCGTCTACAACGGCGATGCCGAGTTCGGGAAGTCGGTCAGTGCGCCGGCCCGGGTGCAGTTGGCGCCGCTGTTCGGCCCCAATCCGTCGGCCGCGCCGCTGCCGCCGTTGCCCGGCGTGCCCAAACTCCTCTTCAGCCTCCCGCTCACGACGTCGCCGTCCGCGTTCGCTCCCCTGACCATAACGACTGCCACCGACGGGACACCGAACGGGCTCGACCTCTGGGGGCTCATCCTCGGGCGTGAGGGCTACGGCTGGGCCGGCATTCTCGCCGGGGTACTGCTCATGATCGTCGGAGGCGCCTACATGCTCGTGACGTGGCTGGAGGACGAACAGTTGAAGCGGAGGTTGTCGAGACCATGAAACGGTGCCATAGGGAATCGACGGCGCGCCCGGTCGGGGGCCACGACAAGGGGGCGAACCGATGACGGCCCGGGCCCCACGCAAGACCGAGAAGGTGCGAGGCATGAACGCGTCGCTCAGCATGCCCACCGACCTTTCGTCCGAAGGGCCCGGGCCGTCCGCGCCCGACGGCCAGGCGTCAGACAGCCCCAAGGCCGGGGCCCACTCGCGGGTCGGGGTCATCGACGGCCCAGCCCTATCCGAGCGGGATCCGGGACGGCTCCACATCAGCCGGCGCCAGCTGGCCCTCGCCGTCGTCATCGCCGCCCTGGCGGTGGTGGCCGGGATCTACACGGTCGATGCCGCCACCGTCGGCGACCAGTCCTTTCCCGCCGTAGTGAGTACTTCGAAGGTCTACGACCTGAACTTCGCCAACACGGGCACGGTCGTGGCCATCAACGTCAAACCCGGGCAAGAGGTGCACGCAGGCGAAGCCCTCGCCACCCAGAACCTCGGGACCCTCGATGCCCAGCTCCACGCCGACCAACAGGTGGTGGCGGCCGACCAGGCAGCCGTGCAGCAGGTCGGTGCCCCCCAACCCACCAGCGCCCAGAACGAGCAGAACGGCCTGCAGGTGCAACAGCAGCAGACGGCGCTGGCCAACGCCCAGGCCTCACTCACGGCCACCGCCCAGACGGGCACGGCCAACGTCGCTGCCGCCCAGGACAGCGTCACCTCGGCCGAAGCCGTGGCTCAGGGTGACGCCACCCTCTACACCCAGGCGTGCCCCAACGGCCCCGTCGCCCCCGACCCCACCCTCACCGGCACCGCCCTGCTCTCGGCCCAAAACCTCTTCACCCACTGCCAACAACTGCAGAGCACGTCCGAAACGGACCAGGCGGCCGTGGCCAAAGCCCAGGCCCAAGTACCCGTGGCGCAGGCCCAGGCCATGCAGGCCAACAACTCGGCCCAGGCCACCGTCAACGCGGCGCAGGCCGCCCTCAACCTGGCGCAGTACCAAGGGACGCTGCAGCGGGCGCCGGCCAACGCCGAGTCCCAGGCCCAGGCGAAGGCCGCCCTGAACCAGGCGACGGCCCAGATGGACCAGGTACAACAAGAAGAACAGCAGGCCACCATCGTGGCCCCGGCCGCCGGCATCGTGGCCCAGGTGAACGGCTCGACAGGCGAGAACCTCGGCCCGGCCGGTGTCCCCGCCTACAAGGCCCCCGCCTCCATCCAGGCCAGCCAACCCTCGGGCTTCTCCCTGTTCCCGTCCCAGCCCACGCCGGCAGGCTCGTCGTCGGCCACCGGCAACGAGCCCCTCGTCGAGATCGTCGGCGGCATCCAACAGGTCACCGCCCAGGTCCCCGAATCGAGCATCGGCCGGTTCCGGGTGGGTCAGGGGGCCTCGGTCACCTTCTCGGTACTGGACATCACTCAGGAGGGCACCGTCACCGGGGTCGTCCTCAGCCCCACCGGTAACAGCGCCGCCGTCACCTACGAGGTCATCGTCAAGCTCGATCGCACCGTGCCTGGCCTGCTGCCGGGGATGACCGCCACCGTCCGGTCGTAGGGAGCGCCGTGCTGGCGGTAGTCACCACCGTGAACCTGCGGGGCCTCGGCCTGCTGCTCCTCGACGCCGTCATCCTGGCCGTGGTCGTGCTCAAGCCGATGTCCCGGAACTACGACGACTCGGACCAGGGCTCGGGGTCACTGGTGCTGATGGTCCCCCCCCTCCGACCGAGCTACGGCCGCTGCAGCTCGTTCCTGGCCGTCTGCTTCCTCGTCTCCGTGCTCCTCGTCGGGCTCCGCTCCCCCACCATCGTGGAGGACTACTACAGCCTTGTCGAGCAGATGCTCTTGTCGGTGATCCCCCAGCCCGCGCTGGTTGACGCCTTCGTGCACCAGATCCCTCCGGTGTTCCAGGTGAGTGTCATCGCCTCGGGGGTGGCCATGGCCGTCTGCTTCCGGGCCTCGCTGGCCCGTCGGTTCATGATCCTCGTGAACGTCCTCATCCTCCTGGTCGTCTCGGCGGTAGCTGATGTGTTCCTCGGCATCTTCGTGCTCACGACGGGCCTGCCGCTGGGCCCCACACCGGTCGTGGCCCTCCTGATCCAGTACGGCATCGCCGGACTGGTCGTGTTCCGCCTGGCCTTCACCACGTTCCAGCTCCCGAAGAAGACCCCGTTCCCCCTGCGGCGTGGCCACGACTGGCACGCCGACCTCATCCTCGGTGTGTGCATCCTGGCGGCGGTGGCCGTGGTCTCCTGTCTGGCCGCCTACCTCATCCGGCACTTCGGGCAGAACTCCCTCATCATGGTGGCCATCGTCATCAGCTGCGGGCCCTACGTCCTGCGCCTCATCGTCCTCTTCTTGGGCATGGTGCGGTTGGTGCACCACCGACCGGTGGCCCTGAGCGATGAGCGACCTCCCCTCGAGGTGATCTCCCCCGCCTTCAACGAGGAGATCAACATCGTCGACCTCCTGGAGTCGATCGACGAGGCCGCGGAGTTCTACGGAGGACCGGTGCGGGCCATCATCTGCGACGACGGGTCGACCGACGACACCGTCGTCCTGGCCGAGGCGGCCATCGCCCGGCTGCGCTTCGCCACCGGGGAGATCGTCCACGGCGGCCACCACGGGAAGTCGGCCGCCCTCAACAAGGCCCTCTCCCGAGGAACAGCCGACTACGTCTTCCGTGTCGACGCCGACTGCATCGTCGACCGCAAAGCCTTCGCCTACGCCATCTCGTACTTCCTCTCCGATCCCCAGATCGGCATGGTCGGCGCCTTCACCCTGCCGCGGGAGCCTTACGCCACCTGGATCGACCGAGCTCGTCTCTTCGAGCTGGTGGTCAACTTCGGCCTCGTCCGTCCGGCCACCGACATCGTCGACGGTGTTTCGTGCGTGCCGGGCACGTTCACCGGATTCCGCCGTGCCCCGGCCGAGGAGATCGGTGGCTTCGTCGACGGCATGTACGGCGAGGACCAGGACTTCACTGCCGGGATCACCCGCCTCGGCTACCGCGTACAGCTCGACACGAGGATCCGGTCCTTCGAGGACGTCCCCAACACGCAGCGGCAGCTCCGGGCCCAGCGCACCCGTTGGAACCGTGGCAGCACCATGTCGTTCACCCGCTTCGTGCCTGTGGTCACCGGACTCTCGGGCCCCCGCTTTTGGTTCTTCGGTGCTAGGTCCACCGGACAACGCCTGCTCACGCCGCTGCGTCTGGCCATCATCATGTACATCATCGCCGAGTCGCTGATCCAACCCAGCGGAAAAATCAACCTCGCCCACCTGGTCATCATCCTGTCCTTGCGTGTTCTTCCGCAGCTCATCTTCGTGGTGGGGTGCTGCATCTACTACGGCAAGGCCCGGGACCTGATCTGGCTGCCCGTCGAGCTCCCGTTCGCCATGCTGAAGCACTACTACTCCCTCGAGAGCCTCCTAAGCTTCAACGCCCGTCCCGTCATCACCGCCCGCCTGGCCGACGAGATCCATCCAGTGAAGCCTCCCGTGATCGAGCCAGCAGTCGGGCAGGTCGTCGAGAGCGTCGGGGCGACCTGACCGACGCCCGAGGGGCTGCGATTTGGTCTCCCGGTCGCGGCCTCTCTTGGAGCCCGACCGGAGCCACACGTGTGTGCCGGTCAAGAGGATCCGTTCCGACCGAAGCCGTACTACGACGTTCCGGCGTTCCCGCAGTCCACGGCTGCTGACAGGGCGACGCACACCGCCGACATCGTGGCGGGCCGAGCTCGCCCGATGCGTCTACGGAAACGCTCACGGGAGAGCAGCTGGACGTTGTCGAGGTTCGCCACCGAGGGAAGTTGGATACCGTCGTCTGGCCCGAGGTGCACCTCGGTAGACAGACCCCGGATGGTCGAGGTGACAGGAGCGACGATCACCGAGTGGAGAAGCCGCCCCAGGGGATCGCGGGTGAGGACGATGACAGGACGGATCTTGTCGACATCGGCGAGCCAGACCTCGCCCCGACGCACCGCAGCGGTCACAAGCGGTCGTCGGGGTGCAGGGCTTCCCAGTCGGTTTCGTCGTCGAGGCCACCGGTGTTGCCCAATGAGGCCAGTGCCACTTCGTCCTGCGTCGGTGGCATGCGTCTGTAGGCCGCAATGTCCGCCCGCAGACGCTCAGCGTGGATGAGCTGGTCCAACGCCACGTCGATGGCCTCAGAGGTGGAGCCGACGCCAAGGAGCGTCCGAGCGGCAGCGGCCTTGTCTCGGTCTAACGTAATGGTTGCCTTCTCTCTTGCCATACATTTTATACTACCATTTGTTGGTAACGGGCGAGGGGAACCACCGGGCTTCTCATCCGTGTACCCGTGGCCAACGCCCGGTTGTCGAGGCGATGGCACCGAGCCGGACAGGCGGGGTGCGGGTGAGCCCTCAGGTGGAGCTCGAGCCGAGCGGCTCCTCCAGCCGTGCGCTGGCCGGAGCTTCCCGCTCAGCCGGATCCCGCTCGGTCATGCGCTTCCTGGTCGACACTGGTCCGTCGGGCGTGGGTGCCTGCAGACCGACCCCGTCGGCCGAGGCCCCAGCATCAAGGGGGGCGGCGACGGATACCGGAGTGGACGGGGTGGGGACATCGTTCCGGGGACGTGCCTGTCCGGCGATGACGTCGGTCAGGCGGGCCACAGCCGGGAGTCCGGCGTCGATCACCTCGAGCATCGGATCGTGTCGGCCGGCCAGGTGGGCCGAGATCCAGTGGCGGAGCCGGCCGTCGAGGTCGTCGGCCACCTCGGGGTAGCGGTCAGCCACATTGTGCTGTTCGTGGGGGTCTGCGGCCATGTCGTAGAGCTCGATGCCGCTCCGCCCGTAGAGGGTGGTCTGATAAAAGCGGATGAGCTTCCACTCCGGAGTCCTGATGGCACGCGAGGCCTGCCAGGTGGCCTCGCTCAGCATCACCGCCTCCCGGTGGGTCCTGGTCTCCCCTCGCATCAACGGGTAGAGGGAGCGTCCGTTTATCCCCTCGGCTGGGGGCAGACCGAGGGTCTCGAGGATGGTCGGGAGTACGTCGACCAGGGTGACCATGGCGTCGGGCTCCGACACCGGGATCCGGCCCGGCGCCCACAACACCAGGGGCACGTGGGTGACCGAGTCGTACAGTCCGGCATGGTCGAACCATGAGTCGTGCTCGGTCATATTCTCGCCGTGATCGCCGAACAGCACCACCATGGTGTCCTCCAAGAGGCCCTCCTCGCCGAGGTGGTGGAAGATGTTCCCGATCTCGAAGTCGAGGTAGGCGACCTCGGCGTCGTAGAGGTCGGCGATGTAGTCGAGGTTGGGCATGGCGTCGAGGAAGTCGTAGAGGTTCTGCTTGAACAGGGGGTAGCTCGGCCGGCCCTCGAGCTTGGCCGCGATGTCCGGGTCGATGCGCCCCGAGGTGCCCGAGGTGAATCGCTCCTTGAAGGGGGCGGGCGGGACGTAGGGGATATGCGCGTCCCAGAAGTGGAGGAAGAGGAAGAAGTCCTCGTCCCGATGGTCGCTGATCCACGGCAGCCCGATGCCGTTGATCACCGAGCCGGGGGAACGGGACCGCCCCGGCGGCGGCATGTAGTCGTCATAGCCCCGAATGAACCAGTCCTTCATGGCGAAGAGGTGGTCGACCGCGCCGGTGACGTAGCCGTGGCGCCGGAGCAAAGAGGGCAGCCACAGCGTCTCCTCGGGGAGGTAGGCGGCGGGGTGGAAGTGGGAGACGATGCCCGTCGTGATCCCGAACTGCCCGGTGAACAGCGCCGTGTGGGACGGCTGGGTCGGGATGTCGGTGGCGTACGTCTGTGAGAATAGGGAGCCCTCCTCGGCGATGCGGTCCAGGTGGGGGGTGAGCCCCCGTCCGTTGCCCAAACAGCTCAGGTGGTCGGCCCGGAGCGTGTCGAGCGAGCAGATGATGAGGTTCATGCCCACCCCCACCCGGTCGTCACCGCTGCTGCGTCCGGCGCGGCTGCATCGGCAGCCGTCGGTGCTGGCCACGACTCCTGGGTAGGAACGTGCGCTGCCCGTCGATGCGGTCCCATGGTGCCTGCCTTCTTTCCTGCAGGAGCACCCACGGCCACCGTCCGACCGCTGCACACCCTGCCCCGCTAGGCATCGTAGTCAATGTTCACTTTAAGCGCATCTTTAACTACTTAGAGTGGTTACCCACGACCGGCCGCTCCCGTCCGCCAACTCGGACAGTCCACGCCCGCCGTGCCACTCGGTGCGGGCCAGCCCCCGGTGAAGCTGCTCCGGTGATCCCGGTCCGGTGATCCGAGGGCCGGTCCGCCCAAGAAGGGCTGTCCCCCGCTTGCCCTGAATCCTACTCGTGGTAGGATTGGGATATGGCCCGGGCGGCGCACAAGAGTGACGGACCGGCCAAGCGCGCGCGCTCGGCCAAACCAACGGCAAAGAGTGTGCGCACCTCCAAAATCGCGACCAGGAGCAGACAGGTCGCCGGTGAACAGCAATCACCAAGGGCAAGAGTAGGCAGCTCCAACGTTCCAGCCGAAGGGATGATAGGTGGCATTCGGATTGCTGCGGGTCCTGCCTTCAGTGCAGCTGCGCGGTTAAGGGTCGCTGGGATGAATGTCGCGCACGAGAAGGAAAAACTCTCCGTTACGCTCGACAAGTCGATAGTCGAGGAGATACGGGCGCTCTCTGGTGGGCGCCCGATGTCGACTTCGATCAATGTTCTCCTGCGCGACGCACTTGCTCAGCATCGTCTCGGTGAACTCGTTGCTGAGATGGAAGAGACGGCAGGGCCGGTAACGGCGGAAGCCTACGAGCGCGTGTTTTCACAGTGGTTCGAGGAGGAGTAGCCAAAGGTCCTCCAGCGCCGTGGCCCTCATTGGTCCTTGATAGCGAAGGGCTGTGGTACGTCTCGAGGAGCGAGTCGAATGCTCACGCTGCCGTTCAAGCCTCCTGGAATGCTGGCGTACCTGTCGTGGTGCCGTCGGTTGTCCTCGCAGAGACTCTCTTCGGTGACCAACGGGACGCACCGGTGAACCAGGTCGTCAAGAAACTCACAATCCTTACCGTAGATGAGGATGTCGCCCGGATCGCAGCCCACCTCAAGCGCCTGAGCGGATTGAGCGGAGTGGAATTC
Source organism: uncultured Acidimicrobiaceae bacterium (assembly GCA_963831535.1). Classification (GTDB taxonomy): domain Bacteria; phylum Actinomycetota; class Acidimicrobiia; order Acidimicrobiales; family RAAP-2; genus Bog-756. The sequence goes on along the minus strand of CAWHQP010000007.1, from coordinate 163,491 downwards.
ACGATCGACGCCATCGTGGTCGCTGTCTCCGTCAGTTTGGGTGGCGGTGCCATCCTCACTTCCGACCCCGACGACATCAAACGGCTGGCTGATGCCCAGCCTCTCCCCATTGGTCCGATCGTCACTTAGGGATCCTTGTGCGGGACTCTGGGTCCATCCTCGAACCCGATGGGGCAACGGACGGAGGGTTGTGAGTGAGTGAGCGTGGCGGTGGTCAAACGCGCACCAGTCGCGGATGCCTCGGGTCGTCGTGATCGATCACGATCGAGGCTCGCGCTCGCGGACCCTGCTCGGCTACGTAGATCCGGCACGCCGCCATGTACCGTGCCTCGTATACCGCGACGGCGCGCTCGAGTCCACCGAGAGCTGGCGCGTCGCCGCGCTGTCCCCCGCTCCTGGGCCCGTTCCATCGTGGCGTCTAGATAGATGACCTCGTCCCAGTGGTCACGGAGGTCGTCGCGCTGCAGGAACGTAGCGTCGAAGACTACGACCGCGTCAACCGGTGCCACCGCCCACTCCCTAACAACCTCGTCAGTGGCCAGATCGTGCACGCGGGATGCGTACTCGTGGGGTCCGTTCGCTCCCAGCGGCAGTAGTGCCAGGTCACGAAGCGAGTCGAAATCGTAGGCATCCTCGTAGTAGCCCCGAGCGGACTCGCTGCCCTGTCGGTACCGGATCGCCCGAACGTGATGGAAGCCGTCGGAGTCCAGCCGTATCACTGGACGTCCGAGCGTCTCTATGCACTCAGCCAACCCATCAGCGAACGTGCTCTTTCCCACACCGCACACACCGTCAACGCCGACCCGAAGTGGATGACCGGGATCACGAGCGCATAGTCGGCCGGCAACATCGAGAAGCACGGTCCTCATCTCCACCCGTAGATAGTGACAGATCGCTCCCACCAGGGGCTGCGTGGGTAAGACGGTCGTCCGCGAAGACCCTCGGTAAGCCATCCTCGCCACCCAGGTCGCCATGCTCCCGTAGCGCCCGCTGGCCGATCCGCTTGCAGTGATGGCCGGCCGAACGTCTAGCCTTCCGCAGTTGGGCCGGAGCGGGCTTCGGAATCTGGGCCGGGCACGCGAGAGTTTGCTGCTGCAGAACGGCACGTCGGTGGGCGCGGCCACCGCTGCGCTCAACTGGACTACCGAGCCATCGTCTTACCGGCTGATGCCGACGATGGGTGGAGACAGCTGCACGAGCTGGCCTATGCCTTCCATGTAGTCCCCACCACTTGGAAGCATGATCATCACGTGGTCAGCACCGGCCGTGAGGTGCCCCCGCACCGCCTCGGCCACGTCCTCAGGTCCGTTCTGTTGTCCCTCATCCGAGGTGATCGACATGCCGACCACCAGGAGGCGGTTTTGACCGAGTAGGTCTCTGGCCCGCTCGGTGAACTCCAGCGGTTGGCCGGCGGGAAGCGCTCCGTCGGCAACGTCGGCGGCCAGTGCCAGCATCTTTGGGCCGTTTGCAGCGACGATGCGCGGATAGCTCGCTTGGGATACCGGTACCCAGGTGGGCCCTTCCATTCGCACAAGGTAATCCCGCATGGTGCCCACCGGCTTGCCGAAACTACGTCCGACCTCCTCCGCCTGCTGGGGGTAGCCGACCCCGATGCCCAAGACGAACCGGTCGGGATAAGCCTCGGCAAGCTGTGACGCCGCCGCGTGGAGGGTCTGTGGCTCCCGAAGCCAGATGTTGGCGATGCCGGTGGCAAGCGTCATGTGCTTCGTGGCCCCGAGGAGTATGGCCAGCTGCACTAAGGCGTCCTTGCCCATGAGTTCATTGGTCCACGCAGCGCGGTAGCCCGCCTCCTCAAGGGTGGCTACCGCCTCCCGCTGCCGGTCGATGGCCACAGATACGGCCGTGGAGACGGGCAGGAGGACCCCTACCGGTCCTAGAGACCGACGTGCCGCCTCGACGACTTCTACCTCGGACACAGGACTCCTTTCCATATTCCATGCAGATCAGTGGGCAGGTGTGGTCTAACTTTGCCCGAGATCGTCGACCCCCATGTTCGCTCTGGAACTTGGGACACGTCAGTGATCCCAACGGGGAAATCAGCGGGCCGAGCCGCGTGCCAGGGCATCCCTCAAACATGACTGCGCTCACCTCGGTAAACAACCCGCTCTGTCGGTACTTCTCCAGCATGCCCTGAAATGAGCGTTGCCGCGCCTAGGTGGCGAAGGCCTCGTCATCTGGCCACATTAATCGTAAGCCTTCGATGGCTCACTTGGGTCGGACAGGTATTTGAAGCCCTTTACCGTCCGGCCGGCCGACTAAATGACGAAGTCGCACCGATTGCCGATGGGTGATCCTGTTCCCGCTGATAGCGATCACTCGTTGCCTGTCTCAAAGGAAAGCGCCCATCTCCTGCACGGCCTGAGGACGACCAATCTTCTCGAGTCGCCCTCGCTCTCGGCCGACTGCTGGGAGTACTTTGGCGAAGGACCTCATGCAGCAGTCCGTTCGGCGACGGGGCGGGTGGGGCGTGCCGAGCACGGAGGGGTGGAAACGAAAGGCTGCGCGAGACAAAACGAGGAGCCCGCTAAGCGAACCGAGAGCGGACAAGTTCACGGCTTGTCTGAAGGGCGGGCCTCGGTGTCCGCAAGGGATCCCTAAATGGGACGGAGAATCCCGCCCCCGGACTCGAGCACGCTTCGGTGCCTAATTTCGTGCCGGCGACTACGTGTCGGCCCACGTCGTCATCGTTGCCAAGGACGCCGAGTAGAACCTCCCACTGACAAACTGGCAATTGAACGGTGCGAGTACCGCCAATCCCGTGCTGAGCCTTGGGTTGGCCCCAACCCAAGAGTGAAATCCGTAGGTTCCACCGTTGTGCCACACGGTGCCGTATGGGTTTATCAACCATCCGAGCCCGATCTTTTGCCCATGGTAGGCGGCGTTTTGGTCGGGACGAGACATTTGGGCCCGTGGCTGCGTGGCCAGATTCCACGCTTCGCCCAAGGGTCCCTCCGGCGCTTCGAGCAAGGATGCGACGAGTCGAGTGAGATCGGAGACCGTAGTCTTCAGACCTCCAGCGGGGGCAAACTCCGCCGCTCTCCAGGAGGGCGCCGGAATTCCCATCCAGTCGCGACCCGAGACCGAGACGGGCGAAGCGAAGTCACTCGCCTCCATGCCGAGCCGCCGCAGGATCCGGTCCTGTGCGAGCTCTTCGTACTCGACACCACACGCGGCGGCCAATGCCTGTCCCAGAAGTGCAAACCCGAGGTTCGAGTAGTGGGGTTGCTCAGTCGGCATCGACGGCCTGATCGATCCCAGCAATCTCTCGAGATCCCAATGTTTGTACATCTCTCCGAGCAGATTCTTCCACGATCGAGGCATCCTCGGTTGATCACTTCGGTGGGTCGCAAGATGCTCGAGGGTCACGTTCTCGAGATCTGGCAGCGGCAGGTACTTGCTCACTGGATCCTTGAGCGCAACCGCTCCGGAGATGACCAGATCGGCGAGCAAGAGGCCGGTTACCCCCTTTGTTATGGAGCCGGCTTCCAGGACAGAACGGGGCCCAAGTTCCGCAGGTGGTCCCATCGCCAGAGCATCCGTGGATACTTCTCCGACGCTCCGTCGAATCGCCCCGACAGCAACCGAACCCACGAACCCCCTTGAAACCATGGAACCAATGCCGCTGCCAACGGCCGAGACGAGCAAAGCGGAGCCACCTCGCATCGATGGGGGATGGATCCGCCGCGCCACGCGGCGAGCGAGTGGACCGAGCAACACGACCACGAAGTAGAGCGCGAAGAAATACAGGATCGTCTCGAGATAAGCCGGCGGTGCATAGCTTTGCCGGCTCAAAAGCGTGACCAAGAGGGCCAAGACGATCACGACAACCCAGATCCGCCGAACTGCCACTGAAAGAGGGTAACAAGCCGGTGAAGGTCAACACCGCCATCTTCGACGATCGACCAACCAGAGACACGACCACGTCCCCGCAGCCCGATGGTCATACGAGACATCCCTGTCCGCTGAGAAGGAGCTTCTCACACGGCGTGGCGCCCATCCTTGACGTGCCGCGTTCCGCGAGATACACCGGCCGCGCTTCCGAGGAAGGGTGCGGGACTCGGATCGCCTCTCCCGCTCGCCGCTGGGTCAAGCAGCCGAACGCTGTGCGGCCGGACGGCGGCGCATGGTCTGGTCGTCCACTTCCGGGCCGCGGTAGACCATGTCCATCGCACCGATGCTCTCCCCGGGCGGGACAATCTCGTCGATACGGTCGAAGACCTCGTCCGACAGCACGACATCGATCCCAACAAGCGTGTCCTCCAGCTGCTCCATCGTGCGCGGCCCGGCGATCGCGGAGGTGACCCCCGGGTGCGCGATGACGAACGCCATCGCGAGGTGCGTGAGCTTCACGCCTACTTCGCCGGAGAGCGCGATGAGCTCCTCGACGGCGGCGAGACGGCGCTCGTCCCGAAAGTGGCGCATGCCGGTCTTCGTGGAACGGAAGTTGTCGTTTTCCTGCCCCGCCCGGTACCGACCCGTCAGTGCGCCGCCGGCAAGTGGGCTGTAGACGAGCGTTCCCATGCCGTAGCGTTCGGCGACGGGGAGGATCTCGCGCTCGATCTCGCGGTCGAGGATCGAATAGTTCGGCTGCTCCGTGCGGAATCGCGCGAACCCGCGGCGCTCGGACATCCACTGGGCCTCGACGATCTCCGACCCGCGCATCGACGACGTGCCGATCGCGCGGACCTTGCCCTGGCGGATGAGGTCAGTGAGCGCGGAGAGCGTCTCGTCGATATCCGTGTCCGGGTCCGGCCGGTGCATCTGGTAGAGGTCGATGTGGTCGGTCTGCAGGCGGCGGAGCGAACGCTCGACGGCCTCCATGATCCAGCGGCGAGAGCCGCCGCGATGGTTGACGTCGTCGTCGACAGGCCCCCAGAACTTCGTGGCGAGGACGACCTCGTCGCGGCGGCCCTTGAGCGCCTCGCCGACGACTTCCTCCGAGTCCCCGTAACGGTCGGCGGTGTCCACGAAATTGATGCCGGCGTCAAGTGCCCGGTGAATGATGCGGATGCCCTCCCGTCGGTCCGGGTTGCCGAGGGCCCCGAGCATCATCGCGCCAAGCGCGTACGGGGTCACCTTGATGCCGGTGCGGCCAAGTGTGCGGTACTTCATGCTGTCTGCTCCTGAGCTCGTCATCGGGGCACCCGACGGGACGGTGCCCTACGATCGGATAATCGGAACTGCCGTCCGGATCAGCGCTGCTGTGTACCGGAACGATGTTCCCTTACGTTCGCACCATAACCGGAATTGTGTTCCACCTACAAGGGAAGATGTCGTTTGCCTTCCACCACGAGCACCGCCACGAGCTCGGCAAGCGGGGAACCGCGCCGGATGCGCGCCGACGCGCGCCAGAACGTCGACGCGCTGCTGAAGGCCGCGAAGGCTGTCTTCTCCGAGTCAGGCGTGGACGCGCCCGTACGGTCGATCGCCGAGCGAGCGGGCGTCGGGGTCGGCACGCTGTACAGACACTTCCCGCTCAGATCTGACCTCATCTCGGCGGTGTTCCGACGCGAAATGGACGCGTGCGTCGAGGCTGCGACCGAGATCGAAGCCGCGTACCCTCCCGGCGAAGCGCTCGACCGGTGGATCATGCGTTACACCCAATTCGTTGCCACCAAACGTGGACTGGCAGTGGCGCTGCACTCCGGAGATTCCGCGTACGAGCCGCTCGCCGAGTACTTCTCGACGCGCCTCGCGCCAACGCTCGAGCGACTGCTTGTCGCTGCGACCGAATCCGGGGAGATCAGCCAGGACGTCGACGCAAGCGAGTTCCTCGGCGCAGTCGCGAACCTCTGCCACACGGGCGGCCCAGCCGTGATCAAGAGTTCTGGACGCGTGGAGCGCATGGTGCGATTACTGCTCGCGGGGCTGCGAGCCGAGGACCTCAGCTGATTGCGGCCGCGAAGCGGGGGTCCCGGACGTTGATCGCGCTTCCTCGCTCTACCGACAGCAACCGTGGCTGCAGTATCAGACCAGTCCTCGCCCGCCTCTTCCCCGCGTCCGTTAGCCGAAGCTCCTCCGGTGGCGGTCCGCGTCAGTCGGGGGTCTCTGTCCGATGGCGTCCCGTAAGACCCGCCCGATGAAGTGTCCGTGGACGGGGCGCCATGCGGCATAATGCTGAGCGGTGGCGTTCGCGGTCGACGATGGCTGGGATCGCCTGCCGAACCCGACGTCCCGGCTGCGGTCGTTGTCGCGGTCTCGACGGCGGCGTCGGTGTAGGTCATCGTCGTCGCTCGAATCGTGACCGACGTCCAGTTCGTGTCTTGCCATATCGGCCTGCCGCATGGCCTCCCAGCGCGACGCCAGGGCCACCCGTTCGGACCCGTTCCCTAGCGTTCTCCCGTCGTTCAGCAATCCTGCTGCCACCACGGTGGCGACCGTGGTGCGCCAGTGGTCCTTGCTGCTCGGGATCCGTGGGTTCCGGGCCGATGGTCGGTTCTCCCGTGACGTTCCAACGGGATCGGTAGGCTTCAATGGCACCGGCGGCAGCCTGCCCCGTTCGGTAGCGGCCAGATGGTCGGGCGGCGGGCCGAGTAGGTCGGTGACGTGCCCGGGCGGAGTGAGGTCTTGACCCCGTACCCCGTTTCCACAAGTATTTCGGCCGGCAGCCTGAGGGCGCTATCGACTTGGCGGGGATACTGCAGGACTTCGGCGAGGTGCCGACCTGTCCCGTGATGGCGTCGGTCCGGTCGGAAACCAGGTCGAGTTCGCTCGTAGAGGCTTCAGCAATTCGCTTCATCAATGTGCTCGTGGCTCCGGCTCCCTATAGCCCTTGAGAATGAGGACGTCGATGCCTTCGGAAAACCTCTGGATGCAGCGGTAGCCCTTGGTGAGGCTGGATCCATCCTTGAAGACGGAGTCATCCGGGGCGTGCTGAGCGATGGTCCGCAGGACCTGGGTGACCCAGTAGTCCTTCTCCAAGATGTCGGCACGAATCCCGCGCCGGCCTGCGGCCACACAGTCAGCATCAGCCAAGCGCCAGGCCTGTTCCGCCACTTGGTCACGAGGCGAGACGGAGGGCTGGAATGGCATCCATCGCTTCGGCCCGAGTCTCAGCATGCACGGCAGGAGGGATCGATCCGACGTCCTCGTCCCTCTCGGCCGAGACGAGGAGGGCCCGCAGTCGTTCGCGGACTCGAGCCCGCTCGGTCTAGGCGGCACCAGCAATGGCGTGGGGCCGAATGGTCGTGCCGAACAAGGAGACGAGGCGACCGACGGCCAGCTCCGACGGAAGCTCAGCAATATCGCTCCAGTCGTCCAGGACGTTGAGGAGGGCAGTATCCAAAGACGGCTCCGAAAAGCTAGACGTGAGGCTCAATCTGGACGTATTGAACAGCTTCTTCGACAGGTGTATTGATAGGTGATATTAGCCCTATCTTGGTGTTGACTGCTCGGCATGTCTCATAACCCGTTCAATAAATATAGCGACAACCACCGTTGCCAATACAGTTAGTGCAGAAATCATGTTTGCCTCGCTGTGTCGTGGTTCGCAGGTCTCCATTGTGGACGCCGCCTACTAACGCAAATAGAGGCGAAGGTCACTTCGGTAGCCCGTTGCCGGTTCTCAGACATTGATTCGTCGGCCACCATCCAGCATACGGTCAGATGGACAGTGCTCATCGGCGATCTGACAGGTGAGCTAGCAAGTCTTCGGTGCCGTTGATGAACCCGTCGGAGTTGGTATCCCGCGCTCTTAATCCGCAGGCTCCGGGTTCAAATCCCGGGGGGCGCACCAGGCATACCAGGTCAGAGGATTTATTTGGGTACCGGACACCCAAGAAACCAAACAAGATCCCAACAATTGGGGCCGTGATCTGATCGCACTCCCGGCTCGTCCAGATTGCTCGCCTTACCGGGATCCCAGGCCTCCCAGGAACGTTCTGTATTGCTGGGCGCAATAGAGTATGGATCTCGCTAATCGAGTAGGGAGTTCTGTCTTATCGCTGCTGCGGTCAGCACCTTCTTCTGAGACGCCGTCAATGCCACTGATGGACTACTTGTCGCGGTAGTCGACGATGCACTTACATTCACATCGATCGCCGTAAACACCAACCTCGCTCCTACTTGCCAAGCGATGATGTATTCGGGTGCTTCACTATTCGTGGCGAAGGCAGTTTTACCCAATTCCTTTGGCACCACCACCGTCTTGTCAACAGTGGAGTCCTTACGAGCGGCGGCCAATGACTCAGCAGCTGATTTGGGTGATTTACAGGCCAAGACCTCCGCAAGAAGTGCCGTCTTGGCGGCGGCGTCCTCATAGACAGATTCGATCGTTTCCGTACAGCCCTTTTGCGTGGTCACTTTGGTTTTCTTCGCAGACTGCAAGACTTTCGGGAATCCGACCCTCTTGGCGTAAGTGGCATCCAGGACCGAGGAAGTCGTCGAACGCGGCGGGGACGTAGACCCGCCTAAAACGAGGGAAAGGACGCCCAACACAATGAGGGACGGAAAGATGATCCCTCCGATCAGGATGAGAGGCTTCTTGCGAGCTTGGTCAACCCTGGGCACCCATCGAACACTAAAATGTGATGCTCAGAACCTGCTGGGGGTTACCATCAAAGATCCTGTGTTTTGCGACCGCGTCCTTGTCCGGTGCGCCACACCCCTTCTGGCCAAGCACAATATCGATGCCTCCACGATCTCGGGACAGCCAAGTCAGCCACTACTCCTGAAGGCGATAGCCCGAGCTGACCGCTGAGGAGTGATGATGGCCCTCGATCGCAGAGGTCCCGATCAGGGCGAAATCCATCACAACTTCAGCGGAGCGGTCGCCACCTCGCCGGGCTTCGGCAATCAGCCCTGGGGCTCAGCACACATCCGGTATCCGACACCTCGGACGGTGTGGATGAGCCTGCTCTGACCCACATCCACCTTCTTCCGCAGCGATGAGACCGCAATGGCGAGCAGCCCGTAGTCGCCGGTGAACCGGCTGCCCCAAAGGTGTTCGATCAATATGGCGCGGTCCAGATCAGCGTTCAGATTCCGAAGGAGGAAATGAAGTAGCCGGAATTCGGTTGGTCGCAGGTGGATCCAGCGACCCTCACGCGACACTCGGTGGGCGTTGGCGTCGAGAGTGACGGGCCCACACCGGAGAAGGCTGAGCGAAGACGGATGAGCACGGTACAGGACCACGGCCACCCTCGCTGCCAGCTCCTCCAGGGCGGATTTCCGGCTCAGGCAATCGTCTGCGCCGAGGTTGAGACCATGGACCCGCTCATCTGCGCTGTCCTCGACCGTCAACATGATCACCGGCGTCATCACGCGTTCAGACCGGAGCAGCCGACACACCTCAAAGCCCTCGCCATCCTCCAATGCTCCGTCGATGATGAGCAGGTCTGGTTGAATACCCCGCGCCATCCGCAGCGCGTCCTGCCTCGTACTGGTCTGCACCACCTCATGGCCGGCTTGCCGCATACATTCCACCATCGGGTCAGCCCTCCCGTCGTCGGCCAGCGCCAACAGGAGGAGCCTCGCTGGCGGCCCGCCACCGGAGAGCGCTGTCACCTAGTCACTAGCCCCAGCAAGGTGGACGGTTCTCGCCCGGGCCGGCGAGGCTGACATGGCCGATGGGTGCGACGAGGACAGCGACATTGAATCGCCGTCGCTCCCGAGCGAGGCCAGATACATTGCCCGTCCGTCTTCTACCCACGCCGAGAACGCCATTTCCAAGGAGCCGTTGCTGTCGAAAAAGGACGGCCCTCCCGGTCCGCTCAGCATCCCGCCCGTCTTCAACTCCTGTGTTGCCGAGCTTGCATCACAGGGGCCGAGTGGCGAATCACAGACCACTCTTCCGATGGAATAACCGGCTCCTGACCATGCCCCCGCACTGAACCACAGCGTGATCGTCGAACCAATCTGTAGGATCGCCGGGCCTTCCACAACTCCTCCTTCCCACGAGGCAGTTGGTGTGAGCAGCAAGTGGCGGTCGCCAATGACTCTCGTGTCGTCTGAACCGAGCCTCTGGGCCCAGATTCCAGCGATACGGTCGCTCTTCCAGACCAGAACGTCACCTCCGCTCTGCTGAAATACCGATGCATCGATGGAGCCTCCGAGTGCCTGCTGGCACAGGAAGGGCGTTGAGGAAGAGTCGACAAAAGGCCCAAGTGGGGAGGACGACGTTGCCCGACCGATGCATTCGGTCCCTTCCCCTTCGTCGTAGGCGTCATAGAAGAGCTGGTAGCCACCTCCGGGAGCAACGGTTACCGACGGGGACCAGCTCAATCCGACCTCGGCCCACGAGGGGAGTACCGGCATGGCATCGCCCACCAACTGCCAGTTCACGAGGTCGGTCGATTCGTACACGGGCAGGTTGTTACCACCCGAATTGGTAGTGAAGGCGTAGTACGTGTGGCCAACCACGAGGATGGACGGATCGGGTGCGTCGGAATGGATAACAGGACCCGTAACGGTGAGTGCAACTGACTGCTCTGCGGCTGCGGCCAAGCCGACTGGTGCTGCCAGCATGACGGAGAACAATGTCGTGACGATAACCAGAGCTAAGCCGGAACGAGGCGAAACCGCTGCCGGCACCCTACGGACGGAGTGCCATTCGGGGGCAGCTGTGACTGCCCGACGCGATGACGGGACGACCAATCGAGAACAAGACTTCTTCCAATCTCAAGGCTCTCGACAGTGTGCTCAATCATTCTTACGGATTGATTCATATCGGATCAACGAATGCTAAATACAGCCAGTCCGGACTGTTCGAGTCCGAGTTTGCTACTGCATTGAGGCAGGGGGATCCAAGGTGAGCGGGAGTAGGACGGTAACCGTTGTACCGGTGCACGGATCGGACTGCAGCTTCACATCTCCTTTGTGGCCGCCGACTATTCCGGAGACGATGGAGAGCCCGAGTCCCGTCCCCGATCGACTTCTGCTGGAGTCCGCCCGCCAGAAGCGGTCGAAGGCTTTTTCAGCCTCTTCCGCCGTCATTCCGGGTCCCTCGTCGCGCACAGTCACTCTGCCGAAGGACCCTGTAGCTCGTACATCGATGCTCACCGACGAGTCGGATGGGGTATGGCGGAGAGAGTTCGTAACGAGATTTGAGATGGCTTGGCGGAGTGCTCGAGCATCTCCAGCCACGACAACAGCAGCGCCTCCTTCAACGTCTATGTTGCGCAAGGGATCGGTCGCTCCTACGTCGTGAACCACCTCATTGACGAGAGGGACCAGGTCGACTGGCGAGTCGTCCAGTTTGCCCCCGTCATCAAGGCGGGCCAAGAGCAGGAGGTCTTCAACAAGGCCCCCCATTTGACGTCCGGCCTGACCGATCCGGCGCATCGCATCTTGCCCGGCTGAGCCGGATTCCAGTTGACCTTGCCGCCAGAGATCGGCAATTCCGAGGATTACCGACACTGGTGTTCGAAGCTCGTGAGAGGCATCGGCGACAAACTGACGTAGTCGTGCTTCGAGCGCCTGCTGCTCATCCAGCATCACATTCATCGCCCGTGCCAAATGCGCGGCCTCCGTTCGGCCCGAGGTGCCGCGAACCCGGCGGGATCGCTCCCCCGCCGAGATTGCGTCGGCAACGTCGGTTACTTCAGCAATCGGTCTGAGGCCAAGCCGTCCGATCCAGAATCCCGCCGCGACGAGGACGCCCAGCACTACGAGACCCGCTCCAATCACACCTAGCCGTAGACGGTGAACGGTTGCATCGACTGGAATGAGTGATTCAGCGACGAGCAGTCTCTGAGGCTGCCCGCGCGGCTGAATGAGAAGGGCCCGCCAACGATCACTCCCGGACAGCGAACCGACGGTGGCAATTCTGACTGCCTGTCCAGCTCTTGAGGTGAACTTGGGAAGTTGGGGTAGGGATCCCTTGCCTGACAGCGGTGTGAACAAGACCTGACGAGAGTGGTCAGTAACGATAGCTACATAGAACTGGCTGACGAGGTCGTTGTCGCTCGTCGGTGGTCGTGAACCCTTGGACGGCACGACCAGTGGCCTCGATGGATGATCATTCACGGCACCCACGACGGGAAGAGCGGTTCTAAGCTGCTGGTCGATCTGTTCGAACTCGGAATGCTCGACGGACTGAATGAGGAGCACTCCGAGGAGAATGACGACTAGAAGTAGGACGGAAGCAGCGATATACAGGCGGATGCGAAGCGTCACAGTGCGCTCAGCGACTGTCGAGTCGGTAACCGACTCCTCGAATGGTCCTAATCAGGTGAGGCGGTGAGGAGTCCACCTTCTTGCGAAGCATCGAGATGTAGGTCTCAACGACGGATGATTCCCCATCAAAGTCGTAGTTCCACACGTGATCGAGAATTTGGCTCCGTGATAGCGCTTGTCCGGCGTTGCGAAGCAGAAAGCGCAGCAACTTGTATTCGGTGGGTGAAAGCACCACATCGGCGCCACGGAGCGTTACGGTGTGCGCCGTGTCATTGAGTTCGAGGTCTCCACTCGATAGGACCTGAGGATCCGCACCTTTACCGACTCGGTGAAGGATGACCTGGACTCGCGCCACCAGTTCTTCGACGCTGAACGGCTTCGTGAGATAGTCGTCGCCACCTATGGTCAGCCCACGCAGTCGATCCTCGACGGCATCAGAGGCAGTCAAAAAGATGACAGGCGTAGTAAGACCAGAAGATCGCAGGCGCCGACAGACCTCAAAACCGTGGAGATCGGGCAGCTGCAGATCAAGAATCACCAGATCAGCCGGGCACTTGGTGGCGGCGGCGTACTCGAGTGCCTCTCGGCCGCTCGGCGTCTCCGTAGTAGAAAATCCCGACAGGCGAAGTGCAGTGCTGATTACGTAGGACACGTTCTCGTCGTCTTCGACGATCAGGATGCTTGACGCCACCGCCATAGTTTCATTGAGGATCCTTACTGTCTCATGTGGATGCGCTTCAGATTTTCTGTGAGGGGGGTGAGGAAAGGCCCAAACGCCCAGTTTCGCTACTCCGTGCGCTGTCCCCTTGCTCAACTCTGGAGCCGAGAACGCGCCATTTACCTAGTTCTTACGGGCGGTCGTAACCCGCCACCGACCTGGTATTCCGCTTGAGCCCCTGGCTCACTTTGGGAAACATGCAAACAGCGTGGAGAATTCCTCAAGGATCGGGTGGTTCAGTACCGCACTATGGTCATCCCTAACAAGGTTGAGGAGGCACCTGACTTCGCCTCCGACACCACCCAAGAGGTCCCCGTCGTCGAACTCGGGCCCGAGATCCACGAAGCCCCGCCGAGGCGCAGCAAGCGCAAGCGGAACCTGGGCATCGCCGCTGGAGTGGTCGTCGTCGTCCTAGGCGCGATCCTCGGGGTCTGGCTGGGCACGGGAAGCTCCGCGTCGACCTCGCCACTCGTGGTGACCACGCAGGTGGTCAGCGTGACCACCGGCACCATGAAACAGACCGTATCCGCCTCCGGGACCATCGAACCGGCGAGCACGGCCGATCTCAACTTCGGCGTGTCCGGAAAGGTAACCGCGGTGAATGTGGTGACCGGCCAGACGGTCACTGCCGGCCAGGTCCTGGCCACAGTCGATTCGAGCGCCCTTCAAGTGGACGTTGAGTCAGCGCAAGCCTCACTGTCCTCAGCACAGGACAAGCTGTCGACGGACCAATCCAGTAGCGCCACCACCAGCCAGATCGATTCGGACAAGGCCTCGGTCACTACGGCGCAGACCAATCTGACTACGGCGCAGACCAATCTGGCCGACGCCAACCTCACCTCCACCATCGCCGGGACGGTCGCCTCGGTAAGCGTAGCCGTCGGCGATGAGGTCACTGGGTCGGGAACGTCCTCATCATCCGGGGCCTCCAGTGCGGGATCAAGCGGCTCGGGGTCGAGCGCGTTGGGCGGCTCGGCCACATCAGCCGTGCCGTCGACTGCCTCGAGCAGCTCCTCTTCCTCCTCGTCGACTTCAGCACAGATAACGGTCATCTCGACGGACTCGTACACGGTCAGCACCACAGTGGACGACACCCAGGTGGGCCAGGTCAAAGTTGGCGATCAGGCCGTCATCACGCCGGAGAACTCGACCACCACCGTCTACGGGACGGTGACCTCGGTCGGCCTGGTGGCGTCATCCAGCTCCACGGTGGCGACCTTCCCGGTGACCATCGCCATCACCGGCAGCCCCACCGGGCTCTACGCCGGATCGACCGCCACCGTGTCGATCGTCACCAAGGAGATCGCCAACGCCGTGCAGGTACCGACGGCCGCCATCTCCTACTCGAACGGTCAGGCCACCGTGACCGCGGTGGTCAACGGCAGCCACGTGGCCAAGTCGGTCACCACCGGCCAGGTGTCCAGCGGTGACACCCAGATCACCAGTGGGCTCACCTCCGGCGACAAGGTCGTCGAGCGGGTGGTGAAGTTCAACCCCTCGGCCGCCGGTGGGGGCAGGAGCTTGTTCGGTGGGAGTTCGTCCGGCGGATCCACGGGCGGCTTCCCCGGGGGAGGCAGCGGGCCTCCGAGCGGCTTCACCGGAGGCGGAGGCGGGGGTGGTTTCGGTGGCTGAGCACACCCCAGTAATTCAACTGGACGACGTGACCAAGGTCTACGAGACCGGCTCGTTCACCGTGGCCGCGTTGCGAGGGGTGTCCATGACTATCGACGAGGGGGAGTACGTAGCCATCATGGGCCCCTCCGGCTCGGGCAAGTCCACGCTGATGCACATCCTGGGCTGCCTCGACGTGCCGAGCGGTGGAAACTACCTGCTGGCCGGCGAGAACGTCAGTGGCATGAACGAGTCCCAACTCGCTTCGGTGCGCAACCGCCGGATCGGCTTTGTCTTCCAACAGTTCAACCTCTTGGCGTCGCTCAACGCCTGGCGCAACGTCGAGCTACCCCTGACTTATGCTGGCGTCGACCGGACCGAGCGGCGCCAGCGGGCCATCGAGGCACTCGGCCGGGTGGGTCTCGGAGACCGCGTCCAACACCGTCCCGGTGAGCTGTCGGGGGGACAGCAGCAGCGGGTGGCGATCGCCCGGGCCCTGGTGAGCGATCCGGCCCTCATACTGGCCGATGAACCGACTGGTGCCCTCGACTCGACGTCCGCTCGGGACGTCATGGCGCTCCTTGACGAGCTCCATGCCGCCGGTCGGACCGTGGTGCTCATCACCCACGACGCAGACGTAGCCGACATGGCCGAGCGCACCGTCCGTTTGCGTGACGGATTGATCCTTCCTGATCGCGAGCTGGTCCGATGAGCTGGCTGGATACCTTCCGCACCGGGCTGGACGCCGTCCGGACCCATCGGATGCGATCGGGCCTGACCGTGCTCGGCATCATGATCGGGATCGCTGCAGTCATCCTGACGGTGGGCCTGGGCCAAGGGGCCCAGAATCAGGTCAGTTCGGAGATCAACGCCCTGGGCACCAACCTGTTGACCATTTCGCCGGGGAGTACCACGTCCTCGAGTGGCATCCGCGGTGGCTTCGGCTCGGCTTCGACCCTGACCGAGACGGACGCCACTGCTCTGGGCTCCAAGCGGTCGGCACCGGACATCAAGGCGGTGGCACCGATCGCGTCGTCGTCCGAGACGGTGACGGCCGGATCCTCCAACTGGACCACCACGGTGAACGGGACCACCCCTAGCTGGGAAACTGTCCGCAGCCGGAGCGTCACATCGGGGCGCTTTATCGACGACCAGGACGTCACCGACCACACGGCAGTGGCTGTCCTCGGATCCGATACGGCCTCCGAGCTGTTCAGCGGGGCTGATCCAGTGGGCCAGACCGTCAATGTCAATGGCGTCCCCTTAACGGTGATCGGCGTACTCAACACGGTGGGCTCGTCGTCATCGTCATCGACCGCAAATCAGGATGACCAGGTGATCGTCCCCATCACCACGGCCACCGAACGCATCCTTGGCTCCACGTCGTTGAGCTCGATCCTCATCCAATCCACCTCGAGCAGCACGCTCACCGCCGCCTACCAGGAGGCAGACACCGAGCTCTTGAACCTACACGGCATCACCACCGCTTCCAACGCTGATTTCTCCATCGCCTCAGAGGCCTCACTGGTGACCACCGCGACCTCGGTTGATAAGACACTGACCATCCTGCTGGGCGGGGTGGCTGGCATCTCGCTGCTGGTCGGCGGCATCGGCGTCATGAACATCATGCTGGTCTCGGTGACCGAGCGCGTCCGGGAGATCGGGTTGCGCAAGGCCCTGGGGGCCACCCCGCCGATCATCCGCCGCCAGTTCCTGCTCGAGGCGTCCATGTTGGGCCTAACCGGTGGAGCCGTGGGCATCCTGCTCGCCGTGCTCGGCGCCCAGCTACTGCCCCACGCCATCGGCTATCCCATCACCCTCTCCATCGCCGCCAGTGCCGGCGCCTTGGTCGTGGCCATCGCCATCGGCGTGATCTTCGGCGTCTATCCCGCCTCTCGGGCCGCCCACATGGCCCCGATCGACGCGCTGCGCAGCGAATGACCCATCCGTTCACAAACCAAAACAATCCCAACCCTCAGCGAAGGAGCTCCACGAAATGACCCGCCCCTCCCCCCTCCGCCGACCCTCGGCCCTGGGTGCGATCGCCTGTATCGCCATCGGCGCCTGCCTCACCACGGCGAGTACCGCCGGTGCCGCCTCGCCGGGCGGTGCGCCCGGAGGCCTAGGCGCTTCGGGGTCGGTCGCCGCCGTCTCGGGAACCTCCATGGAGGTGCAGAGCCAACAGTCGGGTCAGACCACCGTGAACTGGACGTCCTCCACGTCGTTCTCCCAGACGGTCACCACCACCTTGTCCTCGGTCAAGGTAGGAGAGTGCCTCACCATTACCGGGAAGTCCAAGAAGGGGACGATCACGGCAACGTCGGTGACCATCTCGACCTCGAGCTCTGGAAAGTGCACGGGCGCAGGTGGATTCGGCGGCGGAGGACTCGGCGGTCCCGGTGGATCCCGACCCGGCGGATCAGGGGGCTTCACGCCTCCGAGTGGAGGTGGCACCCCGCCGTCGGGCGCCGGTGGGAACGGCGGTCCGCCCCAGGGAGCGGGAGGGGGCCCCCACGGGTTCGCCAACTTCGGATTCGCCAGTGGCAAGGTCACCAAGGTCAGCGGTCAGAGCCTGGTGCTCTCGGGCTTCTCCTCGGGGTCACTGGGCACGAAGCCGACCACGAAGAAGAGCGTGAAAGCCGTCCCGGTCAAGGTCAAGGTCACCGGTTCGACGACCTATACGACGAGCCAGACGGCAGCCGCCTCCGATGTGGCCGTGGGCGACTGCGTCACGGCATTGGGGAGCACCGCCTCAACCGGCGCCGTCACCGCGTCAACCGTCCGGATCACGTCCACAGGGGGCAAGAGCTGCACCACCTCCGGCTTCCCGGGAGGAGCGACCGGTGGATGAACAGCCTGAAGGTCCGACCACCCGAGGGTGGTGGAAGCGAGGCGTGTGGGGCGCGGTCTGCATCGTGGCGGCCATCGGCATCACCTTGTGGGCCACTGGCTCCTCGGCCTCAGCGGCCTCCGGCTACCGGACGGCAGTGGCCTCGGTGGCGACCGTCCGCCAGACGCTCAGCGTTTCCGGGACCACAGAGCCGGTCCACCAGGCCACCACCGCGTTCCAGGTGGCCGGCACCGTCTCGGCCGTTAATGTGACCGTGGGCCAGCAGGTCACCGCCGGCCAGACTCTGGCCTCGCTCGATACGACGTCGCTGACCCAAGCGGTCTCCTCCGCTCAGCTGAGTGTCTCCGCGGCAGAGGCCACGCTCTCCGAGAACGAGGCTGGCCAGTCGGCAGGTTCGTCATCGGCCGGATCTAGTGGAGAAGGCGCGACGGCCTCCCTGACCGCCGACATCACCCCGACGACGGGCGGCACGCCTCCGAGTACCGGGACCGGCAGCTCAACTGACGGCACGCCTCCGAGCACCGGGACCGGCAGTTCAACGGGCGGCTCATCGAACCAGTCCAGCACCATCACGGCAGATCAGCAGGCTGTGGTGGCGGCGCAGAAGACCGAAGATGCCGACGCGGCCACCGCCGCCGCTGACTTCGCAGAGGCGCAGACGGTGTGCTCGTCATCCGGTAGCGGCACCACGACCACAACCACTACCCCACCATCCACGACCACCACGACGACGACCGGGAGTTCGACGGCCTGTGCCGACGCTCTGAGTAAATCCCTGAGTGATCAGGAACAGGTCACCGCCGACCAGAAGGCGGTCGCCGCTGCGGAAAGCACGCTGGCGACGGCACTGAGCTCGTCCTCCTCGAGTAGCACCGGAAGCTCGACCGGGACGACCGGTGGGAGCGCGGCGCCGACTGGGACCACCGGTTCCGGTGGCAGCAGCAGCACGCCCAAAGGTGGGTCGACCTCGGGCAGCGGGGGCAGCCCGACCAGCGGAGCGTCGACTCAGTCGACGGACACGGCCCAGCAACTGGCCAGCGATCAGGCGGCCATCGACACGGCGGAGGCCACCCTCATCGAGTCCCAACAGTCCCTGGCCGACGCGCAGCTCACCGCTCCTATCGACGGGACCGTCGCCTCCGTCTCCATTACCTCCGGTCAGACGGTGACAGCCGCATCGACCACCGACACCATCACCATCATCAACTCGGGCAGCTATCAGGTAACCTCCTCGCTGACCAGCACGCAGGCATCGAAGGTCAAGGTGGGAGACGAGGCTCTCGTCACGATCGACGGCAAGAGCGGGACACTGACCGGAACCGTGGCCCGCGTCGGACCCGTGGACACGTCGAGTTCGAGCTACACCTATCCCCTGATCGTGGCCCTGCCGGCAGGCTCGCACGGCATTGCTTCCGGCTCCACAGCACAGGTGCAGGTCGTCGTACATCAGGTGGTCGGCACGCTCTCGGTGCCCACATCCGCCGTACACGTCACCGGCACCACGTCGGCCTATGTGAACATTCTCCGGTCAGGACAGTTGATCCGCAAGAAGGTGACTGTTGGGGCCATCGGTGGCGCATCCACACAGATCACCTCCGGGATCAGCTCCGGCACATCGGTGGTGCTCGCCGATCTGTCCGAAGCGGTGCCGTCGTCCAGCACCAGTGCCTCGACCCGCAGCTTCGGTGGAGGTGGGTTCCCCAGTGGAGGTGGGTTCCCGAGCGGGGGTGGGTTCCCGAGTGGAGGTGGGTTCGGAGGATAGCCAGCTCACCGATAGAGTTCGAATTCTGCGAGGTCGATCGCTAGACGACGCCGGGTTACCCCGCAGCCTCCGCATCATGGATCCGCCGACGCCCATTCGGATAGCAAGGTGCGTTCGTACATTCCTTGTCCTCCTGGTTGCACTAGCCTCGATCATTCGTCCGACCCCCCGCTGACGGCAGGGTCGTCAGCGAAGAGGCGGTCGTGACCGATCTTGTCGACCGGACCTCGTCGTGGGCGTGAAGCGCCGCGCTCGTTGTCATTCGGTTTCGGACGTCACGCCCTGCAGCAGTGCTTTCGGGTCGGGCGTTGTGACCCGACCCGTCAGGGGATGGCCGCCCGGAGTTTGACGAAGGCGTTGGCGAGGTCGTCCACCCACGGCCAGGTCTCGTCCAGGCGCAGGATGAGTCCCCTGGACTTGTGCACGAGCTGGGCGGCCACGTGAAGGACCCGGTAGCGCATGGTCTTCGGCTCGGCCTTGTCCAGCGCACCATCGAAACAGACCATCTGGCTCCAGGCCAGGAGCGCCCCGGCGATGAGGGAGGTCGCCACCCACGCCTCGTTGCGGACGAAGGAGTCAAAGGGCAGGTTGGCGAGCCCACAGTCCTTCCAGTTCCGGATCCGGTCCTCCACCCGGGCGTGTCCCCGGTGGCGCAACTCGAGGGCGGCGATGTCGCTTCCTTCCGTGTTGGTGATGAAGCAGGTGTGACGGAAGCCCTCTGCCGTGTCGAACAACGTCAGCTGGGCCCCGGGGTGGGGACGCTCCCGGCGCATGATCAGCCGGGTGGCCTCCGGCCACTTGGCCAGCGGGATGAGGTCGGTCAGCTCAGTGACCCAGGCACCGTCGCGCACCGAGCCGTCGGTCTCTCGTGCCGGGATCCAGTCCTCTTCCTGGACCAGCACCAGGGCGTCACGTACTCCCTGGTCGATGGGGAATCCGATGGAGAAGTCGCAGTTGGTGGCCACGATGGCATCGACGAACCCGTGGGTGGCCCCGGCCGAGTCGGCCCGGACCAGGATCGGGTGGGCAACGAGGGCCGGGTCGTCGTCATCGAAGTGGCCGGTCTGGTACTCCTCGGGCAGTCCCGACAACGACTGGTGGAAGAGGGTGACGTGGTCGTCGGCATCGTTGGCACCGGCATTCCCACGACGCAGCATGGCGGCCAGTGGCTCGTTCGTCGTGTCGCACCACACCCCCAAGGGGAAGAACCCGAAGCCCTTCTTGTAGGTGGGGGTGGCGTCCTGCTTCTCCGAGTACGAGTTGACCAGGGTGGCGTCGAAGTCCAACACCAACGACTCCCCCGGAGGAGCAGCGGCCCAGACCTTGGCTCGGGCAGCGGCGATCGCTTCGGGGATGGCACGCAGTTCGAAGGCTGTTGTCGCCTCGACGGCCCGCCAGGCCGTGGCGACAGATGCCACCGGACCGAACAGCTCAGACTGTTCACGCAGGGTTGCCATGTCGGCCAGGCAGTCGGCACCGTCGGCGATGGCCACGGCCAGGTGGGTGAGGACGACGCCGGGATCGTGGGTGTGCCAGTTGATCCCGCACGCCGACATCGCCACCGACATCGCTTCGGTCAGGCCGCTGCGATCGGCCAGTTCGGACAACAACGCGGTGCCCGCGTGGGACACCAGATTCTTCCCGTCGGTGGTCACCCTCATCGACTGGGTGGCGCGACTAATCTGCACCTTCAAGGAGCCCTCCTGGTTCTGCGTGGTGTGGTGTTCAGCGACTCACATTTTCGCAGGACAGGAGGGCTTTTACGCGGACGCGAGCACCCTCGGATCAGGGGCGGGACGAATTTTCGAGGCTAGCTGTCCTGCTGACCACGACCGGCGGGACAGCGATCACTCCGGGGAGGCCGGGGGTCGCCGGTGCAGCCACTCCCCCCCTCCGGACCGGAGGCTATGCCCTGGTGAACGTGGCGGGAGAGGTCTCGACGTTTGGCGGAGCACTCTACGCTGGGGATCGTTACCACCAAGCCCTGAACCAGCCGGTGGTGGGAGCAACTCCCACGCCGGCCCGAGCCGGCTACTGGTTGGTGGCCGCAGATGGCGGGGTGTTCAACTACGGGGACGCCGCCTTCTTCGGATCGATGGGGGGCACGCACCTCAACCAGCCGATCGTGGGCATGGCCGCGAGCGCAGACGGGGGCGGCTATTGGGTCGTCGCATCGGACGGTGGGATCTTCTCTTTTGGCGACGCCCGGTTCTTCGGGTCGATGGGGGGCACGCATCTCAATCAGCCCGTCGTGGGCATGGCCGCCAGCGCCGACGGGGGCGGCTATTGGCTCGTCGCATCGGATGGTGGGATCTTCTCTTTTGGCGACGCCCGGTTCTTCGGGTCGATGGGGGGCACGCATCTCAATCAGCCCATCGTGGGCATGGCCGCCAGCGCCGATGGAGGAGGCTACTGGCTGGTGGCCGCCGATGGCGGGGTCTTCTCCTTCGGAGATGCCCGCTTCTTTGGCTCGGCCGGTGACCTTTCTTTGGCCGCACCCGTCACCTCCATCGTGGCCACGCCCGACGGGAACGGCTACCTGCTGGTCGGCGAGGACGGCGGGGTGTTCACCTTTGGTGACGCCCAGTACGAGGGCAACTCGACCAGTGATCTCCACCCTCCCGAGTACGCCTCGCTGTTCAGTTCAACGCCACCGCTCACGGTCACCGGGATGTTCCTGGCCCAAGGCTCTCAGGTCAGCGTGACTGGCCCGACGCGGGTTTTGCTGAGTGGGGACAGTCTGAGTGTTCAGACCGCGGAGGGCTGGGCCACAGTGGAGCAGCAGTACGGGGCGTGGGTGGAGAACGGTGGAGTTGTGGGGTGCGGAATCGGTGTTGTCGGCGCCACGGAGATCTCCTCGTGGACGGCGTCGCCCGGGCCGCCGTGGTCCGCCTGTATGAGTTGGCAGCAGCAGCTGGAACGGGAGCTGGCCCTCTCGCACCCCAACGTGGTGGTGGTGCTGTCCGGCTACTGGGAGAGTCAACAGTGGCTGTACGACAACCAGTGGGTCTCGCTCCGCACGCCTAGCTTTCAGTCCGAGGTCTCCGGCCAGTTGGCCCAATTGGCCGCGCTGGTCCATTCCTACGGGGCCAGCCTGGTGTTTCTGAGCGCCCCGTACTTCGCCAACGGCACGCCTAACGACGTGGTCGACACCTACAATTCGCTCATTGCCAAGGTGCCCGGCGCCCAAGTGATGGACCTCCATGGCCTCCTGGATCCCAACGACCAGTACGCCCAGACAGTCGATGACATCGAGGCCCGGGGCACCGACGGGGTGCACCTGAGTAGCGTTGCTCCCACCGAACTGCTGGCGCCGGCATTCCTGCCCCAGATCGTGGGTCTCGGCAACCGGAACCGGTGATTGGAACAGGGGAACATCCATTGGGGTCGATACCGGCTCGCGGGCGGTGGCCCATACCTCCTCGGCACTGGCGCTTGACACAGTTCCGGTTGATGCTAGACACCTCGGCCCCAACGAGCTGCGCTCGCAGGAGCAAAGGAGGTGGCCGAGGGATCGTGGAGCTCAGCAAGATGGAGCGACGGCATGACGCAGTCCTCGGAGCGATCAGGGACGGCAACAGCGTGCAGGAGGTGGCGGAGGCCTATGGCGTGAGTCGCCAGAGCATGCACACCTGGCTGGCCCGTTATGAGAGTGGTGGGTTGCCGGTGCTGGCCGATCGGTCCCACCGTCCGAGTTCGTCCCCGCTCCTGCCCGCCACAGTCGAGTCCGGGGTCCTCGAACTGCGACCAGAACACCCCGCCTGGGGTCAGATCACCCTCCGCCGCCGGCTAGAGACGGAGGGCGTGACGCCCCTATCATCGGCCTCGGCCGTCTACCGGGTGCTTCTCCGTCACGGCCTTATCGAGGCGCAGTAGTTGGCCAAGTTGACCGAGCCAGCCCGCATGTCGGCGTGATAAGCCGAGACCAAGCTATTGACCGCTGCTTGTTACAATTCAGTCATGGTCGCAGCCGCCATTTTTAGGCTCGGGCAATGGACCGATTTCTTTCTTCTGGTCGGAACCGGAGCGGTCACGCTCACCGGCTTGGTTTTTGTGGCGATGTCACTCAACCTCAGGGCAATCGCCATCGACGCAACCCATCGCTATCGAGCTATCAACACACTGACCGGTCTCGCTCTCGTGTTCATGCGTTGTGCCCTGGTGCTTATGGGACCTCAGAACTATCGGTCGATAGGCGCAGAACTGTTCGTAGTCTCTGGTATTTCGGCCGCCATTTTTGTCAAAGGCTACAGCAGGGCCATCCGGATGAGCGGTGAGTTAAAGATCTCTCGCATCGTGGGAGGAAGCCTCATACACATGGCGGAGATGATCGGTGCGGCGCTGTTCTTTTTCGGGTACATCGCCGGACTCTATATCGCGGCGGTAGCTCTCGTTTCCAATACGTGTTACATGATTACCGCCGCGTGGTTACTCGTTGTCGGCGCTTTCGACCAGGAGACTGCGCAGTCATAGTCCTCCGTAGTGGCGAGCAGGAACGACTCATGCTTCCGTGCCACGGTCCATCGCGGAGCTCTGACCCATGGGCCCTATCCGCCATGGCCGATGTCCGCCAACCGAACACTGGGGTGGAACGGGTCCGTCGTGCGGATTCGGCGGCAATGGGCACGTGGAACTCGGAGCTTGTTCGTCCTCGGGTGGGCAGGGAGGCCAATGATGCCGACATCGCCGGTACCGCCAGCGTCGGTTATGGGGCGGACAGGGGCTGCGCAGTTCCGAGGCCCGGCCCCCGTTGTTCTCGTCCACAGAGATGCGGGCCAGGATGACGGCAGTGACGGGGTGGGTATTTCGCGACGGGTTCGACCGGTGACGGCCGAGCGGACGACCCGATGCAGGTGTCGGGGTCGTACGTCAGGTCCCGACGACGCAAAGGTCTCGGATGGTCCGCTCCCCTTCACCTGTTGTTAGCCAGAGGACAGAGCCGGCTACCCGTTTGGAATCATCTCGCCGGGGGCGTCCCCGCCAGTGCCTTGGTCAGCAAGTCCTGAAGCTCTTCTCGCTCCCGACCGGAGAGTGACGCCAGCACCTCGTCTTCGGCATGCTCGATTCCGCGTTCGGCGTTTTCGAGCGCGATCACTCCCTCGTCGGTGATCTCGACGAGGTGTCGTCGGCGGTCGGCCGGATCGCGGCGCCGGTAGGCGAACCCCCTCGATTCGAGTTCGTTCAGGAGAAGCACCAGATTGTTGGCATCGATGCACAGCATCTCACCGAGATCCTGTTGCGGGATGGGGTTGTGCTCATGCAGATGGGCGAGCATCACGAACTCTTTCAGTCGCATCCCCAAGAGGTCCTCGGACGTCCGCCGGTAGACGACTCGCGAGAGCTGGGTCAATAGCACCGTCACTCCCGGCGTCGTCGTGGTCGACATGGCCGTATTGTAGCCGATCGACCTACTATCCCGCTGGCTTGACACTCACTAAGGTAGTGACTATCAATACCTAGTGAAACTCGAATCCGACCGCAGGCAAGGAGCACGCCATACCCACGTCCCTCACGTCATTTGTGCGAGAACGCCGCAGGTGGATTGCGCTCATCGTCGTCTGCTTCGCGATGTTGATGAACATCCTGGACCAGACGATCGTCAACGTGGCACTGCCGACCATCCAGCGCGACCTGCACTTCTCGCAGGCCTCGCTGGCCTGGGTGATCGATGCCTATCTCATCACGTTCGCCGGCTCACTCCTGCTGGCCGGACGGCTGGGGGACCTCTTCGGCCGTAAGAAGGTCTT
Organism: uncultured Acidimicrobiaceae bacterium; assembly: GCA_963831535.1. Taxonomy (GTDB): domain Bacteria; phylum Actinomycetota; class Acidimicrobiia; order Acidimicrobiales; family RAAP-2; genus Bog-756. The sequence continues at coordinate 138,667 of CAWHQP010000007.1, read as the reverse complement.
CCTGATCGGGGTGGCCTTGTTCACCTTGGCCTCGTTGGCCTGCGGCGCCGCCAACAGTCAGATCCTGCTCATCTCGGCGCGGTTCGTCCAAGGGCTCGGAGCAGCGCTGTCCTCCTCGGTGATCCTGGCCATCATCGTTGCCGACTTCCCGGTCCCCCGTGAGCGGGCCAAGGCCATGAGCTCGTACATCATCGTCGCCGTGGGCGGCGGATCCCTGGGCCTTCTGGTCGGCGGGTACGTGACCCAGGCGCTCAGCTGGCACTGGATCTTCTTCATCAATATCCCCATCGGCGTGGCCACCTTCATCGCGGGCACGGCGCTGATCGAGGAGAACACCGGAATCGGGTACCGAGCCGGTTTGGACATTGCCGGAGCCATCCTGAGCACGGCTGGACTGATGCTGGCCGTCTACACCATCGTGAGCTCGAGCCAGTACGGATGGAGCTCGACCCACACCCTGGCCTTCGGCGCGGCGGCCATCGTGGTCATCGTCACCTTCCTGGTCGTCGAGAGCCGACTGGCCACACCGATGATGCCGCTTCCGGTGATGCGCTCCCCGGGCCTCCTCAATTCGAGTCTGGTGCGAGGACTGATGGTCGTCGGCATGTACAGCACCTTCTTCATCGGGGTGCTGTACTTCCAGCACGTTCTCGGATACGACCCGATTCGGACCGGTCTGGCCTTCCTGCCCCAGACCCTGTGCGTGGCCCTGATGTCCGCCGGGCTGACCACCCGGATCATGGGTCGATTGCAGCCGAAGCTGACAGCCCTCCTCGGGCTCGCCGTTCTGAGCGGGGGCCTCACCCTGTTCATCACCTCAGGCGTGCATACGGCTTACTTCCCGCATCTGTTCCTGGCTGTGCTGCTGGTGGGCCTGGGTGCGGCAACGGCGTTCACGCCGTTGCTCACCATGGCGTTGGCCAATGTCCCCGCCAAGGACGCCGGAATCGGCTCGGGAATCGTGAACGTATCCCAGCAGGTGTCGGCCGCACTCTCGGTGGCGGTGCTGGGGGCGGTGTCCAGCAGCCGCACGGTTACCCTGCTCGCCCACGGCAGTCCGGTCCCACTCGCTCTGGACGGTGGCTACCGTCTGGCCTTCGCCATCGCCCTCGGAAGCGTGGTCGTCGGACTGGTGGTCGGCTCCCTCATCCTCAAGGGAACGGTCTCCACGGACCAGCGCCCCGAGGGTGACGACCAATCCCACGAGGCGGTGTCCGAGACGATGATCGCCGAGGTCCTCTGAACGAGGTCGCTCAGCGATGCGGTCCCGGGATCGCCCCGAGTATCGGCGACCACTCCTCGAATCCGGAGGTGGGAACGTGTCGATGAATCGATCCCGCTTCTCCTGGGCCGCCGCAGCAGCATCATTCGGGCGCGAACGGACTGCCGTGACCGGGGACGATCAGTGTGGGATGGAGGGCCAACACCCTGGCCCGCGAACGCTCCAGTTGCTCCTGATCGACGGCCAGTGGATCGGCTTCCGGTCCCTCGGCCGACCACCACAGGTGGGTGCACACCACCAGTCCCGCATCGGTATGCACGAGGGTCGAGATGTCCTCAGCCGTATGACCGGGTGTCGAGCGCAACTCGACCGATGGCGAGATCTGGTAGCGGTCGGCGGGCCTGTCCGTCCACACGTCGTCCTGGTAGATCGCCCAGTGGTCGTGGAACCTGGCTTCGAGAAACAGGGCGGCGTTGAGGGTGTGGTCGGGATGGTGATGGCTGAAGACCACGTCGGTGACCTGGGCGGGCTTGACGCCGAGGGAACGCAGAGGGGCAAGAATCAGCTCCCGGTCGGCGACCATCCCGGGGTCGATCACCACGACCGAGTCGGAGTCCCGGATCAGCGTCACGGTGCTGGCCACTCGATCATCGGCGTAGCCAATCGTGAGTACGTCGAGCCGTGCCGTCATCGCTTCTCCCCGTGGATCGCCGTCGTTCGCTCCGAAACCTACCGGTGCCCGGTCCGGCATGGCTCCGGACGTACTGTCAAGCCGCCGACTCCGGTCACCGGCGACGTAGGGAGCTGTCTTCGGGCTCGTCGACGAGAGCGTCGTGGGTGGCCGGAGAGCCGATGACACGGAGCTCAGCACCGCCATGGGTCATTCGTCGGCACGAGCAGCCGGGTGGCTCGGCCGGGGATCCCTGGCGCAGCTCGGACCGGAGGACGGTGCCTTCGCCGTCCCGGCTCAGGTGGCGACACGGCCGCGGCGGGCCAGCGCGTCGATCGTCACCGCGGCCAGCAGGACCAGTGCGGTGACCATGTACTGGTAGGAGGCGGCCAACCCCAGGAGGCCCATGCCGTTGTAGATGGTGGCGATGACCAGTGCACCGAGCAGGGCGTGCACCATCTTTCCCCGGCCGCCGAACAGGCTGGTCCCACCGATGACGGCGGCGGCCACGGCATACAGGACCAACTGGCCCCCGTCGATGTTGTTGGAGATCGATCCCAGCCGGGAGGCGTACACGATGCCGGCGGCCCCTGCGGTGAGGCCGGACAGGGTGAAGGCCCACACCCGATTCCAACCGAGGCTCACCCCTCCCCTCCGGGCCGCCTCGGCATTGCCGCCGATGGCGTACTGATAGCGCCCGAACCGAGTGCGTCCCAGGATGAACGAGTACACGACGAGGAAGCCGGCGATCACCAGCACCACGTAGGGCACACCCTGGAGGGGGACGAGTACCCCCCGGTTGGTGTTGCACACCAGCAGAAGCACGACGACGGCAGCGGCCACGGCGGCGATCTTGAGCACGGTGATGGCCAGGGGGGGCGCCACCAGGCCGCTGTGTCGGCGGCGCCCGTCCCGGGTGAGGGTGGCGGCGGCGAACAGGGCCACCGAGGCCACGCCGATGATCCATCCGGCGAGTGGGCTCATGTTCCCGTTGGTGATGTCGTTGAGGACGCTGCTGGTGATGCGGATCGTCCCCCCCGAGCCGTAGGCGTTGACCAGGTAGAGCAACAGGCCCTCCAGGCCGAGGAGTCCGGCCAGGGTGACCACGAACGACGGGAGGTGCAGGCGGATGACCAAGACCCCCCACAGGGCACCGATGGCCGCGGTGGCCACCATCCCGATGATGATGGCCAGCCACCAGGGGAAATTGTGTTGCGGGCTGGCCAGGATGGCGGTGATCACCGCGCCCACGCCGGCGTTGTAGCCGGCCGACAGGTCGATCTCGCCGAGGATGAGAACCCAGACCTCGGCCATGCCGAGGAGGACGAACACCGAGCCCTGGACGAGCAGGTTGGTCAGGTTCCCGGCGGAGAGGAAGACCGAGTCCTGAACCTGGAAGATGATCACGAGGACGATGAGACCACCCACCACGGGCAGGACGCCGCTCTCGCCGTAGCGAATCCGCTTGGCCCAGGCCACCACGTACTGGCCGAAGGTGGACTCCGGGGTCCTCTCGGGCATGGGGATGCCGCCCAGCCTTCCTGGCTCGGGATAGGTGGGGATGGTCGACAAGGTGGCCGGGTCCGGCGTGGCGGTCGGGTCCGGCGGGTTGACGACGGGCGGTGTCTCGGGCGGTGGCATGGGCGTCAATCCCTCGGCGCTGTGAGGTTCGAGTCGATCGCTCCGGGGCTCTGGTCATGGATCCCGGGGTCCTTGATCCGGGTGTCCCCATCCGGCGCGGCCGATCGTCCGGTGGTGATCAGCTCCACCGCACTCTGGGTGTCGTAGTCGGTGATCGGTCCGCTGCTGACCAGCGAGCCCAGGTAGAGCACAGCCAGCCGGTCGGCCACGGAGAAGACGTCCGAGAGGTTGTGGGACACCACCAAGACGGCGATCCCCCGCTCTCCCAGCCTGCGGATCAGCTCGAGGACCTGGGCGGTCTGCGAGACACCGAGTGCCGCGGTCGGCTCATCCATGATCACCAGCCTGGCGTCGCGCATCACCGCGCGGGCCACCGCCACCGACTGCCTCTGACCGCCGGAGAGCGAGCCGACCAGTTGGCGGACCGAGGAGACGGTGGTTACGGACAGGTCGGCGAGCGTCTGTTTTGCGGTCTTCTCCATCTGCGTCTCGTCAAGCAGCCGGTGCCGCAGCAACTCGTGTCCAAGGAACATGTTCTGGACGATGTCCAGGTTGTCGCACAGTGCGAGATCCTGGTAGACGGTGGCGATCCCCAAGGCGTCGGCATCCCTCGGCGTCTTCGGAGTGATCACGTCACCGTTCCAACGCATCTCGCCGGACGTCGGTGCAGAGATGCCCGAGATCGTCTTGATCATCGTCGACTTGCCCGCACCGTTGTCGCCGACCAGCGCGGTGATCTTGCCGGGAAGGATGTCCAGATCGACCCCCCGCAGGGCCTGCACGGCACCGAAACTCTTCGTGACGCCGCGGAGGCTCAGTAGCGGAGGGGCGGCCGCGCCCGGTGCCGGGTCGCTGCCGTGCTCTGTGGTGGCGGTCATGGCCGCGGGGAGGGTGGCCCGCCGGGACGGGTCACCGAATCATTTGATCCCGTACTTGGTGCAGTCCGCAGCGTAGGAACCGGCACAGATCTGGGAGGCCGGCACAAACCCGTCCTTCACCACCGTCTGCTCGACATTGGTCGGGATCACGTACTCGGGCTTGAGCAGCACCGACTTCACCACCTGACCCGTGACGGTGTCCTTGGCCGTGCCGTTGGCCAGCGACGCCGGAACAGGCTTGCCCGCCCTCAGGTACAGGGCCAGCGCTGCGGCAGCCTGCGCTTCCAGGTAGATCGGCTTGTAGACCGTCCCGCACTGATAGCCCGAGATGATGTTCTGGATACCGACCAGCGTGGCGTCCTGACCGGTCACCGGGAACTTGTTCGCAGGAATTCCCAACGTCTTCAGGTAGGTGATGATCGGTGCGGCGTTCTCATCGTTGGGCACGACCACGGCGTTGATGCCCGAGTGGGCGGTGAGGGCCTGCTGGAACTCGGTCTCCGCGGTGGGTGGATCCCAGGTACCGGCAGGAGTTGCCTCTTTCACGTACGCCCCCGACTTGAACTTGGGTGCCAGCACCGCGTCATACCCCTGGGCGAAGAGCGTGGCGTTGTTGTCGGTGGGTGAGCCCACCATGACGGCCAGTTTGGGCTTGGCCACCTTCCAGTTGGCGATGCACGACACCATCCCGTTGCCGATGAGTGTACCCACCTTGACGTTGTCGAAGCTCACGTAGTACTTCCGGCTGCCGCCCAAGGTGAGGCGGTCGTAGTCGATGACGGGCACACCGTGTGACTTGGCATAGGACTCGATGGACGTACCCACGCCGGAGTCCAACGGGTCGACCACCAGCACGCTGGCCCCCGAGGAGATGGCCGACTGGGCATCGGTCAACTGGGTGGCATCACTGCCCTGGGCGTTCTGGATGGTGAACTTCGACGAGCTCAGGCCCGCCTTGGTGAAGGCCTCTTTCAAGTACGGGGCATCGAACTCGGTGTACCGGGCCGACGAGACGGTGTCGGGAAGGATCACGGCGACCTTGCCCTTCCCCGACGCGGCCAGACCCTTCAGCTGCGTCATGGCTGCGAAGTTCAGGCCGAACGACGAGACGCTGATCGTGGGTGTTGCGGCGCCGGAGGGCGAGCTACTGACCCCGGTGGCCACGAGAAGGGCCACCGCGACGATGATCGTCCCAGCCGCCCGCTTCATCGTGAATCTCATAGATCCCCCTTGGCTTACACCACGGATCTCCGTGATCGACCCACATCCCCGTGAATCACTTCGGACCTTAGCGGATTGTGACAGTTCTGTGAACACTCGAAATTACACGGGAAATTCTGAATGGACGGCCCGCATCCCGGATTCACCGCGGTCAACGGGACGAGGGTCGTCCGCGCCATCGCCGGATCGGTGCGACACGCGGCGAACCAGGCATCCGAGCCTTAGAGGCGCTCGTCGGCGCTCCGGGCCAGGGATCGGTGATCCTGACCGAATGACCGGATCATGCCGTCCTGGGTGAACGACGCAATCAGTGTCCCCTCCTCGGTGAACACCTGGCCTCGGACCAACGAAAGGCCGCTTCCGGCGTAGACGCTCTCGTGGTGGTACCGGAGTGATCCGCTCCACGCCACCGGCTCGTGGAAGGTGACAGCGATCCCGATGACCGCGGTGGACAGGCTCTCGTGGGCCATGGCGGTGCCGATCCCCCCATGGGGGCGCATGGTGGTCGAAATGGACAGGTGACCGGTGAAATGGGCCAGGAGCGCCTTGGCCAACTCGGGTCGGGTCGGGATCGGGTCGTAGCGCACCCAGGCGTCGAGCACCGGGGGCCCGACGGCGTTGGGGTCGTTGGGATCGTCCGGGCCGACCAGACGCACCTCCCGTCCCCGCATGGGCATGGAGAAGGGGGCCGCGTCGTCGGGCGTCGTGGCATCCGGCGGGGCCGCCGTGTGCCGGATGACGTCGTCCTGTTCGATGTCGAGCAGCAGGGTCACCGAGGCGCAGCGCCGTTCGCCCTGCTGGACCTGTACGGCCGCAGCGGCAAAGGTGCGACCGCGGTGTGTCACCTCGACGTGGAGCCACACGTCCCCTCGGATGTCGACGGGGCGGAGGAACAGGGCATGGGCGGAGCGGACGCCGTAGCCGGGCAAGGCCTTGGCGGCGGCCACGATGGCCTGGCTCAGCAGTTGACTGCCGTCCGCGACCAGCCGTCCCCCGCTGTCGGATGGTCCGGTGAATCGACCGGTACCGTCGGACCGGACGTCGAAGACCTCCAGCATCCGCTGGACGCTCGGTTCCGGTCGCTCGGCCTCGTCCGGTTCGCTCATCGGCCCGAGACGGCCGGATCGGCGGTTCCGACCCGGACGTCGACGACGTCCTGGAAGAAGCCCACGTAGCCAGCCAGCCTGGCCACCTCGGGGTACGGGTCCTCGTAGCTCCACACCAGGACATCGGCGTGCGAATCGGCCAGTCTCCGATAGGTGGCGGTTCCCTTGTACGGACAGCGGCTGGTCCGGAGGTCGGGCACGAACCGCTCCAGTCTCACATCCTGTGGCGGGAAGTAGAACACGAGGCCGTGGTCCTGTTCGTCGACGAGAAGACAGCGTCGAGAGTCGGCCAGGACCTCCCCCTCGAATGCCGCCGTCACCCGGTTGCGCCGGGCCAGGATGTCCACCCGGTAGTCGGGCCGGTCGACGAAAGCTGAGGGTTCCATGCCGCTCCTCCACAGGTCATCGGTGCTCGGCACAGCACTAGACATCCCCCAACGGTGGCTCGTCAAGCGCCGAGGTGCTCCGCAGTCCACGAGGCCACCCAGTGGCCGGAGGCCGTTGACCCACTGGGCACCACCCCTCGTGGCCCGTAAGGTGGCCGCCGTCCCCACGGAGGTGCCTGGGGAACCGAGGACGGAGGTCTGACCATGTTGGAGTTGGACAGCGAGATCAGCGCATCACTCGCGGGCTTTCCCTTCAGTGCCATCGACCCGGACAATCTGGCCGAGATCCGGTCGCTGTCGATCGCTCCACCGACGCCGCTGTCCGACGCCGTCGAGCGCACCGACTACGCCGTGCCCGGGGATCCCGACGTGGTAATCCGGGTCCATCGTCCCCGGGGGATCGACCGACCGCTCCCCTGCCTCTACTCCATCCATGGTGGCGGCTACGTCATCGGCAGTTTCACCATGGACGACCCCCGGTTCGACGTATGGTGTCCGCGCTTCGGCTGCGTGGGGGTGTCGGTCGAGTACCGGCTGTCACCCGAGACCCCGTACCCGGGACCACTCGACGATTGCTATCTCGGTTTGCAGTGGGTCTACGACCATCACGAGGAGCTAGGTGTGGATCCCCAGCAGATCGGTGTCGCCGGTGTGAGCGCCGGCGGTGGCCTGGCCGCGGCCCTGGCCCTGCTCGCCCGAGACCGGGGCGAGCTACCCCTCCAGTTCCAGCTCCTCGACTGCCCGATGATCGATGACCGGCAGGTCACGCCGTCCAGCCGGCTCGACGGGCTGTCCATCTGGAGCCGGGAGTCGAACACCTTCGGATGGAGGTCCTATCTCGGCGACCGCTACGGGACCGACCAGGTCCCGGCCTACGCCGCCCCGGCGCGTGCCGAGGACCTCACCGGCCTGCCACCGGCCTACGTGTGCGTCGGAGCCGTGGACGGCTTCCGCGACGAGGACATCACCTACGCCATGCGGCTCAACCAGGCCGGCGTGCCCGCCGAGCTGCACGTCTTTCCCGGAGCGCCCCACGGTGTGATGATGTTCACCGAGACGGCCGTGGCGAAGCGCTACACCCAGACCCTCGACGACTGGCTCGGCCGACAGCTGAGCTCCGGTACATGATCACCGTCAACGGCCGGGTCCCAGGGGCCCGGCCCGGGACTCACTCGGTGGCGTCGGCGGCATCCTCGGCGCCGGCGGGATCCGGCGGCGCCTCGTCGTCTGGCAGTTCCTCCGGCTTCAGCCTCTCGGACAGGGCCAGCGTCGCTGCCGCACCCCCGACCCCGAGGGCCAGGGCCACGACGCCCCAACGGAGACCGGAACGCTGCCGCCGCAACAGGCCGTCGAGTGACAGGACACCCGGTCCGGCCGAGGCCAACGAGAGGGCGGCGGCGATGAGGGTGGCGTTGTACTCGTAGCCGCCCTGGGTCACCCACACGCCGTTCTTGGCATGGACCTTCTTGATGGCCACCAGCATGGTCCCGGTGATCATGGCCGGACCGAGAGGGCTGAGGAAGCCGGCGGCGGTCAGCCCTCCGCCGATGGTCTCGCTCAGCGCCGCAGCCAGACCCTGGTGCTTGGCCGGATGCAGTCCGATGGCTCCCATGGAGTCCCGGGTGGCCTCGAGACCCGGGCCACCGAAGCTCCCGTTGAGCTTCTGCAGGCCGTGGCCCAACATCAACCCACCGACCGTCACCCTCAACACAAATCGTCCACTCGACATGGAGACCTCCTCGCAGGTGAGGCTATCGGGACGGCCCTCGCCTCCGACCCACCATCGGTACCCCGTGCGCCCGGCCGTCGACGCGTTCGGTGCCCTATCCACACCGGTGACCAGTCGGGATCCACACCGATGACCAGTCGGGCCCTCGATGTGGACGGCCCTGCGCCTGGCGATGGAGTAGAACGGTCTCGAGCACGAAACATCGACACGGCGCCGATCGGTGCCGTACGGACTGAGCGGAGGGCACCTCATGGGATTCCTGGACAAGGTGAAGGCTCAGGCCACCGTGCTGGCCGACAAGGCCCAGACCAGCGTGCAACAGGGTCAGACCAAGCTGGCCGAGATGCAGTCGGGCAAACAGGTGGACCACCTCCTGCGGGAGTTGGGCGCCTACGTCTTCCTGAGCGAACGCAACCGCAACCAGCCCGACAGCGAGGCCAAGGTGGCCGAGCTCATGGGCCAGCTCGACGCGCTCGAGGCGGCAGGGACCCCGGTGACCATCACCCCCGACCCGCCACCCGCACCGGCCACGGGGGCCGTTCCCCAGGCCGTCGACCCCCGCGCAACCGCCGTCGACCCGAAGGCGGCGCCCCCGCCGGTGCCGACCGCCGATCCGACGCCACCCCCACCCGTGGCGACGGCCGAACCCTCTCCGGCGCCGGGCGGCAGCGGGCCTGGCCCGGGCAGCGCCATACCACGGTCGGGTGGCGGTCTGCCCGGCGAGTAGCGCGGCCGCTCCGCCACTATTTGCTTGGCGCCCCGGGCCAGGCCCACCGGGTGCCGCGGGCCATCGGAGCGGTTGAAGAACGGATCACCCCGTGCCACGCTGGAACGGCGGGATTCGAGGACCGGTCGGCGGCCTCCGAGACGTAAACGTTGCTACGAGCAGCCGGGAGGACGCGGTGACCGAAGGCAGCGGGCACGATGTGGTCATCGTCGGAGCCGGATTCGCGGGCCTCTACATGGTGCACCGCGCCCTGTCCATGGGGATGACCGCCGTGGTCCTCGAGGCGGGCGGCGGGGTCGGGGGGACCTGGTACTGGAACCGCTATCCGGGCGCCCGCTGTGACGTCGAGAGCCTGCAGTACTCCTACCAGTTCTCCGACCAGCTCCAACAGGAGTGGCAGTGGAGTGAGCGCTATGCCGGCCAGGCTGAGATCCTCTCCTACCTCGACCACGTGGCCGACCGGTTCGACCTCCGATGCCACATCCGCCTCGGCACTCGGGTGCAGCGTGCGGTGTTCGACGAAGTCTCCGACCACTGGACGGTCGTTTCGGACGACGGCAGCGAGTTCTCGGCCCGGTACCTGGTCATGGCCACCGGGTGCCTGTCATCCGCGAACATCCCGGCCTTCCCCGGGCTCGACACCTTCGAGGGGGCCACGTACCACACGGGGAAGTGGCCACACGAGCCCGTGGACTTCACCGGTCGGAAGGTCGGGGTCGTCGGCACCGGGTCGTCGGGGATCCAGTCGATCCCGGCCATCGCACGCCAGGCCCGCGAGCTGGTGGTCTTCCAGCGCACCGCGGCGTACTCCGTACCCGCCCACAACCGACCCCTGGACGACGAGGAACAGCGCGCCGTCAAGGCCGACTACGCCGCATTCCGTCAGGAGAACAGCCAGCAGCCCTTCGCCATCGGCTCCCTCCAGCCGCTCACCGACACCTCGGCGCTGGATGCCGGGCCCGGAGACCGGATCCGGGTCTACCAGGAACGGTGGGAACACGGGGGCCTCTCCTTCATGGGCGCGTTCAACGATTTGTTCCTGGACCGGGGAGCCAACGCGACGGCGGCGGAGTTCGTCCGGGCCAAGATCCACGAGATCGTCATCGACCCCGATGTGGCCGAACGGCTGACGCCCACGACGGTCATCGGCTGCAAGCGCCTGTGCGTGGACACCGGGTATTACGACACCTTCAACCGGGACAACGTGGAGCTGATCGATGTGGGCCGGTCACCGATCGACGAGATCACCCCCCGAGGTCCCCGGATCGGCGGGCGGATCGTCGAGCTCGACGATCTGGTCTTCGCCACGGGATTCGACGCCATGACCGGCGCCCTGTCGCGGATCGAGATCGCGGGACGGGGCGGACGGAGCCTCGGGGAGGCCTGGTCCGAAGGTCCTCGCACCTACCTGGGCCTGGCTGTGGCCGGCTTCCCCAACCTGTTCACCATCACCGGACCGGGCAGCCCTTCGGTGCTGACCAACATGGTGGTGTCCATCGAGCACCATGTGGAGTGGATCGCCGCCTGCCTCGACTACCTCCGGGACCATGGCTATCGGACCATCGAGGCCGACAACAACGCCCAGGACGCGTGGGTGACCTACGTCAACGACGTGGCCGGCTTCACCCTGTTCCCCTCCTGCAACTCCTGGTACCTGGGGGCCAACGTGCCCGGCAAGCCCCGGGTCTTCATGCCCCTGGTGGGTTTCCCGCCCTACGTCGAACACTGTGACGCCGTGGCGTCCAAGGACTACGAGGGATTCGTCATGTCACCCGGGCCCGAGCGTTGACCGGAAAGCTGACCGGGGAGGCGCTCCGCTAACTTCGCCTGCATGCGACTGAGCACGGTCATCCTCCCCATCTACGAGTGGGCCGAGGGCCGGGGGGTGTGGCGACGGGCTGAGGAGCTGGGCTTCGACACCGGCTACACCTACGACCATCTGACGTGGCAGAGCTTCCGTGACCGGCCCTGGTTCGCCGCCGTGCCCACCCTGTCTGCAGCCGCTACCGCCACCGAGCACATGAGGATCGGCACCCTCGTGGCCTCTCCCAATTTCCGACACCCGGTGCAGCTGGCCAAGGAGCTGATGACCCTGGACCACCTCTCGGGAGGTCGACTCACCGCCGGCATCGGCTCCGGAGGAACCGGGTTCGACGCCACCGCCCTCGGACAGGAGCCATGGTCGCCGGGCGATCGGGCCGAACGGCTCGACGAGTTCGTGAGGCTGCTGGACCGACTCCTCACCCACTCCGCCACCACGGTCGAGGGCCGGCACTATTCGGCCATCGAGGCCCGGACCATCCCCGAGTGCGTGCAACGGCCGAGGGTTCCCTTCCTGGTGGCCGCGGCCGGCCGTCGAGCCCTGGCCCTGGCGGCCGAGTTCGGACACGGCTGGGTCACCTACGGGGACCCGTCGGGCGGGTCCGCCACCACCGCGGCCGGCGCCTACGAGGCGGTGTGCGCCCAGATGGAGCGCCTCGGCGAGGCCTGTGACGAAGCCGGCCGCGCCCGAGGATCGATCGACAAGGTGCTACTCCAGGGACTGACCGCAGAACGGCCGCTCGACTCCGTGGACGCCTTCGTGGAGTGGGCCGGCCGGTACCGGGAGGCGGGGATCACCGAGGTGGTGATCCACTGGCCCGTCGCCGATTCAGTGTTCGCCGTCGATGCCAATGTCTTCGAGCGGATCGCCACCGAGGGCCGGTCACAGCTGAGCTGAGCACCGGGATCCGGATCCGACGGTAGGGGTGCGCCGTCGTGGCGGCGCTCCCGGATGCTGCCGTCTTCGTGTCAGTGGAGCGACCGCTCGATATCCCATCGGTGGTGCACGGCATCATGGGCGTTGGACGCCATCACCTCGACCAGTGTCTGTCCACCCCGGTCGGGGTGGACGAGGACCACTCCGGTGGACGGGGACCGGTCCACGGCATCCACCCAGTCGTCGACGGAGCGGCCGAGCGACCAGAGCGCGGCCGCCAGCGGAATGCTCGGGTAGTTGCGGGCCTCAGCCAGGGCCGTCTCGTCGTACCCGCCCACCAACGGGGGTGCGCCCCGGGCGACGCCCATGAGCCGCTCGGCCCAGATGCGGAGGTTGTCCCCCACATGGCAGACGTACTCGGCCACGGACCAGGCCAGATCGGGATGGCGCTCATCACCCCTGGCCCCGGCGAGGACCTCCCCATAGGTGGCCGGGAGATCGGCCACTGTCCCCCGGGCGTCGGCCGCCGACACATCCCACCGGTAGCCGCACTGACGGCACGGATGGCCGTAGACGGCCACTCCCCAACTGCTCATCGGCGAATTGTGGCACGGACGACGCGCCACCCCGCCGGACGGTGGTGGCCGCTGCCGTCGGTGTCCGAGCCTGGTCCGTCCGTCCGTCCGTCCAACCGACCGATCCCGGTCGGGGCAGTGACCGGGCCCCGCCTCGGGCGGGCGGCGCGGCCCGGATCCTAGGCACCCCCGGTCAGCCGTCCGTAGACCGCTCTCGGATCGCCATCGTCGTCTTCGAGTACGCCGATCGCCCCGTACCCGGCGGCTTCGAACAACACCGTGACCGGAGGGACCTGGTCGCCGCCGAGTTCAAGGGCCAACCACCCTCCCGGCCGCAGCCACGACGGGCTGGAGCCCACCACCGAGGCGATCGCCTCGAGCCCCGCCCGCCCACCATCGAGGGCGACGGCGGACTCGAAGCGCTGCACGTCACGGGGCAGGAGGTGGAGCGCATCGTCGGGAACGTAGGGGACGACCCCCGTCATCACATCGACCGCAGAAGCCAGCTCGGTCGGAAGGGCGGAGTCGAGGTGGCCCGGGTAGACGACCACCCCGTTCCGGCGGGCACACCGGACGGCGACGGGATCGATCTCGGTGCCCACCACCCGGGCCCCAGGACGTTGCGCCAGCATGACCAGGGCCAGGGCCCCCGAACCGGTGCACAGGTCCACACCGAGACCGGCGGGCGGCAGCAGCTCTGCGGCCAGGCGGGCCAGTGGTTCGGACTGCCAGCGGGGGACGTACACGCCGGGATCGACGACGACGTCGAGCCCGCAGAAGGTGGTCCGACCGGTGATCCAGGCCAGCGGTTCACCGGTCACTCGGCGCGCCAGCATGCGGCGCAGTTCGACAGCGTCGCCGGCCGCGGCCAGGAGCTCCTCGGCCTCGTCCCCGGGTGCCACACAGCCGGCCCCGGCGAGGGCGCGGGTGACGGCGGCACGGTCGAGGTGATCGTCCATGGCCTCATCCTCGTCCATGACCGGGCGCAGCGACTTGGGGTCGCCCACCCCACCCGTCGGGGCTACCGACCCAGGGGTACGATCCGACGGCCCCTCACCGGCCCACCGGTCTCCTGGGGTACCCCCACGACAACGAGGAGGATGCGCGTGCACAGCACCGACATCGAATACGTCCACGACGACCTCAGGCTGCTCGGCCGGCTGGTCGTCGACGCCGACACACCGGGCACGCGGCCCGCGGTCCTCATCGCCCACGATGCCGCCGGCCTCGGGGACCACCCTCGCCACACCGCCCAGCGCCTGGCCGAGCTCGGATTCGTGGCCTTCGCCCTCGACTACTACGGCGCCGGGGCACTCCTTGCCCCTGAGCAGGTGGGTGAGCGCTTCGGACAGCTGGTCGGCGACGCCGACCGCACCCGGGCGCTGGCCCGGGCCGGCCTCGAGGTCCTGCTGGCCAGCGGATACGCCGACCCGACCCGGGTGGCGGCCATCGGCTACTGCTTCGGCGGCACCCTCTCCCTGGAACTGGCCCGGAGTGGCGCCGACCTGGCCGCGGTGGTCGGGTTCCACTCGGGTCTGGCCACCACCCGACCCGAAGATGCCGCCAATATCACGGGCAAGGTGCTCGTCTGCATCGGCGCTGACGACTCGATCATTCCGCCCGAGCAGCGTGCCGCCTTCGAAGAGGAGATGCGCGCCGCTGGGGTCGACTGGCAGATGCATCTCTACGGGGGAGCCGTCCACAGCTTCACCAATCCCGACGCCGACGGCACCATGCCGGCCATCAGATACGACGAGCGAGCCGACACCCGCTCCTGGCAGGCCATGCTGAACCTGTTCGCCGAGGTGTTCTGAGCCCGGCGGCCAGAATGGCGGGTACCCGCGGACCACGTCACCTCGAACCCGAGGGATCAGGGGCTAACGGGGAGTGATCCCCCACGAGCCCGTCCACCGGGACCCGGGATGGAGAATGGTGAGATCGGTGCCCGACCTGAGGGCGTCGGGAGGACAGGTCATCGGTTCCACCGCCAGGGCGCGACGCCGTGACTCCGGCTCCAGGGTGTCCCCGGTGTAGATCATGAAGTACCCGAACCGCTCGTCGGCCCACACGGTCGCTCCCCCGGTACCGTCAGGATGGTCCAGTTCGACCCGCGCCCGCCCGTCGGCATCCCGCCGCAACCCGGTGTAGCCGGTGTCGAGCCTGGTCACCCCGATGAGCCGCCCGGAGCCGAAGTCGAACTCGGTACCCTCCAGCGGGGCCGCCGTGGTGGGCAGGCCCCGTTCGTCGGTGATGAGGCGCCGTTCGGCCGGGACGGTCAGTCGCACCTGGTCCACGGAGTGGGTTCCGACAAGCAGATACGGATGGAAGCCCAAGCCGAAGGGGAGATCGATATCGCCCATGTTCTCGGCTTCGGTGACCACGATCAGCCCGTCGCGACCCAGCCGGTACTCCACGGTCAGCCGGAGGGCGAAGGGATAGGCCGGCTGCGGGCGTACCTCGCAGACCATGCTGATGCGGTTCTGGGCCCGGCCCGCCATGCGCCACGGCATCCACCGGACCAGTCCGTGGATGGCGTTGCCCCGCGAAGGCTCGTCCAGAGCGGCCTGGGCCTCGGTGCCCTGGAAGGTGTAGCGGCCGTCGCCGAGCCGGTTGGGCCACGGGGCCAGCACCTGGCCCCGGCCGCCATGGCTCCATTCGGTGGGTCCGAATCCGTCGATCACCCGGCGGTCATCGACAGTGAACGAGCGGAGCGTGGCCCCGACCTCGGTGATGACCGCCCGCTGGTGTCCGTGGCCGATGACCCACTGATCGCCGGTGGCGATGGTGGTCTCCGCCGGACGCTGGTCGTCGGCAGGTGTTCGGGGGGTCATGGTGGTGTCGGTGGTTCTGTGCGTCGGGAGGATCGGCCAGGCGGGGCTGGGCGGCGTCGACCGGTATGGTAGGCCATGAGGCCGCCCCGGCCCGACGGAGGGCCGTTCCGGGGGCCGGGGGGTCGTGACGACCCCCACCCGGCACCCGAGGGGAACCCCCGCCATGCGAATCCTCATCACCAACGACGACGGCGTGTTCGCGCCAGGTATCGCCGCGCTGGCCCGCGGTCTGTGGGCCGCCCTGGGCGACCGCCACGACCTGGTGGTGGTGGCACCGATGGTCGACCACAGCGGGGCCGGGGCCGCCGTGGGACCCGTCTACGAGCGTGAGTCCATCCCCTACGAGGAGGTGGACATCCCGGGGCTCGCCCACGTGCCCACCTTCGGGATCGACGGCCCCCCGGCGCTGGCCGTCATCGTGGCGTGCATCGAGGGGTTCGGCCCCCCACCCGACCTGGTGGTGTCGGGCATCAACCACGGGGTGAACGCCGGACGGTCGGCCCTGCACTCGGGCACGGTCGGGGCCACCCTGACCGGGGCCCAGTTCGGCATCCGGGGCCTCGCCGTCAGCATCGCCTGGGGTGAGGACCCGGTTCCGTGGGAGACGCCGGTGGGCCTGGCCGTCGCCATCCTGCCGACGCTGGTGGAGGCACCTCCGTCCACGGTGCTCAACCTGAACGTGCCCGCCGTCTCCCCGGATCGGCTCCAGGGCGTCCGTCACGGGACCCTGGGCCGGGTCGGGCTGATCCGGGCCGTCCGGCCCGAGACCACCCCCGAGCCGGTGGCGGGCCCTCCCCTCGACCGGACCTCGGGGGCGATCGCCCTGACCCTGCGGGGCATGGGCGTGGGAGCGGACCGCCTCGCCGAGCAGGCTGAGCTGGAACCAGAATCCGACGCCGCCCTCCTCGCCGAGGGCTGGGCCACAGTGACCCCGCTGTCGGGTGTCCGCGAGGACGTCTCGGAGGGTGCCGGTGTCGCGCTCGGCGCCGCCCTCACCGCGGCCGCACACTCGGGAACCGCCACCTCGGGCCGGGCGGGCTGACGGGCCGGTCCCCGGGCAGGATCGATCAACCGCCCTGGTCAGCGGGTTGCGGGCGGGACGGACACCCCAGATTGCGTAGTGCGCGGACCGGTCACTACAGTGGTGTAACTCGAACAGCCATCGGTAGTCGGATTCACGGCAGTTCGGCAGCAGCCGCCAAATGGGGGCGACGCCGGACGCTCTGTGGGCCGCTTGCGCCGGACACGGCCAGCGTGCCACCGCACAGCCTCTACGGCTGGACACGGCCCGACCACCTCTGCTCGACCACTTATGGCCCACACCGTCACGACACACCGCAGACCGGGAGCCGCCGGACACTGACCTGACCAGGGTTCCCCGTCTGCACCTCGTACGGACTCGTTACCAGTCCAGAGCCCACTGCCCTTTCCGGCAACGCCTCGCGAGACGAATGCGCACCACGACGGTCGCCCGCATAACGAAGCCAACCTCGAAGCCCTCCGGGCTTCCGCGACTTTGAGGAACCGCACGCCATGCGCACGCACCGCTCCACCCGCAATTCTCACGCCTCGCTCAAATCCGTCCTCGCCGCCGCGCTCGTGGCCGCCATCGCCACGGGGGCTGTCCTGACCGTGGGCTCGTCACCGGCGGTCGCTGAGGGCACCATCGGCTCGCACGCCGTCAACCTGACCCAGCCCGCCTTCCGGTCGGTCGTCGTCGGGGCTGCAGTGGTCTCCCTGGCCACGTTGGACCTACCGGGCCCGGTTTCGGTCCCCACCGTGCCGACTACGGTCCCGCCGGCGGTGACCCCACCGGCACCGGTGGCGGTTCCGGGGCCGCCGGCCAGCCCACTTGGAGGGGTGTGGGCCGAGCTCCGCCAGTGCGAGTCGGGCGGCAACTACGCCATCGACACCGGAAACGGCTTCTACGGCGCCTACCAGTTCTCGGCGGCCACCTGGCACGGGCTGGGCTTCACCGGCCTGCCCAACCAGGCTCCCCCTGCCGTCCAGGACGAGGCCGCGGTGGAGCTGCAGGCGCGGAGCGGTTGGGGCCAGTGGCCGGCCTGCTCCCGGCGCCTCGGGCTCTGACGCCCAGGACGACTCCCCCGGCCCCTAGTGGGCCAGCCGCTCGTCCAGCCAGTCGAAGATCACCTGGGCCGAGAGTCGGATGTTGTCGGACTGGCAGTGGGTGGAAGCACCGTCCTCGGCGATGAAGCGGACCGCGTCCACGGGACCGTCCACCTCGGCCACCAGCGCGTCGAACTGGGCGAGGGGCTCGGCACCCTCACGATCCCCGACCAGGGCCAGCACCGGGCACCGGATGTCCCCGACCAGTCCTCCCAGCCGATAAGCGCCGATGGCGTCCCTCCAGGCGTGGAACGAGGGCACACCGAAGCGCTCGCAGATGGCGGCGATCCCCCACTGCATCTGCCGGGGCATGAGATCCTCGGGGACGCCGATCACGTCCTCGGGCCGGATGTCCCGGGTCATGCGGAACACGTCGGTCCCCACCCAGGCCTCCAGATAGCGCCCCATGTCCACCACCGGAGGGCTGGCCACGAGGGCCCGCACCCGGGAGTCGGTGGCTGCGCTTCGGGCGGCGAAGAAGGACCCGAAGCTCTGCCCGGCCAGGGCCAACCGGTCCCCGTCCACGTCACGGCGGCGTTCGAGCACGTCGAGGACGGCCCGGATGGGCACCTCGTAGTCCGGACGGAACGTCAGCGTCGGATTGCGCCGTAGACAACCGGGCTGACCGGGACCGTCGAACACGAAGACGTTCCAGCCCCGCTCGGCCCCAGGCGCTCCGAGGTGGAAGTAGAGCTCTTCGGCGCTGGAGTCGAACCCGCCCACCCCGACCAGGGTCGGGCGCGGCCCACCCGACCGACCATGGCGCGGACGTACCAGATAGCCCGGGAGCGTCCCCCCTTCGAAGGGGACGTCGACCAGCTCCACCGGGGGATCCGCCAGCCCGGCGGCCACGGCGAAACAGGCGCGGCTCCGCTCCCCGGTCTCGTCGGAACGTCCCCGTTCGGCGTCGGCGTAGTACTCGGCCGTCCGGTAGTAGGTCGACGCCCGAAAGTACTGATCCCGCCCGCTGGTGCGGTGGCCGGCGTCGAGGCAAGCCTGCCCCCGGTCCTCGACCCGGCGGGCCAATCCCTCGAAGGCCTGCACCCAACTCGCCGGGCTCCCGTCAGCGATCTCAGCGGCCACGGCCAGACACTCGCCCACCGTGGACCCTCCGTAGTCGGCCACGCCCAGGGCCCGGATCAACTGGTAGTTGAACTCGTCGTCGCGGAAGCCCTCCACCCGGACGGCGCTGCGTACGACATCGGAGTCTTCGAAGGACACGACGCTCATCTCGTTTCGGACCGACGTCACCGGACGGAGGGCCCGGCACGGCCATCGGTCATTGTGCCCGAAGGTGGACCTACCCTGTGACATGCGCGTGGGTGCCGTCCAGACCACCGCCGGTCCCGACCGGCAGGACAATCTGGAGGCCGCCGCTGAACTGGTCGACGACGCCGTGGCGTCCGGTGCCCGGTTGGTCATCCTGCCCGAGTACTTCTCTGTGGCGGGAAGCCCCTCGTTCCTGAGGAGCCACGCCGAGCCACTGGACGGCCCTACCGCGACCTGGGGCTCGACCATGGCCAGGCGTCACGGCATCCATCTCCTGGCCGGCAGCTTCCCCGAGCGCCCGGCCGGGTCCACGGGCGCGGTGTTGGACGCCGACCGGTTGTTCAACACCAGCTGTCTCCTCGGACCGGACGGGAGGACCCTCGCCGTGTACCGGAAGATCCACCTCTTCGACGTGGACCTCGAAGGCACGAGCTTCTGCGAGTCGGCCACCATGGCCCCGGGAACCGACCTCGTGGTGGTCCCGTTGGAGTCCGATCCCATCGGGGACCTCCCACCGACCGTGCTCGGCTTGTCGATCTGCTACGACCTCCGCTTCCCGGAGATCTACCGGATCATGACCCTCATGGGAGCAACCGTGCTGGTGGTGCCGGCGGCGTTCACCGCGACCACCGGCCCGGCCCACTGGGAGCTCCTGCTCCGGTCCCGGGCCGTGGAAAACGAAGCCTTCGTGGTCGGGGTCGGGCAGGTCGGGGACCTGCCCCCGGGGATGCCGGCCTGCCACGGCCACACCATGGTCGTCGACCCATGGGGGACGGTGGTCGCCGAACGGACCGGCCCGGGTCCGGGGATCGTGGTGGCTGAGCTGGACATGTCCCGGGTCCGACAGGTCCGCGCCGAGCTGCCGGTCCTGGCACACCGGCGCCCCGGGGCGTACCGTTGGGCCGATGACGACACCAGGGGCACCTTCGGAGGAACGGCCTAGCGGGCCGTCGCACCCCCCGTCCCCCGGTGCCGGCCCGGACGGGCCCCTCCCCTCCGTCGGCACCCCACCGTACGAAGTGGGGATGTTCGACAGCGCCGGGGTCCAGCTCTACTACGAGATCCACGGACACGGGACCCGGGTCCTCGTGTTCATGCACGGGATCCTCATGGACTCCAACATGAACCGACGGCTCGCCGCCGACCTGGCCGCCCGCGGGTTTCGGGTCGTCCTCTTCGACCTTCCGGGCCACGGACTCTCCGAGAAGCCCAAGCGGGCATCGTTCCACCGGATGGACACCTACGCCGAGCACGTGGTGCGTCTGATGGACCATCTGGGTCTGGCCCGGGCCGCGGTGGGTGGGGTATCCCTCGGTGGGAACGTGAGCCTGTTGGTGGCCGCCCTGGCCCCCGAGCGGGTGCAGGCCCTCGTCATCGAGATGCCGGTACTCGAATGGGCCGTCCCTGCCGCGGCGATTACCTTCGTCCCCATGTTGCTGGCCGTGCACCTGGCCCGTCCGCTGGTGCGCCACACGGCGTCACTCTTCCAGCGCCTGCCCCGCACGGGCAACGGACCGGTGGACAGCGTCATGAACACGCTGTCCAACGACCCGACCGAGACGGCCGCCGTGCTGCACGGGATCCTGGCCGGTCCCATCGCCCCGACGGTGGAGCAGCGCGCCGCCATGGACATCCCGGCCATGGTGATCGGCCACCAGGTGGACCGCATCCACCCGTTCCACGATGCCGAACAGCTGGCTCGACGGTTGCCGCGGGGTCAACTGGTCCAGGCCAACTCGGTCCTCGAGCTCCGGATCCACCCCGAGCGGCTCACCGATGAGATCGCCACCTTCCTCGAGTCGGTGTGGGACGAACCGGCCGGCACCGACCGAAGGGTCGGCTGAGCGGTACCGCCACCGCCCGGGCGCAGGACCCCCGGTGTCAGTCGTCGAGGTCGGGCCGACGGCTCCGCTTCCGCTCCGAGACCTGGCGTTTGTCGGCTAGCCGGCGCTCCTTCGCCCCACGGGAGGGACGGGTGGGGCGCCGGACCTTGTCCACGTGCAGCGCGTCGGCCATCCGCTGACGGAACCGGTCCACGGCCAGTTGGCGGTTGCGGAGTTGCGACCGCTCGTCGTCGACCACCAGGCGCAGCTCCGGTCCCAGGCGCTCGAGCAACCGGGACCGCTGGCGGGGTCCAAGCGAGGGTGACCGGCTGATGTCGAAGCGCAGCTCGACCCGGGTGTTGACCTTGTTGGCGTGCTGACCTCCTGGACCGCCGCTGGGGCTGAAGCGGAGGTGCAGCTCCGCCAGGGGGACGGTCAGCGAGGAGGTCACCCTCACGGCGCCCTCGGGCTCCGGTGACGAGCTCACCCGCCGCCCGGCTCGCCGTCATCGACGGTGGGCTCCTCGACCACCGGATTGGTCAACCGACCCACTCCGCCCACCTCCACGGTCACCGTGTCGCCGGCCACCAGCCATCGGGGCGGGTCCTTGCCGGCGGCCACTCCGGCCGGCGTACCGGTGGAGATGACCATCCCCGGCTCCAGCGTGAAGGCGGCCGAGAGGTGTTCGATCATCTGGGCACAGGTGAAGATCATGTCGGCGGTGGAGCCGTCCTGACGAAGCTCCCCATTGACCCAGGTCCTCACGGACAGGTCCTGGAGGTCACCGAGCTCGTCGACGGTGACGATCCACGGCCCGGTGGGCCCGTGGGTGTCGAAGCCCTTGCCCATCATCATGGTCGGCGATCGCCACTGCCAGTCCCGCACGCTCACGTCGTTGACCACGGTGACACCGGCCACCACCTCGAAGGCCCGCCCGGCCGGGACGTGTCGGCAACGCCGGCCGATCACCATGCCCAACTCACCCTCGTAGTCCACAGTGACCGAGACCCGGGGAATCTCGATGGCCGCGCCGGGGCCGATCACGCAGGTCGGTTGCTTGGAGAACCAGGTCTGGAAGTCCGGTCGCTCGTGCCCCAGCTCGCGGATGTGGGCGTCGTAGTTGCGGGCGATGGCCAGAAACGACGGCGGCCGGGGGACGGGGGCCACCAGTCGCACCTGCCCGATGGGGGTGCGCCGGGCCCGGGTGGAAGGCGCAGTGGCCAGGGCGCCGTCGGCGGCGTCCCCGAGGGCGAGCAGGGCCACCATCCCGGCCGGTAGGCCCACGGCCAGATCGGTCAGGTCGACGACTTCGTCGTCCACCACCAGTCCCGTACGGATCGTCCCGTCCTCGAAGCTCACCAGGCGCACAGGGAAAACGTAGGCCAGCCGGGTCCTACACTCGGTCCATGGTCGAGCCCCCCCTCTACGCTGCCCCCACGCGGGCCACCGCCTTCGCCGGTCAGGTGGTACTGGTCACCGGATCGTCGTCGGGGATCGGGGCCGCCACGGCCCACCTGTTCGCCGCGCTCGGAGCCACGGTCGTGGTCAATTCGGCCACCTCGGTGGCCGCCGGCGAGGCGCTGGCCGGTGAACTCCCCGACGCCAGCTACGTGCAGGCCGACATCGGCGACGAGGGCCAGGCCCGGCGCCTGGTCGACGAGGTGGTCCGGCGCCACGGCGCCCTCGACGTCCTGGTTAACAACGCCGGCACCACCGAGGTCATCCCCCACCACGATCTCGAAGCCGCGTCGCCCGAGGTGTGGCGCCGCATCTTCGACGTTAACGTCTTCGGAACCTGGCAGGTGACGGTGGCCGCGGCGGACCACCTTCGGGCCTCGGGCCGGGGCCAGGTGGTCAACGTCTCCTCCCTGGCCGGCGAACGACCCACCGGCAGCTCCATCCCCTACGCCTGCTCCAAGGCGGCGCTCAGTCACATGACCAGGCTGCTAGCCAACACGTTGGCCCCCGCCGTGCGGGTCAACGCGGTGGCCCCGGGCCTGGTAGACACCCCGTGGACGGCCGATTGGGGACCGGTGCGGGAGTTCGTCAAGGCCCAGGCCCCACTGCAACGGACGGCCACACCCGAGGACGTGGCCGAGGTGATCCTCGGCCTGGCCCTGTCGACCTACGTCACCGGCGAGGTGGTCCTGGTCGACGGGGGCCTGGCCCTCCGTTAGGCCCGGCGGCACGGGCCGACGTCGTGGTGGACGGGCTCAGAGCAGCGGTCCCGTCCCGTCGCGCCCCCGGCTCAGTGGCAATGCCGCCCACGTGTCACGGTCGATCCTCCAGATACCGTGTGGTGCCGCCGGGTAGGACGAGAGCACCCGCTCCTCGAGGTGGGACAGGCCCAGTCTCCGGGCCACGGCCTCGGACCGCACGTTCTCGGGCAGGATCACGCTGAAGACCTCGGACACCCCCAAGACATCGAAGGCGTAGGCCAAGGAGGCCGCTCCGGCTTCGGTGGCGAAGCCGCGCCCCCACCACGAAGGGTGCAGGACCCAGCCCACCTCCAAGCCGGGCCAGTCCTCCTGTTCCGGCCGGTGCAGGCCGGCCCGGCCTATGAACCGACCGGTGGCCCGATCCTCCACGGCGAACTGGCCCGATCCACGCAGCTCCCACTGGCCCCGCCACTGGGCCATGCCCAGCCAGGCCTCCCGTCGGGTCGACGGACCCGGCAGGTGGAGGGCTGTATGAACCTCGGGGGCGGCCAGCACCTCGGCGTACGCGTCGAGATCCGACTCCTCGAGGGGCCGGAGGATCAGGCGTTCGGTCAGCAGGGTGGGGCAGGCCGTCATGCCCAGCAGTCAACCACCCGACGGGCAGGGTCGGTCCCGTCAGTGCCGGTCCTGTCAGTGCCGGTCCTGTCAGTGCCGGTCCTGTCGGTGCCGGTCACGTCAGCGTGGTCTCGATAGTGAGTGAACCGAGCAGGGTACGGGTCACCGGGGTCCGGTCGGCGATCTCGGCCAGGCGGTGTTTCTGATCGTCGGTCAGGTCGCCCGAGACGGTGATGGTCCGCTCAATGCGCTCCACTTTCGTGGCGCCGTCGCCGGTACGCAGGAGGCGAGCCCGGACCTTCACCTCGCCGAGGGCCCAACCCTTGCGGTTGGCGTACATCCGGAGGGTGGCCGCCGTGCACTGCACCAGGCCGGCCAGCACCAGTTGGTAGGGACTGGGGCCCTCGTCGTCCCCACCCACCTGGGGGCCCTCGTCCACCACGAGGTGATGGCGGCCGGCGCGGATCTCGCCGCGATAGCCGGAGGTGCTGGTCACCGAGACCATGGCGATGGGCTGCTCACCCTCGATCGGGGTGGCCTTGGGCTTCGCGGTCACACCGATTTCGTAGCACCGAAATCACCATCGGGATGCAGGGCCGTGAATATGGGTGCCTGCGCCGTAAAGATTTCGCAAAGAGCCTTCCCTCCTGGGGTCGGCGGTGTGAGAGTGGAGGTGTGGGCACCGTCACCAGGCTCGACACGCAGGTCGGACCCCAGGGCGAAGGGTCCGCGGCCGCCAATACCAGGTCCATGGTCCTGGTCGCCTCGGTGCTGGCGCCCCTCGCCGTCGCCGTCGTCCTGATCCCCTGGCGCTCCCGGCTGGATACGGCCGACTGCGCGCTGTTCCTCGTCGTGGCCATCGTGGCCGTGGCCAGCACCGGCCACCGGGTCGCCGCCCTGGTGTCGGCGCTCGTTGCCGCGCTCTCCTTCGACTTCTTCCTGACCCGTCCCTACTATTCCTTCCGGATCTCCCGCCACCAGGACCTGATCACCGAACTGCTGCTCCTCGTGGTCGGCATGGCCGTCGGCGAACTGGCCGCACGCGGCCGGGCCCACCAGAAGGCGGCCTTCGAGAGCAGGAAGACGGTGGCCCTGCTGCACTCGGCCACCGAATCGATGGCCTCGGGACAGGAGCCGCAGGCCGTCATCGACCATGCCTCGGCCGAGCTCGTCCAGTTGCTCTCACTCCGCAGCTGCTCCTTCACCCGGCGGCACCCGGTCGACGTGGCCGCCCGCATCACGCCACAAGGTGAGGTGGTGGTGGGTACCCAATCGTGGACCACCGATGACCTCGGCCTTCCGACCAACCGGGTCTACCTCCCGGTGCGGGCCCAGGGATGGCTGCTCGGGCACTTCGTGCTCACCCCGACCCAGGGTCGACCGGTGACTGCTCAGCAACTGCTGACCGCAGTGGCGATCGCCGACCTGGTCGGTGCGGTACTGTTCGCCGACGACTCGGGATCGACACCCGCCGACCGGGACAACCCCGAACATCTGACCGGTCCTGACGGTGAGGTCCTCGGTGCACGCCCTGTCTGATCTCCTCTACGTGACCGCATGCCTCGCCTTTGTCGTGGTGATGATCGCGTCCGTCCTCCTGTACGATCGCTCGGTCGGCAGCAGGATCTACGAGGCGCCCGATGCGCCAGGGAGGCCAACGGTCGAGATGAATACGTCGCCCGACCGGCCTGACCGTCCCCGGCCGTAGTCCCCGTCCTTCCGTCACCGCCCACGTGCGCTGTCCACGTCGCCAACAGGTGCGCCCTGCCGTCGACGGGAAACCCCGGCCTACCTGGATCCTCCTTGGTCTGACCATGTGTGCGGCCGTGTGCCTCGCCGGCTGCGCCGGCCGTTCCACCCCCACGGCCGCACCGACGACAGCGTCGTCCACCAGCCCACCCGCCGATCCCTCGCCCAGCGTGCTTTTTGCGTACCGGGCCATGTGGTCCGACCTGGTGTCCGCGGCCCGCACATCGGACTTCCAATCGCCCCGCCTCCCCGAGCACGCCACCGGACAGACACTCACCCTCCTGGTCCAGGGTCTGGCCCGGGATCAGCTGCACGGCATCGTGACCAGAGGCACGCCGATACTCCATCCGGTGGTCACCTCGCTGTCACCCGAGCGGGACCCGACCCGGGCCACGGTGGTGGACTGCTTCGATGACACCCACTGGGTCGAGTACCAGACCTCGGGCAAGCCGGCCAACAATGCCCCCGGTGGACGCCGCGCCACAACGGCGCAGCTGACCAAGACGTCGGGCACGTGGAAAGTCGACCAGCTCACGATCGGGAAGACCGGCACCTGCTGAGCCGGGCCAGCGAGTGCTCGCCGTCTTGTCGGATTCTTTACGGCGTTCGTCGGAGTTTTCACAACCTGGTTACACCGCTCCCCAATATCCTGGATATCGAGCCCATGGAGGTGAGCGATGCGGGACAAGCTGCTATTGGCGATTGACCAGTTCGAGGCGGGGCAGGCGGCCGTCGACTTCACCATTGGACTGGCGGCCAAATCGGGAGCCAGCGTCACGATCTTCCACGTGCGCGAGCTCAACCGGTCCCTGCGGGTTCCCCCGATCGAGACTGCGGCGGAGGCCCAGTTGCTCGTGGATCACGCCGTGGAGCGCATGCAGGTGGCAGGCATCGCCACCGAGGGCCAGGTGTGCTCGGCACGGGGCGAGGACGTGGCCCGGCGGATCGTCGACGAGGCAGGGCGACAGGAGTGCCATGCCATCGTGCTCGGGTCCCTCCGGCTTCGAGGGTTGCACCGGGTCTCCGGGCACGGCATCAGAGACCGAGTGCTGCAGCACTCACCGCTCCCGGTGATCGTGACACCGACGACCCTGCACCGCGGGATGCGTGCCGTGGTCTGATCGGCATCGATCCCGTCGCCTGTCGACGCTCTCCTGCCATCTGCCGGTGGCGGCCACGGGGTCCGCTGCCCCGATCGGTGCGAGGTAGTCTGAGCGTGGAGAGCCGGGAAGTCTGGTCGGCATGTGGTGGGTGACGGCATCCGCCCATGCGAGGAGCGCGGTGTCCGAACCAGATTCGCCAAAGCCCACCCTCCGGTTTCCGGAAGGTGAGAAGCCGGCCAGACTGAGGCTTCCCAGCTGGCGTCAGGACGCCCTGCGCACGACATTCTGGGTGGTTCCCGTGCTGCTCATCGCCGTGGCCGTGATCCTCTTCGTCATCACGTTCGAGATCGACCTGGCCGCCTACCATCATCACCTGACACTGCCCAGCTGGCTCCGGGCCGGAAGTCCAGACGCGGGCCGACAGGTGTTGATCGCCATCGCCGCCGCCGTCATCACCACCATCGGGGTGGTCTTCTCCATAACCATCTTGGCCCTCACGCTGGCGTCCCAGCAGTTCGGGCCCCGGATGATGCGCAACTTCATCCGCGATCTCGGCAACCAGATGACGCTCGGGGTCTTCGTGGCCACGTTCGTCTACTCGGTCCTGGGTCTGGGCTCGATCACCGAACTCCCGACCGGGGACTTCACCCCCCACTTGACGATCACCGTGGCCGAGGCGTTCTTGCTGGTGGACCTGGCCGTCCTCATCTACTTCATCCACCACATCGCCAAGTCGATCCAACTGCCCGAAGTCATCGCCGGCATCGCCCGGGACCTCGATCAGGCCATCGACACCGAGTTCCCCGACCATCGACCGGATGCCCCACGAGATGCCGGCCCCACGGCCGAGGCCGCTGACCTGATCGAGAAGCTGGACACCCGTGGCGCGGCCATTGCCGCCAAACACAGCGGCTACCTTCAGTTCGTCGGCTACGGACAGCTGATCGAGATCGCCGAGAAGTTGGACGGCGTCATTCGCCTCTCCCACCGGCCCGGGCACTTCGTGGTCGGCGACCGTCCCCTGGCCACGGTGTGGCCGGCCGGAGCGGCGACGCAGGTGGAGAGCGCATTGGACAAGGCCCACGTCACCGGACCCCATCGCACCCTGATCCAGGACCCGGTCTTCGCCATCGACCAGTTGGTGGAGATCGCCATCCGGGCCCTGTCGCCCGCGGTCAACGACACCTTCACGGCACTGACCTGTATCGATTGGATCTCCGCCGGCCTGTCCAAGATCTCGGGCCGGGTGCTCGAAGAAGGCGTGTATCGCGGGCGGAGCGGGAAGATCCGGCTAATCGAGTTCGACCCCAGCTACGGGCGGATGGTCAATCGGTCCTTCGACAAGATCCGACAGGCCGGCCGAGGGATGCCGGCGGTGATCATCCGGCTGATCGACGCACTCTCCCATGTGACCGAGAGCAGCGCCGACCACCGGCAACGGGCGATACTCCTGCGCCAGGCCGAGATGATCATGCGAGGGGCCGAGGCTGAGGTTCCCGAACCCAACGATCTGGCCGATATCCGCATTCGGTTCGACAGGCTGACCCAGACCTCGCGAGCACTCGACGAAGCCGCCGGTTGAGTCGGATCCACGGCCGGTCGAGGTGGCCGCGACCCCGGTGATCGACCTCGCTACGACTCGAGGGCCGCCACGGAGAATCCGGTGGATTCCGGTTCGGCGCCCCTCCTGGCAATGATGTGGACATCGATGGCGGCTGGGGCGGCCAGTCGCGACACCTTCCAGACGATGGAGCCTCCACCCATCAGCTCCCTCCACCGGCTGCGGTTACTCGAGCCGATGACGATCTGGGTGATGTGGCGACGACGGGCGAACTCATAGAGGGCCTGGGCCGGGTCGTCCCCACGGATCTCGTTCCACTCGGCACCCACGTCGGCCACCGACTGTCGTAGCGCGATCAGCTGGTCGTCGGGAAACCGGCTGACCTCCCTGCCCGCCCTCACGTGGAGCACGTCCAGATCGGCCTTGATCCGGTTGGCCATCCGGGCGGCGCGGCGCACGATGGCATCCGTCCCCGGGGCCGTGGTGACCCCGACCAGGATCCGCTCGTGGGTCTCCCAGACCGCACCCTCCTGTTTACTCCGGAGGAATCCGAGGAGCTGCTCCTCGGTCTCGTCGGCCAGGAACCGAAGCGCCAACTCACGGAGGGCGGTCAGGCGGTCGGACCGGAAGTAGTGGGCCAGCGCCTCGGTCGCCGTCTCCCCGGAGTAGATGTTGCCGTGGAGCATCCGGCGGCGGAGCTGCTCGGGGGACGAGTCCACCAGTTCGATCTGGCTGGCCTTGCGAAGCACCCAGTCAGGGACCCGTTCACGGACCGGCACCTCGATGATCCGTTCCACCGCGTCGGCGATGCTCTCCAGATGTTGGATGTTGACGGTGGTGACGACATCGATGCCGGCATCGAGAAGGTCGATGACGTCCTGCCATCGCTTCTCGTGACGTCCCGAGCCGGGGACATTGGTATGGGCCAGCTCGTCGACCAGTACCACGTCGGGGTTACGACGGAGTACGGCGTCGAGATCCATCTCTGCGAATCGAGACCCCCGGTACTCCACGACTCGCCTGGGAATCGACTCGAGCCCCTCGGTCAGCTCCTCGGTGCTCTGCCGTCCGTGACACTCGACGAACCCGATGGCCACATCGGCACCCCGCTCGCCGCGTCGATGTCCTTCGCTCAGCATGGCGTACGTCTTGCCCACCCCGGGGGCGGCGCCCAAATAGATGCGGAACCGGCCCGGGGGGTCGACAGTGGCGCTGACCGGGTGTTCGTCGGTCCCGTCGGAGTGATGCTGAGCGCCCTTCATCAGCTGCCTACTTCTGCCTGTTCGCCTCCGGGGCAGACGGCCGCCGGGACTGCCTGGCGGACCGTCGCCTGGAGATATGGAGTAGTGCCCGGGCCTGGTACCGCCCTCACCGGAGCTTGGCGAGCGCCTCGTTCAGCTGCAGGACGTTGACGTAGCTGCTCCCGAGGAACCCCAGCTGGGCGCCGTTGTTCTCCCGGGCGATGAGGGCCCGCAGCGTCGAGGGGGCGATCCCGGTGGCCTTGGCGACCATGGGGATCTCGGCGGTGGCGTCGGCCGCGGTGATGTCGGGGTCGTAGCCGCTGCCCGAGGTGGTGACCAGGTCGGGCGTGGGGTTGACGCCCCGGGCGTTCCAATAGGCCACCAATTCCTCGGTGTTGCTCTTCAGGACCTTGGAGCGCGGCCCCAGATTGCTGGCCCCGGACTCGCCGCTGTTCAGGACTCCGGGCTTGCCCGGGATGTTGTTGGCCTCGAGCGGGTTGTCGCCCCCGCCGGCCACCGGATTCAACGACCCGGCATAGGGCCCGAGGGCATCGGGCCGGCCCTGGAACACACAACTTCCCAGGGGATGGCCCGGGCACTTGGTCTGAGACCAGTTCTGGCCGATGAGCGTGGAGCCGTTGGCGGTGAGGGACCCATTGGCCTGGTGCCTGAACAACAGTTGTGAGATACCGGTGCCGACGAAGGCGTAGGCAAACGTCAAGACCAGCGCCACCACTGCCAGGATGACCGATCGGCGGATGTGGACGAGCATCAGACGGACTCCATCAGTAGGCGTGAAGCGCAACGAGGATGAGATCGATGAGCTTGATGAAGATGAACGGGATGATGATGCCGCCCACCCCGTAGATCCAGACGTTCCGACGCAGGATGGCCGCGGAACCGGCGGCCCTGAACTTGACGCCTCGGAGGGCCAGCGGGATCAGCGCCACGATCACCAGCGCGTTGAAGATGACGGCCGACAGCACCGCACTCTGCGGACTGTGCAGTTTCATGATGTTGAGCGGGGCCAGCTGGGGGTAGGTTGCGATGAACAATGCCGGGACGATTGCGAAGTACTTGGCCACGTCGTTGGCAATGGAGAAGGTGGTGAGCGAACCCCGCGTGATGAGGAGTTGCTTACCGATCTCGACCACGTCGATGAGTTTGGTCGGGTTCGAGTCGAGGTCGACCATGTTCCCGGCTTCTTTGGCTGCCGTGGTACCGGTGTTCATGGCCACACCCACGTCGGCCTGGGCCAGGGCCGGGGCGTCGTTGGTGCCGTCGCCGGTCATGGCGATCAGCTTCCCGCCCTCCTGCTCGGACTTGATCAGCGCCATCTTGGCCTCAGGGGTGGCCTCGGCCAAGAAGTCGTCGACACCGGCCTCTTGTGCGATGGCCGCCGCAGTGAGGGGGTTGTCACCGGTGATCATGACGGTGCGGATACCCATCTGGCGCATCTCGTCGAACTTCTCGCGGATGCCTTGCTTGACGACATCTTTGAGCTCGATGACCCCGAGGACGTTCTGACCGTCCGCCACCACCAGCGGCGTGGATCCGGCCCGTGAGACATGCTCGACGATCTCGTCGAGGTCGGTAGGCACGGTCCCTCCCTGCTCGGTCACCCAGCGCTTGACCGACTCGGCCGCCCCTTTGCGGATCTGGCGCGCTCCGATGTCGAGACCGGACATGCGGGTTTGGGCGGTGAAGGGCACGAAGGCGTGACCGCCCTCGAGCTCCCGCTCCCTGATGTTGAAGCGGTCCTTGGCCAACACCACGATGGAACGGCCCTCGGGCGTCTCATCGGCCAGCGAGGCCAGCTGGGCCACGTCGGCCACATCCTCCTCGCTGTGGCCGCCGACGGGGTAGAAGTCGGATGCCATGCGGTTGCCGAGGGTGATGGTCCCGGTCTTGTCCAACAGCAGGGTCTGCACGTCCCCGGCGGCCTCCACGGCCCGACCGCTCATGGCCAGCACGTTGCGCTGCACCAGCCGGTCCATGCCGGCGATCCCGATGGCCGAGAGCAGCGCGCCGATGGTGGTCGGAATGAGGCACACCAACAGTGAGATCAGGATGACGACCGAGACTGATGCTCCTGAGTAGTGGCCGAACGTCTGGAGTGATACGACCACCGGGAGGAAGATGATGGTGAGGACGGCAAGGAGAATGGTCAGGGCGATCTCGTTGGGCGTCTTCTGGCGGTTGGCTCCTTCCACCAGGGTGATCATGCGGTCGAGGAAGGTCTGGCCGCGCTCGGCGGTGATCCGCACCACGATGCGGTCGGACAGGACTTTGGTCCCACCGGTGACCGCTGAGCGGTCGCCTCCCGACTCGCGGATGACCGGGGCTGACTCGCCGGTGATGGCGGACTCGTCGACCGAGGCGATGCCCTCGATGATCTCGCCGTCGGAGGGGATGAGGTCATTGGCCTCGCAAATGACCAGATCTCCCTTGGCCAGCGAGGCTGCCGCCACCAGCTCCTCGGTGCCGTCCGGAAGCTGGCGACGCGCTTCGGTCTCGGACCGCATCCGCCGCAGGGTGTCGGCCTGTGCCTTGCCCCGGCCCTCGGCCATGGCCTCGGCGAAGTTGGCGAAGATCACGGTCAGGAACAACCAGATGGTGATGGACCAGGTGAAGGTGCTCGGGTGGGCGATGGCCTCGATGAAGGTGATCACCGTGCCCACCAGGACCACGAACATGACCGGGTTCCTGATCTCCACCAGGGGGTTCAACTTGATGAAGGAGTCGAGCAGTGCCCGGCGCAGGATGGGGCCGTCGAACAGGCCCCTGGCCTCGGCCACGCCATGGGCCTCCGCCGACTGCTTGGGCTGATCGGGCTGGGTCGTCGTCATGGCCATCAGAAGAACTGTCCGTGGCTGAGCTGCTCGACGATGGGGCCGAGGGCGATGGCTGGGAAGAAGGTGAGGCCACCAATGATCACGATGACTCCGATGGTGAGGCCGACGAACATGGTGTTGTCGGTGCGGAAGGTCCCGAGCGACTCGGGCACGACATTCTTGGCCGCCAGCACTCCCCCAAGGGCCAGCGCCGGGATCATGATGCCGACCCTGCCGATGAGCATGTCGATGGCGCCGATGACGTTGTAGAAGGTGGTGTTGCCGGTCAGACCGCCGAAGGCCGACCCGTTGTTGTTCCCTTGCGAGGTGAGCCCGTAGAGGATCTCGGAGAACCCGTGCGGCCCGGCATTGAGGGGGCCGGCTCGGCCGGCGTGGATGGACACGGCGATGGCAGTGAAGATGAGCACGATCATGGGCATGACCAGGGCCCCGAGGCCGGCGAGTTTGACTTCGGTGGCCTGGATCTTCTTCCCCAGGTACTCCGGCGTTCGCCCGATCATCAAACCGCCGATGAACACGGCGATGATGGCGTAGATGAGGATGGTGTAGAGCCCGCTGCCGGTGCCACCCGGGGTCACCTCCCCGAGCATCATGCCGGTCATCAGGAAGAAACCGCCCATGGGGGTGAACGAATCGTAGGAGGCGTTGGCCGACCCGGTCGATGTGCTGGTGGAGGCCACCCCGAACAGCGCGGTGGTGGTGTCACCGAACCGCGCTTCCTTGCCTTCGGTGTTCCCCACGTTGGCGTGGACACCCGCCGCCACCACAGCCGGGTTCTGCTGGTGTTCGGCTACTGCGGCGCCACCGACCCAGACCCCGAAGATGATCACCATGGCGGCCAGCAGAGCGGCTCCGTGACGGATGCTCCCGACCATCTTGCCGAAGGTGAAGGTCAGGGCGAAGGGCACCGCTAACAGGAGATAGATCGAAAGCCAGGCCGTCAGGCCGGTGGGGTTCTCAAAGGTGGTCGCCGAGTTGGCGTTGAGGAAGCCGCCTCCGTTGTTGCCGAGTTGTTTGATCGACTCCATGAAGCCGATGGGGCCTCGGGCGATGGTCTGGGTGACCCCGTTCAGCACATCGTGAATGCTCGCCGTGCCGGCCAAGGTCTGGACCGCACCCTGTCCGACGAAGACGATGCCGAAGATGAAGGCGATCGGAACGAAGATGTAGAGCAGGGCCCGGGTCATATCGACCCAGAAGTTCCCGATGGTCGGTGAGTTGCGACGCGAGAAGCCCCGAACCATGGCGATGGCCACAGCGATCCCGATGGCCGGGCTGAGAAACTGCTCGAAGGTCAGGGCGCCAATCTGCGAGAAGTACGACATGGTCGTCTCCCCGCCGTAGTTCTGCCAGTTGGTGTTGGTCATGAACGAGGCGGCGGTGTTGAAGCTGAGGGCCGGGCCGACGGCGTTCAGGTGCTGTGGGTTGAGCGGCAGTGAGCCCTGGATGCGGATGATGAGGTAGGTCACTCCCATCGCCACCGCCGAGAAGATGACCATGGAGGCTGCGTAGCGCTTCCAGTTCTGCTCCTGTTCGGGACCGGTCCCGAGTGCCCGGTACACCGGGCGCTCGGCCCAGGCCAGGAAGTGGACCCGGCCCTCGAACACCGCGGCCATGTAGGAGCCGAGGAACCGCCAGGTCACACCCAGGGCGATGATCAGGGTGATGATGGTCCAGGTGAAGCCCATCTAGAACTTTTCGGGCTTGAACATGGCGACGCCCAGATAGATGAACATCAAGATGGCCACACCGAGCAGGACGCCTTGGGCCCAGGTCATATCCGGTCCAGGGCCCAGATCAGTCCGAGCATCACTGCAGCGAAGCCGATGATGCCGAGCACTGCGAGGAGATCTGTCATGGAACGAGTATCTGCCCACCGCTCTTAACAAGGGCTTAATTGGCGCCGGACCCTCTGAATAAATCCTCAACAGACTCGGCGCTCTCGGTCGGCAACCCGAAACCGTACGACAATGGTCTGGTGCGAAGATCGCTGGTCGGCTCGGTCGTGGGTTTGTCCCTGGCGGTGGGTCTCGGTGCCGCCATGCTGCCCCTACGCGCCCACCTGAGCGTGGCCACGGCGGCCCTCGTCCTCGTCCTCCCCGTGGTGGCCGGCGTCATCATCGGCGGCTTTGCGGCCGGGGTCGCCGGGGTGGCGGCCGGGTTCCTCGTCTATGACTACGGGTTCATCCCTCCCTACAACCGACTCCGCGTGGCCAGCTCCCAGGATTGGGTGGCTCTGGCCGTCTATGCGGTGGTGATGGTGCTGGTGTCCAGGGTCGTCGCCAATCTCGAGTCGGCCCGCTCCGAGTCCCAGGCCCATTCAGCCGAAACCCGACGGCTCTTCGAGCTGTCGGAGCTGCTGGTGGAGGATCGCTCGGTGGCCGAGCTGTTGAGGACCATCGTCGGCGCGGTGCGGACGGTGTTCGAGGTACCGGGGGTGGCACTGCTCGTTCCCCAAGGCGATCGACTGGAGATCGCCGCCTCGGCGGGAGAGCCGCTCTCGGCCGACGAGCTCCGCGGGCTCGAGCCCCTGTCCGGGGTCCCGGTGAGCCTGGGTACGGGACCGGGCCCAGCCGATGAGACTCGAGCCGTGGCCCTCATCGCATCGGGCCGGCCGGTCGGCGTGCTCGCCGTTCGCGGGATGCCGGTGGCCGCGGCGGACCGGGCGCTCCTGCGGACGTTCGCCAACCACGCCGCCCTGGCCCTGGAGCGGGTGAGCCTGCGTGAGCAGGCGCTGCAGTTGGACCTGCTCGAAGAGGTCGACCGCTTGCGGCACGCTCTGGTCGGGGCGGTGTCGCATGACCTGCGGACCCCACTCGCCACCATGAAGGTGGCGTCCTCGACCCTTTTGGATCCGCCCATTCCGCTCTCCGAGGCCGACACCAACGAGCTCCACTCCCTCATCGACGTGGAGACCGACCGCCTGACCCGGCTGGTGACGAGCCTGCTCGACATGACCCGCATCGACTCCGGGGCCCTGGTGGTGCGGAGAAAGCCCGCTTCGGTCCCCGATCTGGTCCGAGAGGCCGTCGCGGCTCTCCGGTCGACGCTCGGGGACCATCCGGTCGACGAGGTCATACCCGAAGCACTGCCCGCGGTCGACATCGACCAACCCCTCATCAGCCAGGTACTCGCTAACCTCTTGGACAATGCCAATCGCCACGCGCCGCCGATGAGCGTGATCACTGTGGCCGCCGAGGTTCGTGGCGATCGGATCGCTCTCTCCGTGGCCGACACGGGGTCGGGTGTGCCCCCATCGGAGAGGGAGGCGGTCTTCGACCGGTACGTCCGGTTCGACACCGGTGGACGCGCCGGGCTCGGCCTCACCATCGCCAAGACGTTCGTGGAGGCGCACGGAGAGCGGATCTGGGTGGAGCACGTGCCCCAGGGCGGAGCCCGCTTCATTTTCACCTTGCCCATCGCCGCGGGCGACGACCTCGATGGGTGACCTGGGTGGCTAGGGTGCTCGTGATCGACGACGACCCCTCGCTGCTCCGTGCGCTCCGGCTCGGGCTCCAGGCTGGTGGTCACGACGTGGTCACTGCGGCCAACGGCCAGCAGGGGATCTCCAAGACGGCAGTGTCGTCCCCGGACGTCGTCGTGCTCGACTTGGGACTCCCCGACATCGATGGTCAGACGGTGTGTCGGAGGATCCGCCAGTGGAGCGAGGTGCCCATCATCATCCTGTCGGCCAGTGGGAACGAAGAGGGCAAGGTGGCGGCGCTCGACGGCGGGGCCGATGACTACGTCACGAAGCCCTTCGGGATGGCTGAGCTCGAAGCCCGCATTCGCACGGCGCTTCGGCACCGGAAATCGGACCAGGGCGAGCCGGAACCGGCGACGTTGACCGTCGGTTCCCTGGAGATGGACCTCGTGCACCACGAGGTTCGTCTGGACGGAACCTCGGTCGAGCTCACCACCAAGGAGTTCGAGGTCCTGTCCTATCTCGCCCGCCACGCCGGCCGGACCTGCACTCGTCAGATGATCCTCGGAGCGGTGTGGGGCACCGGCTATGGGGGCGAGGCCCAGTATCTGCATGCCTACGTCCACCGGCTGCGCCAGAAGCTCAACGACAGCTCCGGCACCTTGATCCGAACCATGCCCGGGGTCGGGTACAGCCTCAGCCCGGAGTGAGGCACCCGGCATGACGCCGGAGGTCACTGCAGCACGGACCCGGCTCTTCCGGAACGAAGTGGCTCGGGACCTACGCATCAAGGTCCGATCCGGTTCTGTACGATGACCGGGGCGGCGGCAAACCCGCGGGAACCCACGGCGTGCGATGGCTGGACGGTCGCACCGAAGCCAACCAGAGGGTCAGGAGGCCATCGACTGTGGCACGAGGCAAGCTGCGGCTCTATCTCGGCGCTGCCCCGGGGGTCGGCAAGACCTTCGCCATGCTCAACGAGGGGTGGCGTCGGAAGGAACGGGGCACCGACGTTGTCATCGGCTGGGTGCAGGAGCACGGCCGTCCCCAGACCGACGCCCAGATACGCGACCTGGAAATCTTCCCCCGGCGCACGGTCGAGTACCGCGGCCAGACCATCGAGGAGATGGACGTCGACGGGCTGATCAAGCGCAAGCCGGAGCTGGCGCTGGTCGACGAGCTGGCCCACTCCAACGCGCCCGGCTCGAGGAACGCCAAACGATGGCAGGACGTCCAGGAGCTCCTCGATGCCGGCATCAACGTCATCTCGACGGTCAACCTCCAGCATCTCGAGTCACTGAACGACGTGGTGGAGCAGATCACCGGGGTCGCCCAGCAGGAAACGGTGCCGGACCCCGTCGTGCGAAGCGCCGACCAGATCGAACTGGTAGATATGGCCCCCGAGGCCCTTCGCCGGCGATTGGCCCACGGAAATGTCTACCCCCCCGAGCGCATCGATGCCGCCCTCGGGAACTACTTCCGCACCGGCAATCTCACCGCGTTGCGGGAGTTGGCGCTGCTCTGGGTGGCCGACCGGGTGGACGAGGAACTCAACGACTACCGCGAACGCCACAACATCGTCGGTCCGTGGCAGACCAAAGAGCGGGTGGTGGTCTCGCTCACCGGGTCGCGGGGCAGCGCCGTACTCATCCGACGCGCCGCCCGTATGGCCATGAGGACGAAGGCCGAACTGGTCGGGGTCCACGTCCGCTCCGACGAGACGCTGACCGGAGCGGGGAGCCACGGCCTCGTCCAGAACCGCGCCCTCCTCGACGACCTCGGCGGGCGCTACGTCGAGGTGGTCGGTGCCGACGTGGCGCCCGCCCTCGTCCAGGTGGCCCGGGCGGAGAACGCCACCCAATTAGTGATGGGTGCCACCCACCGGAGCCGGATCAACGAGTTCGTCCGCGGCTCGGTCATCAATTCGGTGATCCGGGCGGCCGGGGGGTCGTTGGATGTCCACGTCATCGCCACGGGAACGGAGCTGAGCCCGGACTCAAGTCCGGATTCGGCTGCGGACACCGAGCTGACGCCGGGCGAGGCCGAGTCCCACTCAGGCGATGCGGTCCCGGAGCGGACCACGGCCCGTCCTCGTCACCGCCTCCTCTCGCCGCTTCCGGCTCGCCGCCGATTGGCCGCCCTGGTAATCGGGCTGATCGGGTTCCCGCTCCTCACCCTCATCCTGACGGCCAACCGGGGCTCGGACGGACTGGCCACCGCGCTGAGCTCGTATCTGGTGCTGGTAGTCATCGTGGCCGCAACCGGTGGGGTGTGGCCGGCGGCCCTGGCTGCGCTGGCCGGCTTCCTCCTCTCCAACTACTTCTTCGCCCCGCCCATCCACACGTTCACCATCGCCGACACACGGGACATCCTGGCCCTGGTCATGTTCCTGGTCACCGCAGGCGTAGTCAGCGTGCTGGTGGATCTCTCGGCCCGGAAGACGGCGGCGGCCGTGGAGGCGAGGACGGACGCACAGACACTGGCCCGGGTGGCCGGTCGGATGGTGGCCCCCGAGGGGAATCCGCTTCCGGCGCTGCTGGAGGAACTCATGGTGGCGTTCCGCCTCGAGGCGGCGGCCGTGCTCCGAACCGACACCGACCGGCCCCGGCCCGGATCGGCACCCGCGGGGGCGGAAGCCACCACTCGGACGTGGACGTCGGTAACCGCAGCCGGCCAGCATCCGCCGGCCGGGCCTGATGACGCCAGCCTCGTCCTCCCCCTGACCGAGCGCGAGATTCTGGCTCTGCGGGGGCCGGGCCTGACCGCGGAGAACCGGGAGATTCTGTCGGCGTTCGCGGCACAGCTGGCCACTGCCCTGGAGAGCGACCGTCTCCACGCCGAGGCGGCCGAGGCTGACTCCCTAGCTCGGGCCAACGAGCTCCGTTCGGCGCT
Organism: uncultured Acidimicrobiaceae bacterium; assembly: GCA_963831535.1. Classification (GTDB taxonomy): domain Bacteria; phylum Actinomycetota; class Acidimicrobiia; order Acidimicrobiales; family RAAP-2; genus Bog-756. The sequence goes on along the minus strand of CAWHQP010000007.1, from coordinate 100,165 downwards.
GTTGGCCGCGGTCAGCCACGACCTCCGCACACCGCTGGCATCGATCAAGGCCGCCTCGTCGAGTCTTCTCTCTGATCAGCTCACCTTCGGACCCGAAGAGACCCGCATCCTGCTGCAGACCATCGATGACGAGTCCGACCGGCTCAACAGCCTGGTGGAGAACTTGTTGGACATGAGCCGGCTCCAGACCGGGGGGATGGACGTGCTCGACCAGAGCACCGACGTCTCCGACGTGATCGACGCCGCCATCGAGAGCCTGGGGCCGCGGGCCGAGTCGGTGGTCACCGACATCCCGAGTACGGTGCCCCGCGTCAGTACCGACCCGGTGCTCTTGGAACGCGCCGTGGCCAACCTGGTCGACAATGCGCTGTCCCACGCCGGGGGCACCGGTCTCCGCATCGAAGCCGGGCAGGTGGCCGGCCGGGTGGACATCCGGGTCATCGATCGCGGTCCTGGAATCCCACGTGCCGATCGCCGTCGCGTCTTCGAGCCGTTCCAGCGCCTGGGCGACTCGACCAGTCGCGTCGGGGTCGGCCTCGGGCTGGCCGTGGCCCGGGGGTTCGTGGTGGCGATCGGCGGAGAGCTGGACGTCGAGGACACCCCAGGGGGGGGTTGCACCATGGTGATCAGGATCCCCGAGGTCATGCCGAAGGGGACCGGAGCCGGAGACCTCCCCGTTCCGACCTCGCTCCAGGCCGTGGACTCGGGGGCCCCGGCAGGTCCGATCCCATGAACCTCTCGGACTCGCCATCGGTCACCCAACGGGACGGAACCAGCGAGGCCGGGAGCCGGATACTCGTCTGCGACGACGATGCCGCGTTGCTGCAGGCGCTCTCCATCAGCCTCACCGCCCGCGGCTACGAGGTGGTGGTGGCTCGCACCGGTGAGGAGGGCCTCGACGTGGCCGCCCACCGACATCCCGACGTGGTCCTGCTCGACCTGGGCCTGCCGGGTATCGACGGGGTCGACGTGGTCCGCGGCATCCGGGGCTGGAGCTCGGTCCCCATCATCGTCCTGTCGGCCCGGCACCAGAGCGTGAGCAAGGTGGAGGCCCTCGACGCCGGGGCCGACGACTACGTCACCAAGCCGTTCGGCATGGACGAGCTCCTGGCCCGCCTCCGGGCGGCGCTCCGGAGGGTCACGGCCGGCGACGAGGCACCCCGGGTGGAGACCGACGAGTTCACGATCGACCTGGCGGCCAAACGGGTGACCCGGGACGGCGATGATGTCCACCTCACGCCCAAGGAGTGGGACATCGTCGAGGTCCTGGTCCGCAACCCCGGCCGGCTGGTCTCCCAACGCCAGCTCCTCCACGATGTGTGGGGGCCCGAGTACGAGACCGAGACGGAGTACCTGCGGGTGCTCATGGGTCGGGTCCGGCGCAAGCTCGAAGTGGACCACTCCCGGCCGAAGCACTTCCGTACCGAGCCCGGCATGGGGTACCGCTTCGAACCCTGAACCGGCGGGATCCCTAGGATCCCTGGTCATGGACCGGGCCACCGTCGAGATCTATGAACAGCGAGGCCTGGCGTGGGCAGCCACCCACGCCGCCGCCGGCCGTCGAGCCGAGGCCGAAGCCTTCGCCGATCGGGTGGCAACCGGGAAGCCCCGACTCGACGTGGGGTGCGGGGCGGGGCGCTACCTGCCCCACCTCGGGACCCCGGCGGTGGCTCTCGACGCTTCGACAGCCATGCTCGGAGCATGCCGGGCCGAACACCCCGACGCTCGCTATGTGCTCGGTGACGTCGAACACCTGCCCTTCGCCCGCCACGCCATTGCCGGGGCCTGGTCGTGGATGACCCACCTCCACGTACCGAGGGACCGACTACCCCTGGCCCTCTGGGATCTGCACCGGGTCCTGGCCGTGGGCAGTCCTCTCGAGATCCAGGTCCTCGAGGGCGTCTACGAGGGCGATGCCCTACCGGACGATGAGGTGGGGGGGCGCTTCTTCGCCGGCTGGGAGCCGGACCGGCTGGTGGACGTGGTCACCGGCGCGGGATTCGAGGTCGAAGAGGGCTCCCTGGCCGTCACCGGCGACGAAGTGGGACTGCGAGGGGTCCGGGCCCGCACCCTGGCCGACACGGTTGGACCGAGGATGCACTTGCTCATCTGCGGGGTGAATCCGTCGTGGTACTCGGCCGATGCCGGCGTGGGCTACGCCCGGCCCGGCAATCGCTTCTGGGCCGCGGCGATGGCCGCGGGCATTGTCACCCTCGACCGCGACCCGGTGGCAGCCCTCGTTGGCCACGGGGTCGGGATGACCGACTTCGTGAAGCGGCCCACTCGCACCGCGGCCGAAGTGACCAGCGAGGAGTACCGGTCGGGGTTCGCCCGCCTGGAGCGGTTGGTGCGGTGGCTGCGGCCGGGGGCGGTGTGCTTCACCGGGCTGTCCGGATGGCGGGATGTGGTCAACGCCAAGGCGGTGGCCGGCCCACAACCCGAGGGCATCGGCGGCCGGCCGGCCTACGTGATGCCGTCCACCAGTGGCCTCAATGCCCGAACCTCCCTGGCCGAGTTGGCCGATCACCTGCGGCGGGCCCGGGCGCTGTCCGATGCTGTCTGAACTGTCGGTGCTGCCTGACTGTCGGTGCTGCCTGACTGTCGGTGCTGTGTGCATCGGACTCGGCCGGACTCCCGACCCACCGGGGTGGCCGGGTCGTTCAGCTCCGGTCGACCTGACGGGCGACGACGTCCCCGAGCGGCTCCTCCACCTGGGAGCTGGGCAGGAGGCTTCCCCCGTCGACCGGGATGTTGACGCCGGTGATGTACGAGGAGTGCTCCGAGCACAAAAAGGCGATGACCGACGCCACCTCGGACGCCGTACCCACCCGCCCCAGCGGAGTCCGACGCTCGATCCCGACGCGGATGGCGACGTCATCGAGGAACGGAGCGGTGAACGGCGTATCGATGAGACCGGGCGACACGCAGTTGACCCGGATGGTGGGCCCGTACTCGAGGGCAGCGGACTGGGTGAGGGCGATGACGGCTGCCTTGGCCGCCGAGTAGGCGGCCTCGCCCCGGGTCGGGCGGATGCCACTGACGGAGGAGACGTTCACGATCGCCCCTCCTCCTCCGGCCAGAATGACCGGGGCCACGGACCGGATTCCGTGGAAGGTCCCGCGCATGGAGGCGTCGACCACCCGGTCATAGGCGCGGTCGCTGTGTCGGTGGAACGGACGGGCCAGGCCCAGTCCGGCGTTGTTGATGAGGATGCTCAGGCCGCCGAACTCCTCCACCACCTGTTCCACGGCATCGGCCACGGCGTCGGCCTCGGCCATGTCGGCGGCGACGGCCGGGCCACCCACCGCCTTGGCCACCCGCGCCGCCGAGGTGGGGTCGAGGTCCAACGCCGCCACCCTGGCCCCTTCGGTGGCCAACAGGAGGCAGGTAGCCCGACCGATGCCCGATCCGGCTCCGGTGACCAGGGCCCGGTGTCCGTCGAGCAGGCCCATCAGAACGACCCGGTCGACGGTCCGGCCTGGACGATGACCGGGGGCAGGTCGAAGTGCACCACCTCGGGAGGGGATGCGAAGAACGGTCCGATCAGCCTCCGCCACGCCACAAAGGCCGGCGACTCCCGGAATCCCACCGTGTGGTCGTCGAGGGTCTCCCACTCCACGAGCAGCAGGTACCGGTCCTCGTACTCCACCCCCCGCTGGAGCCGGAGGGAGATGAACCCGGAGCACGCGGCAATGACGTGACGGGCCTCGGCCAGCGCGGACTCGAAGGCCTCACCGGTCCCCGGTCGGATGTCGATCAGGGCGTGCTCGAGGACCATGGCAGCGACGCTACCGGGGGTGGTGGCCGGAATACCAGGGAGGATCCGTCGGTTGCACCACCAGCGGCAGGTCGAGATCCCTGCCCACGAGACGTGAAGAGGTGGAGCAGGTGAACGTGGAGATCTGGTCGGACGTGGTCTGCCCCTGGTGCTACGTCGGCAAGCGCCAGTTCGAGGAGGCGCTGGGCCGGTTCGGCCACGCCGACGAGGTCGCCGTGGTGTGGCGCGCCTTCGAGCTCGATCCGTCGTCACCGGCCGACGTGGGGATGACCATGGACAAGATCCTCGAGCGCAAATACGGGATGTCGGCCGAGCAGGCCCGAGCGGCCAACCAGCAGATGACGTCGCTGGCTGCCGGAGTGGGCCTCGAGTACCACCTCGACCGGGTCCGGGCCGGGAACACCTTCGACGCACACCGGCTGATCCACCTGGCCGCCACCCACGGACAGGGCGGAGCCATGAAGGAACGCCTCCTGGCCGCATACTTCACCGAGGGCCGGTCGGTCGGGGACCACGCCACCCTGGCCGAGCTGGCCGGCGAGGTAGGCCTGGACCCCGTCGAGGTCACCGACACGCTGGCCGGTCAGGCGTTCGCCGCTGACGTGCGGGCCGACGAGGCACGAGGCTCGGCCCTCGGGGCCACGGGGGTACCGTTCTTCGTCATCGACGAGACCTACGGAGTGGCTGGGGCACAGGGAGCCGATGCGCTCCTCGGGGCGCTGGAACGGGCATGGGCGGACACCCACCCGCTCACCGTCCTGACCCCGGGGGCCGGCGGTTCCGACGACGCCGCCTGCTCGGACGGGTCCTGTCCGGTCTGAGTCCCGGACGGTCGGTGCAGCCGGCGGGTAGGCCTTACGCTGGCCTTCAGTCCTGGACCTGACCGTAGGCGTAGGTGGCCGCCAGCGTGGCCACGATGCGCCTCTGGTCCACCATGGCCTGGCGGAACTCGTCCCAGTCGGGGTGCTCCCCCTGGGCCAGGCGGTACATCGCGACGAGCTCCTGGACCACACCGTCGTCGGGAGCAGCGGCCACCGGCGACAGGTGTACCGTGCCGTCGAGCACCACATAGGACCAGAAGTCCTGGCTGGTCACGTGCAACGAGCCGCGGGGATCCCGACGGAGATTGGTGGTCTTGGCCCGGTTGTCGGTGACCGAGATCCGGGCTGTGTGGTCCGGACCGGACAGGTAGAGGATGTTGGACAGCTGCGGTCGCCCGTCGCCCCGCAGGGTGACCAGTACGCCCTGGGTGTGCTGGCCGATGAAGGAGAAGGCATCGTCAAGGGAGAGGGTCATCCCAGTAACGGTACCGGCCGACGCCGCCGTACCCACCGGCTGCCGGCCCCCCACCCTCCCCTCGCCCTCGTCATCACCGACGTCCGTCGGCCGACCTCAGGCGGAGGTCCGTTCAGAGCTCACCGAGTCTGGCCACCACCGACCCAGTGAGCTCGGACACCCATCCTGCCGGGTCGGGCCCGGGCGGGCTCACCCACACCTGACCGATGCCGAGTGACGCGTACCGGTCCATGGCGCTGAGGAATCCGTCCACGTCCGAGAGAGGATCGGTGCCGAAGATGATGGTTCGCTCGATGGCCACCGGGTCACGTCCCTCGGCGTCACAGTGCCGGTCGAGGACCTCGAGCTTGTGGGCCACCACCGAGGGGTCGGGGGCGAAGAGATTGCAGGCGTCGGCGTAGCGCGCCACCAGTCGGAGGGTCTTCCGCTCACCGCTCCCCCCGATGAGGATGGGTGGTCGGGGCCGGTGGACGGGCGGTGGGGAGCAGATGGTCTCGGCGAGCCGGTAGTAACGACCCTCATAGGGACCGTCGTCGTCACTCCACATCTGGAGACAGATCTGCAGAGCCTCCTCCAGGCGTTCGAAGCGCTCGGACAACGGGGGGAAGGGTACGCCCAGGCCCCGATGCTCCCGTTCGTACCAGGCTGCTCCGATGCCCAGCTGGGCACGGCCACCCGACAGCACGTCGAGCGTGGTCACCGTCTTGGCCAGTAGACCGGGGTGGCGGTAGGTGACCCCGGTGACCAGGGGGCCGAGCGTCATCCGCGCGGTCTGGCCGGCCAGAAACCCCAAGGTGGTGTACGCCTCCAGCATGGGGTCCTCGGAGGTGGCGAGCTGTTCCATCTGGAACCAGTGATCCATCACCGTGAAGTTCGAACAGCCACCATCCTCCGCGGTCCTGGCCGTCGCCGACAGTATCGAGGCCAGTGTCTCCGGTTGTCCCGGAAGGGTGAAGTTGGGGAAGTGGATGGCGAGTTTCATGGTGGCACCCTAGGGGTCCGCGGCCGGGCTCCGTCAGGCCCGGGTCCGCCACGCCTCGGCCCTCAGGGACCGCACCACCAACGGGAGTCCCCGTACCGGGTGGGTGGTCCCGTAGCCCGTGGGGAAGCCGAGCCGGTCCATGACCCGTCCGGAGGCCACATTGTCGGGCTCGAAGATGCTGAGGACCGACACCAGTCTGAGTTCGTCGAATCCCCAATCGAGGGCCGCGGTGGCCGCCTCCGTGGCGAAACCGTTCCCCCAGTACCGCGAGCCGAGACGCCACCCCACCTCGGTGGCCGGCAGCACCTCGGGCAAGAAGTCCGGCACCGACAGGCCCGCCCATCCCATGAGGGCGCCATCGGGCCGCCCCACCACGGCATGGAAGGACGGGCGATCGTCACTCCTGTTGTCGGCCAACACGCGTTGGAGGAAACTGGCAGTCTCGTCGGGCGTCATGGCCCGGCGGAGCGGGTACCACCAGAACTCCGGCTCGGCGTGGAGCTCGACCAGAGCATCGAGATCGTGAGGGGCGAACGGTCGCATCACCAGGCGCTCGGTCTCCAGGGTGGCGATCACCATTGCAGCATGCCGACTCGGGACGCGGTGCGCCAGCGCCGCTCGGGCCCGAGCCGTCCGGTGCCGCGGTGCCCTCTTCCCTCGGTACCCGTCTGGCTCCAGCGTCGGCGGCGTCCCGGCCATAGGCTCTGGGCCAGGCACGCGGTGCCGACGGATGGGAGGAGGTCCCATGGGAACGACCGAGCAGGATCCGCACGACGGCGGACGGGGCGATCGTCTGGCCTTTGTCCAGTCCACATGGCACGAGGAGATCGTCGACCGCTGCCGCGACGCGTTCCTGGACGAGATCGGCACGCTCGGGATCGACCGTGCCCGCATCGACCTCTTCCGGGTGCCCGGTGCCTTCGAGATTCCCCTCCACGCCCAACGCTTGGCCGCCAGTGGCCGGTACGCGGCCATCGTCGGGGCCGGCTTCGTCATCGACGGCGGCATCTACCGGCACGACTTCGTCGCTGAGGCCGTGATCAGCGGGCTGATGCGGGTCCAGCTCGACCAGGACGTCCCCGTCATCTCGGCTGTCCTCACCCCGCACCACTTCCACAGCCACGACGAGCACGCGTCCTTCTTTGCCGATCACTTCGCCGTCAAGGGTGTCGAGGCGGCCCGGGCCTGCGCACAGACCGTCCAGAGCCTGGCCCGGCTGCCGGTACGGGCGGTGGCCTGAGACCCCGACGAGCCGGCACGCACGTCTGTCCCCAGACCCGGGGTCGCCGGTACCATGGCCCGCACCAGCCGACGAGGGAGGTAGCGACCATGGACGTCCGGTCAGTCGAGGACATGGCCCCGGTCATCGAGCACAACGGGACCACACCGGTCTGGTGGTTGGTCCCTCCCCAGGAGCTCCGGGAGGCCACCGAGGGGGGCTTCCTCGAACTGGTGAGTGAGTGGGAGGTGGCCGGAGGCGGGGCGGTCGAGGCCCACTCCCATCCCACCCACGAGTTCTATTACATCCTCTCCGGCCGGGGCATCATGAAGATCGCTGACGAGGAGCGCGAGGTGCAGATGGGGGACCTCGTGTACACGCCACCCGACACCACGCACAGCATCTGGCCCATCAGCGAACACGCCCCCCTCCGTGGGCTGGCCTTCGCCATCGGTACCCCCGGGGCCGGCACCGTCGACTACAGCTGAGCCCGGGCGCTGCGCCGGTTACGGACCGGCGTAGACGAACATCCGGTGGGCGTCGATCCGGGCGTAGACGTTGGCGTCGAGGAACGCCTCCCATTCCGGTCCGTACTGGGGAACGTAGTGACCGAGCAGGGTGGCCCGCAGTCCGGCGTGTGATGGGTCGGTGAGGTCGAGGATCGTGGCCGCACCGTGCACAGTGACCGCGAACGACTCGCCGGGAACATGGGTCGCGCTCACCTGCGGGCGACGGCGCAGGTGGCCGACCCGCACGGAGTCAGGCGACGATCCGAAGTGGAAGGCGCCCCGGTAGAAGATGCCGTCCACCGGACCGACCAACGGTCGACCGTCCGCGGTGACGGTGGCCAGGGCCAGCAGCCGCATGCCGTTGAGTCGGGCGCAGAGCTCGCCGGCACCGAGTCGACGGTCGGGTGCGATCACCTCGAGGAGATGGCCGCTGGCCGACTCGAAGCTCCGGTCCAGCAGCGCCTGGAGTCGAGTCAGGTCCTCATCGGTCTCGTGCACCGGACCTCCTCGTCTCATCCTCCTCGTCCATGGCCACCGCCCAGAGCGGATGCCGGGCGGCGGCCACCTTGGCTACCCCGTACCGGCAGCATCCACCGGGCGCGCCTGCCGGGCTGCCCACACCATCACCAGTTGCAGGGGTAGTCGACCCCAGGCCACACCAGCCCGGTCCATGGCTCCGGGATGGCGACCCGAGCCGGTGTCCAGCGCCATCTGCAGGTTGGCCGGAAAGACGGCCGCCAGCACGGCGATGCTGGCGGTCGAGGCCCAACGCGTGCGTCGGACCAACCCCCACGCGCAGACCAGCTCGGCGACCCCGCTGGCGTAGATCAGCGGACGGTGGGACGTCTCGGGCAGCACCCGCGGCATGATGGCCTCGAAGAACTGCGGACGGACGAAGTGGACGATTCCACTGGCGGTGAAGATGCCGGCCAGCAGGAGCGGTGGCGTACGCCGGGCTGGGGCCATACGTGGACTGTAGAGCCTCGACACGGATCTCGCCCCGCCACGTCGACACCGCGTTCGTGGGCCACTACCCTTTCGGCCCATGGAGCAGGGTCGACGGGTAGTCCGTTTCGTGGCCGGCCTCGTGCTGGCCAGTTGCCTGGTGACGTCCCTTATGGCACCGGCCGGTGCGGCCACCGGCCCGGGATCCTCGTCGTCGCTGTCCCGCGCCCTCCAGAGACTGGTCACCATGTCCGGTGGACCACCCGGAGCCATCGCTCTGGTCCAGGTGGGTTCGAAGGTCACCGTCACCACGGCCGGGGTGGGCAATACGGTGACCGGCGCCCCCATCTCCCCCGATGACACCGTCCGCATTGCCAGTATCTCCAAAGCGTTCAACGGAGCGGTGGCCCTCGCCCTCGTGACCCAGGGGAAGCTCCATCTGCGGGACACCATCGCCCAACGCCTCCCCGGTCTGCCCGCGTCATGGGGCAAGATCACCCTGGCTGAACTCCTGCACCACACCAGTGGACTGCCCGACTACATCAAGAGTCCCGCCTTCATCGAGGTCCTGAAGGCCGATCCTCATGCCGTGCTCACGCCGATGCAGCTGCTCAGCTACGTCACCGGGCAGAACCCCGATCCCGCACCGGGCACCGAGTACCACTACTCCGACACCGACAACATCGTGGTCGGCCTGATGGTCGAAGCAGTGAGCGGGGGCTCCTACGAGCAGGCCCTGGCCCAGGACGTCACCACACCGCTCGGGTTGGCGGCTACCACACTCCCCGACAGTCCCAACCTCACCGAGCCCTACATCCACGGGTACGAGTTCGAGTCCGAGTCGGGAACGCTGACGCCGGTCGATATCAGCACCTACCTCAACCCGGGCCTGGCGTGGGCTTCGGGAGGGATGCTGTCCACGCCGGCCGAGCTCAACACATTCATGAGGGCCTACGTACGCGGCACCCTGACCGATGCCGTCACCCGGAGCCGGCAGTTCCGGTTCGTTCCCGGCAGCTCGGGACCCCCCGGGCCGGGGAGCAACTCGGCTGGGCTGGCCATCTTCCGCTACCGGACCTCGTGCGGGACCGTCTACGGCCACACCGGCAACTTCCCCGGCTACACCTTGTTCTCCGCCGCCACCTCGGACGGTTCCCGCTCGGTGACCGTGATCGTCAACGAGCAACTCAACGACAGCCCGGTCACCCCGGTGTTCACCGAACTCCGTCATGTCGACGGTCTCGGTGTGTGCGCCGCCCTCAGGTCCTGAGCCGATCAGAGGTAGCAGGCCCACCGGTCACTTTGGCGGCAGTGTGTCCGTGAACGCAAGTCCCCGGTGGAGCCACGTCCGCAGCAGCCCGTCTTCGCTCAGTCCCTCGGAATCCACCACGACGATGCCCCGCAGTGGCCTACCGGTTAAGTCCATCTCCCGGACGTGGGGCAGGGCCAGCGAGAGGGCGTAGGCCTCCGGTCCCACCCGCACGAGCACATCACTACCGATAATCCCGAAACACATGTTCCCGTGGGACAGGAAGCACAGGCCGCCGAACATCCTCCGTTCCGAGATGGACAGGTCGTCCCCGACCTCCTCGCGGACCCGCTCCGCCAATCCCTCGTCGAATGCCACACCCAGAGGATAGGTAGGACCCGGGTCCGGGTCCTAGGCGACGGCTACCCCGGTCGAGAAAGCCGAGGAAGCGCTGCTCGGGCGGGGAAGGTGCCGAACGGGAGGTGGCACACCCTCGACATGTCCGCCGCCAACCACGCCGGGCGTGCCGAGTCGGCGGCGATGCGCAGGGCCCGGTCGGGACGCGGCCTGACCAGGTCGCCGGTGGAGCTCCGTGACCGGTCGGCGGCGCCGGGAGCGAAGTCGGTGGACTTGCCGGTGACGGAATGGTTCAGGAGATCAAACACCGACCAGCCGGGACACCGGGAGGGTCGGGACAGGTCGGACTCCGTGACGGACAGACCCGGAGCCCACTGGGCATCGAGGGCAGTCAGCAGCGTCTCGACCGGCTCTACGGTCGCCGCATCGGAAGTCGTCGAGGTCATCCCTTGACGAAGCGGAGGCGGTGGCGCTGTTCCTGCCAACCTCTGGCCCGCCAGAAGCCGGTGGCCTCGGTTCGGTCTCCACGACGATGGCCTGGAGCCGCACTGCCCCAACGGAGCGCAGATGGGCCTCGGCCTCGGCGACCAACCGGCCGGCCAGACCCTGGCGCCGGTGGGTCGGAGTCACGGCCAGGCGGTAGACCGATCCCCGCCAGCCGTCCCAGGCGGCGATGACCGATCCGACCAGCGTCCCGGGTCCTCGGCCACGAGAAGGGCCGAACCCGACGTGGTCGATCAACGCCTGCAGGCTCGGGCGTCGTCGGTATGGGTGGGCTCGGCACCGGCCCAGGCCCACAACTCGAGAACGGCATCGATGTCGCTGGTCCGGCCGACCCGAATGGTGGGAGTCATCGCCCCAGGCTACGGGTGTGGGGTCCCACGGTGCCGGGTGGGGCCGACTCGGTCTCCCCTCAAGCACGCCGATCAGGCCGGTCGGGATGGTCCGCCGGCGGGGCACGCCCGGCGAAACGCTCCGACCAGGTCCGTCAGGTGGACGACGAGAGCCGGTGGGGACAGCACCTCGAATTCCGCCGCAGCGTTGCCCAGGACCAAGGTCGGCCAGTCCAGGGTGTCGGCCGACAGGCGCAGGACACACCGGTCCTCCCCCGCCTCCTCGATGGTCCCCCACCGTCCGATGCGTTCACGGACCACCGGTGCCGAGGCGTGGATCAGCACTTCCACCTGATGCCTCGTCGGGAGGTTGTCGATTCTCGACCGGACGAACTCGGCGGCGTCCCCGGCCGGGAGCTCCCGGGGTATGGCGTGGTCCCCGGTAGTCCTCGGTCGGGACAATCGGTCCAGGCGGAAGGTCCGCCAGTCGAAGCGCGACAGATCCCAGGCCACCAGGTACCAGCGACGTCCCAGCAGGACCAGGCGATGGGGGTCGACTAACCGGGAGGTCTGCTCGCCCCCTCGTGCGGTGTAGGAGAACTCGAGACGCTCACCGTCCCGGCAGGCCTGGGCCAACGACACCAGCACGTCGGCGTCGACCGCGGTCGTGGTGTATGCCCAGGGCGCGGGGTCCGTCACCGCGGCCAGCGCATCGATCCGTTGACGGAGTCGGGAGGGCATCACGCGCACCACCTTGGTCAGCGCCCGCACCGAGGCCTCCTCGATCCCGACCACCGTGCCCCCCTGGATGGCGGAGTGCAGGCCCACGCCGATGGCCACCGCCTCGTCGTCGTCGAGGACCAGAGGCGGGAGGACCGCTCCGGGAGCCAGTTGGTAGCCACCCTCCACCCCCCGCCGCGCCTCCACCGGGTAACCGAGCAGGCGGAGGCGGTCGATGTCGCGACGGAGGGTCCTTGCCGAGACCTCGAGTCGTTCGGCCAACTCGCTCCCCGGCCAGAAGCGGCGGGACTGCAGCAGGGTGAGCAGGCGCAGAGTTCGGGAGCCGGGATCGGACATTCCTCGAGTATCGCGCTATTCAGGTCATGATCTGACCGTTATTACCCCTAAGTTGCTTGAACCGGCAACCACGCCGGGCGACTCCGAAGGTGAGGCAACTCAATCACATGGACAGCGACCTCGACACGTCCACGGACACCGCCGCCAGCGGCAAAACCACCGCCACGAACGTCGAACGGACCGACCTCCTCGGAACGCTGGCCGCACACCGGGACCTCCTCCGACTCACCGTCCGGGGTCTTACCGACGAGCAGGCCAGGATGCGCCCCACCGCCAGCGAACTATGCCTCGGAGGAATCATCAAACACGTGGCCCTGGCCGAGGAGGGTTGGGCCCGGTTCATCGTGGAGGGTCCCTCCCGCATCGGTCCCGCCGACGAGGCGGCCTACGTGGCCCACGCCTCCGGATTCCGCATGCTCGACTCCGAGACCCTGCCCGAACTGCTGGCGCGGTACGACGGCGTCGCTCACCGTACCGACGAACTGGTCGCCACACTGCCCTCGCTCGACGCCTCCCACCCGCTGCCGGAGGCCCCGTGGTTCGAGTCGGGGGCCCGATGGTCGGCCCGACGAGCGATCCTGCACATCATCGCCGAGACGGCCCAGCACGCCGGCCACGCCGACATCATCCGGGAGTCGCTCGACGGAGCCAAGTCCATGGGGTGAGACCCGCCGTCGGCGTCCACCCGGCGTGGCCGCGTCGGGTGCGACGGAATGGCACGCTGTTCACGTGCCCGGCAACCCGCCACCCGACCGCCGCTCGCAGTTCGAGCGCATGGTCGCCGGTGACCTCTACCGCTCCGACGATCCGGAGATCACCGCGGCCCACCACCGGGCCGTACGGCTCGTCGCCCAGTACAACCACTCCCCGGTCGACGACGCCGGAGGTCGCCGCCGGATCCTGACCGAACTGCTCGGGACCTTCGGAACCGGCAGCGTCATCCGCCCCCCGCTGGCCTGCGACTACGGCTCGTTCCTCCACGTCGGTGAGCACACCTTCGTCAACTTCGGGTTGGTGGCCCTCGACGCCGCCCCCATCGTGATCGGCGATCACGTCCAGATCGGTCCGAACGTCCAGCTGCTCACGCCCACCCACCCGCTCGATCCCGATCTCCGCCGGGACGGTTGGGAGGGAGCGGGACCGATCGCGCTGGGCCACAACGTCTGGCTGGGTGGAGGAGTCATCGTCCTCGCCAACGTCTCCATCGGCGAGGACACCGTGGTCGGGGCGGGGGCCGTCGTCACCCGTGACGTCCCCTCCGGGGTCGTCGCCGTCGGCAACCCGGCCCGGGTCATCCGCCGACTCGACGGCACCGCGGTCCGGTCACCGGAGTGACCGTCCACCCCCACCGGACCTGGCCGTCCACCCCGGCGGGGCCAGGGCCGACGGCCGGCCGTGGGCCGGTCGCCATACACTGCATGCATGCAGTACGGACACGCCTCATGGATCCCGGTCGTGATCTTCGGTGGCATGTTCCTGATGCGGTACCTCTCCTCTCAGCGCCGACGGGGGCCCCAGCGGGGCCCGGGGGGCCCGGGGGGCCCGAGCCGCTTCACCGGGACGGACCCCAGAGGCCCGGCCGGACGCCCCCCGCCCTCAGTCCCCGGTGGTGGCGGCCCCGCCACGGGGGTTCCGGCGGGTTGGTTGCGGGACCCGTTCGTCAGGCACGAACACCGTTACTGGTCGGGCACCGAGTGGACCGAGCACATCATGGACGACGGGGTGCCCGGCACCGATCCCCCGCCGTCGTCGCCCCCGTCGCCGGGCATCGACTGACCCGACGGGTCCGGACCTCCGATCAGATGCCGCTCGGCCGGCAGCTGTCGGCGGGCCAGCCCCACACCTGGAGGACGGCTGGCGGTATCGCCACCGGGCAGGGGGTGCCGGGACCGGTGTTGCCGTCGGCGTACGCCGTCCACGAACCGCCGGACGGCTTCTGGAACACGTAGTAGGAGCCCTCGTCCTGGGTGGACACCTGGGCCTGGGTGGGATTGGAGGGATCCGCGGATGGCGCCGCCACCAATCGGGCCCCGGCCCAGTAGATGCCGGTGGTCTTGTCCAGCCCGTAGTAGGTCAGGCCCGGGGCCAGGCCACTGAACTGGGCCACCGGGATGTTCTGGAGCGCCGCCGCCGCCGCCACCAGCTCGGACCGCACCTGGTCGGTGACCGGCACGTTGGCTGCTTGGGCTGACGCCGCCGACGTGGTCGACGGTGCACCGGACGTAGTCGTGGAGGAAGGGACGGTGCCGGTCGTTCCGCTGCCCGTGGCCCCGCTGGTTGTGGTAGCCGTAGTCGACGAACTCGAACAGGCCGTCAGGGCCAGCGCTCCCGCCATCACCAGCACTCCGGCCATCCATGGTCGGGCCCTCATGGTTGCTCCCATCGTTGACTCCGTCGGTTTCGGCACCGAGGGAACGCCCACACCTCGCCGTCGATCGCAAGAAAGACGCTACCTCCCGGATCGGTGGTGAGACGGGATTCCTGCACCGTTCCCCTGACCCGGCCCGGGGCCCGCCGTCAGCCGGCCAGTGAGACCACCGGGGCGGTGAGGCGGACCGCGCCCATCGATCCCTCATAGGGGGCGTCACCGAAGCTGAAAATCCCGCCGTCCGCGGCCACCAGCCAGTACCCCTGACCGTCGGCCGTGGCGGCCATGCCCACGATGGGCTGATTGAGGTGGATGTTGCCGGTGGACCCGTGGAAGGTGGCGTCGCCGAAGCTGAAGATCCCCCCGTCCGCGGCCACCAGCCAGTAGCCCTGACCGTCGGCCGTGGCGGCCATGCCCACGATGGGCTGGTTCAGGTGGATGTTGCCGGTGGACCCGTGGAAGGTGGCGTCGCCGAAGCTGAAGATCCCACCGTCGGAGGCCACCAGCCAGTAGCCCTGACCGTCGGCCGTGGCGGCCATGCCCACGATGGGCTGGTTCAGGTGGATGTTGCCGGTGGACCCGTGGAAGGTGGCGTCGCCGAAACCGAAGATCCCACCGTCGGAGGCCACCAACCAGTAGCCCTTTCCGTCAGGGGTGGCGGCCATGCCCACGATGGGCTGGTTGAGGTGGATGTTGCCGGTGGACCCGTGGAAGGTGGCGTCGCCGAAGCTGAAGATCCCTCCGTCCGAGGCCACCAGCCAGTAGCCCCCGCCGTCGGGGGTGGCGGCCATGCCCACGATGGGCTGATTGAGGTGCGTGCCCCCCATGGAACCGTAGAAGGGCTCACAGAACGAGAAGACCCCGCCGTCGGCGGCGGCCAGGCGGTAGCCCGATCCAGGAGAACACTGGACCTGACCTCCGGTCTGATAGGCCTGCCCGGAGTCGGGACTTACCATCAGCGACGACTCATCGACCGCTTCGAAGGCGCTGGCCGGGACCTGCTTCAACTCGTCGACCAGGGACAGCGGCCAGTTGGAGTCGGCGGTGCCACCGAAGTACCAGTTGGAGCCGTTGTCGGCAACGATCAGTCCGTACTGCTGCATGGCGCGGAGGACCACCTGGGCCTGAGGTGAGAACGAGGCCACATCAAAGTCGGCCTTGAGCCGGAAGCGCGCTCCCATCGGCGGGAGGTCGGGGTTGTCGGCGCTGCCGGCCTCGTGGCGGGCGGGCCAGAGATACGAGGTGTCGGTCACCTCGGCCGTCATCCGGATGGCGTGGGTGATCGACCCCGACAGCACTTCGTCGTAGCGCACCAGACCGGGAAGGATGGGCAGGCCGGCGGCGTCGGCCGACGTCCACCCGGCCGGCCGCAGCGCATTGGAGTTGAGGTTCCAGATGGCCCCGGAAACCGCCGTCGAGCCGGACGGGCTGAAGTAGGCGTCGTCGAGTTCGTAGAGGGTGCAGGTGGACGGGTTGACCATGATGGCGTGGCGGTCGCCCGTGGACTGGGCCCCTCCCTCGATCGGCGTATCGGCCCCGAAGGGGTAGGGGCCGGGGTCACTTTCCGATACGTAGGTGAACGAGGGGCTGACCAGCGTGTGGGATGGAGAGACCACGGTGTAGGGGATGCCGTACGGCACCGACGGGTCACCGGACGGCCCGAAGTCCGGGTGCAGGTTGGTGGACGCACTGTCCATGCTGGCCATCCACGCCGCGCTGTGGGGGTCCACCGGAAGGCCCGAGATGTCGGTGTTCCACACGTTGTCGGCCGGGAACATCGGGCAGTTCGCCGCCCCGGGGACCGGTGTGCCGGCCGAGGCGGAACCCGTCGGACCCACCAGGGACAGGGCCGCGGCCATCGTGGTCAGCGCCGCCACTGCCATCACCCGTCCCTGTCTGGTGCGCCCCACGTCATCAACCCCACTCCACCGTACCGCCGGGTCCGACCGTTGCGACACCCCCGGACGGCGCCGTCGACCCGGTGGGGCGCGGCGGCGGGCCGTCGGGCGGCGGGCCGCCGGGCATTCACAGGAGCGTCAGACCGCCACCGTCGAGGCGTACCCGGGACCCGATCAGCTCCGTGCCCACCGCGTGGGCCGCCAGCGCGATGTCCTCGGTCACCGCCACGCACCGGCGCCCGTCGTCGGTGTCGCACACGGCCACGGTGCGGGTGGGGACCATGCCCTCGTAGGTCACCGTGTAGGTGGCCACGGTGGCCCCACCGGTGTAGCCCCCCAGCGTATCCACGACGTCGATGACCCCGGTGGCCGCGGCCGCCTCCTCGCCGAGGTCCCCCACGAGGGGTGCCCGGCCGTCGGGCGAGCAGGACCATACGCCGATGCCCGGTTTGGTGAGGAGCCCGCTCACCGTGGTGACCACACCGAGCGAGCCGGTCCGGTCCCGGAGCGCCGCGGCCATGGTGACCATCGACTGGAAGACGAAATTGTTGAACGGGCCGCCGGCGAAGGCCATCCCCCCGGTCAGGGTGGGCGTGGAGGACGGCTCCAGTCCCAGAGTCCGCTGCTGCACCCGGACCGCAGCCGGAAAGCAACTGTAGAGCTCGACGAACTCCGCCTCCCCCACCGGGTGGCCGAGACGTCGGGCGGCCGCGCCCCCCAGTACCTCCATGGCCGGCCACGTCTGGGGGGCCGAGCGGCGAAGCAGCGAGACGGCGTGACCGGACTCGAGGGCCACCCTCGGGAACACCCACCGCTCGGTGGGCACCCCGAGCGACCTGGCTGTGGCCACGGAGCAGAAGAGCAACGCCGCCGCCTGGTTGACCGTCCACTGGGTGGAGTGCCACTTGTTGTAGGGGAAGGCCAACGGTCGGTTGGACGGCGATGCCGTGGCGATCTCATCGGCCTCCATCGGCGCCGGAAACGCGGCGTTCGGATTGGTGCGGGCCACCCGATTGAAACGGGCCCACAGCTCGGCCACCTCGGCACGGTGGTCGTCGAGCGTGAGGCCCTCGGCGGCCCGGAGGGCGTTCTCGATCATGGCGTACTGCTGGACGGGGTCCCACAGCCGGTGGACCACCTCCACCGGTTCCATCAGCTCGCCCTGGCGTCGACGGGTGACGTCGGGCACCACCCCGGGCTGTCCGGTCTCCGTAGCGGGGAGGCCGGCTCGGTGTCGGTCCCGTTCCCACCGTCTGGACTCCCCGCCCACCACCGCCACCACGTCCGACGATCCCGAGGCGATGGCGGCCAGCGCCTCGTTGATCAGGCCCTGCTGGGGGATACCCAACTCCACCAGGCAGGTGCGGGCCCGGGAGGCGCCCACACGGTCGGCCACCAACCGGGCCGGGTCGGGGTAGGTCCAGTTTCCCTGGGGCACGGCGATGTCGTCGATCCGGCCGAGCAGCCGGGCCGATCCCGCGTCGGTGGCCGCCGCCTCCAGGGCCAGGACCATCGATTCGGCGGCCTCGGCGTCGGCCGAAGCCGCCCCCACCCCGACCAGTACCGGGGTCCGGGGGTCGAGTGATCCGGCGTCCGGCTGTCCCACGCTCAACCCACCGCGCTCACGCCGGCCGGGTCCGGTGGCCCGGCCGGTCGTGACCGGTCGGGGCCGCACTGCTCCGGGTCGCCACACTGACGCGCCGCCGTCGCATCATCCTGCCCACCTCGCGCCAGGTGACCGGCACGGCGCCGAGGTCCAGGGCCTGCTGTCGGGCCCGGTCGGGCACGTCGTAGTGGGCCTGGTGCGGTCGACCCTCTTTGTGCTGGAACCACTCACGGCGCATGCCGAGGAGGGCCGCGAAGGCGTGGAGCTCATCGTCGGTGTCGGCCACCAGATGAGACCAACGATCGTCCACCGGGCCCAGACGTGCGGGCTGGCGCCAGTCATCGAGATAGACGGTCATCGGCCGACGTACTACGGGCAGGGTTCAGATGACCCGGCCCGGACCCTCACCGGTCTCACCGACCACGGCATAGCCGGCCGATTCCCAGGCCAGCATGCCGCCATCCACGTTGCGCACGTCATAGCCCGCCCCGGCCAGGGCGGTGGCGACCGCACCGGAACGTCCGCCGACCCGGCAGATGCACACCACCGTCCGGTCGGAGGGGATCTCGTCGAGGCGGTCGGACACCGAGCCCATGGCCACATGGACCGCCTGGGGCGCATGGCCGGCGTTCCACTCGTCCTCCTCCCGGACGTCGAGGAGGAGGGCCCCGGCGTCGAGGAGGGCCACGGCGC
Organism: uncultured Acidimicrobiaceae bacterium; assembly: GCA_963831535.1. Classification (GTDB taxonomy): domain Bacteria; phylum Actinomycetota; class Acidimicrobiia; order Acidimicrobiales; family RAAP-2; genus Bog-756. Next base: position 81,355 of record CAWHQP010000007.1, on the reverse strand, counting down.
CCGCCGGGTCGATGTCGGTTACGGGGGTGGAGTCGGAGATCACGGCATCACGGTATCGGACGGGGCCGGACCAGAGGGTCAGCCCGGGAGTCGCATCAGCTCGATGCGCACGCCGTCGGGGTCCGTGCAGTAGAGGAAGTCCAAGCGGGAGCCGGGCAGGTCGAAGGTTGTGCGGGTGGTGGGTACCACCGTGCCCCCCAGGGCCTCGATGGTAGCGGCCAGCCCGTCGACGTCGTCGACCCGGAAGGAGAGATGGGTGAGGCCCAGCTGGTTCATGGGCCGGCGAGAACCGTCCCCGGTGGTGCCCGGCGACCGGTAGCCCAGCAGCTCGATGGTCACACCGTCCCTGGCCAGCATGCGGGACTCGAGCTCCACGCCGTCCACCTCCATCAGGGTTCCGAATTCGTCCCCGATCTGGTGGGACGCCATCGGCTCGAAGCCCAGGCCCTCGACATAGAAGCGCATCGAGCGCTCGAGGTCGGAGACGCAGATCCCGAGGTGCGAGAAGGACAGTGTCATGGAGCTCCCTCCTGGTTAGAGCCACGAGGATGGCACACCGGACCGCGCCCTGGGGCGGCGTCGGCGGATGGCGGATCCCTCCGGCACCGACCCGGTCCACCGATGCCCCGGTCCGACGACCGTACTGGGTCGGTGGAGAACCGAAGCAGGGACGGAACTGGGCACGCGGGCCGTCTCCACCGAGGTGGGGAAGGGCAGTGCCAGCATCCAGGAGAGCATCGACACGGTGGACTCGGCGGCCTACGGATCCTTCGCACACGGCCTGGACCGGTCGCTGCAGGCTGCCGGTTCACTGCTGACCGCCTCCGCCGTGGTCGCCTACGTGACCGCGTCCGGAAGGTCGTCAACGCCCACCGACTGATGCCCGGGCTCGGCGTCGGGCAGGTGGGCCCGGACGAACTCGCCCACCGCCCGGTAGGTCCGCCGGCTCCCTTCGGCCCACGGCATGAGGATGGGGAACACGTGGAACATGCCCGGCTCCTCGATGGCGGTGGTGGTGACCCCGGCCCCTTCGAGGTGGGCCACGAAAATACGGATGGCGTCCCGGAACATCTCGTCTCCCCCGAACGAGACGAAGGTGGGGGGCCAGCCGGCCACGTCTTGGTTGACGCCGGACACGGGCGCGGATCCGGGATCCCGGCCGTGCAGGTAGGCGGTCGTGGGTATGTTCCAGGGCAGGATGTCACGATCGGCGTTGTCGGAGACCGACGGCTCGTCGAGCAGGAGGTCCAGCTCCGGTGAGAAGAGCATCACCCCACCGATGGGTCGGTGGCCGGTGCGGTTCATGGAGTACATGAGGGACGCCACCAGTCCCCCGCCGCTGGAATCGCCGGCCACGAACAGCCGGGCCGGGTCGGTGCCCCCGGACAGCAGGCCCTCCATCACCAGCACGGCATCCTCGAGCCCGGCAGGGAAGGGGAACTCGGGCGCCAGGCGCAGGTCAGCCACGAAGATGTCACAGCCGGTCCGACGGGACAGCCAGGCGGCGAACACCGCGTACATCCGGGGAGAGGTGCCCACGTAGCCCCCACCGTGCAGGTAGAGCACGGTGCCCACCGCCGGTGCACCCCGGGGCCGGTACCAGATGCCGGGGACCCCGGACACGCTCTCGGCCTTCTGGTCGACGTCGAGCGACCGGACCACGGGCGTCAGGGCCGCCCCCGACAGGTCGTCGAGGACCAACTCGATCGAGCGGAACTCCTGGATGGGCAGGGAGGTGAGGTACCCCATGAACGACCGGATGGTCTCCCGGGTGACGGCCACGGCCAGGTTGTGCGGGAGATTCCCATCCCCCGACCATGGTTTCCGGAACGGGACCCGTCCGAGCGAGAGAGTCAGTTGCCCGGCCAGCCCCACAAGGTCGGTGGTGGCGATCGGCCACGACGACCGGGAGACACCCTCCCGGCGGCCCATCACCATGGGCCCACCTTCGCCCTCCCTCGGAGGTCGGACCGGGGCGGCGTGGCCCGCGATGTCCGGGGTTCCGGGCGTCGTGGATGCGGCCCCATCCACGACTCCGCCCAGTCGTCCAGTGGCTTGAGCGCCCGGCCCAGCGCACTTCCCGTCTCCGTGAGGGAGTAGGCGTCCCCGTCGGTCTGCGTGATCAGCGCGGCGTCGCTGAGCTCCCGCAGTCGGTCGTACAGCACGCTCGACGACATTCCGTCACACCGGTCCCGTAGTGCCCTTGCACCGATCGGTCCGCCACGCAGTTCCCAGAGGATGCGGAGCGCCCACCGGCGGCCCAACAGGTCCAGGGCCGCCATGAGCGGCCGGCCCGTCGTCGAACCCCGGACGGCGGCTCGCGTTACCCGGCTGAACTGGTCGGACACCCTGGCGTCATCTCCTCGACCTTGCGTTTCGATTTCCAAAACTCTACAGTTTTCTGGACGTTTCGGAAAACAAAACAGGCAAAGGATGAACCGTGTCGAGAATTGAACCCGTTGCCCCGCCGTACCACGGGGAGGTTGCCGAGCGACTCGAGGCGATGATGCCGCCGGGCGTGCCGCCCATCCTGCTCTTTCGGACGTTCGTGCGGAACCTGGCCATGGCCGGGGCCATGGGTCCCTGGGGAGCATACGAGCTCAGTCGGCGACTCTCGTTGTCCATGCGGGATCGCGAGATCATCATCGATCGCACGTGTGCGCGCTGTGGCTGCGAGTACGAGTGGGGCGTTCACGTGGCGTACTTTGCCGAACGGGTCGGGCTGAGCGGTGAACAGGTCGCCTCCCTCACCCACGGCACGGCGAGCGACACCTGCTGGAGCGACGAACGGGACCGCGTGCTGATCGAGGCGGCCGACGCGCTCCACGACACCTCGAGGATCGAGGTCCCGTTGTGGGCCCGCCTGACCGCGGTGCTCGTCGATGACGAGCTCCTCGATCTGTTGATGCTGTGCGGCTGGTACCACGCCATCAGCTTCGCCGCGAACGGCGCGGAGCTGGACCTCGAGGACGGTGCGCCCCGGTTCGCCGACCTCAGGTAGCACGCCGCGTCCAGCGAAGGCCATGTCGGTCCAGCGCCGGCCTGTTCGGCGGCGGCCTCGGGTCGGGCGCGGACCCACGGCGCCGGTACGGCCGTCCGCGGTACGCTGAAAGGCCCGGTTCTCAGACCGGTTCGGCGGCCAGGGTGGCCCCCAAATGGAGCAGCTGCTCGGTGGCGCCCCCCAGGGTCAACTCGATGTGCTTGGTCATGAGGAAGTACCGGTGGAGCGGGTACTCACGGTCGACCCCCACACCGCCGTGTAGATGGACAGCGGCGTGGACCACCCGCTGGCCGCCGTCGGCGGCCCAGAACTTGGCGATGGCCACCTCCTTGTCGGCGGGCAGGCCCTCGTCGATCCTCCAGGCGGCCTGCCAGGCGGTCAGCCTGATGGCCTCGGTGTCGACATAGGCGTCGGCCGCCCGCTGGCCCACGGCCTGGAAGGTGGCGATGGGCTTCCCGAACTGCTCGCGGGTCTTCGTGTACTCGGCCACCAGGGCCAGGGAGGCCGCCGCCGCCCCGGCCTGGGCCAGGGCCAGGGCCGCCGTGGTGCGCTGCACCAGCCACTCGATGATGGTGGCCCCGTCCTCCACCGACCCCAGCAGCGACGATGCCGGCACCGGTGTGGCGGACAGGGTCAGCACGGCTTCGGGCTGGCCGGTGTTGGTGACCTGGCGCTGGCGCGTGAGCCCGGAGGCCGACGTGTCGACGATGAACACCGCCACCGCATCGGGCTCGACCCGGGCCGGGACGAGGACGGCCTCGGCGATCAGGCCCGATGGCACACAGGCCTTGGTGCCCGAAAGGACCCACCCGTCGCCGGCCCGCTCCGCCACCACCGACGGGGCCTCGGGGACGCCACCCAGTTCGACCAGGGCGGTGGTCAGCACGGTCTCCCCCGACACCACACCGGGGAGCCACAGCTGACGCTGCGACTCGGTGCCGAACCGGGCCACGGCCGCGGCGGCCGCGGCCAGGGTCTCGATGGTGGGCACGTAGGCCGCGCTCTTGCCCGTGGCTTCGGCCAACAGACCGGTCTCGACGAATCCCAGGCCAGCCCCACCCACCTCCTCGGGAAGGGCGATGCCCAGCAGGCCGGCGGCGGCCAGCTCGCCCCAGAGCTTCCGGTCGAACCAGTCACCGTCGGGCTCGGATTCGAACTGGCGCAGGCGCTCCGGCGTGGCGAGATCGGTGAAGATCCGCTCGGCCAGCTCTCGTACCGCCTCTTGCTCTTCGCTGAAGGAGAAGTCCATGGTTGTCTACCCTCTGTCTCGGTCTCGTGTGTCTCGGTCTCGGTGCTCGTCGGGATGTGGCGTTGCCGCCGGTGATCGGTGGGCCCGGAGCTACCGGAGCGACCGGGGGAGCCCCAACCCAAAGATGGCGATCAGGTCCCGTTGGATCTCGTTGGTGCCGCCGCCGAAGGTCAGGATGACCAGGCTGCGGGCGTACATCTCGAGCCGGCCGGCCAGCACGGCGTCGGGGCTGTCCCGGGTCAGGTAGCCGGCCTGGCCCACGACCTCCAGCATCAGCTTGAACGCCTCCATGTAGAACTCGGTGCCGAACACCTTGGTGGTGGAGGCGTCGGCCACGTCGAGATGGCCCTGCGTGGCCGTCCACGCCACCTTCCAGTTAATGAGCTTGAGGAACTCCAGCCGGGCGTAGACACGGGCCAGGTGCACCTGCACCCACTCCTGGTCGATCACCCGCCGACCGTCGGCCAGCTTGGTGTTCTGGGCCCAGGCCCGTACGTCGTCGAGGGCACGCTCGATGATGCCCGACGAACACAGGGTGACCCGCTCGTGGTTGAGCTGGTTGGTGATGAGGGACCAGCCCTGATTCTCGCCTCCGACCAGGTTGGCCGCCGGGACCCGCACGTCTTCGTAGAAGGTGTAGTTGATGTTGTGGTCCCCGAGCAGGTGCATGGGGACGACCTTGATGCCCGGCGTGTCCATGGGCACGATGAACATGGAGATGCCCTTGTGCTTGGCCACCTCGGGGTCGGTACGGGTGGCCAGCCAGATGTAGTCGGCCCCGCCGGCGAGCGAGGTGTAGATCTTCTGGCCGTTGATGACGTACTCGTCACCGTCCCGTACCGCCCGGGTCTGGAGCGAGGCCAGGTCGGTCCCCGACTCGGGCTCGGTGTAGCCGATGCAGAAGTGAATGTCGCCGGCCAGGATCTTGGGCAGGAAGAAGTCCTTCTGCTCCTGGGTCCCGAAGTCCATGATGGTCGGGCCGACGGTGTTGATGGTCAGCATGGGCACCGGTGCACCCGCCCGCATGGACTCGTCGAAGAAGATGTACTGCTCGATGGGCCCGAGGCCCTGGCCGCCGTACTCGGTCGGCCACCCGATGCCGAGCCAGCCGTCCTCGGCCATCTGCTTGACCACCCGTCGCATGTTGGGGCCGATCCCGTGGCTGTCGGCCAGCTGGGCCTCGACTTCCGGCGTAAGGAGGTTGGCGTAGTACTCACGGAGGCGATTCCGTAGCGCCTGGTGCTCCTCGGTGTAGCCGATCTCCATGAGGTCCTCCCGATCGTTCGTTCCCGTGGACCCCGAACAGGTCCCCATCGGGTCCGGCTGGTACGTGTGGTGCGTTGGTGGGCGACGGCACACCGGCCGGTGCCCGACGAGCGTCCCCCGGTGCCCCCGTGACCGAGGGCTCGGACGGACACACCCAAGGGGGTGCCCGACTTCTAGAACACGTTACATTCACCGCCTGTCGGGCGCCACCGACCGGAGCGGTGTCGTGACGGTGCACCATGTAGCCTGCCCGCTGGCGGTGGGTGCCGGACACGGCCCAACCCCCGCTAGGGTTACCATCCGGTAAGTTCCGCTGGGGTCGGCAGTGGGGCGGGCCGGACCGCCGCAGCGCAACGACACACGCAACCGAAGACGTAACCGCAATCACCGACGTCCCGTTACCGACGTCCCATCGTTCACAGCGCGGCGCCGCCGCCGAGTCCCGAGGAGCAGCACATGCCCGAAGCCGTCATCGTCGCCACCGGCCGCACCCCCATCGGACGGGCCAACAAGGGATCACTGGTCGAGTGCCGTCCCGACGACCTCGCCGCACTGGTCATCCGTGAGGTGCTGGCCAAGGTGCCCCAGCTCGACCCCCAATCGGTGGAGGACGTGATCATGGGCTCGGGCCAGCCCGGCGGCGAGGCCGGCTACAACATCGGCCGGGTGGCCGCCATCCTGGCCGGACTGCCCGATGTTCCCGGCGTGACGGTCAATCGGTACTGCTCGTCGTCCCTGCAGACCATCCGCATGGCCGCCCACGCCATCCGGGCCGGCGAGGGTGACGTCTTCATCGCCGCCGGCGTCGAGACGGTGAGCCGCTACCAGTACGGTGCCGCCGATACCGGTCCCCACAATCCGCTCTTCGCCGAGGCCGAGTCCCGAACGGCCGAGCGCACCCCGGCGAGCGGGGCCCCCTGGACACCGCTCGAGGGAAACCTCCCTGACGTCTACATCGCCATGGGTCAGACGGCCGAGAACGTCGCCGAGTTCAAGCACGTCACCCGCGAAGAGCAGGATGAGTTCGCCGTGCAGTCCCAGACGCGCGCCGTGGCCGCTCAGGAGGCCGGCTTCTTCGAGCGGGAGATCATCCCGGTCACCACCCCGAGCGGCGCTGTGGTGACCAAGGACGACGGCCCTCGTCCCGGGACCACCCTTGAGGGGCTGGCCGGGCTCCGACCCGTCTTCCGGGAGGGTGGCACCATCACGGCCGGCAACGCCTGCCCGCTCAACGACGGTGCGGCCGCCGTCATCGTCATGAGCGACACCAAAGCCGCCGAGCTGGGCATCACCCCGCTGGCCCGGATCGTGGCCAGCGGTGTGACCGGTCTCAACCCCGAGATCATGGGCCTCGGACCCGTCGAGGCCATCCGGCAGGTGCTGGCCCGGGCGGGCATGACCATCGCCGACATCGACCTAGTGGAGATCAACGAGGCCTTTGCCGCCCAGGTGGTGCCCTCGGCCAAGGAGCTCGGGATCAGCTACGACAAGCTCAATGTGAAAGGTGGGGCCATCGCTCTCGGCCATCCCTTCGGCCAGACCGGCGCCCGCATCATGACCACGCTGCTCAACGCCCTCGACGACACGGGAACGACCATCGGTCTCGAGTCGATGTGTGTGGGCGGCGGCCAGGGCATGGCCATGATCGTGGAGCGTCTGTCCTGATCCGGGCGGGCATCCCGGCGCCCTGACCCCGGACCGGTCAGGGATCGATCTCTTCCACGGCGTATTCGGGGCAGTTGGCGATGGCCAGGCGGGCCCTGTCCTCCAGTTCGGGTGGGACCGTGCCGTCCCCCACCACCGAGGACAGGCCGTAGTCGTCGACGTCGAAGAGCTCGGGGGCGATGCCGTAGCAGCGGGCGTGACCTTGGCATTTGTCCGGGTCGACCCGGATCCTCACGGGAACACCACCGGCAGGCGGCGGGGTCCCCGTATCTGACCACCGGCCCAGGTCACCACGGCCCCCTCGGCCAGCCGGAAGTCGGGGATCCGGGCCAACCACTCCTCGAGCGCCACCCGCAGCTCCATGCGGGCCAGGTTGGACCCGGCACAGCGGTGGATGCCCGAGCCGAAGGCCACATGGCGGTTGAGCTGGCGGTCGAGCACCACCCGGTCGGCGTCCGGGAAGACCTCGGGGTCCCGGTTGGCGCCGGGAAAGTTGAGGAGCACCTTGTCCCCGGCCCGCATGGGGCACCCCTCGAACTCGACGTCCTCTTTGACCACCCGGGCCATGGTCACCGGAGCGTACGCCCGCAGCAGTTCCTCGACGGCCGTCGGCATGACCCCGGGATCGGCCACCAGTCGATTCCGGTCCTCGGGATGGGTGGCCAGGTGCCACAGAGCTGAGCCGATGGCACTCCACGTGGTGTCCACACCGGCGATCAGCACCAGCGCGGCCACCCCCAGCACCAACCTCTCGTCGACGGGCTGCCCGTCGTCGGACTCGCTGTGGAGCAGATCGCTGAGCAGGTCGTCTCCCGGCTCAGCCTTGCGACGCGCCACCTCGTCCACGAAGAAATTCACCAGGCCGTTGGCACCCCGGGCACGACGCACCGGGTCGTCGGCGAACTCGAGGAGGTCCCGGACCCAGCCGGTGAAGGTGTCGGACAGTGAGCTCGGGACCCCGAGGATGCTGGCGATCACCCGGACAGGGATCTGTTGGGCGTAGTCGTGGGCGGCGTCGGCGCGGCCCTCGGCCACGAATCCGTCGACGAGGCCGGCGCACAGGGAGCGGGTCATGGCCTCGTACCCTTCCACCCGGCGGTGGGAGAACCACGGCAGCAGGAGCCGTCGGGTCCACGTGTGCAGAGGCGGGTCGGCGGAGATGGGGGGAAGTCCGTAGGCCAGCACCGGCTCGTGGGGACGCTCACCGTTGAAAGGGATGACCGAGATCTCGGCGGAGCTGAAGTGGTCGATGTCGTGGGCCAGGTCCACCACGTCCTGGTACCGGGTCGGGAGCCAGGTGCTCCCCCGACGGTCCGTGTGGGCCACCGGGCAGGACCGGCGCAAGTCGTCCCAGATGGCGAACGGGTCCGAGAGGTACTCGGGGCTCAGCACGTCGAAGTCACTCTCCCAGTGCGTGACCGGTTCTGGGTCTGTCATGGGGCTCCTCGCCGGTTCGGTCCAGTGACACCACCGTCATCCGGACCTGTTCTGGCATGGTACCGGCCAGGTTCACGGGGTGGGTCCTCAGATGGTCAGGCCCCCGTCGACCGAGAGCACCGAGCCGGTGGTGTACGAGGACTCGTCCGAGGCCAGGAAGGCCACCGAGGCGGCCACCTCGGCCGGCGTGGCGAAACCCAGTGGTGACATGATCTTGCTCAGCTCGGCGAAGTCGGCCCCCTCGGGCAGGCTGAAGTCCCCGAGCAGCGGGGTGTCCATGCCACCGGGGGCCACCACGTTGACCCGCACCCCCCGGGCCAGGTACTCGGCCGCCAGGGCCTTGGAGAACATGAGCAGTCCGGCCTTGGATGCGCAGTAGGCCGCCGAGTAGGACTGACCCATCAGGGCGGTGTTGGAGGCGACGTTGACGATCGACCCACCGTGTTCCAGCAGGGCGGGGAGGGTGGCCCGGCACACCAGGAAGGGGCCGGTCAGGTTCACGCCCACGATGGCCTGCCACCGCTCGATGGGCATCTCCTCGGTCCGATAGAAGCCGCCGATTCCGGCCACGTTGCAGACCACACGGGGCGGACCCAGTCGCTCGGTGAGGGCGGCCACGGTCTCGGTCACCGAGCGTTCCGAGGTCACGTCGCACGGGTAGGCGACCGCCGTGCCCCCGTCCGCGTTGACCGTGGCCACCGTCTCGGCCAGGTTGTCCTCGGCCACGTCGAGGGCGGCCACCGCAGCGCCCTCGGTCGCCAGTCGCTCGGCCACCGCCCGACCGAGCCCGGAGCCGGCCCCGGTCACCACGGCCACCCGGTCGGTGAAGCGTCGACCCGTAAAGGCGCTGATGGCGGCATCGGCGGCTTCGTGTTCGCGACCGCCCTCCCCCAGGGTGACCCGCTGGATCGGACTCATGGCTGTCTCCTCGTCTCTTCGGAATGTGGCATCGCCCGGGATCCCGGCGCGGTGGTGTCCGGCTACGCCGGAGGTGGGACCGACGCGAACCGTTCGCGCAGGGTGTGCTTGAGAATCTTCCCCGCCGGATTGCGGGGCACCTCATCGACCAACTCGAGCTGTTCGGGGATGGCCTGGATCCGCAGGCCTTGGTCCTTCAGGTAGGCCACCATGTCGGCGAAGGCGAGCGACTGGTCCGCCCTGACCGCCACCACCGCACAGGCCCGCTCACCGGTCTTCGGGTCGGGCAGGCCGATCACGGCCACGTCGGCCACCGCGGGATGGCTGTAGAGAAGGTCCTCGACCTCCTTGGCCGAGATGTTCTCGCCGTGCCGGATGATGACGTCCTTCAGCCGGCCGGTGATGGTGACGTAGCCGTCGGCGTCCACGATGCCGAGGTCGCCACTGCGGAAATAGCCCTGCTCGTCGAAGGCGTCGGCGTCGAGAGAGGGATCGAGGTAGCCCCGGATGACCTGGGGGCCCTTCAGGCGGATCTCCCCTTCTTCGCCGGGACCGGCGCGGCGGCCATCCAACCCCACCACGATCAGGTCCACACCGGGTGTGGGGCGTCCCTCGGTACTGGCCAGCTTGTCGTCGGGATCGTCGGTGGTAGCCATCACGACGATGGGGGCCTCGGTCAGCCCGTAGCCCGAGACGATGCCCACCCCGCCGATCTCGCGCTTCAGGTCATGATGGAGTTGTGGCGGCTTGGGCGCCCCACCACCCGGATACGACCGGATGTGCGGGAAGATGGTGTCCCCGCCCTGGGCCCGTTGGGCGGCCAGATAGGCCATGTGGAACGGGGTGCCCGAACCGGCCAGGGTCACGTCGTTGGCCGCTAGGAAGGCCGGTGTGGTCGACGGGTCGAAGGCCTCGGTGGTGAGGAGCGTGCACCCGGTGAACAGGGCGGCCATCAGCCAACCGATGCCCCCGATATGGGTGAACGGGAAGATGAGGGCCGACACGTCGTCGGCGCGGATGTCGAGGCACTCGGCCATGGCCAGGGCCGAGGCCATGACCGTCAGGTCGGTGTGGGGAGCGCCCTTGGGATCGGCCGTGGTCCCCGACGTGTAGAACAGCCACCGGATCGGGGCCTCGGCCGCCGCCGCCGGGGGTGCCTCCCCCTCGGGAAGTCCGGCCGGGTCGCCGTCGGGCAGGTCACGGTCGACGACCAGTACCCCGAGGCCGGGTCGCGGCCCGGCGATCTCGCGGGCCATGGCCTCGAAATCGAAGTTCCGGTAGACGGTGGGCACCACGAGCAGGCTGGCGTCACTCTGTTCGGTGATGAAGCCCACCTCGCGACCCCGGTAGATGGGGATGAGCGGGTTTTGGCGCGCCCCCAGACGGGCCAGTGCCCCCACCAGCACCAGCGACTCGTTCCACGTGGGGAGTTCCCAACTGACTCCGGTGCCACGGCCGACGCCGTGGTCGGCGTGGAGACCGGCGGCGGCTCGGAGGCAGGCGTCGCGGTACTGGGCGAAGGTCAGCTCGGCGCCAGTGTCCTCATGGGCCAGGACGGCATCCGGCGTGGCTGCCGCCCTGCGCTCGATCACCTGCCAGAGCGAGGTGCCACCGACCCAACCACGGGCCTCGGTGCGGGCGGACAGGTCGTCGACGAAGTCGGTCATGGCGCAGGGGCTCCGTTCGCAGGTTGTCGTCGGTCATCAGCGGATCGAACAGCTGGTCGAGCGCCCCCGGAGCGCAGCGGTGCCGACCGGGCGGCCTCGGCGGCCCGGTCAGCCAGGGAACGCTTGTCCACCTTCATCATCGAGGTGAGCGGGAGGCTGTCCGTCACCACCAGCCTGTCCGGAGCCTTGTAGTCGGCCAGCGACGACCGGGCCAGGGCCCGGAGGGCCTCGAGCAGGTCAGACCCGTCCCCCAGTGGTGCACCGCTGGGCACCACGAACGCCACACCGATCTCGCCCAGTACCGGGTCGGGAGCTCCGACCACCGCCACCTGGGCCACGTCGGGGTGGCCACCCAGCACGCTCTCCACCTCGGCGGGGTAGACGTTGTACCCACCCCGGATGTACAGCTCATTGGCCCGGCCGACCAGATGGAGACAGCCGTCGGGATCGGTGAAGCCAAAGTCGCCCGTCGTGAGCCACCCGTCCTCGAGAACGGCCCGGGTGGCCTCCCGGTCGTAGACGACCCCCTCAGCACCCGGACCGGTGAGGGGACCACCCCAGTACCCGCGCATCACTGCCGGCGACGACAACCGGACGCGGCCCACCTCCCCCATCGGGAGGGTCAGGCCCCGGTCGTCGACGATGGCCAGGGACACGCCGGGAACCGGTCGGCCGACGGTGGTGGCCACCACCTCGTCGGCGTCACCGGGAACCGTGCCGGTGCCCAGCGAGGCCTCGGTGGACGTGTACCGGACCACGACGGGGACACCCAGCCGGTGGCGCATGGCCGCCACCAGTTCGGAGGGCACCCGCGAGGCCCCGGTACCGGCGATCCGCAGCGAGCTCACGTCCGTCGTGTCGAGGTCCGGGTGGCTGAGGACCAGGGCCCACTGGGTCGGTACCCCTTGCCCCACGGTGATCCGCTCCTCGGCCATGATCCGGACGGCATCGGCGGCCCGCCACGGGGTCGGGGTGATGACGGTGGTCACCCCGTTGGCGATCTCGTCCCACGGGCGGGTCATGGATCCCACGTGGGCGAAGGGCAGCGGAGACAGACGCCGGTCCCCCGGCTCGGAGAGCACGTCGGTCCCCTCGGCCACCGCGGCCAGACTGGCATGGTCGAACACGGCCCCTTTGGGCAGACCGGTGGTGCCGCTGGTCCACACCACCGCCACGGGGTCGGACCGGTCCACCTCCGGCCACACGGTGGGGAGCGGACCGTCCATGGCCCGGCGCACCGCCGACACCGTCAGCACCACGCCGGTCGGTCCGGGCGGGGAGGCCGTGCCGTCTTCCACCACCGTCACCCTGGGGACAGTGCGCTCGAGGATGGACCGGGCCTCGTCGGTACCGAGGCGCAGGTTGATCCCCGAGGTGATCGCGCCGAGACGGGCGGCGGCGGCGTAGCAGACCACGTAGTCGATCGAGCTCGGGAGCAGCAGGCACACCACGGTGCCCGGGCCGACACCGTGCCCACGAAAGAGCCCGGCCACGCCGTCCGCGGCCCGGTCCCACTCGGCGAAGGTCAGCGACCGCCGCGGCGAGGTGTCGGTGGCCGGCTCGACGTAGGCCTCGACGATGGCGTTGACGATGGCCGCGGCGCGCAGGACCTCGGTGACCGTCCCGAACTCCCCCTCTATCTGACGCACCGTCATACCGGGAGAGGACTGTAACAGGGCCGTTCAGGGGCAGTCCTGGGCCACCGGTGTGGACCGGACCGGCCGGCATGTTTCCCACGGCGGAGCGGAACCGTCCCCTCGGGACGCCTCAGGAGAAGGTCAGGACCCCCCGGGCCAGCTTGCCGGCTTCCATATCCTCCACGATCTCCCGGAAGCCCTCGATCGGACGCTGCTCGGTCACCAGTTCGTCGAGCATCAACTGGCCGGAGAGGTAGAGCTCCACCATGAGGGGGATGTCGTGGTGCGGACGAGTGGAGCCGTACCGGCAGCCCAGCAGACCCCGGTCCACATAGGCCAACGCGTTGACATCCACCGAGACCTCGGTGCCCTGGGGCGGGATGCCGATGGCCAGGGCGTTGCCCCCCCAGTCGAGGACGTCGAGGGCGTTGCGGAGTACGGCGGGGTGACCCACGCAGTCGAACGACCAGTTGACACCACCGGTCCAACCGAGAGCCCCTGACACCCGGTCCGGACCGGGGGGGACCAGCTCACGGATGGCTGCCACGGCGTCGGTCGAGGAGGCGTCGACGAAGTGCGTGGCGCCGAACTGACGGGCCAGCGCCTCTTTGGAGGCGAGGGTGTCGACGGCCACGATCCGACTGGCACCGGCGATGCGCAGACCCTGGATGACGTTCAGCCCCACCCCTCCGACACCGAACACCGCCGCGGTCTGGCCGGCCTGGACGTTGGCCCGGTTCAGCACCGACCCCACCCCGGTCACTACCCCACACCCGATGAGACACGCCGACGTCAGGGGGACGTCCTTGGAGATCTTGACCGCCTGCACCTCTTTGATCACCGTCAGTTCGGTGAACACCGACGTCCCGGCAAAGTTGGAGGCGGGCTGGCCCCGGTAGGTGAACGGTTCGGACACGTTGCCGAGGGTCTTGATGCACCAGGTCGGATGACCGGTGCTGCAGGCCCGACACTTCCCGCAGCTGGCCAAGGTGGCGATGACCACGTGATCGCCCACCTTCACCGACGTCACCTCGGAGCCCACCGACTCCACGATGCCGGCACCTTCATGACCGAGCACCGAGGGCGCCTTCCACGGAATCGTCCCGTTGATCACGGACAGGTCGCTGTGGCACACGCCGGCGGCACCGATGGCCACCCGCACCTCGTTGGGGCCGGGGTCGCGCACACCGAGCTCGTCGGTTACCTCCGCCTCGTCACCGGTAAAGACGATGCCTCGCATGGCACCCCTCCCTCTCTCGTCGATTGCTGCTGTCAACACTCACGGCGACCCGGTCCCGTCGTCCGGCTGGGCCGCATACTCGAGGCGCAGGTCGCGCTTGAGCACCTTGCCCCCGGCGTTCATGGGAAGGGACTCCACCAGCCGCACCGAGCGGGGCACCTTGAAGTTAGCCAGGCGTTCCCGGGCCCAGTCCACCAGCGAGTCCGCCGCACCCGGGTCGGACCCGGCCACCGGCACCACGAGCGCCAAGCCCACTTCGCCCATCCGTCGGTCGGGCACGCCGATGACCGCCACCTGGCCGACTGCGGGGTGGGAGCGGAACGCCGCTTCCACTTCGGCCGGGTACACGTTGAAGCCGCCCGAGACGTACATGTCCTTCAGCCGGTCGGTGATGGAGACGTTGCCGGCCCCGTCCATGGTCCCGATGTCACCGGTGTGGAGCCAGCCCTCGCCGTCGACCGTCTCGTCGGTGGCCTCGGCGTCGTTGAAATACCCCTGCATGACGTTGTAGCCACGCACCACCACCTCGCCGGCCTCTCCGGTCGCCACCTCGGTCCCGTCGGCACCGAGGATGCGCACCTCCACGTCGGGGATGGCCCGACCCGAGGTGCCGGCGATCACCTCGGCCGAGTCGCCCCGACGGCACATGGTCACGGTCCCGCACGCCTCGGTGAGGCCGTAGGCGGTGAGCACCGTCTCGATTCCGAGGTCGTTCCACAGTCCCCGTACCAGCTCGACGGGCACCAGGGCGGCCCCGGTGACCACCAGGCGCAGGGACTCGAGCTCGAAGCCCTTCCGGTCGGGATGGTCGAGGATGGACTGGAAGATCGTCGGGGGTCCGGGCAGCACCGAGATGTGCTCGTGCTGGATCCGTTCCACCACCTTGTTCACGTCGAAGACGGGCTCGGGGACCATGGTGGCCCCCGTCATCAGACAGGCCAGGATCCCCGCCTTGTAGCCGAAGGTGTGGAAGAACGGATTGACGATGAGATAGCGGTCCCCCTGGCGGAGACCCACCACCTCAGACCAGGTGGCGAAGGTCCGCAAGGTCTGGCCGTGGGTGGTCATGGCCCCTTTGGGGTTACCCGTGGTGCCCGAGGTGAAGACCAGGTCGGAGAGGTCCCCCGCCGTGATGGAGGCGGTCCGGCCCGCGGCCACATCGGCCGAGCAGGTGCCGCCCTCCTGAAGGAAGACCTCCCACTCGACCACGGGATCCCCCTTGGCCGTCATGCGCCGGGGCGAGGTTCCGTCGGTGCGCAGGACCACCACCCGCTCGAGGTCGGGGGCGGGGAACCCCGCCGCCACCGCCTCGTCCAGGAGGCGGGGGTAGTCGGTCCCGAGAAACCCCTCGACGGTGAAGAGCAGCCTGGCCCCCGACTGCCTCAAGATGTAGGCCGCCTCCGCTCCCTTGAACCGGGTGTTGAGCGGCACCAGTAGGGCCCCGGCACCGACCGCACCGAGGGCGGCGATCACCCACTCGGCGCAGTTCGGGGCCCAGATGGCCACCCGGTCTCCGCGTTCGATGCCGTTGGCCACGATGGCCCGGGTGGCGCCCGCCACCTGCTCGGCCAACTGGTCGAACGTGAGCCTCAGTGTGGTCCCACCGGCGGCGTGGACATCCACCAACGCCTCGGCGTCCCCGAACCGGGCCGCGGCATCCTCCACCAGGCCGGGGATGGTCCCCCACTGGAGATCCCCACGGGGATCGGTCACATCTGACACGTCGTCAGGGTAGTGCATCGACCCCCGGGACAGTCCGGGTCCACCGCTCGGAGGAACGTCGGGCCGAACCACCCGACCACCGTCGGGCCGACCACCCCGACCCTCAGGGGTGCTGGCTGCTGACCGAGACCACTTCGCCGGTCATGAAGGTGGCGTAGTCGCTGGCCAGAAAGGCGATTACGTTGGCCACTTCCCACACCTCGGCTCCCCGTCCGAACACCTCGCGCCGGCTCAGTTCGGCGAGCTCCTCGTCGGCCATGACCCGGTTGAGAAAGGGATGGACGGCCAGGCTGGGTGAGACGGCGTTGATACGCACGCCGTGGGGGGCGGCCTCCACGGCGCTGCACCGGGTGAGGGCCATCACGCCGGCTTTGGCCGCGGCGTAGTGGGACTGGCCGGCCTGGGCGCGCCATCCCAGCACCGAGGCGTTGTTGACGATGACGCCGCCGCCGTCCCGAGTGTAGAAGTGACGCAGGGCAGCACGGGTGCAGCGGAAGGTTCCGGTCAGGGTGATGTCGAGGACGAGGGACCACTGCTCGTCGGTCATGTCCACCACGTCGACCTGGCCACCCAGACCGGCGTTGTTGACGGCGACGTCGATGCGGCCGTGCTCCTGGGCGGCGGTGGCGTACAGCTGCTGGACCTGCTCCTCGTCGGTCACGTTGCACGGCACGGCCAGGGGCCGGATCCCGTTCGACTCGGGCAGCTGGGCCAGCGCGTCAGCCGCCTCGCCCAGCCTCCGCTCATGGGCGTCCGAGATGACGACGGTGGCTCCTTCCTCCACGCACCGCTTGGCGGTGGCAAAGCCGATCCCGGTGCCCGCGGCGGCCGTGATCACCACCACCTTGTCGGACAGCAGTCCGTGTCCGGGTGGGGGGACCGGAAGTGGGCGGGGGGCCGGGGTGGACCTGTCCGGTGGGGTGTCGGTCAACGAACGGTTCCTTTGGGTTCGGGCGGCAGGCCGAGGACCCGCTCGCCAATGATGTTCTTCTGGATCTCGTTGGACCCGCCGTAGATGGTCTCCGACCGACTGAAGAGGAAGGTGCGCTGGAACTCGTCGAGCTCGTAGGGGAACCCCTCGGCCACCAACCCGGCCGGGCCGCGGATGTCCATGGCCAGCTCGCCCAGTTGCCGGTGCCAGGTGGCCCAGTACAGCTTGATGATGGAGGCCTCCGGCGGTGCCACCGGCCCGTCGTAGCCCGACAGGCTCCGCAGCGTGTTGTACCGGAGGATCTCGAGTTCGGCGTAGGAGCGGGCCAGGCGCTGACGGATGAGGGGATCGGCGGCCGTTCCGTTGGCCCGGCCCACGTCGACCAGATGGTCGAGCTCCCGTCGGAAGGAGAGCTGGTGGCCGAGGAGGCCGACACCCCGCTCGAAGGCCAAGGTGGCCAGCGCCACCTTCCAGCCCTGGCCCACCTCCCCCACCACGTGGTCCGACCGGGTCCGTGCGCCGTCGAAGAAGACCTCATTGAACTCAGAGGTCCGGGTCAGCTGGGTGATGGGTCGGACTTCGACGCCCGGCTGGTCCATGGGCACCAAGAGGTAGGAGAGTCCGTGGTGGCGCTCCGAACCGGGCTCGGTCCGGCACACCACGAAACACCAGTCGGCCTGGTGGGCGAGGGAGGTCCAGACCTTCTGGCCGGTGACCACCCATTCGTCGCCGTCCCGATAGGCCTTGGTCTGGACGTTGGCCAGGTCGCTCCCCGCATCGGGCTCCGAGTAGCCCTGACACCACAATTCGGTGCCGGCGAGGATGGGCGGCAGGAAGCGGGCCTGCTGGGCCGGGGTCCCGTACTGGATCAGGGTGGGCCCGAGGAGTCCCTCGCCGAGGACGCTGACCCGCCCCGGTGCCCGGGCCCGCACGTACTCCTCGTTGAAGATCACCTGGTGGGCGATGGAGGCACCCCGGCCCCCGTGTTCGATCGGCCAACCGATGCCGGTCCAACCGTCGGCGGCCAGGACCTTCTCCCACTCCAACCGCACTTCGAAGCCGAACGTCTCGTCACCCGAACCCCCCCGTCCCCCCAGCGCGGCGAACGCACCGACCACGTGGTCCGACAGCCAGGACCGGATCTCCTTGCGGAAGGTCTCGTCCTCGGGTCGGTCTCGGAGGTCCATGGCAGCTCAGGGTTCCTGGTTCGTCGATCGAGAAGCGGACGGCTCCCCGCACGGGTGGGCGCCAGGTCGACCGGGGTCGCCGGCTCGGGGCCGACAGGATCTGACGCGACGTTAGCAAACGTCATTCGGTGCCCATTCGGGGAACAGGACCGGTCCGGCCGACGTTTCCCATGGTGCCCGCCGGTGACCCGTGGCCCATAGCTCCGGGGACCGTGCAACGGTATGGGTGCCCACTGGGACTAAAGGGTGGACTGCGGGAACAGCACCTGCGGCACTACGGGGCCGAGTCGAAAGGCTCGCGGCCCATGAGGAGTGATGGACATGAGCGAGAACAGCGGAACGGAGACCGGCGACCGGGTCGAGCTTACTGATGCCGAGTGGCGGGCCAGGCTGTCGCCGGAGCGCTACGCGGTGCTTCGCCAGAAGGGCACCGAGCCGGCATGGTCGGGCGAGTTGCTCCATGTTGATGGTACCGGGATGTTCACCTGTGCCGGGTGCGGTGCCGCCCTCTTCCCGAGCGACACCAAGTTCGAGTCGGGGTCGGGTTGGCCCAGCTTCTTCCGGGCCCTCGACGGCGGCGTCATCGACGAGCACGTGGACCGGAGCTTCGGCATGTCGCGCACCGAGATCACCTGTGCCCGTTGTGGCGGCCATCTCGGCCACGTCTTTCCCGACGGGCCGGCCCCCACCGGCCAGCGCTACTGCGTCAACTCCCTGTCCATCGAGTACGAGCCCGAGCAGTCCTAGGGAGGCCGACCCACCGTCGTCGCCGGACCGACGCCGCGACCCCTCCCGTCAGGGCGCGGTCAGCCGGTCCTCCAGCAGTTCAAACAGGTCGCCGAGGGCACGGGCCTGGTCGACACGACCCGCCGCCACCAGCACCGGGTCGGCGTCAGCCAGAGCCTGACAGGCCCCGAAGACCTCCTGTTTGGTGAGGTGCACTACGACGCTGAGTCTGGCCGGCACCGCAGCGGGCTGGTCGACCGTCCCGTCGCCCCGAGCGCGGACCGAGGTGGTGACGCGCTCCACCGGGCCGATCCCGGAGACGTCGGTGGTGTCCGTGCGCACCGGTCCGCCGGTCACGCCGGGGCACCAAGACCATCGTCGGCCCGCTCCGACCCGCCGGCACCCTCGTCGCTCGAGTCCGCCTGGGGTCGGAACACCTTGTGCACGTCGAGCGTGGCGTACCGGAGGCTGGCGCCGACCTCGTCGGCGACGATCTCCACCTTGAAGCGCCGGTCGCCGTCGTCGGTCTCCCAGCTCCGCTGCTCCAGACGTCCGGTCACGACCACCCGCATCCCCCGGGTGAGGCTCAGGGCGACGTTCTCGGCAAGGTCACGCCAGGTCACCACATCGAAGAACGAGGTCGACTCCTCCCAGTCGGTGGTCTCGCGGTTCTGCCAGCGCCGGTTCACGGCCACACCCAGCGTGGTGGTTGCCTGACCGTCCCGGGTGTAGCGGATCTCGGGATCCCGGGTGAGGTTCCCGGTGATCGTGGTTGTTGCCGTCGTCATAGTGGTTCCCTTCCTTGTTGCACCATGGTGCGTTTCCGTTCGAGGGCGGATGAACGCTCTCGGCCCGGGCCACCCAGCTCGGATGACGTGGCCATGTTCGGCGAACGACCTTGCTCCGGTGCCGCCCCGAAAGCTGGCCGGGGACCTTGCCGGTCAGGAAGCCGGCCGGGCCTCGCTCCCACCGGTGGCCGGCCGGAGCGTCCTGGGGACATGGGGAAGGTGCCGCCCCCTACACTGTCGGCGCAGACGGGCACGCGTCGGGCGCGGTCGGTGACGACGGCTCGACGAGCTGGTCGGACCGGGTACGGCCCGCGGGACCAAGCACGACAGTCCGGCGACAGGCGTCGACGGCCAGACCGAACGAAGGGAGCGGGCACCCGATGAGCTGGACCGGAGTGGAACCCTACGGGGACGACCTCTTCACGGAGCCCCAGGGCGACCCCGACACGCTGTCCAACCTGGGGCCACTCACCGCATTGGCCGGCGTGTGGCAGGGCGCAGCCGGTGCCGATGCCCATCCCGACGTGGACGGCACCGAGCGCAACAGCTTCGTCGAGCACTACGAGTTGCAGCCCATCGACAGACAGACCAACGGACCCCAACTGTTCTATGGCCTCCGGTACCACACCCACATCGTGAAACCCGGCGAGGACGAGACCTTCCACGACCAGGTCGGCTACTGGTTGTGGGAGCCGGCCACCCACACCGTGACCCTCACCCTCGGCATCCCCCGGGGCCAGGTACTCCTGGCCGGGGGGATGGCCGAGCCCGACGCCACCGAGTTCGAGGTCCACGCCGCCGTCGGGTCCGAGGTGTACGGGATCCTGTCCAATCCCTTTCTCGACCAGGCGTTCCGGACGCTCAGCTACCGGATGACCGTGACCGTCAATCCCGATGACACCTGGTCCTACGATGAAGAAGGTGTACTGGCCATCCCCGACCGAGACGAGCCGTTCTCCCACATCGACAGCAATACCCTGACCCGCATCGGGCCACCCACACCTAACCCTCTGGCCCTGGCCGCCGTCACCGTCGAAGGCGGGGGCCTGGGCATCGGCAATCTACGGAGTGAAAGCAGGACGTTCCCATGAACCATCTGACCCGAGAGCTGGCACCGATCACCGATCGAGGCCTGGACACAGATCGATGACGAGGCCAGCCGCTCGCTCAAGCACTATCCTGGCGGCCCGACGGCTGGTCGACTTCACCGGACCATTGGGCTGGGGTTACTCGGCTGTCGACACCGGCCGGATCGACACCCTCGACGGCGGGCCACTGGGTGGCGTCGACGCGGCCCGGCGCAAGGTGCTCCCCCTGGTCGAGCTGCGCTCACCGTTCACTCTCGATCGTGCCGAACTGGCCGCGGCCGACCGGGGGGCCACCGACCTCGACCTCGACACGGTCATCGCCGCCGGGCGGGCCGCGGCCCTGCCGAGGACCACCTGGTGTTCCATGGCTATGAGGCCGGTGGCGTGGTCGGCATGATCACCGCCTCGCCCCACGAGCCCGTGGCCATCAGCGATGACTACGGTCGCTATCCCGAACACGTGGCCCAGGCCGTGGCGGCACTCCGGGCGGCCGACGTGGCCGGCCCCTACGCCATCGCCCTCGGAGCCCGGTGCTTCACCGGCGTCACCGAGACGACCGAGCACGGTGGCTACCCGGTGTTCGAGCACCTACGTCAGATCCTCGACGGCCCGGTGGTCTGGGCGCCGGCGGTGGACGGGGCGGTTGTACTCAGCCAGCGGGGTGGCGACTTCGAGTTGACCGTGGGCGAGGACTTCTCCGTCGGCTACCGGTCGAGCGACGTCACCTCGGTGCAGCTCTACATCGAGGAGAGCCTCACGTTTCGCATCAACACCCCCGACGCCTCTGTGCACCTGGCCTACGTCTAGGTCTGGCCCCGCCGGGCCCCCACTCCGTCCCCGCGTCCGGGACCGTCAGGTTCCCATTTCCGGCCCCCACCCGGATCTCAGAAGGGTCCGGCCAGTGGGCAGGGAGGAAACCAAGGGGCGGTGAGGAAGGAAGCGATGACAGCACAGGCCGCGGGACCGCTCGAAGGCGTCCGGGTCGTCGATCTCACTTCGATCGTGATGGGACCCCTAGCCACCCAGATCTTCGGGGACCTGGGCGCCGATGTGATTACCGTGGAGGACCCGCGGGGGACGCTGAGCCGGGTCATGACCGCCGGTCCCCACCACCAGCTGTCCGGGGTGGCCCTGAACCTGCTCCGCAACAAGCGCAACGTAGTACTCGACCTCAAGACCGGGTCCGGACGGGACGCCCTACTGGAGGTCGTGGCCACGGCGGATGTCCTCGTCACCAACCTGAGACCGGGAACCCTGTCCCGGCTCCGGCTGGCCTACGAGGACGTGGTGCCGGTGCGCCCGGACATTGTCTACTGCCAGGCCCAGGGCTACCCCAGCGATTCGTACGCCGCCGATGCCCCCGCCTATGACGACGTGATCCAGGCGGCCACCGGGCTACCCGACGCCTTCCGGTTGTTCGGAGGTGAACCCCTATTCGCGCCGACGCTGATGGCCGACAAGGTCAGCGGGCTGACGATCGCCTATGCCGTAATGGCCGCGCTCTTCCACCGCCAGCGCACCGGTGAGGGCCAGCGGGTGGAAGTGCCGATGGTCGACGTGATGACGGCCTTCATGCTGGTCGAGCACGCCGGGGCGGCCACCGCCCGCCCTCCGCAGGGCCGGCCGGGTTACCAGCGGATCCTCAACTCCGAGCGCCGCCCCCAGCGGACCAAGGACGGCTGGATCAGTGTCCTGCCCTACACGCGGGCGAACTTCGAGGACATCTTCCGGGCCGGGGACCGGGAGGATCTGGCCAACGACGAGCGCATCCATTCGGCGCGGGCCCGCCTGGACCATGCCGACGCCCTCTATCGTGAGGTCGCGGCCATCCTCACCCAACGCTCCACCCTCGAATGGTTGGACTTCTGCCAGGCCTCCGACGTGCCCGCCTCGCCCATTCCCACCCTCGAGCAGTTGGTTGACGCCCTGCCCGAAGACGACCACCCCGTGGCCGGCCGCTACAAGGTGATCCCCCAGCCGGTCCGGTTCTCGAGGATGTCGGGGCCCACGGTCCGACGGCCAGCCGCCCTCAGTGGCCAGCACACCGATGAGGTGATGGCCGAGGTCCGGGGCACCGGACCGACCGGCGGATCAGGGCCGGTCGACCGTGGCAGTGCCGACCGGACGGGAGACGAACGGTGACGACCGAGACGTTCGGAGACGTCACTGTGGTGCTCGACGCCGACCACGTGGCCGAGGTCGAGATGCACCGTCCACCGGCCAACTTCTTCGACGCCGGACTGCTGGCCGGTGTGGTCGACGCCATGGGCTGGGCCAACGCACAGGGCGCCCGCACCGCGGTCCTGTGCTCGGAGGGCCGTCACTTCTGCGCGGGCCTCGACTTCGGCCGGGCGGCCACGCCCGAGCCCGATGCGCTGCGCGCCCTGTACGGGCGGGCCGTCGAGCTCGTCGACGGGCCCCTCCCGGTGGTGGTGGCCACCCAGGGGGCATCCATCGGCGGAGGACTGGGACTGGCCATGACCGGTGACTTCCGGGTGGGTGCCCCCGACAGCCGGTTCGCCGCAAACTTCGCCCGGCTCGGATTCCACCAGGGTTTCGGCCTGTCGATCACCCTGCCACGGGCCGTCGGACCCCAGATGGCCCTCGAGCTCCTCACTACCGGCCGGCGGATCGACGGGACCGAGGCCCTCCGCATCGGACTGTGCGACCGACTGGACGACGATCCCCGCGCCGGTGCCCACGTCCTGGCCGCGGAGATCGCCGGTTCGGCGCCGTTGGCGGTGCGAGCGATACGGGCCACGCTCCGGAGGGACCTGCGCATCCAGTTCACGGCGGCCGTGGACCACGAGCGGTCGGCACAGGTGGCACTGATGGACACCGACGACTTCCGAGAGGGTGTGAACGCCTCCCTCGAGCGACGGCCACCCCGCTTCTCCGGCTGTTGAACGCACCCGCCTGGCCCGATCCCGGGACGGACTTCAGGTGCCGGCCAGGTCAGTTCCGAGCTCGGCCCGGGTGGCATCGCTGAGGACTGTGCCCGGACGTCCGTCGGGGTACTCGGGATGGTTGACGACCAGCCGCACCGGTCCGGAGGCGAACGCTTCCACCTGCGCCGTTGTGAAGCCGAACCGGACGTAGTGGACGGCCGACGTGGTCTCGGGCCGGCTCAGGTTCGACTCGTGCTCCTCCTCCGGCGTGGACACGATCACCTGGACCGAGCCTCCAGAGCCAATGTGGATCTCACAGGAGCGCTGCACCCCGACGAGACGGGGCAGCCAGGTGCGGAGCTCCTCGTCGGAGGTCAGCTCGAGGAAGAGCGTGGCCGACAGCTCACCGGGAGACGGCAACAGGCGGTTGTAGACGTCGAGCTCGTGCTGGATCTGTTCGTCGGAGAACATCTTCTCGGCCCGGGCCATCTCCTGGACCTGGAACCGCATGGTCAGCCGATTCTCGAACGTCAGGGTGATCACCGGCCCCACGCTGATCCGGCGTAGCTTCTTCGTGGCAATGACCCGGGACCGGAACTCGTCGCGCTCGCGCTCGTAGGCCCGCTGGTCGGCGATGTCCGCGAGGGTGAGGGGTCGGGCAGGGCACACGGTGGTTCCTTGGTGGCTAGGTGATCGGCGGTGGCTAGGTGATCGGCGGTGGCTGGGATCGGCGGTGGCTAGGTGATCGGGCGGTGGCTCGATCCGGCAGCTGAGGCTTGGTGTCCGGCCACCCCACCCGAGGACCAGGGTGATGTCGGACAGTGGCGGGGTCGACCGGGGACGGACCGGCCCCGGGGGTCGCCCGGGGCCGGATCCCACATCGGTCCGGGGTGCGGCGCGCACCCCGTCAAACCGCTCAGGTCAGCGAGGCCAGTCCCTCGGTGAACCGTCCGGCATGGCTCTTCTCGGCGCGGGCCAGCGTCTCGAGCCACTCAGCGATCTCCTCGAAGCCCTCGTCGCGGGCAGTCTTGGCGAACCCGGGGTACATCTCGGAGTACTCGTAGGTCTCACCCTCGATGGCCGACTTGAGGTTGTCGGCGGTGGGCCCGACCGGGACGCCAGTCACCGGGTCGCCCACCAGTCGGAGGAAGTCGAAGTGCCCGAACGCGTGACCGGTCTCGCCCTCGGCGACCGATCGGAAGAGGGCTGCCACGTCGGGGTAGCCCTCCACATCGGCCTTCTGGGCGAAGTACAGGTACCGGCGATTGGCCTGGCTCTCACCGGCGAAGGCTTCCTTCAAGTTGGCCTCGGTCTTACTGTCTTTCAGTTCCGTCACGGTGTTCCTTTCTTGGGTGTGAAACCCGTGGAGACTTCCGCGGGTGGGTTGCTGGTGCTGACATCCGATGAGGCGGGGACCACGACCTTCACGTTTCCACCTTCGACGGGGACCGCCGGGCCGTTGCCGGCTCACGGCACTCGGGGCAAAGTCCCCGGAACACGATCTCGGCCGATCCCACCTCGAACCCCAGATCCGCGCCTTTGGGAATCGACAGCTCGGGGAAGGTGGCCACCAGGTCCCGCACACTGCCGCATCCGCGACAGACCAGATGGTGGTGGGGATCGTCCACGTTGGGGTCGAACCGGGTCATCCCCGTTCCCACGTCAAGGGTGGCGATCTCGCCGAGTTCGGCCAGATCGTAGAGGGTCTGGTAGACGGTCTTGAGGGAGATCGTCTCCATCTCGCGAGTGGCCAGTGCGTGCACGGCCTCGGCCGAGGGGTGGGTCACGTCACCCTGTAGCACCCGGAAGATGCACTGGCGCTGGGCGGTGACCTTCCGTCCGGTGGAACGGAAGCGGTCGGTCAGTTCGTCGGGAGTGCGCACCACCGACCAAGGTATCACCAACAGTTGTTTTTCAACAATCGTTGTAGAAATGCCGCTCCCGGCGGCATGCCCCGGGGACCGCGGCATGCCCCGGGGACCGCGGCAGGTACCGGGGACCCGAGGACCCGGTTCCGGACGCTCCGCGGCGATCGGGGCCGGCGCCCACCTGTGGCAGGCTTTGAACATGTCCCGACCAGCCAGAGCCGACGGGTTCCGAGCCGGCCGGTTCCAGCGGGACGAGGCCCTGGCCACCCTGGTCACCGAGGAGTTCGATGTCCTGGTCATCGGAGGGGGCATCACCGGCGCCGGTGTGGCGCTGGACGCCGCCAGCCGGGGGCTCCGGGTGGCTCTGGTGGAAAAGGACGACTTCGCCTCGGGCACCTCGTCCAAGTCGTCCAAGCTCATCCACGGTGGGCTCCGCTATCTGCAGCAGCACGAGTACCGCCTGGTCTACGAGAACCTGGCCGAGCGCCAGCGACTGCTCGAGAACGCCCCCCATCTGGTCTCGCCGCTCCCGTTTCTAATCCCGCTGTTCGGCCGGGACGGGATCGTCAACCGCAGCGTGGCCCGGGTCTACCTCGCCGCCCTGTGGCTCTATGACTTGACTGGTGGGATCCGCATCGGTCGACGTCACGAGAAGGTCTCCCGGGACGAGGCGCTGGCCCACATGCCGACGTTGGTCGCCGACCGGCTGGTGGCCGGCTTCCTCTACTGGGACGCCCGGGCCGACGACGCCCGGCTCACCCTGGCGGTCCTCCGCACCGCCGTGCTGGATCACGGAGCGGTGGCCGTCAATCACACGACGGTAACCGCGCTGGCCACCGGAGAGGACGGCCGTGTGCATGGGGCCCATGTGACTCCTGACGGTGCGGAGCCCTTCGAGATCCGGGCCTCGGTGGTGGTCAACGCCGCCGGGGTCTGGTCCGATGAGGTGCGGACACTGGACGAACACCACGATCCCCACTCGATCCGTCCGGCCAAGGGCATCCATATCACCGTCCCCAACGAGGCCTTCCCCTGCGACATCGCCGCCGTCATCCCGGTGAAGGAGGACCACCGTTCCATCTTCGTGGTGTCCTGGGGCGATCAGGTCTACCTCGGCACAACCGACACCGCCTACGACGGGCCACTCGACGACCCGAGCTGCCTGCCCGAGGACATCGACTACATCCTGGGAGCGGCCAACGCCATCACCACGCGGCCCATCGGACGCTCCGACATCATCGGCCTGTGGACCGGGCTGCGTCCTCTGTTGGCCCCAGTGGAGGGCAGGCACGCCCCGAGTGAGCGGACCGCCGACCTCTCCCGCCGTCACACCGTGCACACCTCTGCGGGCGGAGTGGTCACGGTGACCGGGGGAAAGCTGACCACCTACCGGAAGATGGCCGAGGACACCGTGGACGCGGTGACTGTGGCGCTCGGTCGGCAGTCACTCAACTGCGTGACGAAGGACCTCCGGCTCCGCGGCGCGGGTCGGACCCCCCGGGTGTCGGCCCAACGGGTCGACGTCACAGAGGCGGCACCCTCCGTGCCCGACGACGCCGCCTCCGCCGCCGCCCACCTGGCCGGCCGGTACGGTTCGGAGACCCCCGACGTGCTGGCGCTGGCCGACGGTCGGCCCGAACTCCTCGACCCCCTGGTCGACGGACTCCACTACCTCGAGGTCGAAGCGCTCTACGCCGTGCGCCACGAAATGGCCGGCACCGTGGCCGATGTGCTTGACCGGCGTACCCGGGCCTCGCTCCGGGACGCCCGCGGGGCCGCCGAGGCCGCCCGGCGGGTGGCCGAGATCATCGGCCCCGAGCTCGGTTGGGACGGTCGCCGCATCGAAGCGGAGGCCGAGGCCTACGCTCGTTTCCGCCGGCACGAACTCACCCGCGCCGGTCTCGACCCCGATCACCGTCGGGGCCTCGCCGTTGCCGCGACCAACGCCAACGGGACCGTCCCGGGCCTCCGGGGGACCCGGTGACGACGCCCACCCCCGTTACGCCCATCGATGCCGAACCGTCGCTGGTGACCGACCACCTCGGTGGCCGGCGGGTGGCCGTGGACGATGCCCTCCTCCGACGGCTGTCGGGCGTGTGCGCGGAGGTCTCCGACCTCGACGGGGACCGGGCCGAGGCCGGGCGAGACTGGTGGCCACTGGCCATCGGATGGGCCGTATCCGGCGAGGTGCCGGCCCGACCGGCGGTCGTGGCCCGGCCCTCCGACACCGACCAGGTGGCCGCGGTCCTGGCTCTGTGCCACCAGGCCCACGTGCCCGTCACGCCGGCCGGAGGGAGGAGCGGCGTGTGCGGTGCCTCGGTCCCGCTGTTCGGAGGGGTGGCCCTCGATCTGTGCGGACTGGCCGGCATCGGTGCGGTGGACGACGTCTCGCTGATCGCCGATCTGCGGGCTGGGACCTTCGGACCCGACGTGGAATCGGGACTGCGGGGCGGACACGGCGTCACCCTGGGCCACTGGCCCCAGTCCATGGACCTGTCGACCGTGGGCGGATGGCTGGCCTGTCGAGGTGCCGGCCAGTACTCCAACCGGTACGGCAAGATCGAGGACATGGTGCTCGGCCTCGAGGTGGTGCTGGCCGACGGGCGGGTTGTCCGGACCGGCGGGCGGGGTCCCCGTTCGGCCACCGGGCCCGACCTGACCCAGCTCTTCGTGGGCAGCGAGGGCACCCTCGGGGTCATCACCGAGGCGAGGTTCCGGGTGCACCCGGTACCCGAGGGCGAGGGTCGGAGGGCCTTCGGATTCAGCTCCTTCGCCGAGGGCCTCGACGCCTGCCGGCGCATCCTCCGTAGGGGTGCCACCCCCGCGGTGCTCCGACTCTATGACGCCACCGAGTCGGCCCGCTCCTTCGACCGGGCCGACACCAACGTGCTCATCGTGTTGGACGAGGCCGACCCCGACCTGGTGGCGGCCACCCTGGCCATCGTGGATCAGGAGTGCGACGGGGCCGACGGGTTGGAGGTGGAGCTGGTGGAACGCTGGCTCGGGCACCGCAACGACGTGTCGGCCCTGGCCCCCCTGTGGCGCGGGGGAATCGTCGTGGACACCGTCGAGGTGGCGGCCCGGTGGCGCGACCTACCCGACCTCTACCGCTCGGTCCTCGATGCGCTGGCCGGGGTGGAGGGAACACTGGTGGCGTCGTCCCACCAGAGCCACGCCTACACCGACGGCGCCTGCCTCTATTTCACCTTCGCCGGACGGCCGCCCGTCGACCTGTCCGCTGCCGGTGCCGACGGAGCAGACAGCGGGACCGAACTCGGCCAGTGGGTGGACCACTACTACCGACAGGCCTGGGACGAGGTCACCCGGGCCACCCTCGTGGCCGGCGGGTCCATCAGCCACCACCACGGCATCGGACTGAACCGGGCCCGGTTCCTCCCCACCGCCCTCGGATCCGGCTTCGCCGTCCTGGCCTCCGTCAAGGACGCCCTCGATCCGCACGGGATCCTCAATCCGGGCAAGCTCGGACTGACCGGCCCCTTCGGCCCGGTGCCCTGGCCATGAGCGTGTTGGTGATCGACGTGGGCACCTCCGGGGTGCGGGGTGCGGTGGTCCACCCCGACGGCCAGGTCGCCCACATCCATCACGTCCAGGTCCTGCCGGACACGCCGTTCCCCGGACTGGTGGAGTTCGATGCCACCGCTATGGCCACGGCGGTGATCGAGGTCGCCTCGGCCAGCCTGGCCGAGGGAGGTCCCGTCGAGGCCGTGGGCATCGCCAATCAGCGGGCTTCGACGATCGTGTGGGACCGCGCCACCGGGCTACCCGTCGGTCCCGGGTTAGGCTGGCAGGACCTCCGGACCGTCGGGACCTGCCTCGAGCTCCAGGGCCGTGGCATCCGGGTGGCACCCAACGCCTCGGCCACCAAGGTGGCGGCCCTTCTCGACCAGGCCGATCCCGACCGGTCGCGCTCCGAGCGCGGCGAGTTGGCCTTCGGGACCGTCGACTCCTGGGTGGCCTGGACCCTGTCGGGTGGACACCTCCACGTCACCGACGCCTCCAACGCCGGCGTGACCGGCCTCGTCCGTGCCGACGGTTCGGGCTGGAACGCCCGGGTACTGGAGGCCCTCGCCATCCCCGAGGCCCTGCTCCCCACGATCGTCGACTCGACCGGAGCGGTGGGGACGGCCGAGATCCTGCCCGGCCGTCCCGTCATCGCCGGAATCGCCGGCGACCAACAGGCCTCGCTCATCGGGCAGGGCTGCACCCGTCCGGGTTTGGCCAAGGCCACCTTCGGGACCGGTGGCATGCTCGACCAGTGCACGGGGCCGGAACGGCCACTCCTGGCCGACCGGGGTCCGGCCGGCACCATTCCCATCATCGCCTGGCGTAGGCAGGGCCGGATCACGTGGGGCGTCGAGGCCATCATGCTGTCCGCGGGAACCTGTGTGGAATGGCTCCGGGACGACGTCGGGATCATCGACTCGGCCGACGGATCGGCCGAGGTGGCCGGTCGGTGCCAGGACACGGGCGACGTCTGGTTCGTCCCCGCGCTACTCGGCCTGGGCACACCCGTGTGGGATTTCGGGGCCCGGGGAACCTTCGTCGGTCTGACCCGGGGCAGCGGCCGTCCGGAACTGGTCCGGGCGGTGCTCGAGGGTGTAGCCCACCGGGGCGCCGACCTGGCCGAGGCGGCGGAAGCCGACTCAGGACTGCCCATCGGACCCCTGCGGGTCGACGGCGGCATGTCCGCCAATCCGGTCTTCACCCAGGCACTGGCCGATGCCTGCGGACGACCCGTCGAAATCGCCCCGGTTCTCGAGGCCACGACCTTGGGCGCCGCCTACCTGGCCGGGATGGCCACCGGTGTCTGGACGGACGAGGACGAGGTGGCCGCGGCCTGGAAGCCCCGCCGCGTGGTGGAGCCCACAGGCAGTGATGAGGAGCGCGCCGGGCGGCGGGCCCGATGGCTGGAAGCCCGGAGCCGGTCCGAGGGAACCATCCCGGAGCTGTCGGCCCTTGACTTCTGACGCCTCCGCCCACCCACCTACCGGCGTCCATTCGGCCAGGTCCCGGGGCCGGTGCATTGATCAGAGACCCAGAGAACGCCTAGGGTGGGTAGGTCACCACGCTCGGAGATTTCATCCACGGGACGCGCGAATGCCGGGGAAGCAGGGGAACGCATGAGCACGGGCATCGAGGCAGTGGGGGCCGAGCGGGTGCTGACCGTGCCCGGCACTGAGGGTTCGATCGACGAGGCCGTGGCTACCGCCCGCTCGCTGCACCAGGCCCTCTCCCAGGTCCTGTTGGGGACGCCGCGGGCGGTCACCATCGCCGTGGTGGCGGCCATGTCGGGCAACCACCTGCTCATCGAAGACGTGCCCGGCGTGGGCAAGACCGTCCTGGCCCGGGCCTTGGCCGCCGCCCTCGGCGTCCAGCTCTCGCGGGTCCAGGGGCACCCCGACCTCCTCCCCTCCGACGTGACCGGTGTCACCGTGTTCTCACCGGACACCCAGACCTGGGACTTCCGGCCGGGCCCGGTGTTCGGGCACGTGGTACTGCTCGACGAGCTCAACCGGACGCCACCGCGCACCCAGTCGGCCCTCCTGGAGGCGATGGAGGAGCAGCAGGTCTCCGTGGACGGCGAGTCGTGGCCCCTCCCCCGGCCCCACCTCATCATCGGGACCCAGAATCCCGTGGGGCAGCTGGGCACCTACCCTCTGGTGGAGAGCCAACTCGACCGGTTCGGCCTCTCGACCACAATTGGCTATCCCGACGCCGAGATCGAGACCATGCTGGTGCTGCACAGTGGCGGCCGGTACGCCCTCGACAACCTGACCCCGGTCTCCGACCCCACTCAGTGGGAACGGGCCATCGCGGCCACGGCGACGGCACACGTGGAGCCGGCGGTGGCCGAATACGCGGTGGCACTGGTCCGGGCCACCCGGACCGCCGGGACCGTCCGGCTCGGGGCCAGCCCCCGGGCGGCCATCTCGCTCATCCGCTCGGCCCAGGCTTATGCCGTCCTCACGGGCAGGGCCTATGTCACTCCTCAGGACGTCCAGGCGGTGGCGGTGGCATGCCTGGCCCACCGTCTGGTCGCCGAGGGAAGCGGCGGGGATGGCCCCAGCCTGGTCGCTCGAATCCTGGCCGAGACACCCGTTCCCCCCACGTGAGCGTGCCCGGCCCCGCACCCCGTTCACCGGGCTGGCGCGGGGTCACCACCGTCACGACCGGGATCCTGGCCGGCGTGTGCGGCGTGGTCGTGGTGCGGACCTTCTTCGGACCCCGCCTCGTGCTCGCCGGCGCACTGGTCGGAATGGTGGCGCTGACGGCGGGCATGGCCCTGTCCTGGACGGCCTCGGGGCAGCAGGCCCGAAGGCGGGACCCCGTCCGGCTGCCCGGAGGCCGACGGATCCGACGCCGGGTCCACCCCGTGGCGTGGCTGGCGCCGGTGGTGGGCAGTGTGGTGACGGTACTGGCGTGGGCCGGCGTCGCACACTCCAGCGGGTCGGGATGGGTCCAAGCGGTCGGTGCGCTATTGGCCGCAGTCCTGTTCACCGGGCTGGTGGCGCCGCTGTTCCCCGCCTTCCGGGCCACGGCGACCTGCACGGCATCGCCGTCCGACACCGAAGCCGGCCGGCCGGTGGACCTCTCGCTCTCGGCCAACGGCCCGATCCGCATCCGGCCGCGCTGGCCGACGGGGCCGGTGGCCCAGGCCGAGGGTCGGTCCCGGGGACCTCGTCCCGTGGTGATCACCGTCACTCCGGAGTATCGAGGGGTCCTGGAGTCGGTCGTGGTCGAGGTGGCCTCGTGCGCGCCCTTCGGCCTGCTGTGGTGGGCCCGGGAGATCGAAGTCGCACTACCCCGACCCCTCCACGTGGCCCCCCGCCTCGGCTCCCCGGGGCCGATGGACGCAACCCGCGACGATGCCGCCGGTGAATCGCCCCAGCGGGTGCCCTCCGGCGCCGGCGAGCCCCGGGGCGTACGACCGTTCGAACCTGGCGACTCCCGGCGCTCGGTGCACTGGCCCGCCACATCCCACGTCGGTGTGCTCATGGTCAGGGAACGGGAGCGCCAGACCGAGGAACCGGTGATCATCGAGGTGGTGCTGCCCGAGGACCGGGCGGCCGCCGAGGCGGAGTCGGAACGGGTGATGGCGGTGGTGGCCGGCTGTCTTGATCGCCGTCAGCCGGTGGTCCTCGGCACCCTCGAAGCCGACGGCCGTTGCCTGCGACTGGTGCGGGACCGGATCGACCTCGGTCGGCGCCTGGCCCGGGCCGTCCCTCCCCCGTCGACCCCCGGATCGTCCGCCGACGGTCGTCCGAAGCGAGGCCGACGATGACCCTCTGGCAGCGGGTGGTCCAGGCCAACAAGCCGGGGCCACCCGAGCACTCCATCCCCTTCCGCGTTGCCTCGGCGGGCACCGTCATCATCGCCATCGGGGCCTGCTGGAGCCAGGGGGAGCTGAGCGCCCCGGTGGCCGTCTTCGCGGTGGTGGCCACCGCCCTCGGCAATGCCCTCTCGTACCTGCGCCGGGAGCGACCCTGGCCGGCGGTGAAGCCCGTCCTGGCCTTCTGCGCCGTCGGCGGATTCGTGTGGTTCATCGCCACGGTCAGTCACAACGCCACCCCGGGAGACATCTCCACCGTCGAGGGCCCCCTGGCCGTCCTCTTCGCGTGGGTGCTGTGCACCCACGCCTTCGACGTCCCCGCCCGCCGCGACGTGGCCTACTCGCTGGCCGGTTCGGCCGCCCTGATGGCGGTGGCCGCCGCCCAGTCGGTCGATCTGACCCTCGGGGTGTACGTGGTGGCCTGGGTGGCGTGTGGTCTCTGGGGACTCGTGTCCATGTGGCAGTCCATGGCCGGGTCCAACAGTGTCCCCTGGTTCACGTTGGGTGTCACCGGCCTGGCGGTGGTCGTGGTGGCCTTCGTATTGGTGGCGTTCCTCCCCGCTCCGAAGGTCTCCACCTCGCTGATCTTCCCGTCCTCGTCGGCCAACTCGTCCCCGGTGGACAGCCCGAGCAACCTGACCGACGGTTCGGCCTCGCTGCCCGCCCACGCCGCCAGCCCTACCGGCCGCACCGGGGTGGGAGGCTTCCTGGGCTTCGCCAAGTCGCTCGACACCGGGGCCCGGGCCAGCTTGGGCAACCAGGTCGTCCTGCGAGTTCGGGCCAGCCGACCGAGCTTCTGGGTCGGCGAGACCTACGACGACTGGAACGGTCAGAGCTGGATCCAGGCCGCCGATCCGGCCAGCGGCAACAGCGACGGCAACCGTGGTCACCTGACCAAGCTCGACTTCGGGTCGCCGTTCGAGATCCCCCTTCAGCCCGACCAGGAAGCCCCCCTGGTCGACGGCACCACGGACGTGCAGACCTTCTACCTGGCCCAAACCGGTCCGAACCTCGTGTTCCATGCCGACAACGCCCAGCGGGTCTACATCCAGTCACGGTCGCTGTTTCTCACCGGCGACGGCACGATCGTGTCGGCCAGCTCCATGGGGGCGGGCACGGTCTACACCGTCGTATCGAATGACATCACCGCCACCCCGGCGGAGCTCCGGCAGTCCACGGTCCCCCAGCCCTCCACCACGGTTCCGGCCGTCGACCTGCTGTCCAACATCGAAACGAAGCGCTATCTGCAACTGCCCCACGCCTACCCCAGGGTGAAAGCGCTGGCCGAGCACATCACCGCGGGGATCGTCGGCCCTGGGCCCAGCACCTACGACAAGGTGACCGCCCTCGAGTCGTGGATGGCCCGGAACATCCGCTACACCACCGACATCCCTCCCCTGGCTCCGGGAGCCGACGCCGTCACCAGTTTCCTGTTCGGAAGCCGTCAGGGGTACTGCGAGCAGATCTCCACGGCCACGGTGGTCATGCTGCGGACGCTGGGTATCCCGGCCCGCGAGACGGTTGGGTACGTGCCGGGCTCCTACAACCCCATCACCGACCTCTTCGACGTCGAGGCCAAGGACGCCCACGCCTGGGTCCAGGTGTGGTTCCCGGGCTACGGCTGGCAGAACTTCGACCCCACGGCCGTGGTTCCTCTGGCCAATCCGTCACCCGGCTCGGTGCTGGCCCACAGCACGGAACGGGTGCTGGCCCACCTGCCCTGGATCCCCATCGGTCTCGTGGTGCTCATCGTGGTCGTCCTGGCCGTTGCTCGTCGCCGACGCAGGCTTCGCCCGCCCACCTGGGCCCACCAGGTGGCCGCGGACCTCGAGCGGGGCGGGACGCGGCGGGGGCGCCGACGCCGAGGGGACGAGACCCTCTCGGCCTACGGCGAGCGCCTGGCCGCCGTCGAGCCCGTCCTCGGCGACGGGCTGCTCCAGGCCACCACGCTGGTGGAGCGATGGAGTTACGGGGGCATCGAGCCCTCCGCCGACCAGATCGCCACCACGCTGGCCCTGACCCACCGGTTCGCCGCAAGTGGCCCGCGCCCTGGCCGACGGGGCCGTCACCGGTCGGGCACCGCGCAGCCTCAGGAGCGGGACACGGCCAGCGCCTCGTCGAACGAGGCCCCCGCGGCCAGCAGGGGCCGGTAGGCCATCAGATGACGGGGTCGGCTGAACGCCAGGGCGGCGCGAAGGCGATCACCCCGTCGGTACAGAGCCACCAGCTTCCCCTCCTCCGCTGAACCTTCGACCACCACGACCTCGTCGTCCGGTCCGGGCAGCCCGACGACCTGGATCTTGGTCGAGTACTGATCGGACCAGAAGAACGGGACGGGCTCGTAGGGCTGGGCGGCCGACGATCCGGCCAGGAGGTTGCGCGCCGCGGCGGCCGCGCCCTCGGCGGCGTTGGTCCAGTGCTCCACCCGAAGCTGCTCGCCCAGGCCGGCATGGCGCCACCGGGCCACGTCGCCGGCGGCCACGACACCCTCGGCGGCGAAGAGGGTCTCACTGCACACCACCCCGTTGTCTACGGTGAGGCCCGAGCCCTCCAGCCACGACACGGCGGGCACCACGCCGATGCCCACCACGACCACGTCGGCGGCGAGATCGGTACCGTCGGCCAGGTGGACCATGGCCGCGGCATGGTCCCCGGAGGGCGAGGTGATCCGGTCCACACCGACCCCGGTCCGCACCGTGACCCCCTCGGCACGGTGGAGTCCGGCGCAGGCCTCGCCCATCTGTTCACCGAGCACCCGGCCGAGCGGTGTGGGCAGCGCCTCCACCACGGTGACCTCCGCCCCCAGCCCGCGGCAGGTGGCGGCCACCTCGGAACCGATGAATCCGGCGCCGATGACCACCACCCGCGGGGTCTCGCCGGCGGCGAGCAGGACCTGGCGGATGGCCAGACAGTCGTCGAGGGTGCGCAGGACGTGGACGGCGGCGTGCCCGTCGGTGCCGGGCAGGCTCCGGGCCGTGGCTCCGGTGGCCACGATGAGTCCGTCGAAGCGGAGTGCCTCGCCGTCGTCGGTCAGGACCGTGTGGGCGTCGAGGTCGAGACCGGTGGCCCGCCGGCCCAACCGGAACTCGAGTCCCAGGGTGTCGAGCACGTCGGGGGCATGGTGGTGGATACGGGCTACGTCCCACGTCCCGGCCAGGAGCTGCTTGGACAGAGGCGGTCGGTCGTAGGGGGCATGGATCTCGTCACCGACGATGATCACCGGTCCGGTGTGACCCTCGTGCCGCACCTCCTCGGCGGCCCGGAGGCCGGCCAACGAGGCTCCGATCACGACCACGGTGGCGTCACGGGACAGGGGATCGCTCATGGCCCGTCATCGTAGGTGGCACCCGGCGGGCCCCGGACCCACCGGGACTAACTGCCGAACATGGTCATCCACTGTTCGGGCGTCCGGAGGTGGAAGACGTAGTTGTGTGCCCGGGTGTCCCCCATCGTGGCCGAGGGGTCGGCCGAGTAGAGGTGGCCGGGGTACAGGACCGTGTCGTCAGGCACCTGGGCCAGGCGGGTGGTCAGCGACTCGTACATGGCCGCGGGATCACCGCCGGGGAGGTCGGTCCGACCGCACCCGTCGAGGAACAGGGTGTCGCCGGCGATGAGACGACCATCGACGAGAAAGCACTGGCTACCGGGCGTGTGGCCAGGCGTGTGGACCAGGGTGACGGGGATCTCCCCGACCATCACAATGTCCCCGCCGTGGTGGGTGGCCAGCTCCTCTGGACCCACCCCGGTGCTTCGCATCATCCACGGGGCTTCCTCGGCCTGCACGTGGATGGGCACCGGGTCGACCTCGAGCAGCCGGGTAACCCCCTCGATGCTCCAGCCCATCATGTCGCCGCCGACGTGATCGGGGTGGAAGTGGGTGGCCAGGGCACCGACGCAGCGCATGCCGTCGGCCTGCACCAGACCCAGCAGCTCGTCGACGCCGTAGGCAGGGTCGACGATGAGGGCCTCACCGGTGACACGGTCGCCTACGAGGTAGACGAAGTTGACCATCTGGCGGGCGACCTGGTCACCGACGGCGAAGTCCCGCCCGGCCAGCAACTGGCGGAAGTACAGGCGGTCCTGGGTGGTGGCGGACGGCGTGGGCACGGTGGCTTCGGTCACGCGCCCCACTCTACGGGCGGGCCGGTGCCCCGGCCTATCGGTCCCGGCTCAGCGCCACGCCGGACCAATTGGTGTGCCGGGGGTACCATCGGCGGACCAGACTGACCGGGACGAAACAAGGGGTGGAACCGTGACGACCGAGCAGACCCGACAGGCTGATCTGACGGTGCCGCCGGAGCTCAGGACGGCATCAGACATGATCCGGCGGTGGGCCCGGGAGACACCCGACGCGCCCATGCTGACGGAGGGATCCTCCACCCTCAGCTGGGACGAGGTCTACCAACGGGCCAAGCGGGTCGCCCACGCCCTCCAGCGGTGTGGCGTAGGACCCGGGGACCGGGTGGCGTTCCTCGACCGCAACGGGAGCGAGTACTTCGAGGTCCTCTTCGGCTGCGCACTGCTCGGGGCGGTCAGCGTGGCCGTCAACTGGCGCCTGGCGCCCATGGAGATCGCCGCCATCATCGAGGATGCCGGTGCACCCGTCCTCTTTTACGGTCCCGACTACGCCGCCACGGTGAAAGAGGTGAAGTCCCTGGTGGACTCCGTGCACCACTGGGTGGCACTCGATCGGTTCGCCGAGTGGCGGGACGGGGACGGTGCCGTCGAGCGGGACGACCCCGGGTTCGATCCCGGGCCGGACGACCCGGTCGTGCAGCTGTACACGTCGGGAACCACTGGGCTCCCCAAAGGGGCGGTCATCTCGGGCCGGAACATCTCCGCCATCCTCACCGAGGCTGACCGGGTGTTCCACATCGGGGCGGACACCGTGTCGCTCGTGGCCATGCCGCTCTTCCACATCGGCGGCACCGGTTGGGCACTGGCCGGGATGTCCCGCGGGGGGCACTCGGTCATCCTGAAGGACGTCGACCCGACCGAAGCCCTCCGGATCATCGAGGCGCACCGGATCACGGAGACCTTCGTCGT
Organism: uncultured Acidimicrobiaceae bacterium; assembly: GCA_963831535.1. Classification (GTDB taxonomy): domain Bacteria; phylum Actinomycetota; class Acidimicrobiia; order Acidimicrobiales; family RAAP-2; genus Bog-756. The sequence continues at coordinate 43,680 of CAWHQP010000007.1, read as the reverse complement.
ACCGGCGGTCCTCATGTTCTTGTTGGCCACCCCGACCCTGGCCGACACCGACATGAGCTCGCTCCGGACCGTCTTCTACGGAGCCTCACCGATAAGCGAGGACGTCCTGGTGCGGTCCATGGCCGCACTGGGTTGCGATTTCGCCCAGGTCTACGGTCTCACCGAAACCACCGGGGCGATCACCTCCCTGATGCCCGGTGACCACGATCCCGACGGTCCCCGGGCCCATCTCCTGCGGTCGGCCGGTCGGCCCTTCGACCATGTTCAACTGCGCATCGTCGATGCCTCGGGTCGCGACCTGCCCGTAGGCGAGGTGGGCGAGGTCTGGACCCGTTCCGACCAGAACATGCTCGGCTACTGGAACAAGCCCGAAGAGACGGCCGCCACCCTGACCGATGACGGTTGGCTGCGGACCGGGGACGCCGGCTGGCTGGATGCCGAGGGCTACCTGTTCCTCCACGACCGGATCAAGGACATGATCGTCACCGGGGGCGAGAACGTCTACCCGGCCGAGGTCGAAAATGCCCTCCTCGCCCATCCCGACGTGGCCGACGCCGCAGTCATCGGCGTGCCCGACAACCGCTGGGGCGAGACGGTCAAGGCCATCGTGGTGAGGGCCTCCGGGGCCTCCGCCGACGACGGCGACCTCGGGGCGGCCATCATCGCCGCCACCCGTGACCGACTGGCCCACTACAAGTGCCCGACGTCGGTGGACTTCGTCGACGCCCTCCCCCGCAACCCCTCGGGGAAGGTGCTGAAGCGGGAGCTGCGCCGCCCCTATTGGGATGCGAGCGAACGCAACATCCACTGACCGCGCCGGGTCGAACGAGCCCAGCACCGGATGAGGGCCGGACTGGGACCGTCGACCTCGGCCGACGCCAGTCGTTGTGACCTCGGTGGCGGCCCCTCAGAAGAGGCCCGGTGACGCCGGATCGTCCGAAGCGACCGACGGGTCCGAAGCGGTATCGCCGTCATGGGCGTCGGCGGCGGGGGTTTCGGTGCGCCCGATCGACTCGAGTCGAGGCACCAACTCCTCCACGCGCATCCGGGTCCGACGCAGTCGTCGGTCCAGCTCATCGACGATATCGGTGGCTCGCTCCAGCTGTTCCACCAGTCGGTCGACGTCCACCACACCGGTCTCGAATTCCTCGATGATGATGTCCAGTTGGGCACCGGCATCCGAGTAGCTCAACTCCGTTACATCGATGGAGGCCTCCCCCGGCGCGGCGCTGCTCTCCCCACTTCCTCTGGTCGCGGCCATCACTGCTTCCCTTCGTCGTCATTCGGGTCTGCTTGCACACCGGTCCCACGGGAGCCCTCGAACGAGCCGCCGCCAACGGTCGAGACGACGGACTCCACATCGCCATCGACCAGCCGGGTGAGCAGGCGAGACCCGGCCGTGAGGCCAGCCACCGATCGGAGCACCCGTCCGTCGCCACCGCGGGTGACGGAGTAACCCCGCTCGAGCTGACGTCGGTAGTCGTAGGCGCCGAGCAGGCGTCGCCACTGGGCCACACGGAGGTCCTCAACCTGCATCTGCCGGGCCGGCGAAACCACCAGTCGCTGGGTCTGCGAACGCAGGACCGCCCGCCCCGACTGCAGCACCCGGACCGAAGATCGGGCCAGCCGTGAACCGCGGCCTTCGAGATGGAGCGCGTGCGTGTCGACCTGACCCCGTGCTGCACCCCGCAAGGTGTGAGAGCGGTGCACCACGCGATCGGCGTGTCGGTCGAGCTGAGACCGGGCACCGGTAACCAATCGGTGCCGGCGACGGTCGAGAGACACCTCGGAGTGGGCCAGCACGTCACGGGCCAGACGCCCCATCACGTTGCCCGCCTCCATGCCGGCCCGCCAGAATTCGGTGGCCATCCAGGCCAGCTCCTGGCCGCACTCGGTGGGTGTGATGAACGAGCGGTTGGCCACTTCGTCGGCAACGGACTGATCCCCCGTGTGACCGATGCCGGTCCACACCGGTGCGGCGGAAGTGGCGATGGCACGCGCCACCAGTTCACTGTCAAACGTGGCCAGATCCGCTTTGGACCCGCCTCCTCGCACGATCACAATCACGTCGTAGTCACCGGGCTGCAACCGCCGGACGGCCGCGGCGACCGATGCCGAACCCTCGCGGCCCTGAACCTGTGTGGGGACGACATCCACCGAGAAGGCCATGGCCGAGGCCTCCAGGCGACCGATGAAGTCTGCGTGGCCCTCGGTGCCGGGACTGGCCACCAGTCCGATACGGAGAGGGAGGCGCGGCACCGGAATCCGCCGGTTCCTGTCGAAGAGATCTTCATCCACCAGTGCCTTAATCAACCGCGCCCGCTCCGCGGCCACTTTGCCCAACAGTGCGTCGGTGTCCAGTTCGGAGAGGATGAAACTGATGTCGCCGCGGGGTTTGTACAGCTGCACCTCGCCCCGGACACGGACGACGAGACCGGCATCGAGAAGAATTCCCAGTTGGTCGAGCGTGGAACGGACCCGGCTCCATCGGCTGGACCAACAGACCACCTTCAGTACCGGTGAGCCGTTGTCCTGGGCGTGGAGCGGGTCGACGAGGTCAAGATAGCAGTGTCCCCGAGAACTGACGTTGAACGAACGCACCTCCCCTGAGACCCACATCTCGCCAGGCAGCTCACGCTTGAGCGCCCGGTCGATGCGGAAGTAGAGGTCACTGATCGACAGCGAGTCGGAATCCAGGAGGGCCTCGGGTCCGGATCGGGTCGATGGTAAGCGGCCAGCCATTGGGGGCCAGACTAGAACCCCGGTGCGATACTCCCCGCCCCTCGGCCGTTCATGCTCGGTCACCCGGGTTTGGCCGGCCCCGCGCCGACACAAACCTGGTGGTCAGAGAGTTTCCGGACCACTGGGTGACGCCATGTGGGACGATGGGGGCGACGGTGAGTCGGCCGGGTGGCCGCGGTCCGTTCCGGCGGAGGAGAACCCTCAGTCGGACCCGGGTCGAGGAAGGTCGGGACTCCATAGGGCAGGGTGCTGGTTAACGGCCAGTCGGGGCAACCTGCAGGAAAGTGCCACAGAGAACAGACCGCCGATGGTGTGGCCTTCGGGTTACGCACAGGCAAGGGTGAAACGGTGCGGTAAGAGCGCACCAGCGGCCAGGGCAACCTGGCCGGCTTGGTAAACCCCACCCGGAGCAAGGTCGAATAGGGGGGCGGGCGGCCCGTCCGGCGTTCCGTTGGGGACGTCACCTCCAGGTAGACCGCTTAGATGGATGGCCACCGATCCCTCGCGAGAGGGTGAACAGAATCCCGCCTACAGGCCGGCTCACCGTCACCACCTGCCGCTAGACTGCCATTTATAGGCATCTACCAGGGACTTAGATTGTCCGTTACTGTCCGTTGTTGTCCGTCAGTTACCGCAAGAGTCCTCAAATTCTGAGGACTTATTGAGGACTGTTTGGCGACGGATCGGGGGCTCCAGGGACGTGCTGCAACAGGGGTAGCAAAGCGACCGGAGGGGCACATGGCAAGCATCGATCGACGACAGGTCGGGCACTACCGGGCGCGGTGGCGCGAGTACCCCGGAGCGCCGCAGAGGACGAAGCAGTTCCGATGCAAGAAGGAGGCCGAGTTGTTCCTCGACGCCGTCCGAGGCGACCTCGCCCAAGGAAAGTACGTAGGCCCGGCAGGCGGGCTCACCCTGTTCCGGGACTACGCCGAGCAGTGCCGTGCCAGGCAGGTGCACCGCCCCTCCACTGCCGCCAAGGCCGAGAGCTACCTCCGCATCCACGCCTACCCCTTCCTCGGACACCGGCCGCTCGGGTCGATCCGACGGAGCGAGGTCCAGGCCTGGGTGAAGGGCCGGAGCGAGGTGCTGGTCCCGGGGTCGGTCGAGGTCGTTTACCGGTGGGTTTCGGCCATTTTCAAAGCGGCCGTCGGCGACCAGCTCATCGGAGCGTCCCCGTGCAACCGCATCGCTCTCCCCAAGCGTGAGGACGGCGAAGTCCTGCCGCTGACCGCCGCCCAGGTCCAGCAGATGGCGGACGCGTGTCCGGACCGTTATCGAGCCCTCGTCGTCCTCGCCGCCGGCACCGGCTCCGCCAGGGTGAGTGCTTCGGACTCAGCGTGGACCGGGTCGACGTCTTCACCGTCAGGTCCGGGTCAATCGCCAGCTGCTCGGAGCCAAGGCTGGTGTGCCCGAGTTCGGGCCGCCGCGGAGCAAGGCCGGATTCCGGACGGTCCCCCTGCCCGACGTGGTGAGCACGGTGCTGGCCGAACACCTCGCCCGGTACGCGACGGGTCCGTCGGATCTGATCTTCAGGAGCAGCTACGGCACGCCGCTCCGGCGGAACACGGCTGGCGAGATGTGGCACCGTGCGGCCGGGAAGGCGGAACTTCCCGAGTGGGCGACGTTCCACGACCTCCGGCACTTCTACGCCTCGCTCCTCATCAGTCGGGGTTGCTCGGTCAAGACCGTTCAGCGACGGCTTGGCCACCAGTCGGCCATGGAGACCCTCGACACCTACGGCCACCTCTGGCCAGACAGTGACGACGAGACCCGCGCCGCGGTGGACCACGTGCTCGCCGGGGTCGACGAACGCCGAGCCGTCTAGATCTTTGTAAAGGAAGTGCTCACACACCTTCCTCGAACACCCACCTGGGAGTTCTCCGTTGTGCACCACCAACGACCACTTGATTCCGTAACACCAGGGGACCAGATCAAGCCGACTCCTGGGGTTCCGGCGTGCGGCCGCCGCCGCCAGAGCGGCGGCCGTCTCAGCCGACCAACTCCCGTTCGAGATACGTGACAAAGGAGACGTAGGTTCGGCATGGGAAGGGCCAGCCGACGAAAGCGCGAAAGGCGGAGTGCCAGCCCGCAGGAGAAGCCAGCACCAGGCGAGTTGGGATCACAGGGGCTGGACGGCGTCAACGTGGATCACCACAGTGTGGCCACTCCGGACGGGCACAGCTGGGGTGGTCGCAGGACCGGAGCCGGACGCCCACGCCTCTACACAAGCGATGCGGAACGCCAGGCTGCCTACCGGGCCCGACGCCGATCAACCACCTCGAGCATTCCAGAGGATCGGGACGGCAAGCTGCCGGCCGGCGGCGCGCCAGATACGAAGTAACTCCCCTTCCCGTGACCCGCTCGGGGTCGCTGAAGTGCTAGCATTGCTAGCGGAGGTGCAGCGATGGCAGCAGTCAGTATTCGGAACTTGGACGACACAGTGAGAGAACGCCTGCGGGTCCGGGCTGCCGCCCATGGTCGGTCAATGGAGGCCGAGATGCGCGCCATTCTCGTCGAGGCCGTCCGCGAGCCGAGTGACGAAAAGGGCCTCCTCGAAGCACTGGCTGACCGGTTCGGTGAACTCGGAGGTGTCGATCTCGACCTTCCGCCCCGTTCCGCAGCGCCTCGAGCTGTCGACTTCACTTCGTGATCGTCGCCGATACCAATGTTGTTTCGGAGCTTATGAAGGTCGAGCCCTCACCCGCAGTCCGAGCATGGGTGTTGGCACACGGTCACCACGAGCTCCGAATCACGGCGATCACGGTGGCCGAGATCCTCTACGGCGTCGAGCGGCTCCCGAACGGCAGACGCAAGGACACGCTTCGGGAGGCAGCAGTAGACGTGTTCAGCCGATTCACGGAGGATGTCCTCCCCTTCGACGCCGCCGCAGCCACGGTCTACCCAGAGATTGTCGATCATCGCGATCGTCAGGGGACGCTAATCAGCGGATACGACGCTCAGATCGCTGCGATCTGCCGGGCCAATGACGCATCCTTGGCGACGAGAAATGAGAAGGACTTTGCCGGTGTCGGAGTTGAGCTCATCGACCCTTGGTCGTCCGCATAGCTCCGACATCCGGGTGGCGCCCCGACCCGGCAACGCTCCTATCAATGTCAAGCTCCTTCGAGGGACTCCGGGGTGAACAGCGGACAAAACAGTGATGAGCCAATCGCTGAGCGAGGGCATGCTCTTATGAAGTCACGCGTCTTGGTGAGAGTGGTCCCGGATCGTGGGTCGGCGGGTCGCCGGTAAGTCAGCCCCAAGGGGCGACAGTTAGGGGATGAGCCAGACCCGCAGTCCGGGGATTCAGCCGCGAGGCAGGTAGCGATAGACCTCACGGGCGATGTAGCGCTGGAGGATCCGGATGATGTCCCGCTTGGTCCGGCCTTCCTTAACTCGACGGTCGAAGTACATCCGTGTCTCGGGGTCATGGGCGATGCGCACCATGGCGATGCGCCAGAGTGCGCTGTTGGCCTGGCGGTCGCCACCACTGTGCCGGCGCAGATGACCGGCGTTCCTTCCGGAGTCGGCCGGGGCCGGGAAGACCCCGCAGGGGTGGGCCCAGGCCGCCTCGGAGTGCAGTCGTTCGGGGTTGTCACCGGTCCGCCACCAACAGCGATGCGGCGGAATCAGCACCGACACCGAACCGGGCCATCAGCTCAGGTGCGGTGGCGAGGAGTAGCGCCTCGATCTGTTCGTTGGCCTCCTCGAGTTCGGCCTCGGGGGCCTGGACCCGGTGGACCAGGGAACACAGTGATGCTTTCGTGGCTGCCGTCACCGGATCGGTGGCCCGGGTGGCTCTCAGCTTGGCCGAATCGGCCACGAGTGCGGTCACCGTCAAGCCCTTCAGGCGGGAATGGAGCTGGTCAGGGGCGGTGATGACCAGTGGCGCATCTGGACGATGGCCTTCACCCGGGCCTGTCGGGCCGAGCGCTTGGCCACGACCAACACCCGGATGGCCTCGACGGGACCGTCCTTTGTCTTGCCGGTTCCGAGGGCTCGGCCGCTGATGACGGCCCGGGCGGCTTCGACGGCATCGAGCGGGTCGGACTTGCCGTGATTGCGCCGAGCCTGGCGGTTGGGCCGGTTGACTTCGATCACCTCGATGCCCTTGCGACGCAGGAACCGGGCCAGCCCGACGCCATAGGAACCGGTGCCTTCGACGCCGATCTTGTCGACCTGGCCGAACGTCTCGAGCCAGGACAGCAGCGCCTTGTAACCGGCCGCATCGGCATCGAAGGACTCGGTGCTGATGAGCCGACCCAGCGGATCGAGGGCCGCAGCGACGTGGGTGTCGAGGTGGGTGTCGACACCACCCGTGATGCCGACGGGAGCTTCCACGATGGTCATGGCCATCCCTTCCTTCCTTAAGCGGTTGAGGGGTGGCACGGCCGTCTCGGATCGGAGCGACGGGCAGTCGGGACTGCTGGCGCAGTTCTGACCAATCACCCACCTCGGAGACGAGGCGTGCCGTTGTCAATGTGCTGACTGGAAGGGCCCGGTCGACGACGCCCGGGAGCGCCTCATGACTGCAAGTCAGACCGAATCCTCCAGTGCTCCCGAAGCTATTGAGGACCAGCCGGACAGCGGTGGACCCTCAAGGACAGTGTCACTGTTCGGGGGCACCCTCTCACGACCAATCGGTCTAACGAATGGGCGAGCCAAATCGGATGACATTCCCGTCTGGGTCAGCTACAGATCCCTCCCGCCTGCCGTAATCCTCGTCCCGGGGGCCATCCACATCGAGACCCGCCTGCCTCCACTCCTCCGCCACCCGGTCGGCATCTTGGCAGTGGATGTAGAGACCACCTTGGCCCGGTAGCTTGCCCTCGGCAGTCTGGGCAAGATGGATTGTGAGGTCCCGATTCCGGTGGGCGAATGCATAGGTATTCTCGTGGAGCGAAACCTCAAATCCCGCCTTCTCGAACCAGGCAACTGAGCGAGTCATGTTAGAGACACGGAAAATCGGTTCAAACGCTGTTGCCAGCCAGGTACCCGTCATGAGTTGCACTTGACCGTCCCGCTGTCCATTCAGTCCGGCGAGGCAGTCGTGGCAGATGGGGAGATCGGGGTGCGAGCGCAATCGAACCCACCAATCGACCGACATCGAGCAGCACGTGCACGTAACGGCCATGGCCGACATCGTAGATGGGTGCCTGCGTCCCACCGAAGCGGCCTTTAGAGGAGCCCAGCCCAGAAGGCGGGGGGTTTCTGGTTATCAAAGGCTGGATCAGTAGGTCGTGGGAGTAAAGGCCGTTGGATGCTTCGGCTGGTACAGGCCCACCGTACCGCCACCGGGAAGTTGGATCTTCGTGACCGATCCCCACCGAGCCTCTTCGACGTCCGAGCACCGGATGCCCTTCGCAACGAGACCGTCGATCTCAGATCGGAGGTCGTCGCACATGAGGTACACCTCGTCGCTACCGCCTTCGTCCGAAGGGTGGACGGCCAACTCCGCCGGGGGGAGGGCGAAGATCAACCAATCGTGACCGGCATCCACTGATGTGTATCCCAATACATCTCGAAAGAACGCCCGGTCAGCCGAAGCGTCTCTGCTGTAGATCACGATGTGGGCTCCGAAGATCACCGGCTGCACCGCCTCTCAGGTTCGACATCAGCCTGCCACAGAGGACCCCTAAGCACTCCACCCGTGTATTAAGCGATCAGGGACAGGCGCTCCCAATGGTCGCATACTTAAACCACCTCGATCGCGACGGAGTTGGTTCACCATGATTTACAGATATTGGGGATACAGCATCGCCGCATTCCTGGTTTGGGGATTCATTTTGATCATCTTCTGGACCCGAGGAAATGCGACCAACACGCACGACCTCCTGCTGGTCTTCCTCGGATGGACAATCGCGTGGGCTTCGACCACCATCGCCAGGGTCGTCTACCCGCCACCCAAACGCTGGTTCAACCTGAGGACGCGATCATGGTCAGTGATAACTGACGAGACTGACAACTGATCATGTCACCGAAGTGCCTGGTTGAGCCTTATTGGCAGATGCTTCGTTCATTCGTAGCGTCTAGAGGTCCAGACGGAGTAGCTCTCTAAGTGCCAGCCGTCGGCTCCGGCTGACTGGCTTTCGACCGAGTTTCTGCCTGTCTGGACTTCGCCGCGAGTGGCTCGCAAGAGGACCAAAGCACGAGATTCAAACCAGGAGTGCCCTCGCGGTTCCTAACCGACCACGAAGGAGGAACTGATGGCCGTCATCATCGGGATCGACCCTCACAAGGCGTCCCACACGGCAGTGGCCATCGGCCGAGATGAGCAGCCGCTGGCTGAGATCAAGGTGCGAGCCACCTGTCAGCAGACGGACCGGCTGTTGGCATGGGCGGAGCCACTCGGTGAGCGCACTTGGGCTGTCGAGTCGGCCAGAGGCATTCGCTATCTCTTGTCCCAGCAACTGGTGGGAGCCGGTGAGCAGGTCCTCGATGTGCCGGCCACCCTCGTTTCGAGGGTGCGAGTGCTCAGTACTGGAAAGTCCAACAAGAACGACCCGAACGATGCTCTATCGGTGGCCATCGCCGCTCTGCGGTCGCCTGGGCTCCGATCGGTCGAGCCTGCCGACCATCGGGAGGTACTCCGTCTCCTGGCCAAACGGAATCACGAGATCGGGCGGCTTCGCAACATCGTGGTCTCCCGCCTCCACGCTGCTCTGGTCAATCTGTCACCGGGCGGAATTTCCAAGGAGCTCAACGCTTCTGACGCTGTGCGGCTCCTCAATGACTTCGAACCGATCACTGCGGTGGAACAGACCCGTTATGACCTGGCCCACGAGCTGCTGCACGACGTGGAGCGGCTCGATGTGCAGGAGTCCCACAGGCGGATCAAAACGGCGGTGAAGGCTTCGGGAACCTCGCTCACCGAGCTCTATGGAGTGGGCCCGATCCTGGCCTGTGAACTCATCGGCTACACCGGCGATGTCCGGCGGTTCACCACCCGGGATCAGTACGCCTCCTATGCCGGCGTGGCACCGGTGGAGCGGTCATCGGGAGGGCGGATCTTCTTCCGCCTGAGCCGCCGGGGCAACCGCCAGCTCAACCACGCCATCCACATGGTGGCCATCTGCCAGATCCGCCAGACCAACTCAGAGTGCCGGATCTACTTCGAGAAGAAGGTGGCGGAGGGCAAGACCAAGCGGGAGGCCATCCGGTCGCTCAAGCGTCGGGTCAGCAACGCCGTCTATCGGCAGCCCTCATCGACGCACAGAAGTAAGGGGCCGAGAGGACAAGCGGGAACGACTCATAGCCTGCGTGACCGGCTCTGCACCCTGGCGGCCGGCTCTTCGGCGAAGTCACTCCCGGACCCAACGAATTCTATGCATTCGAGCTCCGACGGCGTCCTGACGAGACGCGCCCGAAACCCCTCACAATTGCCCTCTTGACTCAATGAGGATTCGGTCGGGGGCAGTCAATAATTCGGCCGTCGTCATATACCGATGGCCAGCGCGGTGATGCGGGAGTTCGTAGTCCGGGTTGCCCGTCAGTAGCCGTCAGCACCCCCGATTGTCGGTTCTACTGAGGACGTACTGAGGACTGAAGGGTCCCATCCACCCACAAACTCCCAGCTCAGACGGCGATTAAGGACGGTGTCACGCCTACAGGCCGGCTCACTGTCAATCTGGGCTTTGTCCCGGAGAGGGCCTCCGTGGCTCAATCGTGGCCAGTGGATCGACTACACGCCCCAAAGAGGGGAGATCGGCATCAATGATGACGCTCAGAAGGCGACATCCTCCACCCCCTTCTGCTCCATTCCGTCTCCGGATTCGATCGGTGCTCGTTGATTCATTTCGGCGATAGCACGGCGTGCATCCTGCAAAAGGCGATTGCACGTCCATGGGAGAGGCTTTCATCGAGGCCTTTCCGCCACTCTCTGGATCGGGGCAAACAATTTCACTCAGCGAGGGCTTCGGTCTCATCGTCGGTCGAGAAGTGGAGCAGGTGTCCTTCCTCAGACTGCACTCTCTCCAGGTGGATCCGTCGGCCATAGACTGTGGTCAGAGCCAAGACGGCTGAGGCCAAAAGCAGTGCACCGGCGATGTTGAGTGAGAGGTGCAGGCCCCGCCCGAACGCGCCGTAGGCAGCCGAGGTCACCTCATTGACGATGTGGGTAATGGCGGGAGACTTACCTGTCGCCGATTTGGACTCGCTCTGGTAAGAGCCGGTGGTGACGGCCGAGACGACTAGGGACTGGTAGGACTTAGGAATTCCGATTGCAGTAAGACGTCGGACCAGGTTGACCGTCAGCTGGCCGTTGACGATCGACCCCAGGACAGCTACCCCGACCACGGCGCCGAGTTCGCGGAAGGTGTTGGTGGTGGAGGCGGCCATGCCGGAGTGCTCGGCTGGGACCGAGCCCAGCGACGCCGAGGTCACCGGAACCATGGCCATACCCACCCCCACGCCGGCGATGAACATGGTCCATCCGATCTGACCGACCCCCACATGAGGGTTGACCTGGGCATTCGTGAGGAGGATCCCGATCCCGGCCAGCAGACATCCGGTGGCCATCGGGATGCGGGGACCCCATGCCGCCACCCAGCGACCGGTGACGAGCGAGGCCGCCACCATGCCGACGGCTAGAGGAACGAAGTCCAGGGCCAGGCCTAGCGGGGAGACGGACACCACCACCTGCAGGTACAGCGCCACCATGAAGAAGATGGCGAAGGTTCCGAAGTAGGCAGTGAAGGCGATGATGGTCGACGAGGCAAAGGCGGGCTTCTTGAAATAGCGCACGTTGAGCACCGGGTTCTTGGCCCGGAGCTCGGCCAGCACGAAGGCCACGGCCATCAGCAGCGAGGACAAGAAGAGCAGATCGATCCACCAGGTGCGGTAGCCGGCGGTCTCCCCCAGGATGATGCCGAAGGTGAGCGATCCGAGCGCCAGTGCCCCGAGGAACAACCCCGGCAAGTCGAACCGGGCCCGGACGGGGTCGGAGCTCTCGGGCAGCACGACGACCGCACTGATGAAGGCCAGCACGCCGAAGATGACATTGGCCCAGAAGATGGCCCGCCACGAGAACCCGAAGACCAAGAGGCCCCCAATGAGGGGGCCGAGGGCCAGCCCGAGGCTGGACACCGCGGCCCAGATCCCGAGGGACCGGGCCCGCTCGGCGCGGTCGGGATAGAGCTGTCGGATCATCGACAGCGTGCCGGGCTCCGACGCAGCGGCACCGATGCCCATGACCACCCGGCCGGCGATGAGAATGTCGGTGGTGGGCGCTACGGCGGCGATCACCGAGCCGGCACAGAACACGGCCACGCCGAACAGGATCACCTTCTTGCGCCCGAGGAGATCGCCGATGGTGCCGAAGCTCAGCATCAAACTGGCAAAGGTCAGGGCGTACCCGTTCACCACCCACTGCAGCTGGCTAACCGAAGCGTGCAGGTCGCTCTGCACATTAGCCAACACCACTGTCACGATGGTGTTGTCGAGAAAGGTCAGAAAAAGGACGAACAGCAGTGTCGCGAGCGCCAACGATCGGGCCCGCGATGGCTTGTCGCCGACTGTCGATCCGATCTGCCGAGCAGGTACGGGTAGAACGTCACCCATGCGGGCAGCCCATACTAGCTGGCGGCATCGACCACCACATCTGGTGCCACGGGGCGCCGTTCACGTGGCATCTTCAGGCGCTTCCGGGACAGCTATCACGTCAACAAACGCATCCGATCTGAAAACTGTGAGCATAGGCGTCGCCGAACCCAACCTTCAGCGATGGCCGGGCACTGAGGATCGTACCGGCTGGCGCGTGCGGTTCACCAGACCTTCATTCCACCGTCGACCAGGATCCTTCGTTGAGATGCTCTGCCTTTGCGATATCGAGGAGAAGCCCCTTTTGCCGAACATTATCGATGGGGCCATCTCCTTTCCGGTTCCATCCGAAACTGTGCTCAGCGCTCGGGTTATCCGGCTCCAACCCGTCTACCCACTCGGTCATGACCACGCCGGTTAGGTCCTTTCGTACCTGAACACTCGGCTGATAGCCCACGCCCTCAGCATCCCACCAACCCCGGCGTTGTGGGTACCCCCCATGCCCCCCGGATCTCGACGTATCGTTGAGCGATACTGATGCGGACGTTCAAGATCATCTGCGAAGTCGAACCTGCAACCCGCCCGGACCTAACGCATGTCCGTCATCAGATCGGCGTACTGAGCAAGGTCGCCAACGCCTTCTTGATTCCCGACAACCATATTGGCCGCGCAACGGTGTCGAGCATCGCAGTGGCACATGAGGTGCGGCTCATGGGTGGCCGCTCAATCGCATGCATCAATGCTCGTGACCGGAATTTTCTCGGCTTCCAGAGGGATCTGCTTACCGCGGCCGCCTATGGAGTGAACGAATTCCTGTTCGTGTACGGCGACCGACCAGAGACGGGCGCTCGTTCGGACGACCTCACGGTCAAATCGATGATCACCGAAGCCCGAGCCTTCGCCGATCGAACGGAAATGATCGACTCAGTCCGGCTCGGTGCTGCGACTGGCCTGCGTCCCATTCCAGCCTGGAAGCAGGGCGCTGATTTTCTCCTCACCCAGGTGACCTACTCGATCGACGACTTGCTTCAATGGCGCTTGTCAGTCGAGTTCGACGGTCCGATCTATGCAGGAGTGATGGTGCTCCCGAGCTCATCGATGGCTCGCAAATTGTCCACCGACGTACCTCAGTTGGCCGTCCCCGAAGCGATCATCGGTCAGCTTGACCGAGATCGTGGATCGGGCGTTGACATTGCCTGCGACCACATCGAGGCGATCTACGAGTCAGAGGCGTTCGATGGTGTCCACCTAATCCCCGTTAACCGCTATCGAGAGATAGCGGCCAGGCTCGAATTGCTGCTGTAGCGGCCCTCCACTCTGTTGAGATCGTTCTGCATACAGAGTTGACCTCTTTGAAAACCTTGGTCACTTCAGCATCGAGACGACGCTGATCGCAACAGTCAGCCATCTCCAGGCATCTAAAAGGGGCTCAGCCCGTGCCTCCGAGCCACCGTGTGGCCACGATTAATAACCGCCGCTCTCCCCGGCGGTCTAGGGCACAATGAGGCGTCTGGCAGGGCATGGGCCCGGCATGTGCACCGACTCAGACGTCACCGAGCCACTGTTCTCCTCGCCCTGCGCAGACGCGATTGATCAGCTCGATCCCAGGAGGACCGGAAGCATGGCCTGTGCGACGTCGGCGGGGCACTCCTCGTGGCAGAACAGGCTCGCATTTTGGATGACCGCGAGGCGGGCATCAGGGAACGTCCCCACCATCTCCTCAGCCCATTCGAGAGGGAAGAACGGATCGCGATCCCCCCAGATGAGTTGCACAGGAACGTCTATGCGCTGGTGCAACTCGGTAAGTCGATCGATGTGCTGAGTATCGAAGCTGCGAAGCACCTTGATGGCGGCGGCACGCCGTTCGTGCGACAAGTGGAGGGGCTGGAGGAAGAACTCGTCGAACTCGTCGTCGAGGAGTGAGCGGTCGACGAAGCTGTCACCGAACACGAACTTGCTCCGTCGAAGCCTCGGCTGCCCGGCGATCCAGCCCAACCCTCCGCCCACACCTGGTGCGTTCCTGACGGCGAGGAACGACCGGAAGCGCCAGTTGAGTCCATGGGGTTGTTCCGTGTCGATGAGCGCCATGGCTCGCATCCTGGGATCGCCGGCCAGTGCGTGACGGGCGATCAACCCGCCGCTGTCATGCCCGACGACAGCCACCTGGTCGAGTCCGAGCAGGTCCACGACCCGCCGGACCGTTGCGATGTGCTGGTCCACGGTGAGGGTCGTCGCGGCCCCAAATCGGCTCGAGCCGGCGCCGGGGAGGTCGATGATGTGACACGTCACCTGGGAACTCATGTGCGGTAGGAGTGTTCGGAACGTTGCCCCACTGACCGGCCATCCATGGACGAAGAGCACATCGGGCCCCAGGCCGACGCGACGGTAGGCGACGTCGCCGGCGCCGACATCGAGAAGCGCGGTAGGCGCACAACGGAAGAGTTCGGAAGCTTCGGCAGCAGTCAGGGACGGCACTAGACCTCCAGAGGATCTTAAGGGAGTTGGCGTTCCGAGACTTCGTGACGCCAGTTGTAGTGATCACTGAAGAACAGTAGTCGCAGTTATCACTACAATCCAGTGGTGATGGGCTACCGACACACCAAAGGAGAGATTCTGGACGGTGCGTTGGCCGTCGCGTTCGACGATGGGCTCAGCCAGCTGACCTACGGGCGTGTCGCAAAGCGACTCGGTATCAGCGACCGAGTCGTCGTCTACTACTTCCCTTCCAAGGAGGACCTCGTCGGTCAGGTCCTCCTTGGTGTCGGCATCCAGCTGCAGCAAGCCCTGGAGCCTGCCTTCAGGTCGCCGGCCAGGGAATACCGTCAATTGGTCAAGGCCGCATGGCCAGTTATGGCCAGGGCGGAGGCCGACGCGGTCTTCTCCCTGTTCCTGGAGGCGACGGGCTTGGCCGCATCGGGACGAGAGCCCTATCGCACCCTCGTTCCCCAACTCGTTGCAGCCTGGATCACTTGGGCGGCCGACTACCTCCAGGGCACACCGGCACATCGTCGGGCAGAGGCCGAAACGGCCATTGCGATCCTTGACGGCCTACTACTTCTCCGGCAGATGGCTGGGTCCGCCGCAGCCAACCGTGCCGCAAAGAGGTTTGGCACCACCGCCTGAAACTGAAGTTGCATCACCCGATCTCTGCGGCGCCTCTACCTCCCCACTCGTACCGGTCCGCCGGGGTCTACAAGCGCCCCGATCCATTGTTCGGAGGCACCGGAACTCCTCCGGGAATAGCCTTCTGACTTGTGGAGACCATCTACGAAGCCACTGGTGGCAATGTCGCTATCTTGAACCTCGCCTCGGCCTGGCATGCCAGGGTCACGTCCGAAGAGGTGGTCCACTCGCACGACTTCATGCTTCGATGATGCCAGGTTCCGTTCAAGGAGGCTCGGCACGCATGACCCGGCAGCGATCTGGGGCAGTGTGAATGGCGGCAAAGATATCCTTCCGGTCACGCACACCAGGGATGGCTCCAAGCTCGCCATCTTGCTGTTTGTTGCGGTCGCCTTCGGAGTTGGCGATTCGATTCTGAAGGGAAACGGCGAGGGCATTCAATTTCGCGCTCGGCAATGCGAGTGCACCCTGCCTGCTCCTGCCGTTCGCTGGTGGTGCCCTTGTGGGTCGGGGACGCATGGCTGTCGGACCGCAATGGGATTGATGCTCTCACTTGTGGCACTTGGCAGCTTCTATGCCGCCAACTCGTATGTCCTACAGCTCAGGCCCCATCCGTGGATCATTGCCCTGCACCTGACGTTCGACGGCGGTAAAACGTTCTTCGTCTTCGCCACGCTCAGCGGGCCAGCGCTTGGATGGCTTGACAGTTGGTGGACGAGGTCGAAGTCTCTCGTCGTCCCGATCGGGCTTGCGGTGCTTTTCGTCTTGGAGCCCTTTGCCGCTTTGGCCACGCGGAGCAGTGGCTCACCTGTCTGGGTGGGGAAGTCGCGGTGGGACTGGCCGGGGTCCTAGCAATCGTCAGGTTCGCACCAAGGAGCGACGCCCCCTGATCTTTGGGCCCCCCTCGGTGGTGACGCCGACCCGGTGATTTGTGGATCCCGACCTCACCGATGGGTGCGATTTCCAAATGGCTCGGGCTGTCGTCGTTTGGAATGGTGATGGTGGCAAATCAACCCTCGCTCGAGCGTTACGACGCGGCGTGTTGCAACACTGCAACCTATGTGCCCATTGGCAGAAAGAACTCGAGCTGAATGTTGTCTGGGTCCCGAAATGCGAGACCGGCCCCGTACGATCGATCCAAGATCTCACCGTGCTCGATACCTAAGGCATCGAGTCGTGATGGCCAGGAATCGAGTTCTTCTCGACTCGCGCAACCAAAGGCGACGTGGTCGAGTCCGATTCGAGATTCATCAAACACGTCGCCCTCAAGCGGGAGCCGATTTGCGTGGATTGCGAACATTGGCTCAAACCAAATCGCCGCTTGAAAACTATCCTCGTCCATGACCGCAACCGGCGGCGACCCGAAGAGGCGCTCGTACCAGTCGATGCTTCGTTGGAGATTAGAAACCGTCAAGGCGTAATGATTGAAAGCTGGAAATGATGACATTGCTAATCCTATATTTTCCAGGGATCCTTCGCTCGAGCCCGGCATTTTGGGGCACGGGCCCGGCCACCGCTTGCACGGCGAGACCACTGTTCATGGGGTGCTGCTCTCGAGAAGCTTGAAAATAAGGCATTGCTCGCCACTGGCCTCCACGGAGCCCGACCACTGCGGCCCGTAGTCAACGAGGCAAGGTCGGCTGCACTTGAGCCGCCGTCGTTGGGAAGACCAGGGTCGGCACCAGTGCATAGAACTATCTCAACTGCATCCGAGCATCGATTCCGGACTGCTCGATGCAGGGGTGTCACACCACACCTCCGACTTCTGCAGCATGGGGATCCGTACCAGATTCCACGAGCAAGATGATGACGTCACACTGCTATTCCGGATTACAAGTCGGCGAGGTCAGATTCTCGATCGCTGCCGCGTGAAGCGGTTCGGCACCTCGCCGATTCTTGGCTTGGACTTCGGCCCCTCTAGCGATAAGAACTCGCGCCATCTCCTTGTCATAGCTGAATGAAGCAGCGTGCAGCGCGGTATCGCCCCGTAGACCCGAGCGAAGCGCTCGGCCAGAAAGAACTTGTCGCTCCGGACCAATGAAGCCCTCACCAGAGAAGGCGCCCTCGTGAGAAGAGCAATTGCGGCATCGTGGTCACGGTTGGCGATCGCTAGAAGGGCGGGCTTGAGATCCGCATTGCAACCCGAGCCCGTGATTCTTCCCGAAAGGCCAGTTGATCGGGATCGATCCTGGACAATCCGGTCAGGGGCAGTCTGTGAGGCTTGGTCTACGGCTCCACTACTGCATGCAAGTCGATGTAGTTCTTTGAGCCGGCATCTCCTGAGGGCAAATTTGGAGCAACGTTTCGTTAATGTCCGGTGGTCGTTGCTCTCGAATCGCCCTCGTCGCTCCAATTGTCGATGGGCGGCAATCGCTTTCCAACCGGCGCTCCGCGGCACCCAAGCGCGGCTGAGATAGGGTCAACAAAGGCGAGCGGGAGGTGTCGGGGTGACCGGAGAGATTTTTGGGCTGGACGGAATCATCCTCCTCGTCATTGCAATCGTGATGCTGGTGATCCCGATTTGGGCGCTGGTCGATTCAATCGCACGACCGACATCGGCCTTCTCTGCCGCCAACTCGTCGAAGGGGATGTGGGTCGCCCTAATCACCGTCACCTGGCTACTAACCGGGATCATCGGAACCGTGCTGTCCGTTGTGTATTTGGCTTCGATTCGTCCCCGCGTCAGGGCCATGATGACTTAACCTGCGGACCTGAACGGCTACGGACCCCCGTCACCACTACAGCGATCAGGCTGGTCACAAATACAGCGAACGACCCAAGAAACCAGAGCCAAGCTGCCGTGTTTCCTCCCGCCGTATTCGTATCGCTCGCGTGAACACCGATGTTAACGTTCCAGTTGGCGGACCAGATGAGCACGCAAAAGCTGAGGATCATTACGGCTTTTAGAAGCATGAACTTCGTCACTCGCCGATGGCGTTGTGTCATCGGCGAAGCTTAGATCGGTGACAACGCTGTCTCCCCCACTGATCATTGTTATGGGACACACGACTTTTCCAACCAGAGGAGCACCGTTCGACCTCATCGAATGCTGAGGTCGGGTGCTACCGGGACCTTATCTCGACCTACCCGTGATCAGGTGTCCCGCACGACCTCGTAGGTCACGAAGGTCAGGCCATCGCCGATGGTAGTCACGTTGACGAGTCGGATTGGCTTCTTGTCGCTGGTTTCGCTGAAGAGACGCTGTCCGGCCCCGAGCAAGACCGGGAAGATCACGAGCCGCAACTCGTCAACGAGGTCATGCTCGATCAGGGTGTGTACGAGTTGGTAGCTGGCGTAGACGAGTATCTCGCCGTGGATCTCCTGCTTCAGCTTCAAGATCTCCCTGACCACGTCGCCTCTGATGATCGTCGAGTTGGACCATTTCGCATCCTTGAGGGTCGAGGACACGACGAATTTGGGCATGCTATTCAGCTTGTCTGCCCACTCTCCGCTTCGAGACAGCCAACGCGAGGCGAACCACTCGTCGCTGCGCCGCCCGAGCAGCAGGGCCTCGGCTCCCAGCGCCTCCTGAGTCTCGACCTTGGCCCAACCTTCGAGGTCCTTGCCCCCGAACTGGCCGAACCAGCCGCCGAGCGTGGATCCCTCTTGGCCGTCGGGGTCCTCGACGACTCCGTCGAGCGAGATGTTGGTGGTGATGACGATTCTTCCCATTTCGGGTCTCCTTTTCGGTCGGTGCTGTTACCGTCACGGGATACAGACACCACAACACTGAGAATCTGGGCGGTACCGGACCGCCCAGTTCGCCCTTCGACCGGTGTCTATAGGAGGGATGGGACTAGGACAGGGTCTGGGAAGGAGCAGTCACCGTGGACGCAGTCGACTTGATGACGAGAGCGCGGGCCGGGGATGGCAGCGCCTTCGAGGAGCTGACCGAGCCCTACCGCCGGGAGCTCCAGATGCACTGCTACCGGATGCTCGGCTCCTACCAGGATGCCGAGGACGTCCTCCAGGACTCGTTGCTCGCCGCCTGGCAGGGCCTTGGCGGCTTCGAGGAGCGCGCTTCGCTCCGGACTTGGTTGTACCGAATCGCTACCAATCGATGCCTGAACGCCCGTCGCTCCGCCGGCCGACGCCGGACCAAGGAGTGGGATGTGCCCGGGGTTGAACCGCCTGAGCCGACGCGGTTGGGCGAGGTTCCTTGGCTTCAGCCGTATCCCGACGCACTCCTCGAGGGTGCAGCCGACGTGCCTCCCGGACCGGAAGCCCGTTACGACCAGATCGAATCCATCTCCCTGGCATTCGTGACCGCCATCCAGCTCCTTCCGCCTCGACAGCTGGCCGTGGTTGTGTTGCGCGATGTTCTCGGGTTCCACGCCGACGAAGTCGCTGACTTGCTCGACTCGACGGTGGAGTCGGTGACCAGCGCCCTCAAACGGGCCCGCGCCAGCCTCCAGCTCAAGGCGCCGTCTGGTGGCGACCGCATACCAGCACCCGCCTCCGACTCACCTTCGGAGGCGGCAATCGTAGCCAGGTTCGTCGCGGCATACGAGGCGTCCGACCTCGACTCGCTGGTGGCCCTCCTGACTGACGACGCCTTCATCTCGATGCCGCCGCTGCCCTTCGAGTACGAGGGCCGTGAACCGGTGTCTCACTTTTTTGCCAGCGTCTTCAGCTCAGGCCGCAAGTTTAACCTCGTTCCCACGCGAGCCAATGGTCAGCCCGCGGTCGGTGCTTACGTGCGCGACTCGACGGGCATCAGTCACGGGGTCGGCCTCTTTGTCCTGACCCTCACAGGCGACCGGATCTGCGCCATGACCCGCTTCGAAAACAGTGTTCTCCCATGGTTCGGGCTCCCGCGATCGCTCACCAGCCCATAGCCAGAGTCAGAGTCAGAGTCAGAGTCAGCAAACGCAGTCCCATAGGCCGAGCGTCCCACCTTCCCTACGGAAGGTGATGCTTTTCCAAGGGAAATCCTCGTCACTGGGCTTGCCGCCCATGGCGGATGAGCGTGCTGAGGCGCCCTGGGCTCAACTTTCGTCGATGGATCCGGTCCAGGTGAGCAAGATACCGGCGGGATGGGACGCCGATCCTTGGGTTGCGGGCGCGCTCCGCTGGTGGGATGGACAGCGGAGGACGGAACACACTGCACGTTCCGGTCAGAATCGAGCGAACGCGGTGGGCCCTCAACGAAGACCGCCGACAAAACCAGGCGATCCCACCCGGCCCGCCGACGTTCCTCACTCACGCGCTCGCGGCCACGGGGAAGCCAAGGATTGGCACCCGGACCCCTGGCGGGCTGGTGGGGTGCGCTGGTGGACCGGGCATCAGCGGGCGCGGCAGGCTTGTGCTGTTCCTGCAGCTGGGAAGGTTGTTGTGACGGGCGGAGGTTTTCTCTTCGCTGCATTGGCGGTGATTTGTTTCTGGTGCGCTGGGGCCCCCTCGCCTCCGGTGTCGAGGGTGGCGTCAGCAATCAGGCCCATGAGCCCGACGTGGCCTCCGCCATAGATGAGGGTAATTTGGCGCTCGGCGAGCAGCCGTCCCAGATCCCTCGCAGCCCGACCAAATGCCGGATCGAGACCAGGGCTCGACCCGCAGAAGACACAGATTGACTGGATCGCCGGCATGCAAGACCGATAGGTGAGAGCGGATCACCCTCCCGGCACTCCGGGGAGGTATGACGCATACTGGCGACATGCTCATTCGCATAGAAGCGCACGACTTGCCTGGCCGGTCTTGCGGGCCATCACCCGAGCGTCCTCGGGGTCACCACGGGATCGAGGTGGGTGTTCAGCGCAAGAACAAGCCAGGCGAACTGATGGGCCAGGTGAGTGCTGACGCAGAGTCAGTCGTCTGGGAGTTGGATGCGGCCCCCGTGGCCTCGCAGATCGCCGACTTTCGAGGTCCCTACATCTCAGGACCACCCGGAGGCAGATTCATCTACTTGTCGTGGGGTGTTGTCGAAGCTCCCGGTAGCTTCGAGATGTTCAGGCGGGCCAAGATCATGTTTGACGGCATCCCTGCAGACGTGATGGCGGCAGCTCAGAAATTTGGCGTGCTCGTGGGCCGGTTAGGACTCACCGACCCGAAGGGTAACCCGACCTGCGCGGCAGTCCGACCACCGCTAATCGAGTGGACGACCGCTATCGCATAAGGCTGCGGACCCGGCAAATGGGAACACCCCTGAACCCTCGACTCTGAGGGCCCAGTACCGGCGGCTAGCTTCGCGAATACAGGAACTGACGTAGGAGAGCCACGATGGGAAACAAAAAATGCAAGCCCGTGTCAGTATCCCGACGGATCAAGGCTCCCGCCAGCGTCATCTTCATGCTTCTGTCCCATCCAGATAGGCACCCGGAGTTCGACGGTTCCGAGATGCTGAGGAATGGTGCCAGCGATGAACTCATCGTCGGCGTCGGAGACGTATTCGTCACGAAGATGTACTCCACGGCAATGGGTGACTACGAAATGCACAACCGCATCGTGGTGTTCGAGCAGGACCGGTGCATCGCTTGGGAACCTGGCAATCCCGAACTCGCCCGGAACGGATCCCTCTGGAGATACGACCTCATCCCAGATGGACCGTATGCAACAGTGGTGACCGAAACCTACGACTGCTCGGAATCCCCCGAGAGCGTCCGAGAGGCCGTCGATGACGGCAATGCGTGGTTGGCGGGCATGACCAAAACACTAGAGCGACTCGACGAGTTGTGCGCCACGCAGTAGGGGGTGAACGGACGGCCCTGTTGGGTGAGACCGTGACCCGGATGCCCCGATTGCCCGGTTGATAGCCGCACTGACCCGACAGGGTTGGGGGGCACCCTTACGAAGTGCTCGGTGGTGTCGCTCGATACCCGACCCGTATACAGGTGAGAGCAATGCTGTTCATCCCGCCCGCAACATCCCGCCCATTGCCTGCCGTTATCTCTTTGGCCGTGGCCCTTGCTTCAGATGCAAGCGTTTTACTCTTGGCATGCGGCGCATCGCCTTCCAGGCGCTTCATCAGGAGCCGGTTTTCATTCCGAAGAGCGGAGGCAGGCGTAGGACTCGCCATACTCGCATCCCACTTGGTCCAAGCGGCGAGGGCGGAGCAGATGGTCTTATTGCCGTTGACTGGCTGTGCGCCCGCTGGTGTGTTGCTACCGCATCCGGCCGCCAGTAGAGCGGATAATCCAAGCGAGACCAGCAGACCCCCGCGTAGTTGTATCCGTCGTGGCCTGCCCACCATCCTCGGCACGATACAACAACGCCTCCATCCCGGCGGTGTGTGATGGTTCGATGTATTGGGAGCGTCACGCCAGCCCGCGAGCGGCCCAAGCTCCGGCGGTCAGCGTAAACGGCGCATTGGGCAGAAGCTGACGACATTGCTCACGCAGTTGTATTTGTCCGGCGCTGTCCAGTCCCCGGACGTATTTTCCTGCCGGGCCGACCCCAAGTACGTAGGGTTCCCACCACTCATCGAAGCTCGTGTGTTCGACGGACACGTTGAGGAGAGTCTCCTCAACGTTCACTAGCCCAGCATCGCGAAACAGCTGGCCCAGGTGGCCTTGACGGGCACCTGCCAGCTGGGATTCGTCTTGGACTGAACCGTCCAAGACGTAGGCGGCCTCCCAAAAGATGCTGAGTGGCCCTCCGCCACTGCCGTGATCCCACACGCAGGCCGCTACGGTCCCGTGGTTGACTGTGACACGGGCCATTTCTTGTAGTCCGACGATCGGGTCATTCATGAAATGGACGACGAGCTGGGCCAAGGTCGAATCAAAGGTTTCATTGTCGAACGGGAGCTGCTCGGCTGACGACTTGCGCACTTCAACTTGGGGATGGCGGTCCCGCACGGCGGTAATGAATGAGCGGGAGGGATCCACTGCGGCGACTGAGGTCTGACCCACTCGTCGGACGAGCTCGTCCGTCAGCGCTCCGGGACCGCACCCAACATCTAGCACTCGGACACCCTGCACAACCCCGGCGAAATCTGCGAACGAAGGCCCAAGCGGTGATGAATACCGGCCCATGAATCGGTCGTACGCGGCTGCGTCAACCTGAAAGCTCATGATCACAAGGCTAGACCCAAGGTCCATTCGGAGAGTAGTTATCCACACGCCCGCGTGTGCCGTTCAGCGACACTCGATAACCGCCGCTCGTTCTGGACATTTGCTCACAGCTACGCCAACTTGGCTTCGGGAGACTGGAAGTAACGGCCAACCCACACTCCATGGCGGCGTTCTACGAACACGTCGGGATCGTGGCGGACCAGATTGTCGATACTGCCGGCTATCCAGCTTCTCGGATGAGTCGATCCACAAGTGCACCCACCTGAGCGTCCCCCGCTTCCGGCGAACGCAGGTGAAACTTGAGGGACGACCTCGAAGTAGGTCTGCATGATGCCTTCGTCGAAAGGTGCGGATCCTGATTGTCCCTTTTGGCGCCCCGCTCAGCTAGCTCCAGATTCGTACGCGGGCCAAGTGCTCACCGTCTGACAGCCGAACTCCTCCGGCGCCACGTCCGCCAGCACCTCTGCCAGCTGCCAGCGATGGCCAGCCAGATCCTCCACGGTGCAGTCGCGCTCGCCGTAGGTCCGGTCAACCGGTGCCTCGACGACGACAGCGCCGGCCTCACGAGCCTTCACGAACGCGGCGTCGACATCAGCAACCCGGACGCGGACCGTGTGGGTGACCCCACCCGGCTGCGGTGGACAGCGGTCACCGCCTGCATCGGCCACGATCACGGCCCAGTCGCCGTCCACCGCCAGTTGGGCTCGGTGACCCTCGCCGATCCGTGTGCGCTCAACGAAGCCGAAGGCATCGGCCAAGAACGCCACCGCGGCGCGCACGTCTGGGTATACCAAGACAGGCGCGACTATCGCCGGCGGTACCGAACGGTTGATTTTCATTCGGCTGTTCCTCCCTTATTCGGTGCCAGCCTTCCAATAGAAGCGCTCACAGTCACATTGGTTGGTTGCCAAAAAGGCACTCTGGTCTAGCCAGGACGGTCCTGTGAGGGGTTCTTGACTTAGAGCGTCCGCGGATAGGCGTCTCGATCAGGCGGCCCAGCGATCCCGCCAGTCGATGAGCTTCGCGGTGATGAGCAGCGTGATGGCAAGCGCCATCTGAGCGAGTCGGTGTGCGACCGCCCGGTCGGTGTTGCGACGCAGCTGACCGAAGTTGGACAGCCATGAGTTGGTCCGCTCGACAGGCCAACGCATCCCGAGCTTTCGGGTTCTCGGAGCACGCTTCGTGCCCGCCTTCTTGCCATCACGGCGCTGGCGGGCACAGATGACGTCGGCCAGGCCGAACTCCGTGCAAGTGGCCTGGACGCCTTTGGAGTCGTAGCCGCGGTCGAGGTGCAGGGTCTCGATGTCGCAGAGGAGTCCGCGTCGGACAGCCGGCTCGAGTGTCGCGGAGAATAGGACGGTGTCGTGCCGGTTGGCGCCATCGGTGGTCCAGCCGATGGGGATACCCGCACGATCAGTCAGGAGGGACCACTTCCACCCCGATTTTCCTCGGTCCGTGGGGTTTGGGCCAGTTCCTTCACCACCCATCGGGGCCTTGTGCTGTGAACCGTCGACAGCGGTCTCGGTGAGGTCCAGTCCGATGATCTTGTCGTAGGCGGAAAGGGCTTCCTCGACGAGCTGGTCGAACACCCCGATGGACTCCCACTCGTCCCTGCGTGCCCGCAACGTGGTGTCGGAGACCGCTCCTCCGATCAGCTGTTCGGCATCCACCCACGAGCACCCGGTGACCAGCCTGATCAGCATCCCCTCGAAGCAGATCCGATCGGAGATCCTCGGTCGGTGACAGCCGAGGGGATGAGACCGGTCCGGGGCTGGGAGCAGGGGCTCCACCGCTGCCCACACGGCATCTACCACTTCGGATTCGAGTGCGCGCATGATGTGTCTGACCTCCACTTGGTCGTTGGTTTGGGACGCACCCAGAATCAAATCTGGGCCATCACAACGACCGGTGGATGGTCACCTATTCGCGCGGCCTCTTAAGCAGCAGTGGCATGCGCGTGGAATAAGTGTTGTTACACGGGTGAGTCTATAATCGCGACCGGTCTCTCGAGCGACACCATCCCAGCTCAGAGCCCATCCGATACGGTGTCCCGCCTATAGGTCAGTTCACCGTCAATCAGTGATTGTGTCACCAACGAGGATCTTCTGGCGAGGATCGTCGACGGAGGCAATCGCCTCGATGAGTCGGCGTGCCATCCCCCCATGGTCAGAGCCACTGCCTCGCTGATCGTGCCGGTAATTGAGGTCAGGTCCACTGGTGATTCGCCGCGGCAGCAGCATGAGCGCCACTCGATCTACTGTCGGTCATGACCGGTGCAGCCGAGCGTTCGGGGTTGCATGAAGAAGGTAACGGTTCTATTCCGATGTCAGCCGGGCTAGGGAGAGGAACTGCTTCACGAGCTGAGAACCGGCTCTGCATGCGGTCCGAGGTCTTCGTCGGGCTCCGGCGAGGACGACTTGAGCGATCCTCCAGGCCGTCGATCCCGGCATCCTAGTAGCGCCACCACCACTTGTGGGCGGTCTGGCGGGAGATCCGCATGGATTCGGCGGCAGCGGCCACTGGCCAGCCGTCTTCGATCATGTTGCAGAGCCGAAGTCGGCCTTCTGGCGTGAGCGGAGCATTACGGTGCACGGTGAGCCTCCCGGTGGCTGTGTGGTTGTCTAGACAGCTCCACACTGCCTCGGGGGCTCACTTCATCTGGGGGATCTCCGCGTCAACAAGGTCTGTGGGTAGAACAGCTAGGCAAGAATCTATGTGTTCCAAGCAAAGGTTGCAGTACCATCTGACGAACTGGTCAGAGGAGGGCGGAAGCCGTGTCGATGAACCCAGCCGCATCGGGCGGTACACCTCGTCCGATCAACTTTCGCTCGATCCAACCGCTGGAACGAGATCGCCTCACCGCTGCCCTGCGCTTCATCTGGGTGATCCCACAGTTGGTGGTGCTGACCTTTGTCTACATCGGTGCATTCTTCGTTGCGGTCGTCGGTTGGTTCGCAGCCCTGTTCACCGGCGGACTGCCTGAGTTTGCCGAGCGTTTCCTTTCCGGCGCCCTTCGATGGGGTGTTCGTGTCAATGGTTATCTTTATTTCCTGACCGACTCCTACCCGCCCTTCTCCATCGATGAGGATCTCAACTACCCGATTCAGATCGTGATCCCTGAGCGTGCTCCGCTCAATCGTCTGGCTGTTCTGTTCAGGGTCATCTTGGTGATCCCTGCAGCCATCGTCGGCTCTGTGGTCGGAGCTGGCTTGGGAATCCTCTCTGTGGGGAGCTGGGCCATGATCACTTTCACGGGCAGCCTGCCGATTCCTCTCTACGAAGCAACACGTGCGGTGAGCCGATTCCAATTGCGCCTAGGGGGGTATTTCTTGATGCTGACCTCGGAGTACCCATGGGGACTCATGGGTGATCCACCGGCAGGTGGGGACGAGGCGGCCGAAAGCAGCGGATGGTCCATCTGGCTGAGCCAAGGCGGTCGGAACGCCATGATCGTGGTGATCATCCTTGGCATCATCGAAACAATCGTCAGCAGACGGTGAGATCACCGTTCTGACCCTTACCCGCCGATGCGGCAGAGTCCTTGTGCCGGCGGGCTGTACGCCAGCGAGCTGTTCCAACTCGGCCGCGGCCAGGCCACCGTATTCATTCCCGTGGAGGGCATCGTGCGCTCGATCGGACGGGTGGTCCCCTTCATCGTCCCGGGGGCCGAGCTCACCAGGGTTCCCTGACGGACATCGATATCACTTATGGCGAGCTCGGTGCTTACACGACAGCACACGAGATCAGCATCGAGGGACCTCTTCGGGAGTACTACCTCGTGGCCGCACAGGAGGTGGCTGATCCCAAGGAGTGAAGAACCGAGATCGGATAGCCAATCTTTCGCTCCGCCGGCAAGCATTGAGGCCGCCCCTATCCGCACTCTGGCCCTCTCATCCCCTGCCTCCGAGGATTCGGTACTCGGCAGTTGATCGTTCTGTCGTTCGTCGGTTAGGAGATAGTTGATTCCGACGTCAGATTCATATAACGTGCAGGCAGACGCTCGAATGGCGCGGAGCCGACGCTGACCGTGTGCCCGCGAGCCCGGTCACTGAGAGAAGGAAGGCATCGACATGGAAAGCAGGCTCGACTATCCGGTATTTGACGCCGACAACCACATGTACGAGCAGGCCGACGCCTTCACTCGCTATCTGCCCGATGAGTACAAGAACGTGGTCAAGGTCGTCCAGATCAACGGCCGGGACAAGCTCGGTAATTAAGGGCACGATCTCCGAGTACATCCCCAATCCGACGTTCAGCGTGGTGGCCCGTCCCGGCGCCCAGGAGGACTTCTTCAAGAATGGGAATCCCGAGGGTAAGTCCCGCCGTGAGATTCTCGGCGAGCCGATGCGCTCGCCGGACGCCTTTTTCCGACCTGAGCCACGCCTCGCACTCATGGACGAGCAGGGTGTCGACCGGGCCATCATGTGGCCCACTCTGGCTAGCGTGCTCGAGGAGCGCCTCACAAAGGACCCCGAGGCCACCCACGCCATCGTGCACGCGTTCAACCAGTGGATGCTCGAGGAGTGGACCTTCAACTATCAGGACCGCATCTTCCCCGCCCCGGTGATCACCCTGCCGATTGTCGACGAGGCAATCCGTGAACTCGACTGGATCGCTGAGCATGGTGCCAAGATCATTCTGATCCGGCCCGCCCCAGTGCCGAGTCTCAAGGGCTTCCGCTCCTTCGCCCTGCCGGAGTTCGACCCCTTCTGGGCCAAGGTCCAAGAGTACGACATCACCGTCGGCATGCATTCGTCTGACGACGGGCTTACCCGCTACTTCAACCAGTGGCAGGGGCACTTCGACGAGCACCTCCCCTTTGCCGACATCAACGCGTTCCAAGATGTGCAGCACCTCATGTCCCGGGGCATCTTCGACGCGATGTGCTCGGCAGTGACCCACGGCATGCTCTCCCGCTTCCCCGACCTGCGCATCCTCCCGGTCGAGAACGGATCGAGCTGGGTACTCCCGCTCATCGATGCCCTCGGACGCTCGTATGCCAAGCAGCCCCGTCTCTACGAGGAGGACCCGGTCGCCGTCCTCCGACGCAACATCTGGATCCACCCCTTCTTCGAGGAGGACCCCGTCGGACTCATCAAGGCCATCGGACCCGACAAGGTAGTATTCGGTTCGGACTTCCCCCATCCCGAGGGTCTGGCAAGCCCGCTTTCCTACGTCAAGGAGCTTGAGAGCCTGCCCGAAGACGACGTCAAGAGGATCATGGGCGGCAACCTGGCCGCCGCTCTCAAAGTACCCGCCTGAAGCGATCCGCCCTCCCGTGACATCCTCGACAGGTCGACATGGCTCGAGGGCCGGGGAACATCGAATCCGGTCGAGACCGAGTACCGAGATCTGACCTCCATCAAGTGATGAGTACGAGCATGCCTTCCCTCGAAGCAACGAAGAGCGAGGCCGCGGACGCGGGCGAGCAGAATGAGTACTCCGCGGCGCCAACTCGACCGCTCAGCAAAAAGGGAGCCGCCACCCGGGCACGCATCCTTGCTGCGGCAAAGGAGATATTCGAAGAGGACGGATTGCTGGACGCGCGGATTCTGGACATCACTGCCCGGGCCAATATGGCACAGGGAACCTTCTACACGTACTTCACCTCCAAGCAGGAAGTGTTCCGCGAAGTCGCTTTGCGGATCGATAAAGAGCTCGGCGCGCCTCTCGGGGATGTGATTCTGGACAGGTCTTCGAGTGCCACCCCCCGGGAGAGGATAAGGGTGGCGATTCGCCTCTATCTGGAGCGCTATCGCCAAGAGGCCCGCATCATCGGCGTGATCGAGCAGGTTTCACGTTATGACCCGCTCTTGGGAGACGAGCGGGCGATGCGTCACGCTCGAGATCGGGCGCTTGTAGCCGAATCCATCAGGCGACTTCAAACCCACGGACTCGTCGATCCTCGGCTCGACCCCTCCATCACCGCGGCCGTGCTGGGCTCGATGACCGACCGGTTCCCGGAGATGTGGCTCTCCGAGGGGCGACTGGACTGTCCGTTCGATGAGGGGGTCGAGCACCTCGCGGCGATCTTCATGAACGCGTTGGGGATGACCCATCCCGACAGTTCAGTGAGGGACGGCGACCCTCCTCCTGCTGCACCCTGAGGTCCAGGTCCGAGTGGACCGATGTTCGCTGTCGCAACCCCGTGTACACCCCGTCCGACTCCCTGGCGACCGCGAGCAGACGTGCACCTCACCCAGCGTCATTGATGCCCTCCCAGGGATCCATCGGAAGGCCAGGCGGCCATGATCTCAGCGGCCAGTTCATCCCGGCGGTGCTCCGTTAACGGTGTCTCTCGGAGGTAACCAAAGACTCCCGGACCAACCCTGTCCTCGGAGAAGTCCTCCATGCGGGGTACGACATGGAAGTGGACGTGGGTGAATCCCGCCTTTTCGGCGAACATCATCACGTAGGTCTTTCGGCATCCCGTGACAATCTTCAGTGCAACAGATGCCTGGTGCAGCATCAGGCCCATCACCTGAGCCTCTGTGTTCGTTAGTTCGTCCAGGGATTCCACGTGCCTGGTAGGCACAACAATCAGCCAGCCCGGAAGGCTGGAATTGAAGTCGAGCGCAACCCGCCAGCCCGGCATCGTCCGAACCTGCTCCCGAACTGGGAGATCCGGAAGGGCCGACTGCGAACAGGCGTAGCACTCCGATGACATGCCGAAAAGCCTGCCAGACTCACTTCCCGGCCGCGGTGAGGTATCCCCACGTCGGCCGCGTGAATCGGCTCGGGGACTCTCGGCGGTGACTGCAGCATCGGCAATCGTCCCCATGTGTCGTGATTCGCGCCCCCGGGGATCTGTCTACCCTGCCCGTGGGTCCGGAACGCGGTGATTCGCCGACTCAGGAGGTGGTCGGCCCTGGCGTCCGATTCACCACGCCCGGCAGTGAAGCGACGTTTTAGAACGTATGCCGTGTTTGGCTGAAGTTGCCTTTTGCAAATGCGAGCACCTTGTCCGGTCGCACCGCGAATACCCAAACGTCCTCGCTCTCGTCGCTGCGAAAGCCCTCCGGGCCTGGCTCGTACACCCAGCGACCGTCCCACTTGTGGGTCCAGGCCTCTGCCAGCCTCTGAAGCGTGTGCTGATCGGTAACACGCACCGCCAGACCTTCGACGACAACGTCCGTGCCACCATCCCACCGGTTGCAACCCGTCATGAGGATGACGTGCTCATCGTGACGAAGATTGACTGCCTTCTGCTCGCTCCGACCGGTACAGAAGTGCAGTACGTCGTCTAGCCAGATGGCGACGAGGGGCGTCATGTGTGGTCGCCCGTCGCCTCGTACGGTGGCTATCCAGAAGAGCTCCGCCGCTTCTAGTGCACTACGAGTGTCATCCCAACTCGTGCCCGTGGCGTCTGGATCACTGAAGGGCGCGTTCAACGCTGTGGTCGGCTCCGTCATGGACCAGTCATACGGCGTTGTTCGCCTCGGGTCAAGCCATCATGATCTCAGCTTCGGTACAACTCCGCATCGCAGATGTACCACGGCACGACATCCCACCATGAATAGGAACGCCACGTATCGAAGGGAATCGCCATGGCGACGCCGGTTGGCTACCTAGCTTCATCGAGTGGGCATATGTCGGTACCACCCCGCACGACCCTGGGAGCCAGACCACGGTGGATGTGTGACCGTGGTCGATTTGGATTACGCCGTTGTCCCGCTGCCTCTTGGCAGATCGCCGATGGTCCTGGCCCGAGCTCTTCCGGCTAAGGCCATCGCCGGATCGTCAGCGGTCTCGACGACCTGCCACCATGCAGGTTGTCGATGATCGGTTTGACCTGCGCGACGGCACCCTCGACCAGCCATCACCGAGCGGGATTCGGGTGGATGTATCCGGTGGCGGCCTGGTAGGCGCGGTCACCGAGGGCAGCGATTGTGACCGTCGTCAGCCTGTGCTGGTGACAATGTCTCCGCTGGTAGAAATCTCCTAGGCGACGACCTCGCCGAGCAGGGCATCGATCTGAGACATGCACGCCTTCATGCCTTCGGCCACGCCCATGGTGATCGCCTGCTCCATCCCTTCGAGCGAGTCGAAATGCGTGGTGAGGATCATGCGCGTCGTGTCGCCCTCCGCTTCGATGTCGATTTCCATGCGGGTCATGGAATTGCCATCACTTGGCGTACCGTCATCTTCGACAACGGCGTCTTCGACCACGAGCCTGGTCGGTGCGTCGACTTCGATCACGTTCCAGGTGCCATCGAACCTGTCGCCGCCATCGGGTCCGGACATGAAGTAGGAGATCGTGCCGCCCGGCGTGAGGTCGTGATGCTCGAAGGTGGCCGGGAAACCCGGCGGACCCCACCACCGTTCCAGTAAGCGCGGGTCGGCCCACAGCTGCCATACGTTGGCCATGGGCGTCTTGAACTCCGCAGTGATGACCATTGTCTTGGCCTCCGCGTTCTTGTCGATAGTCCAAACGGTCATTCGATCTCCTTCCCAGTGGATTCGGTGAGGACGTCTTCGAAGCGGGCGAGGCGGGACCGCCACACCGCTTCGAGTTCATCGAGCAGTTTGTGGGCGCGGCGAAGTCGGTTGACCTCGCCCCGTACGAGTTGTTCCCGTCCGCTCCGGTGCTTTGAGACCAGGCCGGCGTCGACCAAGACCTCGACGTGCTTCTGCACTGCGGTCAAACTGATCGGATACAACCTGCCGAGCTCGCTGACCGAGTGCTCACGGTCGAGCGTCTGCGTAACGATGTCGCGCCGTGTTGCATCGCTGAGCGCGAAAAACAACCGGTCGGTCTGTCCCTCGCTCTCTAAAGTTTTTACAACCATATGGTTGTAGATTACACCGGCCGCTGAGGATGTCAATCAGGCATAGCGAAAACAGTATTCGCCGGGGAGGTTGTCCATTGATGGGGGTGTTTCGAAAGGCTCCATGCAGGGTCGCGCCACCATTGGAGCTGCTTGGCGCTTGGAACCTCAACTGCTCCACTCCCGGAGGCCAAGGAAAGGCTCGCCCCACTCGTGCCGGTCAGCTGCGGGTCGATTACCGCCGACCGATCGGCGGTCCGGGAAGGATGCTCGGTCAGATGGCCGGTGCCCTGACGTCCAGTGGCTCGCAGAAGTCAGAGAGATGCGTACTGGTTGTGGTGACTACCGACTCCTCAGGGCCACAAGAGCCAACCACGGTAGCTCGAGCAGCGACAATCCGCCCCTTCGCGTCGAGCCAGATGTCCAGGGTAAACGGACTGATCTTCAGGTCTCGTCTTGTCGCCAGGCTCTTTCAATGTGTCGTGCTCCCCCGTCATCATGACCGCGTACTCTATCGAGCGCTGGCCGTCGATCATCCTCGATTGACCACCCGCATGGGTCCATGAGGGCCGAGCCAGCCCCGCAGGTTGAACTACTCCCAAGTAGGTGGCCGAGATGGTGCCCTACGAGACCTGATCCGCTGACCTGCCCGAAGCCGACAGGCCTGCGATGCCGACGAGTACAGCACCGTGAGCGTCGGTACGACGGTCACCCGGCTGCCGCCTGGACCTGCCGGGTACCCCCCGGGACGTCGCACACGCGGGCACAGATGTGGGCGTGCTGAAATCTGACCCGGTGCCAGCAGGAGCGACAATCCCGGCGAGGTCGATGCCGCCTCAACCAGCCTCGTGATCTACCCGGTGGCACGTCCCGCCGTGGACGCGCCCTGCGCCAACGCGCTCATCGATCGGTGGGGAGTCGTCCCCTCTTTGGTCCGATTTACGTGGCCGGATTGATTGTGATCGAAAACGATTTCGTCGCCGAGTTCTGCGTGGGGGACGGGCCTCTTGTCTTCTTGTCCACTACCTTGACCGTAAAGAGGTAGGTGCCGGCGCTCTTGGCCTGCCCTCCGATCACACCGGTTGACGTCCTCAGATGGAGTCCAGGAGGCAGCGACCCCGTAACCAAGGACCATTTGTAGGGCGGGTGTCCACCGAACGCACCGAGGGTCTGCCCGTAGGTGGCCCGGTGGGAGTGGCTGGACACGGTGCCATCGGCCAGTGACGTCGTCGAGATGCCGAACGAGGGCGTCGGCGGGGCGGTAGTCGTGGTCGGTGGAACGGAGCTGGCCGCGTACCGCGCTGCCCCCCAGTAGACATTCTGGTAGTCCACTTCTAACGTCGCGAACGAGTGCTCCTGCACATCGGTTCCGTCGGTCAGCGCATCCCATATCTCGCCATCACCCGCGTAGATTCCCGAGTGGACGTACGTGTCCAACGACGGCCCCCCGAAGAACAGGACGTCGCCTGGGAGCAGATTGGCGGTGCCGTCGGGGTCGATGAACGTGCCCCCGTCTCCCGGTACCGGAGTACCGTCTCCCGGTGGCACCGTGATCCCGGTGACCTGGTAAACCGCGTACTGGGCCAGACTCATGCAGTCGTAGCCTGGGCCGCCGGAGCATATTTTGATGGGAGACTGGCTCGGTCCGTTGATCCCGCCACCACCTGCGCAGTACGGAACTCCCGCTTGGGATGCAGCGGCGTTGGCGATGGCCGTGCCGGTAGGTGTCGCCGCCGACGCGACATGGACTGGGCTCATCAAGGCCACACCAGCCGCGCCGAGTAGCGAGACAACGAGGGCCACGGCGACGGCCATCCTGGCGAGCGCGCTTCCCTGTTGTTGTCTGTCGTGCATGGTCTGCCCCCCGCACCCGTCGAGTCCCTGATTCCGGTAACCGAACGTACCAGCGAATGCGTAAAACGCGACCCGGCCGGAGTCAGGCGAACGGGCACCGTGGTCATAACGTCACGCTACGAGACCGGAAGCAGCCCTCAATCCACCGGTGGGCCGCCACCGATCATGTCCAGCAGCCCAGGCAAGAACCGCATCTGGTCAAAGACTACGACCCCGGGGCGCTCGAGCCTCGCTGCACTCGTGACACCACCGGCGAAGGCGAAGACGCTCATGCCGGCCGCCACGCCCGCGGCGACACCAGCGATGCTGTCCTCGACGACGGCGCACCGCTCGGACGGAACCCCCATTCGCTGGGCCGCGTGCAGGAACAGGTCCGGGGCTGGCTTGCCCTGCTCGACCTCATCGGCACTGAAGATGTTCCCGCCGAACCGATCGATCAGCCCGGTCCGTCCCAGGGTGAACTGCATTTCCTGGTGACTGCCGCTTGACGCCACACAGATAGGAACGGTGATGGCCGTCAGGGCCTCGGCCACTCCGTCGACGGGCTCCAGTTCCGTCTCGAGGACGTTCCGGTACCGCTGCTCGAACTCCTGCTCCCAGTCCACCGGTCGTCCGATCTGAAACTCGATCTGCTCTTGCATGTAGCGCGCCGACCGCCCGACGAATCGGTCGACAATGTCGGATTGGGAAAGGGGCCAGCCGAGGCTCGCCAGGATCTCCACCTCGGTCCGCACGATGAGCCGCTCACTGTCGACAAGCACCCCGTCACAGTCGAAGATGACAAGACCAAAGCGGCTCATGACGGGGAAGCCGAGTTGTGGCGGGGCGACGGACCACGGCCTACGGAACTCGAGATGGTCCCACCGGTGGATACCGGAGATCCGGATTCCACCCGTTCGCAGGGGCCGGTGGCACCGGGCGAACCGGTCACCCTGCCAAGGCACATCCTCGACCGCGGGCACCGCCGCCGTGGAGTCCATGTGACCGTCAACACCGTTCTCCTGGAGCCTCCGGATCGGATCCCGGGCCGTCGTCGACTGTGATGTCGAGTGCTGAGAGCACTCCCAACCCGAGGGAGAACGCCTGGCTCATCTCGATGGTCGACCCACCGAGATACTGGCCACCTTTCAGGTCGAGGAGGTCCGAACCATGGAACCTCACCCCAGCCGTTCTGGATCTCGAGAACTCCGAGCCGGCGAGGTTGCAGTCGAGGAAGCCGACGTTCTCCAGCACGGTGTCGCTGAACTCCCCTCCGCTCAGATCCACATCATCGAATGTGACGAATCTGGCCACCGACATGCGGAAGTCAGCCTGGTCCAACCGGCAATTGGTCACCGTCACATCGCTGAACCGGCATCGCGTCAGGATCACGCCCGACATTCGGCAGTCTCGGAACTGGACCCGGGTGAAAGACGACCCATCGAGGTCCGCTCCGGAGAGATCGGCGTTCTCGATCACCACATCGGTCAGCTTCGATCTCGGGAGCCCCGACCCGACGATCCTGGCGTCACGTATGCGACTCCCCTCGATGGTGACCCGCGCATGGTCCCCTCCCGAGAAGTCTCCCTGCAGGAGGACTTCGGTGAGGAGCACATCATCATCGAGTGCCGCGACCCCGACGGTTCCCAACTCGGCGCCGAGGCGCGGAGGCTGGGGCACGGCCTGCGCGGGAGCCACCGGACCGAGGCTAGTGCCACGATCCCCTCGCCGGAGCCGCGACCCAGCGGGGGGACCCACAAAAGTGGGGAGCCGGTCGCTTGACGGAGCGTCGCAGCAGAGGTGAAACGTAGACTGCGATACTGAGCCCGTGGAGGATCGCTACTGGTTCGATAACGCTCTGGTCGACGAGGGAGCCCGACTGTCGCTACTTGAGGCCATCGCCGACCCTAGGTCGATCCGCCTACTGGACGACCTGCATGTCGAGGAAGGTTGGCGGTGTGCCGAGCTCGGTGCCGGAAGGGGCTCGATGGCTCGGTGGTTGGCCGAGCGGGTCGGTGACTCCGGATCCGTGCTGGCCGTGGATCGGGACGTCTCGCTCCTCGGTCATCTCGTCGACGATCCCACCATCGAGATCGTGCAGTGCCCGATCGAAGATCTCGACGTCACCGCAGGCTCTCTCGACTTGATCCACACGAGGAACGTCCTGATGCACATGGACACCGCCGATGCCACCATGGGAGCACTGATCACCGCACTCCGCCCCGGTGGTGTCCTGCTCGTGGAGGAGGCCGACTACTTTCCCGTCGCCGGGATGACATCGTCCGCACTGTCCGAGGTGGCCTCGGCGCTGGTGGGTCGGTGGACGTGGGCGCGGACGATTCCCAACACCCTGGCCCAGCTTCCCGTCATCGACCTCTCGGTGACGATCGATTCGTCCATGCTGCGGGGCCGCTCACCTGAGGCGGCCTTTTGGCTGCACACGTTCCGCTCCGTCGAGGACCGACTCACCGTCCCGGACATCGCGGCAGCTCATGGGATCAGCCCGGTCGGTCGCGGCACCTTCGACGAGGCCATGGCGCGCCTGTCCGACGAGACGTTCTGGACCCCGTTCTCCGCCGTGGTGTGCGCCGGGTGTCGGAAAGCCTGAGCGATCGTGCCCGTTCCTAAGTTGCATCCTGATGAAATCGACATCGACGAGTCGGTGGTCAAGACGCTGCTGGCCTCCCAGTTTCCCGAGTGGGCCAACCTGCCGCTGGAGTTCGTTCCGACTTCGGGAACCGACAATGTCATCATCCGACTGGGCGAGGACATGGTCGTCCGACTTCCGCGCCACGAGAGTGCCGTCACCCGTCTGGAGGCCGAACACCGGTGGCTCCCCGGACTCGCCCCTCTCCTGCCGCTCTCAGTTCCGGAACCGCTGGCGTTGGGACATCCGGATCGGCACGTTCCCTGGTCGTGGGCGATCAGTCGGTGGCTGGATGGTGAACCCGCCACCAACGACAGGATCGATGCGCCACAGCAGGGGGCGGCGGCGTTGGGTCGATTCGTTGCTGCCATGCAGAGGATCGATCCCTCCGCAGGACCAACGCCTGGTGCCTGGAACTCATTCCGAGGTGCACCGCTCGCCTCTCGTGACGGCCCGACCCAACACGCCCTCGCTGCGCTGGGTGACACCGTCCCCACCGTGGCCGTAACGGCGGCATGGGAGGCGGCGCTCGGGGCTCCGCCCTGGGAAGGCCCGGGCGTCTGGATCCACGGAGACCTCCAGGTGGGCAATCTGTTGGCTCGGGCCGGTCGACTCGACGCCGTCATTGACTTCGGCTGTATGTGCGTCGGCGATCCGGCCGGAGACGTGATGGCGGCCTGGACCTACCTCACGGGGAACACCCGGGCGCGGTTCCGCGCCGAGTTGGCCATCGACGATGCGACATGGGAGCGGGGCCGGGGCTGGGCGCTGTCCATGGGTCTGATCGCCCTTCCCTACTACCGGGAGACCAATCCGGTTTTCGCCGACGTCGCCCGGCGGATGATCGACGAGGTTCTCACCGATCTGTGGTCCGGCCGGTCTGACCGCTGAGCGTGCACCGAGCTTCCCATCAGCTCATGGGCCGCCTCAGAACGGCAGACCCGGGAAGCTCAGATCCCCCGGAGGGACGGTTGCCCCTTCGGCGAGCGGGAGCCAGCATGTCCGCAACGGCATGACCATCGGCCCACCTGGCTGACCGACAGTCACCACGTCGGTGACCGGATGCCACCCGAGCTCCCCGTAGAATCGCAGACGCTCCGGTCGGCAGAAGAGCATGGCGATGGTCCCGCCCTGGGTCCTCATCTGCTCCATCGCACCTTGGACCACGAGTCGCCCGAGACCGTTGCCCCGGTATCGGCAGTGGAGCACCACACCTCCGAGTCCGAGAATCTCGAGAATGTCACCCGTGGCCAGGTTGACGGTGGAGCTGACCCAGCCGGCATGGCCGATCAGGCGGCCGCCGGCCATGAGGCCGACATGGTCGGTCTTCGGGCCCCACTCGACGGCCAGGTGATCCGTCCCATAGGGGTCGGGCTCGCCGTCGACGATCTGCGCATAGTGGTCAGGACCGAATTCCGGGAGGTCGACCAGCTCCACGGGGATGACTGTAACCGACACCCCGGTCCCCCGGCTCGGAGAGCACGTCGGTCCCCTCGGGTCTCGCTTCGGCGGCCCACGAGCGGATTCCGGCAACCCGATTGCTTCGGGCCGCCCGCTTGCAGATCGCCGCCTCTGCTCGGAACCATCAGGAACGTATCGGACCCGTGGCTGGCGGTCAGGCTGTGCCCTCCGCCGCCGCCGAGGTGTCCGACGGTGTCGTTACCAAGGTGTCAAGGCGGGCGAGGGTCAGCTCCATGTCCCGTCGGGTCTTCCCTGACCAGATGTCACCGAGTTTCAACAGCGACCGTTGATGGTCGGTCGTGATGTCCCAACTCTCCGCCACGTGGGTGGCTTCACCCCGTGGCTCCAGCTCGTAGCGCCAGACGCGGCCGGCCACGAATCGCTCCCACCGGCCCTGGGGGCCGGTCTTCCAGGCGATGAGGCGGTTCTCCTCGAACTCGACGACCGTGCTCACCGTCGAGTAGTGGATGCCCAGCTTCATCGCCATGCCGAATGTCGCGCCGAGAGCCAGGCGCTCCGAGCCCGTCTCGTGGGCACCCTGCAGCATTCCCGAGCCATCGATGCCCGAGTGCCTGGCCGGGTCGGCCAGAACGTCGAAGATGACGTCAGGCGTGGCCCGGATCAACCGTTCGACCGTCAGTACATACCCGTCCATGATCTGCACTCCCTGGTAGCTGGTTGGGGTCGCTCCGCTGTCCTCGGAACGGACGCTGCGGCGCCACGCCACCCACTGGATCGATCACCTCACGGCGGCCCACCCCATCTCCGGCCACCCTATCTGCCGTCGTCCCGCCGGCGATGCCCCGGTGGGAACGGCCGGTGGGGAGATGGCGCAGCGGGCGAGAGGGCACCCGCTGGGGCCAGTTTTTGCACCCCTAGTGAGGTCCTGGTCACCATCAGTGCGGAATAGGAGCAGTGGACCCGGGTCGACGTTGACACCGTCCCCCATCTCTGCCTGAGATGACTGGCGACGAGCTCGCTCAGGAGCAGGGAGTTGCCGGCTCCTGGCGTGGCGTCCGGCGTGGAGTAGGGCCTGCCCGGTCACGCCGCAGTCACGAGGGGTCACGAGGGGTAGTGATGAAACGTCGAAAGAGGATGATCTGGTGGGAGTCCGGCGTGGCCGCCCCGCCGCGCACGGCTACTCGAGAGCCTCCCTACGAGGAATGGGCACGTCATCATGTGGACGGCTACGTCGCCCCGGCCGCGGGTCCGTGGTCGTATCGGCCACGCGTCACCGGACCCACGCCGGAGCGGCTCCAAACGCTCGGCGAGGCACTGACCCTGGCCATGACCGAGCGTGGTCACTCCGTGCCCGAGGCGGCGGTCGCACTCGGCGCTACCGCCGAGCAGTTCATCGACTGGGCCCTCGACCGGGCCGAGGCTAGCCCGGACTTCGACCACGCCGTCATGGCCTACCTGGCCATCGACTACTACACGCTCCGAGGTCTTACCCTGAGGTCCCAGATGCGTCGGGTCCAGCTGAGCATCCACCAGTTCCCCGCCTGATTCGTCATTCCTCCGCCTGAGTCCGGCGCCCCGACGCGCGGGATGGGAAGGCGACCGTCAGCCGACCTGACCCGGACCGGTCGGGCGTCCGTCAGACCCCCCGACGGCGTCGGTCTGACCGAACCGCGGGCCGGCGAGTTATGTGGCTGCGCCCGTTAGAGGGATCGGCCACGGCCGGCCCGGTCCCGGAGGAGGAGCAAGGAGGACGTCGCGATTCCGACGATCGGGACCCAGAGGATCTCGAATCGGTCTGTGGTCGCGGCGAACACGGCCGCCGCGATCCACGCCATCAGCAGGATTCCGTTCCAGCGCCGTCGACGTGAGGTGAGAATCACCGGGCCGAGATAGTTCCTCCAAGTGGTGCGGGGCGGATCGTCCGACGGCATGCGATCCACGCTATCCACCTCGCCGCTCACGGCCTCCCCCACGGTCCCGCGCCGCTGCAGACACGCTCAGTCGATCGAGCTGAAGAACGTCCGGAGCAGGGTCGCGGCACGCTCGGGTGCCTCGAAGGGCCACCAGTGACCCGCCTCGGGAATGAGCTCGTGACTGGCACCGAGCATGGCGGCCACCTCACGGGACTGTAGGTCATCACCGAAGGGGTCGTCGGTCGGACTGAGCACGAGACCCGGTGCCGCGGTCGGCCCCCAGGCTTCGCCCCAATCGGTGAAGGGGTTGGGCATGGCGGATCGATAGAGGTCGAGGATGCACGCGCCCATGGTCTCGTCGGCCCACGTCGCCAGCTCCCGGGCATCGTCCGGCGGCACCCCGAGGAGCTCGAAGACCTTGGCCTGATCTTCCGGCGGGGAGGCCAACTGGTCGTGGAAGAACCGCTCGCCCACGTCCGGCGTCTGCCAGATCTTGGCGAAGTCGTGCCACTCGTAGTCGGGATGCATGACATTGGCCACATCAGCCGCCCAGGCGTGGATCCGATCGCCGTAGGCCGTGGCCACGCGGTAGGTGAGCCCGGCACCCCAGTCGTGGCCCACAAGGTCGACGGGTCCGTCCATCCGGTCGAGTTCGCCGACCAACCAGGCCACGTAGTCGTCTTTGGTAGCGCCGAATCCCTCAGGCCGCTCGCACCCGAACCCCGGCAACGAGAGGGCCACCGACTCACCTTCCATGAGCGGCCGGATCCTCGTCCACAGGTCTCCGGTCTCGGGTACTCCGTGGACGAATACGAACACGGAGCCAGGCTAGCCAGCGACGATGTCGGCCGTCAGACCGTGCCGGGTCCCCCGACGGGTGGCCGCGAGTCCCACCTGTTCCGTCGGCGCTGACTCGGCTCCGTTGTACAGCACCCCACGGAGCACGACGGTGGTTCTCCAGAGGCGGAGATGGCCCTCACGCTGGGATTTCACCGCGGGAGGTCCGTTGATACCGGGCCGGGGTGGGCGGTCCTTGTGCGGGCAGCACGCGCCCGCGCTCACCGCTCGTCGCTACCGTAAGTTGCAAATCTCCTCTAGACGGCAGCGTCAATACGACCTAGCTTCTTTTGGGGGCTTGACCGAAGGGAAGCGGATCAGGTGACCCGATTCGAGGATATCGACCTGTGGCAAGCCGAGGTTTCCCCGATATTTCAGCGAATGTTGGCCACCTTGTCGCTGGCGGAGCAGTCAGCCACCAACGGACCGTCGGCTCTGCTCTCGGCCAGTGATCAACTCGGCTCATCCGCTCGGGACGCACGCCTGTGGATGGCCGAGAACCAGTGCCCGCTCGTTGAGGTCGATGACCGGCTGCGGGGCACACTCCGCTCCACCCGGGTCCTGGCCCGCCTCTTCGAGCTCGAGTCCGCGAATCCGAACGGACCGAACCTGAAGGTCATCGAGCAGGAGATCGACAACTTGGTCGGCCTGATCTCCACCACGTTCGCCGTCCTCAGCGATCGACGAAGCTAGCCCAGCCCGCCTTCAACGAACGTTCCGGCAGCAACTCCAGATCGCTGTCCGGGCCGGCCCCACCGTCCGCCCCCGCGTCTTCCTGGGCGCGGTGCTCAACGTGGATGGACCTGCTGTGCCCCCACCTCGCACGAGAGCTCACACGGCCACCAGGGTGACGGCGATGTTTCCTCGGGTGGCGTTGCTGTAGGGACATACCTGATGCGCCGCTTCGATCACGGACTCGACGGTGGCGTCATCGACGTCGGGAATGTGTACTTCGAGCTGCACGGCCAGACCGAAACCCCCGCCGTCGACGGTGCCGATGGTCACCTTGCCGGTCACAGTCGATCCCTCGACACTCACCTGCTGTCTCCGTGCCACAACACCCATCGCGCTCTGGAAGCAAGCGGCGTAACCGGCGGCGAAAAGCTCCTCGGGGTTGGTGGCGCCCCCGGGTCCACCCATCTCCACCGGTGGTCGCACATCCGTATCCAGGGCGCCGTCGGAACTCCGGACATGCCCGTCCCGACCGCCGACCGCCGTCGCCTCCGCCGTATACAGGGGCTTACGCAACTCTGTCACCATCGTGCACTCCTCTCGCTCATGACATCCAACAGCCGATGCACCCCGGTTGTTCCGCCCACCGCCCACCGGCTGGTGGTCTTCGCTCCGAGGGACGATCGGCCGGAGCGGATCGCCGGAGACGTAGAGGGGGCTGCACCCGTCCCGCCTGGACCGCACTCGACCGGGAATACCGCGGACCCCAGCCCGGGCCCGGCCGCGATCCCCTACGCAATCGGCCGGTTGACTGTTAGCTTTCAGGCCGTGAGTAGACGCAGGGACTCAGGCGAGCCGGCCGGGGGCGGCCCACGCACCCATGGGGAACGGAGCGGTGC
This sequence comes from uncultured Acidimicrobiaceae bacterium, assembly GCA_963831535.1. Lineage (GTDB taxonomy): Bacteria > Actinomycetota > Acidimicrobiia > Acidimicrobiales > RAAP-2 > Bog-756. The sequence continues at coordinate 1,275 of CAWHQP010000007.1, read as the reverse complement.
GGCTGGGTACGGGAACCTGGCCCCTCACCAGAAGGCGGTCACCGGATGCCCAGCCGACGGATTTCCGTGCATGCGGGCGTACCGGTCGGACGCGGGTACCTAGCCGGATGCGGGGCGTGAGGAACACGGCCGAAGGGATCCGTGTGGTCGAGACGCCGGAAGCCCCGACCACCGGTGTCCTGGTGTCGGTAGTCACGTCGGGGATCTGTGGCTCCGACCTCCACATGGTGTCGTTCGGCCCGTCGCCGGTGACCCTCGGACACGAGTTCTGCGGCCGACTCGACGACGGCACCCCGGTGGCCGTGCTCCCCGCCGTCCGCTGCGGGCGATGCCCGCGTTGCCAGGCAGGCCAGCCTCAGCAGTGCACGGCCGTCCTCGATGCGATGTACGGGACCACCCTCGACGGGGGTCTGGCCGATCAGGTGTGGATCGATCCGACGTGCGCCGTGCCCCTGCCGCCGACCCTGGATCTGGACGTGGCCTGCCTGGTCGAGCCCCTCGCCGTAGCCCTGCACGGTGCCAACCGGGCCGGCGTCGTCGCCGGTGCCCGGGTGCTGGTGATCGGGGGTGGGCCCATCGGTCTGTGCGCCGTGGCGGTGGCCACGATGCTGGGTGCCTCGGTGGACGGGAGGGCCAACAGACCCGAACGCCGGGCCGCCGCCGAGCGCCTCGGAGCCGGCGGGTCCGTCGGGACCGACTACGACGTCGTCGTGGACGCGGCCGGAACCCAGACCTCGTTGGACGAGGCCACACGTCGGGTACGCCCGGGAGGGACCATCGGGGTGCTCGCCAGTTTCTGGGAGCCGGTAGCCATCGGCATGTCCCTCCTGATGAAGGAGGTCTCGCTCGTCCCAGGATTCACCTATGGCCACCACCACGGGGTCTCGGAGTTCGACGAGGCGGTGCGGATGCTCGACGCCATGCCCGAACTGCCCCGGACCGTGATCACCCACCGGTTCCCCCTGGGTGAGGCGGCCGAGGCCTTCCGGATAGCGTCAGACCCCAGGTCGGGAGCAATCAAGGTGGTGATTGAACCGTGAACCGTCTCGCCCTCACCGACGCCACGGTGATCGACGGTGATCGAAGCGTGCTGCATCACGCTCATGTGCTCATAGACGGTGAACGGATCGCCGCGGTGGGGACCGGCCCGGTCCCCGGGTTGCTACCGACGACCGGGTCGTCGATTGTTCGGGCTGGACCGTGATGCCCGGCATGGTCAACTGCCACTTCCACGCCACGTACCACAACCTGGGGGGAACACCGGCACCGTTCGGG